>NZ_CP104152.1:3290000-3710000 GCF_025200795.1 Rhizobium sophoriradicis
CTTATGATGAGGCCCTGCCCCGCGCCAAGAATGCCGTCGCCCAGATTAGGGCCGAAGGGGCCGCTGCTGCCGGTGCTGCCCGCGAGCATCCAGCCGCCACGACAACGGCGCTGTTACTGGCTGGGGCCGTTGGCTTCCTCTTTGGTTACCTGCTTTCCGGCAGCCCGCAGCCGCAGCATCGCCATTGGTGGCGCTAATCCCCTACTCCGCTAAAAAATCATATTTTTACGCACCCGCCGATCCGTTTTTCGGTAGGGTGCGTAAATGCTTAGGTCTTAGAAAAACCAATTTTTAATGCAAGCAAGGGACCATAAAAAAAGCGAAAGGGAGGACAACATGGAAAACAAGAGGGCCAATTGCATCATTGAAGTCAGCGTCGATGGTGTTAATGGCCGTTACGCGGTCGGCATCATGAATATGCGTCAGGCACTCGAGCTGCCGGAAATGCCAAGCCTATCTTATACGCATCCCGACCCCGTCAAGGCCGCTGCCGGCATCGTGGTCAGCCGCAAGGAGCTGGCCGGATTCATGGCCTGCCGCTGAGACAGCGCAACCTCTTCAATGGCCTGACGGTGCTTTGTCAGAAGCACTGACGGCGGTCTGCAGCCCCATCGTTCCCTAGATATTGTTCGCCAAGCTGGAATCCTTGTGCCGTTCATGCCAAGAAACGGCATCGAAGCAGCACAGGGATAGCAGATGAGGGACCGTCGCCCATCGCATAAGAAGCGCGAGCGGCCAAAGCTCACCGCCGATGCTGCAGGCAAGCGGGTCACCCTTCCCCGCGCCCTTTCCAAGCTCGGTTATTGCTCCCGCACGCAGGCAGAACGACTGATCGCCGAAGGCCGCGTCTCCGTCGACGGCCGCACGGTCAACGATCCCTCGGCATGGGTCGACCTTGTGACGGCGAAGATCCGCGTCGACGGTCTCGTGATCGCCGCCGAGGCGAAGATCTATCTGATGCTCAACAAGCCTCGCGGGCTTGTCACCACCCGTCACGATCCCGAAGGCAGGCCGACGGTCTACGATTGCCTCAAGGATTTCGAAATCCCACATCTGTCGCCGGTCGGCCGGCTCGACAAGGCGAGCGAAGGCCTGCTGCTTTTCACCAACGATACCGAATTCGCCCAGATCCTGCTGGATCCGATCACACATGTGACGAAGACCTATCACGTTCAGATCGACCGCATCATGGATGACGAGGCGATTGCGGCAATGACATCGGGCATCCGCCACGACGGCGAGTTGCTGACGGCAACCGCCGTGCGGCGCCTGCGCCAGGGCGACAGGAATTCATGGATCGAGGTCGAGCTCGACGAGGGCCGCAACCGCCAGATCCGCCGCATGCTGGAGGCGCTCGGGACTGAATGTTTGCGCCTCGTGCGGGTCGCAATCGGTGGGCTCGAACTCGGCGAACTCCCAAAAGGCGCCGTACGTGCGTTGACCGCGGCGGAATTGCAGGCGCTCCACCGAAGTGCCGGCATGGAAAGGGCGAGACGTAGAACGACATGACGGAGATGGCGCCGCACGACTTCTGGCAGGAGATGCATCCACCCGGCACCTTTTGCTGCGATCGGGAATTCACCTCCTTCTATGTCGCCGCACTGGATGACGGTCGCCAGCTTCGCCTGCCGATCCGCATCCTGGGAGATGGTGAGCAAGCCCTCGCCTCATTGATCGTCAACCAGGCAAGCTTCGCCGTGCTCGATGCGCTGGCCGAAAACCTCGCCGAAAAGATCAGGCCCATGCGCATCGATGTCGTCGCCGGCCTCCCGACGCTGGGCCTGACGCTTGCGGCGGCCGTTGCGCAGAAGCTCGGCCACGCCCGCTACGTCCCGCTCGGCACCTCGCGCAAATTCTGGTACCGCAACGACCTCTCGGTTGCCCTGTCTTCGATCACGACGCCGACACAGGAGAAACGCCTTTATATCGATCCGCGCATGCTGCCGCTGCTGAGCGGACGGCGCGTCGGCCTGATTGATGACGTCATTTCCAGCGGCGCATCGATCGTCTCGGGGATCAATCTGCTCGCTGCCTGCGGCATCGAACCCGTCGTCATCGGTGCGGCCATGCTGCAATCCGAACGCTGGCGCGAAAGCCTTGCAGACGCCGGGCCGCAATGGACCGCGCGGACCGTCGGCGTCTTCTCGACACCCGTTCTGCAGCGCAACGCCGCAGGTCGGTGGCAGGTGCCCGCCCGGCCACAGACCTGAGGCTCGTTCAATCTTTGCCGGTCGGCGCCTCTGTACAGCGGATGCCGAACGATTACAGTCCGCCCGACGCATATCATCGGGAAGCGTGCAGCGGTCCGGGATAGCGTTTTCGTTCACGAAATACCGGATCCGTCCATGTCGTTCGAGCAAGCATCCCTGCTGATCCTTCTGCTGGCAATGCTTTTTCTCTTCTCGTTCGAGCGCGTCCGCATTGAAGTCGTCGCGATCGCTGGCCTGCTTGCCGGCTATGCACTCGGCCTTTATCCCGCCGATCAGATCTTTACCGGCTTCGCCAGTCCCGTCGTCATTACCGTCATCGAAATCCTGCTGATCGTTCAGGTCCTGTCGCGCGCCAAGCTCTTCGATAATCTCGCCGCGCGTTTCACGGCCGCAAGACCGTCGTACTTCAAGGTCATATCCGGCGTTTCGTCGCTTGCCGGCTTTATCTCCATCTTCATGAACAATATCGGCGCCTTTGCGATTACCTTGCCGGTGGCGCTACGGCTCGGCACGGCGCTGTCGATCCCCCGCCGTCAACTCGTCATGCCCGTCTCCTTTGCCGCCCTGCTCGGCGGTCTGGTCTCGCTGATCGGGACGCCGGCCAATCTGCTCGTCAGCAACGCGCTCGCCAGGACAACCGGAGCAGGCTTTCATTTCTTCGATTTCGCCTATGTCGGCCTACCGGTCGCAACCGCCGGCATTCTGCTGATGGCCTTTCGTATCCGGCGCCTGTTTCCCGAACCCGACGAAGCACCGGCAACGATCTCCCAGGGCACACGCCGAGTGGTCGTCGAGCGTCGCGTCCCGGACGTCTCGCCGCTGGTCGGCGTGCGGCTTTCCGAGTGTCCCGCCCGCTTCGCCATCAAACCGCACGCGCTGATCCGGGGCAACAATTTCGTTTTCGGCCCGCTCGACCAGTCGATTATAGAAGCCGGCGACGTGCTGCTTGCCGAAGGCGCCGATGCGGTCTTCGTCGAGCTCGCCGCAACGCAAGCGCTGATCGCCGACGCCCATCTGCATGGTCTCTCGCCGGATTTTGCCAGCATCGAAGCCGTGGTCATGCCGGAAAGCACGCTGGTCGGTTCGCGCATCCGCTCGCTGGAAGTCTTTCACCATCGCGGCATCGTGGTCACCGCCCTTTCCATGCGCGCACCGCGCATCGAGGGCCGCTTCCTCGACCTGCAGCTGTCGATCGGCGATATTTTGACGCTCGAGGGGCCACGCACGGCTATTGCCGAGGCGCTTGAGGAAAGCGAGTGCCTGCCGCTCGCTCCGACGGCTTCAGCCGAACCGGCCCTCCACTCCTGGCGGCCCTTCGCGCTTTTTGCCTGCGGCGTCGCCGCGTCGGCGGCCGGCCTGCATCCTGACATCGCTTTTGCCGGCGTCGTGCTGGCCCTTGCCCTTCTCAATCATCTCAATATCCGTCAGGCGATGGCCGATCTCAACTGGCCGATCATCATCATGCTCGCGGCGATGATCCCAATCGGCCAGGCGGTGGCAAGCACCGGCACGGCCGAAGCGATCGCCGGCTGGCTGAGCCTTGTCGTGCCGATTGGCCATCCGCTTTCCGGCATCGCCCTCATTCTCTTCCTTGCAATGGCGCTGACGCCCTTCGTCAACAATGCGACGGTCGCAATCGTGCTGACGCCGATCGCACTCGAATTTGCAAAGACGGGGCGACATGCGCCCGACGCCTATCTGATCGCGGTCGCCGTCGGCGCCTCTCTCGATTTCCTGACGCCCTTCGGCCACCACAACAACACGCTGGCGATGGGCATCGGCGGCTACCGCTTCAGCGATTTCCTGCGCGCCGGCTGGCCGCTCGCCGTCGTAAGTTATGGCCTGGCTCTGTTTCTCCTGGCTCTGTTCTGGCTGTGATGCGATAGTTGGCGCCTGACTTGACTTCCCCCGCGATGAAACTAGAGCAGGAAGCCTTCACCCAAACACAAGGACAGTCGAGCGCCGTGCGAATCCTCTCCGAAGCCCATTTCCCCGAATTGCCGAACTATTATCGCGGCAAGGTGCGCGAGAATTACGACCTTCCGGACGGACGCCGCATCATCATCAGCACCGACCGGCTGAGCGCCTTCGACCGCATACTCACCTGCATTCCTTATAAGGGCCAGGTGTTGACGCAGACGGCGCGCTATTGGTTCGAAGCGACGAAGGATATCTGTCCGAACCACGTCCTCGATTATCCCGATCCGAATGTCGTCATCGGCAAGCGGCTCGACATCCTGCCGGTCGAGATCGTCGTGCGCGGTTACCTTGCAGGTACCACTGGCACTTCCATCCTGACGCTCTACAAGAAGGGTGAGCGCGAGATGTACGGCATGCGTCTGCCCGACGGCATGCGCGACAACCAGATCCTACCGGAACCCGTCATCACCCCGACCAGCAAGGAATTCGATGGTGGCCATGACGAGCCGCTGACGCCTGACGAGATCGTCACGCGCGGTCTTCTGACCAGGCAGCAATGGGAAACGCTGTCGCGCTACGCGCTTGCCCTTTTTGCCCGCGGGCAGGAGATGGCAGCCAGACGTGGCCTGATCCTCGTCGACACGAAATATGAATTCGGAACCGATGGCGACGGCAACATCATCCTCGCCGACGAGATCCACACGCCCGACAGCAGCCGTTACTGGCTTGCCGAAAGCTACCCGGCAAGTTTTGCCGCCGGAAAGCGCCCCGACAGTTTCGACAAGGACTTCGTCCGCGCCTGGGTGGCAGAGCGTTGCGACCCCTATAAGGACGAGATCCCGGAAATTCCCACTGAACTGATCGAGCAGACCTCGGCCGTCTATATCAGGGCCTACGAGACGATCACCGGCGAGCGCTTTGTTGCCGACGACAGCGGCGAGACGCCGCTTGCGCGTGTCCGAAACAATCTCTCCCGCTATTTCCCTTGAAAAGACGACACACGAAGCCGCCGGGCCGAGCACCGGCTTGGCAGCTTTCGTGCAATCGCGCTAGCATCGGCAAAAAGGGATACCGGGCGCGGCCCGGCGGGGGACAGATGGCAAGAAGGCCGAGACGCAAGGCCGAGGAAACGCGAGAGGACATCTTGTCCATGGCGGAGATGCTGTTTCGCGAGCGTGGCTACGTCGCGGTGTCAATCGCCGATATCGCCGGCGCGCTCAACATGTCGCCCGCCAATGTCTTCAAGCATTTCCGTTCCAAGGTCGCACTGGTCGACGCCATCGCCGGACGCCATCTCGACAATGCCGCCGAGCGTTTCATCCCTCTCGACCAGGACATGCCCGCGAAAGAACAGCTGCTGCGCTTCGTCCTGCGGCTGCTGGAGGGCCATCTGCAGGATATACAGAAGAGCCCCTACATCTTCGAAATGGTCCTTTCGACCATCGAGGCCAAACTTGAAGCCGGCAATCGTTATCGGGCCTGCATCGAGGAAAAACTCGGCGAGATCATCCGCAAAGGCATGGCGGAAGGACGTTACCACTGCCGCGATCCCGAGCACGCGGCACATACCGTCGCCGATGTGCTGGCCTGCGTGCTGCACCCTATCCTCATCGTCCGCGACGACAAGGAGACGCTGGTGCGCCGCGCCGGGGAGATCGTAGGCTTCGTCGATGCCGCACTGCAAAATAGCGCTTGCTAAGTGACGATTGCTGACTTACGTCACTTCGAAAAGCTTTTGTTAGACTCGGATAAATGGCATTTGCAGCCAGATCAATCCTGACGCTTATCTAAGCCTGCGCTCGGCCCGGCCGAGCCCGTGGATCGAACGGCCGATTGCCACTGCATGAGGAAATTCAGAATGATACGGCGTGCCCTGCTCATCTCCTCGGCCCTAATGGCCGGCGCCCTGCTTGGCGCCTGTAGCGACAACGCCAGCAAACCGGCCGGCAATGCCGGCGCAGGCGCGGCGCAGCAGGCAGCACCCGTCGGCGTGGTCGCGCTGAAGAAGGCTAGTTTCCCGATCACCACGATCCTTCCCGGCCGCGCCGAAGCCTTCCAGACCGCCGATATCCGGCCGCAGGTGAGCGGCATCATCCGCGAGATCGCCTTCAGGGAAGGCGGCGAGATCAAGAAGGGCGACCTTCTCTATCAGATCGAGGATGCGCCCTACATCGCCGCCGTCGAGCAAGCCAAGGCGGCAATCGCCAAGGCCGAGGCGAGCGTCCCGAGCGCTGAAAGCAACCTCGAACGCTACCAGCGCCTCGTCGGCAGCGGCGCCACCCAGATCGAATACGAGACAGCCAGGACGACGCTTCTCCAGGCGAAGGCCGAGGTCGAATCCGCAAAGGCAGCGCTTTCCGCCGCGCAGATCGACCTCGATCACACCAAGATCGTCGCGCCCTTCGACGGCATCATCGACCAGACCGCCTACAATGTCGGCAACGTTGTCTCGGCCAACCAGTCGACGGCGCTGACGACAATCCGCCAGCTCGACCCGATCTATATCTCGCTGACGGAATCGAGCACCAACCTCCTGCGGCTGCGCGACGCGATGGCGGCCGGCGACATCAAGGGCGCGGAGAACGTCGCTTTCCACCTGATCCTCGAAAACGGCAAGGAATATAACCAGCAGGGCAAGCTCGACATGTCGAAGCAGGTTGTCAGCGAAACGACCGGCACCTTCATCATCCGCGTGCTCTTCCCCAATCCCGATCGCATCGTCCTGCCCGGCATGTATGTCCGTGCCACCGTCGAGCTCGGCGCCGAGAGCGGTTACGCGCTGCCGCAGCTGGCGACGAGCCGTGACGCCAACGGCCGGCTGACTGCGCAATTCATTTCCGCCGAGGGCAAGGTCGAAACCCGGGCCTTCGAGAACAGCTCGCCCTCCAACAATTCCTGGCTGGTGACCGAAGGCATCAAGGACGGCGATCAGCTGATCGTCAGCGGTCTGCAGTCGATCACGGCAGGCATGCCGGTAAAGCCGGTTCCGATGGAGATCAGCGACAACGGCGTTGTCGTGCCTTCCGAGCAGCCCGCCGCCGGTGACGCCGGAAAGCCCGCAGCGAAATAACCGCTTCGAGCCCGCACGTCACCGTCTCAGCCGCACAGGAACAACCGATGGCCAAGTTTTTCATTCGACGACCGATTTTCGCCTGGGTCATTGCGATCACCATCATGCTCGCCGGTCTGCTGGCGATCTTCACCCTGTCGATTTCGCAATATCCCGACATCGCCCCGACGACGGTCCGCATCAACGCCACCTATCGCGGCGCCAGCGCCGAAACTGTGGAAAAATCGGTGACGACGATCATCGAGGATGGCATGACCGGCCTCGACGACCTCACCTACATGACCTCGACCTCGTCCACCGGCTCGGCCAGCATCCAGCTCACCTTCGGAACCAGCATCGACCCCGACATCGCCCAGGTGCAGGTGCAGAACAAGCTGCAGCTGGTGCAATCGCAGCTTCCTGGGGATGTCATCGATGCCGGCATCAGCGTGACCCGTTCGACCTCGAGCATCCTGCTTGTCGGCTCGCTTGTTTCAACCGACGGCAAGCGCAACTCGGTCGATCTCGGCAATATCATGTCGACCTCGATCGAAGATCAGATCCAGCGCCTCGAAGGCGTCGGCAGCATCAACGTCTTTGGTTCCGGATACGCGATGCGCGTTTGGCTCGATCCCTTCAAGCTATTGAAATACCAGCTGACGCCGAGCGACGTCACATCGGCGATCCAGGCGCAGAACACGCAGGTCTCGGTCGGTTCGCTCGGCGCCCAGCCGACGATCCCCGGCCAGCAGCTCAACGTCACCATCACTGCACAGAGCCAACTGACTACCGTCGCCGATTTCGAGCACATCATTCTGAAAGTCGAAAAGGACGGCGCGACGGTGCGCCTCAGCGACGTCTCGCGCATCGAGATCGGCCAGGAAAGCTACGGCGGCAGCTCGCGTTACAACGGCTTGCCCTCCAGCGGTTTTGCGGTCAACCTCGCGATTGGCGCCAACGCCATCGATACCGCCGCCCGCGTGCGCTCCGCACTCGATGTCATCGGCCGCACCCTGCCGGAAGGCGTGAAGATCACCTATCCCTACGACACGACGCCATTCGTGGAACTGTCGATCGAAAAGGTCGTGCATACGCTGATCGAAGCGATCGTGCTTGTCTTCGTGGTGCTGCTCGTCTTCCTGCAGAATCTACGTGCGACACTCATTCCGACCATTGCCGTCCCGGTTGTGCTGCTCGGAACATTCGGCGTGCTGGCCGCCACCGGCTACTCGATCAACACTCTGACGATGTTCGCCATGGTGCTGGCGATCGGTCTTCTCGTCGACGACGCCATCGTCGTCGTCGAAAACGTCGAACGCATCATGTCCGAAGAGAAGCTTTCGCCGCTCGAGGCGACGGAAAAATCGATGGGCGAGATCACCGGTGCCATCGTCGGCATCGCCCTCGTGTTGACCGCGGTCTTCATTCCGATGGCCTTCTTCGGCGGTTCGACCGGCATCATCTATCGCCAGTTCTCGATCACCATAGTCTCGGCCATGCTGCTGTCGGCGCTCGTCGCCATGGTGCTGACGCCGGCACTTTGCGCCACGATGCTGAAGCCGGTCAGCGAACACAGGAAGCACCGTGTCGGCGACTGGTTCAACCGCAACTTCACACGCTCGACCAACGGCTATGTCAGGACGATCGGCTATCTCCTGAAGCGGCCCATCCGCGTCATGCTGGTCTTCCTTCTCATCGGCGCCGGCTGTGCCTATCTCTTCACTCGCCTCCCAAGCTCATTCCTGCCGCAGGAAGACCAGGGCGTGCTGCTAACCATCGTCACCACGCCGCCGGGCTCGACCACGCAGCAGACCCAGGCGGTCGTCGAGAAGGTCGAAAACTACTACCGTGAGAACGAGAAGGACGCCGTCGAGTCCGTCTTCGGCGCGCTGGGCTTCGGCTTCAGCGGCTCCGGCCAGAACAGCGCCATCGTCTTCACCAAGCTGAAGGATTTCTCTGAGCGCACCGATCCCAATCTGAGCGCCCAGTCGATCGTCAGCCGGGCGCTGCGCAGCTTCTTTGCAATGCGCGAGGCACAGGTTTTCGCGCTTCTGCCGCCGGCGATCCAGGGTCTCGGCGTGTCGAGCGGATTCTCCATGTATCTCGTCGATACCGGCAGCCATGGCAACGATGCTCTGACGGCCGCCTCCAAGCGGCTCATCCAGATGGGCAACTCGTCAGGCAAGGTCGTGGCGCTGCGCAGCAGCAACAAGGAAGTCGAGCCGCAGATGCGCATCGTGCTCGATCAGGAAAAGATCGGCGCCATGGGTGTCGACATCGCCTCGGTCAATTCGATGCTGTCGATCATTTTCACCGGCCGCGACGTCAACGACTTCACGCTGAACGGCGAGATCAAGCCGGTCTATGTCCAGGGCGACGCGCCCTTCCGCATGCAGCCGGACGACCTTGACCACTGGTACGCCCGCAACAATTCAGGCGAAATGGTGCCCTTCTCCGCCTTTACCAAAACCGAATGGGTGAAGGGCGCACCCTCGCTTGCCCGCTTCAACGCCGTCAGCGCCATCCCGCTTGACGGCGCCTCCGTCCCCGGGGTGTCCTCCGGCGATGCGATGAACGAAATGGAAGCGCTAACTGAACAGCTCGGCGGCGGCTACACGGTCGCGTGGCAGGGCATTTCCTATCAGGAACGCCTTTCCGGTTCGCAAGCGCCGATGCTCTATGCGATCTCCGTTCTCGTCGTCTTCCTCTGCCTGGCAGCGCTTTACGAGAGCTGGTCGATCCCCTTCTCGGTGATCATGGCCGTGCCTGTCGGCATTCTCGGCGCGCTGGCGGCGGCAACGCTCTTCGGCCAGGCGAACGACGTCTATTTCAAGGTCGGCCTGCTCACCACCATCGGGCTTGCGGCGAAGAATGCGATCCTGATCGTCGAATTCGCCAAGGATCGAATGGAAAGCGGGCTGGGACTTTACGAGGCGACGCTGGAAGCGGCGAGGCTGCGCCTGCGGCCGATCATCATGACCTCGCTCGCCTTCATTCTCGGTGTCGTGCCGCTGGCGATCGCGACAGGTGCAGGCTCGGCGGCGCAGAACGCTATCGGCATCGGCGTTCTCGGCGGCATGCTGGCGGCGACCATGCTTGGAATTTTCTTTGTGCCGTCCTTTTTCGTCGTCATCCGACGCATCTTTGCCACACGCGGCAAAAATGCGGCAGCAGTGTGATAAAAATGCACTGTGATAATGCTGTTCCGATTGCTACATTGCGCCCGACTGCTTCGGTGTGTGTTTTCAAGTGGGACAAAGGCGCGTCGCGCCGATAGTGAAGCATGAAGCTTCGGACAAGAATTGACTTGCTCGAGTACAGGAAGAAATGAATGGTATCTCTTCGTTTTGCCACACCGGCATTATTGTTATTGTTGTCGGGCTGCGTCGTAGGCCCGGATCATGCTCCTCCTGAAATGCCGCTGCCCGCCAAATTCGGAGAAGGCGGAACGAAGAGCGTCGGCGATGTTGCCACCGCAGCATGGTGGACCGCCTTCAATGACCCCAAATTGAACGGCTATGTCCAGGCCGGCCTCGAGCAGAACCTGACCGTCCAGCAGGCAATCGAGCGCATCAATGCAGCTTCCGCAAACGTTACCATTGCCGGCGCGGGCGGCCTGCCGAGCCTGAACGTCGGCGCCTCGCACACGATCAGCGGCCAGAAGGGCGAACTGCGCACGCAGTTCGACACGCGCAACACCAGTGCCGGCGATGTTCAGCTGAGCTGGCTGCTCGATCTCTTCGGCCTCTATAAGCGCAGCACCGAAAGCGCGGCCGCCTCGCTCGACTCTGCCTACGCATCCGCCGATGTCGCCAAGCTGACCCTCGTGCAGGATCTCGTCTCGAGCTACATCGACGTTCGTTTCTATCAGCAGCGCCTGGCACTTTCGAGGGCCAACCTGAAGTCTCGTCAGGAAACCTTCGAACTGACCAAGTTCCAGCTTGAAGCCGGCGCCGCCTCGCGGCTCGACGTCGTCCAGGCCGAAGGTCTGGTACAGTCGACGCTCGCCGAAATTCCCGGCCTTGAGACCAATATCCGCGTATCGGCCCATCACATCGCCACGCTGCTCGGCTTGCCGGCCTCGGCCCTTGTCAACGAATTGCTGAGGGGCGGTGGTCAACCGGTATACCGCGGCGGCATCAACTCCGGTATCCCGGCAGACCTGATCCGCAACCGTCCCGACATTCGCGTCGCGGAGCGTGATCTCGCTGCCGCAACGGCCAATATCGGCGTTGCCGAGGCGCAGCTTTATCCGAGCATTTCGCTCAGCGGCTCGATCTCGCCCTCCTATATCAACCAAAGGGGTGTGCATGGCGCTCTGACGCCTTGGTCCTTTGGCCCGACGCTGAACCTGCCGATCCTCGATGGCGGCCGCCTGCGCGCCAACGTCAAGTCGGCCCAATCCGAGGCTGCGACCGCTTACCTCAACTGGAAATCGACAGTGCTGACTGCCGTCGAGCAGGTCGAGAATGCGCTCGCCGCGGTCCGGCGTGACGCCCGCACGGTCGCTGCGCTTCAGGCCCAGGTAAAGACCACGCAGGAGACGCTCGAACTTTCTACAGCATCCTATAAGGACGGCGCCTCCTCGCTGCTCGACGTTCTCGACGCCCAGCGCCAGGTTTCGCTTGCCCAGGCAAGCCTTGCCCAGGCCGTCCAGCAGATGGCCAAGGACTACGTATCGCTGAACATCGCAGTCGGCGGCGGCTATGCGCCGGGCGGCCAGGTCACCGCGCCCGCGAAGCCGGCGCCGGCAAAGACTGTCAAAAGCTGATTGGCATTGCCTTTCTGGAAAATACCAAGCCCCGCGATCGTCTCGCGGGGCTTTTTTCATCCCGGCTCTGCACTGGATAATTGCGCAGAAGGGGTATTTGGATTCGACAAGGGGCATTCGCTGATATAAGGCTGATTAAACGATTAATCAGAGCAGCCTCAATTATGGCTTCATCGCGCCCGGGACCGAACCTTAGCAGGATAGCGACCTCGCTCGGCGTCTCCATTGCCACGGTTTCCAACGCGCTTTCCGGCAAAGGCCGGGTCTCCGGCCAGTTGGTCGAAAGAATTCGCGAACATGCCGCCGAACTCGGTTATGTCCCGAGCCAAGCCGGCCGGGCGCTCAGGACCGGCCGCAGCGGCGTTCTCGGCCTGGTGCTGCCTGACATCGCCAATCCGCTCTTCCCGAAGATCGCGCAGGCGATCGAATTCGCGGCTTCGGCCGCAGGCTATGGCGTGCTGATCGCGGATTCCCGCGGCGATGCCGCTGCCCAGGCCGAGGCGATCAACCGCCTGGTCGAACGAGGCGTCGATGGCATGGTCGTCATTCCCCGCCGCGCCACCCGCATTTCATCCGCCGCCTGTCCGGTCGCCATCATCGACACACCTTCGACGCCGGGCAACACCGTTTCCGCCGATCATTGGCAGGGTGGGCGCGAAATCGCTCTCCATCTCGCCGATCTCGGCCACCAGAAAATCCTCATCATCGGCAACAACCAGGAATCCAGCGTCCAGAACGACCGCGCCGGCGGCATTCACGCCGGCCTGCGCCCGGACATGCAGGCTGAAGCCCTGTGGATCGACAAGCTGGAGAGCGATGGCGGCAGCGGCTGTCCGCTCGGCCTCGCCGAAAGGGTGAGACAAGGTTTCACCGCTTTCGCAGCTCTCTCCGATCTGCAGGCGCTGCGCGCGCTGACGGAACTGCAGCAGGCCGGCATCAACGTTCCCGCCGATGTCAGCGTCACCGGCTTCGACGACCTTATCTGGTCGCCTGTTGTCACGCCGTCCCTGACGACGGTCAGGATGGACATGGACAGGATTGCCGGGATTGCCGTGTCCGCCCTGGCCGATACCATAAGCAAAAACTGCGCCCGGGAGGGCATGCTCGTTACCGCGGAGATCGAACGTGTCGCAATGCAATTGATCGTCCGCCAATCATCCGGGCCTTGTGAACCCGGCATTAAAAACCTAAGAGATGGAGAACACGTAAGATGAAAAAAGCTCTCATTGCTTCGGTGGCGCTTGCGGCGCTATCGCCGTTGAGTGCGGCTGCCGCCGAACGGACGCTGACCATTTCCGCCTATGCGTTCGCCCAGGACGATTTCAAGGCGCTGGTCTACGAGCCGTTCGAGGCCCAATGCGGCTGCAAGCTGGTGGTCGAGACCGGCAACAGCGTCGAGCGCCTGGCCAAGATGGAGGCCAACAAGGCCAGTCCCGTCGTCGATCTCGCCGCCGTTTCGATGGCCGATGCGCTGGCCGCCGCCCGCGCTGGCCTGATCGACAAGGTCGACAGTGCAAAACTTTCCAACTTCGGCAAGCTGTACGACATCGCCAAGGACCCGAACGGCGACGGTATGAGCGTCGGTTATACCTTCTACGCCACCTCGATCGCCTATCGTTCGGACAAGATGAAGATCGATTCCTGGGCCGATCTCCTGAAGCCTGAATATGTCGGCCACGTCGCCTTTCCGAACGTGACCACCAATCAGGGCCCGCCGGCCCTCTACATGCTGGGCCTGGCGCTCGGCAAGGACACGCCCGACCTGAAGGGGCCGATCGAGGCACTGGGCGAGAAGAAGGACGACATCGTCACCTTCTACGAAAAATCCTCACAGCTCGTACAACTGATGCAGCAGGAGGAAATCTGGGCGGCACCGATCGGCCGGTTCTCCTGGGCGGGCTTCACCAAGCTCGACGTGCCGGTCGCCTGGGCGACACCGAAGGAGGGCCAGACGGGCGGCATGAACGTGCTGGTGGTGACAAAAGGTTCAAAGAATCAGGATCTCGCCTTGCAGTTCATCGATTTCTGGCTCTCGACCGAGACCCAAACCAAACTCGCCGAAAAGCTGATCGACAGCCCTGCCAACCGCGAGGTCAAGCTTTCCGAAGCCGCCGCCAACAATCTCACCTATGGCGAGGATACGGCCAAGAGCCTAAAGCTGATCCCCTCGGCCGTCGCCCTCGACAACCGTGCCGGCTGGCTGAAGACATGGAACGACAAGGTCGGCCAGTAAGGCTGGCGTGAGAACCGGTCCCGGCGCCTCTGCCGGGGCCATCCAATCTCCGTTCGAAAGGCGCCTCATGTTCCAGAACCGCGCAGAAGCCATGGCGCTTGCCTTGCCGGCAGCCGTCTTTGCGACCCTTGTCTTTCTGTTGCCCGTCGCGATCCTGCTGTCGGAGGGCTTTCGCGCCGGTGGCGGCTGGACGCTGTCGGCCTATACCGATTTCTTTTCCGGGACGCTGAACCGCACCGTTTTCCTGCGATCCTTCCGGCTCGGTCTCGAAGTCACTGCGGTCTCGGCAATCATCGGCTATGCCGCCGCCTTCGCCATCGTCAATCTGCCGCCGAACGGCAAGGGCCGCATGATCGGCCTCATCACCCTGCCGCTGATGATCTCGCCGGTGGCCCGCACCTATGCCTGGATCGTCATTCTCGGCCGCACCGGCATCGTCAACCAGGCGATAACTGGCCTCGGCCTCAGCGCCGAACCGCTGCGGCTGCTGTTCACCGAAACCGCCGTCTTCATCGGCCTCCTGCAGCTCTTCCTGCCGCTGATGATCCTGTCGCTGATCAGTGCGCTGGAAAACATGCCGAGGGATGCGATACCGGCCGCCCGCGTGCTCGGCGCCAACTGGTTCCAGGTCTTCTGGAAGGTTATCTTGCCGCTGACCAGGGAGGGCCTCGTCGTCGGCGGTACACTCGTCTTCACCGGCTCATTGACGGCTTATATCACCCCCGCCGTGCTTGGCGGTTCCAAGGTGCTGATGCTCGAAACGCTAATGTACCAGCAGGTTTCCGTCGCCAATGATTTCGTCTCGGCAAGCGTCATCGCCTTCATCCTGATCGTCATGAGCTTTGCCGCCAACATCCTGCTGAAACGCCTTGCGACGGCGAGGAACCGCCGATGACCCTGCGCCTGTTTTCGCCCATCGTGCTTTTCCTTCTGCTGGTCTTTCTGATCGGCCCGTTCCTGATCATTATTGCCGCTTCCCTATCAGCCGGCGACACGCTGGCCTTCCCGCCGCGGGGCCTGTCGCTGCGCTGGGTGACGAAGGTCTTCGCCATCGAAAGTTTCCGCGACAGCTTCGCCATGTCGATGTTCCTTGCCGTATTCGGAACGCTCGCAGCCCTCGTCCTCGGCATCCCCGCCGCCTACGCCCTGTCGCGTTACCGGCTGCCAGCGGCAGAAACGGTCCGCACCGTCGTCTCGCTGCCGATCATCGTTCCCGGCATTATCGTCGGCCTGGCATTGCTGCGCTATCTCGTCGTTCCCTTTGGCTTCAACATCACGCTCGCCCTTTTCTTCGCTCACGCGGCGCTGGTGCTGCCCTATGCTGTGCGTGTCGTCTCCGCGAGCCTCGACAATCTGCGTTCGGATATCGAGGAAGCGGCCGTCCTGCTTGGTTCCTCCAGGCTCGGCGCCTTCTTTCGCGTCGTCATGCCGAATATCCGTGGCGGCATCCTGGCCGCCTTCATTCTCGGCTTCGTCACCAGCTTCAATCAGGTGCCTGTGTCGCTCTTCCTCTCTGGCCCTGGTGTGCGCACGCTGCCGATCGACATGCTGGGTTATATGGAAACCACCTACGACCCGTCCATCGCGGCGCTCTCCGCCCTTCTCGCCTTCCTCTCGATCGGCATCGTCTTCCTTGCCGAGCGCTTCCTGGGATTTTCGCGTTATGTCTGATGCCTATCTCGAACTCGACAAGCTGACGCTTGCCTATGGCGATACGGTCGCGGTGAAGGATCTCGATCTTGCGATCGGCAAGGGCGAACTCGTCGCGCTCCTCGGCCCCTCCGGCTGCGGCAAGACGACGACGATGCGCGCCATTGCCGGCCTGCTGACGCCCGCCTCCGGCCGCATCGGCCTCGACGGCGCCGATATTACCCGCGTCTCCGCCAACAAGCGCGCCATCGGCCTCGTCTTCCAATCCTACGCGCTCTTTCCGCATTTGACCGTCTATGAGAATGTCGCTTTCGGCCTGCGTCTCAAAGGCATCTCGGGCGCCGATCTTGACGCCCGCGTCGGCGCCGGCCTGAAATCCGTCGGCCTCGCCGCTTTCGCCGGCCGCAAGCCCGCCGAACTCTCCGGCGGCCAGCAGCAGCGCGTGGCGCTCGCCCGCTCGATGGTAATGGAGCCGAAAGTCCTGCTGCTCGACGAGCCGCTCTCCAATCTCGACGCCCGGCTTCGCCTGGAGATGCGCGCCGAATTGCAGCGCGTCCAGAGGGAGACCGGCGTCACCATGATCTTCGTCACCCACGACCAGGTGGAGGCCCTGGCGCTCGCGGACCGCATCGTCGTCATGCTGAACGGCGGCATCGAGCAGATCGGCACGCCGGAGGAGATCTACAACAACCCGGCCTCCGCCTTCGTCGCCGATTTCGTCGGCTTCGAGAATGTCTTCGCGCTGAAGGATGGAAAGCTTGCGACGCCGAACGGCCCGGTCGCGCTGCCCGCCCCGCCGCCGCAAACGGCGGCGGGCCTGGCCTGGCGTCCGAACGCGGTGGTCCTCGGCTCGGGTTCCTTTGCTGGAACGGTGCGCGGCACCTCTTTTGCCGGCAACAGCCGCGAATATCTCCTCGATACGCCGCTTGGGCCGATCAAGGCCGAGATCGATGCAAGCCTGCCGCCATACAGGATCGGCAGCCCGCTCACCTTCGATCTGCCGATAGCCGGCGCGGCCAACCTCAAACGGTTCGGGTGAGATCATGGGCGTCTGGATCGATACCGACATGGGCTTCGACGATATTGCCGCCATCCTGGTGGTGGCGCAGTCGGAATATGAGATCGACGGCGTCTCGCTCGTCTTCGGCAATGCGCCGCTGTTGCAGGTGAGAAAAAATGCCGCCGGTGCCGGCAGCGCCTTCGGCTGGACATTCCCGATGCATACCGGCCGCGCCATGCCGGTTCTCGGCAAGCTCGAAACCGCACAGGCGATCCTTGGCGAAGCCGGCATTCCGACCATCGGCAGGAGCCTGCCGGAGGCGGGGGCCCTTGGCGAAAGCGACGCTTTCGCAGCACTTTGCCTCTGGCTCGAAGGCGACGGGCCACACCGCATCCTGGCGCTCGGGCCTCTCACCAATATCGCCGCCGTGGCGCTCGCCCGTCCTAATCTTGCCGCCCGCATCGACGACCTCGTCTGGATGGGCGGCGGTGTCACATCGGGCAATCATACGGCGTCTGCCGAATTCAACGCGCTCGCCGATCCCGAATCGCTTGCGATCGTCATCGCCCATCGCCTGCCGCTGCGCATGGTCGATCTCGATCTTTGCCGCAGGGTGCTGGCAAAGCCGGAGGATGCCGAGGCGGTGCGCAATGCCGGTGGCGGCAATGCCGAACTGATTGCCGACATGTTCGCTGGTTATATAAGCATCGCCACCAGCCGCGGCCGCCCTGGAATGGCGATCTACGACCCCTGCGCCGCCGTCGCCTTCGTCGCTCCAGATATCGTCAGCTTCCGCCCGGCGCGCATCGACGTCGAGCTGCAAGGTCACTTGACGCGTGGTCGCACCGTCGTCGAGACCCGCGCCACTCATGCGACCTTCAATGCGCAATTCGCCGCCGACATCGATGCCGACAGGGCGCGCGCCATCATTCTGGCCGCCCTTGTCAACGAGGCACGCAAATGACCGTCACCTCTCGCCAAGAGCCCGCCGACCTCAACGATCCTGCCTTGCGCGCCCGCGCCGTTGCTGCTGCGCGCGGCGATGCCCCCTTCGACGTGCTGATTACCGGCGGCCGGCTGCTCGACGCTGTGACCGGCTTGATGCGGGACGCCGATATCGGTCTCGTCGGCACGCTGATCGCCAGCGTCCATGCTCCGGCAAGCCGCATGGATGCAGCCGAGATCATCGATGCGGCGGGCAGCATCCTGACGCCCGGCCTGATCGACACGCACATGCATATCGAAAGCTCGATGGTCACGCCCGCCGAATATGCGAGCGCCGTGCTGCCGCGCGGCGTTACCACCATCGTCTGGGATCCGCATGAATTCGGCAACGTGCATGGCCTCGACGGCGTGCGCTGGGCAATCGAGGCAGCGCGCTCACTGCCGCTGCGCATGATCCTGCTCGCCCCCTCCTGCGTGCCGTCGGCACCCGGCCTGGAACTCGCCGGCGCCGATTTCGATGCCGCCGTCGTCGCCGAGATGCTGCGCTCGCCGGCCGTCGGCGGCGTCGCCGAAGTCATGAACATGCGCGGCGTCATCGACGGTGACCCGCGCATGGCGGCCATCGTCAATGCCGGCCTTGCCTCCGGCAAACTCGTCTGCGGCCATGCTCGCAGTCTCGAAGGTCGCGATCTCAACGCCTTTATGGCGGCGGGCGTCAGCTCAGACCACGAACTCACCTCCGGCGCCGATCTTTACTCCAAGCTTGCCGCCGGCCTGACCATCGAGCTGCGCGGTTCTCACGACCATCTGCTGCAGGAATTCGTCGAGGTGCTGAACGGTCTCGGTCACCTGCCGCCCACTGTTACCCTCTGCACCGACGACGTCTTCCCCGATGAACTCTACGAAAGCGGCGGCCTCGACGATGTCGCCCGCCGGCTGGTGCGCTACGGCATGAAGCCGGAATGGGCGATCCGCGCAGCGACCTTCAATGCGGCACAGCGTTTGAAGCGCTCCGATCTCGGGCTCATCGCCGCCGGACGCCGCGCTGATATCGTCTTCTTCGAAGATCTCACCGAGTTCCGGGCGCGGCTGGTCATTTCAGGCGGCCGCATCGTCGCCCGCAACGGCAGCATGCAGGCCGCCGTCCAGCGGCTTGATACGGCACCGCTTGAAAATTCGGTGAAGCTTCCGCCACTCGTCGAAAATGACTTCCTCATTCCATCCGAAGGCGCGCGCGTCCGCGTCGCCACCATCGACCGCCCGCGCTTCACGCGATGGGACGCGACGGAGACGGAAGTCAGAGACGGTTTCGTCGTGCCGCCAACCGGCAGCGCCATGATCGCCGTCGCCCACCGCCACGGCAAGGCCGACGGCACCCCGCGCATCGGCTTCCTCACTGGCTGGGGCGACTGGCGCGGCGCCTTCTGCACCACCGTCTCGCACGACAGCCATAACCTCACCGTCTTCGGCGGCAACGCTCGCGACATGGCGCTCGCCGCCAACGCCGTCATATCAGCCGGCGGCGGCATGGCGGTCGCCAAAGACGGAAAGATCGAGGCGATCCTGCCGCTGCCGCTCTCCGGCCTCGTGACCGGCGCATCGCTAGCGGACACCGCTTCGACCTTCGCCGGCATCCGCAAAGCCATGGAAAAAATCGTCGACTGGAAGCCGCCCTACCGGGTCTTCAAGGCCTGCTTCGGCGCAACGCTCGCCTGCAATGCCGGCCCGCATCAGACGGACCGGGGGATTGCGGATGTGGTGACGGGGAGAATGATGAAAAGCCCGGTGCTGGAGATTCTGTAGGGCCGGGGCATGAACCAGACAATGATCGGCGTGCCCGATAGCCCCCTCATCCGCCCTAACGGGCACCTTCTCCCCGCTGGGGAGAAGAGGGAATCGAGACGTTGCCACAAGTCTCTTCTCCCCTCGGAGAGAAGGTGCCCGTTAGGGCGGATGAGGGGGCCGCAAACGCCAGCTAACCCTTCAACTCCCGCTCCACCAATGACACCCAATAAGCCGCGCCGTAGCCAAGCGCCTCATCATTGAAATCATAGGCCGTATTGTGATGCAGCGCCCCGCCCTCCGCCGGCCCGTTGCCGAGCCAGACGTAACAGCCCGGCGCATTCTGCGCGAAGAAAGCGAAATCATCGCCCGCCGTCGACGGCGGGAAGTTTGTCCGCACCTTCCCGAACACCGAGCCGGCCGCTGCGAGCGCCCGGGCAGTCGCATCCGCGTCATTGATCACCGGCGGGATCCGCCGCTCGAAATGATATTCGACTGATATGCCGTACATGGCCGCAGTCCCCTGCGCCAACCGGCCGATCTCGGTCTCCATCTGGTCCCGCACCTCGTGCGAATAGGCGCGTGCCGTGCCGCCGATCTCGACCAAATCGGGAATAACGTTCAGCGCCTTGGAATCGCCCGCCTGCAGGAAACAGGCGCTGACGACGGCCGGCTGCAGCGGATCGACCACGCGGCCGACGATCGTCTGCAGCGATGACAGGAAAGTGCCGGCGGCGGTGATCGGATCGCGGCCGAGATGCGGCTTGGCGCCGTGTGTGCCGACCCCGCGAAAGGTGACGCGCCAGCTGTCGGAAGAGGCAAGCTGCGGCCCCGCGACCACGGCGATCTCATCGACCGCAAGCCCTGGCATATTGTGCAGGCCGTAGACGGCATCGCAGGGGAAGAGCTTAAACAGCCCCTCCTCCACCATGCGCTTCGCGCCGCCGCGTCCCTCTTCGGCCGGCTGGAAAATGAAATGCACCGTGCCGGAAAAACCCCGCGTCGCCGCAAGGTGCCGCGCGGCGCCGAGCAGCATCGCCGTATGGCCATCATGGCCGCAGGCATGCATTTTGCCAGGCACGTTCGATTTATAAGGCCGCTCCGCCGTCTCAGTCATGGCGAGCGCATCCATATCGGCTCTCAACCCGATCCGGCGTATGCCATCGCCGACCTTGAGCGTGCCGACCACGCCGGTGCGGCCAAGGCCGCGATGCACCGTGACACCGGCCTCCTCGAGAAGCTTCGCGACGATGCCAGCGGTGCGCTCCTCCTCGAAACCGAGTTCGGGATGGGCGTGCAGATCGCGACGCAAGGTCGTGAGGAACGGCAAATCGTCCTTGATCCGGGCGGGGATGCTCATTGCCAGGATATCCCTTTATACGAAACGGGCGCCCAACCGGCGCCCGCGTCAGATCATCCTTGTTCATCAAACAAGCTGTGACTTCAAGCCCTCAGGCTTCTTCGACAAACACCTCCTCGCGCTTCTTCTTGACGCTCGGCAGGAACACGACAATCAGCACGGCAACCGCGATCGCCAGAAGCGTGGCGCTGATCGGACGGGTGACGAAGGTGGTCGGGTCGCCGCGCGACAGGATCATGGCGCGCCTGAGGTTCTCTTCCAGAAGCGGTCCAAGCACGAAGCCGAGCAGAAGCGGCGCCGGCTCGCAGCGAAGCTTTGCCAGCACGTAGCCGATGAAGCCGAAGAAGGCGACTGCATAGAGGTCGTAGACGTTCGTATTGACGCTGTAGACCCCGATCGAGCAAAAGGCCATGATGATGGGGAAGAGCACGTAATAGGGAACGGTCAGCAGCTTCACCCAGAGCCCGATCAGCGGCAGGTTGAGGATCACCAGCATCAGATTGCCGATCCACATCGAGGCGATGATGCCCCAGAACAGCGCCGGCTGCTCGGTGGCGACATTCGGCCCCGGCACGATGCCCTGGATGATCATCGCGCCGATCATCAGCGCCATGACGGGATTGGCGGGGATGCCGAGCGTCAGGAGCGGAATGAACGAGGTCTGCGCCCCGGCATTGTTAGCCGATTCCGGTCCGGCGACACCGGCAACCGCCCCCTTGCCGAATTCCTCCGGAGTCTTCGACATCCGCTTTTCCACCGTATAGGAGGCGAAAGCGGCCAGGATCGCGCCGCCACCCGGCAGGATGCCGAGTGCCGAACCGATCGCCGTGCCGCGAATGACCGGCGCGATCATCTCCTTGAATTCCTGGCGTGAGGGTAACAGGCCGGAGACTTTGGCCATCAGCACCGTCCGTGTCGACTCGCCCTCGAGGTTGCGCAGGATTTCCGCCACCCCGAAGACGCCGACGGCGAGTGCCACAAAATTCAGCCCGTCGGCATATTCGCGGATGCCGAGCGTGAAGCGCGGCGTGCCGGTGTAGATGTCGGTGCCGACGAGGCCGAGCAGCAGCCCGAGCGCCACCATCGCCAAGGCCTTGACGACCGAGCCGTGGGCAAGCGCAATCGACGAAACCAGGCCGACGATCATCAGCGAGAAATATTCCGCCGAGCCGAATTGCAGCGCAATCGCGGTGAGCGGCGGCGCAAAAATTGCAACCAGGAAGGTCGACACACTGCCGGCAAAGAACGAACCGAGCGCTGCGATCGCCAGCGCCGCCCCCGCCCTGCCCTTACGCGCCATCTGATAACCGTCGATCGCGGTAACGGCGGAGGAGGATTCGCCCGGCATGTTGATCAGGATTGCCGTCGTCGAACCGCCATACTGTGCACCGTAATAGATGCCGGCGAGCATGATCAGCGAGGAGACCGGTTCGAGCTGGAAGGTGATCGGCAGAAGCATGGCGATCGTCGCCGTGGCGCCGATGCCGGGCAAGACGCCGATCAGCGTGCCGAGCAGCACGCCGATCAGGCAAAAGAGCAGATTGTCAAACGTGCCGGCCGTCGCAAAGCCGAGCGCGAGATTGCTGAAAAGATCCATCATCGCCTCCTAGAACCGGACCCAGGGGCCGAAGCGCTCGAACGGCAGGCCGAGCCCATAGCTGAAGACAGCCACCGAAAAGACCGTCAGCAAAAGCGAAAGAATGATCGCAAAGAACACGTTCATCCTTTGCGATGCGAAGCAGGCGATGAAGGCGGTGAAGAACAGCGCCGGCGCAAATCCGAGCCCGCGCACGGTCAGCCCGAAGAAGACCGGAGCCGGCAAGATGAACAGCATGCCGCGCCAGGCAAAGGGGTCAATCGGCTCACCCTCCACGCGCAGCGCCTGAATGAAGATGATCGCGCCGAGCAGTACGAGCACGGCGGAAAGCAACAGCGGAAAATAACCAGGCCCCATGCGCAGTGTCGTGCCGAGGTCGAGCCCCAGCGACTGGAAGGCGAAGAAAGCGCCGGTCGCGACGAAAAGCGCGCCGCAGATCGCATTGGTGGTATCGAAACTGATGGATTTCATGGTGTCTCCTGGAGTTGGAGATGGTTCACGTGATGCCGTCACAAAGGAGCTAGCCCTCATCCGCCTGCCGGCACCTTCTCCCCACAAGCCGGGAGAGATATGCCGCCGGCCCCCTGCAGCTGCTATTGAGCACGCAGTCCCCTCTCCCCGTTTACGGGGAGAGGGTTAGGGTGAGGGGCTATTCCTGGCACATCCCTCACTAGTCGGCATATTCCCCGGCAGCCTCGATCACCGGCTTCCAGCGGGCGATTTCGCTTTCGAGCTTGGCCTTCAGCGCGGCCGGCGTCGCATCGGCGTCGGAGGACGGCGCCGTGCCCAGTTCGGCGAAGCGGGCGCCGACATTCGGATCCTTCAGCGCGACCTGCAGCGACTTCGACAGCCGCTCGTTGATCTCGGCCGGTGTGCCCTTCGGTGTATAGATGCCGTGCCAGATACCGACTTCGAAGCCCGGCAGGCCGGCTTCGACCGCCGTCGGAACATCCTTCATCACATCGAGGCGCTTAGGCGAGGTTACGGCATAGGCCTTGATCGTGCCGCCCGTTATTTGCTTCGTCGTGTTGGTCGTCTGGTCGCACATGATATCGACCTGGCCGCCGAGAAGATCGGTCATGGCAGGACCCGTGCCCTTGTAGGGAACGGTCGTCAGCGGCGTCTGGATGGCGCTCATGAACATCATGCCGCAGAGATGCGAGGCTGCGCCGATGCCGGCATTGGCGACCGTCACCTTGTCCTTGTTGGCCTTGACGTAGTCGATCAGCCCCTTGAGGTCGGCCGGCTCCAAGTCCTTGCGGGCGACGATCGTCATCGGCACCTCAGTGACGAGGCCGACATAGTCGAATGCGCCGAGCGTGTCATAGGCGAGCTTGCGGTAGAGCGTGGCGCTGGTCGCCATGCCGATATGGTGCAGGAGGATGGTGTATCCATCGGGATCGGCGTTCGCGACCCGGCCGGCGCCGAGCGTGCCACCGGCGCCGCCGACATTTTCGACGACGATCTGCTGGCCGAGATCCTTCGACATGGATTCGGCGACGAGGCGTGCGACGGTATCGGTCGGGCCACCCGCTGAAAAGGGTACGACCATGGTGATGGTGCGCTCGGGATAGGTTTGCGCCGAAGCGGCGCCGGCGAGAACAGACACCGCGGCAGCCGCGGTCAGGCCGAGCATGGCCTTCAGGATTTTCATCGTTTCCTCCCTGATGAAACAACCGCCGGCACATCCTCCGCGCCGGTTCCGATCGCTATTTGCCGCCGGAAAAGGTCCAGCTGCAACCGCCGCCACCGCTTTCACAAG
This sequence comes from Rhizobium sophoriradicis, assembly GCF_025200795.1. Lineage (NCBI taxonomy): Bacteria > Pseudomonadati > Pseudomonadota > Alphaproteobacteria > Hyphomicrobiales > Rhizobiaceae > Rhizobium > Rhizobium sophoriradicis. The sequence goes on from NZ_CP104152.1 coordinate 3,314,280, forward strand.
ACGAATTTGCGACAGTGCGATGCAGCATGGGTCGATTTGGAAACAAACGGCTCTCGCGATGGGTGGAAATCCACCCATCGGAATGTGGATCAGCCGTCGGTAATCAGCATCCGCTTGTCGAGGCCGTATTTCTGCATCTTTTCGTAGAGCGTCTTGCGGGAAATGCCGAGCGATTCATAAACCGGCCGAAGGCTGCCGCCATGCGCGACCAGCGCGCTGGCAATGACGCCTCGCTCGAATTCGGCGACTCGCTCCGCAAGCCCCATCGCCTCTTCGGCCTGCCACCCGCCATTGTCGAGACCGAGGACCAAACGATCGGCGGCATTCCTCAATTCGCGGACATTGCCGGGCCAGTCACGCTGGGCAATGTCGGAGATCACCTCCGGCGGCACGAGGAGTTCGTCGCGGCCGTAGCGGGCGGCCGCCTCTCGCACTAGTTGCAGGAAAAGCAGCGGAACGTCCGGCCGTCGTTGAGACAGCGACGGCACGTGCAGCGTCGCAACATTCAGCCGGTAGAAGAGATCGGCACGGAAGCGGCCGGCTGCCACCTCCGCCTCGAGATCCACCTTGCTCGTCGCAATGAAGCGGACGTCGAGCGGCACGATCTCGTTCGACCCGAGCCTGGAAATCACCCGCTCCTGCAGCACCCTCAGGAACTTCGCCTGCAGGTCAAACGGCATGGAGCCGATCTCGTCGAGCAGGATGGTGCCGCCGCGCCCGTGCTCGAATTTTCCGTAACGCGGCCTGACCGCTCCCGGAAAGGCGCCTGGCTCATGACCGAAAAGCTCGCTCTCGATGAGATTCGCCGGCAGCGCGGCGCAATTGATAGCGATGAACGGCCGGCTTGCCCGGGCACTGATGTCGTGAAGCGCGCGGGCCACCACCTCCTTGCCGGCGCCGGTCTCGCCGACAATAAGCGTATCGGCATCGCTCGCCCCGATCGCCCGGATGCGGTAGCGCAGATCCACCATCACCTGTGTACGCCCCGGCAGCCGCGCCTCGATATCGTCGCGTTTGCCCGCGACCGCCTTCAGCAGCCGGTTTTCGAGCACGAGGCCACGCCGCTCCATTGCTCGCCGAATGACCCCTGCGAGCATTTCAGGCGTGAACGGCTTCTCGATGAAATCATAGGCGCCTTCGCGCATCGCCTTCACCGCAAGCTGGACGTCGCCGTGGCCGGTGACGAGGATAACTGGCACTTCCTGATCGATCTCGCGGATTTTCTGCATCAGCGTCATGCCGTCGATACCGGGCATGCGGATATCGCTGACGACGACGCCGGGAAAGCTGTAGCCGATCAGCTCCAGCACATGATCGCCGTTCGAAAAGGTCTCGACGCTGAAGCCGGAAAGCTCCAGCGCCTGCGCAGTCGACCGGCGCAACTCTTCTTCGTCGTCGACAAGCAGGATCTTCGCTTCGTTCATTCCGCCGCCTCCGGCATCAGCCCTGCCGCCGACCGCAGCTCGATGCGGAACACCGCGCCCCCTTCGGGATGATTGGCGGCGGCAAGGCTGCCGCCGAAATCCTTGACGATGTTATAGGAGATCGAAAGCCCCAGACCGAGCCCCTTGCCGACGCCTTTCGTCGTGAAGAACGGATCGAAGATGCGCTCGGCAATCGCCGCCGGCACACCCGGCCCATGGTCGCGCACGGTCAGCACTACCTTGCCGGCCTCCTCGAAAGCCGACACTTCGATGCGCCTGTCAGCCAGTCCTTCGACCGCATCGGCGGCATTGGAGATGACGTTCACCAGCACCTGCTGCAGACGCACCGAACCGGCACGCACGACCGGCGGCTGCGTTCCGAGGTCGAGCCGGAGCTCGGCGTCCGCCGCCTTCAGCCGCCATGCGACGATTTCCAGCGTATCACGCATCGCATCGTCGAGAGCGACCGGCCCGAGTTTCTCGTTCGGTTTGCGGGCAAAGTTGCGCAGGTGCCGGCTGATCGAGGCCATGCGGTCGATCAGACCGCCGATCCGCCTAATATTGTCCCTGGCCTCCTCCATTCGCCCGCGGTCGATCAGCACGGCGGCGCTGTCCGTATAGGTCTTGGCTGCGGCGAGCGGCTGATTGAACTCATGCGAAAGAGCCGCCGACATCTGCCCGAGCCCGGCAAGCTTGCCGGCCTGGATCAGATCGGCCTGGGTCTGACGAAGCTGCTGTTCGGTCAGCCGTCGCTCTGAAATCTCCTCCTCGATGCGGCTGTTGACGCGGGCAAGATCGGCGGTGCGCTCCTCAACCCGGCGCTCCAGCTCGCCCTGCGCCTCAGCCTGCATCTGCATGCGCTCGGCAAGCCGCGCCCGCCGCTGGCGGAGCACAGCGACGGCGAGCGCGGCGATACAAAGGATGAGGAAGACGGCCACCAGTGCCGTGCGCGCCTGGGCGCGGATGGAGCTCGTTTCCATCAGCACGTTCACCGTCCAGTCCTCGGCCGGCATGTAATGCGACAGCACGAGATATTCGCTTGCGCCCCGATCACTTGCCAGCGTCATCAGCTCGTGCTGTTCGAAGCGGTGACGCACCACCGGCAACCCGGTCAGCCTGGCATTGGCATAACGCCGCGAGGCTTCCGTGCGGGCGATGCGGTCGGACGTCAGCGGCAGGATTGCTCCGTAGAGCCATTCCGGGCTTCCCGACATGAAGATGATGCCCTCCGGATCGGAGACGAAGATCTTGTATTCCCCGCCGCTCCAGGAGGATTCGATCATGTCGATATCGACCTTGAAAACGATGACGCCACGGATGTCAGCCCCGACCCTGATCGGCGCCGAGAAATAATAGCCGCGTTTCAGTGAGGTTGTGCCGAGCGCATAAAACCGCGCCTGCCGCCCCTCGATCGCCTCCTGGAAATAAGGCCGATAGTTGAAATTTTGCCCGACGAAGCTTCCCGGTCCATCATAATTACTGGCGGCGATCGTCTCCCCATCCGGCTTCACGACATAGATGTCGGACGACTTCAACAGCCCGTTGATCTCCTTGAGGTAGAGATTGGCAGTCTCGCGCAACGCCCCGTCGTCGGGGGTGCTGACCAGCTCCTTGATATCGTCGTGATCGGCAATCAGCGCCGGCAGCGCCTCGTAGCGATTGAGGTGGCCGCTGAGCGCCGAAACCGCGAGACGCAGCGTCGTTCCAGCCTGCGCCGAGGCTTCTTCCATGTAGGCGCGCGTCGCAATCGCGCTTCCATAGGTGAAGAAGGCGAAAATGATTATCGGCACTACCAAAAGCGCCGCTATCGCGCGATATCTCGAAGACAGATCCGGCTCCTCCCTTTCTGCCTCCACTCCCCAGCAAGGCACGCCCGACGGGCTCCAAGTCTAATGATACAGACGGGGATTTCCAAGGGTCTGCCGAAACTTGACACCCGGGGAGCCGAATGCCCTATTGCGGCATCCCAAGGAGACCCGCTCATGAGCGACGACCAGACGCCCTCCGACAGCAAGCTGACCAGTTCCAAACGCCGCTGGGCGGCGGAGGGAAAATTCCTGACCGGCCGCGTCAGCCGTCCTGAAGCCGAGCGCCTGCCACCCGGTCAGCACCTCGTCAAGAACTGGCCGGTGCTCGATCTCGGCCAGCAGCCGGTCATCTCCACCAACAGCTGGCGGCTCGATGTCCGCGGCCTGGTCGAAACACCGCTCACGCTCAACTGGGCGGCCTTCCAGGCGATCGAGCAGAGCACCAAGGTCAGCGATATCCACTGCGTCACCACCTGGTCGCGTTACGACAACAACTGGAAAGGCGTTTCGACGCGGGATCTGCTCGATCTCGCCATGCCGAAGCCGGAAGCGGCCTACGTCCTGCTGACGAGTTATGACGGCTACACCACCAACCTGCCGCTTGCCGATTTCGCCGCCGAGGACGCGATCCTGGCGACCTCATGGGAGGGCCTGCCGCTGACATCAGACCATGGCGGCCCGATGCGCCTGGTCGTGCCGCATCTATATTTCTGGAAAAGCGCCAAATGGCTGCGCCAGATCGAGCTGATGCCCGCCGACAAGGCCGGGTTCTGGGAAAAGAACGGTTACCACATGTATGGCGATCCGTGGCGCGAACAGCGCTATTCCGACGACTGAGCTTTCGGCCGCAAGACGCGTCTAAGCACAAGGCCGGCAAGACCGAACAGGGCAGCCAATCCTGTCAACGATGCCATGCTGGCAGGATGAAGCGGCACTTTGCTCCAATTTGGCTTGACGATGTCGGCGGTGTTGAAGGCCTCGCCGCTGAACTGGCAGGTGATGAGCGCGAGCCCGCGTCGCGCCATATCCGCGTCGATTGCCGAGATGATTTCACCCGCCGCGGCCGCCTCCCGCGGCATCTCCCGCATCGACAGCAATACAGCTTTCGTCGCCGCAAGATAGGCATGGGCGCATTCGTTGAAAGGGCTTTCCTCGTCCGTCACGCTGCCCGGCATCCGGCCCCACAGACAATAGGAATACTGGATCTCGGCGTAGTTCAGGACGCGGCGGAACGGTTCGTTGGTATCGACCGCCCGCGACGCCAGCCCGATAATCCCGCTGCGGTAATCGGAAATGACCGCCATCTCGCCGTGGGAAATGGCGGGGATCTCGAGGCCGGCATGGCTACCGTCGGCGCTGCGCTCATGGGCAGACGTGTTTCCCGCAAGCAATGGGAACAGGCTTGCGATCAGAGCGAGAGCCGCAAACCTGCCGATGCGCCGGATCACCGGAAGGCGGGCCGCAGCCCGCCCTTGAGGGCAAGCCGTCTTTCCGCGAGCGCTCCGAAGGCAAGGCCGAGCGTTGCCCAGAGAATCGCGTGCATGCCGAGCGAGGTCGTGCGGAACCGCCAGAGTACCATCGCCGAGAAATTCTCCGGCACTTCGTTGATCGGGGGCAGCAGATAAAGCACGACGCCGATGAAGACGAGATAGGCGAGAGCGGCGACGATCGCGCCGTTCCAAAGCCCGAAACGCTCGGAAAGGCGGCGCGACAGCGCCACGGCGGCAATCAGCGCCGCGACCGAAACGACGATCATCAGGAAGAACAGCTCCGTCCTGACGCCGATCGTGTCGGGGTTGCCGACCGCCGGCGGGTTGGCCGGATATTTGATACCGGGAACGAGCACGATCGCCACGAAGGCGGCGATGGCGATGACAGCAGAGGTGCCACGCGCCGAAAGAGCGCTGAAGCGCCCGTGCACGAAAGCAAAGGCGAGGGCAAATAGTCCGCCGACGGCAACGCTGTAAGCCATGACGCCGGTGAAGAGGCCGAGACCGGCCTGCGTGGCGCGGCTGACGACTTCAGGTTCGGCCGCTTGCCCGGCCGCCTGCGCGCTCGCCTCTTCGAAGGCGATTGCCGCATCGACCAGCGGTTCGCCGAAGATATGGGCGAAGGCGAAAACGAGAATGCCAGCAATCACGCCCGCGAACATGCCGCGAAGCAAAAGGTTTCCAACCATGTCGGGAACTCCCTCAGTGGCAGGGAAAGCCGAGAAGGTGGCGGCCGTCATGCACGAATTCATGCACATACATGCCGTTGAACAGCGCCATCGCGCCTTCCTCGGTGCCGACGAAATAGATGGCGATGAGCATCAGCAGGCCGCCGAAGATCGCCCAGGGCAGGATTTCGCCGACCGGGATCGGCGCTGGTGCCGCGACGGGCGTGAAAGTGGTGTCAGACATGTATTCCTCCGGAATGACGCGTTCAGTCGAAAGAGTGCTTGTGCGGCAGGGTCTGACTTCCAGCGCGAAGAGCTTTCGACACGCTGGTCACAGTGGCGCGACCGCGCCGGATTTCCACCGGCTTCCAAACCCGCAACAGCCCGGTTATATCTGCACGCCGAAGAGACTGTCAACGAAACTTCACGAAACGCCTAAGGGCCATCCCCACCGCTATCCGGAGATCAGCACGACCGTGAACACGCGCCTCACCTGGATCTGCCACGGCGCGACGGCGGCGAGTCGCAAGGCCCTTTTCCCGCTCGACGAACCGCTGGAAGGCAAGGCCGCTGAAGAAGCTGGCGGGATGGCCGTCCTCCCCCGTGCCGACCGTATTGTCACGAGCCCCGCCTTGCGTGCCCGCGAGACAGCCGAGGCGCTGCGGCTTCAGGCCGGGATAGAGCCGTCGCTTCGCGACTGCGACCATGGCCGCTGGGCCGGCAGGCCGATCGCGGCGATCGAGGCGGAAGAGCCGGAAAGCCTCATGGCCTGGATGACCGAGCCGGCAGCAGCACCGCACGGCGGCGAGAGCCTTGTTGATCTGCGAAAGCGCGTCGTCGGCTGGATGGACACCCAATCGGCCCTCGGCGGTCACGTCATCGCCGTCAGCCATGCGGCTGTCATCCGGGCGGCCGTCGCACATGTGCTTCAGGCGCCGCCTTCCTCCTTCTGGCTGAGCGACGTCGAGCCGCTCGCCATCCTTCGCATGACCAGCAACGGCAGCCGCTGGTCTCTGCGCTTCCAGCATTAGAGAACCCGCATTTTATCCAGCCTTACACAAGCAAATTGTGTCATCCCTGTTGAACCCGGTTGCCCGGGGACTACCTTCCTTGTCCCAAGGAGATGGAAGAATGACATATGATTGGAGTGGAGAACGGACGCGGCGCCTGCGTTTTATGCGCTTCGCCACGTTCACGGTTCTGGCCGGTCTCATCGTCAGCGTTCCGCTGCTGATCGTCACCGCCTGACGCACGAGAAAGGGCGAGCATGCGATAGCACGCTCGCCTTCGTTCTTCATCCTATCTTTGCAGTACCAATCACCTGCGGCAATTATTCTCCTTATGGTCGAGATCCGTCAAACAGCCGCCACGCAATTCCGGTTGTATCTCAATACCATCGGGGCTTCTGATGCCGCAGCGGCAAACCCGCCCCTCTGAAAATTCGCCTTCTGGTTTCAACGAACATTTCAGACTTTTGTGATATCACCACGCGGGGTGGAGATGGAGAAGGCATTATGCCGGTGTTTTTCCAGAGCAGAGCCGGAAGGCAATGCATGTCGATCGTCGGTTTGGGGATAACCCTCTGGCTCCTCGGTACGCTGCTCCGGTTCGACGACAGCCTCGTTTCATTCATGACCCATTTCCGCGCCTATGGCGCCGACAAGCTCGTTCTTGGGCTCGGCATCGCTGGCGCTATGAGCTTCGTCTATTCGGTGCTGCGTATTGCCGACCTGCGCAAGGAAATGGAATTGCGCGTCGCCGCTCAGGCGAAGGCCGATTGGACGGCAACTCATGACCATCTGACCAAGCTACCGAACCGCTACGCCTTCGAGCGCAAGGCTCTCGCACGGCCTATCAAAAACGACGAGGCCGAAGTCGAGGAATGGGACGACAACGTCACCATTTTCTCTGTCGATCTCGACGGCTTCAAGAAAGTCAACGATCTCGTCGGCCACAAAGGCGGCGACGTGTTGCTCATCGAAGTCGCCAGGCGCATCTGCGCGCTCGGCAATGCAGATTGCGTCTACCGCTTTGGGGGCGACGAATTCATCATCGTCGCCTTTGCTTTGACCGCGCAACGGGAGGAGCGTTTCGCCAGGCTGCTGATCCAGGCCGTGACCCGACCGATCCATATCGATGGCTTTGCCGTCGAAGTCGGCGCCAGCGTCGGCTACGATCGCTGGGCTGAGGGAACCGAACCGCTGGAAGATGCCGCCCATCGTGCCGACCTCGCCATGTACGAGGCCAAATCACGCGGCCCCAACCATTTTCTCGCCTTCGAAACCTCAATGCAGGACAAGGTAGCCGAGCGCGCCTCCTTGGAAACCAGACTGCGCGCCGCAATCGCCAGTAAAGACATTAAGCCCTTCTATCAGCCGCTGATCGACCTGAAGACCGGCCAGCTCTGCGGTTTCGAAGCGCTCGCGCGCTGGGCGGGCGAGGATGACATCCACATTCCGCCGCCGGTCTTCATCGACATTGCCGAGGAAACCGGCATGATCACCGCCTTGTTCGAGGATCTGCTCGCCCAGGCCTGCAGCGACGCGCTCACCTGGCCGGCGCATGTCATGTTGTCCTTCAACATCTCGCCAGTGCAGATGGAAGACAAGCTCTTGACATCCCGCATCCTCAAGGTGCTGTCGGCAACCCGGCTGCCGCCGCAACGCCTGGAAGTGGAGATCACCGAGAACGCGCTGATTCAGGATCCCGCCATCGCCGCCGTCATTCTTGAAGAACTGCATGCTGCCGGCATCCAGATCGCCCTTGATGATTTCGGCACGGGCTATTCGAGCCTCGCCCAGCTCGCCCGCTACCGCTTCGACAAGATCAAGATCGACAAAAGTTTCATCGCCACCTATCGCGACGACGAACGCCAGGAAAAGATCGTCCGCGCCATGCTTGGTCTCGGCAGAAGCCTCAATATCAAGACGACTGCGGAAGGCGTCGAGGAGCATGGCCAGCTCACCTTCCTGCTGCAACTCGGCTGTGACATCGGCCAGGGCTATCTTTTCGGCAAGGCGATGCCCGCCGCCGAGGCGGACACCTTCATCCGCGACCGCAACGCCAATCTGGCATCCACGGCCTGACGAGGCTTTAAGCGCGTCGCATTCAGTTTGATTTATGCGACGCGCTAGAACACCTGCCGCAGGATCATGGGAAGCATCGCGATGAACCTCTCAAGACGTCCTCACCACCCACGCCCGTAAGTCACTGACGGCAGAGCATTGCCCGCTGCGGGATGGCTGAGGGGCGCATTCATGAAAGGTGCCGGGTTACAATCCGAATGCATCAAGAGGGCCGGGCGGGCCCGCAAATACGCGTGACGGACGAATAGATATCTTTCCATCAGAAGTCCCGGCACTAAGTTCGGTCATCATTATGCCTGCGCGGAACTGCTAAAGACATGTCATCGACCGACCTGCTTCTGACCTTCAATGCCGGCTCTTCTACCGTCAAAATCGGCATCTTCTCGATTGAGAGCGCCGAAGCACGACACATCGGCAAGTGCGTCATCGATTTTCGTGCCGACCCACTCAGCCTCAGCCTGAACAAGGGACTGCAGACGTTCGACCTGCCGCTGAAGGCGGAGGTAACGGACGACCTGCACGGCGTCATCGATGAGACCTTCGGGCTTCTCGCCAACCACTTCGACATGACCGCCGCGCACGCCGCCGGTCACCGCGTCGTCCATGGCGGCGACCGCTTCACGAGGGCAGCCGCCCTCGACACCACCACAATCGATGCCGTCGAAGCGCTGATCCCGCTCGCGCCGCTGCACCAGCCGCAAGCGCTGCGTTTCATTCGCGCGCTCAGACATGTGAAGCCGCATCTTGTCCAGACAGCCTCCTTCGACACCGCCTTCCATGCCACGCAGGATGATCTCGTTCGCCGTCTCGCCATACCCCGTTCCCTGCATGACGAGGGCATCAAGCGTTACGGCTTCCACGGGCTTTCCTATAAATTCATCGCTGGTGAACTTGCCGGCAAGGCGCCGCAGGCTGCCAAGGCGGTGGTCGCCCATCTCGGCAGCGGCGCCAGCCTCTGTGCGCTCGACAAGGGCATCAGCCGCGATTGCAGCATGGGCTTTTCGACGCTCGACGGCATCCCGATGGCAACGCGCCCGGGCTGGCTCGATCCCGGCGTCATCCTGCATCTGGCAGGAGAGAGAAAACGCTCCCTGGGCGAGATCGAGGATCTGCTCTATCACCGCTCGGGCCTGCTCGGCGTTTCCGGCATCAGCGCCGACACGCGCGACCTGTTGACGGACGGACGGCCGGAAGCGCGCCAGGCGATCGACCTCTTCACGCTGCGCATTGCCGGCGAGATCGGCCGCATGGCGGTAACTCTCGGCGGCCTCGATGCTGTCGTTTTCACCGCCGGCATCGGCGAAAATCAGCCGGAGATCCGCGCCGGCGTGGCGAAACACCTCGCCTGGTTCGGCCTTTCGATCGACGAAGAGGCGAATGCCGGCAATGATTTTACGATCAGCGCCGGGGAAAGCCGCGTGGCTGCCCATGTCATCGCCACGGACGAGGAACAGGTGATCGCCGACGAGGCGCTATCCCTTCTCGCCGCCCGCTGATCCAGATCAATGGCGCGCTGGCGTCAGCGGCTAGAAATAACGTTAAAGGCGTTTTCGAACGGGAGAGACCCATGGAAGAGCATGTCGCAACCGCCGCCGCCCTGACCGATACCGAACTCACCCTGATCGACCGCTACTGGCGGGCCGCCAATTATCTCTCGGTCGGCCAGATCTACCTGCTTGCCAATCCGCTGCTGCGCGAGCCGCTGAAGGCGGAACACATCAAGCCCCGCCTACTCGGCCACTGGGGTACGACGCCCGGCCTCAACTTCATCTATGTGCATCTCAACCGTGTGATCCGCGCCCGCGATCTCGACATCATCTATATGTGCGGCCCCGGTCACGGTGGGCCCGGCATGGTTGCCAACACCTATCTCGAAGGCAGCTATAGCGAGATCTATCCCGATATTTCCGAGGATGCCGAAGGTATGCGCAAGCTCTTCCGGCAATTCTCCTTCCCCGGCGGCATCCCGAGCCACGCGGCACCGGAAACGCCGGGCTCGATCCATGAGGGTGGCGAACTCGGCTACGCCCTCGTCCATGCCTATGGCGCCGCCTTCGACAATCCCGACCTGATCGTCGCCTGCGTCGTCGGCGACGGCGAGGCCGAAACCGGGCCGTTGGCGGCGAGCTGGCATTCAAACAAGTTCCTCAATCCCGCCCGCGACGGCGCCGTGCTGCCGATCCTGCACCTGAACGGCTACAAGATTGCCAACCCGACCATTCTCGGCCGTGGCGGAGACGATGATCTCCGCCGTCTTTTCGAAGGGTACGGCTACGAACCGTTCTTCGTCGACGGCCATGAACCGCGCGATATGCACCAGCAGATGGCCGCGACGCTGGACAGTGTCTTCGGCCGCATCCGCGAGATCCAGAAGCAGGCCCGAGGGGGCGAAACCGCGGAGGGTTGCCCGCGCTGGCCGATGATCGTGCTGCGCAGCCCCAAGGGGTGGACCGGCCCAAAGGAGGTTGACGGCAAGATGGTGGAAGGCTTCTGGCGCGCCCACCAGGTGCCGGTCTCCAATTGCCGCGGGGATGACGGCCACCGCAAGATCCTCGAGGACTGGATGCGCGGCTATGATCCGGAAGACCTGTTCGGCGCCGACGGCCGGCTGAAACCCGAATTGCGGGCGCTTGCGCCTGTCGGCAAACGCCGGATGGGCGCCAATCCGCACGCCAATGGCGGGTTGCTGCGCAAAGAGCTCGATGTTCCCGATATCAGCGACTACGCTGTCGTGATCGGCAAGCGCGGCAGCGCGATGGTGCAATCGACGGAGATCCTCGGCCATTACCTGCGCGACACGATGAAGCGCAACGAGGCGGCGGCGAATTTCCGTATCTTCGGTCCCGACGAAACGGAATCGAACCGCCTCGGCAGCGTCTTCGAGGTCACCGACCGCGTCTGGATGGAGGATATCGAGCCCTATGATATCCACCTCTCCCGCAATGGACGCGTCATGGAGGTGCTCTCCGAACATCTCTGCCAGGGCTGGCTGGAAGGTTACCTCCTGACCGGCCGCCACGGCCTCTTCTCCTGCTATGAGGCCTTCATCCACATCATCGATTCGATGTTCAACCAGCACGCCAAATGGCTGAAGGTGACGCGCGAGCTTGAATGGCGAAAGCCGATCTCGTCGCTGAACTACCTGCTGACCTCGCATGTCTGGCGCCAGGACCATAACGGCTTCAGCCATCAGGATCCCGGTTTCGTCGATCTCGTCGCCAACAAGAAGGCCGATATCGTTCGCATCTACCTGCCGCCGGATGCCAACACCCTGCTCTGGGTCGGCGACCATTGCCTGCGGACCTATGACCGCGTCAATGTCATCGTCGCCGGCAAGCAGCCGGAGCCGCAATGGCTGTCGATGGACGAAGCGATGAAACATTGCGAGGCAGGCATCGGCATCTGGCACTGGGCAAGCAACGAGGAAGATGCCGTCGCGCCGGACCTCGTCATGGCCTGCGCCGGCGACGTGCCGACGATGGAGACGCTTGCCGCCGTCGACCTTTTGCGCAAGGCGGTGCCGGCGCTAAAAATCCGCACCGTCAACGTCGTCGATCTCTTGGCGCTGCAATCCAGGGACCAGCACCCGCACGGCCTGACCGACGACGCCTTTGACGCGATCTTCACGCCGGACAAGCCGGTGATTTTCGCCTATCACGGCTATCCCTATCTCATTCACCGCCTGACCTATAAGCGCACCAACCACGAAAACATCCACGTCCGCGGCTTTATCGAAGAGGGCACGACCACGACGCCCTTCGACATGACCGTGCTCAATGAACTCGATCGCTACCACCTCGCCATCGAAGCGATCGAGCGCGTCCCGGGTGTCAAGGAAAAAGCAGGCGAAGCCCTCGCCGCCTTCCGTCGCAAGCTTTCGGAACACCACGACTATGTGCGCGAACATGGCGAGGACATGCCGGAGGTGCGGAACTGGACATGGCCGGCGACATGAGACATCGGTGACTGACGCCTGCGAATGCGCTGTCACCGGACGCCGAAACCCTATGCGCGGTCGAGTCGGGCCTTTTCCGTCATGCGCCAGACTCGCGGCGTTTCACCGGCATATTTCAGGAAGAAGCGCGAGAAATACGCGGGGTCGGCAAAGCCGAGGCGGAATCCGATTTCCTGAACGCTGCCCAGAGTAAAGACCAGCTGACGCTTCGCCTCCTCAATGAGTTTGGCGGCGATCAACTCGTGCGGCGTGCTGCCGGTCATCGACCGGACGATCCGGGTGAGATGCGTCGGCGACACCCCGAGCTCCCTGGCATAGAAGGATGCAGGCTTGTGGGATCGAAAATGCTGTTGAATGAGCTCGCCCAGCATGTCCATCCGTCGCTCGTTTTCGCTTGAGGCAAGCTCGCTCGAATTACCGTCATGAGAAATCCGCGCTGTCAGCCGCAGCGCCAAGGCGACGTAGGCTGCCAGCACTTCGTTGCGGCCGCTGCGGCGGTTTTCAAATTCGTCGCCTAGTCGCCGCAACGTCTGCATGACATGAATGCCGTCGGCATCACGCGGATCGAGCGGCGTCAGATGCGGCGCCGCCAGCCATTCGCCGAGATGGCTGCGCTCGCCGGGCGGATGGCTGAGATGGGATCGCAATATGGTGATGACAAGACCGTCGATATCGCGTGAGAAGCGAAAGCCGTGATGGAGGCCGGGCGGAACCGTAATGACCGCCGGCGGACGGATGACATGGCGCCTGTCGCCGAAGATCGCATCACCCGAACCGGCTTCGATGTACAATATCTGAAAGAAGCTCTCGTGGCGGTGCAGTGCAATTTCCCATTGATGCAAGCTGCTCCGGGAGCGAATTGTTTCGCAATGCAACCAAAATTCCGGCGATCGTCCGACGTTTTCGCCGTAGAGCTCGTAAGTCGGTATATGCCTGCTCATTGGCTCCCTCCCGCGCGGATGTTCGATTAGTGCAATTTTTTGGCCGGAATGTCCATTGTGGCGATCCGGTCGGCGCGGCAGAATCTGATAAAACGCAAAAAGCTGGGAGGAAGCATTTGCGAACTCAAGTCGCCATCATCGGTTCGGGACCAGCCGGCTTACTGCTGGGTCAGCTTCTGACCGAAGCCGGCATCGACAATGTCATTCTCGATCGCGTCAACAAGGATTACATCCTCGGCCGGGTGCGCGCCGGCGTTCTGGAGGAAGGCACTGTCGGGCTGCTGGACCAGGCCAAAGCCGGAGCGAGACTGCATGCCGAAGGCCTGCCGCATAACGGCTTCTCCCTCGCTTTCGACGGACGCGACCATCGCATCGATCTGCATGAACTCACCGGCGGCCGGCGCGTCACTGTCTACGGCCAGACCGAGGTGACGAGCGATCTGATGGCGCAGCGCGAAACAAGCGGCGGCCTGTCGATCTACGATGCCGCCGATGTCACGCCGCATGGTTTCGATGGCCGCTCTCCATTCGTGACCTATACAAAGGACGGCGCTGCCAGGCGCATCGATTGCGATTTCATCGCCGGCTGCGACGGCTTTCATGGCGCGAGCCGCAAAGCCGTCCCGGAACGGGCGATCCGAAGTTTCGAGAAGGTCTATCCGTTCGGCTGGCTGGGTCTGCTTGCCGACGTGGCGCCGGTGAGCCCCGAGTTGATCTACGCCAACCATCCCAGGGGCTTTGCGCTCTGCTCAATGCGTTCGGCGACACGCAGCCGCTATTATCTCCAATGCCCGCTCGACGAGAGGGTCGAGGACTGGAGCGACGACCGCTTCTGGGACGAGCTCAGACGGCGCCTGCCGGCGCATCACGCCGAGGCGTTGAAAACCGCGCCGTCCTTCGAGAAATCGATCGCGCCTTTACGCTCCTTCGTCGCCGAGCCGATGCGTTTCGGCCGGCTTTTCCTGGTCGGCGACGCCGCCCATATCGTGCCGCCGACCGGCGCCAAGGGGCTGAACCTTGCGGCCAGTGACGTGCATTACCTTTTCTCCGGGCTGATCGAGCATTACCGCGAAAGCTCGGATCATGGCATCGACGCCTATTCGCAGGTTGCACTTGCCCGTGTGTGGAAGGCGGTGCGGTTTTCCTGGTGGATGACGACGATGATGCATCGTTTCCCCGATACCGGTGATTTCGATCAGAGGATTCAGGAGGCGGAGCTCGACTATCTCACGCATTCCCGCGCCGCCTCGACGGTCCTTGCCGAAAATTATGTGGGGTTGCCATTCTGAAGGATTGCGGATGAAGGCTGCGCGCATCCGCAGAACCACCGAGTGCTCGGGACGCAGAACCATAACCAGGAAATCATGTGTTTGGGGATTTATTTCATTTTACATCACCATTTCGCATGAGAAGCTAACATGAAATTCAATACGGCGCCGGAGTACGCCGAAAAGGGAGAGAGAAAATGAGGAAGCTGTTTCTGGCCGCCGCTGCGGCCATCGTCCTGGGCACGAGCGCCTATGCCGACACCATCAAGGTCGGCGTCATCGGCCCATTCTCCGGTCCGTTCGCGCTTCAGGGCAAGAACTTCAAGGCGGGGATTGACGCCTATATGGCCGTTAACGGCAGCAAGGTCGGCAACGACACGGTGGAGATCGTCTATCGCGACGTGCCGCAGGCCGATCCTGCCCAATCCAAGGCGCTTGCCCAGGAACTGATCGTCAAGGAAAAGGTCCGGTATCTCGCCGGCTTCTATTTCACCCCCGACGCCATGGCGGTGACACCGATCCTCAAGCAGGGCAATGTGCCGATGATCATCATGAACGCCGCCACCTCGGCGATCGTGACCAAGAGTCCGCTCGTCGTGCGCACCTCGTTTACGACCTGGCAGACCTCGACGCCGATCGCCAAGGTCGCCTTCGACGCCGGCGTCAAGAAGGTAATCTCGGTCGTCAGCGATTACGGCCCGGGCGTCGATGCCGAGAATGCCTTCAAGACCGGCTTCGAAAAGGCCGGCGGTCAGGTGGTCGAGGCGATCCGCATGCCGCTTGCGACCAACGACTTCAGCCCGATCATGCAGCGCATCAAGGATTCCGGCGCTGAGGGCGTCTTCGCCTTCCTGCCGTCGGGACCGACGACGCTCGGCTTCGTCAAGGCTTACAACGAGAACGGCCTGAAGGCTGCCGGCATCAAGTTCTTCGCGCCCGGCGACCTGACCCAGGAATCCGATCTGCCGGCGCTCGGTGATGCCGCACTCGGCATCCAGACGACCTTCCACTATGCCGTTTCGCACGACTCGCCCGAAAACAAGGCCTTCGTCGAGGCGGCCACCAAGGCGATCGGCAACAAGGCCGAACTCTCCTTCCCCGCAGTCAGCGCCTATGACGGCATGTATGTCATCTACAAGATGATCGAGGCGACGGGCGGCAAGCAGGATGCCGAAAAGGCTGTCGATGCGGTGAAGGGCCTTGCCTGGGTGAGCCCGCGCGGCCCGGTTTCGATCGATCCGGAAAGCCGCCACATCACGCAGAACATCTATCTGCGCGAAGTCGCCAAGGCCGACGACGGGACCTACATCAACAAGGAGGTCCAGACCTTCGAGAAGCAGGGCGATCCGGGCCTGGCGGCAGCCAAGTAACATCCGGCGTCAGAACATGCGGCGGGCTTGGAATCTTAGGTCCGTCGCATTCAAGCAGGTAGTTCCATGCAGACAGTCTTCAGCATAGCCGTCGACGCGCTAGCCTATGGCATGGTGCTCTTCGTGATCTCGATCGGCCTTTCCGTCACCATGGGGCTGATGCGCGTCGTCAACCTGGCGCACGGCGCCTTCGCCATGATCGGGGGCTACATCGCCTCCTATGCCGCACGTGACCTCGGCCTCGGTTATGCCATGGCGATCATCGCTGCCGTAGTCGCTACGATCATCATTGCAATCCCTCTCGAGCGCTTCCTCTACCGTCGGATCTACGGCGCGCCGGAACTGACCCAGGTGCTGATGACGATCGGCATCACTTTCTGCATCATCGGCATCGCCAATTACCTCATGGGACCAACGCTGAAGACCATACCGCTTGCCGCTGCACTGCAGGGTTCGGCCGATCTTGGCTTTCGCACCATCCCCGTTCACCGGCTTTTCGCGATCCTCTGCGGCCTGGCCGTGGCGCTGGCGCTCTGGTTCGCGATCGAAAGGACCAGCTTTGGCGTCAAGCTGCGCGCCTCGGTTGATGATGCGGCGATGGCGGCGGCACTCGGCGTACGCACCGAGATCATCTATGCGGTGAGCTTTGCCATCGCCGTCGGGCTTGCAGCCTTCGGAGGCGTGGTCGGCGCCGAACTCCTGCCGGTCGAACCCTATTACGCGCTGCGCTACATGGTGACTTTCCTGGTCGTCGTCTCCGTTGGCGGCGCCGGCTCCATTCCCGGCGCGCTGATCGCCTGCCTGCTGCTCGGCGCGATCGATACGACGGGCCGCTATCTGATGCCGGAGTTCGGGGAATTCTTCTTCTATCTTGCCGTGATCGCGATCATCTGCGTCTTCCCGCGCGGCCTTGCCGGGAGGGCGAAGTGAGATGGCGCTTGTGTTGAACAACGAAAACGGACGCCTCCAGCAACGGCGCAATTATGTCAGCCGCGATCTCGCCGGCATCATGGTGATCATCGCCGTTGCCGCCATCGGCTATTTCGCCTTCCCTGATAATCTCGCGCTTCTGACGCGGATGATCACCATCGCGCTGCTCGTGCTCTCGCTCGATCTCGTGACCGGTTATTGCGGCGTTGCAACGCTCGGCCATGCAGCCCTGTTCGGCTCCGGTGCCTATGCCGCCGGCATCCTATCGGCGCATTGCGGCATCAATGATCCGCTGCTGATGCTGCTTGCCGGCATTGCCGGCGGCGTAGCTTCCGGACTGCTCAGCGGCGCGATCATTCTGCGCGCGCATGGCCTGCCGCAGCTCGTGCTGTCGATTGCCCTCATCCACCTCTTCCACGAATTCGCCAACAAGGCCTCCTCATGGACAGGAGGCAGCGATGGACTTTCCGGCATCGCGCCCGATCCGGTCCTCGGCTTTTTTGAATTCGATCTTTATGGCCGCACCGCCTTCTTTTTCGGAATGACGCTGCTGCTTGTTGTCTTCGTGCTGCTGAGATTGCTGGTGCGTTCACCCTTCGGCATGCTCTGCCGCGCCATCAAGCAGGACCCGTTGCGTATCCGCGCCATGGGTGGTTCGCCGAAGGGCGCGCTCATCAGGATGTACGCCATCTCGGGCGCGGTTGCCGGGGTCGGCGGCGCCTTGAACGCGATCTCGACGCAGGTCGTCGGTCTGGACAGCCTGTCCTTCACGCAGTCGGCGGAGGCGCTTGTCATGCTCGTGCTCGGTGGGACCGGATCTCTCTTCGGGGCGCTCTCCGGCACGATCATCTTCATGCTCTTCGAGGACTATGTCTCGGCCGCCAATCCCTTCCACTGGCTGACCATGGTCGGTGCGCTCTTGATCGCCGTCGTGCTCTTCGCGCCGAAAGGGCTTTACGGAACGGCCGCAAATTTCATTGACCGCCGCAGGGAGCAGCGCTCATGAGCCATGTCTTCGAAGTCGCCAATCTCCGGAAAGCCTTCGGTGGCCTTGCAGTGACCAACGATGTTTCGCTGGCGATGGCGCCCGGCGACCGCGTCGCGCTGATCGGCCCGAACGGCGCCGGCAAGACCACCTTCGTCAACCTCGTCACCGGCAATCTCCCCCCCGATTCCGGCGAGGTCCGCCTTGGCGGCGAAACGGTGACGGCAGTCAATGCGATCGGCAGGGTCAAACGCGGCCTCGTCCGCTCCTTTCAGGTGACACGGCTTTTCCAGGACATGACGCCCGCCGAACATGTGGGGCTCGCTGTCCTGCAGCGGGACGGAAAGACCTGGAACATGTTCGGAAATTTCCTCTCGATGCCCGATGTCATGGCCGAGATCGACGACCTCCTGGGAAAGCTCGGACTGACGCCGCTGATGCATCGCAAGGTCAGCGAGATTGCCTATGGGCAACAGCGGCTTCTGGAACTCGCCGTCGCTCTGGCGCTGAAACCGAAGGTGCTGCTGCTCGACGAGCCGGCCGCCGGCGTGCCGCAGAGCGATACCGGCCGCATCGAGCAAGCGCTGGCCGATCTGCCCGCCGATCTCGCCGTGCTGATGATCGAACACGACATGGATCTTGTCTTTCGTTTTGCCAAACGCGTCATCGTGCTGGCAGCCGGCGCGATCATTTTCGACGGCCGACCTGAGGACGTCACCAGGGATGCGCGTGTGCGCGAGGCCTATCTCGGGAGTTATGCCAATGCCAGCCCTGTCGCTTAAGGTCGAAAATCTGTCGGCCGGATACGGGCCGACGCGGGTGTTGGAAGGCATTTCCTTCTCCGTGCCGGCAGGCGCAAGGCTCGCCGTGCTCGGCCGCAACGGCATGGGCAAGACAACGCTGCTGGCGACGCTCGCCGGTCAGACCCGACGCTATGAGGGCCGCATCACCCTTGGCGATACGGATGTCACAACAGCACCAAGCGCAACACGCGCGCATAAGGGTCTCGGCTATGTGCCGCAGACACGCTGCGTCTTTCCGACGTTGACGGTCGAAGAGAACCTTTTCGTCGGCTTGAAGGCGCGGCCGAAAACGGCGCTGGAGGAAGCCTATGCACTGTTCCCGCGCCTGAAGGAGCGCCGCCGCAACCTCGGCAACCAGCTCTCCGGCGGCGAACAGCAGATGCTTTCAACGGCCCGCACCATTCTCGGCCGCCCGTCCGTGCTGCTGCTCGACGAACCGCTCGAGGGGCTTGCCCCCGTTATCTGCGAGGAACTGATGGCAGCCTTCGCCGATCTCGCGCAGTCAGGCGACATGACCATCCTTCTTGTCGAGCAGCGGATCCAGAGCGCGCTGGATTTCGCCGATCAGGTCGTCATTCTCGAACGAGGGCGGCTGGCCTGGGCGGGAACGCCGGCGGACCTGTCCAGGGACCACGAAGCCGTCGAAAGCCTGCTCGGAGTGGGAGGCCTGCATTGAAGCAATCAATGCCGTATCGTCATGATGACGTCATCATGAGCCCGGCATTATTACGCTGCCTGAAATATTCAGGCTGGCCGAAATTGACGAAATCTTGAACAGGCAGAAAATACCGCATTCCCCAAAGCGGCATCAGAGTAAGACAGACATAAATATTCATTTCCAAGGGAATAGACGCCTGCGTCGCTCCCTTTACTTGGATCTTTGAACTCCAGATAAATTGCGTCTGTTGGATTTAACCGGCTGAACTGGTCAGACGCTCGTCAAAATCTCGTTGCCAAGCACCCGACAGGGTTGCATGTTTAAACAGAACTTCAGACGGGAGGTAGAAATGGCAAACCACAAGCCGGTCGCAGCGGACGTATACCAGCCCATTTTCGACATCGACAAGCCGGTTGACGGCAACATCCTCGACGGTTCCAGGGATGCCGACGGAGATCTTGTGCGTGTCAACTTCGTGAACGGGCAGCGAATTCCGCAACCGGCCAATTCGGACGGACGGACTACGACGACGATCGAGGGAAAATACGGCACGCTAACCGTCTATTCCGACGGCTACTATACCTATGAACTCGATCACTCCAATCCGGTGGTATTGGCGCTCGGCCCGGGAGATCAACTCGTCGATCAGTTCAATTTCAAGATCTCGGACGGCAAAGGCGCTACCGACTTCGGCTTGCTCAATATCGCAGTCGATCTGCCGGAGCGTGGCGACATCTTCGTCAATTTCGAGGATGTCGGCAAATATGATTTCCCCACAGGCTACAAGGGCTTCGATTGGGGCGCTTGGCACGATGGTGACGATGCAGCGATACAAAAGGAAGCCGACGGCAACCATTATCTGTTAGGCGGCGCATTCTGGACACCCATCCAGGCCGCCGATGGCGGCACCTTCCAAATAGAGCAATTCAGCGTGGCAAATGGCACATCCGATTATGACAACGTTCTGACGATCGAAGGTAGGCTGAACGGCGATACCGTGTTCTTGGTTACGGTCAACGTGACCGCTGACAGCATTCATGACCCGCAAGTGATTGATCTCAGCGCCTATGGCCAAATCGACTATCTCGTGCTCGACACCGAGCCCGTCATCAACGAAACGAGCGGCCCCGATTATTATGGCGCGCAATACGACAACTTCCACTTTGTCGTTTGAGAGAGAGGAAGCGAGCGCCCCATTGCCAAACATTGCATCTTTTCCAGCGCTCGCTGCAGCGACGATCCAGTAGCGATTTCTTGCGATAGCTGATCCACCTGCAGCCTGATAGCGTTAGATCGTCCGAGGAGGGACGATTATGCTGGGTTGGAGGAAATGATGCAGTCAATGGGAATCAGGTTAGCCGCGGTCATGTTCTCGCTGGCCTTATGGGCTCTAATTATTGCCGCTGCATCCCATCTTTGGGCGATGAAAATGCCCATATTGCATTTTGTGCTGTACAGATAGTGCTGCCTCCCGCGTTGGCGAGGCAAAAAGGCCAGCCTTGTTACCTACGCGCGCGTTTCAACGGAAGACCAGGCAACTGAAGCTCAGGAGCCTGAATTCCGCTCAGCCATCTGCTTGAGGAAATCGAAAGAGCGCTCATTCAATCATTGCGCAATGGCGAAGGCCGCTGCCACAATCCCTTTGTCTAACACTGCACATTTTTCGCGCAAAATGCTTATGCAGCCGATTTCGAAAGCAAGCCGGCAATCCCCTTTCGAGATAAATCAACCAGTTACGATCTGGCACACTGCTTGCTTCGATATCTGTGAGTTGGTGGCTAGGGTTCCGGCGCTCCGTACGGGAGCGTGCTGGTCCGAGAGCCACCACCGGCTGGGAGAGAAATCCCACCGGATGCACGGCGGGACAAAAGCCCGGGAGACCTCGTAAGCCAAGGGATTGGCGGCGCGATGGTCTTTGCCGATCCCTTTTTGAAAAAGCAAAAGGGGAATTTCTATGCAGACTTTTTCGAAGATTCTCTCCGTAACGGCCCTTTCGGTATCGTTGGCTTTCGGATTGGGCTCTTCCGCCGGCGCAGCGCCGAAAACCAGCTTCAAGGTCGCCTGGTCCATCTATGTCGGCTGGATGCCCTGGGGCTATGCGAGCGACCACGGCATCGTCAAGAAATGGGCCGATAAATACGGCATCAATATCGAAGTCACCCAGTTCAATGACTACGTCGAGTCGATGAACCAGTACACGGCGGGCGCCTTCGATGCCGTGACGCTCACCAACATGGACGGCCTGTCGATCCCGGCCGCCGGCGGGGTCGACACGACGGCCGTCATCGTCGGCGATTTTTCGAACGGCAATGACGCCGTCATCCTGAAGGACAAGGCGAGCCTCGGCGACATCAAGGGCCAAAACGTCAATCTCGTCGAGTTTTCCGTCTCGCACTATCTGCTCGCCCGTGCGCTCGAAAGCATCAAGCTGAGTGAGCGCGACGTGAAGGTGGTCAATACATCGGACGCCGACATGGTCGCAGCCTACAAGACGCCTGATGTCAGCGCCGTCGTCAGCTGGAATCCGCTCGTCTCCACCATTCTGGAGGATCCCAGCGCCAAGAAGGTTTTCGACAGCTCGCAGGTCCCGGGCGAGATCATCGACCTGATGGTCGCCAACACCGACGTGCTGAAGGAAAATCCGAACTTCGGCAAGGCGCTCGCCGGCATCTGGTACGAGACGGCCGCACTGCTGCGGGCCGACACAGCCGAAGGCAAAGCCGCCCGCGAAGCCATGGGCTCTGCATCCGGCACCGACCGTGCCGGCTTCGAAGCCCAGCTCGCCGCAACCAAGCTATTCGACAAACCGGCCGACGCCGTTGCCTTCACCGCTTCGCCCGGCCTGCCGAAGACCATGGATCTCGTCCGCAGCTTCCTTTTCGAGAAGGGTCTGCTCGGCAATGGGGCGCCGTCTGCTGACGTGATCGGCATTGAGATGCCCGACGGCAAGGTGCTGGGTGATACCGGCAACGTGAAGCTCCGCTTCACCGAGACCTACATGAAGTCAGCGGCCGACGGCTCGCTCTGATCAGAACGGCGGCGCGGTTCGGCCGCGCCTCCTCTCCTTCTCAGCGGAGCATTTCCCATGCGTTGGATCAACACGAGGCCGAGCCGGGGTGCGCAGCTTGCCTTGACGCTGCTGCCCTTCGTGCTGCTTGCCCTTGCCTATGCCTTCGGCTCGGCTGCGCGACTGGCGGAAAACGCCAATGACAAGCTTCTGCCGAGCCTTGCGGGCTTCGCCGATGCGATCAACCGCCTGGCCTTCGTTGCCGACCAGCGCACAGGAGACTATCTGCTCTGGTCGGATACCGGAGCAAGCCTGATCCGGCTGCTCTCCGGCCTCGGCATCTCGACGGCGATCGCGCTTCTCATCGGCATGCTGATCGGCATGCTGCCTTATCTGCGAGCACTGCTCGCCCCCTTCATCGCCGTGATTTCCATGGTGCCGCCGCTCGCCCTTTTGCCGATCCTCTTCATCGTCATGGGGCTCGGCGAAACCTCGAAGATCGCCCTCATCGTCATCGGTGTAGCGCCGACGATGATCCGTGACCTGGCTCTGAAGGCGCTGGAGCTGCCGCGCGAGCAGATCGTCAAGGCCGAGACGCTTGGCGGCTCCTCCTGGCAGATCGGCCTGCGGATCGTGCTGCCGCAGGTCCTGCCGCGGCTGATCACTTGCCTCCGACTGCAGCTCGGTCCCGCCTGGCTGTTCCTCATTGCTGCCGAAGCGATCTCTTCGGATTCCGGCCTCGGCTACCGTATCTTCCTTGTCCGCCGCTATCTGTCGATGGATATCATCTTCCCCTATGTCGTCTGGATCACGCTGCTTGCCGTGGTCATGAACGCCCTGCTCGACCGCTTGCGGATCGCCGTGTTTCCCTGGTCGGAGCTGGAGAAGCAGGCATGAGCGAACTGAAGATCGAACGGGTCTGGAAAGAATATGGCGACCAGATCGTGCTGGAAGACGTGTCGCTCACCGTCGCTTCGCGCGCCTTCGTCGCCCTTGTCGGCCCCTCCGGCTGCGGCAAGACGACGTTTCTGCGCATGCTGCTCGGCCAGGAGCAGCCGACGAAGGGTAAGATCCTGCTCGACGGCGAGCCTCTGCCGTCGGAGCCGGGGCCGGATCGCGGTGTCGTCTTCCAGCGCTACTCCGTCTTCCCGCATCTGACGGTGCTCGGCAATGTGCTGCTCGGCAGGGAATTTTCCGCCGCGCGCTACAGGGCCAAGCTCTTCGGCGCGGCCCGCCGCAATGCGCTTGAGGAAGCGGGCCGGCTGATCGCCGAGGTGGGTCTTGCCGGTTCCGAAGGCAAATACCCGGCCCAGCTTTCGGGTGGCATGCAGCAGCGCCTTGCGCTGGCCCAGGCGCTGATCATGAAGCCGAAAGTGCTGCTGCTCGACGAACCCTTCGGCGCGCTCGATCCGGGCATCCGCGCCGAGATCCACACGCTGATGAAACGGCTCTGGCATGAGACGCAGATGACCGTCGTCATGGTCACGCATGACATGCGCGAAGCCTTCACGCTTGCGAACCGCGTCGTCGCTTTCGAACGCCGCCGCAACCGGCCGGAGGAAAGGGAGCGCTACGGCGCTACCATCACCAAGGATATTTCCATCTGGCCGCCGCGCCTTGCCGGCCAGCCATCGATCTTCAGCCCCGACCGGGACGGCCCGGTCGCTTCCCTGGGGCACAGCCGGGACGACCTGGCACCATCAGGAGAGATGCAATGATGCATGTGGGACGCTCACCCGAAGAAATCGCCGCCAACCGCGCGCGATATGAGGAGCATCAGAAGAAGGGGCTGGAATTCGCCCCCAAGGCGCTGCCCGGCCCCAGCCCCTTGCCGGCGCCGGCCATCGACGCCGCCGCTATCATCCACCGGGAAACCGTCCCCGGCGGCTGGTATTGGTCGACGAAAGTTTCGCGCGGCGAGGCGATCCGCATCGATCAAGCGGAGGGCAATTCCACCCTGGCGCTCGTCGCCTGGAGCGCCGCTGATACCAGCGAACGGATCAATCTGGTCGATACCGCCAAGGTCCAGTGGACGACAGCGCTCGGCAGGGGCCGCGTGATCTTCTCCGACATGGGCCGCGTCATGTTCTCGATGATCGAGGACAGTTCCGGCGCTCATGACTGTCTGATGGGCGGCTCGACCGCTGCCTCGAACGCGGCGAAATATCCGGGCGAAAAGACGCGCAATACCCGCGACAACCTGATCCTCGTCGCCGGCAAGCTCGGTCTTACCCGTCGCGATATTCCCGGCATCCTCAATCTCTTCGCGCCCGTGCGTCTTGCCGAGGCCGGCGGCTTCGGCTGGCAGGCCAAGCGTTCCAACAGCGGCGATTATGTCGAACTGCGTGCCGAGATGGACATGCTGGTCGGCTTTTCCAATTGCCCGCATCCCCTCGATCCGGATCCGAACTACCAGCCGAAACCTGTTGTCATCACGCGCTACAAGGCTGCAGTCCCGGCTGCGGACGATCTTTGCCGCACGGCAACCGCCGAAGCGGTGCGCGGTTTCGAAAACAACGCCTTGATGCAGGCCTGAGGAGAAGACGATGTCCGATTTCATCCAGACCTCCCCTGCCCGCGCCGTGGAAAATGCCGCGCAGGATCACTTCATCGCAGCCGAAGCGCCGTGGTCCGGCATCGTGCGCAAGGGCCAGATCATCCGTATCGAGGATAGCTACGGCCAACAGGCGATCGACACGCTTTTCTATCGCGCCGATGATTTCTCCGAGCGCTATTCCAACCAGGACACGATGCGCATGCAGGGCGCCGCCTATGTCGGCATCGGCACGAAGATCATGTCGAGCGAAGGCAATGTCATGCTGACCATGACGGCCGACAGCTGCGGCCGCCACGATACCTCGGCCGGCGCCTGCTCCTGCGAGAGCAATACGGTGCGCTTCGGCCACGGCACGAAATACCTGCATGCCTGCCGCGACAACTTCCTGCTCGAAGTTTCGAAACACGGCATGGGTAAGCGCGATATCGTGCCGAACATCAACTTCTTCATGAACGTGCCGATCCAGCCGACCGGCGAGATGACGATCGTCGACGGTATTTCCGCGCCCGGCGACTATGTCGAACTCGTCGCCGAGATGGATGTGCTCTGCGTCATCTCCAATTGCCCGCAGGTCAACAACCCGTGCAACGGCTTCGATCCGACACCGATCCGGGTGCTGATCTGGGATGGCGAGGCCTGATCATGTTCAAGAAAATCCTGATCGCGAACCGCGGCGAAATCGCCGTGCGGGTCATCAAGACGCTGCAGCGCATGGGCATTGCCTCGGTCGCCGTCTATTCCGATGCCGACCGTTTCGCCAAAGCGGTGATGATGGCCGACGAAGCCGTCCGTCTCGGCCCGCCGCCGGCCGGCGAAAGTTACCTGAATGTCGATGCCGTCATCGCCGCGTGCAGGTCGACGGGAGCGGAAGCCGTCCATCCCGGCTATGGTTTTCTCTCCGAAAATATCGGTTTTGCCGAGCTGCTTGCCGCCGAAGGCATCGCCTTCATCGGCCCTCGGCCGGAGCATCTATCGGCCTTCGGCTTGAAACATACGGCCCGCGAACTCGCCAAGGCGAGCGGCGTACCGCTTCTGCCCGGTACGGGCCTGTTGTCGAGCGCCGAGGAAGCGCTTTCCGCAGCGGAAGCGATCGGCTACCCGGTGATGCTGAAAAGTACGGCCGGCGGCGGCGGCATCGGCATGCAGCTCTGCGCCGATCCGGAAAGCCTGAAGGCTTCGTTCGAGAGCGTGCAGCGCACGGCGCGCGCAAGCTTCGGCGACGCACGCGTCTACATAGAACGCTTCGTGGCGGAGGCCCGGCATGTCGAGGTGCAGATCTTCGGCGACGGCAGAGGCAACGTCATCGCGCTCGGCGAGCGGGACTGCTCGCTGCAGCGGCGAAACCAGAAAGTGGTCGAGGAGACCCCTGCCCCCGGTCTTTCTGCTGCAACCCGTGGCCGCCTGCACAAGGCAGCCGTCGATCTCGGCGCTTCGGTTTCCTATGAATCGGCAGGCACGATCGAATTCATCTACGATCCGCTGCGCGAGGAATTCTATTTCCTTGAGGTCAACACGCGTCTTCAGGTCGAGCATCCCGTCACGGAAGCCGTGTTCGGCATCGACCTCGTCGAGTGGATGATCCGCCAGGCCGCGGGCGAAGACGTGCTCTCCGGCGCCAAAACACTAGGGCCGAAAGGTGCAGCGATCGAAGTGCGCGTCTATGCCGAGATGCCGCATGCCGACTTCCGCCCGAGCGCTGGGCTGCTGACGGAGGTCGTCTTTCCCCAGGACGCGCGCATCGACGGCTGGATCGAAACCGGCACGGAGGTGACGCCCTTCTACGACCCGATGCTTGCCAAGGTGATCGTCTCCGCCGAAGACCGCCCGACGGCGATCGAAAAGCTGAAGAAGGCTCTTGCGGAAACATCGATATCCGGCATCGAGACCAATCTCGATTATCTCAGCGCCATTGCCGGCTCCGAACTCCTCGCCGGCGGCAAGGTGGCGACGACGGCGCTGCGCGATTTTTCCTTCGTGCCTGACGTCATCGAGGTGATCGCGCCCGGCGCCCAATCAAGCATTCAGGAACTGCCGGGCCGGCTTGGCCTCTGGCATGTCGGCGTGCCGCCGAGCGGCCCTATGGACGAGCGCTCCTTCCGCCACGCCAACCGCCTCGTCGGCAATGGCGACACGGTTGCAGCACTGGAACTGACGGTGTCCGGCCCGGTGCTGAAGTTCCACACCGATACGGTGGTCGCGCTTGCCGGCGCCAGAATGGCGATGAGCGTCGACGGCGAGACAATGCCGCATGACGTGGCCGTGATGATCCGCGCCGGTCAGATCCTCTCGATCGGCAGCATCGATGGACCGGGGCAGCGCGCATACCTCGCCGTCGCGGGCGGTTTCGCCGCCCCGATCGTCCTCGGCTCGCGCGCCACCTTCGGCCTCGGCCAGTTCGGCGGCAACGCCACCGGCACGCTGAAGACCGGCCACGTTCTGCATCTTGCCCGCAAGGCCGCGGCCGAGCCGCCGATGCCCGCGACGGAGCCCGCTGAACTGACGCGGGAATGGGATGTCGCCGTTGTCTACGGTCCGCATGGGTCGCCGGATTTCTTTCAGGACAGCGATATAGAAACGCTGTTTTCGACGAGCTACGAGGTGCATTTCAACAGCGCCCGCACGGGGGTGCGCCTCATCGGCCCCGCGCCGAATTGGGCGCGCAGCGACGGCGGCGAGGCTGGCCTTCATCCCTCCAACCTGCATGACAATGCCTACGCCATCGGCGCAATCGACTTCACGGGCGACATGCCGATCATCCTCGGGCCCGACGGGCCGAGCCTCGGCGGCTTCGTCTGCCCGGCGGTGATTGCCCGTGACGAGCAATGGAAGATGGGTCAGTTCAAGCCTGGCGACCGGATCCGCTTTCATCCCGCCGTGCGGCCAGAAGATCCGGTCGCCGGCCCAGTCGTGCATCGGGCAAGGGAGGAGGCGGGCTCGCCGATCATCGGCAAGCGCGACGACGGCCCGGTCTCCGTCGTCTATCGCCGCCAGGGCGACGACAATCTGCTCGTCGAATATGGACCGATGACGCTCGACATCGCCCTGCGGCTGAGGGTGCACCTGCTGATGCAAGCCGTATCGCAGGCACGGCTGCCCGGGATCATCGATCTCACGCCCGGCATCCGCTCGCTGCAGATCCACTATGACGGCACGACACTGACCCGCAAGCTCCTGCTCGGCCTCCTGGCAGAGATCGAGGCGGGCCTGCCGGCCGCGCAAGACGTCAAGGTGCCGAGCCGCATCGTCCATCTGCCGCTTTCCTGGAATGACCCGGATGCCGAGCTCGCCATGCGCAAATATCAGGAACTCGTGCGGCCAAACGCGCCCTGGTGCCCTGATAACATCGAGTTCATCCGCCGCATCAACGGTCTGCCGGATGAACAGGCGGTGCGCGATATCGTCTTCGACGCCAGCTATCTCGTGCTTGGGCTCGGCGATGTCTATCTCGGCGCACCGGTTGCGACACCGGTCGATCCGCGCCATCGGCTGGTGACGACAAAATACAATCCGGCCCGTACCTGGACGCCGGAAAATGCCGTCGGCATCGGCGGGGCCTACATGTGCATCTACGGCATGGAAGGCCCTGGCGGTTATCAGCTTTTCGGGCGTACCATCCAGGTCTGGAATACATGGAGGCAGACGCCGGTGTTTGCCAAGGACAAGCCGTGGCTGCTCGACTTCTTCGATCAGGTCCGCTTCTTCCCCGTCAGCCACGAAGAGCTGACCGAAGCCCGCGCCGCCTTTCCGCATGGAGGATATCCGGTCAGGATAGATGAAAGCGAGTTCTCCTATGGCGCCTATGAGACCGGGCTTGCCCGCGAGGCCGCCGCCATAGGCGCCTTTAAAGCGAGGCAGCAGGCTGCATTCGAAACGGAGCGGCAACGCTGGAAGGAACTCGGCCTCGACAGCTTCACCGTCGATGAGAGCACCGGCGCCAGCCTTACCGGCGAGATACCGCAGGGTTGCTTCGGTGTCGAAAGCGCCGTGCCGGGCAACGTCTGGAAGATCCTCGTCGAAGAAGGGCAGCCGGTGGCCGCCGGCGACACATTGGCCATCATCGAATCCATGAAGATGGAAATCAACGTCACCGCACATGCCGGCGGCCGCGTCCGCGATCTGCGCGCCGGCCCCGGTCGCAATGTCAAAGCCGGCGATGTGCTGGTCATTCTGGAGGAAATCTAATGCTCCCCACCATTCTTGATCTTGCCTCGCTGCGGTCCGCCTATGTGGCGGGCCTGTCCCCGCTCGAGCTGGTGGAAGAGGTCATCGCAAGATGCAGTGCGTCCGACGATCCGGCCATCTTCATCACGATGACGCCCGAGGAAGAATTACGCGCCGCCGCCCGCGAGCTGGTGGCCCGCGCGCCCGAACCGAACAGCCTGCCGCTCTGGGGCGTTCCCTTCGCCGTCAAGGACAATATCGATGTCGCCGGCCTGCCGACGACGGCTGCCTGCCCAGCCTTCGCCTATCACCCGCAGGCGGATGCGACAACGGTTGCACGGTTGCGGGCGGCCGGCGCCCTCGTGATCGGCAAGACCAATCTCGACCAGTTCGCAACGGGGCTGAACGGCACGCGCTCGCCGCATGGCGCGCCGCGTTCGGTTTTCGATCGCAACTATGTCTCCGGCGGCTCCAGCTCTGGTTCGGCCGTCGCCGTGGCGGCCGGTCTGGCAAGCTTCTCGCTCGGAACCGACACGGCCGGTTCCGGCCGCGTGCCGGCCGCTTTCAACAACCTCGTCGGCATCAAGCCGACGCCGGGGCTGGTGCCCAATGTCGGCGTGGTGCCGGCCTGCCGCAGCGTCGATGTCGTCACCGTCTTCGCCGCGACGGTCGGCGACGGCATCGCCATCCGCGGGATCATGGAAGGCTATGACGCCCGGGATCCGTTTTCACGGCAAGCCACACCGGCGAGCCTGCCGTCGACGCGCCCGCGCATCGGTGTCCTCGATGGTGCGGAACGGGAATTTTACGGCAACAGGCAGGTGGAGGCGCTCTATGACGCGGCAATCGAAAGGGCGCGGTCGCTGGGTGCGGTGATCGTGCCCTTCGACTACGCGCCTTTCCGGCAGGCGGCCGAGCTGCTCTACAATGGCCCCTGGGTCGCCGAGCGGCTGGCGGCGGTCAAGGAATTCCTGGCAACGAATGACGGCGACTTCGACCCGACCGTGCGAGTAATCATCGAAGGGGCAAAGGCCTACGATGCCGTCGACGCCTTTGAGGGCCGCTACAGGCTGGAAGCATTGCGGCAGAAAACAAGGGCCGAATGGGAGAAGGTGGATTTCCTGATGCTGCCGACATCCCCCACCACCTACAGCGTCGAAGAAATGCAGGCGGACCCGATCGTCAAGAACAGCCATTTCGGCCGCTATACCAATTTTGCGAACTTGCTCGATTGCGCGGCGATCGCCATTCCCGCCGGCTTTGACGCAGACCGTCATCTGCCTGCAGGCGTGATGCTGGTGGGACCCGCCTTCACCGATGATGCGCTGGCGCCCTTTGCCGACGCCCTGCACCGCACGGCGGAAGCGGGAATGGGTAGGGACCGCAACATAGCGCTGCCAGAGGAAAGCCGCGTTTCACCGCCGGCCGACGACTTCGTCCCGATCGTCGTCGTCGGTGCCCATCTGACTGACATGCCGCTGAACCACGAACTGACGCGAACGGGCGGATACAGGTTGAGAACGGGACGAACGGATGGCAGCTACCGCCTCTTTGCCCTCCCCGGCACGATCCCGCCCAAGCCCGGGCTGGTGCGCGATCCGGCCTTTGCCGGCGATGGCGTGGAGATCGAGATCTGGGCGCTGCCACCGGCCGCATTCGCCCGTTTTGTCCAGAACATTCCAGCGCCGCTCGGCGTCGGCAAGATCACGCTCGACGACGCGAGTTGCATCACGGGATTCCTGTGCGAGGCGCATGCGGTCACGGGCGGCCGGGAGATCACCGAATTCGGCGGCTGGCGCAACTATGTTCGCTCAATCAGTCCGGTGGCGTGAAGGGAGAGAGGATGCGAGGATTTCTATCGAAGGCAGCACAGCTTCTTCTGAGGGGTCTCATTGCCAGGACCTGCGCGATCTCGGCGAACAAGCCTCAAAAAGGCATCGGTCCGGCCGCAAATTGATGCTTTTCGCGCGCACTAATTTTCCCTACTCACTGCTTGAAAGCAACGAGAGGTGCGGCGATGGCGATGCCATTCTACTGGAACGAACTCAATACCGGCGATTTCGCCGGCCTTTCGCCCGACACGACCATTGCCATCCTTCCGATCGCCTCTACGGAACAGCACGGTCCGCACCTGCCGATCGCGACCGATGTTGCAATTGCCAACGGCATGCTGGCTGAGCTTCGAAAGCAGAAGCCCGCCGATCTCGATTTCCTTGTTCTGCCGACGCAGGAGATCGGAAAGGCGAATGAACACGTTTATGGGCCGGGAACGCTGTCGCTCAGCGCAGAACTCTTGATTCCGGTCTGGACGGCGATTGGCGCCAAGGTGGCCGAAGCCGGCATCCGCAAGCTGGTGATCGTCAATTCTCATGGCGGCAACGTCGATATCATGAGCATCGTCGCGCGCGAACTGCGCGTGCGTCACCAGATGGCCGTCGTCTCCACGCAATGGGGCCGCTTTGGACACCCGGAGGGGATGATCGGCGAACAAGAGCTGAAATACGGCATCCACGGCGGCGAGGTGGAAACTTCGCTCATGCTCCATTTCCGGCCGGACCTGGTGCGGATGGACAGGGCGGAGAACTTCACCTCGAAGGCGGAGTGGATGCGCGGGCAATCGAAATACATCCAGCCGCTGCCGCCGCATTCGCTCGCCTGGATCGCCCACGACCTCAATCCCAACGGCGTCGTCGGCGACGCGTCGCTCGGCACCGCCGAGAAGGGCGAAGCGATCTGCCGCCACCAGGTCAAAGGGTTCATCGAACTGCTCCATGACCTGAAGCGCTACCCGCTTTCCAATCTCTATTCGAGATAGGTCTGCGCCGCGGCACCGCTCACATCGCTGCGGGTTTTTCCGCCGCGATGTGGCCTTTGGCCTGCAATTCCTCCACCAGACCGGCGAGTTCAGCCAGGAGATATTCGACGAAGAGACTGGTCGCGGAATCGAGCGGCGCGCGGGCGCGGGCAAAAAGCTTCATCGGCTGGTGGCGGGCATGCGGCTCCGCGATTGGCCGGAAGACCAACTCGCCCTGGCGGCATTCGGTGATGACGTCGAGCGGATTGAGGATCGTCAGCCCCGCTCCCGACTTGACCAGCTTCTTCAGCATCTCCGAGGCATTGGTTTCGAGCACCGGCTCGACATGCACGTCGAGGCGCGCGAGCGCCAGATTGATCACATCGCGCAGGCTGGTGCCTTGCTGCGCCAGCACCAGGCGCTCCTGGACGATATCCGCCAGGTTGATCGGGCCGGACCCGATCAGGTGGTGACCGGGGGGCAAAACCACACCGATCGGAATGTCGAAATTGCCAAGCGTCCGGATGCCGGGCGTTGCCGGAATATTGAAGCCAAGGCCGATATCCACCTCGCCTGAGATCACCGGGTTGACGGTCATCGTACCGGCGTCGTTGCGCAACTGCATGAAGACACGCGGATGCTCCGACTGGAACCGGGCAATGATGTCGGGCAGCGGACCTGCCGCCAGGCCAACCGTGGTGACGATGCGGACCTTGCCGGCCTGCTGCATCTTCAGGCTGCGGATGCGCCCCTCCAGCCGCTCGTAATTCTTCAGCACCTCGCGAATATGTTCGATGCAAAGTTCGCCGGCGGCCGTCAGCCGCAGACCGCGCGGCAGGCGCTCGAAGAGCGGCGCGCCCATCTCCTCCTCCAGCGCAAGAATTTGCCGGTTGATCGCCGACGACGCCACGTTCAGCCGCGCCGCCGCCTTGCGGATCGAGCCGGTGCGGGCGATCTCATTGATGTAGATAAGCTTTCTGGAATGCAGCATCGCAACCTCGTTGCATAAAAATAAAGCAGACGCACAAATTAGGCACAGGCTTTCGCTGAGATGCCGAAAAGGCATCATTGCGCACGAAATTTGATGCTTTTCAAAGAGCAACGCAACCGCTCCTATGAGGAAAATGGAACGTCGCGATGGGCGTTCCGCGCTCAGAAGGGGAACGCAGATCATGGCCGATGCACTGAAGAACTGGGGCCTTTCCGCACTTGCCGGTCTTGGCGGCGCGCTTGCCGCCATGGCCTCCGCCCATGCGGCCGACAAGGTGAGTTACGGCACGAACTGGCTAGCCCAGGCCGAACACGGTGGGTTTTACCAGGCGGTCGCCGATGGCACCTATGCGAAACACGGCCTCGACGTGACCATCGTGCAGGGCGGCCCGAACGCGGCAAACAGCGCGCTTTTGATCTCCGGCAAGATCGACTTCTACATGGGCGGCCCGCAGGGCGAAATCTCGGCCGTCGAACAGGGCATTCCGCTCGTCGATGTCGCGGCGATCTTCCAGAAGGATCCGCAGGTGCTGATCGCCCACCCGGACGCCGGCATCGAGAAATTCGAAGACCTCGCGAAGCTGAAGACGCTGTTTCTCGGCAAGGACGGCTACCTCACCTATTTCGAATGGATGAAGGCGAATTTCAAAGGCTTCAAGGACGAGCAATACAAGCCCTACAATTTCAGCCCGGCTCCGTTCCTCGCGGACAAGGAGTCCGCGCAGCAAGGCTACCTCACCTCGGAGCCCTATGAGATTGAGAAGCAGGCCGGCTTCGAACCTAAGGTCTTCCTGCTCGCCGACAACGGCTACTCTCCCTATTCGACGATGATCACCACGACGCAAACGATGATCGACAGTAAGCCGGATGTGGTTCAGCGCTTCGTCGATGCCTCCATCGAGGGCTGGTACAACTATCTCTACGGCGACAACCGCAAGGCGAACGAACTGATCAAGAAGGATAATCCTGAAATGACGGATGGTCAGATCGCCTATTCGATCGCCAAGATGAAGGAATACGGCATCATCGAGTCCGGCGACAGCCTGGACAAGGGCATCGGCTGCATCACCGATGCCCATTACAAGGCGTTCTTCGAAGAGATGGTCGCGATCAAGGTCTTCAAGCCGGAGACGGATTACACCAAGGCGTTTACGACGAAATTCGTCTGCAAGAGCACCGGCATGGCGATGAAGAAGTAGGCTGGCCGCACCCCCCAATGATCCGCCGCGGGTCGCGGCGGATTGCAACTTCCCGCATGAACGAGACAGGCAATGCCGTTAGCAGAAGCCCAGGCCGTATTCCCGCAAGAGACGCGCAAGCGGCCACTGGTCGTCATGCGCTCGGTTTCGAAGGTCTTTTCCAGCGGAACCGTCGCACTTTCGGACATGTCGCTCACCGTCGAAAGCGGCGAATTCGTCAGCCTCCTCGGCCCTTCCGGCTGCGGCAAGTCGACGGCGCTGCGCATCATCGCCGGCCTCGGCGACGTGACATCGGGGGCGATCGACTGGCCGAGTTCGCGCATCAATTCGAAAGGCCTGCCGGAGGGCGATATCGGCTTCGTCTTCCAGGAGCCAACGCTGATGCCCTGGAAGAACGTATTCGACAATGTCCACCTGCCGCTGAGGCTGAGGCGTGTTTCGAAAGCGGCAGCCTCCAAGCGGATCATGGATGTACTGACCACGGTCGGTCTGCAGGATTTCGCCAAGGCCTATCCGCGCGAACTTTCCGGCGGCATGAGGATGCGGGTCTCGATCGCCCGCGCGCTGGTGACGAAACCGAAACTTCTGCTGATGGACGAGCCCTTCGCCGCACTCGACGAAATCACCCGTCAGAAGCTCAACGACGACGTGCTGCGGCTCTGGAAGACGACCGGCATCACCGTCATCTTCGTCACCCATTCCGTCTTCGAGTCGGCCTATCTCTCGAACCGCATCGTCGTGATGAAGGCAAGGCCCGGCCGGGTGCACGCAGACGTCCCGCTAACGACCAGCCTGGAGCGCGATGCCTATTACCGCAGTTCCGAAGAATACAGGAAGGCCTGCGAGACGGTCTCCCATTCGCTCATCGGCGCAATCAATTCGGCTGGAGATCATTGATGAGCGACGAGACCGGCGCATCGCCCCATCCGGATGCCGCGAGCGCCAGGCGCCGCGATCTCGCCTTGCGGATCGCCGTTCCATTGCTCGTCATCGCTCTCCTCCTTCTGATCTGGTACGCCTATGTGAAACTGTCAGACGTGCCGCCTTATATCCTGCCGGGGCCAGCGGCTGTGGCGAACGCCTTCGTGACCGACTGGGCCACGCTTGCGCCCGCCTTCTGGGTCACCACCAAAATCACCTTCCTGTCGCTGATGCTGGCACTTGTCGGCGGCGTCGGCTTTGCGATCTTCCTCGTGCAATCGCGCTGGATCGAACTCGCCTTCTATCCGCTCGCGGTCATTCTGCAGGTGACGCCGATCGTCGCGATCTCGCCGCTGATCCTGATCTATGCGCCCTCGACGCAGGTGGCGCTTTTGATCTGCGCCTTCCTCGTCGCCTTCTTTCCGATCCTGTCGAACATGGTCCAGGGGCTGAAAAGCGTCGACCACAATCTCATCAATCTCTTCGAACTCTACGGCGCCTCCCGCTGGCAGACACTGCTCTATCTCAAGCTGCCCGCCGCCCAGCCCTATTTCATGACAGGCCTTAGGATCGGCGGCGGCCTGGCGCTGATTGCCGCCGTCGTCGCGGAATTTGCGGCAGGATCGGCGGGTGCGGGTTCCGGGCTCGCCTTCCGGCTTCTCGAAGCTCAGTACCGGCTCAACATCCCCCGCCTCTTCGCCGCGCTGCTGATGCTTTCGCTTCTCGGCGTCGCGATCTTTGCCCTCACCTCGTTCATTTCCTGGCTTGCCCTGCACCGCTGGCACGAGAGCAGCCTGAAACGGGAAAACTGATGACCTATCCCTTCATCTCTCCGCCCAATGCCGGCCGCTTCGCACTGTGCAACGCGACGCTTCCCGCCGCCGCCACCGTCGGATTTGACGCGCCTGCCGTCGAAGGTCTGATCAAGGCCGATATCGTCATCACCAATGGCGTCATCTCCGCACTGCTGCCGGCGGGCGGAACGCCGGCGGAATTCGCGAGATCCGACCTGAAGGAGGGCATGGTCTGGCCGTGTTTCGCCGACATGCACACGCACCTCGACAAGGGGCATATCTGGCCGCGCAACGCCAATGCGGACGGCACTTTCATGGGCGCGCTGGAGGCCGTGCGCACGGACCGCGAAGCGAACTGGTCAGCGGCGGATGTCTGGAAACGCATGGAATTTTCGCTGCGCTCGGCCTATGCGCACGGCACCAGCCTGATCCGCACGCATCTCGACTCGCTGGCGCCGCAGCACCGCATTTCCTTCGAGGTTTTTGCCGAGATGCGCGAGGCATGGAAGGACCGGATCGCGCTGCAGGCTGTAGCGCTCTTCCCGATGGAAAATATGGCGGATGCGGCCTTTTTCGCCGACCTGGTTGCTGTCGTACGCGAAAAAGGCGGACTGATCGGCGGCGTCACCCGGATGACCGCCGATCTCGACAGCCAGCTCGACGTGCTTTTCAGGGCTGCCGCCGACAACGGCCTCGATGTCGACCTCCACGTCGACGAGACCGACGATCCCGCTGCCGAGACCTTGAAGGCGATTGCCGAGGCCGTGCTGCGCAACCGGTTCGAAGGCCAGGTAACGGCCGGCCATTGCTGCTCGCTCGCCCGCCAGGACGAGGAGGCCGCAAAGCGCACGGTCGAGCTCGTTGCAAAGGCCGGCATTTCCATCGTCTCGCTGCCGATGTGCAACATGTATCTGCAGGACCGCTACCCCGGCCGGACACCGCGCTGGCGCGGCATTACTCTCTTCAAGGAACTGGCCGCGGCCGGTGTGGCAACGGCGGTCGCCTCCGACAATACTCGCGACCCCTTCTACGCCTACGGCGATCTGGACCCGGTGGAGGTATTCCGCGAGGCGGTGCGCATCCTGCATCTCGATCACCCATTGGATACGGCCGCGCGCATCGTCACCACTTCGCCCGCCGATATTCTCGGCCGCTCCGATATGGGCCGCATCGCCGTCGGAGCCCCGGCCGATCTCGTGCTCTTCAGCGCCAGGCGCTGGAGCGAATTTCTTTCCCGTCCGCAGTCAGACCGCGTCGTCCTTCGCCGCGGCAAGGTGATCGACCGCAGCCTGCCGGACTATCGTGAACTCGACAGCGTCGTTGGAGCCTGACATGCCGGATTATCAGACGATCAAGAAGGAACTCGAAGGCATCGCCGTCGAGGACAATCCGGCGCTGGTGCGCCAGAAGAGCCGGGACTTCTACTGGTATTCGCCGATCCTGAAGGCGCAGCTCGACAATGTGACGGCCGATCTCGTGGTCACGCCAAAGAATGAGGAAGAGGTCATCCGCACGCTGAAGGTTGCTTTCGCCCATGGGGTGCCGGTCACTCCCCGCGGCGGCGGCACCGGCAATTACGGCCAGGCGATGCCGCTCTCCGGCGGCATCGTGCTGAACCTTGCGGCCATGAACAAGATCAAGGAAATCCATCCCGGCCGGGTGATCTGCGAGCCGGGCATCATCATCGCTCAGCTCGACAAGCAGACCAAGGCCCATTCCGGGCAGGAGCTACGCTTCCACCCTTCGACCGCGCAGATGGCGACCGTCGGCGGCTTCATCGCCGGCGGCTCCGGCGGCGTCGGCTCGATCACCTGGGGAGGCCTGCGCGATCTCGGCAATATCCTGCGTCTGCGCGTCGTCACGATGGAAGCCGAACCTCGGGTGCTCGACCTCACCGGCTGGGACCTGCAGAAGGTCAGCCATGCCTATGGCACCAACGGCATCATCACTGAAATCGAAATGCCGCTGGCGCCCGCCTATGACTGGGTCGACGTGCTTGTCGGTTACGACGACTTCATGGCGGCCGTGCGCTTCTCGGATGCGCTCGCCAAATGCAACGGCATCCTCGTCAAGGAGATCGCGCCGATCGCCGCACCCATACCGCATGATTATTTCACGCGCCACAAACCCTATATCCGCAAGGGACAGTCGGTCGTGGTGCTGATGATCGCGCCGCATTCAATGGATGCTTTCCTGGCCTTCGCCGCCGCGCATAAGGGCGAGGTCGTCTTCCGCTCCGACACGGTCGAAAGCATGAAGGGCATTCCGCATGCCTATGAGCTTGCCTGGAACCACACGACGTTGCGCGCCCTGAAGGTCGATCCCAACTTCACCTATCTGCAGGTTCAGTATCCGGGGCCGGATCACGTGGCCAAGGTCGCCAAGATGGTCGAGATCTTTGGTGACGAAGTGCCGGGCCATCTCGAATTCATCAGGTTCGACGGGCAGATCCAGTGCTCCGGCCTGCCGCTGGTGCGTTACACCTCGGAGGAACGCCTCGAGGAGATCATCAGGATTCACCAGGATCACGGCTGCCCGATCTTCAACCCGCACCGCTACACGCTCGAGGAAGGCGGCATGAAACGCACCGACAAGGTGCAGCTCGCCTTCAAGCACGAGACCGACCCGAGGGGGCTCCTCAATCCCGGCAAGATGATCGCCTGGGAGAACCCCGATTTCGATTTCGATGCCGGCAAGAACTATCTCTTCCCAGGGCTTGCGAGCGTCATGGAGGCCTCATGAGAGTTCTCGTCCTTCACTCGCATCCGGTCGAGGAAAGCTACGGCAAGGCGCTTTACAAACAGACGCTGGAAAGCCTTCGCAAAGCCGGTCACGAGGTGGATGGCTGCGATCTCTATGCCGAGAAATTCGATCCCGTGCTGTCACGCAACGACCGGCTCGCCTATCACGACTATCCCGGCAATTCCGCACTGGTGAAGCCCTATGTCGATCGGCTGAAGCAGGCTGAAGGACTGGTACTGGTGACACCCGTCTGGAACTTTGGCTTCCCGGCAATCCTCAAAGGCTATTTCGATCGCGTCTGGCTTCCGGGCGTCTCTTTCGACCTTGTCGACGGCAAGGTGGAATCGCGGTTGCGCCATATCACCAAGCTCGCCGCCGTGCTGACCTACGGAACAACCCCATTCCGCGCCCTCGTGGCCGGCAACCCGCCGAAGAGGATCGTCAAGCGCGTGCTGAGGGCGCAGATCAATCCGCTGCGGCCGGTTACCTTCCTTGCTCATTACGACATGAACAATTGCACGCCTGAAACGCGGGCGCGGTTTCTGGAAAAGGTGCAGACATCGATGGAACGGTTCTGAAACGGGTCGCCCCAGAGACGTCACAGTACTTTGGCGGCGGTGACCTCGACTTCGACGAGGAAATCCGGCCGAGTGAACCCGCCGACGATGATCAACGTAGAAACCGGCTTCGGATCGAGCGTGTAGCGATCGCGCACCGCCATATAGGCCGGAAAATCCTCGCGCTTCGTCACGAATGCCGAAATGCGGATGACATCCGCAAAACTCATCTCCGCATCGGCAAGAATGGCCTTGATCGCTTCGAAACAGAGCTCCGCCTGCTTGCCGATATCTTCCGGCACCTTCTCGTCGAGACCGATGCCGAGCTGGCCTGAAACGACGAGCAGCGACGCGCCCGGCGGCACCAGCAGCCCATGATTGTAATTTCCAAACGGACGGCGGACGGACGGCGGATTGAAAATCTTCTTCATCGGCATTTCCATAGCGCGATTTCCTTCAACTCCTCAGCCAAACCCTCTCCGACGTCAAGCGCCTCGCTCTTTCCGCTCGGCAGCGGCCGCAAAGACGGCGCTGGCGTCGCTGACGATTTCCACATGGGCATAGGCCGCGCGCGCGGCGGCCGCGCCGTCGGCGCGCATGATCGCCGTCACGATCACGTCGTGCTCGTCATAGGATTTCGCCAGCCGGCCGGACAGCCGGAACTGCGCGCGGCGAAAAGGCGCAAGCCGGGCCCTGCTCTGCGTTACCAGCTCATAGATGTGCTCATTGTGCGCGCCGCGATAGAGCCGGCTATGAAATTCGGTATTATAGGCAGCATACTCTTCGTCGGCGCCCTGACGCACGAGCCGGGCGGAGGCGCGGTGCTCGATTTCCAACAGGCGCCGCTCCTCGATCGTCATCCGCTCGGCGGAAAGCCGAGCGCAAATGCCCTCGAGCTCCGCCATCGCCTCGAACATCGAATGCAGATAGGTTTCCGTCACATTGGTGACGACGGCGCTGCGGTTCGGCTCGCGCTCGACAAGCCCCATCGCTCCGAGTTCCCGGAGCGCCTCGCGCACAGGGGTGCGCGACACATCGAACCGGGCGGCCAGCGAAATTTCGTCGAGCTTGTCACCCGGCAGCATCTGCCCGGTCACGATCATGTCGGCGATTGCCCGCACCATCTGCTCGACGGTCGTTCCTGCCCGGATGATTTCCCGGCGCCGGATCTGCTTCGATGGGTCACTCTGGTCGTTGGTCATGCTGCATACACATGCATTGCCCACGACACAAAGTCAAATATGGAGCAATACACTGTTTTCATTTGCAAAATTGAATTAATCCGCGACCGGAAACAAGTCCACTTTCTATATAATGTGGAATTTTCGCCAACTTTATAGGCTTTGCATAAATTTTATACTGTGAGTCCGTTAAATTGCATACACTTGCGACATCCGTCAAACGGCTTCGAAATTTCCATCGTAAAATCAATCCCTTAATACCTGGCACATCCATTGCATACACTTTACCGTATCCAATGAACCGGCAGAACGCCATAAGGGGAGCATTCCAGTGACCAAACTCCTTTCCATGAACCGCCGCAATTTTCTTCAGGCCTCTGCTGCCGCTGCCCTTGCCGGCGCTGCGCCCGGCCTGCTTTCCTCGCGCGCCCTTGCCCAGAGCGCCCTTACCGTCGGCTTCATCTATGTCGGTCCGAAGGACGACTATGGCTACAACCAGGCCCATGCCGAGGGTGCAGCCGCCGTCAAGGCGCTGCCTGGCGTCACCGTCGTCGAGGAAGAGAACGTGCCGGAGACGGTCGACGTCCAGAAGACGATGGAATCGATGATCAACCTCGATGGCGCGGCTCTGCTTTTCCCGACCTCCTTCGGTTACTTCGATCCGCACATGCTGGCGATGGCCGCCAAATATCCCGATACCCAGTTCCGCCATTGCGGCGGCCTCTGGCAGGAGGGCAAGCATCCGGCCAATACCGGCTCTTACTTTGGTTACATCTTCCAGGGCCAGTATCTGAACGGCATCGCGGCCGGCCATGCGACGAAAAGCAAGAAGATCGGCTTCGTCGCCGCCAAGCCGATTCCGCAGGTGCTGCAGAACATCAATGCCTTCCTGCTCGGCGCACGCACCGTCGATCCGACCATTACCTGCCAAGTGATCTTCACCGGCGAATGGTCGCTCGCCGTCAAGGAAGCCGAAGCCACCAACGCGCTGGTCGACCAGGGCGCCGATGTCATCACCTGCCATGTCGACAGCCCGAAGGTCGTGGTCGAGACGGCGGCGGGCCGCGGCGCCGTCGTCTGCGGCTATCATGCCAACCAGAGCCCGCTCGCGCCCGAGAAGTACCTGACCGGCGCAGAATGGGCCTGGGGCAATGTCTACAGCGACTTCGTCAAAAAGGCGCAGGCCGGCGAAAAGCTCGGCAACTTCGTGCGCGGCGGCCTGAAGGACGGCTTCGTCAAGATGAGCGCACTCGGCCCCGGCGTTTCCGTAGCCGGGCGCAAGGCCTTCGAGGCTACCCATACCGAGATGATGAAAGGCGGCTTCTCGGTCTTCAAGGGACCGCTCAAGGACAACAAGGGCGGCACGGTCGTGACCGCCGACAAGAGCTACGCCGAAGACGCGATCGAGCTCGAAAGCATGAACTATCTGCTCGAGGGTGTCGTCGGATCCACGGCGTAAACCGCGAAGGGGAAGCGCCATGACCGTCCAGGCCAATGATCCCGCAATATCCATCGCCGAAAACCCGGCTTCGCTGCGTCCGATCCTCGAATGGATCGCGCGAAAAGCTGAACCTCTTGCCATCGGCTTTGCCGCCATCCTGATCGGTCTTGCGCTCTTCTCCCTGTTCATCCTGGCGATCGGCAAATCGCCGGCAGTGCTTTTCCAGCTCATGTATACCGGCGGCTTCGGCAGCTGGTTTTCGGTGCAGAACAGCTTAAGCCGTGCCGCACCCCTGCTCCTGACGGCACTCTGCGTCGCCCTGCCCGCCCGCCTCGGCCTCGTCATCATCGGCGGGGAAGGAGCGGTCGTGCTGGGCGGCGCTGCCGCCGCGGCCATGGCCATGCCGCTCGCGGGTTCGGCGCCGGTCTTGCTGACGCTCGTTCTCATGGGAGTTGCCGCCATGGTGGTCGGCGGCATCTGGATCGGCCTTGCCGGTTTCCTGCGCCATTACCGCGGCGTCAACGAGACCATCTCGTCGCTGCTGCTCTCCTATATCGCCATCGCCTTGATGAACCAGTTCGTCGAAGGGCCGCTGCGCGATCCTGCAAGCCTCAACAAGCCGTCGACCAAACCGCTGCCGGCTGAGTACATGCTCGGCAACATCCCCGGCATGGACGTGCATTGGGGCCTTGTCATCGGCATTGTCGCCTGCATTCTCTCCTGGATCCTGATCGAAGTGACGAGCTACGGCTTTGCCGCCCGTATTGCTGGCGGCAACGTCCGCGCGGCCCAGATTCAAGGCTTGCCCGTGGGCAGGCTGATTTCCGGCTTCACGGCGATCGCCGGCAGCTTCGCCGGGCTTGCCGGCATGATCGAGGTCGCCGCCGTCCAGGGCAGCGCCAACGCCTCCCTTGCCGCGGGCTACGGCTATACCGGCATCCTCGTCGCCTTCCTGGCCAGACACAATCCGCTGGCGATCGTCCCCGTCGCGATCCTGCTCGGCGGCATCGACGCTTCGGGAGGCCTGATCCAGCGCCGCATGGGGCTGCCTGATGCCACCGTGCTGGTGCTGCAAGGCATGCTCTTCCTCGTCATCCTGTTCTGCGAGACCTTCTACGGCC
The DNA here is from genome assembly GCF_025200795.1 of Rhizobium sophoriradicis. NCBI lineage: Bacteria > Pseudomonadati > Pseudomonadota > Alphaproteobacteria > Hyphomicrobiales > Rhizobiaceae > Rhizobium > Rhizobium sophoriradicis. Next base: position 3,357,131 of record NZ_CP104152.1, read on the forward strand.
GCTTCAAGGTCTTCAATCCCGACCTCTGGAAAAGGAGCCTGTGATGGAAGAGACAGGCATCGGCTTCTGGGGCGTGCCCCTCGCCATCCTCGCAGGCGCCATCCGTGTGTCCACCCCTTTCATTTTCGTCAGCCTGGGCGAGACGATCACCGAGCGCTCCGGCCGCATCAATCTCGGCCTCGAAGGCACGCTCGTCTTCGGCGCGATGACGGCCTATGCCGTCGCCGTCATGTCCAACTCCCCCTGGCTCGGCGTGCTCGCGGCCATGGCGACAGGCGCGGTCTTCGGCCTTGTCCACGGCTGGATCTGCAAATGGCCGAAGGTCAACGATATCGCGATCGGCATCGCCATGATGCAGTTCGGCCTGGGGCTCGCCTTCTTCCTCGGCAAGCCCTTCATCCAGCCGGCAGCGCCGCATCTGCCGGCAATTCCGCTCGGCTCCTGGTCCAGTTTGCCGCAAATCCAGGCGGCGCTGAATATCAACGTGCTGTTCCTCCTCGGGGCCGCCCTCGCCTTCGTTCTCTGGTGGGCGTTCAAGAATACCCGCGTCGGTCTCGTCCTGCGCGTCGTCGGCGACAGTACGGATGCAGCACGGGCCATGGGCATCGATCCGGATCGCGTGCGACTGCTCGCCACCGCTGTCGGCGGCTCGCTGGCGGCGATCGGCGGCGCCTATCTCTCGCTCTATTATCCCGGCTCCTGGAACGAGGGGGTCTCCTCCGGTCAGGGTCTGATGGCCGTGGCCCTCGTCATCTTCGCCCGATGGAATCCTATCGGCTGCTTCCTTGCCGCCCTGCTCTTCGGCGGCGCCGGCGCGCTCGGACCGGCGCTGCAATCGGTTGGGGTGAGCGAGGGCTATTATCTCTTCTATGCCGCCCCTTACGTGCTGACGCTGGTCATCATGATCGCGACCTCTTCGCCGACACGTTCGCTCGCCGGTGCGCCCGGGGCGCTTTCCCTGACAAAGTAGCATGAAAGGAGCCAAGCCATGAACGGTCTCGGCGGATTGAACAAATCGGAACATGGCGTCGCCATCGGCCTCGTCCAATTGCAGCTTCCCGTTACCGTCACGAGAGAAGACCTCGCCCGCCAGACACAGGTGATCGTCGATCTCGTCGGTAAAGCGCGACGCAACCAGCCCGGCATGGATCTGGTTGTTTTCCCTGAATATGCCCTTCACGGCCTGTCGATGGATATCAATCCCGCGATCATGTGCACGCTCGACGGGCCGGAGGTCGCAGCCTGCAAGAAGGCTTGCAAGGGGAACGCGATATGGGGCTGCTTCTCGATCATGGAGCTGAACCCTGAAGGCATGCCCTACAATTCCGGCATTGTCATCGACGATAAGGGCGAGCTGAAGCTCTATTATCGCAAAATGCACCCATGGGTGCCGGTCGAACCATGGGAGCCTGGCAATGCCGGTATCCCGGTCATCGACGGGCCAAAGGGTGCAAAGCTCGCGCTCATCATCTGCCATGACGGTATGTTCCCGGAGATGGCGCGCGAATGCGCCTACAAGGGTGCGGAAATCATGATCCGCACGGCCGGTTACACCGCGCCAATCCGCGAAAGCTGGAAATTCACCAATCAGTCGAATGCCTTCTGCAATCTGATGGTTACGGCGAGCGTCTGCATGTGCGGCTCGGACGGCACCTTCGATTCCATGGGCGAAGGCATGGTCTGCAATTTCGACGGCACGATCATCGCTCACGGCGCCTCTGGGCGCGTCAACGAGATCATCACTGCCGAAGTCCGTCCCGATCTGGTGCGCGAAGCACGCCTCGGCTGGGGCGTCGAAAACAATATCTACCAATTCGGCCATCGCGGCTATGTCGCTGTCTCCGGCGGCGCGGGTGACGCGCCCTATACCTACATGCACGACCTCGTCGCCGGCAAATACCACCTTCCCTGGGAGGATCGGGTGAAGGTCACGGACGGTACGTCCTGCGGCTTCGAGAAGCCGACGCGGCGCTACGGTGAAACATTCAAGCTCGCGGGCGAATAGGAGAAGAAGACGATGGACGCCATGGTCGAACCCAAAGGACATTATATCAACGCGGACCCCTATGCCTGGCCCTATAATGGCGATCTGAGACCTGATAACACCGCTCTCATCATCATCGACATGCAGACGGATTTCTGTGGCAAGGGCGGCTACGTCGATCACATGGGTTATGACCTGTCGCTCGTCCAGGCGCCGATCGAGCCGATCAAACGCGTGCTGGCTGCCATGCGCGCCAAGGGCTATCACATCATCCACACGCGCGAAGGCCATCGGCCCGATCTTGCCGACCTGCCGGCCAACAAACGCTGGCGCTCGCAGCGGATCGGCGCAGGGATCGGCGATCCGGGTCCTTGCGGGCGCATCCTGACCCGCGGCGAACCCGGATGGGACATCATCCCCGAACTCTATCCGATCGACGGCGAGACGATCATCGACAAGCCGGGCAAGGGCTCCTTCTGCGCCACCGACCTTGAACTGATCCTCAACCAGAAGCGCATCGCAAACATCATCCTGACCGGGATCACCACCGACGTCTGCGTCTCCACCACGATGCGCGAGGCCAATGACCGCGGTTTCGAATGCCTGCTTCTGGACGATTGCTGCGGCGCGACCGACTACGGCAACCATCTCGCCGCCATCAAGATGGTGAAGATGCAGGGGGGCGTCTTCGGCTCGGTCTCCAATTCCCAGACGATTGTGAGCCAGCTGCCATGAGCACGGTCCGCGACACACCGCTCCCACAGGCGGGCCGAGCCGTCGGCATCGATACGCTCGACATGACGATGCGCTTCGGCAGCTTCACGGCGCTCGACCATGTCTCGATCAAGGTGCCCGCCGGCAGCTTCCATGCTTTGCTCGGCGAAAACGGCGCGGGCAAATCGACCCTCGTCAAATGCATCATGGGCTTCTACCACGCCACCTCAGGAGCGCTTTCCGTCGACGGCCGCGAAGTGGCCATCGCCTCGCCCAAGGACGCCGCCATCTATGGCCTCGGCATGGTCTATCAGCACTTCACGCTCGTCCCGTCGCTGACCGGCGCCGAAAACCTCGTCATCAGCCGCGCCGAAGTGCCCGCCATCATCAATTGGGCGAAGGAGCGGAAGGACCTTGCCGCCTTCATGGAGCGCATGCCGTTCAGGATCCCGCTCGACCGGCCGGTGAGCGAGCTCGCCGCCGGCGAGAAGCAGAAGCTGGAGATCGTCAAGCAGCTCTATCTCGGCCGCTCCTTTCTCATTCTCGACGAACCGACCTCGGTTCTGACCCCTGCCGAAGCCGATGAGATGCTCGGTCTCATCCGGGGGATGACCGAGCGCGGCGAACTGACCGTGCTGATGATTTCGCACAAGTTCCACGAGGTGACGAAGTTCGCCGATGCCGTCTCGGTCCTGCGACGCGGCAGGCTGGTCGGCACCGGCAAGGTCGGCGACCTCTCGACATCGGAGATGGCCGCCATGATGATCGGCGACGTGAAGCTTGCAGAGCTCGACAGCCGCGTTCCCGTTTCCGAAAACGCCAGGCCCGTCCTTGCGGTGGAGCAGGTCAAGGCGCCGGACCGCTCTGGCCTCAAGACCATCGCGATCGACAATCTCATGGTCCGCTCCGGCGAGATCGTCGGCATTGCCGGCATTTCGGGCAACGGTCAGAAAGAGCTGACGGAGATCCTTGCCGGCCAGCGGCCGGCCGACAGCGGCCGCGTGAGCGTCAATGGCAACACCTATGGCGCGACGCGCCCCGAGACCCGCAGAAACAATGTCCGCTTCATCCCCGAGGAGCCGCTGCAGAACGCCTGCGCCCCGCGCATGACGGTGAGCGAAAACCTCGCCTTCCGAACCTTCGACCTGAAGGCGGACGGCAAGGATGCGATCTGGCTGAACAAGGGCAAGATGAAAAAGCGGGCGGCGGCGCTGATTTCGGACTTCAAGGTGAAGACCGCCTCCTCATCCTCGCCGATCGCGGCACTTTCAGGCGGCAACGTGCAGCGCGCCGTGCTCGCTCGCGAATTGACCGGAAAGGTTGACCTGCTGATTGTCTCGAATCCCTGTTTCGGCCTCGACTTCTCGGCTGTCGCCGAAATCCGGGCTCGCATCATGAAGGCCCGCAATTCCGGCACGGCCGTCCTGCTGCTGTCCGAAGACCTCGACGAGCTCCTCGAGATGTCCGACCGCATCATGGTCATTTCCGAAGGCCGGCTGGTTTACGAGACACCGGCGCGCGCGGCCGATATCGCCGTGATCGGCGCCCACATGGCGGGGCATCATTGATGGCCGAGATCAAGGCAGAACCCTTCGCTTTCCCGGTAAAGCACGATCATCTCGCCCTTATCGTCATCGATATGCAGCGCGATTTCGCCGAGCCCGGCGGCTTCGGCGCAAGCCTCGGCAACGACGTCAGCCGCATCGGCAGGATCGTACCGGATGTCAAGCGGCTCATTCAGGGCTTCCGCCATGCCGGGCTGCCGGTCATCCATACGATGGAATGCCACCGCCCCGATCTTTCGGATCTGCCGCCAGCAAAACGCGACCGCGGCAATCCCATCCTCAGGATCGGCGACGAAGGCCCCATGGGCCGCATCCTCATCGCGGGCGAGCCGGGAACGGCGATCCTGCCGGAGCTTGCTCCGATCGACGGCGAAGTGGTCATAGAAAAGCCCGGCAAGGGCGCCTTCTATGCCACTGGCCTCGGAGAGATACTGCAGCAGAAGGGCATCAAGCAGCTTGTCTTTGCCGGCGTGACGACGGAGGTCTGCGTACAGACGACCATGCGCGAGGCGAACGACCGCGGCTATGAGTGCCTTCTCGCTGAGGAGGCGACGGAAAGCTATTTCCCCGAATTCAAGGCGGCAACAATCGCCATGATCCGCGCCCAGGGCGCGATCGTCGGCTGGACCGCCCATGTCGACGACATTTTGGAAAGCATCGCCCATGCCTGAAACAACCCGCGACCTGCTGACGTCAGGCGGCTGGAAGGAACTGGAATTCGGCCCCTTTCGCGACGACGTCACCATCCATTGGATCCGCCCCTTCGAAGGCGACCAGCCGGGCGTGGCGCTCCTGAAATACGGGGCCGGCGCCAGCGTTCCGCGCCACCGGCATTCAGGGCTGGAAACGATCCTGGTTCTGGATGGCATACAATCCGATGAAGCTGGCAACTACGGCCCCGGCAGCTACATCGTCAATGCGCCTGGCACCGAACATTCGGTCTGGAGCGATACCGGCTGCGTCGTTCTCATCCAATGGGATCGACCGGTGAAGATCTTAGAAGAGCCCGCAACGCCTGGGCCCTAACGTCATGTTGCATTGAGATCCGCCCAGACAAACCTGCTCTCACCTCGAAGTTGTTCGCTTCTGAATCTCGCGCCGCCAAAAAAAGACGCATTGGAATCAGGGCGCTAATGAGGACTCGGAAAGCGAGCATGAGCGGCTTGCTAAGTCGTTGAAAAATGATTCGTTTCGCTCGGAACGATTCGCCGCCGAATCACTTGAATCGCTTGAGTTGTGTCGGGAGCATCCCAAGCCATGGCGGGTCCGAGAGCGAATTGGAAGGGCTATATCAGATTCGGGGAGGTGTCCTGCCCGGTGGCGCTCTATACGGCGGCCTCCTCGTCGGAACGCATCGCTTTCAACACCCTTAATCGTAAAACCGGAAACCGGGTCAAACGCGAATTCATCGACAGCGAGACCGGGGATCCGGTCGAGCGCGACGACCAGGTCAAAGGCTATGAGGTCGAGAACGGCCAATATGTCGTGCTTGAGCCCGACGAGGTTGCGGCAGCGATCCCTGAGAGCGACAAGACATTGAAGATCGAGGCCTTCATTCCCTGTTCGCAGATCGACACCACCTACTTTGACAAGCCCTATTATCTCGCCCCCGACAAGATCGGCACGGATGCCTTTCTGCTCCTGCGGGACGGCATGAAGAAGGAAGGGGTCGCGGCAGTTGCCAAGACCGTGCTCTTTCGTCGGCTGCGCACCGTTCTCATCCGGGCGCATGGCAAGGGCCTGATCGCCTCGACCCTGAACTTCGACTACGAGGTCCGCTCGTCCGAAAAGGCGTTTGAAGAGATGCCAGACCTGAAAATCGAAGGCGAAATGCTCCAACTCGCCGAACATATCATCGGCACCAAGAAGGGCAGCTTCGACGCCAGCACCTTCGATGACCGCTATGAGGCTGCAGTCGCCGAGCTGGTCAAGGCGAAGATCGAGGGCCGCACGCTGCCGAAGCGGAAAGCGCCGGCCGCCTCCAAGCCGAGCGACTTGCTGCAGGCCTTGCGCGAGAGCGCCGGTATCGGCGCGAAGGAAACGAAGCCGAAGCGGACGGCGGCGAACGCCAACAGAGGTGCTGGCCGTCAGAAGGCAGCCAAGCCTGCCGCGAAAACGAAGCAGGCTTCGGCACCGAGGCGCCGGGCCGGCTGATCGGAGGTCACAGTCATGGCTCTACGTCCTTATTGGCGAGGTTATCTCAAGCTCTCGCTCGTCACTTGCCCGGTGCAGATGATGCCGGCCACCTCCGAAAGTGAGAAGGTCCGCTTCCACACGCTCAATCGCCAGACCCAGAACCGCGTCGTCAGCCACTACGTCGATTCCGTTACCGGCAAGGAGGTCAAGGAAGAGGACGAGGTTAAAGGCTATCAGCGCGGAGAGAACGAGTACGTCATTCTCGAGGACGAAGAGCTCGAGAACGTTGCTCTCGAAAGCACCAAAACGATTGATATCTCTACCTTCACGCCCCGCGAAAGCATCGATTGGATCTGGCTCGACACGCCTTATTATCTCTCGCCGAATGATCCGGTCGGGCAGGAAGCCTTCTCCGTCATCCGTGACGCGATGGAGGCCCAGAATATGGTGGGGATTTCCCGCCTGGTGATCTCGCGACGCGAGCGCGCCGTCATGCTCGAGCCGCGCGGCAAAGGTATCGTCCTGTGGACGCTGCGCTACGGCGACGAGGTCCGCGATGAAGACAGCTATTTCGAGGCAGTCGGAGACGAAAACGCCGATTCCGACATGATGCCGCTCGTCCAGCAATTGATCAAAAAGCAGACGAAGGACTGGAGCCCGAAGATGGTGGCCGACCCGGTACAGGAGCGCCTGCTTGAGATCATCGCCGCCAAAAAGAAGAGCCTCAAGAAACCTGCCAAATCCAAGGGCAAATCTGCGCCGTCGGCTCCGCCGACCAACGTGGTCAACATCATGGATGCTTTGAAGAAATCGGTTGCAGCTGAAAAGCGGACCGGCAGATGACCCGCCGCGCCAAACCGTTGCTCCAGGACGCGCACCTTCTCAAGTCGAAGCCGGCGCGGCGGCGCGATCCCACACAGCCTCATCTTCCGTTCGACCCGATGCCCGATCGGGTAGAGCCATGCCTGGCGCTGCTGAAGAAGGTGCCGCCCAAAGGACCGGATTGGGCATTCGAGGTGAAATGGGACGGCTATCGACTTGCCATTCACATCGAGCCGAAAGGGGTGCGGATCATCACCCGCGGCGGCCACGATTGGACGCACCGGTTTCCGACGATCGCCGAGGCGGCGAGGAAGCTCGGCGTCGGAACCGCCATCCTTGATGGCGAAGCGATCGTGCTCGACAAGGAGGGGCATTCGGATTTTGGCGCCCTGCAGCGCTCGCTCGGTGGACGGGGTGGGAAACGCTCGTCGACCGAGTCCGTGTTCATGGCATTCGACCTTCTCTATTTTGACGGCCATGATCTGACGGGAACGGAACTCTCGGTCCGCCGCCACCTGCTGGAAGATTTTCTCGATGGCGTCACCGGCGCAATTCGGCTGTCGGACGAAGTCTTTGGCGATGGCGCCGAGCTTCTGGCGAATGCCTGCTCGATGGGGATCGAGGGCATCATCGCCAAGCATCGGGATCAGCCCTATCGCTCCGGCCGCACCGGCGACTGGCTGAAGATCAAATGTGTCCAGAGCGAAAGCTTCATGATCATCGGCTACGAGCAGTCGACAGTTGCGCGCGGTGGGATCGGCAGCCTGCTTCTTGCAGCGCGCAAGGAGCATGACTGGGTCTATGTCGGCTCGGTTGGAACGGGGTTTAATGCCAGGAATGCGGCGCACCTGCGCATGTCACTCGATAAACTCAGAACCAAGCGGCCGGCTGTAGCACTCAAGGGCAAGAACCTGGTCTTCGCCCAGCCAACATTGATTGCGGAGATCGAGTTTCGCGGATGGACCGATGACGGCAGTTTGCGCCATGCATCCTATAAGGGCCTCCGTGAAATCCAGGACAATGCGGCGGTTTTCGACATGAATGAGAAACCGCCTGAATGAACTTCCAGCGGTGGCGATATGGCTCAAGACTTCGGCACCGTGCTACCCAAGGGAGTTCCTAAGGAGGCGCACGGCCTAAGCCATCGAAAAGCGCGGGCATTAGCCCACACCTGAGAATAGTTTGAAGAAAAACGTGTGGTAGCGGAGGAGGGATTTGAACCCCCGACACAAGGATTATGATTCCTCTGCTCTGACCTACTGAGCTACTCCGCCACTGGTCAAACGATACCTGCTCGCGAAGCGCTGCGGGCTCGTGGGATGAGCGGCTTATAAGGTGCGCTTCGGCTTTGTGTCAAGCGCATGATGGAGAAAAACGCTGGGGCTTGGCCACCCGCCCTCTCCTATCGATTTCAGGCGGCGACGGGGCTGGCCAAGAGGGCCTTGAGCGAGGCCTCGGCCGAGGGTTCACGCTCGGAACGCTCGATGAAACCGCCGCCGAAGACGCGGGCGTCGTCGCCGGGTGCGGAATAAAGCGCGCAAGCCTGGCCGGGAGCAATGCCGGCCTCGCCGACCGTCAGGTCGACATAGGTGCCTGTGGCATCGACATGCAGCACGGCGGGTGCCGGTGCCCGTGTCGATCGGACTTTGGCGTAGCAGGCAAAGCCATTGCCGGAAGCGGCCTGCACGAGCGTCTCGTCGCCCAGCCAATTGACGTCGCGCAGATAGACGCGGTGGGTTTCCAGAGCCTCCTTCGGACCGACGATGACGCGGCGCGAGCGGGCATCGAGATAGACGACATAGAGTGGTTCGCCGGTGGCGATGCCGATGCCGCGGCGCTGGCCGATGGTGAAATGCAGGATGCCTTCATGGCTTCCAAGCACGCGGCCGTCGAGATGGACGATCTCACCGGCGAGCGCCGCATTCGGCTTCAGCTTTGTGATGATATCGGAATATTTGCCCTGCGGCACGAAGCAGATATCCTGGCTGTCGGCCTTCTTGGCGACGACGAGGCCCATCTCTTCGGCAAGGCGGCGGGTCTCGGCCTTCGGCAGGCCGCCGAGCGGAAAGCGCAGATAGTCGATCTGCTCCTGCGTTGTGGCGAACAGGAAATAGCTCTGGTCGCGGTCGGCGTCGGCCGGACGGAACAGCGCGCGGCGGCCGGGATGTTCGGGCGAAGGGTTCGGCCGCGAACGGATATAATGGCCGGTTGCCAGCGCATCGGCGCCGAGTTCCTTGGCCGTTGCCAGGAGATCGGCAAACTTGACGGTCTGGTTGCAGGAGACGCAGGGAATCGGCGTTTCGCCTGCCACATAGCTTTCGGCGAAGGGATTGATCACCGTCTCGCGAAAGCGCTTCTCGTAATCGAGCACATAATGCGGAATGCCGAGCGTTTCGCAGACGCGGCGGGCATCGTCGATATCCTGGCCGGCGCAGCAGGACCCGGCGCGGTGAACGGCGGCGCCATGATCGTAAAGTTGCAGCGTAATGCCGAGCACGTCGTAACCCTGCTGCTTGAGAAGGCCGGCCACGACGGAGGAATCGACGCCGCCCGACATGGCGACGACGACACGGGTCTCTTCCGGCTTCTTGTCAAAATCCAGTGTGTTCAACGGTGGTGCCAAATTCTGCGCGCTCATCATCCGCCCTTGCGCTGCAACTGCGGCGGATTGCTGTATCAGGCGGGATCGGCCGCCTTTCGATCAGCGATCGATATAGAAAGGATTGTATCGGGACGCAAGGGGCGGCTTCGGGCGGCCGATCGTTTCGCCCGCGAGAAAGGAAAGGCGCGGCCGAGGCCACGCCTTAAAGCGGGGTGCGGCTCAGGTGCCGATCAGCTTGTTGCAGGCGAATGCGATGCCTGGATTGGCGATGACCGCGGTCATGAACGCCAGTCCGATTATCGAGAATGAATAGCGTTTCATATACATCCTCCTTCCAGCCCGTGCATTATGCCGCGCCGGCCGCCGTTCTCAAAATAACGAATGCTTGAGCACCGACCGGCTCAACCGGAAATCGTCGAGCGAATAATTATCGCCCTATGGAACTATTCTTTCGATCATGCGTTTGCTGCTGGCATCAATGTCGCAATCGAATGCTGCGGAGGGTTTCATGGCCAGGTTCGGCACGACGGCGGATTACAACAGGATCAGACACTGGATCGAAGAGCGAGGCGGCCATCCCGCTCGCATCAAGGACGCGACCGACAGCGAAACCGTCCGCGTCGATTTTTCCTCGGAAACGCAGGAGGAGATTTCCTGGGACGAATTCTTCCAGGGTCTCGACGGCAGCAGGCGCGCCTTCCTTCATCGCACCAAGGCTGACGACGATAGAGCCCGTTTCGGCAAGATCGTCCGCCGCAAGCGCTTGCCTCACTGAAATATACCCATTGCTGACGCAGAAAACCCGGCGCCGTTTCCCGCGCCGGGTTTCCCTGTTTCCTTGGGAGGAGGAAACTCAGTCGATGTTGAATGTCAGCAGCTTTGCCTGGCGGATTGCCTGGTGGGCCGTCAGCTGTTCGAGCACGCCATCCTCCACCTCGCCGTCGACATAGAGCAGCGCGATGGCGTCGCCACCCTGCTTGTCGCGCCCGAGCTGGAAGTTGGCGATGTTGACGCCGGCACCACCAAGCGTCGTGCCGATGAAGCCGATCATGCCAGGAACGTCGGTATTGGTGATGTAGATCATGTGCGAGCCGACATCGGCATCGAGATTGATGCCCTTGATCTGGATGAAGCGCGGCTTGCCGTCCGAAAACACCGTGCCGGCGATCGAACGTGTCATGCTCTCGGTCGTCACCGTCAGCTTGATATAGCCGTCGAAGACACCCGTCTTGTCGCGCTTGACCTCGGAGAGAACGATGCCCTTTTCCTTGATCATGATCGGCGCCGAAACCATGTTGACGTCGGCGACCTGCGGGCGGATGAGGCCGGCAAGCACCGCACTCGTCAGCGCCCGCGTGTTCATGTTGGCGGTGATGCCGTCATAAAGGATCTCGATTTCCTTGATCGGCTCTTCGGTGACCTGGCCGACAAAGGCGCCGAGAACATCGGCAAGACGGATGAAAGGTTTCAGGATCGGCGCTTCTTCCGCGGTGATCGACGGCATGTTGATGGCGTTGGAGACCGCACCCTTGACGAGATAGTCCGACATCTGTTCGGCCACCTGCAGGGCGACGTTTTCCTGCGCTTCGGTCGTCGAAGCGCCGAGATGCGGCGTGCAGACGACGTTCGGCAGGCCGAAGAGCGGGCTTTCCTTGGCGGGCTCGACCTCGAAGACGTCGAAAGCAGCACCCGCGACATGGCCGGACTTGATGGCTTCGGCGAGAGCCGCTTCATCGACCAGGCCGCCGCGGGCGCAATTGATGATGCGCACACCGGGCTTGGTCTTTGCCAGCGCTTCCTTGTTGAGGATGCCGCGCGTCTTGTCGGTCATCGGCACGTGCAGCGTGATGAAATCGGCGCGGGCGAAAAGCTCGTCCAGCTCGACCTTGGTGACGCCCATTTCCTCGGCGCGCTCCTTGGAGAGGAACGGGTCATAGGCGACGACATGCATCTTGAGGCCGATGGCGCGGGCGCAGACGATCGAGCCGATATTGCCGGCGCCGATGACGCCGAGCGTCTTGCCGGTAATCTCGACACCCATGAATTTCGACTTCTCCCACTTGCCGGCCTGCGTCGAGGTATCGGCGGCCGGAAGCTGGCGGGCGACGGCGAACATCAGCGCGATCGCGTGTTCTGCCGTGGTGATCGAGTTGCCGAAGGGCGTGTTCATGACGATGATGCCGCGGCGCGAGGCAGCCGGGATATCGACATTGTCGACGCCGATGCCGGCGCGGCCGACAACCTTGAGGTTCTTCGCCCCTTCGATGATCTTTTCCGTCACCTTGGTGGCGGAACGGATGGCAAGGCCATCATACTTGCCAATGACTTCGAGCAGACGATCCTTGTCCTTGCCGAGCTGCGGTTCGAAATCGACTTCGACGCCGCGGTCGCGGAAAATCTGGACGGCGGTTTCCGACAATTCGTCGGATACGAGAACGCGAGGTGCCATTGTGGCCTCCTTCAAATGTGTTCAGCGATGAATGAATGGAGATACGGGCTCCGCCCTGTGGCGGAGCCGGATGCGATCACGTCAAGCTGCCGCCTGAGCGAGCTGCGCCTTCTGCGTTTCGAACGCCCAGGAAAGCCAGGGCATCAGCTTCTGCATGTCGGACGCCTCGATCGTAGCACCCGCCCAGATGCGCAGCCCCGACGGCGCGTCGCGGTAATGGCCGATGTCATAGGCGACACCTTCCTTTTCCAGGAGGCCGACCAGGCCCTTGGCGAAATTCGCCTGGCCGTCGGCGTCGAGAGCCGCGATGTCTTTGTCGACGATCTTCAGGCAGACGGAGGTGTTGGAGGCCGTTTCCGCCTTGACGGCGAGATTGGCGATCCAGTCGTTTGCCGCGACGAAATCGTGAATGACCTTGGCATTGGCATCGGCGCGCCCGATCAGCGCCCTGAGGCCGCCGAGCTCCTTGGCCCAAAGCAGCGCATCGATATAGTCCTCGACGCAGAGCATCGACGGCGTATTGATCGTCTCGCCCTGGAAGATGCCTTCCGTCAGCTTGCCGCCCGAGGTCATGCGGAAGATCTTCGGCAGCGGCCAGGCCGGCGTATAGGTGGTGAGGCGCTCGACGGCGCGCGGCGAAAGAATGATGACGCCATGTGCGCCCTCGCCGCCCAGAACCTTCTGCCAGGAGAAGGTGACGACATCGAGCTTGGCGAAATCGAGTTCCTGCGCGAAAGCCGCCGACGTGGCATCGCAGATCGTCAGGCCCTTACGGTCGGCGGGAATGAAATCGCCGTTCGGCACGCGCACACCCGAAGTCGTGCCGTTCCAGGTGAAGACGACGTCGCGATCGAAATCGACGGCGGAGAGATCGGGAAGCTCGCCGTAACCGGCTTCGAGCCTGCGCACATCCTTGAGCTTCAGCTGCTTGACGACATCGGTGACCCAGCCGGCGCCGAAGCTTTCCCAGGCGAGCATGTCGACGCCGCGTTCGCCGAGCATCGACCAGAGCGCCATTTCGACGGCACCGGTGTCGGACGCCGGAACGATGCCGATGCGGTAATCCGCCGGCACTTCGAGAATTTCACGGGTAAGGTCGATCGCCTGCTTGAGCTTGGCCTTGCCGACCTTCGCACGGTGCGAACGGCCAAGGGCCGCGTCGGAAAGGGCTTCGAGCGACCAACCGGGGCGCTTCGAGCAGGGGCCAGAAGAGAAATGGGTATTGTGCGGACGGATGTCCGGCTTTGCGGTCTTCGCCATGATGCTATCCTCTCAGATAGAAAGCCCTTCGTTGGGGAAGGGTGTCCCGCCGCCGTGTGTATGGATCGGAGACGTCATAGTCAAGATCGAAGTGTCGCAACCGGTAGATATTTTGACGCAGACGGGGTGGCGGATATGAAAAAAGCCGCCCGGGTCGGGGCGGCTTTTTCATGCGAAGGGTTCGGCTTTACTTGTAGACCGGCTGCTGCAGCGGGATTTCCGGCGGCGGTTCGTAGCTCGCCTGGGCGCAGCCGCCGAAGAGATAGCGGGCACCGACGCGGGCTTCGTGGACGCTCAGACCCTTGTCGCGGCCCGGGCCGCCGTTATCGGCATAGCCGAACATGTTGCCGCCGTCGATATGCAGGTAGCGGTAGCCGACATCGGCCTTGATGTTGCAGGTGACGTCGACCGAGGCGCCGGCCATGAGGGCGTAAGTAAAGCGCCAGTTGCCCTTGCCGCCATGAGTAACCTGATCGTCGCAGAAGCTGCCGTCATCGGCGCAGGCGACGTTGCGCAGGTTCTTCCACTTGACGTAGGAACCGCCGATACCGGCGCCGACATAAGGCGTGACATAGCCGTAGGTGCCGAGATCGACATAGGCGTTGGCAAGCAGCGTGTAGGCCGTCAGCGAAGAGCGGTCGCTCGAGGTGCAATCCACCAGCGGGAAGCCGCACTGACCGACCGTCGAGCCGCGGAAATCGGCCTGGGTGAGATAATCGAAGGTCAGATCGGTGCGCAGGTAGCTGTTGATCTGGTAACCGACACCGCCGCCGATCGTCCATGCGTCGTCGAGGTCAGCGTCGTCGAAATCGACCTCCGTCGCATTGCTGCCCTGGAAATAGCGGGCGCCCCGCAGATCGGTGAAGGCATAACCGACATCGCCGCGCAGGTACCAGCCGGTTGCCTCGGTGACCGTCACTTCCGGCGGCTGCTCCGGGATCGGCTCAGCAGGGGCGAAGTCCGCGGAATAGGCGTTTGTCGCGATCAACAATGCCGCAAAGATGCCGGACAAGCTTCTTTTCATGGATCCCACTCCAAAATCCGTTGCGTCGGCAGGCACACATCGCCGCCAAACTGATACGCTTCGGATGGATAATGAATGGGAAACGTTAAAAGCTGCTTAACCACGATTATTTACTTTAGGAAACAGGGATTGCCGCAGTAAAAGTCTTCGAGGCTGCGACCTGACGAACCATTGGGCTGGAAAGCGCACCCAGCTCTTCCGGTAGTCTTCGCCCGGCCGCGACACGGCATATGATCATCACCAGCGGTGATAAATTGGCGAGGACGTTCGCCCCACCCACTCTCACCAAGTCAGTTTAGGCCGTGACTGGCATTGTCTGGTTTCGCTAGCGGATGGCGTCGCGGACACGGGCGTCTGCGCTGTGAATGGGTTTCTCCTGCCCACCCCACCCTCCGTCCTGCTCGGCCTTGAGCCGCGCATCCACACCGCATCCATCAGCAGCAGTCGCATGGATCCCAGGCTCAGGGCCTGGGATGACGGAGAGTGTGGTGGCATTCTCGCCAAACGCGCCGTCAGCGTACAGAGACACACCACAACGGGTGCTTCATTAGGTCGGCACTTACTACACCCTTCATTCCTGTGCCCGTCACAGGAATGAAGGGTGGATGGGCTGATACTTGCGCTAGATTTTCTGCCGTAGAGCGTAGTGTCGAACGAATTTTCCCAAGCAAAGCACGCCGACCAGCCCATCAGCCACACGGCATGCCCTTAGCCCTCATCCTGAGGGGCACCTCAAGATGAGGGCTTAAGAGAGTGCCTCGCTCATTCTCTAAGCATCAGCCCAAACACCCAATGAATGTCGCCAAGCCTAAGGTCGAGCCCAATGTGGCCTCACAGGATCAAGCGGCCGTCCGGACGTTCGAGATCGTGCCGATCAGCTCGTTGACGATGCGCTCGATCTGGGCGCGATCGTCGCCCTCGGCCATGACGCGGATCAGCGGCTCGGTGCCGGAGGGGCGGATGACAAGCCGGCCGGTCTTGGCAAGCTCGGCTTCAGCATCGGCGATTGCCTTCTGCACCTGGATATCCTCCAGCGGCTTGCCGCCGCTGATGCGGACATTGCGCAGCAGCTGCGGCACCGGCTCGAAGCGGCGGCAGACCTCGCTGACGGTCCGGCCGGTGCGCTTGACGGCGGCAAGGATCTGCAGTGCGGCAACCAGTCCATCGCCCGTCGTGCCATAATCCGACAGCACGATATGGCCCGACTGCTCGCCACCAACATTGTAATTGTGCTGGCGCATATGCTCGACGACGTAGCGGTCGCCGACCTTCGTGCGGGCGAGCGCCATGCCGCGGTCGTCGAGAAAGCGCTCGAGGCCGAGGTTGGACATGACAGTGGCGACAATGCCATTGCCACGCAGCTGCTGGCTCTCGGCCCAGCTCTCGGCAATGACCGCCATAAGCTGGTCACCGTCGACGATCGAACCATTCTCATCGACGATGATGACGCGGTCCGCGTCGCCATCGAGCGCAATGCCGATATCGGCACGCACCTCATCGACCTTCTTCTGCAGCGCGACCGGGCTGGTGGAGCCGCAATTAAGATTGATATTGGTGCCGTTCGGCTCGTTGCCGATGGTGACGACGTCGGCGCCGAGCTCCCAGAGCACGGCAGGCGCCACCTTGTAGGCGGCGCCGTTGGCGCAGTCGATGGCGATCCGCAGGCCCTGAAGGGTGACGTCGCGCGGCAGGGTGCGCTTGGCGTGTTCTATATAACGATCATGCACGCCATCGACGCGCTTGGCGCGGCCAATGTCGTCGGACTTGGCGAGCTGCGTGCTCAGGTCCTTTTCGAGCAGCTCCTCGATTTCGGCCTCGATGTCGTCGGACAGCTTATAGCCGTCGGGACCGAACAGCTTGATGCCGTTATCCTCGTAAGGATTGTGCGAAGCCGAAATCATCACGCCGATATCGCAGCGCAGCGAGCGGGTCAGCATGGCAACCGCAGGCGTCGGGATCGGGCCGAGAATGAAGGCATCGAGGCCGGCGGCGGTGAAGCCTGCGACCATGGCGTTTTCGAGCATATAGCCGGAAAGACGCGTATCCTTGCCGATGACGACGCGATGGCGATGATTGCCGCGGCGGAAGATGGTACCGGCGGCAATGCCGACCCGCATGGCGAGATCCGGTGTCATCGGGAAGACATTGGATTGGCCGCGAATGCCGTCGGTCCCGAAATAGCGTCTTTTCATCTGCACTCCTGCGCTTTCCGCGCGCCATTCAAGGCAGCGCACCGTTCCAAGCGAATCCGGCTTCAATGGAATGTCGTCAATCCACGAGCGTGATTCATGCTTGCCTCAATTCAGCGGAATGCCACAAAATGCGGCGAACGGCACGTAAATTAGCAAGAAAAATGATTATATCCCGTTACCAAATAGAAAAGGCCGGATCTCCCGCTTGGGAAATCCGGCCTTGTTCAAGATGGCGCTAGCGGCTCAATGCGGCTGCGGTTCGAGGCCGGCTTCGGGCTCGTCACCCTTGGTGGCCGGCCGCGCGCCCGCCTTTGGAACAGCCGAGCCGCGGCTTGGCGGTGAATCATCCCCGAGATCGCGAGACGGCTTCTCGCCGCGGATCAACGCCTTGATCTCTTCGCCGGTCAGCGTCTCGTATTCCAGCAGGCCTTCGGCGAGAGCGACGAATTCGTCGTGCTTTTCCGTCAGGATCGTACGGGCCTGCGTATAGGCTTCGTCGATCAGGCGGCGCACTTCATTGTCGATCTTCTGTGCGGTCGCTTCCGAAACATTCTTCGACTGCGAAACCGAGTGACCGAGGAAAACTTCCTGCTGGTTCTCGCCATAGGCGACCTGACCGAGCTGATCGGAGAAGCCCCATTGCGTGACCATGGCCCGGGCAAGCTTGGTCGCCTGCTCGATATCCGAGGAGGCACCCGACGTGATGTTTTCCTTGCCGAAGGTGAGTTCTTCGGCGACACGGCCGCCCATCATGATGCAGAGGCGCGACACCATCCACTTATAGCTCATCGAGTAGCGGTCGCCCTCGGGAAGCTGCATGACCATGCCGAGCGCACGGCCGCGCGGAATGATCGTCGCCTTGTGCAGCGGATCGGCGACAGCGACATTGAGCGCGGTAATGGCATGGCCGGCTTCATGATAGGCGGTGAGCTTCTTCTCCGCCTCGGTCATCGCCGAGGAGCGGCGCTCGGCGCCCATCATGATCTTGTCCTTGGCGTCTTCGAACTCCTGCATGGTGACGACGCGCTTGTTGCGGCGGGCGGCCATCAAGGCGGCTTCGTTGACGAGGTTCATCAGGTCGGCGCCGGAAAAACCGGGCGTGCCGCGGGCAAGAACCTTGAGATCGACATTCGGTGCCAGCGGCACGTTGCGGGCGTGCACCTTGAGGATGCGCTCGCGGCCGACGATGTCGGGGTTCGGCACCACGACCTGACGGTCGAAACGGCCGGGGCGCAGCAGCGCCGGGTCGAGAACGTCGGGACGGTTGGTGGCAGCAATCAGGATCACGCCTTCATTCGCCTCGAAGCCGTCCATTTCGACCAGCAGCTGGTTCAGCGTCTGTTCGCGTTCATCATTGCCGCCGCCGAGGCCGGCGCCGCGATGGCGGCCGACCGCATCGATTTCGTCGATGAAGATGATGCAGGGGGCATTTTTCTTCGCCTGTTCGAACATGTCGCGTACGCGGCTTGCGCCGACGCCGACGAACATTTCGACGAAGTCGGAACCGGAAATCGTGAAGAACGGCACATTGGCTTCACCGGCGACCGAGCGGGCGAGCAGCGTCTTGCCGGTACCCGGAGGGCCGACGAGCAGCACGCCGCGCGGGATCTTGCCGCCGAGACGCTGGAATTTCTGCGGATCACGCAGGAATTCGACGATTTCCTCAAGATCCTGCTTGGCCTCGTCGACGCCGGCGACATCATCGAAGGTCACCCGGCCATGCGCTTCGGTCAGAAGCTTGGCCTTGGATTTCCCGAAGCCCATCGCGCCGCGCGAGCCACCCTGCATCTGCCGCATGAAGAACAGCCAGACGCCGAGAATGAGAAGCATCGGCAAGAGCGTGCCGAGATAGCTCAAAAACCCCGAGGAACCGTCCGTTTCCGGACGGGCGGAAACCAGGACATTCTTCTGCTGCAGGCGATCGAGGAGGCTGTCGTCGATTACAGGGGAATAGGTCTGAAAGGTGGTGCCGTTTTCAACATAGCTTCCGGAAACACGGTTGCCCGTGACCACGACATCCTTCACGCGGCCCGCATCGACCTCACGCAGAAACTGCGAATAGGGAATTTCGCGGGAGCCAGTCTGTGCCGGAGCCGTCTGAAACATACTGAACAAGGCGATCAGCAGAAGCGCGATGATCGCCCACAAGGCAAAATTACGTAAGTTAGGGTTCATTGAACTCCCCAGCACTGGAACAGCCGCCTCATGGCGACGGTCTTATTCTTTCTAACATAGGGTTGCGCCGTGCTGTTGCCAAGGCAATCCCCCAGGTCAGATGGTTTTTCCGTCAATACTTCTAAAAGGCAGCCCCGCATAGGGCGCCATCGCGAAAACCGCCGAAAGCCTGTCGGCAAAGATGAAATTGAATCGTGTCAAAAAGCGGTCGAAGGGTGCGAAATAGGGTGTCAGATGGATCGAGCCGACAGATTGCAGAGATAGAGGGTGTCCATCGACGGCAAAAGCCGGCGCGGAGGCGACGGCACGTTTCCACGCCGCCTTGGGCAGGCCCCTGCTCCACTCCCCCTCATTCCTGTGCTCGTCACAGGAATCCAGCGCGCCCAAGTCCTTGGGCGCGGAAGACTCGTCCTGTTTTGTAGAGTCATCCACCGCGCCGACGCGCGGTGGCTGGATTCCTGTGACATCCCTCGGGCGAGGCCCTGAGGACACAGGAATGAGGGAGTAGTGAGTGGCCTGCGCCTCTATCGTTACGGTCTCTCCGGAGCCGTTTACGGCTTCAAACCTCCCATCCCACACCCCCGCCTCTCCCGGCCGTAAAATCATCGGTACGATCCCCCGGCTCTCCCGCGTGAAATAAAGCCCGTCCCGCCTGCGATCGAACACGACTCGACCGATAGTCATCCGACCCGGTTCCCCGCCGGTGGCAAATGAGAGAAGGCGCGCCATCTGCGCCCTCCCCGGCACGAATGGCTGTCCGCCGAAGACGGCCGTCAGGCGGCCGAGCGCATAGTCCAGAACTGCGCGATCCTGCCGCAACCCATCAACAGATACCTGCCCAAGCAGGCCACCATGAAGCCTGAAATGGCGGTCCAGCCAATCAGCGGCCCGGGACGACAGAGCCCGCCGCGCTTCCCAGGCCGCGCGAATATCCGTCTCCATCGCAGGATCGGCCGACCGCCGCCGGCGGATCCGCACGCGCTCATACTTCACATCCTCATTACTGGGATCTTCGATCCAAGGCACGCCGCGCTCTCTTAGGAAAGCCCGAATGTCGGCGCGGCTGGAAAAGAGGAGCGGCCGCAAAATCCAGAACCGCCGGTTGAAGAGCACCGCATCGGCGATACCTGACGAAACCTGCTCGGTTCGCATGCCGCGCATCTGCAATGTTTCGCGCTGATCGTCGAGGGTATGGCCGGTGGCGATGAGATTGGCGCCGAGCCTCTCCGCCGATTCCGCCAAGAGATCGTATCGCGCTTCACGGGCCGCGGCCATGACGCCGGTTTTCGGCTTGTCGCCCTGCCAGGCTGCGATGATGTGGGGAATGCCGAGCGACGCGCAGAGCGCGGCAACCTGTTGCGCTTCGTCCGCGGAGCCGGCCCGCAGACGGTGATCGACGGTGGCAGCACAGAGGGAAATCTTGAGATGAGGCGCGGCCTTCACGGCTTCGTCGAGGAGGAGAAGCAGGCCGGTGGAATCGCTGCCGCCCGAGATCGCGACGAGAATGCGCGCAGGACTTTGAAGCGATGCTAGAAACTGGAGGATCGCCGCATGAGGCGATGCGGCTTCCGGAGACATTCCGGAAGACCTCAGCAGGCGAGGCGTTTCTGTTCGCTCGCAACCTTGCTTATGACGGCGCGTGACGCTTTGGGGTAGCGCTTCGAGACTTCGCGCAGCGTCGCGCAGGCCGTTTCCTTATTGTCGAGGGCAGCAAGCGACATGCCGAGTTTCAGCAGCATTTCCGGCGCCTTTTCCGAGCTGCCGTATTTCTGATGCGCGTTGAGGAAAGTCTTGGCCGCCTCGTTATATTTACCCTGCGAATAAAGCGCTTCGCCGAGCCAGAAGTTGGCGTCGGCCGCCCGCGCGCTGCTCGGGTAACGGGCAATGTACTGGTTGAATTCCTGCTCTGCGGTGCCGTAATCGCCCGACAAGACGTGGCCGTAGGCTGCCTTGTACTGATCCGCCTCACTGCCGAGCGATGCCGTCTGCTGCGGTGTGCGGCCACTGGCATCGGGAATCGGGCCGGAGCCGATGCTGGCATTTTCGTCGACGGTTCCACCGACCGGGTTGCCGTTCTGATCGAACTCGATCGAGCCGAGCTGCTTCGGCGGCTGGCCGAGGCCGGTATTATCAGGCACGTCGGTGGAGGGAGCCGTTTCGGCCCCCTGCGGTGCTTGGATTACCCTGGCGACATCATCCCCGCCGGAAGCTGCCGGAGCGGCATCGGTCTCGCTCTTCTTGACAGGAGCCTTGGCGCCACCGCCGCCGGCTCCGGTTTTCTCGAGCTGCTGGAAGCGGAATTCATTGTCTTCCTGCTGCTTGCGGATCGTCTCCTGCATCTGCAGCAGCTGGAAGCTCATCTCCTCGATCCGGCCGTTCAGCTGCCGCAGCTGCTCTTCGAGCTGCTGCACGCGAACCTCGGCGTCGCCGCTCTGCACCTTGACAACAGGCGCCGCCGCCTGGTTTCCCGCGGATCGACCGCCAAGATGCAGCCCGAAGAACGAGGCCGAATAGGCGGCCCGCTCGCTCCCCGTCATAGCCGCGAGGCACAGCATGCCTGCCACGACAAGTTTCTTCATATGTATCGTCCTGTCCCAGTGATTCTTCGCGCTTTAAGCGCGAACAGGAGATTTTTCCAATTGCTGTCAAAAAGCAACGGAGTCTGGCCAAAGTGTGGTCAAAAAGAAAGGCGGCCCCTCGCGGGACCGCCTTCCGAAAACGAATTGTATCCGAAGATTACATGCCGGCGCCGCCGAGCACGGTGACCGCGCGGCGGTTCTGCGACCAGCAGGAAATATCGTCGCAGACGGCGACCGGACGTTCCTTGCCGTAGGAGATCGTCTTCATGCGCTGCGCCGGAACACCGCGCGAAGCGAGGTAATCCTTGGCGGCAGCAGCACGGCGGGCGCCGAGCGCGAGGTTGTATTCGCGCGTGCCGCGTTCGTCGGCATGACCTTCGACGGTGATCTGGTAATTCGGGTAACGGCCGAGCCACTGCGCCTGACGGTCGAGCGTCTGCGAGGCATCGGCGCGGATCGACGAAGAGTCGGTATCGAAGAAGATGCGGTCGCCGACATTGACCGTGAAGTCCTGGGCCGAACCCGGCGTTGCAGCCCCACCCGCGCCGGCGCCGAGGCCGAGATCACCGGCGCTGTTCGGCGGCTTTTTGGCGCAGCTTGCAAGCGCGAGACCGGCGACAAGCGCGATCATGACGGGGTTGCGGGCGAAATTCTGCATGCGGCTCATTGCCGGGGTGTGAATTCGGCTCATGGCCGGGTCTCCTTGCGATTTCAGGGTTTCCGGACAGTAACCGCACTCGGTTAACCGCCCCTCAAAGATTATGGTTAACAATTTACTGATTTGTCCCGTAGCAGCCCGGTTTCCATGATTCTGGGGCGACAAGAAGGCACTGCCGCATTCTTACTCCAGAAGCGGCGACCAGGCCGGGTCGGAACCGTAGGTCGGTGTCTTGACCAGTTGTTCGTTGTAGCCGGTCAGATCGATTGAATAGAGCTGCGGGCCGCCAGAGCCTGCTGCCTGGCGGAAGAACATCAGCACGCGGCCGTTCGGCGCCCAGGTCGGCCCCTCATTGTGGAAGCCGGTCGTCAGGATGCGCTCGCCCGAACCGTCCGGCTTCATCACGCCGATCGAGAACTTGCCGCCGGACTGCTTGGTGAAGGCGATGAGATCGCCGCGCGGCGACCAGACCGGCGTCGAATAGGAGCCGTCGCCGAAGGAGATACGGGTCTGGCCGGAACCATCGGCATTCATCACATAGATCTGCGGCTTGCCGCCGCGGTCGCTTTCGAAGCTGACACGCGCACCATCGGGCGAATAGGAGGGCGAGGTGTCGATCGCTGCCGTCGAGGTCAGCCGCGTCGTCGTGCGCGAGCGCAGGTCCATCGTATAGATGTTGGAATTGCCTTCCTGCTGCAGGCTCATGATCACCTTCTGGCCATCCGGAGAAAAGCGCGGCGAGAAGGTCATGCCCGGGAAGTTGCCGACGACCTCGCGCTGCCCGGTTTCGAGTTGCAGCAGATAGACGCGCGGCTGCTGGTTGGCAAAGGACATGTAGGTGACTTCCTGCCGGCTCGGCGAGAAACGCGGCGTCAGCACGAGATCGCTGCCGTCGGTCAGCATGCGCACGTTGAAGCCGTCCTGATCCATGATCGCCAGCTGCCGTTTGCGCTGCTGCTTGGTGCCGGATTCCGAGACGAAGACGACGCGGGTGTCGAAATAACCCTCTTCACCGGTGATCTGTTTGTAGATCGCATCGGCGATGATATGGGCGACACGGCGCCAGTTCTCCGGCTGGGTATAGAATTGCTGACCGGTCATCTGCTGGCCGGCAAATGTATCCCAGAGGCGGAACTCGGCGCGCAGGCGGCCGTCTGCCTCCTGTGTGACACGACCAGTTACGAGCGCCTGTGCATTGATGACCTTCCAGTCCTCGAAGCGCGGCGAAGCGTCCGGATTAGAAATCTTCTCGATGAAGGCTGTCTTGTTGATCGGCGCAAACAGACCGGAACGCTGCAGGTCGGCGGCGATCACCTGCGAGACCTGCGCGCCCATGTTGCCCTGAAGGAAATCCGTCACAGCAATCGGCAATGGCTGGACGTTGCCCTTGTTGATGTTGATCTCGACCAGCGCATTCGCCGGTGTCGCGAACGCAGCAATGGTCATGAGACCGGCAGCGACCACAATCGCGCGGAAGAAGGAACACTTGTTCATGGAGTAAAAGCCTTTCAGCATTTAAATTCCCAGATCGCTCGGGTCGAAATTGACGACGACTTCGCTCCAGGCATCGTATTTGTCTTTTGGAAGGGAGGAGAAAGGTGCCGATTTCATTATGGCGCGATAAGCGCCGCCGGCGAGTGCCCGGCGCGTCGACTCATTATCACCACCGACTGCTTCGACCTCCGGCTCGCCGACAATATTGCCGTCCTGGTCGAGATTCATGTGGACCTTGATGCGAACGTCGCCCATGCCTTCCATGCCGGGGATGACCGTCCAGTTGCCGGCGATGGCGCTCTTCAACGCATCCATCTCGCTCATCGACAGCTTGGAACCACCATTGCTCTTCTTGGCGCCCAGCGATGCCTCCTGCGTCGAACGCTTGGCGCCGCCGGCGGAAGGATCGGTCTTGTTCAGCAAGGCTGAAATCTCGTCCGCATTGAAATCGCTTTTCATCGATGAAGCCGATTTCGCCGTTTCCTGCTTCTGGTCTGCCTTCTTCTTCTCGGTCGGCTTGTCAGCGGTCTTCGGCTGATCCTGGGCTTTTTCCGGCGGTTTTTCGGCTGGCTTCTGGGGTTCCGGCGGCTTCACCTGCGGCTTGGCGACGGGGGTCGGCACGTTGTCCGGCAGCGCCTCGGCTTCCGGCTTCGGCGGCTCCTCGGGCTTGGCCTGTTCTTCCGGCGGCTTTTCCTCCGGCTTGGGCGGCGTCACGTCGACGGGTTTCGGCGGCGGAATGGAGGCGACTTCTTTCGGCTGCTCGACTTCTGTTTCCTCCTTGACGATATCCTTGACATCGTTCGGGACAGGATCGGTCTTCGGCAGCGGCTTATCGCTCGAATTCGCTGCCGCAGCTTCCGTATTGCTGGGCTTGGCGTTCGGAACCGGCGGCGTCTTCAGGTCGATATTGTTGTCGCCGGCATTTTCGGCCGGCTCCGCGATCGGCGGCCGTGTGGTGGGCACCGGCGCGGAAGTCTCCCTCTTCGGAGCCTTCTTGTCACCCTGCTGCATCTGGGTGATGGATTCCACCGGTACGAGATCGACTGGCATCGCCTCGAAATCCTCCACCTTGAAGGATTCCGGCGCGCCGAGCGATACCATCGCCCAGGTCAACACCAGGCAGTGCAGTACAGCAGATGTGACGACGCTGGTCTTCATCTTGAACGCTATTGGTCCTTTTTCTGCTGCGTCACGAGGCCGATATTCTTGAAACCGGCCCCCTGGATGCGAGCCATGACGTCGGCGATGACGCCGTAGGGCGCTGTCGCGTCGCCGCGCACGAAGATACGTTCGTTATAGCCGGTCGTGGCGATCGCCTCGAGTTTGGCGGCGATCTCGGCGGCCGGGATCGGCGTTTCCTGCAGGAACACCTCGCCGTCATTCTTGACGGAGATGGTGATCGGCTGCGTCTCGGAATTCAGCGCCTTGGCCTGCGTTTCCGGCAGATCGATCGGCACGCCGACGGTCATCATCGGTGCCGCTACCATGAAGATGATCAGAAGCACCAGCATGACGTCGACGAGCGGCGTCACGTTGATTTCGGAGATCACGGCCTTGTTCCGACCGCCGCGACGGCGGCGTCCGCCGCCCCCGCCGCCATTGCCTCCAACAGCCATACCCATGTCAGAATACTCCGTTGGTTACTGAGCAGCAGCGCGCGGCTGCAGCTTCTCGTCGATCTGGCGCGAAAGTATGGCGGAGAATTCGTCCGCGAAACCTTCCATGCGCGCCGAGAGCTTGCCGGCATCGGCGGAGAACTTGTTGTAGGCAATAACCGCCGGAATAGCGGCGACAAGGCCGATCGCGGTGGCAAGCAGCGCTTCGGCAATGCCGGGCGCGACGACCGCGAGGTTGGTCGACTTCGAACCGGCGATCGCCTGGAACGAGGTCATGATACCAACGACGGTGCCGAACAGGCCGATGAACGGACCGGCCGAACCGATCGTCGCAAGCGACCCGAGGCGGGCACCGAGATATTCGGTTTCACGGGCGAGCGTCACATCCATCGCGCGATCGATACGCATCTGCAGGCCGATCGGCGAGCGGGCGCCGCGTTCGAAGGATTTCTTCCACTCGCGCATGGCCGCGACGAAGATCGACGCCAGACCGGTATTGTTGCGCTCCGACAGGGAGCGATAGAGTTCTTCGAGCGACTGGCCTGACCAGAAGACCTGTTCGAATTTGTCGAACTGGCGCCGTGCGCGGCCATAGGCCAGGTATTTGTCGATGACGATCGCCCAGGTCCACACAGAGGCTGCGATGAGCCCGAGCATGACGAGCTTGACGACGATGCCGGCCTGCATGAAAAGCGACCAGAGGCTGACGTCCGTCGTGGCTGCTGCCAATCCTACTTGTTCCATTGATCCAAAATCCCCGAATCCAAACGCCCGGTGCTGGACCGGGCGGCACAAAGTGATCTCGCAAGAAGTGTCCGGCGGCCGCCGCCCAAAGCCCTGGTCAAGCTTCCAAGCTCATCTCCCGCCTTCTTGCCGTCAAATTTGGTCAAAGGAAGGCGTGCACCGCACAAACTCCGACTTTCCCAGTAAGACACTATTATGGTTAATAGATCGTTAGTGCCGGACTATGACAGCAAGCCTGTATTCGGGAGATTTTATTCCTGGATTACTTGACCGGAGCAGATCCGGCAGCCGAAAGAGCGTGCATCCTCCGGCGCGGGAATTCCTTCACATAAAGCTCAAGTTTTTACAAGGCCGAATCTCGGCCGATTCGGCGCTATAGCGGCGTGCTGCCTTCCAGGAATTTCGCCGCCAGCGTCTCCGGCAGCCGCCGCGGCCGCCCTTTGGCATTGATGACGGCGATGATCACCTTGGCGGCGATCAGCAGCGTCTCGCCCGCGCGGATCTGCTGATTGAGCACCATCTTGGCGCCGCCGGCCTTCTCCGTGTGCGTCAGGATCGTCAGCACATCGTCCATGCGCGCCGGGCTCTTGAAGTCGATCTCCATCCGGTGGACGACGAAGACGAGGCCCTCCTCGTCGGCGCTGACGAGCTCGCGCTGCTCGACGCCGAGGCAGCGCAGATAATCGGTGCGGCCGCGCTCGAGAAAATGCAGGTAGCGGGCGTGATATACAAGGCCGGAGAAATCCGTGTCCTCATAATAGACCCGCTGGACGAGACGATGTCCGGTCTCCGTCAGCTCTCCCGAAATGGAAAAAGGGCGTTCCGTCATAATTTTCTCCAAACTGCGGGGCCCTCTTTGGCGCAACGCCTCTCGGCAGGCAAGCATTGATTGCCCGGTAGGCATGCATTGAATGCGCCGCCGGCAGGCATTGAATGATTGTCATAATTCCTAACTATTCCCGATAATGAGCGAACGATCAGGAGACGATGTGATGAAGATTGCGGTTATGGGCGGAGACGGTTTCATTGGTTGGCCAACCTCGCTGCATCTCTCCGATGCCGGTCACGACGTCCATATCCTCGACAATCTGTCGCGCCGCTGGATCGATACCGAGCTCGGCGTTCAGTCGCTGACACCGATGGATTCGATCCAGGAGCGCACCCGCATCTGGCATGCCGAAACGGGGCGACGCATCCACTTCAATCTGATCGATCTCGCCAAGGATTACGAACTCCTGAAGAACTGGCTCTCAGAACATCGCCCCGATGCCATCATCCACTTCGCCGAACAGCGTGCCGCGCCCTATTCGATGAAGAGTGACCGCCACAAGAATTACACTGTTAACAACAATGTAAGCGCCACGCACAACCTTTTGAACGCGCTGACCGAGCTCAACCTCGACGCCCATCTCATTCATCTCGGCACCATGGGCGTCTACGGCTATTCGACGGTCGGCGCGGCGATCCCGGAAGGGTACCTCCCAGTCGGCATTGAAACGGCGGGCGGCGAGACGGTCAGCCAGGAAATCCTCTATCCCTCCAATCCCGGCTCGATCTACCACATGACCAAGTGCCTGGATCAGCTTCTCTTCCAGTTCTACGCCAAGAACGATAGCTTGCGGATCACCGACCTGCACCAGGGCATCGTCTGGGGCACGCATACAGAACAGACGCGCCGCCACGCGCAGCTCATCAACCGTTTCGACTATGACGGCGATTACGGCACGGTGCTGAACCGCTTTCTCATCCAGGCGGCGATCGGCTATCCGCTGACCGTGCACGGCACCGGCGGCCAGACCCGCGCCTTCATCCATATCCAGGATTCGGTGCGCTGCATCGAGCTGGCCCTCAAGAATCCTCCCGCCCGCGGCGCCCGCGTCGAGATCTTCAATCAGATGACGGAGACCCACCGGGTACGCGACCTCGCCGAAATGATTGCGAGGATCAGCGGCGCCAAAATTGCCTGGCTGCCCAACCCGCGCAAGGAAGCCGCCGAAAACGAACTGATCGTCCGCAACGAAAAGTTCCGCAATCTCGGCCTCGAACCGATCACGCTGGAAACAGGCCTGCTCGGCGAGATCGTCGACGTCGCGAAGAAATTCGCCTATCGCGTCGACCGTGCCCGCGTGCCGGCCGTCTCCGCCTGGACCAGGGATATTGCCGCGACGATCAACCACGATCCGGAAGGCAAGCGGCTGAAGTCGGTGTCATGAGTGCTGAGCGGTGACGAAGGCTAGAAAGGCCCCGGCTTGCTCCCTCTTCTCCCCAGCGGGGAGAAGAGACATGCAGCAACGCCTTGCCGTCTATCCTCCGCCGGAGCAAGACATATCGAGGCAGTCGAACCCGATGAACCGCTCGTCCGTATTCGCCTACGTCACCCTCGTCACCAACGCCGACTACGCCATGGGCGCCACCGCCCTGGTGAACTCGCTTCGCCGAACCGGTACCACCGCCGACATCGTCGTCCTCCATACCGGCGGCGTCGATGCAACCGCCCTCGCCCCACTGGAAGCCCACGCCTGCCGCCTCATCGAAGTCGAGCACCTGCCGCTCTCCGACGCCTTCAACCAACGCCACGCCCGCGGCCAACTCCATTCCGCCGCGCCTTTCACCAAGGGCCGTAAGCCCGCCTTTCATTCGCCGCTCGACAATTTCTGCAAGCTCAGGCTTTGGCAGCTCGTCGAATACGAACGCTGCGTCTTCATCGACGCCGATGCCGTGGTGCTGAAGAACGTCGACAGGCTCTTCCTCTATCCGGAATTTTCCGCCGCCCCCAATGTCTATGAAAGCCTCGCCGACTTCCGTCGCATGAACTCCGGCGTCTTCGTCGCCACGCCGTCACATGACACATTCCGGCTCATGCTCGAAAGCCTGGACAGACCGGACACCTTCTGGCGGCGCACCGATCAGACCTTTCTCGAGACGTTCTTCCCGGATTGGCACGGCCTGCCGGTTTATTTCAACATGCTGCAATATGTATGGTTCACCATGCCGGCGCTTTGGGACTGGAAGAGCGTTTCGATCCTGCACTACCAATATGAAAAACCGTGGGAAAAGGATCATCCCAAGGCAGCACAGCTACAACCCTTGATCGATTTGTGGCATCGTTTCTACAATGATAGCTATGTGCCGGAGATCGCGGCGCTAGACAATCCGGAAGGGGCAGCATGAAGGTATTGGTATCCGGCGGAACCGGTCTCGTCGGCCGTTATGTCGTCGAGGAGCTCCTGACCGCCGGCTATCAGGTGATCGTCGGTGGACGCCGTGCGCCGCGTGCCCGCCTCTTCTCCCGCCCGGTCGAGTTCGCAGCGCTTTCGCTCGATCCCGATAAGGACCAGATCGACATTTTCGACGACGCCTATTTCTTCGTCCACGCCGCCTTCAGCCACGTTCCCGGCAAATATCGCGGCGGCGAGGGCGATGACCCGAAGAGCTTTCAGAGGTTGAACCTGGATGGCACTGTCCGGCTTTTCGAAGCGGCCAAACGCGCCGGTACGCGCCGCTGTGTCTTCCTGTCCAGCCGGGCGGCCTACGGCGAACACCCTGCGGGAACCGAGCTTACCGAAACGATGCTGCCGAAGCCGGAGACGCTCTACGGCCAGATCAAACTCGACGCCGAAGGTGCGCTGACCCATCTCTCGGCACCGGGTTTTGCCGGCGTCAGTCTGAGGGCAACCGGCATCTATGGCGATCTCTCGCCGAACAAATGGGACGGCCTCATCGACGATTATCGCGCCGGCCGACCAGTCGCTCCCCGGGCAGGCACGGAGGTTCACGGCCGCGACCTCGGGCGCGCGGTGCGGCTGATGCTGGAGACGGAAAGCACGCGCATCTCCGGCGAGATCTTCAACGTGTCGGACATCGTCGTCGACACCCGCGACATCCTTGCCCCCATCCGCCGTGAGACGGACTGTCGCCATGCGCTGCCGGCTCCGGCCGACGGCACAAAGCTCAATCCGATGAGTACGGCGAAAATTCGCGCGCTCGGCTGGATGCCGGGCGGAATCCCTCTGTTCGAGGAAACGATGCGGCGGCTGGCCGCCGCGCTGGCGACGTCGCCGGCCTGCGAATCGGCGCAGGAACGATAGGCATCCCCTGACGATCGGCGGCCGCGGGCTGACACGGCGTGAAAACGCCGCGCCCGTGTACCCTGCATTTGCATCGGGCCTCCAGCCGACTATGCTCGGCCGACCCTCTCACATCTGGCAGATCAATGACCGCACGAGAACTGAAAGCGCAGTTGCGCAATGAACGGCTGGCCGCCCGCGACGCTATCGCTCCTGAGGAGCGCATCTCCAAAAGCCTTGCAATGGCGGATCATGCCGGCGAGGCCGTCGCCTTTGCACCCGGCACTATCGTCTCCGGTTTCCTGCCGATCCGGTCCGAGGCCGATCTGCGGCCGCTGATGGCCCGGTTCGCAGCGCGCGGCGCACGGCTGTGCGTGCCGGCGATCCTCGACAAGCAGACCATCGCCTTTCGGGAACTGAAGGAAGGGCTGCCTCTCATTGAGACCGGCTTCGGCACGGTGGCCCCCGGCGCGGAGGCTGCCATTCTCCACCCCGAGATCATGCTGGTGCCGCTTTCGGCCTTCGATGCCCGCGGCCATCGCATCGGCTACGGCGCAGGCTACTATGACCGTGCCATCAGCCGGCTAAGAGAGAAAGGCCTGCATCCGAAGCTGATCGGCATTGCATTCGACTGCCAGGAAGTGGCACATGTGCCCGACGAGCCGCACGACATAAGCCTGGATGCCATCCTGACAGAAAGCGGCCTGCGCTTTTTTGCCTCTTGGATTGGATAGGGAATGCGGCTGCTTTTTTTGGGTGACATGGTCGGCAAGACGGGACGCACGGCGGTCTGGGACCGCCTCCCCGGCCTGATCTCCGACCTCAGGCTCGATTTCGTCGTCGTCAACGGCGAAAATGCCGCCGGCGGCTTCGGCATCACCGAGGACATCTTTCTGGAAACGATCAATGCCGGCGCCGATGTGGTGACGACAGGCAATCACGTCTGGGACCAGAAGGAAGCAGTCGCTTTTGCCGGGCGCCACGATCAGTTTCTGCGGCCGGCCAACTATCCCCAGGGCACGCCCGGCCGCGGCTCCGGTCTCTTCTATGCCAGGAACGGGGCGCGCGTGCTGGTTGCCAATGTCATGGGCCGGGTCTTCATGCATCCGGAACTGGACGATCCCTTCAAATCGGCGGAGGTGATCCTCGACGCCTGCCCGCTGAAGGAGCAGGCCGATGCGATCATTTTCGACTTCCATGCCGAAGCGACCAGCGAGAAGCAGTGCTTCGGCCATTTCGTCGACGGCCGCGCCAGCTTCGTCGTCGGCACCCATACCCATGTGCCGACCGCCGATGCACAGATACTGAACGGCGGCACGGGCTATATGTCGGATGCCGGAATGTGCGGCGACTATGATTCCTCCCTCGGCATGGACAAGGAGGAGCCGCTCAACCGCTTCATCTCCAAGATGCCGAAGGGCCGCATGGAAGCGGCGAGCGGCCCGGCGACGATCTGCGGCGTCGGCGTCGAGATTTCCGACACGACCGGACTGGCCGAAAAGATCGCGCCGCTCCGGCTCGGACCGCGCCTGGCCGAGACGGTTCCGGAGTTCTGGCGGTAAGGCTGCCTCGACACAGACCCCACACACGATTGTGAGCATTCACGGTCTGGACCGCTGCGACCTCTTGCCGCATTCTCCGGCCTTCTCGTGAAAGCGCCGGAGGGGTGGCATGAAGCCGCAACATCTTGTTCTCGCGATCGCATGCATAGCCGCCCTTGTCGTGTCGGGTCCCGCAGCAAGGGCGCAGCAACAGCGGCCGCCCGTCAGCCAGTGCCAGGCAATCGCGCAGACCATCCCGAAGGCGACCTTCGCCAGCTTTTCCGGCGCCCAGCCGGTCGTACCGGCCGGCTCCGAGGGCGAGGACGTCAAACTGACCTTCCTCGGCCACTCCACCTTCGAGATCGACACTCCCGCCGGCATCATCATCGCGACAGATTATAACGGCTGGTACCGGCCGGCGACGCTTCCGGACGTCGTCACGATGAACAAGGCGCATACGACCCACTTCACCTTGACGCCTGAGCCGGGCATCAAGCATGTGCTGCATGGGTGGAGCGATGTTCCCGGCGAGGCAGCCAAAATCGATCTTGTGGTCGGCGACACCCATATCCGCAACGTCACCACGGATATCCGCTTCAGCTATGGCCTCGGCGGCTCGCAGCAGAATGGAAACTCGATTTTCGTCTTCGAAATTGCCGGCCTTTGCATCGGCCATCTCGGCCATCTGCATTACGAACTGACGGATACCCATTATACCGAGATCGGCCGCCTCGACGTCGTCATGGTGCCGGTCGACGGCGGCCTGACCATGGGCGCCGACAGCATGAGCCGTGTGATCAAGCGCCTGCGCTCGTCGCTGATCCTGCCGATGCACCGCCGCGGTCCGCCGGTCAATTCCTTCGTCTCCATGTTCGGCAAGGACTTCGATGTCGCTTATGCGCCTGATGACAGCATCACCGTCTCCATCCGCACGCTGCCGAAGAAGCCACTGATCTACGTGATGAAAGGCGTGCAGTAAAAAAGGTCCGGCGGGTCCCGCCAAACCTTGCGCATCAGGCAAATTGCAGGTGACGTTTCACGCCGACGTCGGGCATCTTGTCGTCGTCAAGATTGGCCTTGGCGATCTCCCACCCGAATTTCAGGGTGCTGCCGGTGGAAACCCAGATGTCGGCATCGTCGACATGCAGGGAAAGCATAGTGAGTTTCGGATCTTTCTTGCCGCCGTCATACCAGGCCGCAACCATCGAACTCCAATATTCCTCGATTTTGGAAGGGTCGGGGCGTATCTCGATCACGCCGGAGAGGCAGGCGTGGTAGTCGTGATCCTTGCCGATGACGCAGAAATGCGCGCGGCTGCCGGGCTTGATCACGCGCACGATATCGGCGTCGGTCTTGGTGTAGAACCAGATCGTGTTGGTGGTGGGATCGGCATGCGGCGCCATCGGCTGCATGTGCATATCCAGTCCGGAAATTCCGAGCATGCCGGCATGAACGCCGTTGACCTGATCCCAAAGCTGACGTGCCGGTTGCTCCCGCGCCTCGCTGAGACTTGCCATGACCGTTCCTTTCCGTTGGATGGAGTTCGATTGAAAACGTCATCCTTTCGCCTTTGTTCCGAACTGCTTTTCCCTTGAACGGGTGCCGTTTCGCTCTTATAAGGCGCCCCATTCCGAACAATGAGACGTGAACAGGGGTGCCATGGCTGGCCATTCACAGTTTAAAAACATCATGCACCGCAAAGGCCGTCAGGATGCCGTGCGGTCGAAAATGTTCTCCAAGCTCGCGCGCGAAATCACCGTTGCCGCCAAGGCCGGCCTGCCCGACCCGTCTATGAACGCCCGTCTTCGCCTGGCGATCCAGAACGCCAAGGCCCAGTCCATGCCGAAGGACAATATCGATCGCGCCATCAAGAAGGCAGCCGGCGCCGACGGCGAAAACTATGACGAAGTCCGCTACGAGGGCTACGGTCCCGGCGGCACGGCGATCATCGTCGAAGCCCTGACCGACAATCGCAACCGCACCGCCTCCAACGTCCGCTCGATCTTCACCAAGGCCGGCGGCGCTCTCGGCGAGACCGGTTCCGTTTCCTTCTCCTTCGACCATGTCGGCGAAATCACCTACAAGCTTTCCGTCGGCGACGCCGACAAGGTGATGGAAGCCGCGATTGAAGCCGGCGCCGACGATGTCGAGACCGACGAAGAGGGCCACTACATCACCTGCGCCTTCGAAGCCCTCGGCGAAGTGGCGAAAGCGCTGGAAACGAGCCTCGGCGAAGCCGAAACCGTCAAGGCTGTCTGGCGCGCCCAGAACAATGTGCCGGTGGACGAAGAAAAAGCCCAGTCGCTGATGAAGCTGATCGACAGCCTGGAAGATGACGACGACGTGCAGAACGTCTATTCCAATTTCGAGGTCTCGGAAGAAGTGCTGGCCAAGCTCTCGGCCTGACTTTTCAAAACGATTCCATGAAAAACCCGGCCTCGGCGCCGGGTTTTTTGTGCCGAGCTGCGCGTTGCCTACGCAGCCACCCGCATGAAATTCTCCAGTCCCGCAAACAGCTCCACCGACCTCAGCCGCGCCTCGATATCATGGATCGGCATCGAGATGATCACCTCGTCGGCCTGCGTTTCCTTAATGAATTCCGTCAGTTTCGCCTCCGCCGTCCCCGGTGATCCCACAACGGCATAACGCAGCGTGTGTTCGACGTTCATCTTCTCCATCGGCGACCAGAAAGCCTCCATATCGGCCACCGGACGCGGGAACGGACCGCGGACATTGCGGCGCAGGTTGACGAACTGCTGCTCGGCGGAGGTGAAATGATAGCGCGCCTCCTCGTCCGTCGCCGCCACCGCGCCCATGACGCCGACCATCACATAGGGCTTCTCGAGCGTTGCCGAGGGCTGGAAGCGATCGCGGTAGATCGCGATCGCATCGAACAGCATGCCGGGCGCGAAATGCGAGGCGAAGGCGTAGGGAAGCCCGAGCATGGCGGCAAGCTGAGCGCTGTAGAGGCTGGAGCCGAGCAGCCAGATCGGAACATGTGAACCATTGCCGGGAACGGCGAGGATGGCCTGGTTCTCGACCGGCGTGCCGAGCAATTGCTGCAGTTCGACTACGTCGTTCGGAAAGCTGTTGGCGCCTGCCTCAAGGTTGCGCCGTAGCGCCTGTGCCGTGCGCATATCCGTCCCCGGCGCACGTCCGAGGCCGAGATCGACGCGGCCGGGGAAGAGCGCCTCCAATGTGCCGAACTGCTCGGCGATGACGAGCGGAGAATGATTGGGCAGCATTACGCCGCCGGAGCCGATGCGAATGCTTTGCGTCGCCGCCCCGACATGACCGATGACGACTGATGTGGCCGCACTGGCGATGCCCGGCATGCCGTGATGTTCGGCGAGCCAGAAGCGCTTGTAACCGAATTCCTCAGCCTTGCGGGCCATTCGCGCCGAGCTTTCGAGCGACTGGCGCACGGTGCTGCCTTCGGCAACGGGGGAAAGGTCGAGGATGGAGAAGGGAACCATGGAAAACCTGCCGGCCAGTTGAAGGATGCAGCCTATGTAGGTTCGCACCCGCACCATTCCAAACCATGCAGGCAAAACAAAGGGCCGCGCGAACGCGACCCAGGCCGGATGCCGGAAGCAATGCCTAGCGGTGACGGCGCAGCACATGCACCTCGGCGCTCGGCCTATGATCGCCGTGCGGCAGCGTGAAATTGCCGAGCTGGCGATCCATTTCCAGGGCCTCCGTCGCCAGCCGGTGGATCGCTTCCGTCGTCTCCTCGACCATCGAGGCATTCTGCTGCGTCATCGCGTCGAGTTCGGCGACGGCGCTGTTGATCTCCCGCAGTGTGTTGGCCTCCTCGCGGGTCGCACCCATGATCTCGTGGATCTGACCGTTGATTGCCTCGACATGCGCGCCGATGCCGGTCAGCGCGACCCCTGCCCTTTCCACAAGCGACACGCCGCTTTCGACCTCATGCGTCGATTTCTGCAGCAGGCTGGAGATCTCCTTGGCCGCGCTCGACGAACGCTGGGCGAGCTCGCGCACTTCCATGGCGACGACAGCAAAACCCTTGCCCGATTCACCGGCGCGGGCCGCCTCGACACCGGCATTCAGTGCCAGAAGGTTGGTCTGAAAGGCGATATCGTCGATGACGGAGATGATCGTATTGATCTGGCGTGAGGAGGTCTGGATCGCCTCCATCGCCGCGATCGTCTCGCGCATGATCTGGCCGGAGCCGGTGGTCTCCTTCTTGGCGTCGCGGGCGATGCGCTCGGCCTGTTCGGCCCGCTCGATCTGCCGGCGCACGGACTGGGTGATGGCGCTGATTGCATTCGCCGTCTCGGTGATCGAGCCGGCCTGACGCTCGGTGCGCCCGGCAAGCTCGTCGGCGCCGGTACGCATCTCCTCGGAGCTGGCCCGCACCGCCATCGAGTTACCGCCGATGGCGGTCATGGTTTCGCTCAGCGTCGCGAGCGCCTCGTTGAAATTGATGCGCAGGCTTTCGAGCTCGTTCGGGAAGCGCCGCTCGATCTGATAGGCGAGATCCCCGCTCGCCAGATGATGCAGGCCCTCATCGATCGCCTCGACCACCTGCTGCAGCGTCTTCGCCTCGGCCTCGCGCTCGGCAAGGTTCTGCTGGCGGTCTTGCTCTGCCTGTAGGCGCGTCTCTTCGCTGGCGGCTTCCAGTTCACGGCTTTCGATCAGCGACTGCCGGAAACGAGCGAGCGCATTCGCCATCGTACCGATCTCATCCTTGCGGTTCAGGCTGCCGATCTCGCTGTCGAGCTTGCCATCGGCGACATCGCGGGTGACGCCGGCAAGCCGCGCAAGCGGCGAGAACAGAAGATTGGTGACAAGCCCGGTGGCGATCGCCATGACGACGAGCACGCCGATGCCGATCATCGTCAGCAAAGCGGCGATCTCGATCGAGCCGGCGTTGAGCTCGCTCAGCAGCACGCTTTCGACCACGAGGAAGCGGTCGCCGCGATAATCGATGCCGCGAACATAGGCGCGCGCGGAGCCGTCCGCCCTGTCGAAATCGGCCACCGTCATCGCCGAACTGGCAAGCGCATCCTTGATGAAGGTGAAGGGGGCGGCATCGAGCGTCGCAAGCTTGCCGCCGGCATCGAGACCGATAGCGGAACCATCGGCGGAGACGATCGCCGCCCGCGCGGTGCTGCCCTGAACGATGCCCTTTGCAAGGATGCTGGTGACGATGTCGTCACGCACCTTGAACAGGATGATGCCCTTGGCCGCGCCGAGCTTGACGATCGGCACGGCATAGAAGATCGCCGACCTGCCGCTGGCGGCATCGACGCGCAGCCCCGAAAAGCCTGTCGGCGCGGCATCATCGGTCGCCTTGGCGGTATTCTCGATCGCCTTGGCAAAAGCGATGCCGGCGCCGGTCGTCTTCCAGGCGTCCGTCTTCAGATTCTCGGCAAAGTCGTCCAGCTTCTTGTAGGAATAGAGGACGGTACCGTCGAGATCGGCGATCAGCAGATCGCTGAACGCGGTATCCTCGAGGTCGCGGGCGACCTCGCCCTGCGTCTTTTCATGATTCGAATAATAAAAACCGCTCGGCCCTTCCGGCTTCATCAGCTTCTCGCGCTGATCGGCCGGGTTGGGATTGGCCGTGATAAAAACCTTCTTCAGCTCGGCACGGGCATCGCCGGAGGTTTTCTCGATGGTCTTCCAGCCGCTCTTCAGACTGGTGATCGACATCTGCAGCGCCTCGATGCGGGCGATGGAATTGGCCTGGTTCTCGAGCTGCGCCAACTGGTCCTGCAGCATGTCGCCGCGGAAGATCAGCACGCTCTCCTTGGCCTTCAGCGCCTGCTCATCGGAGATGCGGCTGCTGGCGAAATAGGCGAGCACGTCGATCACCGCGATCGACAGCACGGTCATCAGGATGAATGTGGCAATGACCTTGAAGGACAGGGATTGAAATCTCCGAGCCATGTACGACGAACCCCTTCTGAACGCGCCTGCCGGCGCGGGCAGGCAACGCATGCCTGATCGACCGGTCTTCAAACAGAACATCGGGGGCTTATCTCTTTGCGACACGAGACCCCCTTCGTATTTGACACTAGAATTCAAGCATCTGTTTTAATTCGCGGTAAATGGAGCGGCTTAAATCCGAGAGTGTTTTTGTTTTGTTCACATATCGATGGCAGTTATTTCGCAGTCGCTATAGGTTGAACCATGCAAAATACGATTCGCATCGTCGGCATCGATCCCGGCCTTCGCCGCACCGGCTGGGGAATCATCGATACACTGGGCAATTCCCTGCGGTTTGTGGCCTCCGGAACCGTGACCTCCGATGGAGACATGGATCTCGCCTCCCGCCTCTGCCAGCTGCATGACGGCCTGGCGGAGGTCGTCCATACTTACAAGCCGGATGAAGCCGCCGTCGAACAGACCTTCGTCAACAAGGATGCGGTAGCGACCCTGAAGCTTGGCCAGGCCCGCGGCATCGCCATGCTGGTGCCGGCCCGCGCCGGGCTGCGGGTCTCCGAATATGCGCCGAACGCGGTGAAGAAGGCCGTCATCGGTGTCGGCCACGGCGAAAAGCACCAGATCCACATGATGCTGAAGATCCTGATGCCAAAGGTCGAATTCAAGGGCGACGATGCCGCCGACGCCCTGGCGATCGCCATTTGCCACGCCCACAATCGCGGCAGCAATCGGATGCGGCAGGCGCTGGCCGGCTAATCCGTTCTTGACTTGTTCCGGCGGCAAGGATAATTCTTACTTTGAAGGAGCAATAAGATGCGCGTCACGTCCAAAGGCCAGGTCACTATCCCCCGCGACCTCAGAGAGCTTGCCGGCATCGAGGCCAACAGCGAGGTCATCTTCTCGATCGAGGGCGGCAAGCTCGTTCTCGCGCCGAAGAACGGCAAGCAGGAGATCGAGGATCGAGGTCGGCTCGACCGTTTCCTGCAGACAATCCGTCGTCTCGAAGGAACCGGTGATCAGGAGATCGATGCCGAAGGCCTCATGTCGATGACCCGTGATCGCTGATGGCGACCCTTGTCGATACAAACATCCTTGTCGACCTGGCCGTGGTCAGTTCGGACTGGCATGGCTGGTCGCGTCAGAAGATGCTCGATGTCTTCAGAGAGGGGCCAGTGCTCATAAACCCGATCATCTATTCCGAATTTTCCGTCCGCTACGGCGATGTGGATGAGGTCGATCGCCTGCTTCCCCAGGATGAATTCCGCCGTGAGAATCTGCCTTGGCCGGCGGCTTTTGCCGCGGCTCAAGCCTTTCGGCTTTACCGTCGCGCCGGCGGGGAACGCGAACGGATACTGCCCGATTTCCTCATCGGCGCCCATGCGGCGATCCGGGGCTATAGAATTTTGACCCGGGATCCCAGCGGATACAGGTCTTATTTCCCCTCCGTGGAACTTATCACGCCCGAAACGCACTCTTGAGAGACCGCGCCCCATGATCGGCAAGCTGAAAGGCACAATAGACGAGATCGGCGAAGATTATGTGCTCGTCGATGTGCACGGCGTCTGCTACGTCGCTTACTGCTCCGCCCGCACGCTATCCAAGCTCGGCTCGGCCGGCGAGGCCTGCGTGCTCTTCATCGAGACCTATGTGCGCGAGGACCAGTTGAAGCTCTTCGGCTTCACGACCGCATTGGAGCGGGAATGGTTCAACCTGCTCCAAAGCGTCCAGGGGGTCGGCGCCAAGGTGGCGCTTGCCGTGCTCTCGACCTTGACGCCGGGCGAACTCGCCAATGCGATCGCCCTGCAGGACCGCGCCGCCGTTTCCCGCGCGCCGGGCGTCGGCCCGAAAGTGGCGATGCGCCTCGTCACCGAACTCAAGAACCGGGCTCCCGCCTTCGCCGGGGAAGCGATCAATATCGCCCTCAAACAGGAACTCGGCGAAGGCGTCGCCGCCGCACCCGTGGCCGACGCGGTTTCCGCGCTGACCAACCTCGGCTACAGCAGAGACCAGGCGGCAAATGCCGTTGCTGCGGCGATGAAGACGGCCGGCGAAGGTGCAGACAGCGCCAAGCTGATCAGGCTGGGATTGAAGGAACTGGCGCGGTGACTTCCTTGAATATATCGCAATTCCTTACTAAACTTGAATGGTAAGGAGATCCGAATGAATATCTACTACGGTACAATGACATCGAAGGGCCAGACAACAATTCCGGCGGAAGTTCGTGAATTGCTCAATCTGAAGTCTGGTGACAGGATCCGCTACATCAATCGCGATGGCGAAATCATCATGAAGGCCAAGAACAAGCGCGCCATTGACCTTGCCGGCAAATTTCACGATCCGAAACGGCGGGCGATCACATTGAAGGAAATGGACGAGGCTATCGGAGAAGCCATCGCCGCTCATGTGAATAGTGCAGGATGATTGGCCTCGACACCAATATCCTGCTGCGCTTCCTCCTGAAGGATGATGCCGCCCAGACAGAAAAAGTCACAGCACTGTTTGAGAACCTCTCCGATACCGCACCTGGCTATATTAGCTGCATCACGCTGATAGAATGCACGTGGTTCCTGCGGCAACGGATCAGGCTGAAGAGGGAACAGATCGTGGAGGCAATTTCGGATTTGTTGGACTCAGCGGATCTGATCCTTGAAGATGAAAGAGTGGTCGAGGAGGCGCTCGGAATCATGGTGCGAACAAATGCCGAATTTGCGGATGTCTTCATCGCTCTTCGCAACCGTGACGCCGGTTGCGTGACAACCAAGACATTTGACGCCCAAGCTGCAAAAACGATACCTGGAATGGAACTTCTTTGATGAGCGAACCCGCCCGCCTGATATCGCCGGAAAAGCGGGGCGAAGACCTTGATGTCACGCTGCGCCCGCAATCGCTGGACGAGTTCACCGGCCAGGCGGAGGCGCGCGCCAATCTCAAGATCTTCATCGAAGCGGCGAAGAACCGTGGCGAGGCGCTGGACCATGTGCTCTTCGTCGGCCCGCCCGGCCTCGGCAAGACGACGCTGGCGCAGATCATGGCAAAGGAGCTCGGCGTCAACTTCCGCTCGACATCAGGCCCTGTCATCGCCAAGGCCGGCGATCTCGCGGCGCTGCTGACCAATCTCGAAGAGCGCGACGTGCTCTTCATCGACGAGATCCATCGCCTCAATCCCGCCGTCGAGGAAATCCTCTATCCGGCCATGGAAGACTTCCAGCTCGACCTCATCATCGGCGAAGGCCCAGCCGCCCGCTCGGTGAAAATCGATCTGTCGAAATTCACGCTGGTGGCCGCGACCACCCGCCTCGGCCTGTTGACGACGCCGCTGCGCGACCGCTTCGGCATCCCGGTGCGCCTGAGCTTCTATACCGTCGAGGAGCTGGAACTGATCGTGCGCCGCGGCGCGCGGCTGATGAACCTGCCGATCACCGAAGAAGGCGCCCGCGAGATCGCCAGACGCGCCCGCGGCACGCCACGCATCGCCGGTCGGCTGTTGCGGCGCGTGCGCGACTTCGCCGAGGTGGCAAGGGCGGAAGCCGTCACCCGCGAGATCGCCGACGAGGCGCTGACCCGCCTTCTGGTTGACAATGTCGGCTTCGACCAGCTCGACAAACGTTACCTCAACATGATCGCCGTCAATTTCGGCGGCGGCCCGGTCGGCATCGAGACCATCGCCGCCGGCCTTTCCGAGCCGCGCGACGCGATCGAGGACATCATCGAGCCCTATATGATCCAGCAGGGTTTCATTCAGCGCACGCCGCGCGGCCGTGTTCTGACCGCAATCGCGTGGAAACATCTGGGAATGCAACCGCCCAAGGAAATGGAGGCTGCGCAGTTCCGGCTGTTCCAGGAGGACGACTGAGTGATCACCCGCCGCGGTTTTTTCAAATTTGTCGGCGGCGGTATCGCGGGCGTCATGTCGCTGGGTGGTTATGCCTTCGCCTATGAACCGCTGGCGCGGCTCGGCATCGCCCGTTACCGGCTGACGCCGCCGGGATGGACACCGGGGCTGAAACTCCGTGTCGTCGCACTCGCCGATATCCATGCTTGCGAACCTTGGATGTCGGCAAGCCGCATCACCGCAATCTGCCACAGGGCGAATGAACTCGAAGGCGACGTGACCGTCCTGCTCGGTGATTATGCCTCGGGCATGAACATGGTGACGCAATACGTGCATTCGAGCCAGTGGTCGAAGGCGCTGGCCACTCTGCGAGCCCCTCTCGGCGTCCATGCGATCATGGGCAATCATGACTGGTGGGAGGACAGGACTGCCCAGAAGAACGGCGGGATGGAAACATTCGGGCACCGGGCGCTTGCCGAGGTCGGCATCCCGGTCTACGGCAACCGCGCCGTTCGGCTCGAAAAGGATAGCCGCGGCTTCTGGCTCGCGGGCCTTGAAGACCAGCTGGCGCTGCTGCCCGGCAGGAAATGGGGCCGCACGCGCATGCTCGGCCTCGACGACCTTGATGGAACGATGGCGCAGGTGACCGACGATGCGCCCGTCATCCTGCTCGCCCATGAGCCCGATATCTTTCCGCGCGTGCCCGAGCGCGTCTCGCTGACGCTGTCCGGCCACACCCATGGCGGGCAGATCCGTTTCCTCGGCCGTTCGCCGATCGTCCCCTCGCGTTACGGCAATCGCTACGCCTATGGCCACATCGTCGAGGAGGGCCGGAATATCATCGTGTCCG
Organism: Rhizobium sophoriradicis; assembly: GCF_025200795.1. Classification (NCBI taxonomy): domain Bacteria; kingdom Pseudomonadati; phylum Pseudomonadota; class Alphaproteobacteria; order Hyphomicrobiales; family Rhizobiaceae; genus Rhizobium; species Rhizobium sophoriradicis. The sequence goes on from NZ_CP104152.1 coordinate 3,399,348, forward strand.
GCGGCCTCGGCTGCTCCATCGCGCCGGTCCGTTTCGGCGTGCCCCCGGAAATCGTCGTGATCGATCTCGGATAAGAATGACATGAGCAAGCGCACTCACATCCGCCTGACTGTGGGCGCTGAACGTTTCAACCATCGCATCGCCGGCCTCGCCTTTCGCGACGGCCATGTGCTCGTCCATCGTGCCGTGCACGAGCCCTTCTGGACCTTTCCTGGTGGGACGGCGGAAATCGGCGAGAGCTCGGAAAAAACGCTGAAACGGGAGATGATGGAGGAACTCGGCGTCAACGTCACAGTCTCGCGCCTCCTCTGGATCGTCGAGAATTTTTTCCACTACGAACAGCGCGACTGGCATGAACTCGGCTTCTATTATCTGATGGAAATTCCGCCGGAATTTCCCTTTCGGCCGCGCGAGATCATCCATCGCGTCGAAGACGGTGACAACCATCTCGAATTCAAATGGGTGGCGGCAACGCGCACAGCCCTGACCGCGCTCGACATCCCGCCCTATTTCATCGCCGATGAAATCGAGAGCCTGCCCGCAGCACCCCGTCATCTCGTCTGGCGCGACGGCGATCTCGATGAGAAGAGCTGACGCAAGCAATTCAAAGCGCGTGAAGAGGAGATGCGCCGATGCCGACTTTCGACCCCGTCAGGCCATTCCGCAAACTCGCCTATAACAACGCCCTTGCCAACCGCCGCCTGCTGCAAGCTTGCGCGGCATTGACGCCCGGTGAATTCGAAGCGCCTCGCACCGGCTTCTTCCCTTCGATCAAGGAAACCTTGAACCACATCGTCACGGTCGACTGGTTCTATGTCGATGGCCTGGAAGGTGGCACGCTCGGGTTCCAGGCCTTCGAGGTCGACCAACCCTTCGACGACGTTTCCTCGCTGGCAGAAGCGCAGGCGAAGGTCGATCAGCGCCTGGTGGCACTTTGCGAGGCCCTGACGCCAGAAAAACTGGTCTCGACCGTGAGCCTCCACCGCGGCGACCGCATCCAGCAGGAGCGGATGGAAGACGTGCTCGCCCACCTCTTCCAGCACCAGACTCATCACCGCGGCCAGGTGCATGCGATGCTCGCCGGCACCAGCATCGCCCCGCCGCAGCTCGACGAATTCATCGTCGCCGATGATGCGAAATTTCGCGGCGGGGAACTCGCCGGACTCGGCTGGAGCGAGGAAACGCTGATGCGTTAAGGTCTTTCCTGGTCAGGATGCTTCAATCTGACCAGGAAAGCTCTAGTTCCGAAGCCGCTTTTTCAGCCCGTCGATGATCGTCTTGGTGAGAAGGTCGTAATTCTCGTCGAAATGGTGGTCGCCGGGCAGCTCGATGACCTCGGCGCCGCTGTCCTTCAGCGCCGGACAGGCGACGTCGTCGTCATCGTCCTTGCCGTAGATGCATTGCACGAGTTTGGGATCGACGTTCTTCAGATCGGCGACCGGATCGCCTCCCGCCCCGCCCGTCTTCTGGCCGAGCCAGCCGAGAACGGAGATGACGTAGTCGACTTCGTGCGAGAGCGACAGCAGCGACATTTGCGCCACCGCCGACTTCTCGGCCGGTTTCAGCAACTGGTAGGTCGCAGGCACGACATCGGCGCCGAAGGAATACCCGACGAGCAGCACATGCTTCACCTTCCACTGTTTGCGGTAGAAATCGATGATCTTCGAAAGATCGCCGGCGGTCTCCTCCGGCTTGCGCTCCGACCAGAAATAATGAAGCGAATCGACGCCGACGACGGGAATGCCTTCCTTCTGCAGGGTGCCGCCCACCTCCTTGTCGATGTCTCGCCAGCCGCCGTCGCCGGAATAGATCACCGCCATCATATCGAGGGCGGGGGTGGCCTCGAGGATCGCCAGCGGCAGACCGAGCGGATTGCCGAAGGCGCCGGAGGCGGTAACGAGGTCATCGAGCGTATCGGCAAAGACCGTCTGCGCGTCGTCGGTGGAATCGCGGATCTCGATCGCGGAATGGACTTTCTTCAGCGCTTCGGCATGCGCCCTGCCATCCTTGTCGGCGTTGGGCGTAAAGACCGCTATAACCGGATCCGGCAGCGCGCCGTCACTCAGCCCATAGACCATGCGTTCGCCGACGGCCTTCTTGGAAGCGGGCGTGCAAAGTTCCTTGGTTAGCGGAATTCCGGCCTTCGGATCGACGGCGAGCGTCTGACCGATCGTCGCATCCGGCGTCTGCGCCGCAATCGCCAGCGCCAAGGCCCCGCCCTCGCCGATGCCGGCGACAATCGGCAAATGATAGGCGTTGTTGCCGGTCGCACGCTGCACCTGCTGGCTCAGCGATTCGATATCCGAGACCATGTAGAGGCAGCCGTCATTGAGGCTGACATCATATCGGCTGAGCGCCTGGATATAGGAAGGAAAGTCGACACCGATGACGACGGCGCCTTCGGAAACCAGCCTGTCGGCCTCGGCCTTCTCAAAATCGCCCCAGCCGGCGGCATCGGAAATCAGCATCACCGTGCCCTTCACCTCCCCTTCCGGCAGGAAGATGTGAGGCGACGGGATGAGCCCGCTTTCGAAGCTCTGCGTGGTTTCCTCGGCGGCATCAGCCGGTGCGGCCGCGAGCATGCAGGCGCATGCCGTGGCAAGAAGGATTGTCCTGATCATTTTCTCACTACCCCTTTCAACCCGCCCCCGATCAGAAATGTCGCGTCCATCAACGCGATCATCGGATTGCCCCCTCCGGAGACCGCAAGATAGCGCGGTTGCCAGTGCGGATGAAACTTGGATTTGAATGCCCGAAGGCCTTTGAAGTTGTAGAAGCGCTCGCCGTGCTCAAAGACGGTGCTGCCGATGCGGTCCCAGACGGGTGCCGCCTCGCGTTTCGACATGCCGGAGAGAGGCGCCATGCCGAGATTGAAGTGGGTGAAACCCTGGCCGCGCAGATACTCCATGATCTGCACGAAGAGAAAGTCCATCGAGCCCTTCGGCGCGTCCGGGGAGAAACGCATGAGATCGATCGTGCCCTCCTCCCGCGATTCGGTGACGAGGATATTGGCAAAGGCAACGATCTTGCCGTCCTTCTTCAGAATGCCGACCGGTTGCGAGGAGACATAATCGGGATCGAAGGCGCCGAGCGAGAAGCCCTTTTCCTTGGCGTTGTGGTGCTCGAGCCAGGCCGAGGAAACCGCGGCGAGATCATCGATGACCACGGGCACGTCCTGCGGTTCGATTACGGCGAATTCCAGCCCGTCGCGCTGCGCCCGGCTGGCAGTCTGCCGGAGATTTGCCCATTTGCCGCCCTTCATCTCGAAGGTCCTGAGATCCGCCACCGCCAGTTCGCCGAGCTTGAAGGCACGCAGGCCGGCATCGGCGCAATGGGAAAGCAAGGCCGGCGAGATTTGGTAAAAAACGGCGCGGCAGCCCGCCGCCCGCGCCGCCTCGACGAAACGCCAGACGAGTTCCTGCACGGCGCGATGATCGCCTACAGGATCGAACAGCGCGATCCATGAGCGGCCCTGCCGGCCGTACATGATGAAGGCGTCGCCTTTCTCCGAAAACATGATGCTCTTGTCGGCCATCCGCACCAGATTGGCGTCGGCATTGCCCTGCTTCCTGACGATATCGACGGCACGCGCCAGCGCCTCCTCCGTCGCCGGCTCCGGCCGGAAGGCCGCAGGCCGAAGCAGGCTGAAGATGGCAATGGCCGACGAGATGATGGTGATGCCGAGCACGGCGCGCAGTCCCCGTGGCGCTTCGGCGGTGAATTCGAACTGCCACCAGAGCTGGTTGCTGTATTCGACATCGCGATAGACGAAGAGCAGGATGACGACGGCGCCGACGACGATGACGGCGATTGCCATCAGCCAGGATGCCGTCATTGCCTGGTTGAGCAGCGACGCATGGCGGGTAAAGAGCCGGCGGCTGACGAAGAGCCCGAAGATGAGGAAGGCGAGAAGAGCGGCTTCGACCAGCGCAATCGCCTTCAACAGCGACAAGGTCAATGCCGCAACGGCCGAGAACACGGCCACCCACCAGGCGCCGTCGAGCCTCTGACCAAGGCCGCGCGCGGCGACCACCAGCGCCAGTCCGAGCAGGCTGGAGAGGAAATGCGCGCCTTCGACCATCGGCAGCGGCAGATAGTTGGACAGAAATTCCAAATTCTGATCCGGCGTCGGTGTGACGCTCGAAAACACCAGCATGACACCGAGCAGCAGGGCCAAGGTCGAAAGCAGCTGCGGCATCAGCCGACCACCGATGCGCCGGACGCTGGAGGCGGCCGGGTGATCCACAAAACGACGCAGCTCCGTCGCTGAGACCGCGAGCACGGCGATCAACAGCGGCAATACATGATAGATGAGCCGGTAGAGCACCAGCGATCCGAGCACCGCATCGATATTCACCGCGCTGCCGAGCGAGGCGATAATCACGGTCTCGAACACGCCGAGCCCGGCCGGAACGTGGCTGAGCACGCCGAGACCGACGGCGATCGCATAGACAGCCAGGAAGGCCGGCCAGCCGATGGCCGTCTGCGGCAAGAGCACATAGAGCACCGAGGCCGAGGCGGCGATATCGAAGGCCGTAACCAGGAATTGGCGCGACCAGGTGCGCGAATCCGGCAGGCGGATCGCGACCGCGCCGAGATCGAGCACGCGGCCTTCGCGGCCGATGATCAGCACAGCCCCGAGAATGGCGAGGATCGAGCCGGCAATCAGCCGGAGAAGGAAGGCGCTGACACCGATCAGCGGCCCGATCTCGCTGGCGATGATAATGAGGGCGATCGCCGCGACCCCTGCAAGCCCGAGACCGAAGGACAGGGTAACGAAGGCGATGATCCGACCGATATCCTCTGGCGACAGACCAAGGCGCGTATAGGCGCGATAGCGGATCGCGCCGCCCGAAAGGGCGCCGAAACCGGCGGTATTGCCGACGGCGTACGCACTGAAGGCCGTCAGCGCCACATGCGGAAACGGCAGCTTCTTGCCGATATACTCGATGGCGTTGAGATCATAAAAGACCAGCGAGAGGAAGCTGAGCGCGGTGAAGAATAGCGCAAGCAGGATCGCGCTCGGCCTGGTCGCCGCCAGCGCACCGACGACATCATCATAGCGAACCTCGTTGGTGAGCTGCATGATCGCATAGCCGACGAGACAGAAGACAATGAGTGTTGCGGCTGCCGTCAGTGGCGTCCTGTACCGCCTGAAAAGCGCGCGAAAAGAAAACCCGTCCGTCGCTTGCATCTCTTCCAAATTGCCGTGACCCGACATCTCGTACCTGCGCAATTTCCAAACTCGGCGGGAATCATTTTTCGAAGACGTAACATGACAGGCATATAAGCTCTATGAAGCCATGCCGCCGCTACCCCAGCCCCGCCGCCTGCGCCTCAATCATCCTCAATTGGGGCGAATTTGCGCAGACAAACTGTATTGGCACATTGCATTTTCGTAAGCTTACGAAGAGTTTGCGGTGATGACCAAAATTTTAGACGCGAGCGAAGGATGAGACATGCAGGGTGACTTGGCCTTCCTGATCCTCATCCTCGGCAGATTGCTGCTCGGCGTCTTTTTCGTTGCCGCCGGTATCCATCATTTTTTCGTCATCGTGCCGATAACCGACGCCATCGAAGCCCGCGGCATACCTTGTGCGAAATGGGTGCTGCTGTCCGGCAGCGTCTTTCAAATTGCTGCCGGCCTCCTCATGATGCTGGGTCTCTTCGTCGCCGCGGCAGCGTTCGGCCTCATCATCTTCACGCTTGCCGCCTCGGTGATGCTGCTGAATTTCTGGGAGATGGAAGGCACAGCTCGCGACAGCGCCATCAACAGCTGGAAAAGCAACATGGCCATCGTCGGCGGCCTGCTCACCGTAGCTGCCGGAGCGATGTAAGGGCTCACGTGGCCGGCTCACCGCCGGCCCGTGCATAAGCAGCGTAGCGTGCCGCGGCGGCATCCACCTCCACCGTGCGATCGCCGGCCACCTGCACCGTCGGCACGGCGAATTCGATGCCGTTTTCCTTGAAGGCATTGCGGATCATCGCCAGTGCGTTGCGGCGGATAACGAACTGTTCGCCGGGCTTCGTCATCATCGACAGGCGGAGCTCGATGGCGAATTCGCCGAACTGCTCGACGCCCTTCATCTTCAGCGTTTCGATGATGTGCGGGCCGAATTCCGGGTTTTCGAGCAACGTCTGACCGATCTGCTTGATCACCTTCTTCGCTTTAACGAGATCGGTGTCGTATGTGACGTTGAGGCTGATCTTGTCGATCGTCCAATCGCGATTGAGGTTCTTCACCGCGCCAAGTTCGCCGAACGGCACGGTGGTCAGTGGCCCGCGATGATGCCTGAGCTTCACCGAGCGCAGGCTGAAAGCCTCGACCACGCCCTTGTGGCTGCCGCTTTCGATATATTCGCCGACACGGAAGGCATCGTCCCAGAGATAGAACATGCCGCTGATGACATCCTTGACGATCGTCTGGGCACCGAAACCCACAGCGACGCCAACGACGCCCGCGCCGGCAATCAACGGCCCGATCTCGATGCCGAGGCCCGAGAGCACCATCAGAACCGCAATGACGGCGATGACCACGGCAAGGATATTGCGGAAGATCGGCAGCAGCGTCTGAAACCGCGCATGTCTGGCCTTCTCCTCGTCCGTCGCGCCGCCCTCCAGGGGCGAGCCGAGCAGCTTGCCGTCGATATAGGCTTTGACGACGTGCCAGAGCAGATCGGCAGCAAGCAGGATGACGATTCCACCGATGACGCCGCGCGCGATCTTATCGACCATTTTGTCGCCGGCCGCCATCGTGTCGGCGCCGACACCGAGCAGCTGGCCGAGCCAGATGGCGGCGAATGCGATGATCAGTGCCCGCACGCCGCGGTCGAGCAATACGGTGGCGATCCGCCGCGTGGCAAGGAAGCTTGCCTCGGTCTGCTGCAGCGACTTCACCGCAATCGTCGAGACGGCGAGCACGCGCGGCAGCATCAGCACATAGATGCCGAGCCAGAGCAGCCAGTTGAACCCGGTGACCCACAGCCCCCAGAGCAACAGGAAATACACGGTGAGCGCCCAGGAAATCCCATGGCCGCGTTTGTCGTCCTTCTGAGGCCGCGACCAGACAGCTTCGATCGCGATCAGCAGCAGCCCGATGCCGAGGATATAGCCGACGAAGAGCCGGGCGCTCGGAGAAAAGCCGAGCGGCTCCATCGACTGGATGGCTGCCCAGCCAAGCATGAAATAGATGACGAAGATCGCAGAGCGGCGATACCAGAAGAGCGCGACGGCGCGTGAGGGCATGGTCAGCGCGATCACGCCTTGCCGCTCTTCCTCGGCCCGCGCCAGCCCGATGAGATCGACCAGAACACCACCCAGGCAGATCGTAAATCGCTGGACGACGAGCGCGACGACGCAGACGATGGCGATGCTCTGGCTGAGCGGCGGCCAGCCGAGGCTGAGAAGCGTGAGCATCGTTGCCGCAGCGAAAATCAGCGCCGGAATGACGCGCGGCGCCAGATGCATGCCCGCCATATGCGCCAATCGCTCGCGGCGGCGGCGGAAAGCGTAGCGGGCAAAGCTTTCGACGATCCCGCCGAGCAGAAAGATCGCCAGGAACTGCGCCCACATACGCGCAAGACCATTGGCGGCGATTTCGCTGGAGAACAGCGAGGAGGCATTGCCGATCTGCGAGGGCAATGTCATCGCCGCGTCAGACACCATCGAGATGTGCCGACGGGCGTGCTGCAGCAGACCCGACAGCACCGACATCTGGTTTTGGGTCGCCGAATTGGCGGCGGGCGTTGCGGCCATCTGCGTCGCCATCCACTGCTTGACCTCGGGCGTCTGCATGAGTTGCATCATCTCGCGCACCTGCGCCGGCGGGGCAGCCGCGGCCGGTGCTTGCGCCTGAGCTGTCTGGGCGAAGCCTGGCGAACCCGCCGCGAAAATCATAACGAGTGCCAACATGCCCGATATGGCGGCCTTCAAGGCCGCCGCCGCGCCACGCTCCATGACCGCCTCCAATGGAGTGTCGGCCACTTGGATGGAAGCAGCCCCGACATTTCCCTTTTTAGCAATGGATACTCGTGACCGCTGCCGCCAGCAAGCGGTAGGAACACCATACCGACGGCTAGGAAAGGCAGGGGCGGCGCGGGACGCCTGGCTTCAGGATTTGGGAGCCGGCTTCTCCACATGGCCGCCGAAGCCGGCGCGCATTGCCGACAGCACCTTGTTGGCGAATTCGTCGTTATCGCGCGAGGAGAACCGGCCGTAGAGCGCCGCGCTTAGAACCGGCGTCGGCACGCTCTCGTCGATTGCCGCCATGATCGTCCAGCGGCCCTCGCCGCTGTCCGAGACGCGGCCGGCAAATTTCGACAGCGCGGGGTCGGCATGCAGCGCATCGGCCGTCAGATCGAGCAGCCAGGAGGTGATGACGCTGCCGCGACGCCAGACTTCGGCGACATCCTGCAAATTGAAATCGTATTGGAAATGTTCGGGATGGGCGAGCGGCGCCGTCTCTGCATCGGCCTCATGGGAGGCAGCGCCGATATTGGCGTGTTTCAGAATGTTGAGGCCTTCGGCATAGGCGGCCATCAGGCCATATTCGATGCCGTTATGCACCATCTTGACGAAATGGCCGGCGCCGTGCGGGCCGCAATGCAGATAACCCTGCTCCGCCGTGCTGGCCGCTGCCGCTTCGGCTGTGCGGTTCGGCGATGCTTCCGTCTTGCCGACGCCGGGGGCGAGCGTCGCAAAGATCGGAGAAAGATGCTCGACGGTGCCCTTTTCGCCGCCGATCATCAAGCAATAGCCGCGCTCCAGGCCGAAGACGCCGCCGCTGGTGCCGACATCGACATAATGGATGCCCTTGGTGATGAGCTCGGCGCCGCGGCGGATGTCGTCGTGGTAATAGGAATTGCCGCCGTCGATGACGATATCGCCGTTCTGAAGCAGCGGCACCAGGCTCGAAAGCACCTTGTCGACGATCGCCGCCGGCAGCATCAGCCAGATCGCCCGGGGGTGGTTAAGCTTCGAGACGAATTCCTCGAGCGACGCACTCCCGGTCGCACCGAGACCCGCAAGCGCGGCAACGCTTTCCGGCCTGGTGTCGTATACGACGCATTCGTGACCGCCCCGCATCAAGCGCTGGACCATGTAATTGCCCATGCGGCCCAAACCAACCATGCCAAGCTGCATATCAATCTCCTGGAACCGAAATGAAGTATCGACTCCGGAAACTAGCACCCGCAGTGTGACAGGCAAGCGAAGTCTCGGCCATATCCGCGCCTGCGACGATCGCGCCGCGGCGGGACGACGTCGGACCGAAGCGCCCGATGCCCGCTCATTCCTCACTCATCGGGCGCGCTGGCCGGTTCACCCTTCATCTCACTGAGGAACATGCCCTCGCGCAGGTTGATGCCGTACTCGACGAATGCCTTCATGCAGCAAAGCATCTGCGTCCAGCCTTCACAATTGAGATAGGTGCCGCGCCGGCCGGCTTCGTCCTCGCGCCAGCCGTTTTCGGCAATCGTCACCAGCGTGCCGCCATCCTCCAGCGGTTGGAAATTCATCTCCACCAGCGTTTTATAGCTCGTCTTGTCCTCGCCGGTTCCACCGTCCCAGCGAAGCACGATGCGGCTTTCCGGCACGAGTTCGACGACCTCGACCGGCGCGTCCTTCCACCAGGTCACCGTCGTGCCTTGGACGAGCGGGGCGCTCGCCCCGCCGATCGTGGTGAAATAGCTGCTGAGCTTCTTCGGATTGACGACGGCGTCGAACACCTCTGCGACGGGACGGCCGATGCGGCCGGAAATGCGGATTCCGAGAGACATGGCATTGCTCCTCTTCTTCATTGTGTCTGGACCCATTATGTTATAAAAATATAACATGTCAAGCGAATCAACCGATGACCCTGTTTTCAAGGCGCTGGCGCATCATCGCCGCCGCGAGATCCTCGATCTGCTCAAGGATGGCCCCCGCACCACAGGGGCCCTTTGCGACATGTTTCCTGACATGGATCGCTGCACGGTGATGCAGCATCTGAAAGTGCTGGAAGAAGCCGATCTGGTCATCGCCAGGAAGGAAGGGCGCGAACGCTGGAACCATCTGAACAGCCTGCCGATCAAGCAGATCTACGATCGCTGGATCAGCGCCTACGCCGGCCATGCCCTGTCGATCCTCGATCGGCTGAGAAGCGATCTCGAAGGCCAGCCGGAACAATGACCGGGCACCCCACCTTGCCTCCCGGCCGGCCGCAATCCTATGCTGACCAAAAGACAAGAGACGGGACAGAGATGACGATATCGGGGGCCGGCATACGCCGCATGCGGCTGCTGCGCAGCATGAAGCAGCAACACCTCGCCGAACTCCTCGGCGTCAACCAGGCGACCGTCTCGCGCTGGGAGCGAGATCAACGTGCCCTGTCGCCGGAGCAGGCCGTCAGGCTGGAACGAATTTTCGCCGCGCCGCACCATGCCGTGGCCGATGCCGCATTGAAACGGCTGGTCGAGGACTGCCTCCGGCCTGTGCATCTGATCTGCGACAGCACCCACCGGCTGCTGCCCGCCTCCCGTCCTCGGCAGTCGGAATGGCGTGCACCGATCGGCGCTTTTCTCGGCCGCTCTCTTTTCCCCTACGCCTCCGCCGAGATCGCCGCCGCCGAACAATCGCTGGAGGCATGCGGCTGGCATGACGGCAGGCTCATGTCGTTGACATTCGATACCGGTGCCAACGGCAATGCGCGCCTGCCCATTGCCGCCGGCCGCGTCATCTGGGAACGGATCATGTTTTCCGACGGCAGCGCCGGTCGCCTCGTCACCACAGTCACCGAGCCTGCAGCTTTCCTGCACCCTCATGCATAATTTATGCGTTGTCTGAAAATGCCGGTCTTAATAGCCTCCGCCGTGGAAACGGTCTGGAGAAAATGCGATGACGATACTGGTGACGGGAAGCGCCGGCCACCTCGGCGAAGCGCTGGTGCGCGTCCTGAAGGCGCAAGGCCGATCGGCGCGCGGCGTCGACATCAAGCCTTCGGATTTCACCGACGCGGTCGGTTCCATCGGCGACCGCGCCTTCGTCCGGCAGGCGATGTCGGGCATCAGCTACGTCATCCATGCCGCCACACTGCACAAGCCGCATGTGGCCACTCATGGCAATCAGGAATTCGTCGACACCAATATCGGCGGCACGCTGAACCTGCTTGAAGAGGCGGCGGCCGCGCGCGTTGAAAGTTTCGTCTTCACCAGCACCACTAGCACCTTCGGCGCGGCATTGACGCCGGCCGCCGGCCAATCGGCCGCATGGATCACCGAGGACGTGCTTCCGATCGCGAGGAACATTTACGGCGTAACGAAGCTCGCTGCCGAAGGTCTGTGCGAACTCTTCGCTCGCAAATTCGGATTGCCGGTCGTTATTCTGAGGACGTCGCGTTTCTTTCCCGAAAGCGACGACGATCCCGACATTCGCAAGGCCTATTCGCCGGCAAATGCCCAGGCCAACGAGTTGCTCCATCGCCGCGTCGATATCGCCGATGTGGTCGGCGCCCATCTGATCGCCCTCGAAAGGGCACGTCCGATCGGCTTCGGTCGCTACATCATCTCGGCCACCACGCCGTTTTCACCAGACGATCTCGCCGACATCAGGCGCGACGCGCCTGCGGTCGTCGAGCGGCTCTTTCCGGGAGCCCGCGGCCTCTATGCCGAACGCGGCTGGAAGATGTCCCCGGCACTCGACCGCGTCTACGTCAACGAGCGCGCACGGCGCGAACTCGGCTGGCAGCCGCGCTATGATTTCCGCTTCGTGCTCGATTGCCTGGGGGAGAATCGCGAATGGCGCAGCCCATTGTCGCTCGAGGTCGGCTCCAAAGGCTATCACGACGAAATTTTCGCCGAAGGCCCCTATCCGGTCGATTAATGCATGTCGCCCGGAAGTGTGCAGCGGTTCCGGGACAACGACATGCATCAGCGCGTCGCATGAATCAAATTTGATGCGACGCGCTTTAGGACGCTGAATCGCCGAAGCGAGAATGCGTCCTCCAGATATCACGATGCCGTCATAAAGGAAGTAGTCGCACCTGCGAAAAAAAGGCGGACGCGCGCCGCGTCGCCTGTCGATCTGCTGCCTTTGCCGGCGATGGAGAGAAAGTGCGATCCACGACGACCGATGGATGTTTACGATCCTGGGCGCCTACAAACGTAGGTGGGCACCGTGTGTCCAGGCCCACGGGCCTGGCCAGGGACAGCTCCCTTTGGATCGAGTATGGCCCCAGGGATTGTGGTTCCTGTCGAGAGGCGCAGACCGCATCGCGATATATAAGGTCGTTTGCGCCGGCGCGCCAGTGGCGACCGCAGGCCGCGCCGATTTAATTGAGATCAGTTGAGCTCGGGGGCGGTGCGGCCGTTCAGCTTGTCGGTGATGCCCCGGATGCGGCTCGACACCTCGCTGAGTGCCGCCGCCAGCGTTTCCTCGGTGCGGGCGGTTGCGGCAAGCACGGTATCGCGGTTGCCGCGCAGCGACTCGAGCTCGGATTCCAGCCCGGCGATGCGGCGCGTCAGCTCGGCAATCTCGTCCATGATCATGATGCCGGCCATGACGGTGATCCGGAGGTCGCCGATCTCGCCGAACTGATCCTTGAGATGGCCGACATAGCGATCGAAACGAGTGGCGAGGTCGGTCAGATGATCCTCCTGCCCTTCCTCGCAGGCCATGCGATAGGCCTTGCCGTCGATCGTCACCGTCACCTGCGCCATGTCATATTCTTTCTCATCAGCGATCCAGAACCGCGCGGATCGTTTCCATGGCCGTCACCAGCCGCCGCGATACCTCGCGGTTGACCTCTTCCAGCCGGTTGGCACGGAATTCGGCCTGGTCGAGCTCCTGCGCCAGCCGGGATCGGTCGGCGTGCACGCGCCGGACCTCGCCCTCGATCTCGCCCTGCTCGCGCTGCCGCTCGATGCGCATGTCGACGGCGTTTTCGAGGCTCGAAATCGCCTGTCTCAGCTCGTTGAGCGCTGCTTCCATGGTTTTGCCTGTGGGCATCATGCCTTTCCGATTCCCGCGCAGGATCCGCGAATCGGCACTCTGCACCGATCCTGTGATTTCAAAAAGGATATGCAGCTCGCCAACGGCCCGTCAATAAATCTCCCCACCCGTCCGCCGGCCTATCTTGTGGATGAGCGTTTTATCGGTGCCTCCCGCATAAAATTTGTCTTTTGTATAATCGCGCGAGCAAATGTCAAAAATCGCCGCAACCCCGCCGGATTCGGCCCGCCATTTATTGACTCGCCCGTCTTAACTGCTATGTCTCTGCCGCTTTCACTTGATGGTCTTGGAGGCTCGAGGCCATCCCCCGACACCCGAGCTTGCGGAAAAGCGATGACCTCTCCCGAACAAAACGACCGGATGGCGAATGCGATCCGTTTCCTCGCCATGGATGCCGTTGAAAAGGCAAATTCCGGCCACCCCGGCATGCCGATGGGCATGGCTGACGTGGCAACGGTCCTGTTCACCAAATATCTGCGCTTCGACCCCAAGAAGCCGCACTGGCCGAACCGCGACCGCTTCGTGCTGTCGGCCGGCCATGGCTCCATGCTGCTCTACTCGCTGCTCTATTTGACCGGCTATCCCGACATGACGGTCGAGGATCTGAAGCAGTTCCGCCAGATCGGCTCGAAGACTGCCGGCCACCCGGAATACGGCCATGCCACCGGCATCGAAACCACCACGGGCCCGCTCGGCCAGGGCATCGCCAACGCCGTCGGCATGGCGATCGCCGAACGCAAGCTGCGCGATGAATTCGGTCCGGAGCTGCAGGACCACTACACCTACGTCATCAATGGCGACGGCTGCCTGATGGAAGGCATCAGCCATGAAGCCATCGCCCTTGCCGGTCACCTGAAGCTGAACAAGCTGATCCTCTTCTGGGACAACAACTCGATCACCATTGACGGCGCCGTCTCGCTGTCGGATTCGACCGACCAGATCGCCCGCTTCAAGGCGGTTCACTGGAACACGATCGAGATCGACGGCCACGATCAGGCCGCCATCGCCGATGCGATCGAAGCCGCCCACAAGTCCGACCGCCCGACCTTCATCGCCTGCAAGACGGTCATCGGCTTCGGCGCTCCGAACAAGGCCGGCAGCCACAAGGTTCACGGCAGCCCGCTCGGCGCCGATGAAATCGCAGCGACCCGCAAGGCTCTGAATTGGGATTACGAGCCCTTCGTCGTTCCCTCCGATGTTCTCGACGCATGGCGCGCGGCCGGCACCCGCTCCGACAACATCGTCAAGGCGTGGGAAGAAACCCTCGCCAATTCACCTGTCAGGGCCGAGTTCAGCCGCCGTATTGCGGGCGATCTGCCGGAAGGCTTCGACGCGGCGATCACCGACTACAAGAAGAAACTCGCCGAGACCAAGCCGACCGTCGCCACCCGCAAGGCGTCTGAGGATGCGCTCGAAATCATCAACGGCTTCCTGCCGGAGACGCTCGGCGGCTCCGCCGACCTGACGCCGTCGAACAACACCAAGACCAGCCAGATGGTCTCCATCACCCCGACGGATTTCAAGGGCCGTTACATGCACTGGGGCATCCGCGAGCACGGCATGGCATCCGCCATGAACGGTATCTCGCTGCACGGCGGCCTCATCCCTTATGGCGGCGGCTTCATGATCTTCTCGGATTATTGCCGCCCGCCGATCCGCCTCTCGGCGCTGATGGGCATTCGTGTCATCCACGTCCTGACGCATGACTCGATCGGCGTTGGCGAAGACGGCCCGACCCACCAGCCGGTCGAGCAGATCGCCGGCCTGCGTGCCGTTCCGAACCTGCAGGTCTTCCGTCCGGCCGACGCCGTCGAGACGGCGGAATGCTGGCAGATCGCCATCAAGAGCAAGAACCGCCCGTCCGCGCTGGCTCTCACCCGCCAGAACCTGACGACCGTCCGCACCGAGTATAATGAGAAGAACCTCTGCGAGCTCGGCGCCTATACGCTCGCCGGCAACGCCGATGCCAAGGTGACGATCTTCGCTTCCGGCTCCGAGGTCGAAATCGCCGTCGCCGCCCGCGCGACCCTCGAAGCCAAGGGTGTTTCGGTGCGCGTCGTGTCGGTCCCCTGCACGGAGCTGTTTTTCGAGCAGCCGGACGCCTATCGCAAGGATATTCTCGGCAACTCGCCGGTCAAGATCGCCGTCGAAGCCGCCGTCCGCGAAGGCTGGGA
This sequence comes from Rhizobium sophoriradicis, assembly GCF_025200795.1. Taxonomy (NCBI): domain Bacteria; kingdom Pseudomonadati; phylum Pseudomonadota; class Alphaproteobacteria; order Hyphomicrobiales; family Rhizobiaceae; genus Rhizobium; species Rhizobium sophoriradicis. The sequence continues at coordinate 3,414,506 of NZ_CP104152.1, forward strand.
CGCTTTCATCGGACCGGAAGGCAGCTTCGTCGGCATGAAGGGCTTCGGCGCCTCCGGCCCGGTCAAGGACGTCTACAAGCATTTCGGCATCACTGCCGACGCCGTCGTTGCGGCTGCGGAAGCAAAGCTTTAAAGAGGGCGCCTGAGGCGCTCTCCATCTCCTCAATTCCAGGCCCTCTCTATCGGGCCCTATTCTATCGGGAGTGAATGAACATGACAGTCAAGGTTGCCATTAATGGTTTCGGCCGCATCGGCCGTAACGTCCTCCGCGCTATCGTCGAATCCGGCCGCACCGACATTGAAGTCGTCGCCATCAACGACCTCGGCCCGGTCGAGACCAACGCCCACCTGCTGCGCTACGACTCGATCCACGGCAAGTTCCCGGCAAACGTGAAGGTCGAAGGTGACACGATCACCGTCGGCAACGGCAAGCCGATCAAGGTCACGGCGATCAAGGATCCGGCGACGCTTCCGCACCGCGAACTCGGCGTCGACATTGCCATGGAATGCACCGGCATCTTCACCGCCCGCGACAAGGCTGCCGCCCATCTGACGGCCGGGGCCAAGCGCGTTATCGTCTCGGCCCCTGCCGACGGGGCCGATTTGACGGTCGTCTACGGCGTCAACCATGACCAGCTCACCAAGGAGCACATGGTCATCTCCAACGCCTCCTGCACCACCAACTGCCTGGTGCCGGTCGTCAAGGTTCTCGACGACGCCGTCGGCATCGACCACGGCTTCATGACGACCATCCACTCCTATACCGGCGACCAGCCGACGCTCGACACGATGCACAAGGACCTGTATCGCGCCCGCGCAGCTGCCCTCTCCATGATCCCGACCTCGACGGGTGCTGCCAAGGCCGTCGGCCTCGTGCTGCCGCACCTGAAGGGCAAGCTCGACGGCACCTCGATCCGCGTTCCCACCCCGAACGTCTCGGTCGTCGACTTCAAGTTCGTCGCCAAGAAGGCGACCACGGTCGGCGAAATCAACGAAGCCATCCAGGCTGCGGCAAACGGCAAGCTGAAGGGTATCCTCGGCTACACCGACGAGCCGCTCGTCTCCCGTGATTTCAACCACGACAGCCACTCCTCGATCTTCGCGACCGATCAGACCAAGGTCATGGAAGGCAACTTCGTGCGCGTCCTGTCGTGGTACGACAACGAGTGGGGCTTCTCCAGCCGCATGTCGGACACGGCTGTCGCCTTTGCCAAGCTCATCTGAGAGCCTGACGAACGAATAATCGCAAGCGGCCCGGGAAACCGGGCCGTTTTGTTATAGGCGCCACGCCGGATCGATTGCGAAACCTGATATGGTGCACCAAGCCCTAACCGCATTGCGGCCGGGCAGATAGGGAGAGATGCATGGATTACTTTACCGTTGAGATCGCCGGCCGCGCCATTGCCAGCTTTCGCTCGAAAAACCATGAGGAAGCGACACATTTCTTCGAGGCGGAAGATTTTCGCGACGACTTGACCATCCTGGAGTCCGAGGGCAAGCCCCTGTGGGATCGCAAGGCCGCGCTCAGCCTGCGCAAGGCGACCGCCGAGGAAGCCAGTGAAGTCGAGCACGCCTATGAATTCGATGACGATCCGCAAAGGACCATCGACGACGAATTCGTCGTTTTCCTGGTTCCGGTCGAGGATCTGACTGACGATGGTGACGACACCTCAGACTGAGCATCGTCTTCCTGTTTTGAAAGCCACTTCGAAGCGACGGGTTCGGTAGCCGCCAGGATGGAATCACGGTTGGCAATCCGCTGTCCAATCGTGATAGACTGAGGCTGAAATGACCCAAGCGGAGGCGATAAATGGCAGTGCCGCAAAAACGCTTGTCCCACACCAGCCTCAAGCGACGGCAGCGGTTTCATCCCAAGCGGGACGTCCGACCTGCCGTGCTGGCAAAGGCTGATCGTCTGGTGATCCGTTTTGTCGCGGCGATCGGCCTTGCGTTTCTCGCCGTCATCATACTTCAGGCAGTGTTGGGATAGCACTCGCTCAATCCGGCGCTGCAATCCCCTCCTCCCGTCATCGGGCAAGACGAACGGGGCGTGAACGCAGGAGCGTGCCTTATCCTGTCGCCATTCGCAGATAACGGCAGGAAAAATCGATCTTCCTGGCTTTCGCCCTGCTCTTGCCTGATTTGCTTATACATTCTTTGTAGAGAATTTCTCCCGTAGCATTTCCGTGTCGGTCGCCGTCCGGCAGCCGTTCAGCAGCATGATGCAGAACGAGACGAGGTTAAGCCGCAAGGCCTACCCTTCTCTGCCGTTTTGCCGTTTACTGATGGACCGACGCGCGTGGTGGAGGGTGGAAATAGACGGATCGGCCGGAGGGTGGCCATATCCGCGAAGTGGAAAGGGGCGGGCATGGAAGCGTTCTATATCGTGGTGCTGGTTGCGACGGCGCTCGTGCTTATGGCCGCTTTTTCCAGCCTTCTCGCCTTCCGCTTCGGCGCGCCGCTGCTGCTGCTGTTCCTGATGATCGGCCTTGCCGCCGGCGTCGATGGCCTTGGCATCGAGTTCAGCAACAACTATCTCGCCTATATTCTCGGCTCCATAGCGCTCGCGGTCATCCTCTTCGATTCCGGCTTCGGTACACCGATACAGGCCTTCCGGCTCGCGGCCGTTCCCTCTCTCACGCTCGCCTCTGTCGGTGTGCTGATCACCGCCTCGCTCTTTGCCGTCGTCGCCATGTGGCTTTTGAATTTCACCTGGCTCGAAGGTCTGCTGCTCGGCTCGATCGTGGCGTCGACGGATGCCGCCGCCGTCTTCTTCCTGCTGCGCATCGGCGGCATCAATATCCGCGACAAGGTGCGCTCGACGCTCGAAGTCGAATCCGGCACCAACGATCCGATGGCGATCTTCCTCACCATCGCCCTTGTCGAAGTGCTGGCGAGCGGCGAGCGTTATGCCGGCATCAATATCGGCATGCTCGCCATGTTCGTGCAGCAGATGGGCCTTGGCGTCATCCTCGGCCTGCTCGGCGGCATGATGATCGTGCTGATCGTCAGCAAGCTCGATACCGATCGCGGCCTGACGCCGATCTTCGTGCTGGCTCTCGCCCTTCTCGTCTTCTCCTTTACCGGCGCGGTCGGCGGCAGCGGCTTCCTTGCCGTTTACGTCGCCGGCATCTACGCCGGAAACCGCAAGATGCAGGCGATCGGCACCATCAAGCGCTTTCAGGACGGCATGACCTGGCTCGCGCAGATCATCATGTTCCTGGTGCTCGGCCTGCTCGCCACGCCGTCGCAATTCCCGGTGATCATCGTGCCGGCCATCCTGCTCGCCCTGTTCCTGATCTTCATCGCCCGGCCGCTGGCGATTTGGCTGTCGCTGCTTCCCTTTGATTACACCCAGCAGGAAATCGGTTTCGTCGCCTGGGTCGGTCTGCGCGGCGCCGTCTCCATCCTGCTCGCCATCATGCCGATCCTCGGCGGGCTGGAAAACGGCCAGATCTTCTTCAACACGGCCTTCATCATCGTGCTGGTCTCGCTGCTGCTCCAGGGCTGGACGATCAAACCGGTTGCCAAGAAGCTCGGCCTGATCATTCCGCCGCGCATCGGCGCCGTCGACAAGGTCGAGGTCGACCTGCCGGGTGCCGCCAACCATGAACTGCTCTCCTATCGCGTCATCAAGGATAGCCCGGTGCTGCGCGGCGAGCGCATTCCTCGCTGGGCAACCCCCTCGCTTGTCATCCGCGACGGCAAATCGATGCGCTATCAATATGCCGGGCGGCTGCGCGAGAACGATCTCGTTTATCTTTTCATCGTACCGAGCTATTCCCGCCTGCTGGACCGGCTCTTCGCCAGCCGTGCACCGGTGGACGAAGACGATGCCGAATTCTTCGGTGCCTTCGCGCTCTCGCCTGCCCGCCCCGCCGCCGATCTCGACGCCGCCTACGGTCCCGGCCTGCTCAACGAATCCGAAAAGGGCCTGACGATCGCCGAATTGATGCGCCAGCGCCTCGGCGGCAAGGCCGATTATGCCGACCGCGTCCGTCTCGGCTCGATCATTCTCATCGTCCGCGATCTCGACGAGCACGACCACGTCACCTCCGTCGGCATGTCGCTCGAAGCGGTCGAACCGGCAATCACTCTGCCGATCTTCATCAATCTCAAGGACATCATCCAGCGCATCCGCGACCGGCTGAAGGGACGCCGGAACCGCGATGCGGCGGCCTCCGAAAACGCGCCGAAAGCATCGGCCGGACGCGAGGAAGCCAGACGCGAAAACGGCCGTTGAACGCCTTGCGTCACGAATGATCCTTGCTATGGTCGGCGCAACTTCCGCCAACCAAGACTGGATCCTCCCCATGCCTGCTTTCAAGACCCTCGACGATCTTTCCGACATCAGCGGCAAGCGCGTGCTCGTCCGCGTCGACCTCAACGTTCCGGTCAAGGATGGCAAGGTCACCGATACGACGCGCATCGAGCGTGTGGCGCCGACGATCCTCGAATTGTCCGACAAGGGCGCCAAGGTGATCCTGCTCGCCCATTTCGGCCGGCCGAAGGATGGCCCGTCGCCTGATCTGTCGCTGTCGCTGATCGCCCCTTCCGTCGAGGAAGTGCTCGATCATGCCGTGCTGACTGCCTCCGACTGCATCGGCGACGCCGCCGCCTCGGCCGTCGCCGCGATGAATGACGGCGATATTCTGCTGATGGAAAACACCCGCTTCCACAAAGGCGAGGAGAAGAACGAGCCCGACTTCACCAAGGCGCTTGCCGCCAACGGCGATATTTATGTCAACGACGCCTTCTCCGCCGCTCATCGCGCCCATGCCTCGACCGAGGGCCTTGCTCACCATCTGCCGGCCTATGCCGGCCGCACCATGCAGGCCGAACTGGAAGCACTGGAAAAGGGCCTCGGCGCCCCGGCCCGCCCGGTGGTCGCCATCGTCGGCGGCGCCAAGGTCTCCACCAAGATCGACCTCCTGATGAACCTGGTGAAGAAGGTCGACGCGCTGGTCATCGGCGGCGGCATGGCCAACACCTTTATCGCCGCCCGCGGCACCAATGTCGGCAAGTCGCTCTGCGAGCATGATCTTGCCGAAACCGCCAAGCAGATCATGATCGAGGCGGCGACATCAGGCTGCGCCATCATCCTGCCGGAGGACGGCGTCGTCGCCCGCGAATTTAAGGCGGGTGCCGCCAACGAGACAGTCGATATCGACGCCATTCCCGCCGATGCCATGGTGCTCGACGTCGGGCCGAAATCGGTCGAGGCTATCAACGCCTGGATCGAGCGCGCCGCAACGCTCGTCTGGAACGGGCCGCTCGGCGCCTTCGAAATCGAGCCCTTCGACACCGCAACGGTTGCTGCCGCGAAATACGCCGCTGAGCGCACTGCAGCCGGAAAGCTCACCTCGGTTGCCGGTGGCGGCGACACCGTTTCGGCGCTCAACCATGCCGGCGTTGCCGACGATTTCACCTATGTCTCGACCGCCGGTGGCGCCTTCCTCGAATGGATGGAAGGCAAGGAGCTCCCCGGCGTCGCCGTCCTCAACGCCGCCAGATAAGACCGAGCGCCTTGGCGCGAAAAAACGCATTCGGCGTCGCACCTTGCAATAGGCGGTGCGGCGCCGCCAACGCAATTTGGCAGGTTTTACATGTGGATAGACCGCGGTGGCGAGGAGCCTTCCGTGGTCTTTTGCTCAAGCGTCGGAAAAAATCCCATTTTTTCAAACGATTGAATTGATTTCAATCGTTTCAATGACTTAGCCTTCCATTTTCCTCACTATAAACTTCTGTTATCGCCGTCCTATATTCTTAAACCGCCGATGTTAACGCTGTGGAGAGATCGAATGAGCGAACGACTGGAAGACATTGCAGTGCAGATGGTTGCGGGCGGCCGGGGACTGCTTGCGGCTGACGAATCGACCTCCACCATCAAGAAGCGTTTCGACACGATCAATCTCGAATCGACCGAAACCAGCCGCCGCGACTACCGCGAGATGCTCTTCCGCTCCGACGAGGCGATGAAGAAATATATCTCCGGCGTCATCCTTTTCGAAGAGACGCTTTTCCAGAAGGCCGCCGACGGCACGCCTTTCGTCGACATCATCCGCGCTGCCGGTTCCATTCCCGGCATCAAGGTCGATACCGGCGCCAAGCCGATGGCCAAATTCCCCGGCGAAACCATCACCGAAGGCCTCGACGGCCTCGGCGAGCGCCTTGCCCGCTATTATGAAGCCGGCGCCCGTTTCGCCAAATGGCGCGGCGTCATCGCCATCTCGTCCTCGCTGCCGACCCGCGGCTCGGTCCGTGCCAACGCTCAGGCGCTCGCCCGCTATGCAGCTCTCTGCCAGGAAGCCAAGATCGTACCGATCGTCGAGCCGGAATGCCTGATGGACGGCAAGCCGGGCGACCACAATATCGACCGCTGCGCCGAAGTCACTGAATCCACCCTGCGCATTGTTTTCGAGGAACTGGCCGAAGCCCGCGTCAGCCTCGAAGGCATGATCCTGAAGCCGAATATGGTCATCGACGGCAAGAACGCCCGCAAGGCATCGGTCGAGGAAGTTGCCGAGCGCACCGTCAAGGTTCTGAAGGCGACCGTTCCCTCCGCCGTTCCCGGCATCGCCTTCCTTTCCGGCGGCCAGACCACGGAAGAAGCAACTGCCCACCTTTCCGCGATCAACGGCCATGACCTGCCCTGGCTCGTCACTTTCTCCTATGGCCGCGCCCTGCAGGACAGCGCCCTCAAAACCTGGAACGGCAAGCCGGAAAATGTCGCCGCCGGCCAGCGCGAATTCACCCACCGCGCCGAGATGAACAGCCTTGCCGCCAAGGGCAGCTGGAAGAAGGACCTGGAAAAGGCCGCTTGATTTTTGGACTTGGTTCGGGCGGGGGCAGCGAACGCAGCGTTGCCGCTCCCGCCCGGTCCCCTCGCCTCCCTCATTCCTGTGCACCTTAGGGCTTCGCCCAACGGAGGTCACAGGAGGGAGCATATGGTGAGTGCCGGCCGAATGAAGCACCCGGTGCGGTGTGCCTGTGTACGCCGGCCGCGAGTTTGGCGAGAACGCCAACCTCACCCTCAGTCATCCCAGGCCTTGAGCCTGGGATCCATGCGACTGCTGCTGACGGATGCGGTGTGGATGCTCGGCTCAAGGCAAGCTCAAGGCGGAGCATGACGGACCGTGGGGTCGGCACGAGAAACCATTCACAGCGCACGCCCGTGTCAGCGACGCCATCCGCTAGCGAAACCAGACAATGTCACGGCCTCAACTGACTTGTGAGGGGAACGTGGAGAGACGCCGCCCTCTCCATTGCCGCCGAGGAAGTTGCGGGGACAATCAGTCCGGCGCGTAAGACGCTCACCCTCTCATTGTCACGGCGACAAGAAACCGCTTCATTCCCTTAAAAACCATGCTTACTCATAACGGCCCGTCACCACTGGAGCCGCCATGAACACCCTCTCCTACGTCACCGTCGACGTCTTCACGTCCACCCGCTTCGAGGGCAATCCGCTTGCCGTCATTTCCGATGCCCGGGGCTTGAGCGATGCGGCGATGCAGAAGATCGCCACCGAGTTCAACTATTCCGAAGTCACCTTCGTCCTGCCGCCGGAAGATCCGCGGAATTCGGCCCGCGTGCGCATCTTCACGCCGACGATGGAAATACCCTTCGCCGGCCATCCGAATGTCGGCACCGCCTATGTGCTCGGCCGGCAGGCGGAGATCTTCGGCAAGCCGGTCGGCGACAGGCTACGCTTCGAGGAAAAGGCCGGCATCGTCGAAGTCGACCTGAAACGCAACCACGGACAGATCGAGGCCACCGCCATCCGCGCGCCGCGGCCGCTGACGGTCGGCGATACTATTGCCGAGGAAACCGTCGCCCGCTGCATCTCGCTCGATCCCAGCGCCGTCGTCACCACCACCCACGCGCCGGTCTTTGCCTCCGTCGGCCTGAATTTCGCCGTCGCCGAATTGAAGGGGCTCGAAACCCTGGCCGCCGCCCGCCCGAACCTCGCCGGCTTCCAGGCGGCCGCAGGCCGCCATACGACGAGCGGCCACGACTTCTCGCTCTTTGTCTATGCCAGATCGGCCGAGAACCCGTGGAACATTTGCGCCCGCATGTTCGCGCCCCTCGACAACGTGCCTGAGGACCCGGCTACCGGCAGCGCTTCGGCCGCACTCGGCGCCTATCTCGTGTCGCTTGCGCCGGAAGCCGATATGGACGTCCGCATCACCATCGAACAAGGCGTTGAAATGGGCCGCCGTAGCATCATTGACCTTGATGTCTTAAAATCGCGGGGCATCGTCACCGATGTCGTCATCTCGGGACGCTGCGTTGCCGTCATGTGCGGAGAAATCATCCTGCAAGACTGATTGCCCCGGATAGAGTACCAGCTCACATCAGGAAATCGCGCGATAAGAGCGCCACGGCCCAAACGCCGAAGGCGATCAGCGCGATCTTCCAGAAATCCATGCGCCGCCGGAGGCCGGGGAACCCGAGGGGCTTGATCACCTGTATCGCCATGGCAAGCATGAGCAGCAAGGCTATCAGCTTTGTCATGCTTTATTTTTTCCATTTTTCGGAATGTCACAGGACGGACATTTTTCCGCGCGAACAAGAGCATCTCGACACGCCGTAAAGAGATTCCGGGGCACAATCAATCATCTTGAGGCTGGCCAGACGCAGGTCTCGCCTTATGTCCGTTTACAATTGCTGAGACCGAGCTGGGGAAATGAAGAGAAATCTGCTGTCCGTCGCCGCGTTGCTGTTTGGCACGCTCTTCCTTTTCATGGGCAACGGCCTACAGGGCATCCTGCTCCCGGTGCGCGGTAATATCGAAGGATATACCACGACAACGCTCGGCCTGCTTGGCACCTCATGGGCCGGCGGCTTCGTCATCGGCTGCCTGGTGGCGCCGAAACTGGTGCGCCGCGTCGGCCATGTCAGAGCCTTTTCCGGCTTCATCTCGATCATCGCCATCATCGCGCTGGTGAGCGGCATCATCATCGATCCAATCTGGTGGGTGGTCCTGCGCACCGTCACCGGTTTCTCCACTGCCGGCACGTCGATGATCATCGAAAGCTGGCTGAACGAGCGTGCGAGCAACGAAAGCCGCGGCGCAATATTCTCCCTCTACATCTGCATCACGCTGATCGGCGTCGTCGCCGGCCAGATGATGATCCCGCTCGAGGACGTGCGTACGCCGGTGCTGTTCATGATCTGCGGCATATTCTATTGCATCGCCATGCTGCCGACGACGCTTTCGACCGCCGCCTCGCCGCAGCCGCTGAAGGCCGTTCGCCTCGACCTGCCGGCGCTCTACCGCAATTCGCCCGTCTCCTGCCTCGGCATCCTGCTCGTCGGCATCGCCAACGGCGCCTATGGCACGCTGGGCGCCGTCTTCGGCGCCGGCGCCGGTCTTTCCGACACCAGCATCGCCGTCATGATGAGCGCCACCATCTTCGCCGGCGCCATGATGCAGCTGCCGGCCGGCCGACTTTCCGATCGGATCGACCGGCGCTACGTGCTCGCCGCCATGTCGGCGATCGCCGCCCTCGCCGGCCTGCTGATCTTCATGCTCCACCCGACATCGCCCGCCTTGCTGATCGGGTTGGTTGTCCTTTACGGCGCGGTGGCCAATACGCTCTACCCGATCGCCGTCGCTCACGCGAACGACTTCGCGGCATCGGAGGATTTCGTCAAGGTCTCCGGCGGACTGCTGCTCCTCTACGGCATCGGCACCGTCATAGGCCCGACGCTCGGCGGCCCCGTGATGTCGGTCATCACCCCGCACGCGCTGTTCCTCGTCACCGCCGTCGCCCATGTGCTGATCACCGTTTATGCCATTATCAGAAGCCGCATCCGCGCCGCCGTCCCGGCCAGCGACCGCGACGCCTATACGACGATCCCGACCGGCACTTCGCCGATGCTGACGCCGCAAAGCATGTCGCTCGCCGATCGCGGCACCGGCAAGTCTCCCGAAAGCGGCGATTCTGCTGTAAAGTTCGGATAAAGCGTCCCGCAAACCGCGCCCGCGATTTGCTCCGTGGCTAGCCAAACCAGAAATGCTCTCGGTACGGGTGGACTTGCGCCAGATCGGCCTAAATCTCGATTCCGTATCGCCTGTATTTTCCGGCATCATGTTGCCAACAGCACGGAGGAGAACCAATGAGCTTTATCGATGACGACAGACCGCAGAAGAAAACCGCCCACGAGGTCGGCGCCGATCTCTCCATGCTGTCGGTGGATGAGCTGAAGGCACGGGTGGAATTGCTGAAAGCAGAGATCGCCCGGCTCGAAGCCGAAGCCGCCCGCAAGGCCTCCGGACGGCAGGCGGCTGAAAGCTTCTTCCGCACATGATCGGTTAAAAGCCTCGAAAAACAAGACCATAGGCAGGCAAAATGAGCCTGCCTCAAGTCTTCATTCGGCACAATGTTAATAAATTATTAAGCTTTATAAGGTATTACTGTATTCATCCAGAATTTCTCTGGATTTCAGACAGTTTTCCACGCGGTGAATTGGTCTGATTTTTCTCCCTGTTTTACCTTGAGAGCCGCTTTTGCGGCTCTTCTTTTTGCTGCGGCCGGCGCATTTCCATGAAACTGTGGAGATTAACCCTTTCTTAAGAAACGGCTTGCGCATTTGCGCTAATGATACCATCTTAAAGTCATAAAGACCGGACGCGGAAACTTTTCCGTCGGAGCCGGCGTTACCTGACCATAAGTAGCTGCGTGCAACAGGGACTATTGCGATGTCGGAAGTTGGATTGAACACGATCAGTTTTGCGGGCCGCGCGGCTGCATCCTCGCAGTTCAAGGCGCTTTATGCCGAAGGCATGTCGCTGGTCGAAGAGACCGCCGCCTATCTCGACGGCCAGGGCCGCGCAGCCTCCAAGGTTTTGCCGCGCATGGCGTCTGTCCTCTACGCCGCTGAATCGATGCGGCTGACCACCCGCCTGATGCAGATGGCCTCCTGGCTGCTGCTGCAGCGCGCCGTCAACAACGGCGAGATGTCCCGCGACCAGGTGCTGGCCGAAAAGAACAAGGTTCGCCTCGACGGCTTCAACGTCGACCGCGCCGCACCGGGCTGGGGCGATCTGCCGGAATCCTTCCGCGATCTCGTCGAGCGCTCCCTGCGCCTGCAGAACCGCATTGCCTTGCTTGATCGCGAAATCTATCGTCCGGCCGAGGCCGTGATCGTTCACGATAATCAGAATAGCGTCCAGGCTCAGCTTTCCCTGCTGCAGACGGCTTTCGGCAACAACTGACCAGTTCATGAGAGAATTCATATGTAACCGGCTGCGCTCCGCGCGGCCGGTTTTTTGTTGCCGATGTGCCTCAGCATTCGTACAACGCAAAAAAGCCCGGCAAAGCCGAGCTCTTTCAAATTCCGTCGAGCAGAAGCGATTAGAGGCCGAGGCCGCCGAAACGCTTGTTGAACTTGGAGACGCGGCCGCCGCGGTCCATGAGCTGCTGGTTGCCGCCCGTCCAGGCCGGGTGCGACTTGGAATCGATCTCGAGATTCATGACAGCGCCTTCCGAACCCCAGGTCGAGCGGGTTTCGTATTCGGTGCCATCGGTCATGACTACCTTGATCGTGTGATAGTCGGGATGGATGCCTGCCTTCATAACAATCTTCCTGCGATACCGGAGTTCAATTTGCCGCATGCAGTTGCGGCCACCGAACCGATTGAATAAATGAAGCCGCAGTCGTGATGGCTACGGCTTCCCATTAGGATGGCGTGCCTATACATGAAGGACGCCGGGATAACAAGTGCCAACAGGCCGCATTAGCGGGTCCTTGAGGCGATCGGAGACGATTTGGCAGAACAGGCACAAGCTGGGGAAAACAAAAGGCGCTCGCTGCGTCCGCTTGGGCGGCTGACGCCTTATGTCATGCGCTATCGCGGCTTGGTGGCCGGAGCGCTGATTTCACTGGCGCTTGCTGCCATCACCTCACTGGCGCTGCCGCTCGCCGTGCGCCGCATGATCGATCATGGCTTCACCCAGTCCGATGGCCGCTTCATCAACAGCTACTTCGCCATGCTGATGGTCATGGCCATCGTGCTCGCGATCGCCAGCGCGCTACGCTACTATTTCGTCATCACCATTGGCGAGCGCATCGTCGCCGATCTTCGCCGCGATGTCTTTGCCCATGTGACACGGCTGTCGCCCTCCTTCTTCGACGTCAACCAGTCCGGCGAAATCATCTCGCGGCTGACGGCCGACACGACGCAAATCAAATCCGCCGTCGGCGCCACCGCCTCGGTAGCGCTCAGGAACCTCATCCTCTGTCTCGGCGCCATGGGCATGATGGTCGTCACCTCGCCGAAACTTTCCAGCCTCGTCATCGGGGCGATCCCGCTGATCGTCTTCCCGCTCGTCGCCTTCGGCCGCTCGGTGCGCAGGCGTTCCCGCGCCGCTCAGGATACGCTTGCCGAAGCCTCCGCCTTCGCCAACGAGACGATCGCCGCGACCCGCACGGTACAGGCTTTCAACGGCGAGGATGCCGCAGCGACACGCTACGGCGGCGCCGTCGAATCTGCCTATGACGCTGCCCGCGCCGCCATCCGCTCGCGTGCCTTGCTGACGGGTATCGCCATCACGCTGATCTTCGGCAGCGTCGTCGCGGTCCTCTGGGTCGGCGCTCACAGCGTCCTTGCCGGCACGCTTTCGGCCGGCACGCTCGGTCAGTTCCTGCTCTATGCCGTCATCTCCGCCGGATCGCTTGGCGCACTGTCGGAGGTCTGGGGCGAACTCTCGCAGGCGGCCGGCGCTGCCGACCGTCTGACCGAGCTTCTCGACGAGGTCTCGCCGATCGCCGCCCCTGCCAGCCCCGAAGCCCTGCCCTCGCCCAGCCGCGGCCGCGTCGAATTTTCCGGCGTGCATTTCGCATATCCCTCGCGCCCCGGCAAATCGGCATTGCACGGCTTAAGCTTTGCGATCGCGCCCGGCGAGACCGTCGCCATCGTCGGCCCCTCCGGCGCCGGCAAGAGCACCGTCTTTTCGCTGCTGCTGCGCTTCTACGATCCGCAGCAGGGCAGCGTGACGATCGACGGTGTCGACGCGCGGCTGACGACACCGGACGAGTTGCGCCAGCGCATTGCCATCGTGCCGCAGGACGTCACCATCTTTGCCGCTTCGATCCATGACAACATCGCCTTCGGCCGCCCCGGCGCCTCGCCGGAGGAGGTCCGCGCCGCAGCCCTTGCCGCCCAGGCCGACGAGTTCATATCCCGGCTGGAGAGCGGCTATGAGACCGAGGTCGGCGAACGCGGCGTCACCCTGTCGGGCGGCCAGCGGCAGCGCATCGCCATTGCCCGCGCCATCCTGAAGAACGCGCCCGTACTGTTGCTCGACGAGGCGACGTCTGCCCTTGACGCCGAAAGCGAGACCCTGGTGCAGAAGGCGCTCGACGGGCTGGTCGATGGCCGCACGACGCTCGTCATCGCCCATCGCCTGGCCACCGTCTTGAAGGCCGACCGCATCCTCGTCATGGACCAGGGCCGCGTCGTCGAGGAAGGCACGCATCAGAGCCTGATCCGCCACGGCGGCATCTATGCGCGGCTGGCGCGGCTGCAGTTCGACGCCGCGAACGAAGATGTACTCGCCGCCGCGAAATAGCCGGCAGCCGCTTTTCTGAGGACAGCAACTAAAGTCTGACCTCTCTTGAACCTTCTCGCGGTTGTCTTTCGCACCGCCCGCCCTACCCTCTTCATGCCCCTGGGTAGGGGATGGTTGTTGAAATCCTTGGGAGGAGATAGGAATGGCGCTTTCCGATATGACGCGACGCACGGGCCTTGCGCTCGCTTTCGGCCTGGCTGCAACGCTCGGTCTCGGCACGGCTTCCGTTGCCGCGGATTTTCCGGATCGCGCGATCACCATGGTCGTGCCCTTCGCGGCCGGCGGCTCGACCGACGTCGTCGCCCGTATCGTCGCGCAGAAGATGTCGGAGGATCTCGGCCAGCAGGTGATCGTCCAGAATGTCGCCGGCGCCGGCGGCAATCTCGGCGCCGGCAACGTCGCCCGCGCCGACCCCGACGGCTACACCATTCTAATGGGCACGGTCGCAACCCACGCCCTCAATCCGCTGATCCTCAAATCGACCCCCTATGATCCCGAGAAGGATTTCGCGCCGGTCTCGCTGCTCGTCGTCGTGCCGAACGTGCTGGTCGTCAATCCGGAACTGCCGGCAAAGACAGTGCCGGAACTGATCGCGCTCCTGAAGGCCGAGCCCGACAAATACAGTTACGCCTCGTCGGGCAACGGCACGCCGCTGCATCTGTCCGGCGAACTGTTCAAGAGTATGGCCGGCGTCAGCATGCAGCACATCCCCTATAAGGGCGCCGGCCCCGCCTTGAACGATGTCATCGGCAATCAGGTGCCGATCATGTTCGACAACCTGCCCTCGTCGTCCAGCCACATAAAGGCTGGCACGCTGAGGGCGCTGGCGGTGACGACGGCTGAGCGCGCACCCTCCTTCCCCGACGTGCCGACGGTCGCGGAATCCGGCATTCCAGGCTATGAGACCTATACTTGGAACGCCCTCTTCGCGCCGGCAAAGACGCCGAGCGAGGTGGTAACGCGCCTCAACGCCTCGGCCAAGAAGGCGCTCGCCGATCCCGCCGTTGCCGAACGGATGAAGGAGTTCAGCGCCACCATTGTCGGCTCCACGCCGGAGGAACTCGCAGCCCATGTGAAAGCCGAGCTCGCCAAATGGGGGCCGGTCGTCAAGGGCGCGAACATCCAGATGGAATGACGCGGCGGCGTTCGCCGCACATCACGGGCGGCCAATGGAAACCATGTTGATGGACGCTGCCGCGCGGCATGTCTTCCACGCACAAGAAAGCGCGCCGACCTGGCGCATCATGCTTTGCGAAAATCGACGACGATTTTCGGGCGATTGCGTCAGGCACCCCAATTCTCATTAAGGTAGTGGAAAAGCTCGCCATTTTGCTCTAGCCTCCTCAATGCTGATGGTACAATTCAGCGTTTCGGGAGACATCCATGTACAAATTCGAAGTTTACAAGGATAAATCAGGCGAATTCCGCTTCCGCTTCAAGGCATCGAACGGGGAAACCATGTTCCTGTCCGAAGGCTATAAGGCGAAGGCCTCGGCCATGAGTGCCATTGAATCCATCAAGAAGAACACGCCAGGCGCCGACATCGTCGATCAGACGAAGGCCGAAGCCTGAGCAGGACGGCACGGGCGGCGTAAGCGCCGCCCTGCCTTTTTTGCGCCCTTGAGCGGCGCTGGTGCCTTTGAGCCCGGCTCACCTGCTATCGGATTTCCGGCGCCGTTTTCTTTTTCAAGTATTTTTCAAAGCCATGTCGAAAGGACCGCCGCTCGCGCCTCATTGTCTTGGAACGGCAGAGCCGCTCCACCGGGCATAACGGCTTTCGTCGGCCTGCCTGGAGCAAGCCAACAACGAGATCAGGAGTTTTCCATGCAATATGCTCTCATCATTCGCGAAGCCCCCGAAGATTTCGCCCGCCGCAGCGATCCTGCCTATCGCGACGGTTGGGTCGCCTACAGCAAGGCGCTCGCGCAGGCAGGAATCATGACCGGCGGCGCTGGTCTGACAGCTCCCGAGACCGGCACGATCCTGCGCCGCAAAGGCGAGGATCACGATGTCCAGGACGGGCCCTATCCGGAAGGCAAGGAACAGCTCGGCGGCTTCTATCTGATCGAGGTCCCCGATATGGACACCGCGTTGGAATGGGCGACCCGTGTTCCGATCTCCGACAAGGGTTCGGTCGAGGTGCGCCCGCGCCTGCAGATGTGAGGCGGGAATGTCAGCCGATGCCCGACGCGCTGCCGAACAGGTGGCGCGTCAGTCCTATGGCAAACTGATCGCCTTTCTCGTCGCCCGCTCGCGTGATGTGCCGGCGGCGGAAGACGCGTTGTCGGAGGCGTTGGCGTCGGCCTTGCGCGTCTGGCCGGAGCGCGGCATTCCTGGCAATCCCGAAGCCTGGCTGCTGGTGGCCGCTCGCCGCAACCTCATGCAGGCGGCCCGCCACCGCATCGTCGCGGCCAACGCCCAAACGACGATATCGCTCGCCTTCGAGGAAGCGGAGGAGCGCATGAACGAGGCTGGCAATTCCGTCTTTCCCGATGAGCGGCTAAAACTGCTCTTTGCCTGCAGCCATCCCGCCATCGACAGCTCGGTGCATACGGCGCTGATGCTGCAGACTGTTCTCGGCATCGAGGCGAGGACCATCGCACGGGCCTTCGTTGTTTCGCCGCAAGCGATAAGCCAGCGGCTGGTGCGGGCCAAGGTGAAGATCCGCGATGCCGGTATTCCCTTCACCGTTCCGCCTCGGCCCACCCTGCCGGAGCGGCTGGCCGCCGTGCTTTCTGCGATCTACGCCGCCTATGGCATCGGATGGGATGGCCTTGACGGCGAGGAGGCGCACCAGTCGCTTGCCGCCGAAGCGATCTGGCTCGGCCGGGCGCTGCTGACGCTGCTGCCGGACGAGCCGGAAGCGATCGGCCTCCTGTCGCTGATGCTTCACTGCGAAGCCCGCCGCAATGCCCGACGCCGCGGCGACGGCCGATATGTGCCGCTGGACGAGCAGGATACGGCGGTCTGGAACGCGATCATGATCGCCGAGGCAGACGCTCTGCTGCGCAAAGCCGGAGGCTTCGACCGTTTCGGCCCCTTCCGGTGTCAGGCGGCAATTCAATCGGTGCATGCAACCCGCCGCCTTTCCGGAACGACCGACTGGCAGGCGCTGACGACGCTCTACGCCGCGCTGTTGGTGATGAAGCCGACGCTCGGCGCACGCGTCGCCGAGGCGGCGGTGATCGGCAGGGCCTCGAGTGCCGACGAAGGCCTCGACCGGCTCGACAGGATCGATGCGAGCGCCGTCTCGGCCTATCAGCCGTACTGGGCCGTGCGTGCCTTTCTTCTGGCACGGGCGGGCGACAATACCGCCGCGGCTGACGCTTACGTGACGGCGATCGGCCTCAGCGACAGTCCAGCCGTTCGAGCCTTTCTCGCCGACAGGCTCGAGGAGTGCCGGCAGACAATATAAAGCTGATTATTTCTCGGTCAGCTTCAGCTCGATGCGGCGGTTGGTGGCGCGCGCCTCCGGCGTATCGCCGGGTGCGATCGGCTGGAACTCGCCGAAGCCGGCGGCAACGAGCCGATCAGCCGGCACGCCTTGACCGATCAGGAACTTGACGACCGACGTCGCACGCGCCGAGGAAAGCTCCCAATTGTCGCGATACCGTCCCGTTCCGCCGAGCGGCACGTTGTCGGTATGGCCGTCGACGCGCAGCACCCAGTTGATCTCAGGCGGAATTTCCTTGGCGAGGTCGAGCAGGGCGGTCGCAAGCTTTGCCATCTCGGTCTGCCCCTCCGGATTGAGATCGGCGCCGCCCGAGGGAAACAGCACTTCCGATTGGAAGACGAACCGGTCGCCGACGATGCGGATATTCTCGCGGTCCGAAAGGATCTCGCGCAGGCGGCCGAAGAAGTCGGAACGGTAGCGGTTCAGCTCCTGCACGCGTGCGGCGAGCGCCACGTTGAGGCGGCTGCCGAGATCGGCAATCTTGGTCTGCGAGACCCGGTCTTTCTCCTCCGACGCCTGAAGGGCTGCTTCGACGGCGGCGATCTGGCTGCGAAGTGCGGCGATCTGCTGGTTCAACAGCTCGACCTGGCTGAGGGCCCGCTCGCTCACCTGTTTCTGCTCGTCGAGCTCCTGCGTCATCGCGCCGATCCGCTTCTGGGCCGCGTCCTGGCCGCCCGAACCGGCGTTCAGCAGCGCCTGCAGCCGCGAACGGTCGCCCTCGGCAGTGGCAAGCGAGGCCTGCAGGTTGGCGACCGAATCCTGGAGATCCTGGTTGCTGCCCTTTTCGAGCGCCAGAAGCTGCGTCAGTTCGTTGATCTGGCTGTTGAGGCGATTGAGCACCTCATCACGTCCGGTGATCTCGCGGCTTAGGATGAACTGCCCGACGACGAAGACCGTCAGCACGAACATGATCGAGATCAGCAGCGTCGACAGCGCATCGACGAAACCCGGCCAATAGTCGACCGTGCGTTCGCGGCGGCGGTTGCGGGCAAGAGCCATGGCTACTTGCCCTCGCTCTTCTCTGTGTGGCTTGTGCGGTCGCGGTGGCGTTCGGCCTTGTCACCGGCTCGCTCCTGCAGGCCGATGCGTTCGGCCAGCCGGTCGAGCGTGCGGCGCATTGCTTTGGCCTCGTCCTGCTGTGCCTCGATCCAGTCGCGCAGCATCTGCTGCTCGTTGCGCATGTTCTTGACGAGCCCCTGGATGCCTTCGGCAAGGCTCGCCATGGCGGCGACCGAGCGCTGGCTGCCGACGCCGCCCTCTTCGGAGGCCTTGCGCAGATATTCGGTGAGCGCACGCATGTCCTCCGAGGACGAGCCGGATACGGCGTCGAGCGCCGGCGCAAGATCGGAACCGACATCGGTAACGGAGGAGAGCCAGTTTTCCAGCTCCGTGTAGAAGCGGTTCTGCGCGCGGCCGGCCTGCAGGTCGAGGAAGCCAAGAATGAGCGAACCGGAAAGACCGAGCAGCGACGACGAGAAGGCCTGGCCCATGCCCGAAAGCGGCGCGGACAGCCCCTCCTTCAGTGCCGAAAGCACGTCCCCCGTACCGTTCGAACCGGCATCCAGCGATTGAATGACGTTGCTGATCGAACCGATCGTGCCGATGAGGCCCCAGAAGGTGCCGAGCAGGCCGAGGAAAACCAGGAGGGCGATCAGGTAGCGCGAGACGTCACGCGATTCATCGAGGCGCGTCGCGATCGAATCGAGGATCGAACGCAGCGCCGTCGTCGATAGCGCCAACGACGTCTTGCGATTGCCGATCAGAGCCCGCATCGGCGCCAGCAGCCGCGGATTGCGATTGACCTTGTCGGCGCTGCCGGCGGCGCGGAAGGAGTTGAACCAGCGCACTTCGGGGCGAAGCGCCAGCACGTGATTGAAAACAAGGATGATGCCGACCGCGAGAACGCCGACGATCAGGCCGTTGAGGCCCGGATTGTGCATGAAGGCGGTCTGCGTCTGCCGGAAGAGGATGGCGGCAATGAACCCGACGATGACGAGGAAAAGCAGCATCGTCCAGAGGAAGGGCATGGGGCTCGAAAGCCTGTAGGCATAAGCGCCGGGAGTCTTTTCGGCGGAGCCGATCTCCGCCACATTCACATTTTCCATAGGTTCAGCAGCCTCCGAACTCATTGCTGGCGGAGACTAGAGCAACATTGTGCCGAATTGAAGTATCTGGAGGCGAAAACCGTGACTTTACAACAGCCGCGTTTTCCTTCGCCTACTTGGCGGGAATCGGTCGCTTGATGACATCGATCAGCGCCTTGTGGATGTGCTCGTTGCCGGCGACGATCGCGCCACCCTCCAGAATGGCCGCTCCGCCGTCCCAATCGCTGGCAAAGCCGCCGGCTTCGCGGATGAGCAGAATGCCCGCCGCCATGTCCCAGGGTGCAAGTTCCGCCTCCCAGAAACCATCGAAACGTCCGGCGGCGACATAGGCGAGATCAAGCGTCGGCGAGCCCAGACGGCGAATGCCCGCCACTTCGCCCATCACGTGGCGAAGCTCGACCAGGAATTTGCCGTGATTGCGCTTGCCGAGCGCCGGCACGCCGCAGCCGATGACGCAATCCGACAGCACCCGGCGCGCAGCGACGCGCAGGCGCCGGTCGTTGAGGAAGGCGCCGCCGCCGCGCTCGGCAGTGTAGAGTTCGTCGGTCGCCGGATTGAACACGACGGCCGCAACGATCTCGCCGTTGCGTTCGAGCGCGATCGAGACGGCGAAGGCCGGGATGCCGTGCAGGAAGTTGGTGGTGCCGTCGAGCGGATCGACGATCCAGCGATGCGCGCCGTCGGTGCCCTTGATCTCCTCGCTCTCCTCACCGAGGAAACCATAAGTCGGGCGCGCCTTCAGCAGTTCTTCCCGAACGATCTTTTCGGCCTTGCGGTCGGCGGTGGACACGAAGTCGCCCGGTCCCTTCACCGAAACCTGCAGGTTCTGCACTTCGCCGAAATCACGCCCCAGCGTTTTTCCTGCCTTGAGGGCAGCCTGAACCATGACATTGAGAAGAGCTGAACGGGCCATCGGCGCATTTCCTTGGGACTGATACGGGACGCGCGCTGCCAGGGGCGGGAAATGTCCCTGAACATGCATGACAGGCAGCGCTGCAAAGATTGGCGGCCTCAAGACCACAAAATCGTGGAAATTTCAAGAGGAGGCGCGCAAGGCGGCTTGCCGGCCTGGAAACCGGCATTTATTCCGGCCGCATCGGTTCACAACGTGCCTCAGAATTTCTGCTGCGTCATCATCACTTCGCGAGCGATCTGATCGAGCGGAAGGATGCGGTCGACGCCGCCTCTGGCGATCGCCTCCTTCGGCATGCCGAAAACAATCGAGCTCGCCTCGTCCTGCGCCACCGTGTAGGCGCCGGCCTGATGCATTTCCAGCATGCCGCGCGCGCCGTCATCGCCCATGCCGGTCATGATGATCCCCATGGCATTCGAGCCGGCGGACCGCGCCGCCGAGCGGAAGAGTACGTCGACAGAAGGCCTGTGGCGCGACACCAGCGGCCCCATCTTGACGCTGACATGGTAGCGCGCGCCCTGGCGTTCGAGCAGCATGTGCTTGTCGCCGGGCGCAATCAGCACATGCCCGCGCAGCACCGGGTCACCGTCGACAGCTTCCTTGACCTCGACCTCGCAGAGGCCGTTCAGCCGTTTGGCGAAAGCGTCGGTGAATCTCTCCGGCATATGCTGGACGATCACCATGCCGGGCGCATTGGCCGGCAATTCCTCCAGGAATTCGCGCAGCGCCTCCGTGCCACCGGTGGAGGCGCCGACGCAGACGACCATCTCGGTCGTCTTCGCCATGGCCCGCCCCGTCGGCGGCGGCAGCATCGCATCCGCCGTCAGCTTTTTGGTCGGCCCGTCGGCCGAAGCCGAGCGGATCGTTCCGGCGGCGCGGCGGACGGTGGTAAGCCGTGCCTGCGAGGCACTCTTGACGATTTCGCGAATGCGTATCGCATCATCGGAAAGACTGTCGGCGGCCCCGATCTTCGATTTCAGAATCACGTCGACGGCGCCGGCCTCCAGCGCCTGGATCAGCGTTTGCGAACCCGCTTCGGTCAGCGACGAGCACATCACGACGGGGATCGGCCGCTGCGCCATCAGCTTGCGCAGGAAAGTGATGCCGTCCATGCGCGGCATCTCGACATCGAGCGTGATGACGTCGGGGACCTCCTCCAGCAGCTTGCGCGCCGCCACGAAGGGATCGGAGGCCACCGCCATGATCTCGATATCGGGATCCTGCTCCAGCACATGCGTCAGCGTCTGACGGATGCTGGCGGAATCGTCGATGATGAGAACGCGGATTTTCTTAGCCATGAATGCCCCTAGAGCAATTCCAGGAAAAGTGTGAAGCGATTTTTGCGTACACTAGATACGCTGAAATACCGTGTTGGAAACCTGCTTCAATGGCAGATCGAAACCGGTGATCGATTCGGAATGGCCGATGAACATGTATCCGCCCTTCGCCAGGCAATCGCAGAGGCGGTTCAGCACGCCCGCCTGAGTCTGCTTGTCGAAGTAGATCAGCACATTGCGGCAGAAGATGACGTGCATCGGCTCGCCGATCGGATATTTCTCATCCATCAGGTTCATGCGGGCAAAACCGATTCTGCTGCGCAGTTTCGGCGTGATCCGCACCTCCCGCCGATCCGGCTGCTTGGCCGTCAGCACATATTTGCGCTGCAGGTCTCGCGGCACCGGCGCGATGAGATCTTCCGGATAAATACCCCGGCGCGCCGTCTGCAGCACGTCGGTGGAAAGATCGGTCGCCAGTACGCTGTAGGAGACATCGTTGCGGCCTTCGGTGAATTCGGCCAGCACCATCGCCATCGTATAGGGCTCGGCTCCTGTCGAGCAGGCGGAACTCCAGGTGCGAATGGTGCGAACGCCGCTGCCGGCGATCACCGGCAGCGCCACGCTCTGCATATAGTCGAAATGTTTGGCTTCGCGAAAGAAGTCGGTCTTGTTCGTCGTCACCACGTCGATCAGGTAGACGGTTTCCTGGGCAAGACCGTCTTGATTGAACAGGAAGTCGCAATAGTCGTCGAAGGTCGCATGATTGGTCGCCCGAAGGCGGCGCCTCAGCCGACCCTCGAGCATCGTCAGCTTGGTCGGCGGCATCTTGATGCCGCTATAGTCGTAGATGAACCGGGCAAGCCTGTCGAAATTGCGCTTGCTGATCCGGTCGCCCGGCAATTGGGTTTCCACCGCTGCTGCCATACTCATAAGACGCAGTACTCCGGGTTGACGCGCGGTCAGGCCGCCGATTGCAGTGCAGAGGCGTCCTCGCGCGACAGCAGCCGCGCGAGATCGATGATGACGACAAAGCCGTTTTCACGGCGAACGACGCCGGCAATATAGTCCGAACGCCAGCGCACGCCGATATCGGGCGCCGCCTCGATCTGGTCACGCCGAAACGGCGTGACCTCGAAAACGCGGTCGGCAACGAGGCCGAGAGTGAGAAGCCGGCTTTCCATCGGCACGTCGAGGACGAGCACCCGCGTATGCGGTGTCGGCTCGGTCTTCGTCATGCCGAGTTTCAGTCGAAGATCGATGGTCGGCACACCCTGCCCGCGCACATCGCGCAGGCCGAGCAGATAGTCGGGACCATTCGGAATCTTGAAAGCTTCCGCATAGTCGAGGATTTCCCGGACGACCTCGACCGGTACGGCGAAAATCTCCTCGCCGAGGCTGAAGGTCACGAATTGCGCTTCAAGAGATGTTGGAGCCATGATCAGGCGCTTTCCTTGAATTCGACGTCCCCGTCATCGGGACCGCCCATGGAGAGATCGAGAGCGAAGCCCTTTGCCCGCGCCTGCTGACCGGTGACGCTGTTGGCGGCGAGCTTCCTGCCGCCGAGGCTGCGGCCGGCGACGGGCGCCGAGCTGCGGACCGTCACCCTGGCGGTCGGCATACGGGTTTGGCGACCGCCTGTTGTATCGACCTTGAAGAAGGCGATCGACGTCTGCAGCTCTTCCGCCTGGCTCGCGAGTTCTTCCGAGGTCGCAGACATTTGCTCGGAGGCGCCGGCATTCTGCTGCGTCACCCGATCGAGCTGCTGGATCGCCTCGTTGATCTGGCCGGCACCGATATCCTGTTCGCGGCAGGCGGCGCTGATCTCCGAAACCAGCTCGGCCGTTTTACGGATATCGGGCACCAGCCGGCCGAGCATGTCGCCGGCATCCTGGGCGGCCTTGACCGTGTCGCTCGACATCGAACTGATTTCGGCGGCGGCCGATTGGCTGCGTTCGGCAAGCTTGCGCACTTCCGAAGCGACGACCGCAAACCCCTTGCCGTGTTCGCCGGCACGCGCTGCTTCCACCGCGGCGTTGAGCGCCAGTAGGTCCGTCTGGCGGGCGATTTCCTGGACGATGCCGATCTTCTCGGCGATGGTCCGCATCGCCTGTACGGCGCGCGAAACCGCTTCGCCGCTCATCTCCGCATCCTTGGCCGACTGACGGGCGATCTTTTCGGTCTGCGCGGCATTATCGGCGTTCTGCTTGATGTTGGCGGCCATCTGCTCCATCGAGGCGGAGGCCTCTTCGGCCGAAGCCGCCTGTTCGCTGGCGCCCTGCGATACTTGCTCCGAGCTTGCCGAAAGTTCCTGGCTGCCGGCCGAAACATTTTCTGCGGCCGTGATCGCATCCGCAACGACGCCGCGCAGGCGCTCGACCATCTGCTCGAGCGCGATGCCGAGCGTATCCTTCTCCGAGAGCGGCTTCGGGGACACCGTCAGGTCGCCGTCGGCGATCTGCCTGGCAATGCCGGCGGTGACGCGAAGATTATCCGTCATGACATTGATCGTGTTGACCAGATCCTTGATCTCGTCGTTGCTCCTGATCTCTACCTTCTGGTTCAGGTCGCCGATCGCCACAGCGCTGGCAACGTTCATGATCTTGCTGAGGCCGCTGTTGACCCCGAGCGCGATCCAAAGCGCTGCCCCGAAAGCAATGACGGAAGCCCCGATCGCTACACCGATCAGCGTATTCTTCGTCGAACTGTAGAGGATGTCGGTGTCATTATCGGCCTGGGCCATCGCTTTCTGCTGAAGCGTGACGAGCGTCTCGAAAACGTCTTCCAGCTCCAGGACGAGGCGGCGAACCTCTCCTGAGGACAGCGCCACGGCTCCTGCCCTGTCGCCGCCTTCCTGGATAGAGGCGACTCTGTTGGAGCCTTCGTCGAAGCGTTTGGCGAGATCGAGCAGCCTGTCCCAACTCGGCTTGCCCTCAGGAGTTGCGAGCTGCTGGCCGCTTGTCACGAACGCGATCATTTCGTCTACGCTCTTCGCGGCATTCTGATAGTTCTTCCTGACCGCTTCGGGATCCATTTCGAGAAGGGCGTTCTTCTGCCAGCGAACGGCATCGAGCTCGGCGGTCTTTGCTTCCAGAGCGATTTCCAGCCTTTTAGCGGGACCGGAAATAAGGTTGCCGACGGCGTCGTTCAGTGAACCGAGGCTCAATATCCCATATGCCGCGCTGCCCACCAGCAACAATATGACAAAGCCGAATGCAGCCGCGAGTTTTAGTTTGATCGTAATACGCATCTCAATATCCCTCTCAGAGAGCGAAGCAATAAATATGGTCCAATTGGCGCGGCATCATGCAGCAAAGAAATTCCATCCGGCGAAAGCCGACGGCAGAAATGAATAAGCGTCCATATCGCTTCCCCAAGCGCCGAAAGCGCGTCGCGGGCCGTGCCAGCCGGCCCACAACAGTTATCGAAGGGGAACGCCTAAGCGTCCCCCGGGAAGGGCTCACGCGCTCTCCCGAAACTCGTCATCAGCGGTGTCGGGACCGCCCATCGACATGTCGAGGGCAAATCCTTTCACGCGCGCCTGCTGGCCGGCGACCGTATTGGCCGGTGCCTTGCCGCCCGTTTTGCGCGGTGCGGCTTGGACCCGGCTGCGAGCAGTGAGTTTCGCGGCCTGCGCGCGCTCGCGTTGCCCGCCCGTCGTGTCGACCTTGAAAAAGGCGATCGACGTCTGCAGCTCTTCCGCCTGGCTCGCGAGTTCTTCCGAGGTCGCAGACATTTGTTCGGAGGCGCCGGCATTCTGCTGCGTCACCTTATCGAGTTGCTGGATCGCCTCGTTGATCTGCGAGGCGCCGATATCCTGCTCGCGGCAGGCGGCGCTGATTTCGGAAACCAGCTCGGCCGTCTTGCGGATATCAGGCACCAAGCGGCCGAGCATCTCGCCGGCATCGGCTGCAGCCTTGACCGTGTCGCTCGACATCGAACTGATTTCGGCGGCGGCCGATTGGCTGCGTTCGGCAAGCTTGCGCACTTCGGAGGCGACGACTGCAAACCCCTTGCCGTGTTCGCCGGCACGTGCTGCTTCCACCGCGGCGTTGAGCGCCAGCAGGTCGGTCTGGCGGGCGATTTCCTGGACGATGCCGATTTTCTGAGCGATTGTACGCATGGCGTCGACAGCACGCGTCACCGCCTCGCCGCTCGCTTCCGCATCCTTGGCCGACTGACGGGCGATCTTCTCCGTCTGGGCGGCATTGTCGGCGTTCTGCTTGATGTTGGCGGCCATCTGCTCCATCGAGGCGGAGGCCTCTTCGGCGGAAGCCGCCTGCTCGGTGGCGCCCTGCGATACCTGTTCCGAACTTGCCGAGAGCTGCTGGCTACCGGAAGAGACGTTATCGGCAGCCGACAAGGCGTCGGCGACGACGCCGCGCAGGCGTTCGATCATCGTGTTGACGTTGCCGAGAAGCTCGCCGATTTCGTCGTGGCTGGTGATATCGGCCATCTTGGTCAGATCGCCTTCAGACACTTCGCGAACCACGGTGTTGGCGCGTTTGAGGCCCTTGCTGATCGTGCTGGCGATCCAGAAGGCGGTAATCGCGGCAATCAGCAGTGCAACGGTGGCAACGGCGATCATCGTCGTGCGTGTCGTCGTATACTGCGCGTCGGCATCGGCGTCGGCGGCCTTCATGCGCTGTTTTTCCAGCGCCAGAATCTCGGCCAGTGTCGCGTCGATATCATTGGCGGCCGCACGCGCTGCGGTGATGGAGACCGTGTTTGCGCCGTCCGCATTGCCGGCCTTCAGGTAGTCACGGATCTGGTCGTCGGCCGCGTTGAAGGATTTGGAAAAGTCGGCGATACGCGCCCAACGCGCCTTGCCTTCTTCCGTGGCGAGCGTCAGCACTTGATTGAAGGCGTCACTGAAGTCCTTGCGCGCCTGGTTGCCTTTTTCAATTGCCGCGGCGGCTTCATCGGCGCCGCGGGCGGTGAGCAGGTTCTTCTGTTGGCGGATGGCTTCGAGCTGCGCGATGTTGATCTGCTGCGCAAGGTCGAGGCGGGCCGCCGGACCGGCAAGAAGATTGCCGATCGTATCGTTCAGCGATCCAAGGCTGAAAATTCCATAAGCGGCGGTGCCCAATAACATCAGAATGATGAAGGTGAACGCCGTCACCAGTTTCGTCTTTATTGTCAAGCGCATGTCAAACCCCCAAGTTTGAATTCATCCAACGTCAGCTGACGGCTCCCGCCGCCTTGTGCCTCGATGAAAAAATCGCCTGCAGATTGGGGAGAATGATGAACTCTCCACCCCTCTTCACCAGGCAGTTGATGTAGTCGGCGCGCCAGCGCATGCCGATGCTCGGCGGCGCCTCGCTCGCTGTCTTTGCCAGCGTCGTCACCTCGTTCACCTTGTCGGTTCTGAGGCCGACCAGCGTCGGCTCGCCCTGCAGATCGATCTCGATGACGATGATACGGCTGTCGATCGTGGCTTCCGCCGCCTCCATCCCGAAGGCGAGACGCAGATCGGCCAGCGGAATGACCTTGCCGCGAAAATTGATGACGCTGGCGACGAAGGGCTGGCTTCCCGGCACCGCGGTCTCCGGAAGCAGGTCCAGGATTTCCTGGACGATGACCGCTTCCAGCGCGAAGGTCTCGCCGTTGAGATCGAAGGTCAGCACCTCGACTTCCTCGGCATAGTTCCAGTGATTGTCGAACCGTTCGGCTGTTGCTGCTGCACTCATCCTGCTACCCGCAATTGCGCCTCCTGTTGCTGACCCGCGGCCACCAGGTGCCCGACGTCGAGAATGAGGGCGACGCTGCCGTCGCCGAGAATGGTGGCGCCCGAAAAGGTCGCCACGTCGTTATGCAGTTTCGACATCGACTTGATGACCGTCTGGTGGTCGCCGATGATCTGATCGACGACGAGGCCGACGCGCTCCGTGCCGGTCGAGATGACGACGACCTTCTGATGCACGTCGGGTTTCGTGCCGGTGCGGAAAAGATCGCGCAGGCGCAGGAACGGCACCAGGCTGTCGCGCAGCGAGATGAAGCTGCGGCCGCGCGAGCGGAGATCTTCCTCGAGTGACAGTTCGAGGCATTCCTCGACTGCCGAAAGCGGGATGACGTAGCGGCCGGAACCGACACGCACCAGCAGGCCGTCGATGATGGCAAGCGTCAGCGGGATGCGCAGCGATACTTCCGAACCCTGCCCCGGCACGCTGACGATGTCGATCGCGCCGCGCAGCTCTTCGACCGTTTTCTTGACCACGTCCATGCCGACTCCGCGCCCGGACAGATTGGTGATCGCCGCAGCCGTCGAGAAGCCCGGAGCGAAGATCAGCTGCAGCAGCTCGGAATCGGAGAGCGGCTGGCCGGGATGGATAAGGCCGGAGGATTCCGCCTTGGCGCGAACCCGTTCGCGATTGATGCCGCGGCCGTCGTCCTTGATCGAGATAATCACCTCGCCGCCGGCCTGGCGGGCCGAAAGGACCACCGTGCCGGCTTCGGTCTTGCCGGCAGCAAGGCGGTCGGCAGGCACCTCGAGACCATGATCGATCGAATTGCGCACCAGATGCACCAGCGGATCGGCCAGCCGTTCGATCACCGTCTTGTCGACTTCGGTGGTCTCGCCCTCCATCACCAGCTCGATCACCTTGCCGGTCTCGCGGGCGAGATCGTGGACGAGGCGGCGGAAGCGGGAGAACAGGGTTGCGACCGGCACCATGCGCAGCACCATCATCGTGTCGCGCAATTCACCGGACAGGCGTTCGATTTCTTCCGAGACGGAGCGCAGCGCAATATCGGCGCTGGCGCTGGCAAGCTGGCTGAGACGCGATTGCGCGATGACAAGCTCGCCGACCCGGTCCATCAGCTCGTCGAGACGCTCGGCCGGAACGCGGACATTCTCGGCCGTCTTCGCCTGGCTGGCGGCGGCGGGCGCCTCGCGCCGGGCCGGAACCGCCTCGACCGGGCGAAACTCCGGAACGGCAGCCGGCGGAACGGCCACCGATACTGCGGCGACCGGTGCAGCTGCGGCCCGCTCCACGGTCGGAGCAGCGGTTGCCGGCCCGGCGATCTCCTCGACGCTGAGTTCCATATCGTCGAGCACGAAGATGAAGACGTCGTCGATCGCCGAGCGGTCCTGCTCGCTAGTCAGCATCACGTCCCAGGAAATATGGAGTTCCGTCGGCGTGAGCTCGTCAAGCGGCGGAATGGCCGAGGTGTTGGCGCGCACCGTGCATTCGCCGAGATCGCGCAGCTCGTCCAGCAGGCCGAGCGGGTTGGTGCCGTTGGCCATCGAGTTGGCGGGCAGACTGAAGCGGATACGCCAGCTGTTCTTCTTCTTCGCCGATATCTCACGCACGACCACGGGCGTAGCAACAGCGGCCGGTCCGGCCGCAGGCGCCGCCGGCTTGCCGCCGACGGCCGCCTGCAGCTGCGCCAGAAGCTTGCTGCCGGTATCGCCGTGATCGGCATCCGGCCGGTCGACGAGGGCGCGCATATGGTCCTGGGCGGCCAGAACGGCGGCGACGAGTTCGCTGGTCGCCGCCACCTCGCCCTTGCGGACGCGGTCGAAGGCGGTTTCGCAATGATGGGTGAAAGCGGCGAGCGCCTCGAAACCGAACATCGCGCCGGATCCCTTGAGCGTGTGGAGCCCGCGGAATACGGCATCGACAAGATCCTTGTTGTCGAGCTGGTGGGTGAGGTCGAGAAGACCGACCTCGATCGCTTCAAGGCATTCGGCAGCCTCCATGCGGAACACGGCAACGGGATCGAGCGTGCTCATCGTCCGAGAACCTTCTTCACGATCTTCACGAGATTTTCCGGATCGAAGGGCTTGGTCAGCCAACCCGTAGCACCCGCGGCCTTTGCGCGTGCCTTGAGATCGGCATCCGATTCCGTCGTCAGGAAGATGATCGGAACGCCGGCCTGCCCGGGCAGCTTCCTGAGCTCCTCGATCATCGTCAGCCCGTCCATAACCGGCATGTTGAGATCGGTCACAATCAGATCGAAGCGGCTGCCCTTGGCAGTCGCGAGGCCTTCGGCCCCATCTGCGGCCTCGGTGACGATGTAGCCGGCATTGGTCAGCGTGACCTTGGTGGTCAGGCGGATGCTGGCGGAATCGTCAACGGTCAGGATGTTTGCAGTCATAATATCATACCCCTTTATGCAACCAGAACTTGGAATCTTCGTGATCGAAGGATTCGATAAAACCTGCGCGCTCAAGTACCTTCAGGACCGAGCCGCGAGCAGGTGTAGAAAGCTTAAAGGTCTTTCCGTCAGCTTTTGCTTGGCGACGCGATGACTCGATGAGTTGAATGAAACTCAGATCCGCTTCCGCACTTTCGGGGATGTTGACAACGATTGTATCACGCTCATGAAATTCGGCTGTAAACTTTGAATATAGTTCAGAAACAGAGCGAATGCTCAGCGAGTCCGGTAAATTTATAGATTCGTAATATTGTTTAGGAGTGTCCAACGCAGCCTCCCCGGCCCGAGAAATACTTGACGACCCCAGAAGGACTCTCACGGCAGCGTTAATGCAGGGTAAACACCGGTTGTATGAAACTACCGTATAACGAGTCTTGAGACTCCCAATTCTCATCCGGAATAAGTTGTATCTTTCCTCAAAATTTAGAAACAAATAAAATAAAAGCAGTGAGTTAAGCGATATTAACCGACCACGAGGTCGCGACGGCGCCCAATCCCCATCTTTCGTTAATTACAACGCTGACGAGTCCGGCGCGTTTACCGGACGTTTCCATCCTGCGCGTAAAAATGGTGTCAGATAAGCCTGTGTTTTAAGAAAAGGTATAAAAGTTGGCACACGCTCTGGTATCGCCGACCGCTGCAGCCTACACATCCGGGCGGGACATCGGCCGGACTCTGGAATCCGCCCGCAGCCGGGTCGAGGAACGTTTTCTCGAAGGCGGCACCGTGCTGCTGTCGGTGATGGATGTTCTCAACCGTTTGTTGAATTCTCTTGAGAGTGTCACGGCGGCGCTCGACAATGGGGAGGCGAGCGATACCGGCGCCGATCTCCGCGCCACGGTGGAGAGCCTGACGGCGCTGCCGGTCACCGAAGAAAACCGTCAGCAGGCGCTCGTCTCACTGGCGCAAACCGGCAGGGATCTGCGCAAATATGTCTCCGACATGCAGGAGACGATGCGGTATCTTAGAACTTTCGCCGTGACCGTGAAGATCACCGGCGCCGGCCTTGCCGAATTCGCCGGCTTCGCACAGGAAATCCTGGAGCGAATCTATTCCGGCACTGATGAAGTCAATCGTTTCGCGACGCATCTCGACAGTCTCGACAAAGAGGTCAAACTTGCCGCCGCCTTCGGCGCCAGTGTCTCCAAGGGCTACGCCGATACCGTTCCGGCCGTTGCCGCCGCCCTGCGCGACGACGCCGCCAAGATCGCCGAACACCGCAAGCATCTCGGCGTCGTCGCCCGCGAGGTCGGCGCGATTGCACGCGGCGTCCAAAGCAAGGTCGCCTCAACGCTCTCCGCCTTGCAGATCGGCGATATTACCCGTCAGCGCATCGAGCATGTACAGGCCACCCTATCGCTGCTTGAGGAGTTCTTTGCCGGCGAGGAGGGCGCGAAGCTCGACGCCGGCGCACGCAAGCGTCTTCAGAACGTCATTCACCATCTGACCGCAGCGCAGATGAGCGACATGTGCATAAACTTCCAGCGGGAATCGGAAAACGTCGTCACGACGATCGCCAGTTTCGACCACGACATGCGGGAGATCCTCAAGCTGCGCGACCAGATGAGCGGCGCGAGCGGCGAATCCGGCGGCAATTTCATGCGCGCGCTGGAATCAAGCGTTTCAGCCGCCCACGAAATCGTCCGGCAGGTCGATACGGCAAGCCGGCAGGCCGACCAGGTGAGCCAGTCGACGATCGGCACCGCCGCCAAGCTCTCCGAAGCGATTGCCAACATCCGCGCCGTCAAGACCGACATCCATTATATGGCCCTGAACACCAACCTGCGCTGCAGCCGTCTCGGTGAGGAAGGCAAGTCGATCAACGTCGTCACGGCCGAATTGCGCATTTTCGCCGGAAAGCTCGATGAATCCGCCGACGCCATCGTCAGCGGCCTGCCGGCGCTCGAAGCCGCGGCCGGGCGCGTCACTCCGGCCACGGATGCCAGGGCGGGCGGCCTGGGAGAAAGCCTGACCTCGGCCGTCGGCAATATCCGCTCCGCAGCCGATATGATGGAAAAAGAGCTGAAGGTGCTCGCCGAAAACGGCCGCGAGGTCGCCACCAAAATCGGCCTGCTGATTGGCAAGCTCGATTTCCAGCGTGACCTCGGTGAGGTCTTTGCCCGCTGCGCCGATGTCCTTAATGAGGCCGCCGGCTCCGAGGTCGCCGATATTTCCGATCTCGCGGAGGCGATCGCGCCGCTCGACCGCAAGATCTTCAGGCACTATACGATGGTTCAGGAGCGCAACATTCATCGTGACATCATTCCGGCAAGCGAAGTCAGCGCTCCCGCCTCTGCTCCCGCCGAGCCTGCCAAAATCGAAAACGACGAGGATCTTTTCGCCGACGCGCTGTTTTGAAATCGCCCGGCTGGGACGCGCGGCGCTATTATTTAGCGCCGGCGGAACTTGTTGGCGGCATCGATCGCCGCCTTCTGCTGGCCGTCCTCGATGCCCAGATAAAAATCCTCGAGCGCCGGATCGGCAAGCCCGGCGCGGCGCGACAGCACGTACCACTTCGCCGCCTCGACCGGATTGGGCGGCGTGCCGATGGCATTGACATAGAGGTGGGCGAGTTTGTTCTGCGCGACGACGTTGCCGCCATTGGCGGCAAGTTTCAGCCATTCGAAACCTTTGACATAATCCTTCGGGCCGCCGACACCGTTGACGAGCCAGATGCCGAGATCGAGTTGAGCCGTGTCGAAGCCGGCGCGCGCCGCGCGCGCCATCCACTCGCGGGCGAGCTGTTTCTTTTCTTCCGGCAGGTCTTTCAGCGTCGCGTAAAGCTGCGCCACCGCATATTGCGAATCGGCAATGCCCTGCTCGGCCGATTTCTCATAGAATGGCAGCGCCAGCTTCAGCCCCTTCTCGCCGGGATTGTCGGCCACGAGGATCTGCGCCCAATTGAATTCCGCTGAAGGATTGCCGGCTTCGGCTGCCTTGCGCATGTAGTCGTCGGCCTTGACCTTGTCGCGCGGCACGCCTTGGCCTTCCATCAGCATCAGCGCATATTTGAACATGGCCGCCGGATCACCGCCTTCGGCGGCCTTGCCGTACCAGAAGGCCGCGTTCTTAACGTCCTTCTTGACGCCGAGACCCTGGGAGAGGATTTCGCCGATCAGCGTCTGCGCCGCCGGATCTCCGAGCTGGGCGCGCGGCAGCGCCTTATCCATTGCTGTGAGGTAATAACCGCGCTGGTAGGCGCCGTAAGCCTCGTCGATCGGTCCCTTGTAATCCTTCTCCGGCGGCAGGTCCGGCAGCTTCGCGCCCATCCGGTCGAAAACCCCGACGCCATTGGAGGGGCGCACGCCGGGACCGGCGGGCCGATCGGTGCGAAAGGTCGAAGCCGGCGCCGTGCCCGGCTGGCTGATGACGCGGTCGGCCGCCTGCGCCAGGGCGACATCAGGCCCGGCCGCAAGGAGGCCGGCTATGCTGGCGAGCAGATATTTCAAGAGACGAGCGGGCGGGATCGGCATGAGCGCGATTTCAATCCTCAAACCGTGGCGCTTTTTCGTCAAGCAATGCGTTGATCTCGGCAATGATTGATGGCGCCCGGGCGGGATCGTCGAAGACCGCCAACCGCAGCGCCACGAACTCCGCTCCGGTCTCCGCAACGGCGAGCGCCGATGCCGGATCGGTGCCGCCCATGACGATGCAGGGGATTTCGATCATCGAAGCCCACCATTCACCAAGCGCAAGGTTCTTGGGATGTGCCTCCGGCTTGATGTCGCCATCGAGCTTGCCGAAGAAGATATAGTCCGGCCTGGCTTCGCCGATCTCCAACGCCGTATGCCGGTCGGCCGCATTGCCGCCGCCGACGATCAGCTTCGGCGCGTGCTTGTCGATCGCCTCCGACAGCGCCTCGGCATTGCCGGAAAGATGCAGGCCATCGGCCTTGGCCCGTCCCGCCACGCGGCTGTCGCCCGCAATCAGCGCTGCGGCGCCGGCATCCTGAATGACAGGCACCAGCTTTTCGGCATGTTTCTGGAAGGTGCCGTCGTCGAGCCCGTATTGCGGCACGATCACCGAGGCGACATCGCCGCCCTTCAGCGCGTCGGCGACGATCCTTGCGTGTTCATCGGCGTCGGCGATATCAGGGGCGATGAGCACCAGGCGGCAGCGGTTTTCGGGTTCGGTCATGAGGTCTTTCCGTTTCCTGCGGATTCCCTCTTCGAAAGGACGGATCCGCACTCGTTTTGTGTGAGTAGTTCCGTTAGAGGAGGCTTGCAAGGGGAGGACGCCGAAAGCATGCCGCAGGATTTGTCATTCTACTACGCCGCTGTGCCCGCCGTGCTCCTGATCGGCCTCGCAAAAGGCGGCATGGGCGACGCTTTGTCGCTGATCGGCTTGCCCTTTCTCGCGCTCGTCGTCTCGCCGGTCGAGGCGGCGGCGATCCTGCTGCCGATCCTGGTCTTCATGGACATGATCTCGCTCGTCGTCTGGCGCAAGCACGGCGACTGGACGACGCTGAAGATCATGCTGCCCGGCGCGATCTTCGGTATCGGCCTCGGCTGGGCGACCTCGGCGCTGGTTCCGGGCAACATCCTGCGCATCGTCATCGGCGCGGTGACCATCTTCTTCTGTCTGCGCTATTTCTGGAACAATTTCGGCCCGGGCGCCGGCAGGGTGATTCCGCCGCGCGGCCAGCGGCCGGTCGCCGCCGGTTTCTGGGGCACGTTCTCGGGTTACGGCAGCTTTGTCGCCCATGCCGGAGGCGCGCCCTTCCAGATCTATGCCCTGCCGCTCAAGCTGCAGCCGCGCGAATATACCGGCACCAGCGTGCGATTTTTCGCGATCCTCAACGCCGTCAAGCTGATCCCCTATTTCGCGCTCGGCCAGCTCGACACGCAGAATCTCGCAACCTCGGCGACGCTGCTGCCTTTCGCCCCGCTCGCCACGCTTGCCGGCGCCTGGTGCGTGCGCCGCATGAAGCCGGAGATTTTCTATCCCTTCATGTATGCAATGGCCCTGATCGCCGCCTTGCTGATCGTGCGCGAGGGCGTTGGCGGCTAAGGGCGGCAAGCACCACGCTGCATTGCACAATTTCCTTGCTGGAACGGCCGGTTTGACGTAGCTTTCCCGCCATGTCGAACACGGACCCCTTCTCTGCGATTGCCGATCCGAACCGGCGCTTTCTGCTGGAGGAATTGCGGCGCGCGCCGCGGACAGTCAACGAGCTTGCCGAGGGCCTGCCGATCAGCCGTCCCGCGGTTTCGCAACACCTGAAGGCGCTGCTTGACAGCAACCTCGTCTCGGTGACGTCGGAAGGCACGAAACGCATCTACGCGGTCAATAACCGCGGCTTCGACAAGCTCAATCTGTGGCTGGATCAGTTCTGGGCTTGAGGCATGCTTCTGGATGTCCCAGGATCGGAACGATGGAATAGAAGCGGGTCCTAGTCCGCGATGGGAACAAACATCCCGACTTTGATATCCTTCAACACGACATTCGTGTGAATGCTTTTGATCTGAGGATTCTCGGACATTAGGTTGGCCGTGATCTCATCATATTGTCCAACATCGCGCGCAGTGATAATTGCGACCAGATCGACTGAACCGGTCACGTAGTAGACCTGCTGAATGTGCGCCTGCTTCGCCAACCAGACTCGGAACTTGGAAAGAGCGTCATAATTCTCCCGCTCGATTTCCATCCCCGCGATGAACATCATTGGGGTTCCGGCCGCCTTGCGATCGACAAGGGCAATCTCGGCCGTGATGATTCCGGAATCGCGCATCCGTTTCAGACGCCGCTGCACGGCAGAGGCCGAGAGGCCGACGAGATCGCCTATGATCTCGGCCTTCATCTGACAATCGATCTGGATAATATCCAGAATCTTGCGGTCTAGCTGGTCAATAGTTTCCATAAGGATCGTCGCTATCGGTCGTTTTCCCGCATACTATCCCGATGAGGCGCGGTGAAACTGCATATTTCTGTCTGTTTTCACTTATTGCCTTCACCCACTATCGATCTTCGCGGGAAATCTGCACACTATGGCCGATGCCTGGCAGAACGACCATCAATTTGGTCGTTCTGCAAGCTTCCCGCTGACCTTCTGTAACGTCATCCTTTTCTCGTCACCTATGATGAGGAACCGGGATGGTACAATACAATATCGCACTTATAGGATTTGGTGGGGTCAACCGTGCCTTTGCCGAACTTGTGGCCGAACGAAACAACCGCTGGCGCACTGAACTTGGTTTTCAGCTCAACATCGTCGCGGTTACCGACCTCAATCTCGGCTCCGTCGTGTCGGCCAACGGCATCGACGCTCGCATGCTCATCGAGACTAGATTCGAGAGGGGTGGGTTCGCGAAGCTGTCCGGTGGGTCAGCGGAAGCGGACAACGAGCAAGTCATCAGGCAAGCGCCCGCCGACATCGTCGCGGAGGCAACCTTCACCAATCCCTACGATGGCGAACCGGCCGTTTCCCATTGCCGCTGGGCGCTTGAAAGCGGCAGGCACGTAATCACCACCAATAAGGGCCCGGTCGCCCTCGCCGCCGCCGATCTCAAGGCGCTCGCCCGCCGCAACCACGTTTCATTCGAATATGAAGGCGCGGTGATGAGCGGTACCCCCGTCATCCGCATGGCGAAAACCATGCTTGCCGGTTCTGGGCTCAACGGTTTCGAAGGTATTCTGAACGGCACCTCGAATTTCGTTTTGGGTCGCATGGAGAGCGGGCTCGGCTTTTCCGAGGCCATCGGTGAGGCGCAGGCACTTGGATATGCCGAGGCGGACCCAACTGCAGACGTCGAGGGCCATGACGTGCGGCTCAAAGTGGTCATTCTCGCGAACGAACTGCTGGGCGCCACGCTGACGCCGGGTGACGTTTCCTGCCGCGGTATCTCGTCGCTGACCGTCGGGGACATCGAGTCTGCGGCAAAGGAGCGATGCCGTTGGAAGTTGATCGGCTCGGCAATTCGTGGCGAGGACGGTCGGATCGAGGCCTCCGTGGCGCCACGGCGCTTGGCTCTCGACCATCCGCTCGCAGGGGTGGCCGGTGCCATCAATGCGGTTTCCTTCAATACCGACCTGCTTGGTGCCGTGACCGTCACCGGCCCGGGAGCTGGGCGAGTCGAGACGGCCTATGCGCTTCTCTCCGACATTGTCGCCATCCATCGCGCCGTCCACATGAACAAGGAAGCTGCCGAATGACTGCTGTAAAGCGCCAGATCGCCTCGACCGCCGCAGAGATCGCCGTTTTAAATCCCTATGATGGCTCCCTCGTCGAGATCGTTTCGGCCAGCGGTCCGAACGACATCGACGCGCTCCTTGCCCGCACCAGACATGGCGCCACGCTGTCGCGCGCATTACCCCGGCATCGTCGTGCAGCGATTCTGGAAAAGGCGGCACGGCTCGTCGAAGAACAGTGCGAGGCTTTCGCCCGTACCATCGTCAGCGAAGCAGGCAAGACGATCGTACAAGCGCGCAAGGAGACGTTACGCTGTATCAACACGCTGAAGCTCTCCGCAGAAGAGGCCAAGCGTAATGCCGGGGAGATCGTGCCGTTCGACGCCTATGCGGGCTCCGAGACCCGTCAAGGTTGGTTCACACGCGAACCCCTTGGCGTGATCGCCGCCATTACACCCTACAACGATCCTCTGAACCTCGTCGCGCACAAGCTCGGCCCTGCCATTGCCGGCGGCAATTCGATCCTGCTGAAGCCTTCGGAGTTAGCGCCGCTTTCGGCCCTGAAGCTCGTCGAGACGCTGGTTGCCGCGGGTCTCCCGGAAACGATCGTCACCGTCGCCATCGGGGGCGCCGACCTCGGACACGCCATCGTTTCTGCTCGCGATATTCGAATGGTGTCGTTTACCGGCGGATTTGTGACCGGCGAGGCCATTGCCCGGTCTGCCGGGCTGAAGAAGCTTGCCATGGATCTCGGCGGTAACGCACCAGTTATCGTCATGGCGGACTGCGATATCGCCAAGGCGGCGACGGGGTGCATTTCGGGTGCCTATTGGGCGGCCGGTCAAAATTGCATCGGCGTGCAGCGCATTCTTGTCCAGGCCAGTTGCTATGAGCGTTTCCGCCAGACATTCGTCGCTGGCACCGCCAAGCTTCTCGCCGGCGATCCGAGCCGTGAGGAGACGGATGTTGGCCCGATGATTTCGCCGACCGCGGCCGAACGCGCCGAAACCGCGGTTGAACAGGCGATCGGAGCCGGAGCCCGGCTTTTGTGCGGACACCAGCGCGATGGCGCGCTCTACAGCCCGACGGTGCTTGAGGGCGTTGGGCGCCAAAGCAAACTCTGGCGGGAAGAGATATTCGCGCCGGTGGTCATGCTTGAGCGCTTCGAGACGCTTGCCGACGCTATTTGCATGGCGAATGAGCCGGATTACAGCCTGCATGCCGGGATATTCACCAGCAACCTCGCCGATGCGCTGGAGGCTGCCACGGGCATCGAAGCGGGCGGGGTCATGATCAACGATTCCTCGGACCATCGTTTTGACGCGATGCCCTTCGGCGGTTTCAAGCATGGGAGCATGGGGCGGGAGGGCGTTCGCTTTGCCTATGAGGATATGACGCAGCCGAAAGTCGTCTGCATCAATCGTGCATAAGCCGTAAAACTGCGAGGTTTGAAAATATACGCGGGGGAATGCCTTAAGGACGGCAAACTGCGCGGCCGAACCCCAGCAGACAGCGGTTAAACTCCTTGACCATAAGCCACGCAAAAAGTGGGGAACGAAGTGGATGACGAATGATATCTCCTGCGCTTTGCGGGTCGACGACGTGCACAAAAGCTACGGCGCTCATCAGGTGCTGAAAGGAATTTCCCTCACCGCGAGAAAGGGAGACGTCATATCGCTGATCGGCTCCTCCGGCTCCGGGAAAAGCACCTTTCTGCGTTGCATCAACTTTCTGGAGATTCCCGATCGGGGGCGCTTCGTCGTCAACGGTGAGGAAGTGGTCTTAAAGGCAGGATCGGACGGGCGCGCCCACCCTGCGAATTGGCGGCAAGTGGAGCGCATTCGCACCGGCCTCGGCATGGTGTTCCAAAGCTTCAACCTCTGGGCCCACATGACCGTTTTGGAGAATGTCGTCGAAGCGCCGATCCATGTGCTCGGCATAGGCCGCAAGGAGGCGACGGAAAAGGCGGAGGCGCTGCTGCAAAAGGTCGGCCTATATGAGAAGCGCAACGTCTATCCGGCCTTCCTGTCGGGCGGCCAGCAGCAGCGCGCCTCGATTGCGCGGGCGCTGTGCGTCGACCCCTCCGTGATGCTGTTCGACGAGCCGACCTCGGCGCTTGATCCCGAACTGGTAGGGGAAGTGCTCAAAGTCATTCGTGATCTCGCCGACGAGGGTCGGACGATGCTGCTCGTCACCCACGAGATGAAGTTCGCGCGCGATGTTTCGAGCCATGTGATGTTCCTCCATCAGGGTCGTGTTGAGGAAGAGGGCAGGCCGGAGCAGGTCTTCGGCGCCCCCAGTAGCGTCCGATGTCGCGAATTCACAAGCTCTTCACGCCACTGAGCACCGTTACCGGCCAATCAAAAACAAAGGGAACTGACATGAAAACTACAATCTGCCTCATTGCCGGAGCCACTCTTCTCGCCTCGGCCGCCGGTGCGAACGCGGAGATCCGCTTTGGCATCATGAACGAAGCCTACCCACCGTTCTTTACGAAGGACGCGAGCGGCAATTGGGTCGGCTGGGAAATCGACCTGATGAACGCCGTTTGCTCCGAAATGAAGGAAACCTGCTCGGTCGTCGACATGTCGTGGGATGGCCTAATTCCCGGCCTCCAATCGAAGAAGTTCGACGTTATCTGGTCTTCCATGTCGATCACCGACGAACGCAAGAAGACGGTCGCTTTCACCAACAAGTACTACAACACGCCGAGCAAGCTGATCGGCGCGCAGGATGGAAAGACCGGCACCGCGGTCGAGGATCTCGCCGGCAAGACGATCGGCATCCAGGTTTCCACGATCCAAGCGGATTACTACAAGAAATATTATGCGAGCGTTGCCTCCGAGAAGACCTATGCCACGCTCGACGAAGCGTTTCAGGATCTGGCCGTCGGCCGCATCGATTACGTCTTCGGTGATTCCATCCCGCTGATGAGCTTTCTCCAGACGGATTTTGGCAAGGGCTGCTGCGAGGACAAGGGCAACGTCAAGGATGACCCGCAGGTTCTGGGACAGGGTATCGGCGGCGGCTTGCGCCAGGAGGACACCGAGCTTCTGGCAAGGCTGAACACTGCCATCGCCGCTGTTCGAGCGAACGGAAAATACGCTGAAATCTCCAAAAAATATTTCGACTTCGACCCCTACGGCGAATGAACGGAGTGCTCAGGCGCGGCTGACGCGCCTCGCTGCGTCTATCCAACCCGATACCTTCTCAGAGAGAGAAAAGCGTTCGAGCCGCAGGGCCCTCGGTCGAACGCCAAGGAGCTGTTTTCATGGCGACAAGCTCATCCATTGTGGAACTGCTTTCCCCATATCCGCCTGGGTGGGGTGGGGTGCTGCTTGCCGGCGCTGCCTCAACCATCCTGATTTCGCTCGGTGCGTACGTGTTCGGCATACTGATCGGGCTGACCGGTGCGACAGGTAAACTCAAGGGCAGCCGTGCCGTCGTTACCCTGCTGGATTTTTATACGACGGCGGTGCGCGCCATTCCCGAGCTGATCCTGATAATCGGTCTTTATTACGCCGGGACGGACGGCATCAACAGGATGCTGTCCACGCTCGGCTTCCCATCGATCGAGATCAACGGCTTCCTTGCCGCGGTCGTCGTGCTGGGCATCGTCCAAGGCGCCTACATGATTGAGGTATTGCGCGGCGCGATTCTCGCCATTCCCATTGGCCAGATAGAGGCCGCGAGCGCCTTCGGCATGCGACCCTGGTTGCGCTTCCGGCGGGTCGTGCTGCCGGCGCTGATGCCGAACGCCCTGCCCGGCATGGCCAATTTGTGGATGTCGGTGACCAAAGACAGCGCGCTGATTGCCGTCGTCGGCTACCAGGAACTGGCCTTGGCGACGCGGCTCGCCGCCGGTAACACCAAGCATTACTTCCTGTTCTTCTTGGCCGCCGCCGTCCTCTACCTGGCGATCACGCTCGTCTCCAATGTCGTCTTCGGAGGCCTTGAGACTCATTTCCGGCGTGGTCAGCCGAAATCAGCCTGAGGGGGATAGGCAGTGAATTTCTCATGGGTTTCCAACTATTGGCCGCTTCTCGCCGCAGGCGCGACGCAGACCGTAATGCTGCTTGTCATCTCGGTCGCTCTCGGCTTCGTCCTGGCGATTGGTCTTGCGCTCGCGCAGATCGGCGGACCCCACTGGCTGCGATGGTGCGCCAAGAGTTACTGCACCTGCTTGCGCGGCACACCTTTGCTCATCCAATTGTGGTTGCTCTACTACGGTGTCGGATCCTTGCTGCCCATGATCCCGGGTCTGCGCTCAAGTTTCGTTTGGCCGATCGTGCGTGAGGGCTTCTTCTTCGCGGCGGTTAGCTTCACGCTCAACTACGCGGCCTACGAGGCCGAGGTATTGCGCGGTGCGCTACTTGCCGTGCCGAAGGGCGAACTGGAAGCCGGTCGCGCCTTCGGCATGACCCACTGGACGCTTCTGCGACGCATATGGTTGCCGCGGGCGATCCGCATCGCCCTGCCGACGATCGCCGGCGAAGTGGTGCTGCAACTGAAGGCAACGCCGCTCGCCTTTACCGTCACAGTGATGGATCTCTATGCCGTCGCCTACAAGATCAGGCAGGATACGCTGCTCGTCTACGAGCCTCTGATCGTCGTCACCATCTTCTATGTCTGCCTCACCATCGTCATCACCCGCGCCTTTCGCATTGTCGAAAGGCAGGTGCCGGCGAGGCGCTGACGCTCTTTTGCAATTATCGGAGAATGCAATGTTCAAAGGATCGATCACGGCGCTCGTCACGCCCTTTCTCGACGGCAAGGTTGACGAGGAGGCCTACACTTCGCTGGTGGAGTGGCAGATCGCGGAGGGCAGCCATGGCGTTGTTCCCTGCGGGACGACCGGCGAGAGCCCAACCCTCTCGCATGCCGAGCACAAGCGGCTGGTCGAACGAACTGTAGAAGTGGCGAGGGGGCGAGTTCCCGTGATCGCTGGCGCTGGTTCGAACAGCACCGACGAGGCGATTGATTTTTCCCGGCATGCGCAGGCGGCGGGTGCCGATGCGCTGCTCATCGTCGCGCCCTACTACAACAAACCGACCCAGGAAGGCCTCTACCAGCATTTCCGAGCCATCGACGCAGAAGTCTCCCTACCGATCATTGTCTACAATATTCCTCCACGCAGCGTCATCGACATCTCCGTGGATACCCTTGCTCGGCTCAGGCGGGATTGCCGTAACGTGGTCGGCGTGAAGGACGCCACCGCAAATCTGCTGCGTCCGTCTCTGGAACGCATGGCGTGCGGCCGCGATTTCAACCTGTTGTCCGGGGAGGACGGCACAGCACTTGGCTACATGGCGCATGGCGGCCACGGCTGCATTTCAGTGACCGCCAATGTTGCGCCCCGGCTTTGCGCTCAATTCCAGACGGCATGCCTTTCGGGTGATTTCCGCCGTGCACTGGAGCTTCAGGATCGGTTGATGCCGCTCCATCGCGCGCTTTTCCTGGAGACCAATCCGGCAGGGCCGAAATATGCGCTCTGGCGCCTGGGCCGGATGCGACGCGATATGCGCCTGCCGTTGGTCACCGTCTCGCTCGGGGTGGAGGCCGAAATCGATCTGGCCATGCGCCATGCCGGCCTTCTGACTGATTAGCTCCATTGCCGCGCAGACAACTCCTCCGCACGCCTCAAGCGGCTAGCGAGATTACACGGCTGAAAACGACGCCACCTCCCTCAATTCAAGGGAACGAAATTGCAGGAGAATGCGATGACCGCAACAAGACTCTCAGATCTGCCCGCGCGCGGCATCGACCAGCACAAGGTGGTGCCTGCCGCAAACGCTGGGCAACCTAGTCGAGAAACCCTGGCGCTGAACGGCGGGCTCGTCATCGACCCGGCGACGAAGGCGATCGCCCCGAACATTTCGATGTCCGTCAACAATGTGTTGACATCTGGCGACGGCCCATTTTCCGCCGATGGCGTCGACGACCTGACGGCGCTGCCCTTTCTCTATGCGCGCTGGACCAACCCGACCGTGCGCCAACTGGAACAGCGCCTCGCCGCGCTCGAAGGGGCCGACGACGCGGTGGCCACAGCGACGGGCCTCGCCGCGATCGGAGCCACCTTCTTCACCTTCCTCAAGAAGGGCGACCATCTGATCCTAAGCGATATTTGCTACGCCGGCGCCAACGAGCTCGCCCGGCGGATATTGCCGGACTACGGCATTGAGGTTACGCC
This sequence comes from Rhizobium sophoriradicis, assembly GCF_025200795.1. Classification (NCBI taxonomy): domain Bacteria; kingdom Pseudomonadati; phylum Pseudomonadota; class Alphaproteobacteria; order Hyphomicrobiales; family Rhizobiaceae; genus Rhizobium; species Rhizobium sophoriradicis. Next base: position 3,457,307 of record NZ_CP104152.1, read on the forward strand.
GGTCAACATGTCCCGCCCCGAAGATGTGGCGGCCGCCTTCCGGCCCAACACGCGGCTCGTCCATTGCGAAAGTCCGTGCAATCCGATCCTGCGCCTGACCGATCTTGCGGCCATTGCCGAGCTTGCGCGAAAACACGGGGCTTTGATGTCGGTCGATTCGACGCTTGCCACCCCGGTGGCCACGCAGCCGCTCTTGCTTGGCGTGGATCTCGTCATCCATTCGCTGACGAAGTTCATCAACGGCCATGGCGACGCATTGGGCGGGGTTGTCTGCGGACGGAAGGAATTGGTGGAGAAAATCCGCTCGCGCGCCGGCGTCTATCTCGGTGCGGCGATGCCGGCCATGAACGCCTGGCTGATCATGCGTGGCATCGATACGCTGTTTCCCCGAATCCGCACGATCTCGGAGTCGGCCGCGAAAATCGCGGCCTTCCTTCAGGGCCATTCCGCTGTGGAGGCGGTGACCTATCCCGGACTTGCCTCCCATCCCCAGCATGATCTGGCGAAGCGCCAGATGGGCATGTTCGGGGGCATCTTGACCTTCCAGGTGAGGGATCCCGGCCAGATGGCGCAACAACTCGCTGAGCGCCTCAAGGTTGTCCATTATGCGTTTTCGCTCGGTCATCAGCGCTCGATTGTCGTGTTGCTCGACACGCAAGAGATCATGAAATCCACTTACCAGCTTACCGGCGAGCAGCTTGAGGATTATCGCCGTTTTGCGGGCCACGGCGTGTTCCGCCTGTCGGTTGGGCTGGAAGCGACGGACGATCTGATCGTGGATCTCGACCAGGCTATTTCCGTCTGAGCGAGAAAGGAGAAGGGGCCATGGCGATAACGCGCATCGAGACAGATCTCTTGGGTAGCCGGGAATTGCCGGCCGATGCTCTGATCGGTATTCATACACTTAGGGCTGTCGACAACTTTGATATTTCCGGCATTAAACTCCAGAATTTTCCGGAGTTCCTCCAATCTTTCGCAATGATCAAGAAAGCTGCCACCGCAGCCAATCTGGAGCTAGGGTTGCTCGATCCCGTAATCGCGAGGGCGATCGATCGAGCCTGCGACAGGCTGATCGCCGGTGAAATCCTGGCGCCGCATTTTCCGATCGATATGATGCAAGGCGGGGCCGGGACCTCGACCAACATGAACGTCAACGAGGTCATCGCCAATCTGGCCCTTCAGGGCATTGGCCGGTCGGCTGGCAGCTACGACACCGTCAACCCGAACGATCACGTAAACCTTTGCCAGTCAACCAACGACGTCTATCCGACTGCGATCCGGCTGACGATATTGCGGGAAAGCGAGACACTCTGCTCGGCGCTATCTGCTCTGGTCGCCGCCTTCCGGCGCAAAGGGGAAGCCTTCGCCGATATTGTGAAGGTCGGAAGAACGCAGCTTCAGGACGCTGTACCAATGTTCCTTGGTCAGGAGTTCGAAGCCTTCGCCGAAACGCTGGAAGAGGACATCGAGCAATTTCTCAGCGCGGCTGAGTTGATGCGCGAGGTCAATCTGGGCGGAACGGCGATCGGCACCGGCGTAAACGCACCGGTGGGCTTCTCGGCTGTGGTCTGTGCGCACCTATCCACGATCTCCGGCATTGCCGTTCGTCCGGCGCGAAATCTCGTCGAGGCTACTTCCGATACTGGCGCTTTTGTTTCGGTATCGGGCATGCTCAAACGGATGTCGGTGAAGCTCTCCAAGATCTGTAACGACCTTCGCCTCCTGTCGAGTGGTCCGCGGGCCGGCTTTGGCGAGATCCGTCTTCCGGTTATGCAAGCGGGCTCTTCAATCATGCCGGGCAAGGTCAACCCGGTGATCCCTGAATTGCTGAACCAGATCAGCTTCCAGGTAATTGGCAACGACCTGACGGTCACACTCGCCGCCAGCGCGGGGCAACTGCAGCTGAACGCCATGGAACCGGTCATCGTGCTCAACATTCTGCAATCCATGCGGCTATTGGCGAGAGGAATGGATACACTTCGCACTCGCTGCATCGACGGAATCGAGGCGGATCCGCAGCGATGCCGGGCGCTTCACGACGGTGCTCTCATTCTTGCCGCAGCACTCAATCCCTTCGTTGGATACGCCCGGGCAGCCGCGCTTGCCCGAACCGCGCTGGCGGAAGGAATTCCGCTGCGAGAGGCGGTCGAGCGCGACAGCGGTTTGCCTACGGCTCAGATCGAGATGATCTTCGGCATGAAAACCATCGAAACTAACGAGTCGGCGCGGCATTGAAGGGAAGGGAAATGGCTGTTTTCACGGATCTGTCGGAGGCGGACTGTGGCCGGATCGCGACAGCCTATCGCCTAGGAAGCCTTACATCGGTAATCGGCATTGCCGATGGCGACGCCGAAACCACCTACCTTTTCCGCTCCGGGCGCGGCGAGTTCATCGTCACCCTGTTCGAAAGCGGTGCCGAACCATTTGACGTCGAACGCGCCTTCCAGACTATGGAAACGCTCTCCGGCGCCGGCATTCCTTGTCCGGCAACCTTGCGCACTGATGTCGGTGCGGCCACGATCACCGTGGCGGGCAAGCTTGTCGCGGTTGTCGGTTTTGTGCCAGGTTCTCGACTAAGCGAAGCCACTCCCGGCAAATGCCATGCCCTTGGCACCTGTGTCGCGCGGATCCATCAGACGCTGGGGCGCTCAAGGAATAGAGTGCCGCTCGGCCTGCCGACGGGCCCCGTGCACGGTGCGCTTAATCGCGATAACGTCTTCTTCGTCGACGAGATGGTGAGCGGTGTCATCAATTTCCGCTTTCGCCATAATGATGTTCTGATCGCCGAACTCGCTGAGGTCATTTTGCATTGGGCTGTGACAGCAGACGGCACTCTCGAAAGGACGCTGGTCCGCGCATTGCTCGCTGGGTACGAAGACATCAGGTCCCTCAACGAAGCGGAGTGGCGGGCCGTGCCGGCTTTCGTCATGGCAGCGGCCGCCACCGTATTTGCGCGGGATGGCAGGCTAACCGATCTCGAAGCCGCCACACAGCGGGTCTTTCTCTCCGCCAAGAATTGCATTGAGGAAATCCGGCCATGAAGCGAACCCTCGACCGATCCGACGAGCGCATCCTCACCGAGCTAACCCGCAATGGGCGGATTCCCCACGCGGAACTGGCCGAAAAAGTCCACCTGTCGCGCAACGCCGTTCGCCAACGCATCGAGCGATTGGAACGCGACGGGCTGATTCAGGGCTATACGATTGTCGTGGGCGAGGGAAAACCGCGGGCCGCAGCCATCACAGCGATGATCTTCGTGTATCGCCACGACCGCATGCGCGGCGGCGACGTCATTCAGACGCTCAAAGGGATACCGGAGGTCATCTCCTGCGACATTATGAGCGGTGAATTCGACCTGGTAGTGCGGGTTGAAGCAAGCGCGGCAGACCGCATCCGCGAAATCTGGCAAGAGGTTTCGGCGCTACAAGGCGTGCGCGACACGCTGACGGCATTTGCCCTGTCTTCGATGATCAAGCGTTGAGCGAAGTGGGCGGCAGGTCAATGGCATAACCAATACACGGCACGCTTGCGATTTGACGGCATCGGGATTCTGTCATTGAAGGGATGTAGTTACATTTTTTCGGCCACTACAGCGCCGAGTTCGTCCTCGCAAAAGCGCCAGCCGCGATGCCGCGAGCATCGGGCTGGCGCAATTCTGGTGTCAAATCACCGGGTCTTGCAAATTTTAGGCGGAATGGATGGATTTACCTCTTCATACGCAAGATGATCGGCCGGCGACCCTTGGGAAGATCAGTGGACGGATGACTTGAGACGCTGAATCTCGTCCTTGATGCGCAGCTTGCGGCGCTTGCATTCGGCAATTTCCGTATCGGAGATAGAGGGAGCTGTTCTGAGCGCGTGCAGCTCCTCTTCGAGAGCAACATGCTTTTTCTGGAGTGATTCAAGATGAGCTTGAACTGTCATTTGACCCTTCCTTCCTCTTACCCTCCCCGGCCATCATCGTCGGGGATCAAGGTGTCAACGCGCCGGACTGTGACATATTTTTGAAGGCTTGTCGAAGGCGAAAAGATGAAGATGAGATGGCAAATTCATGATCAAGACTAACTAGCCGTTACCCGTATTTGGTGATAGGAGCTTGCGGAAATCATCGGCAGATCGGACAACATCCGAAGACGACAACGGGGAATGCATATGGCCGATCAGGAACAGGCGGAAATCAGGCTCATCGTGGCGCGTCTGCGTCAGGAGCACGAGGATTTCGACGCCGCGATCAACGCCATGATCGAGACCGGATGCGACGCTCTGCGAATCCAGCGCATGAAAAAGAAGAAGCTCGTTATCAAGGACAAGCTCTCCAAGCTGGAAGATCAGATCGTCCCTGATATCATCGCCTGATCGCATCGCCCGATCGCATCGCTTGGAGGAATAGCGGCAACGATGACAGACAGACCACCCGTCGCCATTATCATGGGCAGCCAATCCGATTGGGAAACCATGAAGAACGCGGCCGACACTCTGGAAGCCCTGGAAATCCCTTATGATGCGCGCATCATCTCGGCGCACCGCACGCCCGACCGCATGGCGAATTTCGCCAAGGGCGCACGCGCCGAGGGCTTCAAGGTCATCATCGCCGGTGCCGGCGGTGCCGCCCATCTGCCGGGCATGACCGCATCGATGACGCCCCTGCCGGTCTTCGGCGTCCCGGTCCAATCGAAAACCATGTCCGGCCAGGACAGTCTGCTGTCCATCGTACAGATGCCGGCCGGCATTCCTGTGGGAACGCTCGCCATCGGCAAGGCGGGCGCCGTCAACGCCGCCCTTCTCGCCGCCGCCGTACTTGCCCTTTCCGACGAAGAAATCGCCGAGCGGCTCGACGAATGGCGCGAACGTCAGAGTGCCAGCATCGCCGAATACCCGATGGACGACCAATGACTGTAAGAACGATCGGCATTGTCGGCGGCGGCCAGCTCGGCCGCATGCTGGCGATCGCCGCCGCCAGACTGAATTTCCGCACGGTCATTCTCGAGCCGCAGGCGGACTGCCCGGCCGCTCAGCTCGCCAACCGGCAGATCACCGCCGCCTATGATGATCCGGCGGCGCTGGCCGAACTTGCCGCCGCCTGCGATGTCGTCACCTACGAATTCGAGAATGTGCCCGTCGCGGCCGCAGAAACGCTTTCGGCAAGCATTCCCGTCTATCCGCCGCCGAAGGCGCTGGAAGCCGCTCAGGACCGCCTGGTCGAAAAGCGCTTCCTCAACGATTGCGGCATCACCACCGCCGGCTTTCACGCGATCGACAGCCAGGCCGATCTCGAGGCGGCACTGAAGGATTTCGGCGGTCAGGGCGTATTGAAGACCCGCCGGCTCGGTTATGACGGCAAGGGACAGAAGGTTTTCCGTTCAGTGGCCGACAGCCCTGATGGCGCCTATGCCGCGCTCGGCGGCGTGCCGCTGATCCTCGAAAGCTTCGTCGCCTTCGAACGCGAGGTCTCGATCATCGCCGCGCGCACCGCGGAGGGGACGGTCGTCTGCTTCGATCCCGCCGAGAATATACACCGCAACGGCATCCTCCATACCTCGACGGTTCCCGCCGCGATCTCCACAACGACGGGCGAAGCCGCACGTCGTTCGGCCGAAAAAATCCTCGCGGCATTGAACTATGTCGGCGTCATCGGCATCGAATTCTTCGTGCTTGCCGACGGCGGCCTGATCGCCAACGAGATGGCACCGCGCGTCCACAATTCCGGACATTGGACCGAGGCGGCCTGCGCCGTCAGCCAGTTCGAGCAGCATATCCGCGCCGTCGCCGGCCTGCCGCTCGGCGATGGCGCCCGCCATTCCGACTGCGTCATGCAAAACCTGATCGGCGACGATATCCTTGCCGTTCCCGACTGGCTGCGACGCCCCGATACGCTGGTCCATCTCTACGGCAAGACGGAGTGGCGCCCCGGCCGCAAGATGGGCCATGTCACCACATTGGCGCCGAAATTGCCGCTTTGACGGTGACAAAACGGTCTTGCAGCTTGGGAAAAACACCGCCACGTGGTTGACACGGAAAAGGTGACGGGGTATCTGCACCCCCACCTAAAGAGCGCGCCCCGACGGCGCGCTTTTGATTGTTAAAGTTACGGGCGAATGTGAATTCCCCCATAGAGATCGCGGATCAGAAAAATGAAGATCAAGAATTCGCTCAAGTCGCTCAAGGCTCGTCACCGTGACAACCGTCTGGTTCGTCGCAAGGGCCGCATCTACATCATCAACAAGCTGAACCCGCGCTACAAGGCTCGTCAGGGCTGATTGCGCACATCCGGATCGCCGCGCCGCGCAGATTGCGCCGTCCGACATCCGGTAGGTCGCTGCGGTGATCACGTCAAATTTGTTTGATCTTCGGCGTTGGCGGGCTAATATGTCCGCCATGCGCTTTTTTGCTTTGATGCCGGCGGCATTGCCGCTCTTCCTCGTCCTCTCCACCTCTCCGCTTCCTGCCATCGCGGCGGAAAAGGATGTCATCGTCGAGCAGAGGAACACCGACAATTCGCCGAAGCAGCGCCTCGACCAGCTCTTCAGCCAGCTGAAGCGCGAGCGCGATCCCGACAAGGCCAGCAGCATCGCCAACGAAATTCGCCTGGAATGGAATGATTCCGGCAGCGCGACCGTCAATTTGCTGATGCAGTGGGCCGACAAGGCGATTGAGGAAAAGCGCAATCCAGCCGCTCTCGATTTTCTCGACGAGGCAATAGCGCTGAAGCCCGATTACGCCGAAAGCTGGAATCGGCGCGCCACACTGAATTTCGTCATGGGCAATTACCGCAAGTCGATGTCCGACATCGAACACGTGCTGGATCTTGAGCCGCGCCATTTCGGCGCGCTCTCCGGCATGGCCGCGATCCTCAGCAATGCGGGGAACGATCAACTGACGTTGAAAGCCTGGGAGCGGTTCCTCGACATCTATCCCGCCGAGCGCACCGCGCAGGAGCAGGTTAATACGCTGTCAGAAAAACTTGCCGGCAACCGCACTTGATGTCGACCGCACAAGTTTAGAATCCTCGAGGGGCCACGCGGCGCTTCGCCCACCCCTCTCGAGAACCGCCGCGACCATCGCCCGTAAAGATCATGCTTGCAGAAGTTTCCGTTCTTCTCGCTCCCCTTGCCGCCGCCATCGGCTACTCCTCCTACAAGGCGCGGCGGCTCGAACAGACCTATCCCAATATCGGTGAACTGACGGATGTCGGCGGCTACCGCATGAATGCCGTCCATATCAAGCGTCCGCAACATGCGGATCTGCCCCCTCTCGTCTTCATTCACGGCGCCAGCGGCAATCTGCTCGACCAGGTCGTCGCGTTCCGCACCGCACTCGAGGGCCGGGCCGAAATGCTGTTCGTCGATCGTCCCGGTCACGGCTATTCCGAACGTGGCGGCCCTGAAAACGCGGTCCCTTCCGGCCAGGCGGATGCGATCGCCCGGCTGATGGAGGCACGCGGCATCGAGAGGGCGATCATCGTCGGTCATTCTTTCGGCGGCGCGGTCACTGCAACCTTCGGCCTGCGCCATCCCGAAAAGACATCCGGCCTGCTCTTTCTGGCACCCGCCACCCATCCCTGGCCGGGCGGTATCGACTGGTATTATCATGTCGCGACGGCGCCGGTCGTCGGCTGGCTGTTCAACCACGCCATCGTCGTGCCGCTGGGACTCAGCAGGCTGGAACGCGGCACGCTGAATGTCTTCCGTCCCAATGCGCGCCCGCTCGATTACATCGAAAGGACCGGCCCATCGCTGGTGCTGCGGCCCCGCACCTTCCGCAACAACGCCGCCGATTTCAAAAGGCTGCTTGCCTATCTTAAGGAGCAATCGCCGCTCTATTCGCAGATCACCGCGCCGACCGTGATCATAACCGGCGACAGCGACGAGATCGTCTGGGAACACCTTCATTCACGCGGCCTTGCCCGCGATATAGCAGGCTCCGAACTCATCACCGTGCGCGGCGTCGGCCACAAGCCGGATTATCTTGCGACCGATGTCGCCATCGCCGCCATGGAAAAGATCGCCGGCAAGCCGCGCGACCTGCAGGCAATCGCCCGCCGGGCCGAGCAGCGGCTCGCCGCGGCGTCACCCGATCGGACATCGCTGCCATCACTGGAGCCAGGCGCCCCGCCCAGGCATGACCCTTCAGCCGGAAACTCGATCGAACGCCTCGCATAAAGCCGATCGCTGCATTGCCTCGCGCCGGCGCAGCCCCATATGTTTTTCCGTTGTTGTCCATAGGAGGGGAAATCATGGGCCGCCTGCATATCGGGACGATCTCGGTCATATCGGCATTGTCGCTCTGCCTGACCTCGGCTTTCGCGGCCTCGCCCGCACCTGTTGAAGCCGAACACGGCATGGTCGTCACCGCCCAGCATCTGGCCACCGATGTCGGCGTCGAGGTGCTGAAGAGCGGCGGCAACGCCGTCGATGCGGCCGTCGCTGTCGGTTACGCGCTGGCGGTCGTCTATCCCTCGGCCGGCAATCTCGGCGGCGGCGGCTTCATGACCATCCGCCTGAAAGACGGCACCAAGACCTTCCTCGATTTCCGCGAACGCGCGCCGCTCGCCGCAACGAAGACCATGTATCTCGATGCCAAAGGCGAGATCGTGCCGCGCGCCAGCCTCGACGGTTATCTCGCCGTCGGCGTTCCAGGCTCGGTCATGGGTTTTGAAACGGCGCGCGAGAAATACGGCACCCGCTCACGCCAGGATCTGATCGCGCCGGCGCTCCGCTTCGCCAAGGAGGGCTTCACCCTGGAACAAGGCGATGCGGCCATCCTCGCCGGCAGCGCCAAACGCCTCGCCAAGGATGAGACGGCGGCGAAAATCTTTCTGAAGCCGGATGGCCAGCCCTATGCATCGGGCGAAAAACTGCAGCAACCGGATCTCGCCGCGGTCCTGGCCGCCATCTCCGAAAAGGGGCCCGACGCCTTCTACAAGTCCGCTCCCGCCGAGGCGATCGTCACGGCGAGCCAGTCCAAGGGCGGCATTCTCGCCAAGCAGGATTTCGAGCAATATGCCGTGCGCGAACTGAAGCCGATCGAGTGCAATTACCGCGGCTACGACATCATCTCCTCGCCGCCGCCCTCCTCCGGCGGTATCATCATCTGCGAAATCCTCAACGTCCTCGAAGGTTATCCGCTCTCCTACCTCGGCTATGCCTCGGCCGAAACGGTGCACGTGATGGTCGAGGCGATGCGCTACGCCTATGTTGACCGCAATGCGGCGCTCGGCGATCCCGATTTCGTCGAGAATCCGGTCGGAAAACTGCTCGACAAGAACTACGCCAAGGAGATCGCGGCAAAGATCGACCCTTACAAGGCCGGCACATCGGCGGATTTAAAGCCGCTCGGCGGCAAGGAAAGTAACGAGACGACGCATTATTCGATCATCGACGACGAGGGCAATGCGGTTGCTGTCACCTACACGCTGAACGGCTCCTTCGGCGCTGCCGTCGTAGCACCCGGCACCGGCGTCCTGCTCAACAACGAGATGGACGATTTCACCTCCAAGCCGGGCGTGCCGAACCTCTACGGTCTGGTGCAGGGCGAGGCGAACGCCATCGCCCCGAAAAAGACGCCGCTCTCCTCGATGAGTCCGACGATTATTACCCGCGACGGCAAGCCCTTCATGGTGATTGGCAGCCCCGGCGGCTCGCGCATCATCACCATCACGCTGGAGGCGTTCCTCAATGTCGTCGATTTCGGCATGGACATCCGCCAGGCCGTCAACGCGCCGCGTTTCCATCACCAATGGCAGCCTGACAAGATCTTCCTCGAGCCCTATGCGCTTTCGCCGGATACGGAGAAGGCCCTCGCTGCCATGGGTTACAGTTTCGACGGCGGCAATGATGCGCCGCTCTGGGGCCAGGCTGCCGGCATCCTGGTCGGCGGCAAAAGCCTCGCCGCCATCGCAAAGGGCGGCGGCGCCCGCTATAACGGCGCCATGGACGCCCGGGCGGCGGAAGGGTCGGCCGGCGGCTATTGATGGCGCCAAAAAGGTTCAGGCGGCGGATCTCCATTCATGTCACGGTGACAAAGTCGACGTTCACAAACGGCGTGCCGCATCCTATGCATGTGCGAACTCTCCAAGCAGGACGATTCCCGAATGGCAAGCATTGAAATGATTGTCGCCGCCCGCGCTCGTCTGCGCGGCCATATCAGGCGCACGCCGCTTCTCTCCTCCCCCTTCCTCAACGACATCGCCGGCCGGCGCCTGTTCGTGAAGGCGGAATGTCTGCAGCATTCCGGCTCCTTCAAATTTCGCGGCGGCTGGTCTGCCGTCTCCGGCCTCGATCCGGCCGTGCGCGCCCGCGGCGTCATCGCCTTTTCCTCCGGCAACCATGCCCAGGGTGTGGCGCTGGCTGCCAAGCTGCACGGCGTGCCCGCCGTCATCATCATGCCGAGCGATGCGCCGAAGCTGAAGATCGCCAACACCCGCGCCTTCGGCGCCGAAGTCGTGCTCTACGACCGCGCCAACGAGGATCGCGACGAGATCGGCGCCCGGCTCTCGGCCGAGCGCGGCCTGACGCTGATCAAACCCTTCGACGAACCGCTGGTCATCGCCGGCCAGGGCACGACCGGCCTCGAGATTTCCGAACAGGCCGAAGAAGAGGGCGTGACATCAGCCGACGTTCTCGTGCCCTGCGGCGGCGGCGGATTGACCTCCGGCATCGCCCTTGCCCTCGAAGCCAGTGCCCCCGGCCTTCGCGTCCGGCCCTGCGAGCCCAGGGACTTCGACGACACGACCCGCTCGCTCGCCTCCGGCAGGATCGAGCGCAACGCGTCGATATCAGGCTCGATCTGCGATGCGATCCTGACGCCCCAGCCGGGCAACATCACCTTCCCGATCCTCAAGCGCCTTGCCGGCGCCGGTATCGTCGTCACCGACGACGAGGCGCTGCGCGCCATGGCGCTCGCTTTCGTCAGGCTGAAGATCGTCGTCGAGCCCGGAGGCGCCGTGGCGCTCGCCGCCGCGCTCTTCCATGGCGAGGCGCTGGAAAGCGACGCGGTCATCGCCGTCACTTCCGGCGGCAATGTCGATGCCGATATCTTCGCTATGGCTCTCGAACGTTTCGGCTGAATATCATGCGAATGAACGCCGTTCGCCATCCGCGCAACAGCCGCGGATGGCCTTTGCCCATGGCAATCAGGCAATGTTGTAGCGCTTCGCCGGCGCGGCGCGCGACAGATTCGGCATCAGTGCCTGGCGCGCCTGCTCGTAGGCGGCAAGCAGACCGGCATCCTCAAGCGACGGGATCGTCGCGAATTCGCCCTGCTCCAGGCCGGCGAGCGACGCATCGACCATGTCTTCCGCCGACATTACGATCTCGTTGGGCAGATGCTCGACCGGCGTGCCGGCGATGCCCCAGAATTCCGTTGCCGTGGCGCCGGGCAGTACGGCCTGGATGCGGATGTTCTTCTCCGCCAGCTCATGCTTCAGCGACTGGCTGAATGCGTGCACGAAGGCTTTCGTACCGCCGTAGACGCCGTTCAGAAGCTCCGGCGCGATCGCGACGATGGAGGCGATGTTGATGATCGTGCCGCCGCCGCGTGCGACGAAGCCGGGAACCGCGGCATAGGTCAGCCGCGTCAGTGCCGTGACGTTGAGCTCGATCATCTCCTGCATCTTGTCGACATCGGCGGAAAGCAGCGGCGCCGTTCCGCCGAAGCCGGCATTGTTGACGAGAAGCGTGATGCTCCGGTCTTGCCTAAGCACGCCTTCGACGCGGGCAAGGTCTGCCCTGTTGCCGAGATCGGCGGTGACGGTCTCGACGGTCCGGCCGGTTTCATCGGTCAGCCGGCTTGCCAGCGCCTTCAGCCGCTCGCCGTTGCGGGCGACGATGATCAGGTCGTAACCCTGCTTCGCCAGCCTATGGGCATAGATTGCTCCAATGCCCGAAGATGCGCCGGTTATCAGCGCCGTGCCCCTATGCTCCGGTATATTGCGTTCCTGCGTCATGGCCCGTCTCCTTCAATTGCGCCGGCCCGATGCCTTGCGCTTGAGGAGAGTCTTACGCCCGATTGCGAATGACCTGAATGTCATATATACCACCTTTCAGGACATCCTCTTTTCAGGACTCGATGACCATGCAGCGAATCGGCTTTCTGCTCTATCCCGGCTTCCAGATCATGAGCCTGGCGGCGATCTCAGCCTTCGAGTTCGCCAATCTCGAACTCGAGGAAAAGGTCTACGAGATCCGCTACCTCTCCGAAAATGGCGGGCCGATTGCAAACTCGCTTGGTATGGTGATGGAGACGGAGGCCTTCGGCGAGCCGAACTTCGATACGCTGATCGTGGCCGGAGCACCGGGTATCAGGCTTCCGAATGCTGCGGAAGCCGATTTCATCCGCGCCGCCCTGCCCGCCACACGTCGTCTGGCCTCGATCTGCACCGGCGCCTTCTTCCTTGCCGAAGCCGGTATCCTCGACGGCCGCCGCGCGACCACGCACTGGTATGTCTCCCGCGAACTGCAAAGCCGTTATCCCAAAATAAAGATGGAAGAAGACCGGATCTTCATCGTCGACGGATCGGTCTGGACTTCGGCCGGCATGACGGCCGGTCTCGATCTGGCTTTGGCGATGGTCGAGAAGGACCATGGTTTCGAGGTAGCGCGCGCCGTTGCCCGCACGCTCGTCGTCTATCACAGGCGCGCCGGCGGTCAGTCGCAATTTTCAGCCCTGCTGGAACTGGAGCCCAAATCCGACCGCATCCAGAAGGCGCTCGCCCACGCCCGCGGCAATCTGAGATCGACGCTTTCCGTCGAAGAATTGGCGGAAGCGGCCCACCTCAGCCCTCGCCAGTTCAGCCGCGCCTTCCGCGCCGAAACCGGACAATCACCGGCCAAGGCCGTCGAGAACCTGCGGCTTGAAGCAGCCCGCCTGATGATGGAGCAGGGCCGGCACCCGATCGACGTCGTTGCCCGCGAAACCGGTTTCGCCGACCGCGAGCGCATGCGCCGCGCCTTCCTGCGCGCTTTCGGCCAGCCGCCGCAGGCGATCCGCCGCAGCGCCCAGCAGCAACATCAGGCTTGAGGCATCCGGCCCTTTCAAGCCGGATGCCACGATCAACCGTCAGCAGGAAGGGTCAATGTGCAGAGACCAACGCCCCATGCACGGATTGCATCACCAGTTCGCCAAGCCGCGCCGCCGCCGGTTGCAGTTCGGCTTCGGCCCGATGCAGGACCAGACCAAGCTTCGGCAGGTCGGGCAGGCCGAGCGTCTCGGGCGTCAGCGGCCGGAGCTTCGCCGGCAGGCCGATTGGCGTGCGGATGGTGAGACCGAGGCCGGCTGCCGTCGCCGCCCAGAGGCCGCCGAGACTGGCACTGACGAAGGCGAGCCGCCAGGAAATGCCGGCCGCATCAAGCGCCTTTGTCGCCGCGGTGCGCAACAGGCACGGCGCCTCCAGCGAAGCGAGCGGCATCGGTTCGCCGCTGGCCGCATGCCAGCCGAGCGGCCCCTCGACAGGCCCGATCCAGCACATCGGCACTTCGCCGATTCGCTCGCAATGTGCCGTCATCGCGCCGTCGCTCCAGGCAAGCGCCAGATCGAGCTTGCCTGATGTGACGCGCTCGAGCAGTTCGGTATTGCGTGCCACCCGCGCCTCGATGCGGACCTTCGGATGGGCGCGGGCGAAACGGCCGAGCACCTCGGGCAACAAGGTCTCTCCGAAATCCTCCTGCAGCCCAAGCCGCACCCAGCCCTCCAGCTCGATGCTGTGCACGGCGGCGGCCGCCTCGTCGTTGAGTTCCAACAGCCGCCTGGCATAGCCGAGCATCGTCTCACCGGCATCGGTCAGCGCCAGCCCGCGCCCCGCCTTGCGGAAGATCGGCGTGCCCGCCTGTTCCTCCAGCTTCTTCAGCTGCGCGCTGACCGCCGAGGTCGAACGCCCGAGCCTTTCGGCCGCCTTGGCAAAATTGCCGAGCTCCATGCCGGTCGAAAAGGTTCGAAGCACGTCAAGATCGAAGATGGTCCGCCGCATCACACAGTCCAGATTTTCGGGATTATTTATCCAAAATATTCTGATTTTCAGCATCATCGTGCCGTGCGATGGTGCTGTTGTCAAGGCCGCCGGACGGCCCCAACAATGGAGATCCCGATGCCCTTTGTTCGCATTTCCCTTCGCAAAGGCAAGTCGCCGGACTATCTCGCGGCACTCGCCGACGCCATCCAGCGCGCCCTGGTCAAGACCTTCGACGTGCCTGAGGACGATCGCTTCCAGGCCATCCACCAGCATGATGAGAACGAGCTGATCTTCGACAGCAGCTATCTCGCCGGCCCGCGCTCCGGCGATTTCGTCTATATCTCGATCACCATCGGCCGACCCCGAACGGCCGAGATGAAGGCGGCGCTCTATCGCCGGCTTGTCGATCTCCTGGCGCAATCGCCGGGTCTTCGGCCGGAAGACGTGATGATCGTCATCAGCACCAGCGCCCCGGAAGACTGGTCCTTCGGCAACGGTATCGCGCAGATGACGGATCCCGACTGGCGGCTGCGGGCTGCAGGGGAACGCTCATGATTGCCATGCAATACAGCTTCACCCTGCCCGCCGATTACGACATGTCGATCGTCGACCGACGCATCCGCGACAAGGGGCCGCTGCTAGACGGTTTTCCCAATCTCGGCTTCAAAGCCTATCTCGGCGCCCGCCGAGGCGAATGCGCCAGCCGCGACAATCTCTATGCGCCCTTCTATCTCTGGCAGAAACCGGAAGGGGCAAGCGACTTTCTCTGCGGCGCGGGATTCGAAGCCCTGACCGGCGCCTTCGGCTGGCCTACGGTCAGAACCTGGATTGTCTGGCAGGCCGAGCTTTCGGCTGAGATCGCTGCTGCAAGATTCGCGACCCGCGATATCCTGTTGACTGAGCCTTACGCGCCCCTCGCTGATATCCGGCGGGCCGAAAGCGCGCAGGCTGAAGCCGAGGTTGCGGCAGGCGGCGCGCTCGCCTCCGTCTCCGGCTTCGAACCGACGACATGGACGCGAGTGCGCTTCAGGCTATGGCGAGAGATTCCAGAGATCGGCGCGCAGACGCAGGCCTATCGCGTCGGTCACCTGTCCCTTCCCTGACGCTGACGTCAAACGGTCGCTCGGCGATAGAAGGCAAGCGAGCCCGCAAGCGCCAGGAGCGCGCCGCCGCAGGCCCGCTCCAGCCAAAGGGTGCCTGAGCTCTTCAGGAAACGCACCGCCTGCGAACCGAAGAACGCGTAGCCGAACATGATGACGAAATCGAGCGCGGCAAAGACCAGCGCCAGCAGCGCATATTGCCCTGCCTGCGGCTGGGTAGGATCGATAAACTGCGGCAGGAAAGCCGAGAAGAACAGATAGCCCTTCGGATTGGTCGCCGCGACCATGAAACTCTTCAGGCCGATCGAGAAAGTCGACGCCGCGCCGGCCGGCGCACCTGCTTGCAACGCCGCATCGATCCCGCCTCTCGAGCGCAGCAGCATGATGCCGAGAAAGGCAAGGTAAGCAGCACCCGCCCATTTCAGCATCGAGAACCAAAATTCGGATGCCGCCAGCAGCGCGCCGAGCCCGACCGCCACGGCGCCGATCAGCACGAAATCGGAAAGCACCGCGCCGATCATTCCGGCAATTGCCCGGCGCAGACCATGCCGCGAACCGTTGGTCAGGGCCAGCAGCACTGTTGGCCCCGGCGTCGCAATACCGACAAAGGAAACGGCTGCAAAGGCGGCAAGCGTGACGATATCCATGACGATCCCTCCCAATCCACCGGTCGAAACTTGCACGCCCAGGAGCTCTTGGCAATGATACCCTATCAACGAAAAAGCCCGCCGCCTCCTCGAGGCAGCGGGCTTTCGAACGGACGCGATCGGATCAGATGCCGCTCTGGCCGTCGGAACCGATATAGGCAATGCGGATCATGTTGGTGGCGCCGGGCGTGCCGAGCGGCACGCCGGCCGAGATGATGATGCGGTCGCCCGGCTTGCCGAAGCTTTCGTCCGCAACGATGCGGCAGGCGCGGTTGACCATGTCGTCGAGATCGGTGGCGTCATGGGTGACGACGCAATGCAGGCCCCAGACGATGGCAAGCCGGCGCGCCGTCTTGATGATCGGCGACAGCGCCAGGATCGGCACCTGCGGACGCTCGCGCGAGGCGCGAAGGCCTGTCGTGCCCGACGAGGTATAACAGACGATCGCCGACAGCTTCAGCGTTTCGGCGATCTGGCGGGCCGCAAGCGAGATCGCATCGGCGCCGGTCGCTTCCGGCTGGGCGCGCTGGGCATAGATGATGCCGGGATAATGCGGCTCGCGCTCGATGGCCGTGGCAATCGACGCCATGGTCGAGACGGCTTCGATCGGATAATCGCCCGAAGCCGATTCGGCCGAGAGCATGACGGCATCGGCACCTTCGAAGACGGCGGTCGCAACGTCCGACACTTCGGCGCGCGTCGGCACCGGCGCCGAGATCATCGATTCCAGCATCTGCGTGGCGACGACGACCGGCTTGCCCGAACGGCGGCAGGCGCGGATCAGCTGCTTCTGGATGCCGGGAACCGATTCGAGCGGCATTTCGACACCGAGATCGCCGCGGGCGACCATCAAGGCATCGGAAAGCTCGATGATTTCCTCGATGCGCTCGAGGGCCTGCGGCTTTTCGATCTTCGACATCAGGCCGACACGGCCACGGGCGATCTTGCGCACTTCGGCAAGGTCGTCGGGACGCTGGACGAAGGACAGCGCCACCCAGTCGACATCGTCCGTGGCAAGCACGGCGTCGAGGTCGGCGCGGTCCTTGTCCGTCAGTGAGCCGACGCCGAGCAGCGTGTCGGGAAGGCTGACACCCTTGCGGTCGGAAATGCGGGTACCGGATATAACCGTCGTGACGATGCTCTTGCCGTCGCATTTTTCGGCGCGGAGCGCGAGCTTGCCGTCGTCGATCAGCAGGCGATGGCCGGGCTGCACCGATTCCAGGATTTCCGGGTGCGGCAGATAGACACGGGTCTGGTCGCCGAGCGCTTCGTTGTTGTCGAGCGTGAAAGTCTGGCCGGGCTTCAGATCGACCTTGCTGTCGACGAACTTGCCGACGCGCAGTTTCGGCCCCTGCAGGTCGGCCAGAATGCCGATCGGCCGGCCGGAGCGGGCCTCGACCGAGCGGATACGCTGGATGAGCGTACGCATCAGGTCGTGGCTCGCATGGCTCATATTGATGCGGAAGACATCGGCACCGGCCTGGTGCAGCTTCTCGATCATCGATTCCTCGGAGGAGGCGGGCCCGAGGGTGGCGAGGATTTTAATTTTGCGATTACGCTTCATCAATTCTGGCTTTCTTGCGTCCCTGGGGTGTCGGAGAGTTGGACCATCCAGCTGCCCTGACGGCCGGTGTCGTATTCCTTGAATCCCATCTTCTGGTAACCGCGGGCATAACAATCCTGCACACCCGAGATCTTGAACTCATTTTCCGCCACGCACATCTGGACATCCCCCGTCCATCGTCCTCCCCGGGCGGCGTCCTCTGCGTAGAGGTAATAATAACGCGACTGCAGTTCTCCCTCGATCAGCGTGGCGCAGGTCGTTGCCGGCACTTGCCACCAGCCTTCCGTGACCCAGCCATCCTTGGCCCTGTATCCGATCGCAACGCCGACGAGATTCTGTGTTCCGTTGCAGACGCGAAAATCGGCGCGTGCGGCATCTGCGATGAAGAACGGCATAAAAGCTGCAAGAGCGAACAGAGCGAGTCGGACCAGCGGTCCGGACCGCGTGCGGAAACTTGGCGCGGCTTGAATCAACACGGCTCCCAAATAGCTCCACGGTTATTCGTATCCGTGTCTTCTTGCGCCGCCGTCATGCGAAAGTCAACGCGATGCTAATTGATTATATTTCCTTTCATAAACTGCGCGTCAAGGGTCGTCTCCGTTCTCGCCGCTTGTCGCGCTTGAACCGGCGGCAGCCCCATGCGATCAGTGAGGCCGACTGCGCAATGACGAATGGCAAATCCTTCATGGACGACTTCCAATCCTTCGAAATCCTACCCGGCAAACATGACAAAGGCATGGTGATCCTCGCCGATCACGCGATGAACCGCCTCCCCGCGCGATATGGCCGGCTCGGCCTGCCCGATGCGGCCTTTGCCCGCCACATCGCCTATGACATCGGGATCGAGGGCCTGACGCGGCAGCTCTCGGCGAGACTCGGCGTGCCCGCGGTGCTTGGCGGCTTCTCGCGCCTGCTGATCGACCCGAACCGCGGCGAGGATGATCCGACGCTGATCATGAGGATTTCCGACGGGGCCGTCATCTCGGGCAATCATCCGATCGGGCGGCAGGAGTGGGAGTATCGTATCGAGACTTTCCATCGCCCCTATCACAATGCCGTGGCGGCAACGATCGATAAGGTGGCGAATGCCGCCGGCCGGGCGCCGCTGGTGCTGTCGCTGCATTCCTTCACGCCGGCATGGAAAGGGATCCCCCGTCCCTGGCATGCCGCAGTCCTCTGGGACAGCGACCGACGCGCCGTCGGCCCGCTGCTCGACATGCTGCGCGCCGATCCGGACCTCTTCGTCGGCGACAACGAGCCCTATGACGGCGCCCTGAAGGGCGATACCATGTACCGGCACTGCATGATAACCGGCATCCCGCATGCGCTGCTCGAAGTGCGCCAGGATCTGATCGCAGACGAGACCGGGATTGCTGCATGGGCCGAACGCCTTGCGCCGATCTTTGCGGCGATGAACGCCGATCCTGCCCTGCACGAATACGACGTCCATCCGTCGCGCACCGGCCCCTATTGAATGAAGGAAAGCGAGATGACCGCGCTCAGCAAAGAACAGCAGACCGAATTCGAAGCCGCCGCCTTCCGCCGCCTCGTCGCGCATCTTCGTGAGCGCAGCGACGTGCAGAACATCGACTTGATGAACCTGGCCGGCTTCTGCCGCAACTGCCTGTCGAACTGGTATCGCGAAGCGGCCGAGGCCGAGGGTGTGGCAGTGACGAAGGACGAATCGCGCGAAATGGTCTACGGCATGACTTACGAGGACTGGAAAAATCTCCACCAAAACGAGGCCTCGCCTGTGCAAAAGGCCGCTTTTGAACTGAACAACCCGCACAAATAGCCCATCACGCGGCGAATAGGCTTGACCCTCGCGCCGCTTCGCGGCAGTCACGGGCATCCAAAATGATCATCCCAATCAGGAGAACACGATGTCTGATGCTCATGGCGTCGCCCGCGACCAGCTTCGCGCTTTCATCGAGCGCATTGAACGGCTGGAAGAAGAAAAAAAGACAATCGCCGACGACATCAAGGACGTCTACGGCGAAGCCAAGGGAATGGGCTTCGACACCAAGATCCTGAAGAAGGTCGTGGCGTTGCGCAAAAAGGACGAGCAGGAGCGCATGGAAGAGGAAGCGATCCTCGACACCTACCTGCACGCGCTCGGCATGATCGAGTCCCCGCCGGAAGGCTGATCCGACTGGTATCGCTGATATGTCGACAAGCCGCTGGAGCAATCCGGCGGCTTTTCTTTTGCGGAAAACGCGCCGGGCCGAACATCGACAGAGTCCGATCGAACCAACCAAAAGAAAAACCGCCGGATTGCTCCAGCGGTTTTTCGATATTCCGATGATCGGCACGCTCAGTTCGTGTTGAACTTGCGCACTTCCATGAAGTTGACGGCCGTGCCACTAAAGCGAGCCGGATCGACCGAAGCGGTCTTGACGTTGAAGCCTTCGGCATAGACGGCGGTCGGCTGGGCGCGCATCGTCTGGCTGACGAAGCGCGGCGCCTTGACCTGCTTGGAGGCCATTTCGAGACGGGCATTGGTCAGCGCCCACTGCGAAATCATCTTCTGCGTCAGCTTCGGCTCGGTACGCACCGTCGCGCGGCTGGCGTCTGCTGCGGCGGCCTGCTTCTGCGTCGGGCGGCCACCCTTGGTGGGAAGAGCCGGCACCACGGCGTTTTCGGCGGCCGGTTCGTCGAAGGCGTCGCCGAAGCTTGCCGACTTTGTTGCTGGCGCCAGGGCTGCGAGTTGAAGCGACGGTTTCTGGGCAGGCGTCTGTTGCGGCATCGCCGCGTTGATCGCCTGCTCCACCGTCATCTCGGGCGCATGCGCGGCGACCTGGTTTTCGTCACCCTTGTTCTGCTGGTCGAGCGCATCGGCAAGGGCAGGAGACAGTCCGCCGTCCTGATCGGCCTCGTCGGCCTCTGCTTCCGGATCGGCATTGGCCGCAGCGAGAAGCTTCTCGGCAAGGGCAGGACGTTCGACCGGCGTCGGAACCGGCATGCCGTTCGACATGGCGGGATCGGTCGACGCGACTTCGGCATCGCCGGGCGCGCGGCGCTGACCAAGAAGCGAGGGAACCGGGATGCTGTAGGCGCTGAGATCGGCGAATTGCTGCGGCTGGGCCTGATCGGCCGGGAGCGCGGCGGCTAGAGCCTGCTGCGCGGCATTACCCGAAGACGGCGCGACCAGCGCGTTTGCCACTTCGCTGCCGGCCGGCTGGTTGCTGAATGCCGGACGAACCTGCGGCACCGGCGCGTTCACATCGGCGACCTCGGTCTGCTGCGGCTCGGCAGGGGCAGGCTCGGCCTTCGGCGGCGTTGCCTTGGCGACGGCGACCGGGGCCGAATCGTCGGAATCGTCTTCCTGCTCGTCGGCTCCGCCACCGAAAAGCGCCTCAAACAGCGTCTTGTGCTTCGGTGCCGATTCGGAAGCGCTGGCGATCTCGATCTGCGTGCCGCTGGCGCGGCGCTTGTAGTCGGCCATTGCCTGCTGATAGCCCGGCAGCGGCTTGCCGTCGGCCGGAATATGGATGGTATTGCCGTTCGGGAAAAGCCGGACAAGCTCGTCGCGGCTCATGCGCGGCCAGGCGCGAACACCGCCGACGTCCATGTGCACGAAGGGCGAACCGGACTTCGGATAGAAGCCGACACCGCCGACCTGCATCTTCATGCCGATGGCGCGAAGCGTCGCCAGCTTGACGTCGGGAATGAAGAAGTCCATCGCCTTGCCGAGCATGTGCTGGCTCTTTTCGGCAACGCCGGATTTGCGTGAGCGGCCGCGCAGCATTTCATTGGTCGCCGGCGAGCGGAAACCGCAGACGACGTTGATGTAGTCCCGTGAACCGCTCTGGCGATAGACTTCCCAGATCAGGTCGAACAGGCGTGGATCCATCTTCGTCGGCTGGTTCTTGCGCCAGTCGCGCAGAAAGCGGTTCAGCTGCTCCAGACCCTTGGGGTCGAACTTGCCGTTGCGCTTGTAGGTGATGACGGCTTTTTCGCCGGTATGGATGAAATAGAGCTTGAGGCTGCGGGTGTCGCCCGCTGCCTGAGACGGCGTACTGACGAATACCGGCGAGGAAACCGCAAGCGCAAGAAGGGCGGCCGCCGCCGTCCTCACTGCCTTTCCGCAGATGTCGGCGCACAAAGAACGCCAGCTCAAGCGCGAAGGCTTGGAATTCCCATTCAGATTCGGCAACTCGATCCCCGTCAGACAGACAATGTCCCGTACTGTCTCAGATGACTGTCAAATGCGGTCACACGATGGCAAAAATGCCACACATGATCAACCTTTTCTTTACATAGTGAACGAGCCACTAACAAGTGGTTTATGATCAGTAACAAATCGTGGTTGCCTGAGTCTTAATAAATAGGGCTTAAGCCGCATCTTTCTGGGGATTATCGGGGTCGATGCCGTAATCTTTGAGTTTGCGATAAAGTGTGGATCGTCCGATGCCAAGCTTGCGCGCCACTTGACTCATCTGTCCGCGATAGAATTTGAGTGCGAATCGGATGAGCTCCTCCTCGACATCGGCAAGCTTGCGCACGTCGCCTGAGGGGTTGACGCTGGCGATTGCATTTTCGGGGGTCTCGGACAGGCGGTGGTGGTGAACCTCCCCCTGCATCGGCGCCCGGTATTCTTCGCTATAGGCTTCGTCCGGGTCGAGGCCGGTATTGTCGGCGACGAGCGCCAGGTGATCCACCACTTCATATTCCGGAAGCTGGGCGGCGATCTGCGGGAAGTCCGCCTCGGTCAGCTCCGGCCCCTCGGCGAGAACGACCGCGCGGAAGATCGCGTTTTCGAGCTGGCGGATATTGCCCGGCCAGTCATAGGCGGTCAGCAGCGCCAGCGCGCCTGAGTTCACCGTCATGCGGCGGCCGTTCTTCTGCTCGCTGGAGAAGCGGTCGGCAAAGACGCGCACCAGGTGCGGAATGTCTTCCTTGCGCTTGCGCAGCGCCGGGATGGTGATCGGGAAGACATTGAGGCGATAGTAGAGATCCTCGCGGAAGTGGCCATTCTTGACCTCTTCGATCAGATCCTTGTTGGTCGCCGAGATCAGCCGGACATTGACCTTGTGGGCAGTGCGCGCACCGACGGTCTCGATCTCGCCCTGCTGCACCGCGCGCAGCAGCTTCACCTGTACTTCGAGGGGCAGGTCGCCGATCTCGTCGAGGAAGATGGTGCCGCCGTCGGCCTCCATGAACTTGCCGATGTGACGTTCGGTCGCGCCGGTGAAGGCGCCCTTCTCGTGGCCGAAGAGAATGCTTTCGACGAGGTTGTGCGGGATCGCCCCGCAATTGACGGTGACGAACGGCTTGTTCGAGCGTTCGCCGCCGGACTGGATGGCGCGTGCCACCAGCTCCTTGCCGACGCCGGATTCACCTTCGAGCACGACGGGAATGTTGGATTGAGCCGCCCGCTGAGCGAGATCGATGACGCGGATCATCGCCGGGCTTGCCGAGACGATGTCGTCGAAACCTACCGCGCCCGAGCGCGACCGGCGTCCAGCCCGTGCCTTGACCTCGCGCTGGTCGAGCTTCATTGCATTGGAGATCGACGTGGCGATGCGTTCGGGAGAGACCGGCTTGACGACGAAATCGAAGGCGCCGGCGCGCATCGCCTGTACCACGGTTTCGATGCCGCCTTGGCCCGTCTGCACGATGACCGGGATCTGCGTGCCGAATTCGTGAAGCGCGTCGAGGAATTCAAGGCCGGTCATCTCCGGCATCATCAGATCGAGCACGATGACGTTGAAAAGGCCGCTGTCGCGCTTGACCATTTCCAGGCCGATCCGGCCGTTCTCCGCCTGGTGCACGACATGGCCGTGACGCTCGATTGCGTTTTTGAGCAGGCGGCGCTGCACCGGGTCGTCTTCGACCACGAGTATTTGCCCTGCTCCCTTGAGCTCATTGTAACCGGTCATTGTCGCTCCACTTCATGCGAAACCTTGGAGGGCACTCTGGCAGAAAGGCTTGAACATCCAGTTTTGAGAAATAATTGCATTTTAACGATTGCGACGGCCGTTTTTCGTGCCGAAGCGGGGCCTTCGATGGGCCGAAAGGCCCTTGATGCGGCGCCTTCTCACGCTTATTCAAACAGACCTGTAATAAAGTGGAGAGGAATTGCGTTCATGAAAATCAAGCTCCAGCACGCCAGCCTTCGTTTGTCGCCTGCAGCCCCAGCCGGGCCCGCCGATCCGGCGCTCGGCGATCTGCCGGTCTGGAAGCTGCAGGACCTTTACCCCTCCGCCACGTCAACCGCCTTCGTCGCCGACATGGAAAAGGCGGGCAAGGCCGCAATCACCTTCGAGGAAAGGTGGAAGGGCAAACTTGCCGAGGCCGCGACGAAAACCGGCACCGAGGGCATCGGCGCGGCGCTGAAAGAATATGAAGCGCTTGATGACATTATGGGCCGGCTCGGCTCCTTTGCCGGCCTAACCTATTTCTCCGACACCACAAACCCGACCAACGGCAAGCTCTACGGCGACGTGCAGGCCAAGCTCACCGAATTCTCGGGCCATCTCCTGTTCTTCGCGTTGGAGCTGAACCGCATCGACGACGCGGTCATCGACGCCTGCATCGCCAGCGACCCCGATGCCGGCCATTATCGTCCCTGGCTCATCGATCTCAGGAAAGACAAACCGTATCAACTCGACGACAGGCTGGAGCAGCTCTTCCTCGAGAAGTCGATGACTTCGGCCGCCGCCTTCAATCGCCTGTTCGACGAAACCATGGCGGAACTCCGCTACGAGATCGATGGCGAGAAAGTGCCGCTCGAGGTCGCCTTGAACATGTTGCAGGAGAAGGATCCGGAAGTGCGCCGCAAGGCCGCCATGGCGCTCGCCGAAACATTCAAGGCCAATATCCGCATCTTCACGCTGATCACCAACACGCTTGCCAAGGACAAGGATATTTCCGACCGCTGGCGCGGCTTCGAGGACATTGCCGACTCCAGGCACCTCGCAAACCGGGTCGAACGCGAGGTCGTCGACGCGCTCGCCGCCGCCGTTCGCGAAGCCTATCCCCGCCTTTCGCACCGCTATTATAAGATGAAGGCTAAATGGCTCGGCATGGAGCAGATGAACTTCTGGGACCGCAACGCGCCGCTTCCGGAAACCTCCAGCGCCGTCATCTCCTGGTCCGACGCGAAGGACACGGTGCTGTCGGCCTACGGCAATTTCGCTCCTGAGATGGCTGATATCGCCAGGCGCTTCTTCGACGAACAATGGATCGACGCCCCGGTCCGCCCCGGCAAGGCGCCCGGCGCCTTCGCCCATCCGACGGTTCCCTCGGCCCATCCCTATGTGCTCGTCAATTACTTGGGCAAGCCGCGCGACGTGATGACGCTTGCCCATGAACTCGGCCACGGCGTGCACCAGGTTCTGGCCGGCGCGCAGGGAGCGCTGATGTGCCAGACGCCGCTGACGCTTGCCGAAACCGCCTCCGTCTTCGGCGAGATGCTGACCTTCCGCGCGCTCCTCGAAAAGACCACCGACAAGCGTGAGCGCAAGGCGATGCTCGCCCAGAAGGTCGAGGACATGATCAACACGGTCGTGCGCCAGATCGCCTTCTACGAATTCGAGCGTAAGCTGCACACTGCCCGCAAATCAGGTGAACTCACCGCCGACGACATCGGCGAACTCTGGCTCTCCGTCCAGTCCGAAAGCCTCGGGCCGGCGATCAGCATCTCCGAGGGCTACGAGACCTATTGGGCCTATATCCCCCATTTCATCCACTCGCCCTTCTATGTCTACGCCTATGCCTTCGGCGATTGCCTGGTGAATTCGCTCTATGCCGTCTACCAGAAGGCCGAGACGGGTTTCCAGGAGAAGTATTTCGAACTGCTGAAGGCCGGCGGCACCAAGCATCATTCGGAACTTTTGAAGCCTTTCGGCCTCGACGCCACCGATCCGTCGTTCTGGAGCCACGGCCTGTCGATGATTGAAGGGCTGATCGACGAACTGGAAGCTTTGGATAAGGCTTAAGAGAGCGAGTCCCTTCTCCCCTCGGGGAGAAGGTGCCGGCAGGCGGATGAGGGGGCTGCACGGCAGCCGCTCTCCTTCGCATATGCTCAGGACGTCGCTTCGCTCCACCCCTCATCTGCCCTTCGGGCATCTTCTCCCCGAGGGGAGAAGAGAGAAAATGTCTGACGCTCCCGATCGCATCCGAGCCATGGGGAGCAGAACAACTGAAAGCGTTGCGTGTCCGATCAACCCTATATTCTCTTCCGCGACGACACGACCGGCCAGGTGATGCTTTTCGCTAAGCCGTCGGAACTCATCGTCGCCAGGACGAGCACCGAATTCTTTGCCGGCCTCGCCCGCATGGAAGAAGCAAAGGCCGCAGGCAAATGGCTCGCCGGTTACATGGCCTACGAGGCCGGATACCTTTTCGAGGACAAACTCGCCTCCTTCGCCGACGAAATCCGCGAAACACCGCTTCTCCTTTTCGGCGTCTTCGAAGCGCCGCAAGCGGACACACACCCGCTTGCCCAGCCGAAACAGCGTCTGGAAAACGAGGAATTCCTCACGGCCCCGAAAGCCGCTTGGGATTTCCCTATATATAAAGAGCGTTTCGACCGTCTTCACGAGCATCTCAGGCTCGGCGACGCCTACCAGGCGAACCTCACCATGCCAGTCGAGACCCGCTGGAATGGCGATCCGCATGCCGCCTTCTGGTCGCTGATCGAACGCCAACCGGTCAAATATGGTGCGCTGGTCGATCTCGGCGGCCCCGTCATCCTGTCGCGCTCGCCCGAACTGTTCTTCCGCACCGATGAGCAAGGCTGGATCGAGACCCATCCGATGAAAGGCACGGCCAAACGCGGCGCCACCGCCGCCGAGGATGCCGAAATTATCGAAGCCATGCGCAATGATATCAAGACGCAGGCCGAAAACCGCATGATCGTCGATCTGCTGCGCAACGATATCTCACGCATCACCGAGGTCGGCACGCTCGATGTCCCGAAGCTCTTCGATGTCGAGACATATCCGACCGTCCACCAGATGGTCAGCCATGTGCAGGCAAGGCTCATCCCCGGCCTTTCGATCCGCGACATCTTCTCCGCCCTCTTTCCCTGCGGTTCGATCACCGGCGCACCGAAGATGCGGGCGATGGAAATCCTCCACGCGCTGGAGGATGCTCCCCGCGACGCCTATTGTGGCGCGATCGGCATGATCTCGCCGAGCGGCGCCATGCGTTTTTCCGTCGCGATCCGCACCATCACGCTTTTTGACGGCGGCAGGGCTGTCTTTAATGTCGGCGGCGGCATCGTCTTCGATTCGACCGCCGAGGCCGAATATGAGGAATGCCTGCTCAAGGCCCGCTTCGCCGTCGGCGACCAATGGATCGCGCGATGACGGATTTTTCGTTGATCGAGACGCTGCGCTGGCAGCCTGGCGACGGCTTCATCCGCCTGCGGCTGCATTTCGCCCGGCTTTCCCGCTCCGCCCGTCGCCTTGGCTTCCCGCAGCCGGTCGATGCCGCCGCCAAGCTCGAGGACGCCGTTGCGGGCGCCGCCGGTCCGCTGCGCATCCGCCTGACCTTCGACGCGCAGGGTCGCATCGAGGTAACGAGCGCGGCTTTCGTGCCGCTGGCGCCGGAGACGGTCTGGACGGTGCGCATCGCCGAGACCCGTCTTGATTCCACCGACAGGCTGCTACGCCACAAGACCACCCGCCGCGCCGTCTACGAGGTGGCGCGAGCCGAATATGCGCCGGATGAGGCCGACGAAGTCATCCTGCTGAACGAGCGCGGCGAGGTTTGCGAGGGCACCATCACCTCCGTCTTCCTGGATGACGGAACCGGCACGCTGCGCACTCCGCCGATCTCCTGCGGCCTGCTTGCGGGCGTGCTGCGCACCGAACTCATTTGCACGCGCAAGGCGCGTGTCGGCCGCCTCACACTGGCCGAACTCGATGCCGGCACGCTTTATATCGGCAACTCGCTGCGCGGCCTGATCCGCGCCAAACTTGTCAGGAACTGAAAATGTTCATTCTCTCCCTCACCTATCGTAAGTCCAACGAGGAAGCCGACAGGCACATGGAGCCGCACATGGCCTGGGTGAAGGAGGGTTATGCCAAGGGCTGGTTTCTCGCCTCCGGCCGCAAGGTGCCGCGCACCGGCGGCGCTATCCTCGCAATCGGCGAGCGCGCCGCAATCGAGGCTTATGTGGCAGCGGACCCCTTCACCATCCACAACGTCGCTGAATACGAGATTACCGAGCTTGCCATGACGACGACCGCCGAAGGGCTTGAAATTCTGAAACGTTGATTTTCGGTTAGATGATCTCGTCCCGATATTCGACCTTTCCCGGTCAACACTCTTTATTGTGACGCCGTTTTGTGGTTAGAGCCGGTCACCTCGCATTTCTGCGGCAATTTCAAAAAAGAATTCTTCAGGCTGAACGCCTTCGTCCCCTTCCACAGGAGAAAAGAATGACGGACAAGAACCACCCGGTATATGCCGAAATTACCGGTCCGATCGTGATGATCGGCTTTGGCTCCATTGGCCGCGGCACCCTGCCGCTGATCGAGCGCCACTTCAAATTCGACAAAAGCCGGATGGTCGTCATCGACCCACGTGAAGAACCCTCCGACATGGAAATTCTGAAGAAGCACGGCGTCCGCCACATCAAGGAATATGTCACCAAGGACAATTACAAGGAGCTGCTGAAGCCGCTCCTGACGGAAGGCGAAGGCCAGGGTTTCTGCGTCAACCTCTCGGTCGACACTTCCTCGCTCGACATTATCAAGCTCTGCCGCAAGCTCGACGTCCTCTACATCGACACGGTCGTCGAGCCCTGGCTCGGCTTCTATTTCGACAAGGGCATGAGCAACGCCGACCGCACCAACTATGCGCTGCGCGAAACCGTGCGCAAGGAAAAGGCCAAGAACCCGGGCGGCGCCACCGCTGTCTCGACCTGCGGCGCCAACCCGGGCATGGTTTCCTGGTTCGTCAAGCAGGCGCTCGTCAACCTCGCCAATGACATCGGCCTGAAGTTCGAGGAACCGGACCAGCACGATCGCGAAGGCTGGGCGAAGCTGATGAAGAAGCTCGGCGTCAAGGGCATCCACATTGCCGAGCGCGACACCCAGCGCACCAAGCATCCGAAGCCGCTCAACGTCTTCTGGAACACCTGGTCCGTCGAAGGCTTCATCTCAGAAGGCATGCAGCCGGCCGAACTCGGCTGGGGCACCCATGAAGAATGGATGCCGAAGAACGCCAAGCAGCACAAGAAGGGCAACAAGGCGGCGATCTACCTGGAGCAGCCGGGCGCCAACACCCGCGTGCGCACCTGGTGCCCGACGCCCGGCCCGCAGTACGGCTTCCTCGTCACCCATAACGAGTCGATCTCGATCGCCGATTATTTCACGGTCCGCGACAAGGACGGCGAAGTGACCTTCCGCCCGACCTGCCACTACGCCTACCATCCGGCCAATGACGCCGTGCTCTCCCTGCACGAGATGTTCGGCAATGGTGGCACGCCGCAGCCGGTCCATCACGTTCTCGATGAGGACGAACTGGAGGACGGCATCGACGAACTCGGCGTTCTGCTCTACGGCCATGAGAAGAACGCTTATTGGTATGGCTCGCGACTATCGCTCGAGGAAACCCGCCGCATCGCGCCCTATCAGAACGCCACCGGCCTGCAGGTCACATCAGCTGTTCTCGCCGGCATGGTCTGGGCGCTGGAAAACCCGACGGCCGGCATCGTCGAAGCCGACGAGATCGACTACAAACGCTGCCTCGAAGTGCAGATGCCCTATCTCGGCCCGGTCGAAGGTCATTACACCGACTGGACCCCGCTCGACGGCCGTCCGGGCCTCTTCCCAGAGGATATCGACACCAAGGATCCGTGGCAGTTCCGCAACATTCTCGTTCGCTGAGAGTGCTCGCACAAGCTCGATGATGCCCGCCGCAAGGCGGGCATTTTTGTAACGCTGGCTGTATAAATGGCGCCCCCGCCGCGCCAAGCCTTGCCATCATGGCGGGCGCACGCCATGTTTTGCCCGAACTTGGCGGGTGACCGCCACGCCGAATCGCCGGGAGAAGCCTTATGAAAATCAGAACTGGTCTCGTTCTTGTCGGAGCCGCGGCCGCTCTTGCCGCCTGCGTTTCATCGGAGCCGCGACAGAGGGTGGTTGCAGCCGCCCCACCCGTTACGAATTCTGTTGAAGGCGAATGGACGGATGCCAATGGCTTAACCTCCACCTTCACAGGTGGGCAGTTTGTAACTCGCACAAGCGACGGAACAAACACGCAGATGGCATCGGGAACTTATACGGTCGGACCTGATCAAATTATTCAGATTAACCTTTACTCGAATGTGAAAAAAACAACCTCTCTCGTCAATTGCGCCCTCATTGGACCAACCCAGCTTAATTGCACCACCGCAACAGGGTCCCAATTCACGCTTTCCCGCCGCGGCTGAAGCGTGAGGCGATAGGCCGAGCACACCATCCGGGCCATCGCCGGTTACCTCATTCTGCTGCTCGCAATGCCGCTTGCCGCGTTGGCCGTCGTTTTGCCGGCCAACGTCTATCGCGCCCGCTGCAGTTTGGTCTTCGCCTTGCCGGTCGTGCTGATCTATGGCGTCGGCGCGCTTCCTTCGGTTCCGAATATTTCCGAGGCTGTGCACGAACTCCACCGTAATGACGCCGGTGGCGAATGCCGGAGATAGCAGCCGGCTTTTTTGTCCCGCCCCTCTTGGAAAGAGTGCCGCCTGGCCCAGCTTTCCCTTGCAGACCTATGCCGTGTCATGGAACATCGGCAAGCCGGGTACCGCCCCGGCGGACTATGGAAGGGATCGGCGAGGGGGATCTTTCGCCTCAATCAGGAGAACAGGGATGACGAAGTCTTTCAGCTTCGGTCTTTTGACCGCGTCCATGCTGGCGCTGAGCGCGGGCGCCGCCTTTGCGGATTACGAACTCAATATTCTTCATATCAACGATTTCCATTCCCGCATCGAATCGATCAACAAGTTCGATTCCACCTGCTCGGCCGAGGAGGAAGGCAAGAAGGAATGCTTCGGGGGCGCTGCCCGCCTGAAGACCGCGATCGACCAGCGCCGCCAGGCGCTATCGGGCAAGAATGTCCTTCTGCTGAATGCCGGCGACAATTTCCAGGGCTCGCTCTTCTACACCACCTATAAGGGCGCGGCCGAAGCCGAATTCCTCAACCTGATGAAGTTCGACGCCATGACCGTCGGCAACCATGAATTCGACGACAGCGAAGACGGGCTTGCCACCTTCCTCGACAAGGTGCAGTTCCCCGTCGTGACGGCCAACGTCAAGGCGACGGCTGCCTCCAAGCTCGGCGACCGCATCAAGCCCTCGCTGGTGCTCGACGTCGGTGGCCAGAAGATTGGCATCGTCGGCGCCGTCACCAACGATACGCCGGAGCTGTCTTCGCCCGGCCCGAACGTCACCATCGAAGATGACGTTCAGACCATCACCGCCGCGGTCCAGGACCTGAAGGGCCAGGGCGTCAACAAGATCATCGCGCTGACCCATGTCGGCTATCCCCGCGACCTCGCTTTCATCGCCAAGATTCCCGACGTCGATGTCGTCGTCGGCGGCCATTCGCACAGCCTGCTGTCCAACACCGATCCGAAGGCCGAAGGCCCATATCCGACGATGGTCGACAATCCCGGCGGCTACAAGGTGCTGGTCGTCCAGGCCGCCTCCTACAGCAAATATCTCGGTGATATCGTCGTCAATTTCGACGATAACGGCGTCGTCAAGGATGCCAAGGGCGACCCGATTCTGATCGACTCGTCCTTCACGCCCGATCCGGCTGTCGTCACCCGCGTCGCCGAACTGGCAAAGCCGATCGAGGAATTGCGCAAGAAGGTGATCGGCGCCTCCGAAGGCCCGATCGAGGGCGATCGTAAGGTCTGCCGCGTCAAGGAATGCTCGATGGGCAATCTGGTGGCCGACGCCATGCTCGACCGCACGAAGAACCAGGGCGTCACCATCGCCGTTCAGAACGGCGGCGGCCTGCGTGCGTCGATCGATGGCGGCGATGTCACCCAGGGCGAGGTCATCACCGTCCTGCCTTTCCAGAATACGCTCGCCACTTTTGAGGCCACCGGCGCAGACATCGTCAAGGCGCTCGAAAACGGCGTCAGCCAGATTGATCAGGGCGCCGGCCGCTTTCCGCAGGTCGCCGGCCTGAAATTCTCGTTCGACCAGTCGAAGCCCGTCGGCAGCCGCGTCAGCGATGTCCAGGTGAAGGAGGGCGACAATTTCGCTCCGATCGACCAGGCCAAGACCTATAAGGTCGCCACCAATAACTTCATGCGGGCCGGCGGCGACGGCTATTCGATCTTTAAGGAAGGCAAGAACGCCTATGACTACGGTCCGGATCTTGCCGACGTGACAGCCGAATTTTTGGCCGCCCACTCTCCCTATAAGCCCTATACCGATGGCCGCGTCACAGAAATCGGCGCGACCATAGCACAGGCACCCGCTGCCGAACCGGCTACTCCCGCTCCCGCGCCGGCAGCACCTGCACCGGCAACAGAGCCCGCGCCTGCCCCTGCGACACCCGCACCGGCTACCGAGCCCGCCCCTGCGGCACCGGCCACGCCAGCACCAACCACCGAGCCTGTCCCTGCTGCGCCAGCCCCGGCCACGCCAGCAGCACCCGCGCCTGCTCCGGAACCAGCGCCGGCTGCCTCCGCGCCTGCCACCACGACGCCGTCCACCCACGTCATCGCGGCGGGCGACACCTTCTGGGACCTCGCCGTCACCTTCTATGGCGATGGCACCCTGTGGCGGAAGCTCTCGGAGGCGAACGGCAGTCCGAACCCGCGCCACCTGACGGTTGGCAAGGAGATCGAAGTTCCAGCGAAATAAGACAATTTGTCCCGATTGCAACGGCCGGTCCGGGGTTTCCCGGGCCGGTTTTTCTTTCTATAGGGTGAACCATGGTCTTCCGGCTGCGTATGAGCCGACGAGACAGACGAGAGCGTTGGGGCCAGAATGACAGCAGATATTTCTCTCCGCCCGGCCGACCATCCGGCGGTCAAGTCAGGCAAAATCGGGGTCCTGCTGGTCAATCTCGGCACGCCTGACGGCACCGACTACACGTCGATGCGTCGCTATCTCAGGGAATTCCTGACCGATCGCCGTGTCATCGAATGGTCTCGCTGGAAGTGGTACCCGATCCTGTTCGGCATCGTTCTCAACACCCGCCCGCAGAAGGTCGGCAAGGCTTATGAGCTGATCTGGAACAAGGAAAAGAACGAAAGCTATCTGCGCACCTACACGCGCAATCAGTCAGAACTGATGGCCGGGCGCCTCAAGGATCTTGAGAACGTCAAGGTCGACTGGGCAATGCGCTACGGCACGCCGTCGATCGCCTCGCGCATCGAGGCGCTGAAGCAGGAGGGCTGCGATCGTATCGTACTCTTCCCGCTTTATCCGCAATATGCCGCGGCGACGACCGCAACCGTCAACGACAAGGCCTTCCATAAGCTGCTGTCCATGCGCTGGCAGCCGGCGCTGCGCACCGTGCCCGACTATCATGACGACGAGACCTATATCGAGGCGCTTGCCCAATCCGTCGAAAGTCATCTCTCGTCGCTCGACTGGAAGCCGGAGATGCTGCTCGCCTCATTCCACGGCATTCCGATGTCTTATTTCAAGCAGGGCGACCCTTATTACTGCCAGTGCCAGAAGACCGGCCGGTTGCTGCGCGAGCGGCTCGGCCTCACCCAGGAAAATTTCATGGTCACCTTCCAGTCCCGCTTCGGGCCGGAGGAATGGCTGCAACCCTATACCGACAAGACGGTGGAGAAACTCGCCCAGGACGGCGTCAAGCGCATCGCCGTCATCAACCCCGGCTTCGTTTCCGACTGTCTGGAAACGCTGGAAGAGATCGCCGAACAGGCCGCCCACTCCTTCCACGAAAACGGCGGCGAGAAATTTGCGCATATTCCCTGCCTCAACGACAGCGATGATGGCATGAAGGTGCTGGAAAAGGTCGTCCGCCGGGAATTGCAGGGCTGGGCCTGAGAATAACGGCGCCGCAGGGATAACCGGCGGCAGCCCGCGGATCTTAGCGAGAGGAAACCTGCTTTTCACGTGGAGGTGGAAGTGTGGCATCCGTGTGGCATTTCTTCCTCGCGAAGAACGTGCTAACTCCCCACATCAGTGAGTGGGCGCACGCGCCGTTGGGAGGAATTTTTCATGCTGTTCGGCGGCTTCGACATCGTCGTGATCGTGCTCGTCATCTTCGTCATCCTGGTGCTTTTTGCCGGGATCAAGACCGTGCCGCAAGGCTACCGCTACACGATCGAGCGCTTCGGGCGTTATACCCGCACGCTGGAGCCTGGTCTGAACCTCATCACCCCCTTCATCGAGCGCGTCGGCGCGCGGATGAACGTGATGGAACAGGTGCTTGATGTGCCGACGCAGGAGGTGATCACCAAGGACAATGCATCGGTTTCCGCCGATGCCGTCGCCTTCTATCAGGTGCTGAACGCCGCCCAGGCCGCCTATCAGGTTTCCCACCTCGAAAACGCCATCCTTAATCTCACCATGACCAATATCCGCTCGGTCATGGGTTCCATGGATCTCGACGAACTGCTTTCCAACCGCGATGCGATCAACGACCGCTTGCTGCGTGTCGTCGACGAGGCCGTGCAGCCCTGGGGCATCAAGGTCACCCGCGTCGAAATCAAGGACATCCAGCCGCCACGCGACCTCGTCGATGCCATGGCCCGCCAGATGAAGGCCGAGCGCGAGAAGCGCGCCCAGGTCTTGGAAGCCGAAGGCTCGCGCAACGCGCAGATTCTGAGGGCCGAAGGCGCCAAACAATCCGCCATCCTGCAGGCGGAAGGCCAGCGTGAGGCCGCCTTCCGCAATGCGGAAGCCCGCGAGCGGCTTGCCGAGGCTGAAGCCAAGGCGACGAGGATGGTCTCCGAGGCGATTGCCGCCGGCGACGTTCAGGCGATCAACTATTTCGTTGCGCAGAAATACACAGAAGCGCTCGCCTCGGTCGGTTCGGCGCCCAACTCCAAGATCGTGCTGATGCCGATGGAAGCCTCCTCTATCCTCAGTTCCCTCGGCGGCATCGGCGCCATTGCCCGCGAGGTCTTCGGCAATGCCGGCAACAACTCGGCAACGCCGCCGCCGCCGCATCCGCGCCCCGCACCCGTCCGCTCGACCCCGCCGATCAATCCGCCGAGCCCCAATCCCTTCAATCCCGATCAGGAGCGCTAAGCCATGCTGGCGAAGATCATCGCCGAACTCGGTCCGTGGAGCTGGTGGGTTGTTGGCCTGGTTCTGCTCGCCGCCGAAATGATCGTGCCCGGCTTCTTCCTGGTGTGGATCGGCCTCGCCGCCTTGATCGTCGGCGCATTGTCGCTGCTCTTCTGGGATAGTGCCTTCTGGGTCTGGGAGCTGCAGGCGATCTTTTTTGCCCTGCTCGCCGTTGCCACGACCTTCGCCGGCCGCAGGCTGATGCTACGCAATGCCGCCACCGACGAGCCCTTCCTCAATCAGCGCGGCGCGAGCCTGGTCGGCCGTACCGCGACGCTGCACGAGCCGATCCGCGAAGGCCGCGGCCGAATCCGTCTCGACGATACATTGTGGCAGGTAATGGGGCCTGATCTGCCCGTGGGCACACAGGTGAAGGTGGTGGCGAGCAACGGCCGCGACCTCAGGGTCGAACCCGTCTGATCAAACAGCGCCGATCAGGCGACGCCGATCCGCAGCAGGTCATGGAAATGCACCAATCCGAGCGGCCGTCTGTCCTCGTCGATGACGATCAGCGCGCCGATGCTGTGCTGATTGAGCAGCGCCAGGGCCGCGGTCGCCAGCATCGTCGGCTTCACCGTCTTCGGCGTCTTCGTCATGATGTCGTCGACGGCAAGCTCGCCGAGATTGCGGGTCAGGTTTCGCGCCATGTCGCCTTCGGTGACGATGCCGCAGAGCCGTCCCTCTTCGTCGAGCACGCCGACGCAGCCGAAGTGCTTGCGCGATAGCACGGTGATCGCTTCCGGCATCGGCGTGCCCTTGGCCACGAGCGGCACCCGCTCGCCGGTATGCATGATGTCGGCGACATGCGTCAGGCTGGCGCCGAGTTTGCCGCCGGGATGGAAGACGTGGAAATCGGTGGCGGTAAAGCCGCGCGCCTCCAGGAGCGCTACTGCCAAGGCATCGCCAAGCGCAAGCTGCATCAGTGTCGAGGTCGTCGGCGCCAGCCCGTTGGGGCAGGCCTCCTGCTCGTTCGGCACCAGAAGCACGATATCGGCGGCCGTGGCAAGCGAGGAGTGTTCGCCGCAGGTGAGCGCAATCAGCGGAATGGAGAAGCGCCGCGTGAAGGAAATGATGCTCTTGAGCTCGGCGCTTTCGCCGCCTTTGGAAATCGCCAGCACGACGTCGTCGCGCGCGATCATGCCGAGATCGCCGTGATTGGCTTCGGCCGCATGCACGAAGAAGGCGGGCGTCCCGGTCGACGCGAAGGTCGCCGCCAGCTTGGCGCCGATATGGCCGCTCTTGCCGACGCCGGTGACGATCACCCGGCCGGAGATATCGCCGATGACTTCGATCGCGCGGGTGAACGGGCCGGCCAATCCATTGTCCAAGGCCTGTTCGAGCGCTTCAAGACCGCGTTTTTCAATTTCAATCGTGCGTTTTGCTGATTCGAGCACGCCGTTTTCGACCAGTTTTATCGCTCTTCTGTTCATGGAATTGCGTTAGACCTTTTCACTTTCCAAGTCCACCCCGGCCTCTTTCCGAATTGTGAACGGCGCCCACCGTCGGCAACGAATGATTAACCACGAGGCTTTACCTTTGGGTAAGAACCGAAAGCATGTCAGGCGCGAATTGCATGGGCCAGCCAAATCAGACGAGCAGTGTGACGCCGCTCCGCGCCATGAGCCGTGCCGTCTCCTTTGCTGCGTTCGGCAGTCTGCTGCTTAGCCAGGTAGCCTTTGCACAATCCGCCTCGCAGCAACCGGCAAGCAGCGGCTCCGCGGCCTCTCAGGACAATCGCACCACCTACATCGCCGCGTCCACCGAGAGCGACGACGGCGCCATTCCCGCGGCGAACGGCACGACCGAGAACGCGGATGATGCTTCGCAGAGGCCCGCCATACCGGATTCGCAAGCCGGCAACGACATTACCGGCTCCATCCTCGACGAGGACATCCGCCGGCTGAACACCCGCGAAGCGCCGGTCGACGAAATGCCGCGCCGCCGGGCTGCTGAAAGTGCGTCAACGGCGGAAACGCCGGGCATTCCGCTCGGCACTTTCGTGCTCCGTCCGAGCGTCACCCAGAGCATCAACACCGAAACCACCAAGGATGGCGACACTAGGCAGCGGCGCGCCTTCCTCGAAAACGATGCGGCAGCGACGCTGACCTCCGACTGGGGCCGCCACCAGCTGAGCGTCACCTCGGAAGGCGCATGGCAGAGAAATATCAGCGGCGAAGGCGAGGAGCAGCCTTCCTTCAAGATCAACGGCGATCTCAGACTGGACCTTCCCCAGGAGACGGTCGCGCACCTCACCGCCGGGTATAATTTCTACCGCGAAGATACGGACGACCCTGACGCGGTCGCCAACGCCACGCAGCAATCCGATGTGCAGGAGTTTTCGGCCGGGGCCTCCGTAGAACGCGATTTCGGCATCCTGCGCGGTACGACGGCCCTGGCGCTCACCCGTTCGATCTATTCCGACGCCACGCTGGCAAGCGGCGCGACCGTCGCGCTCAGCGACCGCAATCAGACGACGGGCACGCTGCGCGGCCGCGTCGGCTACGAGCTGTCGCCCGCGCTGATCCCCTTCATCGAGGCCACGATCGGCCGGACGCTCTATGACGAGACACGCGATTCCGCCGGCTACGAGCGTTCGGGCCATAGCTACGGCGTCAAAGCCGGCGTCGAGGTCGATCTCGGTGAAAAGCTGAAGGGAGAAGTCGGCATCGGCTACGCGAGGGCGGACTTCGAAGATAACAGGCTCTCGTCGATCGACACGGCCACGCTCGATGCGAGCCTGCTCTGGTCGCCGATCCGCGGCACCGATGTTAATCTCGACCTGCAGACGAGCATCCAGCCTACGACTACGGCGGGCGAGAGCGGTTACGTCTCGCACGCGCTGACGACGACGGTCACGCATCAGTTGCGCGACAATCTGGTCGGCACGATGATCGGCGGGGTCATCTGGCGCGATTATCCCACCGACAGCACCATCAACGATGAGCTCGTCTATACCGCGGCGACCGGCCTGACCTGGAACATCAACCGCTATCTCGATCTGACCAGCACGCTTGGCTACGAGCTGACGACGCGCAAGGAAGGCACCGATTCGCAGCAATGGCGCGCCGGCGTCGGCCTTAAGCTCAAACGCTAAGCCTGATGTTGAAGTGTGAGCGGTTTGCGGACGACATCAGGCTACAACATTAATAAAGAGCGCCGCGCATCTGGGAGGATACGCGGCGCTCGTCATTCATATGCTGTACGGAAAACTTACCTCAGGCCGGCAAGCAATTCCTTGAAGCCACCTTCGACGGTCGGGCGGATATCGGCGCGTTCGAGGGCGTAGGCGACATTTGCCAGGATGAAGCCGTCCTTGGCGCCGCAGTCGTAGGTCGTGCCGCGGAAGTGATACCCGGCGAAATCCTGTTCCTTCAGTAGCTTGAGCATGCCGTCGGTGAGCTGGATCTCGTTGCCGGCGCCGCGCTCCTGGGTTTCGAGGATCTTGAAGATCTCCGGCTGCAGGATGTAGCGGCCGTTGATGAAGAAGTTGGAGGGCGCCGTTCCCTTGGCGGGCTTTTCAACCATGCCGGTGATTCGGAAGCCCTCGCCGATCGCTTCGCCGACGCCGACGATGCCATATTTATGCGCCTGGTCGGGCGCGCATTCTTCAACGGCGATGATATTGCCGCCGCTCTGGCCGTAAAGGTCGATCATCCCCTTCATGCAGCCCTTGTCGCCCTTCATGATCATGTCGGGCAGCAGCAGCGCGAAAGGTTCGTCGCCGACGATTTCGCGGGCGCACCAGACCGCATGACCTAGGCCGAGCGGCTCCTGCTGGCGGGTGAAGCTCACCGTGCCGGCCTTCGGCAATTGCTGCTGCAGGAGAGTAATTTCCGCCTTCTTGGCGCGCTCCTTAAGCGTCTGCTCAAGCTCGAAATGAATGTCGAAATAATCTTCGATGACGTGCTTGTTGCGCCCGGTGACGAAAACCAGATGTTCAATCCCGGCTTCGATCGCCTCATCGACGACATATTGAATGATTGGCTTGTCGACGACGGTCAACATTTCCTTCGGAACAGCCTTTGTCGCCGGCAGGAATCGCGTCCCCAACCCGGCAACCGGAAATACTGCTTTACGAACTTTGTTATGCTGAGCCACACCCGGCCTCCTGCTTCGCCATATCGCTTTGGAAAAAGAGCCTTTTGGCTCTACCTAGTATAGAATTGCTACTGTTTTGCAATGGTGACCGCAGCCGACCGCCATGGTAAAGAATTTGTTGACTCCGTTCCTGTAGTCTCGGGTCTGGGCGGACATGACGCCTCTGCTGCACCGAAAACTGAAGATGACGGATACGACTGTCGATGATCCAGAATCACAAAAACTCCCTTCGTGGTCTTGCTCTCGCCCTCGTTGTCGCCGCCCAGGTAGGCCTGGTTCCCGACAGCGCGAAAGCTGATTCCCGGTTCCAGAAATGGATCGCGGATTTTTACCAAACAGCCGCTCAGAGTGGCATCAGTAAGGCAACCTATCAAAAGGCCTTTTCCGGGGTGAGCGAGCCCGATCCCACCGTGCTCGAGAAGGCGGCCTATCAGCCCGAATTCACCTCGAAGATCTGGGACTACGTCGATTCGCGCGTCAATCCCTACACGGTCAGGATCGGCCGCGAGATGGCCGCCAAGCACGCCCGCACGCTCAATGCGATCGAGCAGCGCTTCGGCGTCGACAAGAGCATTCTGCTCGCCATCTGGTCGATGGAATCGAACTATGGTGCGATTCTCGACAAGGATGACCGGCTGCACTACGTGCCGCGCGCGCTGGCGACGCTTGCCTATGCCGACCCGAGCCGCGCCAAATTCGCCAAGAAGCAGCTGGTTGCCGCGCTGAAGATCCTGCAGAACGGCGACGTGCCGGCACGCGAGATGACCGGCTCCTGGGCGGGCGCCATGGGCCACACCCAGTTCATCCCGACAAGCTACCTGCTTTACGCCGTCGACGCCGACGGCAACGGCCATCGCGACATCTGGAATTCGGTGCCGGATGCGCTGGCGACCTCGGCCAATCTCCTGATGAAGAACGGCTGGGATACCGGCAAGACCTGGGGCTACGAGGTCGTCGTTCCCGCTGCCGCCGCCAAGCAGGCCGGCAAGACCCATACGCTTGCCCAATGGGCGGAGCTCGGCCTGAAACGCCCAAACGGCAAGGCCTTCCGCGAAGGCGCCACCAAGGCCGTGCTGAAGATGCCGGCCGGACCGAACGGCCCGGGCTTCCTGATGACCGCCAACTTTTTCACCATCAAGAACTACAACGCCTCGGATAGCTACGCGCTTGCCGTCGGCCTGCTGGCCGATCAGATCGCCGGTTATGGCGGCATGCAGCAGCGCTGGCCGCGCCCGGACGGCGCCCTTGATATCACCGAGAAATTCGAGCTGCAGACCCGCCTGAAGACCCTCGGCTATTACAATGGCGAGGTCGACGGCAATTTCGGCTCGGGTTCGAAGGCGGCGATATCGGCGGTGCAGGAGCGCATCGGCATGCAGCCGGACGGCGAGCCCTCGCTGCCGCTCCTGAATGCACTTCGCCGCTAGAACAGGATGTCGTCCGAAAGCCGCTGACACTTTTCGGCATCATGCTCTAGCGCCATGCCGAAAAGTAAGCCCTGATTGGAAGCGGCAGAACCGTGACCTACATGAATAGCGGGAGTGGACGCTGACCTATCCTGCGTGCAAGATGCCGGCAGATGCGGAACTGCCCATGATGAAGAAAACTGATCGGACCCCGAAAATCCGTTGGCTGGTGCTCGCCTTGACGGCGGCTTCGTTGTGCGTCGGCGCGCTTGCGCCGGTGCATGTCGCCGAGGCCCAGGAACAGCGCTACGAGCGCCGGTCGATCCTCGATTTTTTCCTTGGCCGGCGCTATCTCGATGACGGGCCGCAGGCCCCTGATGCCCAGCAGCCGAGGCGCCAGCAGCAGCGCAAGCGCCCGCCGGCGCAGAAGGCGGTGATCAATACCCGCACCGCGCCGCCGGTGCGGCCGCCGGTGCAGGAAGAGCCGGTCGTGCAGAAGCTCGGCGACGCCAAGAAGATACTGATCGTCGGCGATTTCCTCGCCAGCGGCCTCGGCGACGGCCTGACCGCCGCCTTCGAGACCTCGCCCGGCGTCGTCGTCGAAGCCCGCGGCAACGTCTCCTCAGGCCTTGTCCGCGACGATTATTACGACTGGCCGGGACAGCTGCCGAAGATGATCGACGAGCTGAAGCCGGCAATGGTCGTCGTCATGATCGGCGCCAATGACCGCCAGCAGATGGTGACCGACACCGCCAAGGAAAAATTCCGCACCGACGGCTGGTTCGCCGAATATCGCCGCCGTGTCCTTTCCTTTGGCAAAGAAGTCACCGACCGGAAGATCCCGCTGCTCTGGGTCGGGCTGCCCGCCTTCGAATCCGATCAGATGACGGCCGACGCCGTCCAGATGAACCAGCTCTACCGCAACCAGGTCGAAAGCATCGGCGGCGAATTCGTCGATATCTGGGATGGCTTCGTAGACGAAAACAGCAACTTCATCGTCACCGGTTCGGATGTAAATGGCCAGCAGGTGCGCCTGCGCACGTCCGACGGCATCAACCTCACGCAGGCCGGCCGCCGCAAGCTTGCCTTCTATGTGGAAAAGCCGGCCCGCCGCATTCTCGGCACCCAAGCAAGCCCGGATCTGGTGCGGCTGGACGAAAGTGCCCTGCCCGGTCTCGGCCTTCCCACCAATCCAGTCGAACACACCGTGCCGATCAGCCTCTCCGATCCCAATCTCGACGGCGGCACCGAGCTTCTCGGCGCAAGGCCGCCGCCTATCACGCTGACGAAATCGCCGCGCGATCTGCTTGTCGAGCAGGGCGAGATGACGCCGGCCCCAATCGGACGCGTCGACGATTATCGCATGCCGGCGACCAAGACGCCGGCCGAAGTCTCGGTGAAATGAGAAAGTCGGTGCAAGCATGATGCTGAAAAGTGTCGGCGGTTTCGGACCACAATAAGAAGTCCGCCTTTGAACTGACCCCCGAAAGTTGAACAACAACATTCGGGGGTCAGTTCACAGGCGGAGTTCGTCTCTTCCTGAGCCTGCGTGAGCCGACCGTCAGTTCGGCAGCACGCTCGAGCCCATCAGAGCCTCGTCGATGGCGCGAGCAGCCTGGCGGCCTTCGCGGATCGCCCAGACCACCAACGACTGGCCGCGGCGCACGTCGCCCGCCGTCCAGAACTTATCGATCGAGGTCTTGTAGTCCCGGTCGTTGGCGACGACGTTGGTGGAACCGCGCTTATCGGTATTGAGCGTCAGCTTGCCCTCGAGCTCCTTCAGCACGCTCGTCGTAAACGGGCCGCGGAAACCGATGGCGATGAAGGCGAGATCGGCGCGGATGACGAATTCCGTGCCTGGAACCGGCCGCCGGCGCTCGTCGACCTCGCAGCACTTGACGCCGGTCAGCACGCCGTCTTCGCCGACGAATTCAAGCGTTGCCACCTGGAACTCACGCACGGCGCCCTCGGCCTGCGAGGAGGAGGTACGCATCTTCGTCGCCCAGAAA
This sequence comes from Rhizobium sophoriradicis, assembly GCF_025200795.1. Lineage (NCBI taxonomy): Bacteria > Pseudomonadati > Pseudomonadota > Alphaproteobacteria > Hyphomicrobiales > Rhizobiaceae > Rhizobium > Rhizobium sophoriradicis. The sequence goes on from NZ_CP104152.1 coordinate 3,499,304, forward strand.
GGCCAGACGGCGAGCTTGTCTTCCTTCTCCGGCGGCTGCGGCCGGATGTCGAGCTGGGTGACCTTGACGGCGCCCTGGCGGAACGCCGTGCCGACACAGTCCGACGCCGTATCGCCGCCACCGACGACGACGACATGTTTGGCGCCGGCAAGGATCGGATCCGACGGCCAACCGACGCTGTCGATGTTCTCGCGCCCGACACGGCGGTTCTGCTGCACCAGATAGGGCATGGCATCATGCACGCCGGCAAGGTCAATGCCCGGAATGCCCGCCTCGCGCGGCGTCTCGGAGCCGCCGCAATAAAGCACGGCGTCATGATCGGCGAGCAGCTGCTCGACCTTGACATCGACGCCGACATTGACACCGCAATGGAAGGTGACGCCCTCGCCCTTCATCTGCTCGACACGGCGGTCGATGAAGTTCTTTTCCATCTTGAAATCGGGAATGCCGTAGCGCAGCAGACCGCCAGGCTTGGTCTCGCGCTCGTAGACATGTACCTCATGGCCGGCGCGGCCGAGCTGCTGGGCGGCCGCCATGCCGGCGGGACCAGAGCCGATGACGGCGACCTTCTTGCCGGTATGGACGGTGGCCGGTTGCGGCCGGATGAAGCCGAGCTCATAGGCCTTGTCGGCGATCGCCTGCTCGACCGTCTTGATGGCAACAGGCGCATCTTCGAGATTCAAAGTGCAGGCTTCCTCGCAGGGCGCCGGGCAGACGCGGCCGGTGAACTCCGGGAAGTTGTTGGTCGAATGCAGGTTCTGGATCGCCGCTTCCCAGTTGTTGTTGTAGACGAGGTCGTTCCAGTCGGGAATCTGGTTGTGCACCGGGCAGCCGGTCGGGCCGTGACAATAGGGGATGCCACAGTCCATGCAGCGCGCGGCCTGTTTCTGCACTTCCGGATCCGACATCGGGATCGTGAATTCGCGGAAATGGCGGATACGATCCGACGCCGGCTGGTACTTCGCCACCTGCCGGTCGATTTCCAGAAACCCTGTTACCTTACCCATCTCTTCGTCCCTTACCCTCATGACCGGCTCATCCGCGGCCAATTGTCTGTCGTCAGTCCCGGCATTCCGGGCGGGTTACTTCTCTTGACCGTCATTGGAACATATCCCCTGAAACTTCCGGGCGATCTCGACGGCCGTCGGCCGTCGCATGATCGTCACGGATCATCGAGACGTTTCCGATATTCGCCACCCGCAATCAGCACGTGGCGAATATCCCGGTGCAAATCACTCCGCGGCGATGCCCATCCGGCTGCGTTCCATTTCCTCGAGCGCACGGCGGTATTCGACCGGCATGACCTTGCGGAACTTCGGACGGTAGTCGGCCCAGTGATCGAGGATCTGCTTGGCGCGGGTGGAACCCGTATAGTGCAGATGATTGGAGATCAGCTGGTAGAGGCGCTCCTCGTCGTGGCGGGTCATGTCGCCCGAGACGTCGACGCGTCCCTTGTGCATGAGATCGCCGCCGTGATGATGCAGCTTCTCCAGCATGTCGTCTTCTTCCGGCACCGGCTCGAGTTCGACCATCGCCATGTTGCAGCGGCTGGCGAAATCGCCGGTTTCATCGAGCACATAGGCGACACCGCCGGACATGCCGGCCGCGAAATTGCGGCCGGTGGCGCCGAGCACCACGACGACACCGCCGGTCATATATTCGCAGCCATGGTCGCCGACACCCTCGACGATGGCGATCGCGCCGGAATTGCGCACAGCAAAACGTTCGCCCGCCACCCCGCGGAAGTAGCATTCGCCCTCGGTAGCACCGTAAAGCACGGTGTTGCCGACGATGATCGAGTTTTCGGCGACAATCCTCGAATTCTCCGGCGGCCGGATGATGATCTTGCCGCCCGAAAGGCCCTTGCCGACATAGTCGTTGCCGTCGCCGATCAGGTTGAAGGTGACGCCGCGCGCCAGGAAGGCGCCGAAGCTCTGACCTGCCGTGCCGCGAAGCGTCACGTTGATCGTATCTTCCTTCAGCCCGCGGTGGCGGTAACGCTTAGCGACCTCGCCGGACAGCATCGCGCCCGCCGAGCGGTCGACGTTCTTGATGTCGACCTCGAAGGCGACGGGCGTCTTGTCGGTCAGCGCTGGCTGCGCCTGTTCGATCAGCACGCGGTCGAGAATGTCGTCGATCGGGTGCTGCTGCCGGCTCGTCCAGAAGGTCTCCTCCTTGGCGGCATCGACTTTGTGGAAGATGCGGCTGAAGTCGAGACCCCTCGCCTTCCAGTGCGCCAGCATCTCGTCCTTCTCCAGCAGCTCCGAAGCGCCGATGATATCGTCAAGCCGGGTAAAGCCGAGCGAGGCGAGGATTTCACGCACTTCATTGGCGACGAAGAAGAAGTAGTTGATGACGTGTTCCGGCGTTCCCTTGAAGCGCTTGCGCAGCACCGGATCCTGTGTCGCCACGCCGACTGGACAGGTGTTGAGATGGCACTTGCGCATCATGATGCAGCCGGCCGCGATCAGCGGCGCGGTGGCGAAGCCGAATTCGTCGGCGCCGAGCAGCGCCCCGATGATGACGTCACGGCCGGTCTTCAGACCGCCGTCCACCTGCAGCGCAACACGCGAACGCAGGCCGTTCAGCACCAGCGTCTGCTGGGTTTCGGCAAGGCCGATCTCCCAGGGGCTGCCGGCATGCTTGAGCGAGGTCAGCGGCGACGCACCCGTGCCGCCGTCGAAGCCGGCGACCGTGATATGGTCGGCGCGCGCCTTGGCGACGCCGGCGGCAACCGTGCCGACGCCAACTTCGGAGACGAGCTTGACCGAGACATCAGAGGTCGGGTTGACGTTCTTCAGATCGTAGATCAGCTGCGCCAGATCCTCGATCGAATAGATGTCGTGGTGCGGCGGCGGCGAGATCAGGCCGACACCCGGTGTCGAATGGCGGGTCTTGGCAACCGTCGCATCGACCTTGTGACCGGGCAGCTGGCCGCCTTCGCCGGGCTTGGCGCCCTGCGCCACCTTGATCTGCAGCACATCGGCGTTGACCAGATATTCGGTTGTGACGCCGAAACGACCCGACGCGATCTGCTTGATCGCCGAACGTTCCGGGTTCATCGAACCATCGGAGAGCGGCATGTAGCGATCGGATTCCTCGCCGCCCTCGCCGGTGTTCGACTTGCCGCCGATCCGGTTCATGGCGATCGCCAGCGTCGTATGCGCCTCGCGGGAGATCGAACCGAAAGACATCGCTCCGGTCGAGAACCGCTTGACGATATCGGCGGCCGGCTCGACCTCGTCGATAGACACTGGCTTGCGGCCAAGCGCCTCGGCGCTCTTGATGTTGAACAGCCCGCGGATCGTGTTCATCCGCAGCGCCGAATTGTTCACCATCTCGGCGAATTCGCGGTAGCGGTCCTCGGCATTGCCACGCACGGCATGCTGCAGGGCGGCGACCGCATCCGGCGTCCAGGCATGGCTTTCGCCGCGCATGCGGTAGGCGTATTCGCCGCCGATATCGAGCGTCGTCGCAAGCAGCGGATCCTTGCCGAAGGCGGCGTTGTGGCGGGCGACGGTCTCTGCGGCGATTGCCTCGAGGCCGATACCTTCGATCATCGTTGCGGTACCGAAGAAATACTTGTCGACTAGTTCCGACGACAGGCCGATCGCATCGAAAATCTGCGCGCCGCAATAGGACTGATAGGTCGAGATGCCCATCTTGGACATCACCTTGAGGATGCCTTTGCCGACCGCCTTGATGTAGCGGTAGACGATTTCCGAGGCATCGACTTCCTTCGGGAATTCGCCCTTGGCATGCATGTCGAGCAGCGTGTCGAAGGCGAGATAGGGGTTGATCGCCTCGGCGCCGTAGCCGGCGAGCAGGCAGAAATGATGCACTTCGCGCGGCTCGCCCGTCTCGACGACGAGACCGACGGAGGTGCGAAGCCCCTTGCGGATCAGGTGATGGTGGACGGCCGCTGTGGCGAGCAGTGCCGGAATGGCGATTCGATCAGGCCCGATCTGACGGTCGGAGAGCACGATGATGTTGTAGCCGCCCTTGACGGCCGCTTCCGCGCGCTCGCAGAGCCGGTCGAGCATCTCGGGCATGCCTTCGGCGCCGCGCTCGATATCATAGGTGAAATCGAGCGTCTTGGTGTCGAACCGGTCTTCCGTATGGCCGATCGAGCGGATCTTTTCGAGATCGCCATTGGTCAGGATCGGCTGACGCACCTCGAGACGCTTGGCGTTCGCCATGCCTTCATGGTCGAGAATGTTCGGACGCGGACCGATGAAGGAGACGAGGCTCATGACCAGCTCTTCGCGGATCGGATCGATCGGCGGGTTGGTCACCTGCGCGAAATTCTGTTTGAAATAGGTGTAGAGCAGCTTCGGCTTTTCCGACATCGCCGAGATCGGCGTATCCGTGCCCATCGAGCCGATCGCTTCCTGACCCGTCGTCGCCATCGGCGACATCAGGATGCGGGTGTCCTCGAGCGTGTAGCCGAAGGCCTGCTGGCGGTCGAGCAGCGACACGTCGCGGCGCAGCGCCCGCGGCTCCACCGGCTTCAGCTCTTCGAGGATCAGCTGGGTCCGGTCGAGCCAGCTGCGATAGGGATGCGCGGTCGCCAGCTGCGACTTCACCTCGTCGTCGGAGATGATGCGGCCTTCTTCCATGTCGATCAGCAGCATCTTGCCCGGCTGCAGGCGCCACTTCTGGATGATCTTCTCCTCCGGAACCGGCAGCACCCCGGCCTCGGACGCCATGATGACGCGGTCGTCATCGGTGACGAGATAACGCGCCGGCCGCAGGCCGTTGCGGTCGAGCGTCGCGCCGATTTGCTTGCCGTCGGTGAAGGCAACGGCAGCCGGCCCGTCCCACGGCTCCATCAGTGCGGCATGATATTCGTAGAAGGCCTTGCGTTCGGCCGCCATCGACTGGTTGCCGGCCCAGGCTTCCGGGATCAGCATCATCACCGCATGCGCCAGCGAATAGCCGCCGCGCACCAGGAATTCGAGCGCATTGTCGAAGCAGGCGGTGTCCGACTGTCCCTCGTAGGAAATCGGCCAGAGCTTGGAAATATCCTCGCCGAACAGCGGCGAGGAAACCGACGCCTGGCGCGCCGCCATCCAGTTGACGTTGCCGCGCAGCGTGTTGATCTCGCCGTTATGGGCGACCATGCGATAGGGGTGCGCAAGCTTCCACGACGGGAAGGTGTTGGTCGAGAAGCGCTGGTGCACCAGGGCGACCGCACTTTCGAAACGAGGGTCCGACAGGTCCTTGTAATAGGCGCCGACCTGATAGGCCAGGAACATGCCCTTGTAGACCACCGTCGCCGACGACAGCGACACTGGATAGAAATTGCTCTCCTCGCCGTCGAACTCGTCATAGATGCGGTTGGAGATCACCTTGCGCAGCGTGAACAGCCGGCGCTCGAACTCGTCGTTGTTTTCGGCATCCTCGCCCGCACCGATGAAGACCTGGACGTGATGCGGCTCTGTGGCGGCAATGGCTGGCGCCTTGGAGAGCGAGGAATTATCGACCGGCACGTCGCGGAAGCCGATCAGGACTTGGCCTTCCTCTTCAATGACGTCCTTGATCACCTTCTTGAAGTGCTCGATCTGCTTTTCATCGCGCGGCATGAAGATATGGCCGACACCATATTCGCCGGCCGGCGGCAGGGTGATACCCTGTGCGGCCATCTCCTCGCGGAAGAAGCGGTCGGGAATCTGCACCAGAATGCCGGCGCCGTCGCCCATCAGAGGATCGGCGCCGACGGCGCCGCGGTGCGTCAGGTTTTCGAGGATGAACAAGCCGTCCTTGACGATCTGGTGCGACTTCTCGCCCTTCATATGCGCGACAAAGCCGACGCCGCAGGCATCATGCTCGTTGCGGGGATCGTAGAGGCCCTGTTTCTTCGGCAGACCGGAGGCGGATTTGGACATATTGGCCGTCGCGCGCATCTCAGCAGCGGCAAACCGGTCAAATTCCATGGATGGCGTCTTCGTCATCGTCTTTCCTCCTGTCGAAACCCGCGGGCCGCGGGCGGCTTTTCGTCCCGCACCGCAACCCGAAGATAGGTTCGGCGCATGACAGCGCTGTTGCATTGTGAAGATCGCCGCAGACATCTGCTTTTAGGGAAAGCAAACCGTCGCGTTCCGCGCCTGCCATTCGCCTCCGTGCACCGCCCGTCCTGGGGCTTGGCGCTCGGAAGAACTATAGCGTGAAAGCCCGCCTGTTCCAGGGCTTTCGGCGCCTCTTCGGCCGCAAAGGCCAAAATAGGACAGCAACACTGTCCTAATTCAGCTGTTCTATGCCAGAAAGCATTTGGCTTCGCAAGAGCACCGGGGCAAAAATCGTCATTTTGCGACGTAAGATTACCAAATCAGTCGCAATCACGAAATAAAATTACGCTACTCCGGCTTATTTTATTTATTGATTGCGCCGGTCAATTTTCGTGATGGATTATGGGCAATAGCCTTGATCCCGTAAAGGATTGACGTAATGTCCGCTGCGACCCTCCCAATCTGTTTCACTCCCCACGGTCTCCGCTATGTTCTTTGCATCCGACAATTGGGCCGGCGCCCACAGATCCATTGCCGAACGCCTGCTGGCGGAATCGGCTGGTTTTGCCCCTGCCTATGGCGCTGGCGATCTCGACAAAAAAGTCGAGACCCGCTTCTGCGAGATCTTCGAACGTAAGGTTTCCGTCTTCTTCGTCGCCACTGGCACGGCCGCCAATTCCCTGTCGCTGGCAAGCGTCCAGCGCCCCGGCGGTATCACCTTCTGCCATTCCGAGGCCCATGTGATCGAGGATGAATGCGGCGCGCCGGAATTCTTCTCCGGCTCCGCCCGCCTCGTTGCCGTCGACGGCGAAGCCGGTAAGATCGATCCGGCGAAACTCTCCGCAAAAATCGCCAACTTTCCAGAGGACGCCCTCCGTCACGGCCGTGCCAGCGCCGTCACCATCACCCAGGCAACCGAGATCGGCACCGTCTATTCCCTGCCGGAGATCGGCGAAATCGCCGCCATATCACGAAAGCGCAACCTGCCGCTCCACATGGACGGCGCCCGCTTTGCCAATGCGTTGATTGCGCTCGGCGCCACCCCGGCCGAAATGACCTGGAAGCGCGGCGTCGACATGCTCTCCTTCGGCGGCACCAAAAACGGCTGCTGGTGCGCCGAGGCGATCGTCTTCTTCGATCCCGAACGGGCGCGCGAAATGCCCTTCATCCGCAAGCGCGCCGCGCAGCTCTTCTCCAAGTCGCGCTTCATCGCAGCCCAGTTCGACGCCTATTTCGAAAAGGGCCTCTGGCTCGACCTCGCCCGCCATTCCAACGGCATGGCCGATCGCTTGCGCGCCGGTATCGGCGCCAGCAACGCCGCACGGCTCGCCTGGCCGACCGCGTCAAACGAAGTCTTTGCCGTCATCAGCAAAAGTGCGGCGAAAACCGCCGAGGAAAAGGGTGCGAAATTCTATGAGTGGCCGGTGCCTGCGGCAACGCCCGAACTCGTCTCCGAAGGCGAAACCCTGATCCGCCTCGTCACCAGCTTTGCGACCACGGACGCGGATGTGGATGGTTTCCTGAAGTGCCTGGCCGCCTGATCGGTCGAGCCCGCCTGCCGGGCAGGCTCCGGGTGCCGACGGTGGCTCACGCCGACCTCAGCCCCCTCACCTTTTGCAGAATATCGTCCGAGAGTGCGGCGACCAGCGCCTGATCGGCGCCCTTGCGCGGCACAAGCACGAATTCCACGTCCTCCAGCGCCGGCAGTCTTCCCGCGGCGATCTCTTTCAGCCCCGATGGCGCCATGCTGCGCGGCTGCACCAGCACGCCCATCCCGGCCCGCGCCGCCGCCGTCAGCCCGCTGAGACTGCCGCAAGTACAGACGATCCGCCACGGTACGCCGTTGCGCCCGAGCGCTTCCAGGGCGATCGCCCGTGTCACGCTCGGCGGCGGGAAAGCAATCAACGGCAGTGGCCCGGCGGCCAGCAGCCGCTCAGGATCACGCGCCAGCCAGACGAGCGGCTCGCGATAGACGAGCTGTCCGCGTGAGTCACCGAGCCGGCGCTTGGCAAGCACCAGATCGATGTCGCCATTGTCCTGCATCTCGTAGAGGACGCCGGAGAGCGCCACGGTCAGCTCCAGGTCGACGGACGGGTGCGACCGAACGAAATCCTCCAGCGCCGCCGGCAACTGGCTGGTGACGAAATCCTCCGAGACGCCGAGCCGCAGGCTGCCGCGCAAGCTGTTGCTCTTAAACAGCGACTGCACCTGCCCCTCGATCGAAAGCATGGCGCGCGCATGCGTCAGCAGCGCTTCGCCGTCGCCTGTTAGCATGACCTTGTGTGTGTCGCGCGCCAGAAGTTTGCGACCGAGCGTCGCCTCCAGCCGCTGAATATGCTGACTGACCGTCGATTGCCCGAGACCCAGCCTGTCCGCGGCGAGCGTGAAACTGCCCATCTGTTCGACGGCGACGAAACTGCGCAACTGCGAAAGGTCCAGCATGACATCCGGATTCTTGATAACTGTTATTTCTTGCATCCTGGATCATAATGGATGACAGAACAATCACCAAACTTGTTTTTGCCGCGAGACCGCTATGCGCCGCTTTCTGCCCGATACATTCACCAGCCTGCTTGTCTGCACCGTCATCCTCGCCTCGCTGTTTCCGGCAAGCGGCACCTTCGCGGCTTATTTCGGCCTCGCCACCGATCTCGCCATCGCCGCCCTGTTCTTCCTGCACGGCGCCCGCCTCTCCCGCGATGTCGTCATCTCGGGCCTCCTGCACTGGCGCCTGCATCTCGTCATCCTGCTGACGACCTTCGGCATCTTCCCGCTGCTTGGCCTGGCGCTCGGCTTCATTCCGGACGCGATCCTGCCGCAGCCGCTCTATCTCGGCATCCTCTTCCTCTGCGTCCTGCCGTCGACGGTGCAGTCATCCATCGCCTTCACCTCGATGGCCGGCGGCAACGTGCCCGCCGCCATCTGCTCTGCCTCCGCCTCTAATATCTTCGGCATGTTTCTGACGCCGCTGCTCGTCGGCCTGCTCTTTTCCGTCGGCGGCCATGGCGGCTTCTCCCTCGACGCGCTTCAGCAGATCCTGCTGCAACTGCTTGCCCCCTTCATCGTCGGCCAGATCCTGCAGCCCTGGATCGGCGACTGGATTCGCGCAAAGAAGAAAATCCTGATGCCCGTCGACCGCGGCTCGATCCTGATGGTCGTCTATCTCGCCTTCTCGACGGCCGTCGTCGAGGGCCTCTGGCATACCTTCTCGCTCGCCGATATCGCCGTCGTCATCCTTGCCGACATCGTGCTCCTGGCGCTCGTGCTCGTTTTGACGATGTTCGGCAGCCGCTGGCTGGGCTTCAACAAGGCCGACGAGATCACCATCACCTTCTGCGGCTCCAAGAAAAGTCTCGCAAGCGGCGTGCCGATGGCAAACGTCATTTTTGCCGGCCAGTCGATCGGCGCGATCGTGCTTCCGCTGATGCTCTTCCACCAGATCCAGCTGATGGTCTGCGCCGTCATCGCTCAGAAATACGCCGCCGCCGCGGCCCGCCGCGCAACGGAACAGCAGATCAAGGATGCCGCCAGCCCCGCCTGAACAGCAACAAGCGAACGGCAATAAAAAACGGCGCCCCAAGCGGAGCGCCGTCCTTTATCCACGTGGGATAATGATCAGTTGTTGACGACCTGCGCCTCGATGGCCTTCGGAGCCTCGACCGGCTCTGCGGCAATCGCGATCCTGCGGGGCTTCATGGCCTCGGGAATGTTGCGCAGAAGGTCGATGTGAAGCAGGCCGTTCTTCAGCGAAGCGGCGGTCACCTCGACATGGTCGGCGAGCTGGAAGCGGCGCTCGAAGGCGCGCTTGGCAATGCCGCGATAGAGGAATTCGCCGCTTTCGGCGGTATCCTCGTTCTTTTCACCCTTCACGGACAGCACATGGGCATGGGCTTCGATTGAAAGTTCGGTCTCGTCGAAACCGGCAACAGCCATGGTGATGCGATAGGTGTTTTCACCGGTGCGCTCGATATTATAGGGCGGATAGGTCTGCGCCTGCTCCGGCTGAGCGAGGCTGTCGAGCATGGTGAACAGCCGGTCGAAACCGACCGTCGAACGATAAAGGGGAGAGAAGTCTACGTGACGCATGATGTCCTCCTGTGGAAGCGACGTGTTGCGATAAATGTCCCTGAAACCCCATGTTCGGCGGCCCCGGAACGGTTGCGCGGGCCCTTCTTGGCACCCGCAGCAAGGAGATGGTGATGGGATTTGCGAAGTTCAAGACCGTTTCGAACTCGCCCTGAACGGCCCGTGAACCCTGCATGAACGGCCGGTTCGGAACGCATTCAGACGCATGCGCCTAGAAATAGCAGCGTCGGGTAAAATCTGGTCCCGGCGGCTGAAGTGCATCGTCCCTTCTTCTTCAGCCTCAACTTAGGCCGGCTGCGGGCACCCTCATGCTCCTGCCGGCCCTTTTCTCCCGCCGCTTTGCGGACGCCGCCGCTTTCCAAGGCGGGAGCCATGCGTTATCCCTGATAGCGAAGCAGTCAGCAGCGGCGCATTGGCAAAGTCATGGATCAGGTTCTCTATTCGACGCCCGACAATCCCGCCCCGGAAAACCGCACGGAAGGGTATTTTGAAACCCATGACGGCCACCGGCTGCGTTACGCCGTCTTTCGCTCCGGCGCCCAGGTCGCCAGGGGCACGGTGGTCATTCTCCATGGCCGCAATGAATATATCGAAAAGTACTTCGAGACCATCCGCGACCTGACGGCGAAAGGCCTCTGGGTCGCGACCTTCGATCTGCGCGGCCAGGGCGGTTCGCCGCGGCTGATGAAACGCCGTAATCACGGTCACATCCGCCGCTTTGTCGATTACGAGCACGATCTCGACACCTTCCTCGAAAAGGTGGTGCTGCCGGATACGCGCCTGCCTTTCTACCTGCTCGGCCATTCCACCGGTGGGCTGATCGCGCTGTCGGCCGCCCCTTATCTGACGACCCGCATCGACCGCATGGTGCTGTCGGCTCCCTTCATCGGGCTGACCGGCCAGGCGGCCTCGCCCCGTGCCATCCGTGCCCTTGCAGGCACGCTGACCGCTCTCGGCCTTGGTTTCCTGCCGTTGACCTCGAAATTGAAGGAGCCGGACTTCAGCCACAACCCGCTGACCTCGGACGAACAGCGTTTCGACCGCAATGCCGCGATGATGACGGCGCATCCGGAGCTGACGCTCGGTCCGCCGACAGCCCGTTGGCTCAGCGAGGCGTTCCGGACCATAGATCGGGTCACCTCGCCCAACCATCTCTTTTCGATCACCATCCCGACCATCGTCATCGCCCCGACCCGTGACGGCGTCGTGCCCTATACGGCGCAGGAGCGGCTCTCGCGTTATTTCCGCGCCGGTCAGCTGGTGCCGATCAACGGCGCCCGCCACGAGATCTTCCAGGAACGGGATATCTACCGCGCCGCCGCGCTCGCCGCCTTCCACGCCTTCATTCCTGGCAGCGATGCCGAGGAAAACCAGGATGTCGCAGCCCTCGGCACGTGAGGCCGGATCAGTGGGGCTGACCGGGGGATTGGCCCGGTCAATCCTCGGGATCAGCGTTGCAGCACGGCGACTGCCTGCTCGTAGACCGCCCGGCTGCCGGCGGCGATGATCGAGCCGCCATTTTCCGGCCGGCCGCCGTCCCAGGTGGTGATGATGCCGCCCGCCCCCTCGATGACGGGAATGATGCCGCCGACATCATAGGGCTTCAGGCCGTTCTCGATGACGAGATCGATATGGCCGGCAGCAAGCAGCGCATAGGCATAGCAGTCGCAGCCGTAACGGAAGAGCCGCACCTGGCTCTCGATCTCCCGGTATTTCTCCATCTCCGCGCCGGCGAAGAGATGCGGCGAGGTGGTGAACAGGATGGCGTCCGAAAGCCTGTCGCACTGGCGCGTCACCAGCCGCCGCTCGCCCTCGGGCCCGCTATAGATCGAGCCGTTTTCGTCGGCGAAATAACGCTCGCCGGTAAAGGGTTGTTCGATCATGCCCATGATCGCCCGGCCCTCCTTCTGCAGGCCGATCAGCGTTCCCCACACCGGCACGCCCGCTATGAAGGCGCGGGTTCCGTCGATCGGATCGATTACCCAGACATAGTCACGGTCGAGCCCGACATTGCCGTGCTCCTCGCCGAGAATGCCGTGATCGGGGAAATTCTCCTCGATCAGCGCTCGGATGGCGAGCTCGGCAGCCCGGTCGCCTTCCGTCACCGGATCGAACCCCGAGGAAAGCTTGTTGGTGACATCAAGGCCGGAGCGGAAGCGCGGCAGCGTCTCGGCGCGGGCGGCCTCCGCCAGACGATTGAAGAACGAACGGTCAGGAAGCATGGTGGCACCATTTGGCTGGCGGGAACGGGGTTTCATAGCGAAACGTGACGGGAATGCAAACGCAGAGGGCAATTTCGGACGAATTGCCCAAAGATATCGCAGCGCAATATATTGCTTGACATTTGTGCAATGCAATAGTAGCGTCGTCGGTACAGTCTTCTGACTGTAAATACCCTCCTTGGGTGTTTCCTCCCTAGACTTAGCCGCGCTGACCAGCGCGGTTCTTTTTTGGCCGTTACGAAAGACGACGGCCACACGAATATCGCCAAATTGAAAAGAAGATTATTCGGCGGCCAGCGCCCGGTCGCCGGCGAACTTTTCGACGTAATCGGCCATCTGCTGCATGAAGGCCGTCACGGCCTCGGCCACCGCGGCAAAATCCTCGCGCTTCTCCAGCGTCACCTCGTCGACATAGATCGCCCGGTTCACCTCGATCTGCAATGCATGCAGGCCGCGCGCGGGGCGGCCGTAATGTTCGGTGATGAAACCGCCGGCATAGGGCTTGTTGCGGATCGCCGCGAAGCCCATTTCCTCGAGGATGGCGATGGCGGCGCGCGAAAGTTCTGCCGAAGCGCTGGTGCCGTAGCGATCGCCGATGATAAAATCGGGCCGCCCGGTGCAGCCGGCGACGCGCACATTGCCGGGCATCGAATGGCAATCAATCAGCACGCCGAAGCCGAACTGTACATGGGTGCGCGCAATCAGCCGGCGCAGCGCCGCATGGTAAGGCTTGTAGACCGCTTCGACCCGATCCAGCCCCTCCTGCACCGGCAGGCGCCGCGCATAGATCTCCATGTTCTCGGCGACGATGCGCGGAATGGTGCCGAGTCCGCCGGCGACCCTCAGCGAGTTGACATTGGCATAGGGCGGCAGCAGCCCGTCGAACATCCTGGGATCGAGCTCGTAAGGCTCGCGGTTGACGTCGAGATAGGCGCGCGGAAAGTTGGCGGCGAGAAGCGGTGCGCCGAGGGTGACGGCCGAACCGAAGAGCTCATCGACATAGTGATCCTCGGAACGGCGGATGGCGATGCCTTCGAGCCTCGACTGGGCGATGAATTCCGGTGGATAAATGCGGCCGCTATGGGGGGAGTTGTAGACGAAGGGAATGGTCTGCGACACGGGCTCATGGACTTCAAAAAGCTCGTATTCGCGGATTTCCGGCACTTTCTGCCCTCTTTACCATGTCATGAACTGACTGCTTCGGCCATGTTGCCAGTTGCCCGGCCTCAAGTCCATACTATGTAGAAGGGATGGCAATCACGCACAGGCAATTCACCGGTTGTTTACCGGGCAAAGACTAGTGTAAACGGCTGGCAGCCCCACCCAAAACCTATTGATCAGCGGTCTGGATTGATGACTCAGAAGATACTTCTCGCCGAAGACGATAACGACATGCGCCGCTTCCTGGTGAAAGCGCTGGAAAAGGCCGGTTACAAGGTCCTTTCTTATGATAACGGCGCCAGCGCCTACGACCGGCTGCGCGAGGAACCGTTTTCCCTGCTGCTGACCGATATCGTCATGCCCGAGATGGACGGCATCGAACTGGCGCGCCGCGCCACCGAACTCGATCCCGACCTCAAGGTGATGTTCATTACCGGTTTTGCCGCCGTGGCGCTGAACCCTGATTCGAAGGCGCCGAAGGATGCCAAGGTCCTTTCCAAGCCCTTCCACCTGCGCGACCTCGTCGACGAGGTCAACAAAATGCTTGCCGCGTAAGGCTTGCCGGGCGGCGCGTCACAAAACTGAAAAAAGCCTATTGACGGCTCCGAATGTTTTGTGATCTATGCGCCGCCATCGGATGGGCGTGTAGCTCAGCGGGAGAGCACTACGTTGACATCGTAGGGGTCACAGGTTCAATCCCTGTCACGCCCACCATCCAGATTGCTTGATCTAGAAGGCCTTTCGAGAAATCGAGAGGCCTTTTTACATCGCCGCTCGCGGGTGTGATCCACCTGCACCAGTAGGAGTTCTAGACTTGGCCCAGGTCATCAAACGACGCAAAACTCTTGTGGTTTCCAACGACAAGATTTCCCTCGCAAAAGGTATCAGCCTTCCTGAGGGACGCTACCCCGTCACTGCCGAGTACGTCGTCTCCCATATGCGCGGCAGACCGGTCGAGCAGGCCGGCCGGATCATGCTTCACCTGACGCGTCAGAACCTCCTGGACTACGGTGTCGATCTGACCGGCAGCGCGATGTTGGGCAGTGATATCGATGTGAGCGGCAATGTCGCCCGCAAGGAAGCCACCCTGGAGTGAATTCTTGGGGCACAGGTGTTCGTCACGGCGTCAAGGCAGCAATTCAAGCCGAGAACACCCCCAATTACGTCGCAGCACCATGCGAATACCTGACCTTCCAGCGCACGGCGGTTCGCCGGCGCAGACAGCGTTGGGAGATCTCTCGCCCGGCAGCCGCCGCCCTTGTTTCCCCGTCCTCGCCTTGCCGGCCTTTGCCGCGCCTGAGACACTTCCCGGCACCGCTGGCGTCATTACGCTTTCCGGCAAGCGCGCCAAACTGGTCGTCGCCACTCCTCTCTCCCCGGCAGCTTATTAGCCATCCCCGGATTCGCACAGATTGCGGTTATGGCGTGTGCGCATATGAGGACATGCTTACGCGAGCACGAATTGCATATTGTTTTCGTGGCTCAGCCCACCGTTGTTCACGGCAAGATTTGCGACAGACACGTGACAGATTCGTGACAAAATACGTGTTATTTCAGCAACATAGCTGCGCCAGCCTGCTGTCATGAACAACATCCTTATTGCGACGCAACATCCGCTATGTAACGTCCGCGGCGAGGCAGGCACCTGGTCAAAAAGGCGCCGCTTCGCTCACACGGGGTGAAGATCCGTAGGGACTGCCGATGGCAACGGTCTTCATCCCCTCGCATCTGAACTGGAGGTTATTCCATGAACATCAAGAGCCTTCTTCTCGGCTCCGCTGCTGCTCTCGCAGCAGTATCCGGCGCTCAGGCGGCTGACGCTATCGTTGCTGCCGAGCCGGAACCGGTTGAATACGTCCGCGTCTGCGACGCTTACGGCACCGGCTATTTCTACATCCCCGGCACCGAAACCTGCCTCAAGATCAACGGTTATGTCCGTTTCCAGGTTGACGTTGCTCCGAACGCCAGCTCGATCGGCGCCGGCGGCGGCGGTTCCGTTGCCAACGACTCGGACTGGGATGCCCGTACGCGCGGCCAGGTTCAGTTCACGGCCAAGAGCGACACCGAATATGGTCCGCTGACCGGCGTTATCGTCATGCAGTTCAATGCTGACAACGCTTCGGCCCAGAAGGCCCAGCTCGACTCCGCTTACCTCGACATCGCTGGCTTCCGCGCTGGTCTGTTCTACAGCTGGTGGGACGACGGCCTCTCGGGTGAAACCGACGATATCGGCTCGCCGGTCACGCTGCATAACTCCATCCGTTATCAGTACGAAACCGACGGATTCTACGCTGGCATCAGCGTTGACGAGCTGGAAGACAGCCCGTTCTACAACGGCGAAACCGCCAACAACTTCGGCGTAGCCGTCGGTCTCGGCGGCAAGGCTGCTATCTTCAGCTACCAGATCACTGCCGGTTACGACACCGACAACGAAGAAGGCGCCGTCCGCGCTATGGGTACGGTTGCCGTCGGTCCGGGTACGCTCGGCCTCGCAGTCGTCTACGCATCCAACCCGAACGCCTACTACAACAAGGCTGAATGGGCGATCGCTGCCGAATACGCCATCAAGGCAACTGACAAGCTGAAGATCACCCCGGCTGTTCAGTACTACGACAACTACGGCATCACCGCTGGCGAGTTCAACGATGACGTCAACGCCTGGAAGGCCGGCGTAACGATCGACTACCAGATCGTCGAAAACTTCTCGGCCAAGGTTTCGGTTCAGTACCTCGATCCGGACAATGCCAGCGACGTCACCTCGGGCTACTTCCGCCTGCAGCGCGCGTTCTAATGAAAAGGGCTGCCGGCTCGTCCGGCAGCCGCAAATTCCTGATCCGACTGACCTCCGATCGGGAAAGAATGGGTCTGGACTTCCCTGCCTGGACCCATTCCCCCCGATCAGACAGTGCATTCAAGACGGCAGGCGCTCGATGAGTGCCTTGCCACCGTCATATCATGCCGGCCTGTTGTCGATAACTGGCAGCTGCGCCATTGCCGAGCCTTCCGGCCAGCAAGTTCAACGGGCTTGTTCAAGATCGCCCGCAGCCGGTGATAATCTTGTTAAGCGGGAATGGCGGAACCAAATTCGGACACAGAACCATGCCATGGCGAATCGAGGATGAGGCAGTGATTCGCCTCGCCAGCACATGGGGTTTGAAATCGAAATGAACTTATCCGCGCTTGCCGCCGCCGCATTTTTGTCCGCTGCCTTTGCATTGCCGGCGACCGCCGCGCCGGCCTCTCCCGCCGAAACTTTTCCCGGCGCTCCCGGCGTCATTACGCTTTCCGGCAAATGCGCCAAGCTTGTCGTCGCCAAGTTCGACGCCACCAAGGGCTGCAAGAACGAGCTTGCCAGCGTTACGCTGGCCAACGGCTTGGTGACGTTCATCTTCACGTCGGATGGCAAGGCGCTCGGCTTCCAGGGCGATGGCGCCGGGATCAAGCCCGCGTCCAATGGCAATGCCCGCCTCCCGCTCAGCCTGGTCACGACAGGCGTCGGCAACAAGATGACCGGTCAGGTCAAGGTCGCCGGATTCTGCACTTTCGGCAATCCCTATGCCGGCAAGCCGATCGCGATCGAATGCACCGCCGAAAGCAAGGATTCCTCCTTCACCGGCAGCTTCCGTACCGGCGGCAAACTGGTGAAAAAGGGCAAGTAGCTTCCGTCAGGCGGCGCACCAGGCGCCGCCGGCAGCCCCTGGCTTGTGCGCCAGTCCCTCATTGATCAGTTGCACGCCGAAAGAGCGCCCGTCACGCGAGACCACGCGCGGCGCGCCTGCAGGGTCGGTCTTTCCAGCCGCATTCATGGTGAAGGGTCCGGCGTTCAGCAGCGACAGCAGACGCAACTTGGCGGCAAAGGCCACCCGGCGTTCGTCATCGCAGCGCGCCCGGTCGGCCACCGGGCTTTCCATGTCGGCAATGACGATCTTTTCGCCCTTGTACCAGAAGACACCGCCGTCGCCGACGCAATTGATGTGGGCCCCCTGCCCGCAATAGCCGAAGGCGCCCGTACCGGTTTGCGGGGTCGCGGGAGAAGAAGCAGACGGCGTCGCCTTTACCGGCTGAGCCGTCGGCGTGGGAATGGCCGCCGGTGGCAATGGTTGCGCGGGCGGCGTCACTTTCGGCGCCGGCGCGGCAAGCGCCACCTGCTTCGGTGGCGCATCCCTCCTGATTGCGGGCTTCGTCTCCGCGCTCTCCCGCATCGCCACAGCCGGCTGTTTGCTCAGCATCGGCTTGATACTCTTCCAATTGTCATAGGCGGCGATGCCTGCGAATGCGGCAACGCCGATCACCATCCACGGCAGCAGTCCGCCACCGCCGCTGCGCGCCTTGCTCTTTCCTCTCGCCGGCGCCTTGCGGCGGCCGCGTGTCGCTGTCTTGGCCATCTGTCCGAATCCCGTGAGGCCGGGATTATCGCCGCCCAATCCTTTCCGAAAGGTTGGCGCGACAGAAGGATAATGTATCCTCCACCGATCCTTCCCTCCGGCGGCCAGGCTCGATCATGAATGTGGGCGCAGAAGTCGAAACGCGTGGCCGGCAAAAGCCGAACAAATCCCGCGCTACGACGTTAGCCAGCGAAGAATCCGATACCCCTGAAGGAATTTCCATGGATCTTATTATCGCCGATATGATACCGGCATCGCGCATCCACTATCCCGTTATCTTCGCCCGCCTGCTCGGCGCCATCGTCTTTGGCGGGCTCATCGGTTTCGAACGTGAGGCGCGCGATCGCCCTGCCGGCTTCCGTACGCATATTCTGATCAGCCTTGCCGCTGCCCTCTTCGCCATAATTTCCATCGAGGCCGTGCATATGCCGGGCTTCGCCGATGGCCAGCAGGTCCGCATCGATCCGCTGCGCGTCATCGAAGCCGTGACCGCAGGCGTCGCCTTCCTGGCCGCGGGGATGATCGTCTTTGCCAGGGGTCGCATCCATGGACTGACGACGGGCGCGGGCATGTGGCTCTCCGGCGCGATCGGCCTCGCCATGGGCTTCGGCTATTGGCCGGTTGCCTTCTTCACGACGCTTGCTGCAATTTGCGTTCTCTTCGCCTTCGGCAAGCTCGAGCAGTGGCTCGGCTATAATTCCGGGCAACGTGTCGACCGGGATGAGAGGCGATAGACAAGCAAAACGCCCGGCTTCATGCCGGGCGCCCATGCTGAGATTATTGTCTGCTGCCTACTCGGATCGTGCGGCCGAAGCATCGCCTTTCCCAACCGATGCCGGGTGATTGCCGGATGTGCCGAACGGTCGCTGGCGCTTGCCGATATCGATGCGTTCGTCGGCCGCTTCACGAACGGCCTTCCATTCATTTTCGTGCCGGATGAAGATATCGCGGGGCACAAAGTTCACAGTCATATGCTTCTTATCCTCTTTCGATTTGCCGGAGTGCCAAAGGGCAGCTTCATTTTTTGCTTTTGATGTCGGGGCCGCCCTTGGAGAGGTCGGCACCGGTCACATGGGCCGGCACATGAATGTCGTGGATGACGCCGGGCGTCAGGGTCAGGTCGACATGATGCGGCGGCAGCACCTGCGCTTTCTGCATGCGGTTCGGCCGTGCCCGCTTCATGCGGTCGGACGCTTCCGTGCGTTTGTCAGGAACATGGGTCGAGGTGTGCATCATCGGCCTCCTTCAAGCTCAACCGAAGTCTAACGGGCGGGGGGCCGGATGGTTCCCTAAAAAATGCCGATTTCTGTGTCGCGATTGGGCTTGACTGGTATGGGAAGTTCATTACCTAGGGCATATCCGCAGCCTCCCAGACATCGGCTGCGGGGAACATTGGTGCCGGGCCCCTCTGGCGAGAGTTTTTACGGCGCTCTCGTGATGTCGGTACCGCCTGCAGCTCAGCCGGCGGATTTTTCATCGATGAAAAAGCTCACCATGCCTTATCCGCATGCCTATTGTGGCGTGCTTCGTTTTTCCCTCTTCACCCTTCCCAGCAAGATTTGCGGCCGCGAGGTGCGGCCATGAATCAGATCGGGACCGATAAATCCTCGCTCAGCTATTTTCGCTGGGCGTTCATCGTCACTGCCCTAGGTCTCGTTCTCGGCGCCGTGCTCGGATGGCAGACAACAGGCACGATCGGCGGCATGGCGACCGTCTTCTTCATCTGTGCCGTGCTTGCGGTGCTGGAGATTTCACTCTCCTTCGACAATGCCATCGTCAATGCCAACAAGCTGAAGGAGATGACGCCGGTCTGGCAGCACCGATTCCTTACCTGGGGCATCATCATTGCCGTCTTCGGCATGCGCATCGTCTTTCCGCTGGCGATCGTCGCCATCGCGGCGCGGATCGGCCCCTGGGACGCGCTGGTGCTGGCTGCCCGCGAACCCGCTGAATATGCCCGCATCATGAACGATGCGCATCTGCCGATCGCAGCCTTCGGCGGCACCTTCCTGATGATGGTCGGCCTCAGCTATTTCTTCGACCACGAGAAGAAGATCCATTGGCTTCGCGGCCTGGAAAAGGTGATGGCGCGCTCGGCCACCATCAGGGGCATTGAAATCGCCTTCGTGCTGGCGCTGATGCTTGTGTTCTCCTGGCTGATCGGCGGCGAGGAAGCCAGCGTCTTCGTCCATTGCGCCATTTACGGCCTGCTCACCTTCCTCGCGGTCGAGGTCGTCGGCGAACTGCTCGATGCGTCGCAGCAGACGATGAGCGCTGCCGCCAAGGGCGGCCTCGGTGCCTTCATCTATCTGGAGGTGCTGGATGCCAGCTTCTCCTTCGACGGGGTCATCGGCGCCTTCGCTTTGACGCAGAACCTGTTTGTCATCGCCATCGGCCTCGGCATCGGCGCCATGTATGTGCGCTCGATGACGATCATGCTGGTGGAAAAGGGAACGCTTGCCGAATACCGCTACCTCGAACATGGCGCCTTCTACGCCATCCTGATCCTCTCGGTGATCATGTATGCGCAGACCCTGGTGCATATTCCCGAGGTAATCACCGGCCTCGGCGGCGCGGTCCTGATCGGCCTGTCGCTCTGGTCGTCCATCCGCCACAACAGGCGCGTACGGGTGGAAGATCACGCCAGTAACCGAGAAGAACTGCACGCCTGACGCGGCATTTGATTGAGGTCGCAACGCGCTTCAGCGTTGCGGCTGTCAGTCGGACAAAATAAAGCCCGCTACCAACCGGTTGCGGGCTGTTTCATTCGTGCATGCCGTGCAAGGCTTAACGGATGACCTGACCGAAGGAGGCCGGGTCGATGCCAAGATCCTGAAGGTCACGGGCGCGCGGACGGCGACCGGCTTCGACAGCGGCACTGACGGCATTTGCGGCGCTCAGCGTAGCAAATGCCCGGCCCAGAAAGCCGGCACGGATTGAATTACGGATGGCGGACATTGTCCTTTTCCTCTTTCTCTATGATTGACCACTGATAGATGGCAGCGCACGGACCGATCCACAATGCACGTAAAATCACCTCAGCTATGCAAAAAGAAGAGGCCGGCGCATGTCTCCATGGCCGGCCTTGAGGCAGGGGTAAGTTTGTCTTTTTAGTCTTCGTTTGCGGCCAGCTGCGCAAGCACCTGTCCCCGGCCGCGCAGCCGCAGGATCAGCGGGATGAGGAAGGCGGCTGCGGCGACAACGAGCAGACCGGCTGCGATCGGCGACATGACGAGGGTCGTGACGTCGCCCTGGCTGATCGCCAGTGCCCGGCGCAACTGTTGTTCGGCCAGCGGCCCGAGGATCAGGCCGACGACCGTCGGCGCAATCGGATAGCCGAAGAGCCGCATCACGTAGCCGAGCAGGCCGAAAGCCAGCAGCATGCCGAGTTCGAACACCGACGGGTTGGCGCCGATCGTCCCGAGCGTCGCAAACAGCAAGATGCCCGCATAGAGCCACGGCTTTGGAATGGTCAGCAGCCGCACCCAGAGGCCGATCAGCGGCAGGTTCAAGACCAGGAGCATGGCATTGGCGATGAGCAGGCTGGCGATCAGGCCCCAGACGAGCTGCGGGTTGGTGGCAAACAACAATGGCCCGGGCTGCAGGCCGTATTGCTGGAAGCCGGCCAGCATGATCGCCGCCGTCGCCGTCGTCGGCAGACCGAGCGTCAGCAGCGGCACCAGCGTCCCGGCCGCAGATGCGTTGTTCGCTGCCTCCGGACCGGCCACGCCTTCGATCGCGCCATGGCCGAACTCCTCGGGGTTCTTCGCCAGCCGTTTTTCCGTCGCATAGGACAGGAAGGTGCCGATTTCGGCACCGCCCGCCGGCATGGCGCCGATCGGAAAGCCGATCGCCGCGCCGCGCAGCCAGGCTTTCCACGAGCGCGCCCAGTCCTGCGCGTTCATCCACAGAGAGCCCCTCACGGCCTCGACCTTGTCCGCAAGGCGGTTGCCCTGCGCGGCGATATAAAGCGTCTCGCCGATCGCGAACATCGCCACCGCGAGCGTCGTCACCTCGATACCGTCAAGCAGATCTGGTATGCCGAAGGAAAGCCGCGCCTGCCCTGTCTGCTGGTCGATGCCGACCATGGCGAGCGCAAAGCCGATGAACAGCGAGGTCAGCCCCCGCAGTGCCGAATCGCCGAAAGCCGAGGAGACGGTGACGAAGGCGAGCACCATCAGTGCGAAATATTCACGCGGCCCGAAGACCAGCGCCAGCTTGACGATATAGGGCGCGATGAAGGCGAGCCCGAGTGTGGCGAGCAACCCGGCGACGAAGGAGCCGATCGCCGCTGTCGCCAGCGCCGGCCCGCCGCGCCCGGCGCGCGCCATCTTATTGCCCTCGAGCGCGGTGACGATCGAGGCGCTTTCTCCCGGTGTATTCAAGAGGATCGAGGTGGTCGAGCCGCCATACATGCCGCCGTAATAAATGCCGGCGAACATGATCAGCGAACCGCCGGGGTCGAGCTTATAGGTGGCGGGCAGCAGCAGCGCCACGGTGAGTGCGGGTCCGATGCCGGGCAGCACGCCGACGGCAGTGCCGAGCGTCACGCCGACCAGCGCATAAACCAGGTTCATCGGCTGCATCGCAACCATGATCCCCTGCCATAGGAATTCGAATGTGCTCATCTTGATATCCCAAGCGCGTTCCCGGCCGTGCGTTACGCGATCCGGCACTGCGCAAAAATAAAAAGTGCTGACAGCGCGCGCCGTCAGAAGAACAGGCGTTCGAGCGGGCCGGCCGGCAGCGTCAGCTGCAGCAGCTGCGAGAAGATCGCCCAGACGACGAAGCTGAAGACGATGCCGAACGGCAGCGAGATCCAGAGCTTCCGCTTGCCGAAACCGCGTGCAGTGAATGCAAACAGCAGACCGGTGGCGATCGAGAAGCCGGCAAGACGCAGAAGCAGCATCTGTCCGACAAGACCGGCAATGATCCAGATGACGGGCGCCACTTCCTGCCGATCGCGTTCCGGAAACTCGCCGCGCCAAGCTTCGGCGATGGTCCAGATCCCAAGACAGAAGAGGCCGAAGGCCACCACTTGGGGCATCGTTGCCGGGCCGATGCGGTCATACTGCGCGATTGTCTTCAGATGCGATGCATCCCAGAACATCACGCCGGCGACAACAAAGAGGAAAGCGGCAATGATGAACGCCGCCCAATCAGGGCGGCGCGTGGTTGCCGAGGAGTTATCCCCGCTCATTGAACAAGTCCGATCTCTTTGAGAATGCCTTCAGTGGCAGCGACATCCTTTTCAAGCTGCGCCTTGAACGCGTCGCCGGACAGATAGGTGTCGGCCCAGCCCTTGGTCTTCAGAATTTCCTGCCAGGTGGCGGAGCCGTGCAGTTTCTCGAAATCGGAGGTGATGGCCGCGACCTGCTCTGCCGACAGGCCAGGAGCAGCGGCAACCATGCGCCAGTTCTGAATGCTGACATCGGTGCCGGCTTCCTTCAGCGTCGGGGCATCAACGCCGTCGATACGCTTGTCGCTCGACACGGCAAGAAGACGCAGCGTGCCCGCTTTCACCTGCGATTCGAACTCGCTGTAGCTCGATACTCCGGCAGTGACCTGGCTGCCGAGAATGGCTGCAAGCGCCTCGCCGCCGCCGGAAAAGGCGACATAGTTGATTTTGGTCGGGTCTACACCGGCTGCCTTGGCGATCAGACCGACGGTGATGTGGTCGGTGCCCCCGGCCGAACCGCCGCCCCAGGAAACCGAGCCCGGATCCTTCTTCAGCGCGGCGACCAGATCGGCCATGGTCTTGATATCGGACGAGGCGGGAACAACGACGGCCTCGTATTCGCCGGTAAGGCGGGCGATCGGCGTAACGTCCTTGAGGGTCACCGGCGACTTGTTGGTGAGGATGGCGCCGACCATGACATAGCCGCCGACGATCAGCGAGTTCGGGTTGCCGGCAGCCTGGCTGCTGAACTGCGCCAGCCCGATAGTGCCACCGGCGCCGGGAACGTTCTGGACCTGCACGTTGCCGGAGATCTTCTCCTGCTGCAGCGCGGTCTGCAGCGAGCGGGCCGTCTGGTCCCAGCCGCCGCCGGGAGCGGCCGGCGCGATGATGGTGTAGTCGGCCGCATAGGCCGGCAGCGCGATGGCCGCTGCGATAATGGTTGCGATGAACGTATGCTTCACGATGTGTCCTCCGTGGGCGGCTGAGCGCGCCGCCTGTTATTCTCCAGGGAATCGGGAGGGTAGCCGGCCGGCGGACACAATTGTCCTGAATGACGAACGGAAGACCTCCCAAGACTTCAGTTCTCCGCCTCCACGGAGAAGAAGTAGCCAAAGCCACCACAACAAGCTGTCATTTAGCTGACATCGGCAAGATATCCAGGAGGAAAGGACACTTTTTTGCCGTAATTGCCCGCGCGGCGGATCCGCCGTGTTGCTTTCAGCTGCTCACCGCTCCCGGCATCACATCCGTCGGGATCGGGCAGATGTAAGGCTTTCCACCGGTCTTCTCCATCCATTCGGCCTTGGCCGCCTTCATCAGCTCCGGTGATTTCACCAGGGAAAGACCGGTCAGGGCGAGAGCCTTGGCTGCATGCGCCATGGCCTTATGCGCAGCGGGCGCCTTTCCTTGCGCAACGACCTGCCATGTATGCGGGTTGGTGCCGATGGCCCAGGCAGGAGCCCAGCATTGGGCCGTGGGGGTCACCCAGCTCACATCGCCCACATCGGTCGAGCCCGCCCGAAAGTGCGAATGGCCCTCGAAATGCCGCAGCCCGAGATGGAGCGGCATCGCGCCATCGATCTTGGCAGCGGAGAAAACGTCGCGCCCGATCTGATACAGCCCGATGCTGCTGGCGATGGCTTCGTCGGTAAACGTCTTCTGGATGCGACGCGCAAAGGCGATATCGGTTTCGTCGAAGGCGACGGGGCCGAGCGCCATCATGTTTTCATGCATCGTCGTTTCCAGCGTAATATTCGGGAGAAGGTTCGTGGAAGCCGTATCGAAGACGATCTCCACGTCGGTCTCCGTCATCATCGCGGCGCCGCGCGCGACTTTTTCCACGCGCGCGGCGAGATTGAGAGCCTGTGGCATGTCCGGCGCCCTGATGAGATAAAGCACCTCGGCCTGCGCCTGCACGACATTGGCAGCCCGGCCGCCGGCATCGGTAATGGCATAATGCACTCGGCAGTCCTGTGGCATGTGTTCGCGCAGGAAATTGACGCCGACATTCATAAGCTCGACAGCATCGAGGGCGGACCGGCCGAGATGCGCAGCATTGGAAGCGTGGGCCGCAACGCCCTTGAAGCGGTAATAATATTCTAGCACCGCAAGATTGTTTGTGGAGCGGACACCGTTGAACGGTGCGGGATGCCAGGTGAGCGCCGCGTCCACGTCGTCGAACGCTCCCGCACGCACCATAAAGGTCTTGCCCGAGCCTCCTTCTTCGCCCGGGCAACCATAGCAACGGACGGTTCCGGAAATGCCTTTGTCGTTTAGATAGTTGGCTAGCGCGACGGCCGCCATCAACGACCCGACGCCCAGAAGATTGTGACCGCAGCCATGTCCGGTCGCGCCAGTCGTAACCGCACGCTGCTCGGCGATGCCTGCAACCTGGCTCATGCCGGCAAGTGCGTCGAATTCCCCAAGAAATGCGATGATCGGCTTGCCCGCGCCCGCTTCTGCGATAAAGGCGGTCTCGATGTCGGCAACGCCGCGACGCACAGCAAAGCCCTCCTCCTCAAGGGCCTTTGCCAGCAGACCGGAAGAGCCCTTCTCCTCGAATTTCAGTTCGGCTAGATCCCAAATCCTGTCGCTCAGCACCTCGCAGGCGGGCCGCATACGCTCGATCGCCGAAACGATCTCGTCCAATGCTTCTTTGCTCATCGCTTATCCTTGCTTTCTTCAGGCATGAGATATCGGTCCGGCAGGCGAGCCTGCCGGTCTTGTCGAGTTGCCAATGTCAAGTGCCGCGCTCCGCCTCGGCGCCGCAAGATTTTCAGTCGACCGAAACTTCCCAGAGGCGGGCGTTCGACTGCCAGACCGGCTGGCCCTTCAACGTCTTCGTCGCACCCCACACGTCGACCATGTCGTAAAGGAAAATGCCCGGCATCTCCTTCAGCATCAGCTCATGGAACGTGTCGAAGATCCTTTGACGCTTGGCCGGGTCGGCCTCGATGTAAGCCGCCTTCATCAGTTCCACGGCCTTTGGATCGTCCCACATCAGCGAAGCATTCTTGTCCTTGTTGCCGACATAGAAACTGTACATCAGAGCCGGGTCGAGCCGCGGGGCGACGGATTGCGAGATCACCTGATAGTTGCCGGACCGGCGGCGGTCGACTTGCGTTGCGTAATCGAGAACTTCGATCTGCACATTCAATCCGGCCTGCTGCATCATCGCCTGCGCCATAACCGCGGCGGGAAAGCTTGGAACATTGCCCCGCTTGTTGGCAATGATGGTGATCGGCTCGCCCTTGTAGCCGGCATCGGCCAATTCCTTCTTCGCCGCCTCGATGTCGTAAGGCAGCCTCTGCTTCTGGGTATCGTCGAAATAAACAGAATCCTGCGACACCATCGAGCCGTTCGCCTCGCCGGTTCCATTTGAGGCGGCTGCGACAAGCTCGCCAAGGTCGAGCGACATTGCCATCGCCCGCCGCACGCCGGGCTTGCTCAATACCTTGTCGCGCGTCTGGATGTAGAACAAGTTCTTGCCGTTGTTGCGGGCGACGATCAGCTGCAGCTTATCGCTCGCCTTGATTTCCGGAATAAGGTCCGGAGATATCTCTGCCGTGTCGAGGACGCCGGACTCCAGTCCCGCCTTGACGGTGGATGCGTCAGGAATGACCATGAACTTGATGCCGTCGGCCAAAGGCCGCTTTGAGCCAACCATCCCGTCGGGCTTGCCGTCATTTTCGGGCGAGATGTAGTCAGTGAATTTGGCAAGGCGGATGTACTCGCCCTTTTTCCATTCGTCCCACATGAACGGACCGGTCCCGACCGGTTTGACGAAACTGCCGTCCGCAGCGAGAGAATCGGGAGAGATGATGGCCGTGTAGCCGCATTCCGGACGCGACATCAGACCCAAAAAAACGGCCGAGGGCTTCTCGAGCGTGATCTGGACGGTCGATGCGTCAACGGCCTTCACACCTGTCACGGGGGCGGCGCCACTTGGCGCAAAATCGGAAAGGCACGTCCATTTCGTCTCGGGCTTGAGATAGCGGTTCCAGTTCCAAACGACGTCGTCAGCCGTCAACGCCTTGCCGTTGTGGAATTTCGCATCGCCGCGAAGGTGGAATGTATATGTAAGGCCGTCGCCACTGACGTCGAAGCTCTTGGCGAGCAGCGGCTTGACCTCGCCGCTGTTATTGTAGCCGACCAGGCCCTCGACGATATGCAGGATAACACCATCGGTATTTCCGTCCCGGTTGACGCCGGGATTGCTGCTGCGCAGATCCGAACTCTGGGCAATGACGATGTCACGCGTGTGCCCGAGACTTGCCATGCCGAGCAGTATCGTGCCGGCGAGAAGAATTTTCTTCATTGTTCCACCCTCTTTGTTTTGCTGATGATTACCGTTGAAAATTGTCCCAGCAGGCCCGCGAGAGCCGGCCAATGGTTTCGAGCGCGATCGTATAACCCGGCGTGCCGTCAGGCATGACCTGGGGTACCTCATCCGTGAATACGGCAATCGCATAGAAGGGCTCTTCGCCCCGATAGACGATGCCGGCGTTCATACGGCCGCGCTTGCCCGTGCCGCCCTTGTGCGCGACGACTGTACCGAAGGGCAGCCTCGACGGGATCGCATAGCGCAGGATCTGGTTCTTCAGGGTCTCGAGCGCATAGCGGCAGAGCGCTTGCGAGCAGCGCAATGTGTCGGCCGCTTGTTGCGAGAACTGTGCGTCGAGGATTGCCTGCAGAAGAAAAACCTGGTCGCGCGCCGTGGTCGTGGTGACGGATCGCAACGAGTGGTCCGGCGATAGCGCCAAGGGCGGGATCAGAAAGCGGTGGTGGGTGCCGCTCATGCCGATCGACTTGCAATAGCCATCGACCTCCTCGAGCGTCAGCCGCTCGAAAACCATCTTGGTGCACACATTGTCGCTCAGCACCATCATTCCGGTGATCGCATCACGCAACGAGATCACGATGCCCGGCGTCAGATAGCGAAACATGCCGCTCGCCACCTCCTGGGCAAAACGAGCCTCGTAGGTGATCGGCTCCTCGAGATCGAGTCGGCCTTCATGAACGGCCCTGAGCGCCGCCATCATGATTGAGGTCTTGCGGGTACTCGCCGAAGGCGTTTCTTCATCAGCGCCACGCTTGATCGTTTCACCCGAGCGTAGATTGCGCACCATAAACCGCGTCACGAATGGCTGTGCATCGCAGATTGCATGAAGTTGTTCGGCCGCATCAGCCGTTGTCGTTACGATCGCCACGCTAATTCTCCAAACGCCATTTGAGTGTGACACCACCGCTTGCATTGTGGTCGAGCGCGGGGATGGCCGAGAGGAGACGACGCGTGTAGGGCTCCTTCGGGCTGTCGAAGATCGCGCCGCGATCGCCTTGCTCGACGATGCGGCCCTCCTGCATCACCACCACGCGGTCAGCCACCTGCTCGACCACGCCAAGATCGTGGCTGATGAAAAGGCAGGAAAAGCCGTAGCGTTTCTGCAGATCCGAGAAGAGGTCGAGCACCTGTGCACGGACGGTGACATCGAGGGCTGACACCGGCTCGTCGGCGATCAGGAATTTCGGCCGGCGCGCGATGGCGCGGGCAATGGCGACGCGCTGCCGCTGGCCGCCTGACAATTCATGCGGATAGCGGCTGGCATAGTCTTTCCCCAGGCCCACTTCCTCGAGCGTTTCGAGGGCCCGTCGTCGCTTGCCCTCGCCGTTCAGGTTCGGCACCAGACGCAAGGCCTCTTCGACAAGCGCGAGAATGGTCATGCGCGGATCAAGCGAGGAATAGGGGTCCTGGAACACCATCTGGCAATCCAGCCGGTAGTTCCTCCAATCTTCGTCGCGGGACCGGCCCTGGAATTTGATCGTTCCGCCGCTTTCCTTGACAAGGCCGGCGATCGTGCGGCCGAGCGTCGTCTTGCCCGAACCCGAGCCGCCGACGAGCGCCACCACCTCGCCTTCGTGGATATGGATGCTGACGCCATGCAGGGCCCGCTTTCCCCGCCCCTTTTTCAGGAACGACCGGCGGCCGGGATAATCGACGACGATGTTCTGCGCCGACACCATCGGCGCTTTGCTCTTGTCGATGGCACGCGTTTCACCGCGATAGGGAAGCGAGGAGAGGAGCTTGCATGTGTAGGGATGCTGTGGCGTCGCGAGGAGTTCGTCCGCTCTCCCCTGCTCTACAATCGCCCCCTTCTCCATGACGATGATGCGATCGGTATATCGAGCAACCATCGGCAGATCGTGGCTGATCAGGAGGACGGCCGTCCCTTCCGCAGTCGTCAAATCGACCATCAACTCCATCACGTCGCGCTGGATCACCGCATCCAGCGCCGTGGTCGGCTCGTCGGCGATCAGCAATGCCGGCTTCAGCAGCATGACGGAGGCCAGCATGATGCGCTGGCGCATGCCGCCGGAAAACTCATGCGGGTAGGAAGTGAGGGCGCCTTCAGGGTTGAGAATGCCGACGCGCTTCAGCATGTCGAGGATGCGCGCACGCCGCTCTGCCGGCGCCAGCTTCGTGTGCAACAAAAGCCCCTCCTCCAACTGACGGCCGATGGTCATGGATGGATTGAGGGACGTCATCGGTTCCTGGAATACGACACCAATCTCCAGGCCCCGCATAGCGCGAAGATCGCTGTTGCTCATTGAAAGCACGTCGCGGCCCTTGTAGCGCACCGTTCCGCCAGTCACGCGGACCGCCGCCGGCAGCAGCGATATCAGCGCGCGGGTCGCCAGCGTCTTGCCTGAGCCGCTCTCGCCGACAATGCCGACAATCTCGCCTGGCGCTATGTCGAAGCCGACGTCCTTGACGACGTGCAGGCCGGTCCCTGCAACCTCAAGCGAGAGACCGCAAACGTTCAAAAGCGTGTCGCCGGTCATTTCAGCCCCCTCATACGCGGATCCAGCTTGTCACGAAGGGCATCGCCCAGAAGATTGATGCCGAGCAGCGTCAGCGCGATGCAGAGGCCGGGAAATAGGCCGAGCCACACGGCCTGCTGGATGAAAGGGCGGCCAGCGGCCAGCATGTTGCCCCAGGTGGGCGCCGGTGGCGGCACGCCAAGACCCAGGAAACTCAGAGCGCTTTCCGAGAGAATGGCCCAACCGAACATCGACGTGGCAAGCACGGTGATCGGGGCAAGGCAATTGGGCAGGATGTGGCGGACCATCGTGAAAAGCTCGCTGTTGCCCATCACCCTGGAGGCCTCGATGAACTCCCGCTCCCGCAACGACAGAACCGCGCCGCGCACCACCCGCGCCATGGACGGCGTGTAGGCAATGCCGAGTGCGAAGATGATGCCGTATTGATTGGCGCCGAATACAGCCAGCAGACCCAACGCCAGCAGAATGCCGGGGAATGCCAGTAGCGCATTGTTGATCGCCATGATGACGCCATCGACCCAGCCGCGAACATAGCCACTGACAACACCGATCAACGTGCCGAAGAAGGTCGCGAAACCGACGGTCAGCGTCCCGATCCATACACTGGCCCGCGCACCGACCATCAAGCGGCTGAGTACATCGCGCCCGAACTCGTCGGTCCCGAGCAGATGAGCGCCGCCGGGAGCAGCAAGCCTTACTGCAAAGCCGAGTTTCATCGGATCATACGGGGTCCAGAACAGACCAACTGCGGCGGTGATCAGCAGGCTGGCAATCAAAATGCTGCCGATGAGGCCGTTGAAAGTGAACTTTTTCATTCGGCAACCACCCGCGGATCGAAGAAGGGATAGAGGAGATCGACCACCAGATTGACCAGAACATAGGATAGCGCCACGAACAGCAGGCACCCCTGGATGACCGGGTAATCACGGGCAAAAATGCTATCGACCATCAGACGGCCAAGACCCGGAATGGTGAAGACGGTTTCGATCACCGCGATGCCGCCAAGCAGATTGCCGAGGATCAGGCCGATAACCGTCCATGTAGGGCCAAACGCGTTCTTGAAGGCATGGCGCCAGAGGACCGCGCTTTCCGAAAGGCCTTTCGCCCGCGCATGCGTAATGTAATCCAGGCGCAGAACTTCCAATGTCGAAGCACGCGCCATGCGGATCAGAACGCCCATTTCATGGATCACCAGTGTCATGATCGGCAGGACCAGATACAGCATTCCGCCGGCTATGTTGTCGCCGACCGAGACATAACCGAGAACCGGCAACCAGCCGAGCTTCAGGCCGAAAAACAGCAGCAGCAGGAGGCCAAGCCAAAAAGTCGGAATGGAAAGCAGTACTGTTGCCGTGCCCACCAGAGCCAGGTCCGTCAGACTGTTCTGTCTCCACGCCGCGATCACGCCGGCGGGCACTGCGATGACGCTCGCCAGCAATACGGCAATGACGACAATCTCGGCACTGACCATAAAGCGGGAAGCGACAAGCGGTAGCACCGCCTCGCCATTGACAATGGAACGGCCGAAATCACCCTGCAGAACATTCCCGGTCCAGATGACGAATTGCTGAATCATCGATTTGTCGAGCCCAAGCTCGATGCGCATCGCCGCCACCTGGTCAGGCTGTGCCATGTCACCCAGCATCAGGGCGGCGGGATCGCCGGGGATCAGTCGGATAAGTGCGAAAACAGTGACGGCCACAAGGGCGATCGTCGGCAATGCCATCAACAGGCGGTTAAGAATGAAGCGTATCATGTGTTCCCCATCGGCAGAGCCTACGCCGCCATCGGTTTCGTTAGGGGAGACTATGACGGAATGAAAAAATCTCCGCAATATTATGCGTAACCGTCATAGGTTTATGCAGAATGATAGGCTGACAGAAACGGTGCGCCTCACAAGTCCTGGCGGAGCAAGGGTCTGATTCATATGTCTTTTTGCGACAGCTGGATCTGCCGTTTCAATGCGTCGCTGAGGGCTTGAGCTGCAATCGACAGTGGAACACCTGCAGCACGTGCAAGCCCGAACTGCTGACGTGCATGCGGAATGAACGGGCGATGCACGACGGGGAGATGGCGATAGAGATTTGCGTAGAAGCTGCTGATAATGGTGACACCGAGGCCGTGGGCGACATAGGAACAAGCAGAACTGTTCGTATGGGTTTCGATCTTGACGATCTGTTTCACGCCTGCCTGTTTGAAGCTCTGATCAAGCGCCATACGATTGGGCCTTTGTCGGCCGATCAGAACCAGCGGTATGTCGCGCAGGTCTTTGGCGGAAATCTCCGCCAGTTCTGCCAGCCGGTGATCTCTCGGGATGACGCAGACGCTTTCCCCGCTCGCCACCTGCTCGACTTCAATGCCGAGGCCGATTTCCCCTTCCATACGCAGGAAGCCGATATCGAGCACACGCTCCTCGACCAGCTTGTTGATGGCGATGGTCGTGTCGAAAAACGTCTCGATCCGGACGCTGGGGAAATCCCGCACGTAATCCACCAGCATGGCCGGCGCGAAGTTCTCCCACATGCTGCTTGGCAGACCGATCCGCACGATTTCCGGCCCCGCAGCGCCGCTGCGAAGATCTTGGGCATGCCCGGACATCCGGTCCACGGCCAAGAGGATATTCTCTGCATCCCGGGCCAGAATGGCCGCCTCGGGGGTAGGGATCAGCCGTCCCTTGTCGCGCACAAAAAGTGCGATGGACAAGTCCGCCTCGAGTTGCTGCAGGAGCCGGCTTACCCCCGACTGGCTGAGGCCCATTGCTTTGGCCGTCGCAATGGTCGATCCGGTGGACATCAGCGTCCGCAAGACCTCGAGCTGTCTGATGTTCATCGTGAAGCATCCTCTGCACCGGCGGCCCAGCGCCACTCGGCGATGCTTTCCAGAAAGAGGCCTGCGGATTTGGCCAAGGGATACTTCTCACCGCTGACGAGGCAATAGGTCACCGGCACTTCCGGCGCCAATGGCACGAAACGCAGCGGCAGGGTCGCGTATTCGCGCGCGATGATGTCGCCCACCAGGGCGATCCCCAAACCATTGGCAGCCAGCGCACATGCACTGGCCACTGAATGTGCCTCGAGCAGCGGGCGCTGGCGTAGGCCGCCCTGATAGAAAAGTGCCTCCAGCTCGTGCCGAACAGGCCTCTCACGGTTGAGGACGATGAGGTCCTGCCCTTTAAGGTCCGATATTGTCAGAGCGCTCTGTTTTGCCAATGGATGATCGGCATGAAGAGCGCAGACGATGCGGGAGAAGAGCTGTTTCTCCTGCCGCAGTCCGGGCGTCGCCAGCGGCAGGCGAGCGAAGCCGATATCGGCCTCTCCATCCGCCACCATCCTCTCGATCGCCAGATAGCTGCCGGAAGCGAGCTCCACGCGCACCGGACCATGGGCGCCGAAGAAGGCCTTGATCATGTGGGGAAGCACGGTGGATGACAGGCTGGCCGGGAAGGCAAGGCGCAGCAGCATCTCGCGTGAACGACCGCTTTCCAACTCCACCGCCGCCGTTTTCAGCTCCCGCAACCGATCCGAAATAGCGCGGATATCCGGCCCGAGCTGCCGGCCTTCACGGGTCGGAGACAACCGGTTCTTGTCACGTTCGAACAGACGGACGCCGAGATAGTCTTCAAGCTGCTGCAGCAGCCGGCTGGCATTGGATTGTGAAATGCCGAGTTCCAGGGCGGCGGCGATCGTCGATCCCGTTGCCGCGATCGCGTCATAGGCCTCGATATGCTTGAGGCTGATCCCTGCGCTGACTGCCCTAACCATGTGATGACTTTCCTCGGTAGCCTTATTCGAGAACTGCATAAGATTGCAGCGCTGTCAAAAGCAGAACAATTTCCAGTCTCGACCGAAGACCATGGAAAGAGTTTCGTCAATGACCACCGTTCTGCAGCGCATCGCGGCCCAGCTTTCATCCCGAAAGCATTTCTCTGAAACTTCCATTGAACGGGCAATCGATGCCGTCGCCGATACTTTTGGCTGCATGATCGCCGGCGCTGGAGATCCGGCCGTCACCGGCGTAACCACGGCTTTCGCAAGCGAAATCGCAGGCGGAGGAACCGCCTGGCTCGTGGCCGGCGGCGGCGCGCCCACCTCCATTGCCGCGCTCGTCAATGGAACTGCAGCGCATGCACTGGATTTCGACGACAATTTCCATCCTGCCCGCGCCCATGCATCCGCGGTCCTCGTCCCTGCATTGCTGGCCACGGTTACAGCAGGTCGCCCGGTAAGCGGCGGCGCTTTTCTCGGAGCATATCTTGCAGGCCTGGACGCGCAGGCCGCCGTGGGTTTCGGCGTCAATCCCTCGCATTACAACAGGGGCTGGCATGGAACGGCGACGGTCGGCGCAATCGGCGCCGCTGCGGGCGTGGCTGAGTTGCTGGGCGCAGGCGAGGAGGAGACGGCGCAGGCGATGAGCCTTGCAGCGTCGCTCGCCTGCGGCCCCAAAGGTCAGTTCGGTACTCTGGCCAAGCCGCTTCATGCAGGCATTGCAGCCCGAAATGCGGTTGAGGCGGCGCGGCTCGCCATCGCTGGCATCAGAGGCCGGCTCGACATCCTGGAAAGGCCGCAGGGATTTCTGGATCTTTTTGGCGGAGACGACCCGCGGGCATGGACCGATCTGCGACCGGAGCCGGACCATATCATCGAAAGACGCGGCTTGGTCACCAAGCGACATCCATGCTGCGCATCGACCCACCGGGCAATCGATGCGCTGCTCGAGCTTAAACGAGACTATGGACTGACGGCGGACGACATCGTGTCGATCGACACCAAGGTCGGCGTCTCCGCCTTTCGCAACCTCGCCTATGCGGAGCCCGCAGACGAGATGCAGGCCCGCTTCTCGATGCAATACTGTCTGGCGACAGCCTTCCTGAAAGGATCCGTCAGCCTTGGCGATTTCACGCGTTCTGCCGTTTCGCGAGCGAATGTGAGGATGCTGGCAAAACGCATAACGATGGAATCCTATTCAGCCGACGAAGAAAGAGGAAATGAGCGGTTGCCGCATATTGTGACCGTGCGGCTGTCGGACGGGACGACGCTGCACCGACAACGTCTCCATGCAAAGGGTTCAGTGCAAGACCCGCTGAGCGCGCAGGAGCGCCGCGAAAAATTTGAAGACTGCCTGAAATGGGGAAATCGTCAACCGGGCTGCGATCTCTACGCGCGGCTCAGGAGATTGACTGAGGCCGCAGACCTGTGGACCGAGCTTGATATGGCGAACCACAGCCGGAAAGCTGAATTGCTTGCGGGACCACAGGCCATTTAACCCCTGTCAACCCTGGCTTTTCGAAAGAACACGCCTTCCTTCACTGCGCCCGCAGGACCTCGTTCCAGTGCGCGATCAGCCGCGCTCTCTTCACCTGGTCGAGATAGACCATCAACCCGGGGCTGACAGGCACTGGCCGAAGTTGCGCGCCGAGCAGCTCCTGCAGCGTATTGGCGGTGTTCTCGCCGGCCACCTCGGGGCTGACAGCGGGGATCTGCAGCTCGCGCGCCATGATCGTCTGGCCCTCCTTCGACATGAAAAAGGCAAGGTAGCGACGCCCGAGCTCCGGCTCGGCGGCCGCCTGCGGCACCAGCCCGATCCGCGACATCACCACCGTATAGTCCTTTGGCAGCACGATCCCGACATCGGGATGCCGCGAAGCCCAGTCGGCGGCGTAGGAGCCGAGGATATTGTAGCCGAGCACGAAGCGCCCGTCGGCGATGCGTTCGAGGATCGCCGAGCTCGTCGAGTAAAGCTTGACGCCGGCCGCGCCCATCGCGCCGATCACCGACCAGATGTCGCCGAACTGCTCCTGGTCGCGGGCCATGAACAGAAAGCCGACACCGGACCGCTCGATATCGTAGGTGCTGATCCGGCCATAGACCGCATTGCCCTTGCGCTTCAGATAATCGACGAATTCCGCCCGCGAGCTTGGCACCGGCTCATGCGCGAAGCTCGGCTTGTGATAGACGAAGACCGCCGGCTCGAAGGTCAGCGCATAGGCGGTGTTGCGCCAATTCGCCCATTTCGGCCATGCGGCGCTCATAGGCAGATTGCTGACCTGCGCATAGCCGTCATTCGAAAGCTTCACCTGCAGGTCCATCGCCGAGGAGAAAGCAAAATCCGCAGTCTTCTTGCCGGCATCCGTCTCCCCGACGATCCGGTCATAGATTTCGCCGGTCAGCATATCCTCGTATCTGACGGCGACATCGGGATTGGCCTCCTGAAAACCCCGGATCATTGGCTGCGCCAGCGGCTCGTCGAGCGAGGAATAGACGGTCAGCACCGGCGCCTCGGCCTTGCCCGATTTCGCCGGATAGAAGGCCTGATCAGCCAGGGCAAAACCCGGCCAGAACGCCAGCAGTAAGATGAAAATACTCCGCATGCCGCAACAATGCCCGAGCGTGCGGATGGGAGCAAGGGCGCGCCGGAGCGGGACCCTCGATCAGGCCGGGCGCAACTCGATCACTAATGGTTTTCGATGCCAACCGGCAAGCTTTCACCAAGCCGTATATTTCGTTTCCGCCGACGCGCACCCTTGTTCACCACAAAGGATTAGCAATCGAGGCCATCCTTCACCCTTTTAGAGTATTGATGAAGATTGGCGACGATATAGGGTGCGCTACCGCGTCAAACCGTCGAAACCGCCCGAATTTCTATTTCGGGGGACGACTCTGCGCGACAAAAACTCTATAAAAAGCTGGGTTATTCTGGGAAGATCCATGGGAGGGGTCATGGAACGACGACTGAGCGCTATTCTCGCTGCGGATGTCGTCGGCTACAGCCGACTGATGGGCGTCGATGAGTCAGGCACGCTGCAGGCGCTGAACCGCCATCGCTGCGAGCTGGTCGATATCAGGATTTCGGACTACAAGGGCCGGATCGTCAAACTCACCGGCGACGGCATCCTTGCCGAGTTCCAGAGCGTGGTGAATGCGGTCGCCTGCGCCGCCGAAATCCAGCGCAGCATGTCGACCCGCAACGAGAACGTTCCTAAGGATGAGCGCGTCGAATTCCGTATCGGAATCAATCTCGGCGACGTTGTCGTCGAAAACGGCGACATCTTCGGCGACGGCGTCAATCTTGCCGCCAGACTCGAGCGTATCGCCGCGCCCGGCGGCATCGCCGTGTCGGCTTCGGTGCGCGATCAGGTCGGCTCGCGCCTCAATCTTGGCTTCGAATTTATCGGCGAACACATGCTCAAGAACATCCGGCAGCCCGTGCAGGTCTATACCGTCACCCTCACGCCGCCCTCTTCCGCCAGGCTCACCGCGCAGAACCGCAATACCTGCTTCATCGCGGTGTTGCCTTTCACCAATATGAGCGGCGACGCCGACCAGGATTATTTCTCCGATGGCATCACCGAAGACATCATCACCGATCTCTCCAAGATTTCCAGCCTGCACGTCGTGCCGCGCAATACGATCTTTACCTACAAGGGCATATCGGTGAAGTTGAAGCGGCTCGCCCAGGAACTCGGCGTGCGCTATGTGCTCGAAGGCAGTGTGCGCATCTTCGACAAGCGCGTGCGCATCTCTGGCCAGCTGATCGATACCGCCAACGGCGATCATCTCTGGGCCGAGCGCTACGACCGCGACCTCACCGACATCTTCGCCATCCAGGACGAGATCACCCATGCGATCGTCGGCCAGTTGAAGGTGCGCCTGCTGCCGGAAGAAAAGAAGGCGATCGCCAACGAGCCGACGGCCAATGTCGAGGCCTATACCTATTATCTCCGGGGCCGCCAGCTTTCCCACACCTGGACGAAATCCTATCTGCAGCTCGCCAGGCGCATGTTCTGCAAGGCAGTCGAGCTCGATCCGGATTATGCCCGCGCCTATGCCGGCATCGCCGATTGCGACGCCGCGATCCGCGACTGGGCGCCGGACGATGTGCCGCTGGGACGCATCCTCGAGATGAGCGCCCGCGCGCTCGCGCTCGATCCGGATCTTCCGGAGGCCCATGCCTCGCACGGCTTGGCCCTGCATCAGAGCGGCTACGACGATCGGGCTGCGGCGGCTTTCGAACGAGCCCTGACACTCGACCCGAACCTCTTCGAGGCGAATTTCCATTATGCCCGGTTCTTCTTCATGCACGGAAACTTTGCCGAATCCGTTCAATATTTCACCCGCGCCGCCGAAATCCGCCCTGACGACTATGTCTCGCCGATCCATCTGATGGCCGCCTACCATTCGCTCGGCCGCGGGGTGGACAGGGAAAACTGGGCGCGCCTCGGCTTGCTGCGCGCCGAACGTGCGCTCAATCTCAATCCGGAAAATTCCGGCCCCGCCCATCGCGGCGCGCTGGCGCTTGCCCATCTCGGCGATGTCAAACGTGCACGCGACTGGGCGGCGCGGGCGATCGCCATCGATCCCGACGATATTGTCGCCCAGTATAATCTCGCCTGCGTCTATTCCGTCCTCGGCGATGTCGACCAGGCGATCGACCTTTTGGAGAAGCTGCTGCCGCACAGCTCCGTCTACCATATCAAATGGTTCAACAATGATTCCGACCTCGACAACATCCGCGACGACCCGCGCTTCCAGAAGCTGCTCGCCGCCGCGATGACTCAGCGCGAGGAGATGGAGCGGGCGGGCAGCTGAGATCGGTCTCATCCGGCCCGTTCACCAATCTTCAAAATCGCTGTGACAACCCGTCTTCACCCCTGTAACGTCGCTTGAAAAACAGGGGAACATCCGTGCGCATCCTGCTCACTGAAGACAATATCGCGCTGGCCGACGGGCTCTCGGCGATCTTGCGCGGCACAGGCCATGCCGTCGATGTCGTCCATGACGGGGCCTCCGCCAATGCCGTCATCGCCGCGGAAAATTTCGATCTTGTCATTCTCGACCTCAATCTGCCCGAGATGGACGGGCTCGACGTGCTGCGCGCCATGCGCGCCCGGCAGAATCAGGCAGCCGTGCTGATCCTGACGGCGCGCGGCACACCGGAAGAACGGGTGAAGGGTCTCGATCTCGGCGCCGACGATTATTTGATCAAACCGTTCGATATTGCCGAATTCGAGGCCCGCGTACGGGTGCTGCTGCGCCGCCAGGCCGGGCTGCGTTCGGCAACGGTCAGCTTCGGCGGTATTTCTTTCGACCTCAATTCCCGCACCTTTTCATCAGGCGACACCCCTCTTGATATTCCCGCCCGAGAACTTGGCCTGCTCGAAATCCTGTTCATGCGGGCCGGCAAGGTCGTCGCCAAGGAGGCGATCATTCAGTCGCTGACGGCCTTCGATGATGACATTTCCGCAAACGCCATCGAACAATATGTCAGCCGGCTGAGAAAGCGCCTCTCGCCGCACGGCCTGACGGTCAAGACTGCCCGCGGCATCGGCTATTATCTCGACAAGCTGCCCGAGGCTTCATGAAATCCGCCTATTCTCTCAGGCGCCGGCTGCTCTTCTGGCTGCTCGTCTCCACGGCCGTCATCGGCATGCTGGCGCTTGCCGACACCTATCGCGAGGCTGTGCAGACTTCGAACATCGTCTCCGACCGTGTTCTCGCCGGCTCGGCGCTCGCTATCGCCGAACGCGTCGTCGTCGCCGAAGACGGCACGCTGCAGGTCGATATCCCTTATGTGGCGCTCGAAATGCTGACCTCGGCCGCGCAGGACCGTGTCTTCTACCGCGTCGACGGCCCACCGGGCCAATTCATCACCGGCTACCAGGCTCTGCCGGTCCTGCAGAAGACGCCGAGCGGTGCGGCCGCCTTCGCCGACGACACTTTTCGCGGCGAGCCGATCCGCATCGCCACGCTCGAACGTTCCGCCTCGACCGGCATCCGCTCGGTGCCCTTCGTCGTAACGGTCGCCGAAACCACGATCGCCCGCCGGCAGTTGACCCAGGCGATCCTCGTGCGCTCGGCATTGCGCCTCGCCGTCATGATCGCCGGAGCGGCGGTCATCGTCTGGATCTCGGTGACGATGGCGCTCCGTCCGCTCTACAAGCTCGGCGACGCGATCGGCGAGCGCAATCCCGACGATTTGCATCCGATCGAACAGACCGTTCCGAGCGAGGTCGAGCCGCTGGTCGATACGGTCAATTCCTTCATGGTCCGCCTGCAGTCGGCGCTCGATGCCCTGCGCAATTTCACCGGCAATGCCAGCCATCAGCTGCGCACGCCGCTGGCGATCATTCGCACCCAGCTTGCGCTTTCGGTCCGTGCCGGCTCGCTCGGTGAAGCCCAGGCGGCGGCGCTGAAGGGCGATCAGGCCGTCGCGCATGCCGAACGCATTCTTGCCCAGCTTCTGCTGATGGCGAAGATCGACGCAGCCACCGCCAAGGAGGCGCTGACCGCCTCCGCCATCGATCTCGCCGCCATCGCCCAGGAAATCACCGGCGAACAGATCCCGGCCGCTGCCGTCGCCGGCATCGATCTCGGCTTCGAGGGCGAGAGCCCGGCAATGATCCGCGCCGAGCCGCTGTTGATCGGCGAAATGCTGCGCAATCTTGCCGGCAATGCCATCGCCTATGCCGGAAAGGGGGCTGAAGTCACCGTCCGCGTCATCGCCGCCGCCGAGACGATCCGCCTCGAAGTCGAGGACAACGGCCCCGGTATTCCGCGCGAGAAGCTGGAGGCGGTGCGCCGCCGTTTTTCCCGCGGCAATGATTCCGCCGCGCCCGGCGCCGGCCTCGGCCTTCCCATCGTCGAGGAAATCGCCAATCTTTTCAATGCCGTCCTGATTTTGGAGCCCGGACCAAGCGGCAGCGGGCTGAAGGTGGCCGTCACCTTTGCCAAGGCGCCGTAAAAGCCATCGCCACGCCGGCCATTGCACCTTGCTTTCTTTCGCTGCATTGCACAGACTGGTTTTGGGAACAGCAAGCCGCACGACGATGCGCGCCGGATAAAAAGAGAAATATGTCGATCAAAGCCAGCATCTACCACCTGACGCATTACATCTATGACAAGCCGGTCCGCCTCGGCCCCCAGATTATACGGTTGAAACCGGCCTCGCATTCGAAGACACGGGTGCTCAGCCACTCGCTGAAGGTCACGCCTTCCAACCATTTCGTCAATCTGCAGCAGGATCCCTACGGCAATTATCTCGCCCGCTACGTCTTTCCCGATCCGGTGACGGAGTTCAAGATCGAGGTCGATCTCGTCGCCGACATGACGGTCTACAACCCGTTCGACTTCTTCGTCGAAGAGGAAGCGACCAAGTGGCCCTTCGATTATCCTGAAACGATCCGCGAGGATCTGTCGATCTACATGACGCCCGAGCCAGCCGGCCCGCGCCTGAAGGCGTTGCTGCCGACGCTCGATTGGTCGCCGGGCCAGGCGACGATCGATATGGTCGTCGGTTTGAACGCCCGCCTGCAGCGCCAGATCGGCTATGTCATCCGCATGGAAGCCGGCGTGCAGACGCCGGAGGAGACGCTGGAAAGCGCCAAAGGCTCCTGCCGTGACACCAGCTGGCTGCTCGTCCAGATCCTTCGCCATCTCGGCCTTGCCGCCCGCTTCGTCTCCGGTTACCTCATCCAGCTGACCCCGGATCTGAAGGCGCTCGACGGCCCCTCCGGCACCGAAGTCGATTTCACCGATCTGCATGCCTGGGCGGAAGTTTATCTACCGGGCGCGGGCTGGGTCGGCCTCGACCCGACCTCCGGCCTCCTGACCGGCGAAAGCCACATCCCGCTGGCCGCCACGCCGCATTACCGCAATGCCGCGCCGATCTCCGGCGGTTACTTCGGCGAGGCCGGCACCGAATTCGCTTTCGACATGAAGGTCTCGCGCGTCGCCGAACACCCGCGCATCACCAAGCCCTTCTCCGATGAAAGCTGGGACGAGCTCAACGAGCTCGGCGAGAAGGTCGACCACGTCCTCGAAGCAGAGGACGTACACCTGACGATGGGCGGCGAGCCGACCTTCGTCTCGATCGACGATTTCCAGTCGGCCGAATGGAATACCGACGCTGCCGGCCCGACCAAGCGTGAAAAGGCCGACAGCCTGATCCGCCGGCTGCAGGAGCGCTTCGCCCCCGGTGGCTTCCTGCATTACGGCCAGGGAAAATGGTATCCGGGCGAAAGCCTGCCGCGCTGGACCTTCTCGCTCTACTGGCGCCGCGATGGCAAGCCGATCTGGCAGAACCTCGATCTGGTCGCCGCCGAAGGCAAGGATACCGGTGTTGCGGCCGAAGATGCCGAACAGCTGCTGACGGCGATTGCAAGAGAACTGGCGATCAAGCCCGACATGGTGCAGCCGGCCTTTGAGGATCCGGCCGACTGGATCATCAAGGAAGGCAATCTTCCCGAAAACGTCGATCCGACAAATTCGAAGCTGAAGGATCCCGAGGAACGCAACCGCATCGCCCGGGTCTTCGATCGTGGCCTCACCGTCCCCACAGGCTACATCCTTCCGGTCCAGGCATGGAACGCCAGGG
Organism: Rhizobium sophoriradicis; assembly: GCF_025200795.1. Classification (NCBI taxonomy): domain Bacteria; kingdom Pseudomonadati; phylum Pseudomonadota; class Alphaproteobacteria; order Hyphomicrobiales; family Rhizobiaceae; genus Rhizobium; species Rhizobium sophoriradicis. Next base: position 3,541,554 of record NZ_CP104152.1, read on the forward strand.
CCGCTGAAAGCCGGGTCTGGGTCAGCGAGAAATGGCGCACCCGCCGCGGCAAAATCTTCCTTGTGCCGGGCGACAGCCCGATCGGCTACCGCCTGCCGCTCGGCGCTCTGCCCTATGTCCCCCCGGCACGCTATCCCTATATCCATCCCGCCGATCCGACGATCCCGCGCGAGCCGCTGCCCGACGTTTTCGTACCGGCCGGCCGCGCCATGCCGGAAGCCTCCTTCCAGGCCGGCGAGAGTAATCGCAGCCGGATCGAACAGACGCTTGAGATCGGCGGCGCGGTGCGCACCGCCATGTCGGTCGAGCCGCGCGACGGCAGGCTCTGCGTCTTCATGCCACCGGTCGAGCGCATCGAGGATTATCTCGAGCTGATCGCCGCGGCCGAAAACGCCGCCGCCGAACTCAAGCTCCCCGTCCATATTGAAGGTTATCCGCCACCGCAGGACGAGCGCATCAACGTCATCCGCGTCGCTCCCGATCCCGGCGTCATCGAGGTCAACATTCATCCGGCCTCGAACTGGAGGGAATGCGTCGACATCACCACGGCGGTCTACGAAGAGGCGCGCGCCACCCGGCTCGGCGCCGACAAGTTCATGATCGACGGCCGCCACACCGGCACCGGCGGCGGCAACCATGTCGTCGTCGGAGCAGCCAATCCGAACAACAGCCCCTTCCTGCGCCGTCCGGATCTGTTGAAGAGCGTCGTCCTCCACTGGCAGCGCCACCCCTCGCTCTCCTACCTCTTCTCAGGCATGTTCATTGGCCCGACCAGCCAGGCGCCGCGCATCGACGAAGCGCGCCACGACACCCTCTACGAGCTGGAGATCGCCATGGCGCAGATCGCGGCTCCCGGCCGTGGCCAGCCGCCGCTGCCCTGGCTCGTCGACCGGCTGTTCCGCAATCTGTTGACCGATGTCACCGGCAACACTCACCGCGCCGAGATCTGCATCGACAAGCTGTTTTCGCCCGACGGCCCGACCGGCAGGCTCGGCCTCATCGAGTTCCGCGGCTTCGAGATGCCGCCGAATGCACGCATGTCGCTTGCCCAGCAATTGCTGGTGCGCGCGCTGATCGCCCGCTTTTGGGTCAACCCGGTCGACGGCAAATTCGTTCGCTGGGGCACGACCCTGCACGACCGTTTCATGCTGCCGCATTTCGTCTGGGCCGATTTCCTCGACGTGCTCGCCGACCTTCGCGAAAACGGCTTCGACCTCAGCCCGGAATGGTTCAAGGCCCAGCTCGAATTCCGCTTCCCCTTCTGCGGCGAAGTCGAATACGAGGGCTCGAAGCTGGAACTGCGCCAGGCGCTCGAGCCTTGGCATGTCATGGGCGAGGAAGGCGCGGTCGGCGGCACCGTCCGCTATGTCGACTCCTCCGTCGAGCGCCTGCAGGTGCGGTTCGAGACCAGCAATACGAGCCGCTACACCGTGACTTGCAACGGCCGCACCCTGCCGCTGACGCCGACCGGCACGGCAGGCGTGTCGGTCGCTGGCGTCCGCTACAAGGCATGGCAGCCGGCTTCGGGTCTGCATCCGGTCCTGCCGGTCAACACGCCTTTGACTTTTGACATTTATGATACATGGTCGAAGCGTTCGATCGGCGGCTGCATCTATCATGTTGCCCATCCGGGCGGCCGGACCTATGACACCTTCCCGGTCAACGGCAACGAGGCGGAAGCAAGGCGGCTCGCCCGCTTCGAACCGTGGGGACATACGGCAGGCGGTTATATCCCGCGCGCCGAGACGGGTTCGCTTGAATTCCCGCTGACGCTGGATCTGCGGCGGCCCGTCGGAATTTGAGCCGGGGTTGGGATGTGAGTTTTGATGGGTAAAAGGCCTGCAGCGGAGCGCAGGGGCGAGGCAGAGGATCGCATCGGCAAGCATGCGGCCTTCGACTATGCGCCGCTTCCCGGCACTGCCGACGAGATGGTCGACAATAATGGCGTCGTCCGCCCCGTCTGGCAGCGTTTCCTCTCGCATCTCGGCGCAATGCCGGAAAAGGATCTCACCGAACGTTTCGCTCGCGCCGACCGCTATCTCAGGGATGCCGGCGTCTTCTACCGCGCCTATGGCAGCAAGGGCACCGGCGAGCGCGCCTGGCCGATCTCGCATATCCCGGTGCTGATCGATGAGCGCGAATGGCAGGCGCTGTCGGCGGGCCTCGTCCAGCGCGCCGATTTGTTGGAAGCGATCGTCGCCGATATCTATGGCGACAACCGGCTGGTGAAGGAAGGCGTCCTGCCGCCGGCGCTGATCGCCGCCAATCCCGAATTCCAGCGCCCGCTCTCCGGCATCAGACCGGCATCCGGCCACTATCTGCATTTCTGCGCTTTCGAGATCGGCCGCGGCCCTGACGGTAACTGGTGGGTTCTCGCCGACAGGACGCAGGCGCCGTCGGGCGCCGGTTTCGCGCTGGAAAGCCGCGTCGCCACCACCCGTGCCTTCTCGGATATCTACGCCGAGACCCCGGTCCACCGCCTCGCCTCCTTCTTCGGCGCCTTCCGAGATGCGCTGCAGGGCATGAAACATTCCGGCGACGACCGCATCGCTGTGCTGACACCGGGCCCGGCCAACGAGACCTATTACGAACACGCTTACATCGCCCGTTATCTCGGCTTCATGCTGCTGGAGGGCGAGGATCTGACCGTGGTCAAAGGCCGCGTCATGGTGCGCACCGTCGCCGGCCTGAAGCCGATCGGCGTGCTCTGGCGCCGTCTCGATTCCGCCTTCGCCGACCCGCTGGAATTAAACCAGAATTCGCATATCGGCACACCCGGCCTCGTCGAAGCCTTGCGCACCGAAAGCGTCACCATCGTCAATGCGCTCGGCACCGGCATTCTCGAAACCCGGGCGCTTCTGGCCTTCATGCCGATCATCTGCCGCCGTCTGCTCGGGCAGGATCTGCGGCTGCCCTCGATTGCGACCTGGTGGTGCGGCCAGGAGGAAGAACGCGAGCACGTCGCCAAGAATATCGAGAAGATGGTGATCGGCCCGGCCTATTCCCGGGCGCCCTTCTTCGACGACGACGGCGAATCCGTGCTCGGCTCGTCGCTGCGGGCGACCGCCAGGGATTCCATCACCGACTGGCTGAGTTCGGACGGCCCCAAGCTTGTGGGACAGGAGGTCGTCACACTCTCGACGACGCCCGCCTGGGTGGACGGCAAGCTGGTGCCGCGGCCGATGTCGCTGCGCGTCTTCGCTGCCCGCACCGCCAATGGCTGGCAAATCATGCCCGGCGGTTTTGCCCGCATCGGCTCCGGTGCCGATGTCGCGGCGATCGCCATGCAGTCTGGCGGCGCAGCCGCCGATGTCTGGATTGTCAGCGACAAGCCCGTCGAGCGTCACACGCTGCTGCCGGCCGAAGGCAGCTTCACCCGCAACATGCCGGGCAGCCTTCCGAGCCGGGCAGCCGACAACCTGTTCTGGCTCGGCCGCTACATCGAACGCGCCGAAGGGGCGTTGCGCATCTTGCGCGCCTGGCACTCGCGTTATGCCGAGGTCGCCGATCCGAGCCAGCCGCTGCTCGCTGATGTCTCCGCCTATCTCGCCGCCGTCGATATCGATACTGCCGAGGCAGTGCCGGAAACGCTGTTGCGCAACATCGACAGCGCGGTTTATTCGGCAAGCAACATTCGCGACCGTTTCTCGCCGGATGGCTGGCTGGCGCTCAACGATCTCGCCAAGACGGCCCGCCGTTTCCGCGTCACCGTCACTGCCGGCGACGACGCCAGCCACGCGATGACCATTCTTCTGCGCAAGCTCGCCGGTTTTGCCGGCCTCGTGCACGAGAACATGTACCGCTTCATGGGCTGGCGCTTCCTCTCGCTCGGCCGCTATATCGAGCGCGGCCTGCACATGACCCGCCTGCTCGGCCACATGTCCGGCCCGGAAGCGCCCGACGGCGCGCTCGACATGCTGCTCGAGATCGGCGACAGCGTCATGACCCACCGCCGTCGCTACAACGTCAATACGGCGCGGCTGACGGTTACCGATCTGCTGGCGCTCGATCCGCTCAACCCGCGCTCGGTGCTCTTCCAGGTGAACGAGATCCACCACGAGGTCGAGCAATTGCCGAATGCCCTGATCAACGGCCAGATGTCGCCCTTCTACCGCGAGGCGATGCGGCTTCATTCCGGCCTGGCGGTGATGACGCCGGAGGGCATGGGGCCTGAGGTCTATCAGCGGTTCGAACGCGAATTGGAGCAGCTTTCCGACCTGCTCGCCCAGACCTATCTCGGGTGACGGCAGTGCTTTACGACCTCTCGCTCCGCATGGGTTACAGCTACGACGTGCCGGCCTCCGGCGCTCGCCACATCATGCGCCTGATGCCGCTGTCGCTGACCAACCGGCAACGCCTGGTCGCCGGCTCGATCACGATTTCGCCGACGCCGGACGAGCAGTCGCATTTCGTCGATTTCTTTCAACACTCCGCCACCGCCTTCATGCTGCGCGCGCCGCACGAGGCGCTCGACATTCGCATGCAGGCCCGCGTGCAGGTCGAAAGCCAGCCGATCGCCGCCGATTTCTCGCCGCTGCTTGCCGATCTGCCCGAGGAAATAGCAGGCATCTGGTCGCTGGCGCCGGATTCGCCGCACCACTTTCTCGGCGAAAGCCCGCGCCTGATGCAGACGCGCGAGATCGCCGACTATGCACGAAGCTGCGCCAAGCCCGATCTGACGGCGATGCAGATCGCTCATGCGCTCTGCACCCGCATCAACAAGGATTTCACCTACGATCCCGACGCGACGACGGTCGATACCACGCCGCTCGAGGCTTTCAAGCTGAAGCGCGGCGTCTGCCAGGATTTTACCCACGTCATGATCCTGGCGCTCCGAAGTCTCGGCATTCCGGCCGGTTACGTATCCGGTTTCCTGCGCACCATACCGCCGCCCGGCAAGGAACGGCTGGAAGGGGCCGATGCCATGCATGCCTGGGTCAGGATCTGGTGCGGCGAGACGATCGGCTGGATCGAGCTCGACCCGACCAACGACATATCAACCGGCACCGACCACATCGTCGTCGCCTATGGCCGCGATTATTCCGACGTCGTCCCCGTTATCGGCGTGTTGAAAAGCTATGGCGGCCAGCGCGCCGTCCAGGCGGTCGACGTGATCCCGCTGAAATAAGCCAATCCCAAAACTGGAAAAAACCGCCGATTCGTTAAAATTATATTGACGCCGTAAGGACGGCGTAAAGAACCAGCATGCGTTAATCACCTGACAGGGTTTCCAGTTGGGTGAACATGATGAGCACCTTCTTTTTGCATCCCTGCCTGCGACGCATGTTCAGCGATCGAGGCGGTAATTTCGGTATCATGACGGCGATTTTGGCGCCGGTTCTTCTCGGTGCCGCCGGCATGGCGGTCCACGTCGGCGATATGCTGCTCTCCAAGCAGCAACTGCAGGAAGCCGCCGACTCGGCGGCGCTTGCGACCGCCACCGCGCTGGCGAATGGCAAGATCCAGACCTCTGAGGCCGAGGCCTACGCGCGGAATTTCGTCGCCGGGCAAATGGCGAATTATCTGCAAAGCGGCGTCGATATTAAAAGCGCGACGGGCGTTAGCGTGCAGACAAACACATCGGGAAACTCGACATCCTACCAGGTAACGGTTTCGCCGAGTTTCGACCTGACAGTCAATCCGCTGATGCAGGCGGTCGGCTTCACCACGCAACACCTTTCGACATCAGGCACGACGATCGGCGGCGGCCATTCCCAGACCCAGGGCCAGGGCTCCATCTCGATGTATCTGGCGCTCGATAAATCAGGATCGATGGGAGAAGACACGGGGACCGTCAACGAGGAGGATCCCACGGAATCCTATACCTACCCCTGCAATCCTCACTATAACAAAAAGGGCAAGGAGGTCTGGGACACCTGCACCGGCAGCCGCGCAAACTACTATACAAAAATAGAAGCGCTGAAGATGGCCGCCGGCAATCTCTTCGTCCAGTTGAGCGGCGCCGATCCCAACGCCCAATACGTCCGCACCGGCGCGGTATCTTACGATATCGTTCAATACGCACCCAGCAGTCTCGCCTGGGGAACTATTGGTGTTTCGAGCTATGTCAATGCGCTTCAGGCGGGAGGCGGCACGAATTCCAGCGGCGCTATGAGCACCGCCTATTTGTCCCTGACGGCAAAGAATGCTGCGGGGAACGACGCCGAAGACTCCGCCCACAAGCTGAAGAGCGGGCAGATACCGCAGAAGTACATCGTCTTCATGACGGACGGCGACAATAACAACGACAGCAGCGGCGGCCGTTCATATGACACGCTGACCAAGGCGACATGCGACACTGCCAAGTCCAAGGGCATCGAGATCTATACGATCGCCTTCATGGCGCCCCCGGGCGGACAAGCGCTGCTGCAGTATTGCGCCTCAGATGCCTCGCACTATTTCCAGGCGGAAAAAATGGAAGACCTTTTCGCCGCATTCAAAGCGATCGGAGCGAAGGCGTCCACTCAAGTGACGCGCCTGACGAACTGACGATCCTGCCAACCGAGAGCCGACCAAAAGAGCCGAGCCGGAACAAACCGGCGCGGCCTTTCGCTATCGCTACCCCATCCATCTGTCGGGAAAAACGTTTGTAATCAATCCCTTTGAACCCCGTGAATATGAAGGTTTCGCAAATTTTTCGTTTGCCCAAATCCTTTGTTGCAAGTGCTTCCTAACGATGCATAAACTGTGGTCCGCGCAAGCGACAAATCGATTAAATCAGGCATAACACCCTGAAACCAAATTAAAATTGGCGAGATCTGACCATGAACACCGTTTCCAAGCCGGTTATCCCTTCTCCCGCTCCCCGCAGTTCAAGGCCGGAAATTCTCGCTGAAGAAATCATCGAACGTTTGACCTACCGCATCGGCAAGGACGCCAAGGTGGCAAAGCCGCATGACTGGTTGACGGCGACTATTCTGGTGGTGCGCGACCGCATCATCGACAAGTGGATGGCCTCCACCCGCGAGGTCTATGCGACGGGCGCCAAGCGCGTTTATTATCTATCTCTCGAATTCCTGATCGGCCGCCTGATGCGCGATGCCATCTCGAACCTCGGCCTGATGGAAGAGGTGCGCGATGCGCTCGCCTCGCTCGGCGTCGATGTCAATGTCATTGCCGGCCTCGAGCCGGATGCCGCTCTCGGCAATGGCGGCCTCGGGCGTCTCGCCGCCTGTTTCATGGAGAGCATGGCGACGGTCAACGTCCCGGCCTATGGCTACGGTATCCGCTATGTCCATGGCCTCTTTCGCCAGCAGCTGGCCGATGGTTGGCAGGTAGAACTGCCTGAAAACTGGCTTGCCCACGGCAACCCGTGGGAGTTCGAGCGCCGCGAGAGCTCTTATGAAATCGGCTTTGGCGGTTCCGTCGAATTCATCACCACCCATGACGACCAGCCGCGCTACGTCTGGAAGCCGGCCGAGCGCGTCATCGCCGCAGCCTTCGACACGCCGGCGGTCGGCTGGCGCGGCAAACGCGTCAACACGCTGCGCCTGTGGTCGGCGCAGCCGATCGACCCGATCCTCCTCGATGCCTTCAACGCCGGCGACCACATCGGCGCCCTGCGCGAAAGCAACAAGGCCGAAAGCCTGACCCGGGTTCTCTATCCCGCCGACGCAACGCCGGCGGGCCAGGAATTGCGCCTGCGCCAGGAGTTCTTCTTCTCCTCCGCTTCGCTGCAAGACATCCTGCGCCGCCACCTGCAGCAATATGACGATTTCACCTCGCTGCCTGATAAGGTGGCAATCCAGCTGAACGACACCCATCCGGCCGTCTCCGTCGCCGAACTCGTGCGTCTGCTCTGCGACGTGCACGGCATGGATTTCGAACAGGCCTGGGAGATCACCCGCCACACTTTCTCCTATACAAATCACACGCTTCTGCCCGAAGCGCTGGAAAGCTGGCCGGTGCCGCTGTTCGAGCGCCTGCTGCCGCGCCATATGCAAATCGTTTATGCGATCAACGCCAAGATCCTGCTTGATGTGCGCAAGACCAAGAACTTTTCCGACAGCGAAATCCGCTCGATCTCGCTGATCGAGGAAAGCGGCGAACGGCGCGTGCGCATGGGCAATCTCGCATTCATCGGCTCCCATTCTATCAACGGCGTCTCGGCGCTGCACACCGATCTGATGAAGGTCACGGTCTTTGCCGACCTGCACAAGCTCTATCCCGACCGCATCAACAACAAGACCAACGGCATCACGCCGCGCCGCTGGCTGCAGCAGTGCAATCCCGGCCTCACCGGCCTGATCCGCGAGGCAATCGGCGACGAGTTCCTCGATGATGCCGAAAAGCTGCGCCCGCTCGAGGCGCATGCTTCCGATCCGGGCTTTCAGCAGAAGTTCGCAGCGATAAAGCGGGCCAACAAGGTGGCGCTCTCCAATCTCGTCGCCAGCCGCATGGGCGTAAAGCTCGATCCGTCGGCCATGTTCGACATCCAGATCAAGCGCATCCACGAATATAAGCGCCAACTTCTGAACATCATCGAAGCCGTCGCGCTCTATGACCAGATCCGCTCGCATCCTGAAATGGACTGGGTGCCGCGCGTCAAACTCTTCGCCGGCAAGGCGGCGCCAAGCTACTACAACGCCAAGCTCATCATCAAGCTGATCAACGACGTCGCCCGCACCATCAACAACGATCCATCGGTGCGCGGCCTACTTAAGGTCGTCTTCGTGCCGAACTACAACGTCTCGCTCGCCGAGGTCATGGTTCCGGCCGCCGATCTCTCCGAGCAGATCTCGACCGCCGGCATGGAGGCATCCGGCACCGGCAACATGAAGTTCGGCCTCAACGGGGCGCTGACGATCGGCACGCTCGACGGCGCCAATGTCGAGATGCGCGACAATGTCGGCGAAGACAACATCGTCATCTTCGGCCTCAGGGCCGACGAGGTCGCCAAGGTCCGCAGCGACGGCCACAATCCCCGCGCCATCATCGAGGGCTCTCGCGAACTTTCGCAGGCGCTTGCCGCCATCGGCTCCGGCGTCTTCTCGCCCGACGACCGCAACCGCTACGCGGCGCTGATCGACGGCATCTATTCGCACGACTGGTTCATGGTCGCCGCCGATTTCGACGCCTATGCCCAGGCTCAGCGCGACGTCGACCAGATCTGGATCAATCAGTCCGCCTGGTACACCAAGACGATCAACAATACGGCGCGGATGGGCTGGTTCTCTTCCGACCGCACGATCAGGCAATATGCAGACGAAATCTGGAGAGCCGGATGAAAACGCCGAAAACACTCCCTGAAGTAAAGCTTTCCTGGGAAATTTCGGCAGATGAAATCAAGGCGATCCTGGCCGGCTCGCATTCCAATCCCTTTGCCGTTCTAGGCGTGCACCAGGCCGGCGACGCCTTGGTCGCCCGCTGCTTCATCCCGGGCGCCGAAGACGTGACCGCCATGACGCTCGACGGCGGCGTCATCGGCGAACTGAAGCAGCTGCATGCTGACGGCTTCTTCGCCGGCCCGGTCTCATTGACCAGGCTGCAGCCGGTGCGCTACCGCGCCCGGCGCGGCGATGCCGAATGGGCCGTCACCGACCCCTACAGCTTCGGGCCGGTGCTCGGGCCGATGGACGATTATTTCGCCCGCGAAGGCTCGCACCTGCGTCTGTTCGACAAGATGGGCGCCCACCTCATTCGCCACGACGGCGCCCAAGGCATACACTTCGCCGTCTGGGCCCCGAATGCGCAGCGCGTCTCGGTCGTTGGCGATTTCAACAATTGGGACGGTCGCCAGCACGTCATGCGGCTGCGCGCCGACAGCGGCATCTGGGAGATCTTTGCCCCTGATGTGCCGATCGGCGTCGCCTACAAATTCGAGATCCGCGGCCATGACGGCGTCTTGCTGCCGCTGAAAGCCGATCCGTTCGCCCGGCGTAGCGAGCTGAGGCCGAAGACCGCCTCGGTCGCCGCCGCCGAACTGGAGCAGGTTTGGGAGGACGAGGCCCATCTGAAGCATTGGCGCGAGACCGACAAGCGCCGCCAGCCGATCTCGATCTATGAAGTGCATGCCGCCTCCTGGCAGCGCCGGCAGGACGGCACCATGCTTTCCTGGGACGAGCTCGCCTCGAGCCTCATTCCCTATTGCGTCGACATGGGCTTCACCCATATCGAATTCCTGCCGATCACCGAGCATCCCTACGATCCCTCCTGGGGCTACCAGACGACCGGCCTCTACGCACCGACCGCCCGCTTCGGCGAGCCGGAGGGTTTTGCCCGTTTCGTCAACGGCTGCCACAAGGTCGGCATCGGCGTCATCCTCGACTGGGTGCCGGCGCATTTCCCGACCGACGAGCATGGCCTCGGCTGGTTCGACGGCACGGCGCTCTACGAGCACGAAGACCCGCGCAAGGGCTTCCATCCCGACTGGAACACGGCAATCTATAATTTCGGCCGCACCGAGGTCGTTTCCTATCTCGTCAACAACGCCCTCTATTGGGCCGAGAAGTTCCATCTCGACGGCCTGCGCGTCGATGCCGTCGCGTCGATGCTCTATCTCGATTATTCCCGCAAACACGGCGAATGGATCCCGAACGAATATGGCGGCAACGAGAACCTCGAAGCTGTCCGCTTTCTGCAGGACCTCAATATCCGCATCTATGGCCAGCATCCCAATGTCATGACCATCGCCGAGGAATCGACCTCATGGCCGAAGGTCTCGCAGCCCGTCCACGAAGGCGGCCTCGGCTTCGGCTTCAAGTGGAACATGGGCTTCATGCACGACACGCTGAGCTACATGAAACGCGATCCGGTACACCGCCGGCACCATCACAACGAGCTCACCTTCGGCCTGCTCTATGCCTATTCGGAAAATTTCGTCCTGCCGCTATCGCATGACGAGGTCGTCCATGGAAAAGGCTCGCTGATTGCCAAGATGCCGGGTGACGATTGGCAGAAATTCGCCAATCTGCGCGCTTATTACGCCTATATGTGGGGCTATCCCGGCAAAAAGCTGTTGTTCATGGGGCAGGAATTCGCCCAGTGGAGCGAATGGAGCGAGGCGAAGTCGCTCGACTGGAACCTGTTGCAATACCGTATGCATGAAGGCATGCGCCGTCTGGTGCGTGATCTGAATTTCACCTACCGCAGCAAGCCGGCGCTGCATGAGCGTGACTGCGAGGGCGACGGCTTCGAATGGTTGGTCGCCGACGACCGCGAGAATTCCGTCTTCGCCTGGCTGCGCAAGGCGCCGGGCCAGAAGCCGGTCGCCGTCATAACCAACTTCACGCCCGTCTATCGCGAGAATTATTCCATCCGCCTGCCCCTGGCGGGCCGCTGGCGGGAGATTCTGAATACCGATGCCGATATCTACGGCGGCAGCGGCAAGGGCAATGGCGGGCGCGTGCAGGCCGTCGATGCCGGCGGCAACATCACCTGCTCGATTACGCTGCCGCCTTTGGCAACGATCATGCTTGAACCTGAAAATTAAGACTGGTGGGAGGAGAAAATGGTAGAAAAGCGTATTCAGCCACTTGCCCGCGATGCAATGGCCTATGTTCTGGCGGGCGGCAGGGGGAGCCGTCTCAAGGAACTCACCGACCGGCGTGCCAAGCCCGCCGTCTATTTCGGCGGCAAGGCCCGCATCATCGATTTCGCCCTGTCTAATGCCCTGAATTCAGGCATCCGCCGCATCGGCGTCGCGACGCAATATAAGGCGCATTCGCTGATCCGCCATATGCAACGCGGCTGGAACTTCTTCCGCCCGGAGCGCAATGAGAGTTTCGACATCCTGCCGGCCAGCCAGCGCGTTTCGGAAACGCAATGGTATGAAGGCACCGCCGACGCCGTCTATCAGAACATCGACATCATCGAGGATTACGGTGTCGAATACATGGTCATTCTGGCGGGCGACCACGTCTACAAGATGGACTATGAGTGGATGCTGCAGCAGCACGTCGATTCCGGCGCCGACGTCACCATCGGCTGCCTGGAAGTGCCGCGCATGGAAGCGGTGGGCTTCGGCGTCATGCATGTCAACGAAAAGGACGAGATCATCGCCTTCGTCGAGAAGCCGGCCGATCCGCCGCCCATTCCCGACAAGCCGGATTTCGCTCTCGCCTCGATGGGCATCTATGTCTTCCACACCAAGTTCCTGCTCGATGCGCTGCGCCGCGACGCCGCCGACCCGAATTCGAGCCGCGATTTCGGTAAGGACATCATCCCCTATATTGTCCAGCACGGGAAGGCGGTCGCTCACCGCTTCGCCAAGTCCTGCGTCCGCTCCGATTTCGAGCATGAACCCTATTGGCGCGACGTCGGCACGATCGATGCCTATTGGCAGGCCAATATCGACCTGACGGCGATCGTGCCGGAGCTCGATATCTACGACAAGTCCTGGCCGATCTGGACCTATGCCGAGATCACCCCGCCGGCAAAATTCGTCCATGACGACGAGGATCGCCGCGGCTCGGCCACGTCTTCCGTCGTGTCGGGCGACTGCATCATCTCCGGCGCCAGCCTCAACAAGAGCTTGCTCTTCACCGGTGTCAGGGCCAACTCCTTCTCCAAGCTGGAAGGGGCGGTCATCCTGCCGAATGTGAAGATCGGACGCCGCGCGCAGCTCAAGAATGTGGTGATCGACCACGGCGTCGTCATTCCGGAAGGTCTTGTTGTCGGCGAGGATGCCGAACTCGACGCCAAACGCTTCCGGCGGACGGAAAGCGGCATTTGCCTGATCACGCAACCGATGATCGACAAGCTGGATATCTGACGTATGAAAGTTCTTTCGGTTTCGTCCGAAGTCTTCCCTTTGATCAAGACAGGGGGCCTGGCCGATGTGTCAGGCGCCCTGCCGATTGCCCTGAACGCCTTCGGGGTCGAAACCAAGACTCTCCTGCCCGGCTATCCCGCCGTCATGAAGGTCATTCGCGACCCTGTCGTCAGGCTCGAATTCGCTGACCTGCTCGGAGAAAAGGCGACCGTGCTCGAGGTCCAGCACGAGGGCCTCGATCTGCTCGTCCTCCATGCCCCGGCCTATTACGACAGGCCGGGCGGCCCCTATCTCGATCCGCTCGGCAAGGACTATCCGGACAATTGGCGCCGTTTCGCCGCCCTGTCGCTCGCCGCCTCCGAGATCGCCGCCGGTCTGCTGCCCGGCTGGCGGCCGGATCTGGTCCATTCGCACGATTGGCAAGCGGCGCTGACATCCGTCTACATGCGCTATTATCCGACGCCGGAACTGCCGAGCGTGCTGACGATCCACAACATCGCCTTCCAGGGCCAGTTCGGCTCCGAGATCTTTCCCGGCCTGCGCCTGCCCGATCATGCCTTTGCCATCGACGGCGTCGAATATTACGGCACGACCGGCTTTCTGAAGGGCGGCCTGCAAACCGCGCATGCGATCACCACTGTCAGCCCCACCTATGCCGATGAGATCCTGACGCCGGAATTCGGCATGGGACTCGAAGGCGTCATCGCCACCCGCATCGACGATCTGCACGGCATCGTCAACGGCATCGATACCGATATCTGGAACCCGGCAACCGATCCCGTCGTCCACACCCATTACGGCCCGACGACGCTGAAGAACCGCGACGAGAACCGCCGCTCGATCGCCGAGTTCTTCCATCTCGACAATGACGATGCCCCGATCTTCTGCGTCATCAGCCGTCTCACCTGGCAGAAGGGCATGGATATCGTCGCCAATGTCGCCGACGAAATCGTCGGCATGGGCGGCAAGCTCGTCGTGCTCGGTTCCGGTGAAGCCGCGCTGGAAGGCGCGCTGCTCGCATCCGCCAGCCGTCATCCCGGCCGCATCGGCGTCTCGATCGGCTATAACGAGCCGATGTCGCATCTGATGCAGGCCGGCTGTGACGCGATCATCATTCCCTCGCGCTTCGAGCCGTGCGGCCTGACCCAGCTTTACGCTCTGCGCTATGGCTGCGTGCCGATCGTCGCCCGCACAGGCGGGTTGAATGACACGGTGATCGATGCCAATCACGCCGCGCTTGCAGCGAAAGTGGCAACCGGCATACAATTCTCACCCGTGACGGAAACGGGCATGCTGCAGGCAATCCGCCGTGCAATGCACTTTTACGCGGACCGAAAACTCTGGACCCAATTGCAAAAGCAGGGCATGAAATCGGATGTCTCCTGGGAGAAGAGCGCCGAACGCTACGCTGCCCTCTATTCAAGCCTCGTCTCGAAAGGCATGTGACCTAAAATGATCAAGTCCGTACCCACCACGCCCTACCTGGACCAGAAGCCCGGCACGTCAGGCCTGCGCAAGAAGGTTCCGGTCTTCCAGCAGCCGAATTATGCGGAGAACTTCATCCAGTCGATCTTCGATTCGCTGGAAGGCTACCAGGGCAAGTGCCTCGTCATCGGCGGCGACGGACGCTATTACAATCGCGAAGTCATTCAGAAGGCGGTCAAGATGGCCGCCGCCAACGGCTTCGGCAAAGTGATGGTCGGCAAGGGCGGCATCCTGTCGACGCCGGCCGCCTCTCACATCATCCGCAAGTACAAGGCCTTCGGCGGCATCATTCTGTCTGCAAGCCACAATCCCGGCGGCCCGACCGAAGATTTCGGCATCAAATACAACATCAACAACGGCGGTCCGGCCCCGGAAAAGATCACCGACGCGATCTATGCCCGTTCTAAGACGATCGACAGCTACAAGATCGCCGATTTCGCCGACGTCAACCTCGATCGCATCGGCAAGGACGAACTTCCCGGCGGCATGATCCTCTCCGTCATCGACCCGGTCGAGGACTATGCCGCACTGATGGAGGAATTGTTCGATTTCGGCGCTATCCGCAATCTGATCAGCCTCGGCTTCCGCATCGCCTTCGATGGGATGAGTGCCGTCACCGGCCCCTATGCCAAGGAAATCTTCGAAAATCGCCTCGGCGCCCCCTCGGGCTCTGTGCGCAACTTCATGCCGCTGCCGGATTTCGGCGGTCATCATCCGGATCCGAACCCGGTTCATTGCAAAGAACTCTTCGATGAGATGATGAGCGACGACGCGCCTGATTTTGGCGCCGCTTCCGACGGCGACGGCGACCGCAACCTGATCATCGGCCGGGGCATCTTCGTCACTCCCTCCGACAGCCTGGCGATCCTCGCCGCCAACGCCAATCTCGCTCCCGGCTATTCCGGCGGCCTCGCTGGCATCGCCCGCTCGATGCCGACCTCAGGTGCGGCCGACCGTGTCGCCGAAAAGCGCGGCATCGGCATGTATGAGACGCCGACCGGCTGGAAGTTCTTCGGAAACCTGCTCGACGCCGGCATGGCGACGATTTGCGGCGAGGAAAGCTCCGGCACCGGATCGAGCCACGTCCGCGAAAAGGATGGCCTCTGGGCGGTGCTGCTGTGGTTGAATATTCTTGCCGTGCGCGGCGAGAGCGTCGCCGATGTCGTCACCCAGCACTGGCAGACCTACGGCCGCAACTATTATTCACGCCACGATTACGAAGGCCTCGACACCGATGCTGCGAACGGGCTTATGGACAACCTCCGCAGCCAGCTTTCCACCCTGCCCGGCAAGAGCTTCGGCAGCCTGAAGGTCGAGAAAGCCGACGATTTCGCCTATCACGATCCGATCGACAAATCGGTGAGCGAGCACCAGGGCATCCGTATCCTCTTCGAGGGCGGCTCCCGTGTCGTCTTCCGTCTCTCCGGTACCGGCACGTCTGGCGCAACCTTGCGTGTCTATATCGAGCGTTACGAGCCGGATTCGACTCGCCACAACATCGAAACGCAGGAAGCGCTCGCCGATCTGATTACCGCCGCCGACAGCGTGGCCAGCATTCGGGAACGCACGGGACGCGACGCGCCAACCGTGATCACCTGATCCGGGGGAAACATGCGCGGGAACAATGCGGCGCAGGCCGGAGCAATCGTCTTCGAAACCGGCGTCGAATTTGCCGTGTGGTCGCATCATGCCGCACAGATCGAACTCTGCCTTTTCGAAGATGACGGCGCCAGAGAATTCGCGCGCCTGCCGATGGCGCGCGACAGCAACCACATCCATCGTCTCTTTGTCGACGGGCTGAAGGCAGGCGCGCGTTACGGCTATCGCGCCGACGGCATCTATGCGCCCGACAACGGCCTCTGGTTCGATCCTTCCAAATTGCTGATCGACCCCTACGCCAAGGAGATTGACCGACCGTTCCGCTACGATCCCCGCCTCGGCGTCTATGGCGAAGACAGCCAGGACCTGATGCCGAAGGCGATCGTCACCTCAGATACGCGCGCCGTCATCGCCAAGCCACTCTTCAAACCGGGCGGCTTCATTTACGAAGTAGCGGTGCGGCCCTTTACCATCCTCCATCCCGACATACCGGAGGCCCAGCGCGGCACCATCGCCGCCCTAGCCCATCCCTCCGTCGTCGCCCATCTGAAGCGGATCGGCGTCGATGCCGTCGAACTGATGCCGATCACCGCCTGGATCGACGAACGCCACCTGCCGCCGCTCGGCCTCACCAACGGCTGGGGCTACAATCCTGTCGCCTTCATGGCGCTCGATCCGCGGCTCGCCCCGGGCGGCATGGCGGAGCTGCGCGAGACCGTTGCCGCCCTGCATGCCGAGGGCATCGCCGTCATCCTCGACCTGGTCTTCAACCATACCGGCGAGAGCGATCGTTACGGCACGACGCTGTCGCTGCGCGGCCTCGACAACCTGCATTATTTCCGCCATGTCCAGAATTGCCCGGGCGAACTGGTCAACGATACGGGAACCGGCAACACGCTTGCCTGCGACCATCCTGAAGTTCGCCGTCTCGTCATCGACAGCCTGCGCCATTTCGTGCTCAATTCAGGCGTCGACGGTTTTCGTTTCGATCTCGCCCCGGTGCTCGGCCGAACCACGACAGGCTTCGAGCGCGATGGGGGAACACTTGCCGCCATTCTGGCCGACACCGTGCTTGCCGACCGGATCATGATCGCCGAACCCTGGGATATCGGCCCGGGCGGTTACCAGCTCGGCAACTTCCCGCCGCCCTTCCTCGAATGGAACGACCGCGTCCGCGACGACCTGCGCTGTTACTGGCGCGGCGACCAGTGGAAGACCGGCGCGCTGGCAACCGCGCTTGCCGGCTCTTCCGACATCTTCTCCCGTCACGACGGCAAAGGAACGCGCAGCGTCAATTTCCTTGCCGCCCATGACGGCTTCACGCTGATTGACCTCGTCTCCTATGCCGGGAAGCACAACGACGCCAATGGCGAGCACAATCGTGACGGTCACAATGAAAACCACTCCTGGAACAACGGCGTCGAAGGCGAAACGCTCTACCCCTCGATCCGCAAGCGCCGGAAAAACGATGTCATGGCGCTGATATCAACGCTCTTTGCCAGCCGCGGCAGCATTATGCTGACCGCCGGCGACGAAGGCGGACGCAGCCAGCGCGGCAACAACAATGCCTATTGCCAAGACAACGAAATCACCTGGCTCGACTGGAAGGCATTGGATGAGGATCTCATCGCCCATACCGCCTTCGTCGCCGGACTGCGCCGCCGCTTCACCGTCTTTTCAGAAACGGGTTTCCTGTCGGGAAATGGCGACGTCGAATGGATCTCGGTTTCGGGCGAACCGATGACAGTCGCCGAATGGGAGACACCGTCGCTCCCGACCCTTGGCATGCTGCTGGCAACCGGCGACCGCGCCTCAGGCGGCAGGCGGACCCGGCTTGCCGTGCTCTTCAATCGTTCCGAAAGCCGCGAGCTCTTTACGCTTCCGTTGGAAGGCGAAGCGTCCTGGCGTCAATTGACGCCGGCCGGTGCGAAGAAGGCCGGCCCCCGAGTCACCGTCGAGCCACGCTCCGTCGCCTTTTTCATAGAAAAATGACCGGCGCCTCCCATTGGCGCAAATCCTTGTCGCAATCGTCATAAATGCACGATAAGGCTTTGGCGCGGCGGGCTTATCTGACGAGGAAATGCATGGGCACGGAAATTTCACTCTCCGACGTGCGGGGATTGATCGGCATGGAAACGGGCCTGTCGGATTGGATCACCGTCGACCAGACGATGATCGACGCCTTTGCGGGGGCAACGGATGACCATCAGTTCATTCATGTCGATCCGGAGCGCGCCGCCGCCGAGAGCCCTTTCGGCGGCACCATCGCCCATGGCTTCCTGACACTGTCCCTGCTCTCGGCGATGAATTACAACTGCCTGCCCAAAGTGCGCGAGCAGACCATGGGCATCAATTACGGCTTCGATCGCGTCCGCTTCATGACGCCGGTCAAAAGCGGCGCCCGCGTGCGCGGCCGCTTCCTGCTCTCCGACGCCCGCTTCCGCGGCGGCGGCATGCTGATGACCACCTACGACGTCACCATCGAAATCGAAAACGAGAAGAAGCCGGCGCTGACGGCCAAGTGGATCACCATCATCCAGTTCGACCCGAAGGATCGTCCCGAGGACGTGTAAGCCCGGATGCGGCTATGATTCCGCGGAATTAAGAACCGCTTCAAGCGCGTGGCCGTCCGGATCGATGACGAAGGCGGCATAATAATGCTCGCCATAATGGGGTCGAAGACCGGGACCGCCATTGTCACGGCCGCCATGCGCGATTGCCGCGTCATGAAACGCATCGACCGCCGCACGGCTCAGGGCGGCAAAGGCCAGATGAAATCCGGGGCCGGCCGGGCGCTGGCCCTCTGGCCGATGTTTGATCGCCAGTTTGTCTCCGCCGCCGGGAAGGCCGTAGCCGACCGCCTGTCCCGTCTGGCCAGGCCTGATGTCATCCCAGACCCTGACATAGCCGAGCGCGCCGAGGGCGGCATCGTAAAATGCCGCCGACCGCTCTATATCGGAAACGCCGAGGGAGGCATGATGCAGCATTCGTCCTCCCTCGGATGGGCGCCCTATGCAGTCAGGATTCGTCCCGCTCAATGGCCGGCATCATGGGCCGCCTCGTTGAGCAGGCCAAAGACGAAGTCGGAAAATGACCGCCAGCATTCTACCCGGAACGTCTCTTCATCGGTGCGCAGAAGCACGATCTCGGCCTTGCCGAAAATGGTCCGCGAAGCGGCGCCGACCGGAAAGGCCGAAAGCGACAGGTCCTGCGGGCAGCCGGCCGCAAGCGTGAGCTCCGCACCCGGTCCCGAAACGATGATTGCCACATTGCGGTGGGAAACGTCGGTCGCCGAATGCAGCGCGCCGGCGCTTGAACACGCCGCCATCAAATCGCCGCCCGCCTCGTCGATCAACAGCCACTCGTCCGGCCCAAGCCAGAGCGCCGATCGTGCACCGGCGCGGCCGGATGTTTTCGGCGTGGTCGGTACGGACAGGCCGAGAGCCAAAGAAAGTGCTGCGAGCGATTGCGCCGGCGCGCGTAGCGCCACGCGGGTCGCGGCCGGTGCGACCGTCAGGCGCACGGTGGCGGAGCCGCCGAGACGGCCGGCAAGCGCCGGTTTGCGAATTGCAACATCAGCCATGGATGCGGCCTCCTTCCTTGTCAAAAAACACCAGGTCCGTCACCTCGACGGCGATCGTCCGGTCCGGCATCGGCACGTAGAGCGTCTCTCCCATCCGCGCCCGGCCGCCAGCGACGAGCGCGAAGGCGATCGACCGGCCGCAGTTTTCCGACCAGTAGGCCGAGGTGACGTGGCCGAGCATCGTCATCGGCTTCGGCTCGTTCGGGTTCGCGACGACCTGCGCGCCTTCCTCAAGCACCAGCTTCGGATCCTTGGTGATAAGCCCGACAAGCTGCTTGCGTCCCTCCTTTACGAGGTCCGGCCGCTGCAGGCCGCGAATGCCGACGAAGTCCTTCTTCTTCTTCGAAACGGCCCAGGCAACACCCGCATCGTCGGGAGTAACCGTCCCGTCAGTATCCTGGCCGACGATGATGTAGCCCTTTTCGGCGCGCAGAACGTGCATCGTCTCGGTACCGTAGACGCAGGCGCCGAGCGGCTCGGCATTGGCCCAGACGGCTTCGAGCACCGACTGGCCATAATCGGCAGGCACGTTGATTTCGAAGCCGATTTCGCCGGTGAAGGAGACGCGGAAGAGCCGCGCCGGCACACCGCAGACCGTGCATTCGGCAACGCTCATATGCGGGAACGCCACGTTTGAAAGGTCGACCCCTTCGACCAGCGGCTCGACGATCGCGCGCGCTTTCGGTCCCTGCACGGCAATGACGGCCCATTGCTCGGTGACCGACGTCAGCCATACCTTCAGGTCCGGGAATTCCGTCTGCAGGTAATCTTCCATGTGGTGAAGAACGCGCGGCGCTCCGCCGGTCGTCGTCGTGACATGGAAACGGTCCTCGGCCAGTCGCCCGACGACACCGTCGTCATAAACGAAGCCGTCTTCGCGGGTCATGATGCCGTAGCGGGCCTTGCCCGGCTTCAGCGTATCCCAGGCATTGGTGTAGATGAGGTTGAGGAACTTCGCCGCATCCGGCCCCACTACCTCGATCTTGCCAAGTGTCGAAGCGTCGAAAATACCGGCCGACTTTCGGGCTGTGCGGCATTCGCGCGCGACCGCCTGATGCATGTTCTCGCCGGCACGCGGATAGAACCAGGCGCGTTTCCAGTTGCCGACATCTTCAAAAACGGCGCCGTGGGCTTCTTCCCAGCCATGCAGCGGCGTCTTGCGCGTCGGATCGAACAACTCTCCGCGCGAATGGCCGACCAGCGTGCCGTAGGTGACCGGCGTGTAGGGGGCGCGGAAGGTGGTGAGACCGACCTGCGGAATTTCCTTGCCGAGCATTTCGGCGGCGATCGCCAGGCCATGCATGTTGGAAAGCTTGCCCTGGTCCGAGGCCATGCCGTTGGTCGTAAAGCGCTTGATGTGCTCGATCGAATGCATGCCCTCGCGCACGGCAAGGCGGATATCCTTGGCACAGACATCGTGCTGGAAGTCGATGAAAGCCTTGCCGTTGGTTTTCGGCCCGGCGCCTTCGGCAGCACCGATCATGCCGCCTGTCCATTCAAACGCCTGCTCGGCCGACATTGCGATCTTCTCGCCGCTGCTTCCGCCGGTGGCCTGCGCCATCAGCTCGCCGGCGGCAAGCGATTCCTCGATCGTCTGCTGCAGGTCGTCGGTGCCGTTGCAGGCGCCGACCGACAGGCAGTCCTGCGCGTAGGAGCCGGGCAGGAAACGCTGGCTTTCAGCGTCGAAGGCCACTTTGCCGCGCGACTGCGAGAACAGATGCACGGACGGTGTCCAGCCGGCCGAAACCAGCAGCGCATCGACGGCGATCTTGCGCGGCGAACCGCCGCCGTTGCGTGCCACCGTCATCGACGAGATGCGCAGCCGCCCCGCGGTATTGATGACCGACTGGCCGGCCAGCACGTCGATGCCGAGCGCACGTGCCTCCGCCAATACCGCCGCACCCGGCGCCTGCCGGCAATCGACGATCGCAGCGATCGAGACACCTGCTCGTTTCAGATCGAAGGCCGCTTCATAGGCCGAGTCATGCGCCGTGTAGATGCCGACATTCTTGCCGACGGCGACGCCGTAATGGTTGAGATAGGTCCGCGCCGCCGAGGCCAGCATAATACCCGGCCGGTCGTTGTTCGGAAATACCATGTGCCGTTCGATCGCGCCGTTGGCGAGGATCACCCGCTTGGCACGGACCTGCCAGAGCCGTTCGCGCGGCAGATCATGGGCGGGATTGGCGAGATGGTCGGTGACGCGCTCTGCAAGGCCGACGAAATTGTGGTTGTAGTAGCCGAAAGCCGTCGTGCGCAGCAGCACTTGGACATTGTCCATCGCCTTCAGCTGCGCCACGGTCTTCTGCGCCCAGGTGAAGCCGTCCTGCCCGTCGATCTTGGCGCCGGCATCGTAGCGCAGCGCACCGCCCGCTTCCGGCTGCTCGTCGCAGAGGATCACCCTGACGCCGGTTCGGGCCGCGGCCAGCGCCGCCGAAAGCCCGGCAACGCCGCCGCCAACCACCAGCACGTCGCAATGCGCGTAACGGCTGGCATAATGGTCCGGATCGCCTTCCGTCGGGGCAACACCGAGGCCGGCGGCGCGACGGATGAGCGGTTCATAGACGTGCTTCCAGGCGGCGCGCGGCCACATGAAGGTCTTGTAGTAGAAGCCGGCGGCGAAGAACGGCGACATCAGATTGTTGATGGCCCCGACATCGCGGGCAAGCGAGGGCCAGCGGTTCTGCGAGCTGACGATCATGCCATCGAAGACTTCCTGCACGGTGGCGCGCACGTTCGGCTGCTTGCGTGCGGCATCGCGAGCGACGTCGATGAGGGCGTTCGGTTCCTCGGCGCCAGCTGACAGAATGCCGCGCGGCCGATGATATTTGAACGAACGTCCCAGAAGATGCACGCCGTGGGCGATCAGCGCCGAGGCGACGCTATCGCCTTCGAGCGCCGTGTAGCTCTTGCCGTCGAAGCTGAAGCGCGCGGTTTTGGCCGGCGTCAGGCGCCCCCTACCGGCGATACGGTTGACGCCGCTCATTGCGCCTCTCCTTCCAGTGCTTCATATGTCTCGACGGGTGCGTGCTTCTCGGCAGCAGCGCCGACCACGGGCTTCGGCTCACCGGCCTTGTAGGTCATGAGGAACTTGTCGCTCACCGTGTCGCGGACTGCATTGAAGAAACGTCCGCAGCCATGGATGTGCCGCCAGCGTTCGAATATCAGCCCCTTCGGATTGTCGCGCAGAAAGAAATAGGCTTCGAATTCCGCGTCCGAGATCGAGGCAATATCTGCGGGCCGCGCAATATGCGCGTCACCCGCGCCGCGGAACTCGAGCTCGGAGCGCTCTTCCTGGCAGTAAGGGCAATGGATCAGCAGCATGTAGGATTTCCTTCTCCTCCACTTCTCCCCAGCGGGGAGAAGGTGCCTGAAAGACGGATGAGGGGGTGAGCGACGAAAGGAGCGAGCGTTAGCACGAAAACACCCATCATCAGTGCGCCACCGCCGCCGCCGCCGCCTCGTCGATCAGCCGGCCGCTGCGGAAACGCTCCAACGTCAGGCCGGCATTGAACTTGTGCGGTTCGTCGCGGGCGATCAGATGGGCGAAGAGATTGGCCGAACCCGGCGTCGCCTTGAAACCGCCGGTGCCCCAGCCGCAATTGACGTAAAGACCCGGAACCGGCGTCTTCGACTGGATCGCCGAACGATCCGGCGTATTGTCGACGATGCCGCCCCATTGGCGCATCATCTTGACGCGCCGGAACATCGGGAAGAGTTCGCAGATGGCATCGAGCGTATGGGTGATGATCTGCAGCCCGCCGGTCTGTGAGTAGGAATTATACTGGTCGGTGCCGGCGCCGATGACGAGCTCTCCCTTGTCGGACTGGGAGATATAGGCGTGTACGGTGTTCGACATGACGACACAGGGGAAGATCGGTTTCAGCGGCTCGGAAACCAGCGCCTGCAGCGGGCTCGACTGCAGCGGCACCCGCACATCGGCCATCTTCATGATCGTGGTCGTATGGCCGGCCGCCGACACGCCGATCTTTCTGGCGCCGATGAAACCGCGCGTCGTCTCCACGCCGGTCACGCGCCCATCGGGCGCACGGCGGATGCCGGTCACCTCGCAATTCTGGATGATGTGGACACCGCGATCCGACGCTGCGCGCGCATAACCCCAGGCGACCGCATCATGTCGTGCCGTGCCGCCGCGCCGCTGCAGTGCCGCACCATTGATCGGGTAGCGCGCGCTGGCGGAGATATCGAGCGGCGGACAATAGGCCTTCGCCTGTTCCGGCGTCAGCCATTCATTGTCGATGCCGTAGAGCCGGTTGGCATGGATATGCCGTTTAAACGACTGCTGGTCGTGAATATTGTGCGAGAGCATCATCACGCCGCGCGGCGAATACATCACATTGTAATTGAGCTCCTGCGAAAGCCCCTCCCAGAGCTTCATCGAATGCTCGTAAATGTGCATGCTCTCTTCATAGAGATAGTTCGAGCGGATGATGGTGGTGTTGCGGCCGGTATTGCCGCCGCCGAGCCAGCCCTTTTCGATCACCGCCACATTGGTGATGCCATGCTCCTTGGCGAGATAATAGGCGGCGCCCAGGCCGTGCCCGCCGGCGCCGATGATGACGACGTCGTATTCGGCGCGCGGTTCCGGCGACGTCCACTGCTTCTCCCAGCCTCTGTGGCCACGAAGGGCCTCTCGCGCCACGGCAAAAACCGAATATTTCCGCATCCGCCTTCTTCTCCTTCGGGCAAGGCCATTCTCCGTGCCCATACAAATCGCAAATCCAAATGCGGCACAACGGCTCTTTTGCGACGCGCGAGAGCTTTGGTTTTGACACTGAGCGACATGATGTCGAAAAGCGCCCTGCCTCCAGGACACGCGCTCCGTTTCCTCGGAAGTTGGCACAACCAGCAATCGATCGGCCGCCGGCTAGCCCTCACCCAAGAGGGCGAGAAGACAAGCAGTTACTAAAATGTTAACTCTCCCCCTGTTTCCAGGGTTCTTGTATCATGTGGGGTCGGCGTCCATTCTTCCACGCGCTTCTCATCGCGTTTTGCAGCGCCCAGGCGTCGCCCGCCGCCGAGCCGGTTGGTCAGGCTGTCCTCATCAAGACCGAAGTCACCGGACAGGCCGGACCGATTGCGGTCAATACCAGCGTTCACCGCGACGAGCGTATCCGAACATCGCCATCCGGGCTTGGCCAGTTTCTGTTTCGTGACGGCACCAAACTTGCGGTCGGCTGGGGCTCGTCTGTCGTCATCGACAAATATGTCTTCGACGACACGCAATCGGTTAGAAAGCTCACCATCAAAGCCGCCAAGGGGACCTTCCGCTGGGTCAGCGGCAATTCCAAATCGTCAGCCTATCAGATCCTGACTCCGGCCGGAACAATCGGCGTGCGCGGCACCGCATTCGATTTCTATGTCGGCCCGGACGGCACCACCGCCGTCGTACTCCTGAACGGCGCGGCCAGCTTTTGCGGCCCCGGCGGCTGTCGCCAGCTGCAGCAACGCTGCGATTGCGTTGTCGCCAAACCGAATGGCGATATGACGCCGGCGCGCCGGGTCGATCCCAGCGTTCTCGATACGCTTGGAAATCTCCGCGCCCTCCCCTTCCTCTCCGGCAACCAGCGGCTTGCCGGCGGCATCGGTATGCTCGGCGGCTGCAATATGGCCTCCGTTATGCCGGAAAGAAAAGACAGAACACGGCCTCCGCCGGCAGTTGCACCTGCTCCGCAGAGGCAGGATCCGCCACAGAGACAGGCCGAGCCGCAAAAAGAGCGACCGAACAAGCCCGATAAGCCTCATCACGACAGGCCGCACCACGACAAGCCACATCACGACCGGCCGCACTATGATAAGCCCCACCATGACAAGCTGGATAGACCCGACAAGCATGAGGGCCATGGGCGCCATGACGATGACGGAAAGCCCGGAAATCACGGTTTGGATCATCGGGAGCACGGGCGCCACCATGATGGAGATCGCGATCATAAGAATGATCGAAACCACGACCGAAATCCGGATTTCAAGCGCGGCCGGTGAGGCTGTTTTCGGGATCCTCGCAAGTCAAGGCGTCGGCACCGCTATATCCGCCTCGCAATGAGGTAGTGCGTCAACGAGCATTGCAGGGCGGCGAGGACTGTCGGCGTGTCGGGTAATGAAGGTGATATCCTTCCCAAGAAGGGCACTCCGAAAATCGCTTTTACTTTTCGGTATCGGCAGCCCTCTTTTCGATCCCCGCAGGCAATTCCCGAAAATGATCGGTCCTGCTGGGTATCCGCCGATAGAATTCCACCAAACCGCCCACCACCTCATCCGCCCTGAGCTTTGCCGTATCCATAAGTTTGCGGGTGTTCCTTGAATGCGAATGCAGGGCTTGCATCAATTGCCGGTGAACGGCATTGAGCGCGGCGAATTCCCGGGATGCCGCTACCTGCTCATCGCCGAGGACGGCAAGAATCTTGGTGCGGCTGCTCTTGCCCTTCAGTGGAATGGCGCCGGCGTCGATCAGCGCCATTCCTTTCACTGACCGTGCAGTACTGTCGGAGATGAGGATATCGAAGCCTACTTCTTTGCACGACGACTCGATGCGGGCGGCGACGTTGACGGCATCTCCGACGGCCGAATAGTTGAAGCGGGTCTTGGCGCCCATATTGCCGACGCAGGCAATGCCGGTATGGATGCCGATGCCGATGTCGACCTGCTGATCGGGACCGAAGCCGAAGGCGTCGCCGGCGTTCAGTTCGGCGAGTGTCTCGCGCATGGCCAGGGCAGTGCGAACCGCCTTGGTTTCATGATCCGCAACATCAACCGGCGCGTTCCAGAACGCCATGATCGAATCGCCGATAAACTTGTCGAGTGTGCCTTCATTGGCCACGACATGACGGCTCAGCGCGTCGAGCAACGTGTTCAGGAAGGCGACGACATCCGTCGGCGCCAGCCGTTCACTCATCTCGGTGAAGTTCCTGACGTCGACGAACATGACCGTCAGCTCGCGGTCGTCGCCGCCGAGGCGCAATGCATCGCGGTTATGCTCGATGCGATGGAGCAGCGACGGAGACAGATAATGCCCGAAGGCGCGTCGCACCTCGCGCCTTTCCCGATCGATCACGAGAATGCGGAACGAGGTCGCGGCAAAATGGGTGATCGATCCGCTGACGATCGGAGCCAGCGGATCGAGGAGAAGCCCTGCATAGAGAAAGGAGAGCCAGGAGGCCACGAGCGCCATTGCGGTAATAAGCAGGCCGCAGACCAGTGCGACGGCGGGACTGACGAAGGTCGTGACCACGACGAGCAGGCATCCGAGCACCGCGATCGTAAGGATTTCCAGCCCATCCGCCCAATCGGGACGCGACAGGAAACGGCCGGAGAGAATCTGCTCGACGGCCTGCGCATGCATCGAAACACCGGGAACATTCTCACCGAGCGCCGTGACGCGGATGTCCTGCAGGCCTGCCGCCGACGTGCCGATGAAGACGATGCTGCCGCCAATGGCGGCAGAGACCTCGGAAGAGGCGCCTTCGGCGGCGAGCACCCGGCGGACGGATATGTAGCGCTCAGCCCGGTCGGGGCTGACATAGAGCCAGAATTCACCCGCCGCCGTCAGCGGCACGACGAAATCGCCGATCTTTGCCGATGTCATTACGCCAGCACGATCGGGGGCGCCGGCCAATACATAGGTGGAAACGCCCTGCGCGACGCGTAGCGCCTCGACCGCGAGGTTGGGGTAGAGCTGCACACCATCGGTCAGGAACAACGGCACCGTCCGCACCACCGGCGAAGGATTGCCGGGATTGAGGCTGATGTGGCCGAGCCCTGCCGCGTTGGCTTCCAATTGTGGTCTGAGCGGCGTCGATGCGGTAAGATGAGGCGGCGCCGAGACAGGGCTTTCGCCGGTGAAAGCAAAGCCCGCCTTGACAGGCGGCCGGTAACTGCCCTCATTGGAAAGCCCGAAGCCGAGCACGACAGGCTTGCCAGAGATTGCCTGGGCAAATATCTCGTCATTATCAGGAAGTTTCTCGGCCAGGGACGGATCGACCCCGGTGACCTCGCGCACGACATTGCGCGGCGACAGCCGATCCGGCTCGGAAAAGAGAATGTCGAATGCAATGGCCGCAGCGCCCATCTCCGAAAGCCGGTTCACCAGCAGGGCCAACCGGTCTCGTGGCCAAGGCCATTGGCCGAATTCGCGCAGCGACGCCTCGTCAATATCGATCACACGGACCGGCATCGGCTCGAAGGTTCTCGGAAGAAGACGCTGATATTCGTCGAAGGTCACGCCACGGATCAGCTTGAAAATCCCGGGATCGTCTGCCCGGAGCATCGTCAGCGCGGCCACGATCACCAGGCCGATAATGACACCGATTTGCTGCACGCGAGTCATCATCTCAACCGGCGTTCCCTCCCACGGCCGATCGAGCGGCCACGCACCTGCCGCCCGACAGGCTACGCCGCTTTCTGTCCGAACACCATTCGCACATACGCTACGGACGGTTCTTTTCGCTTCCGCGCCCTCCGCTTTCCATCGATCAGCGCAACAACGCCGTCAGTTCGGCCACGCCTTTGCTTCAACGACATGGCTTCGATCTTGCCGCGCGCGCGGCGAAATGATCTTGTACCGAGCGAAGCGCGAATGCTTTTCAAATAAGAGAGTGGGGGCTCCCGTGATTTCCGAAACCGCCGTGCGCCGCAGCGGCTATTGGCTGATCGTCGTCGTGCTGGCGATGCTTGCAGGACTGCCGCTTGCCGTCTGGCTCGACATCAGCGATCTCTCCGGAAATACTCTCAGACGCCAGGCGCGCGACATGAGCTCGCTGATATCGAGCATCCGCTCCTACTATTCCGCCAATGTCGTAGGACGCGTCCTGGCCGCCCATGCCAGCGGCACAACGGCGGGCACGGTCGTTTCGCACAACTACGCCAATATACCAGGCGCCATTCCGCTGCCGGCGACACTCTCGCTGGAACTCGGCGACGTCATCAAGGAGCAGCAGGCCAATATCACCTACCGCTTCGTCTCCGACCTGCCGTTCAAGAGCCGCGCGTCCCACGAGCTCGACGATTTCGAGAGACGAGCGCTTGCCGCGTTGCGCGCCAACCCGCAACAGACGCTGAACGATCTCACGCGTGTCGGACTGACCGATACCCTGCGGTTCATCACGCCCGTTGTCATGGGGCAGGCCTGCGTTGCCTGCCACAACAGCCACCCGGAAAGCCCGAAGACCGATTGGAAGGTGGGCGATGTGCGCGGCATCCAGGAAGTGATCATCCGGCAGCCCTATGCGAGTAACGTCTTCGCCTTCAAATACCTGCTGTGTTATTTTCTGTTTGTCGCCATCATCGGCCTCAGCTTCATTCTGCTGCAGCGGCAGCAGGCGCGCGCGATCCATAACGCCAACCAGGATCTGGAAGCGGCCAACGAATTCCTCGCCAGCGTCTCGCTGAAGATTTCACGCTACCTCTCGCCGCAGATCTACAAGAGCATCTTCAGTGGGCAGAAGGACGTGGTGGTCCATACCGAGCGCAAGCGCCTGACGATCTTCTTCTCCGACATCAAGGATTTCACCGCGACCACCGAGCGGCTACAGCCGGAAGCGCTGACGGAGATGCTCAATGAATATCTCACCGAGATGTCGAACATTGCCTTGGCGCATGGCGGCACGGTGGACAAGTTCATCGGCGACGCCATGCTGGTCTTCTTCGGCGACCCGGAAACGAAGGGGCCGGAGGAGGATGCGAAAGCCTGCCTGCGCATGGCCGTTGACATGCAGCGCCGCCTCGGCGAACTCAAGGACAGATGGCGCAGAAACGGCACCGAAGAGCCTTTCGTCGTGCGCATGGGCATCAACAGCGGCTATTGCAACGTCGGCAATTTCGGCAGCAGTGACCGCATGGACTACACGATCATCGGCGCCGAGGCCAATCTGGCAGCCCGGCTGCAATCGATCGCCCAGGGTGGAGAAATCGTCGTCAGCTACGAAACCTATGCGCTGGTAAACGAAATCGTCGCCGCTCATCCGCTGCCGCCGATCACGATGAAGGGCATACAGCGTGAGATCGTGCCCTATGCCGTGGACGGGCTGACGCTCGGCACGGACCATAAGAGCCGCGTTCTGAGCGAACACCTCTCCGGCCTCGACCTGCATCTGGATATGAGCCGGGTGGAGCCTGCCGACCGCCTTCGGGTCAGAACGGCGCTCAAGGAGGCGATTGCCGCTCTGGATGAGGCCTTACCTGAGGCGGCGCGGTCGAGACAGGATGCCGGTCAGGTGTGATTTTTCCGGCTGCTTCCCATATCCATCTGGACTTCCCCTACTCGATCTGCTATCCCGCATCACCAATCGCAAGGCTGCGGCCGCGCGAACGTTATTTTTTTGCCCCTGGCGCTGCGCCGCCTCAGGCATCAACCAAACCAAAGGAACGTGATTCTCGTGCAGGTACTTGTCCGCGATAACAATGTCGATCAGGCTCTCCGCGCTCTCAAGAAGAAGATGCAGCGCGAAGGCATTTTCCGCGAAATGAAGATGCGCGACTACTACGAGAAGCCGTCGCAGAAGCGTGCTCGCGAAAAGGCCGAAGCTGTTCGCCGCGTTCGCAAGCTGGCCCGCAAGCGCGCCCAGCGCGAAGGCCTGGTCGCACGCTAAGCGTTGCCGTCGTTTTTTCGACGTTTTCAGATGCATTGTGGCGGGGGCGATTGGTTCGCCGCCGCCTTTTTAGTTTGTCGCTGAAGATCGCATATCCCGGTCTCGGATATGCCGCATGGGGAAAGCGAGCCCGAATGGCTGATACCACCTTCAATTTGTCCCGCGCCTGGCGCTTGCAGAAAACCGCATTGCTGCCCGCTGTGGCATTGGCCGCCGTGTTCGGCCTCGCCGGTTGTGAGACGACCAACACCACTGACGCCGTGATCCGCATCGACAAGGCTCAAGGGTCGGAAGAGAATATCGCGTCGCTGACGGCTGTTATCAACGCCAACCCCAGGGATCCCGAGGGCTACAACGTCCGCGGCTCCGCCTATGGCCGCGGCGGTCAGTTCCGCCAGGCGCTGAACGATTTCAACACGGCTTTGCAGATCAATCCGCGCTTCTTCCAGGCCTATGCCAACCGCGCCCTTGTCTATCGCAACATGGGTCAACAGCAGCAGGCGATTGCCGACTACAATGCCGCGCTGCAGATCAATCCAAGCTACGACGTCGCCTATATCGGCCGCGGCAATGTCTATCGCATGGCCGGTCAGGACGATGCGGCCTTCAACGACTTCAGCAAGGCAATCCAGCTCGGCACCACCGACGGGCGCGCCTACCACAATCGTGGGCTGATCTATCAGAAGCGCAATCAGCAGGATAAGGCGATCGACGATTTCTCGAAGGCGATCTCGCTCGCGCCGAATTCGGCCGAACCCTATAATGGCCGCGGCATTTCCTATTTCGCGCTGAACGATGACGACAACGCCTTTGCCGATTTCAACCATGCAATCGAGCTCAACGGTAACATCGCCGAATCCTGGGCCAACCAGGCGCTTGTCTACGAACGCCGCGGCGATAAGGCGAAGGCTGCCCGCTCTTACCGCCATGCAGTCGGGCTTGATCCGAAATACCAGCCGGCCCGAGATGGACTCGCCCGAGTGGGCGTCGCCCCAGCCGGCTAAGGATGTGCATTGGCGCGGCCGCCGATGACAGCGACGCTGTCATGAAGGCGGCCGCATCGCCTTGAAAAGAGAGGCGGAAAAAACATCCGTCATCGTCGATGGCGTGTCATACGATGTTGCAACCGGCTCATGCTCCCCATAACATGTCGCTGCTTCGATGGCCCGCTGTCGGGCATGGAAAAACGTGTTGAGGGCGTTTTGCGAGAGATGCGAATCTTTGCGTTCCTGACCGCGAGCGAAAACTGTTGCGGGCAGCGCCCGCCTCAGCGCCGCGCATCTGCCGAACGGCGCCAGCGGTACGGCCACGTTCTCTGCCCCGCGATTTTATCCTTCGCTCGAGTGGACCTGATGGATTGTGCGATGGTACAGGCGGCGCGGCACATTCAATGAAGATCGTCGCGCTGTTCTTCCCAAAGGCTTCGATCGGCACTTATCTCGTCGCCATGGCGGTGGCGATCGCGCTGCCGATTTTCGCCTTCGTGGCGCTGCTTTTATTGCAGCTGGAGGATAACCAGCGCTCGACGCTGAAGCGCGAAACGGCGCAGGACGCGCTTGCCCTTTCACGCATCATCGACCGCCAGCTTCAGGACATGGCGACAACGCTGCGGCTGCTGTCGAGCTCGCCGGAGCTTGAAAACGGCGATCTCGCCTCCTTCCACGAGCGCACGGAAACGGCTCTGCGGAACAATACGCTCTACGTCCTCGCCGTCGACCGCAGCGGTCAGCAACTGCTGAACACGCGCCGGCCTTTCGGCACGCCGCTCGAAAAGACGGCAAACATCGCCGCGCTCGATGCCGCCATGAAATCCGGCCGCATCGAGGCTTCGGATGTTTTTCGCGGCAGAACTAGCGGCGAATGGGTCTATAATGTCACCCTCCCGCGGGCGGATGATCCGGTCGCCGCCCTCATCATCACGCAGGATGCCAAGGATCTCGGCAGGCTGGTCACGACCCAGGGCCTTGCCCCCGGCTGGTCGGCAGCCGTCGTCGATCAAAGCGGTCACGTGGTCGTTGCTGCCGGCCCCGCAGCCCCGGAACCCGGCACGCCCTTTGATCCGCGCATCCTGCCGGCGCTGAGCTTCTCCCGCGGCGTCTTCGAAGATGAGGCGATCCTGCCGCACATGCTTCTCGGTTATGCCCAGATCCCCGGCTGGTCATGGAAAACAGTGATCTGGGGGCCGGTCGCGCAGGCTTCGATCCTCAGCACCTGGCGCTTCCTGATCATCGGCGGCGTGGCGCTTGTGCTCGTCGCAGTGCTCGCCGCCTATGCCGTCGCAAGGCAGGTGCGCACCACCATCCGCGATATCGCCGAAATGGCAAAGCGTATGGGCGACGGCCACATTGTCTCGCCGGTCGAGACCAGCGTCATAGAGGCGAACCAGGTGGCGATCGCTCTGTCGAATGCTTCCTTCGACCGCAGCCAGACCGAGGACCGGCTGCGTTTCGTCATGCACGAGCTCGTCCACCGCACGAAAAATCTTCTGACGCTCGCCCAGGCAATGATGCGCCAGCTCGCCAAGCAGGCCGACAGCGTCGAGACCTTCCAGTCCGCTGTCGCCGATCGCCTCGACGGGCTGGTGCGTTCGATCGAGCTCCTGACCAGCGAGCAATGGGGAGGCGTATCGCTTCGGCGGGTCGTCGACATCCATCTGCAGGCCTTCCCGCAATCGCGCGAACAGATCGAAATCACAGGTGAGGATTTCGTCCTGAAGCCGGATGCGGTGCAGAATCTCGGTCTGGCGCTGCATGAGTTGGCCACCAATTCGGTGAAATACGGCGCACTTTCCGTTCCGCAAGGCCGTGTCCGCTTCGAATGGCGAGATGTCAGGGAGGAAGACAAGCCGGATGCCCTGCTCCGCTTCACCTGGGAGGAGCGCGGCGGCCCGCCGGTGGTAGAGCCGTCACGCACGGGCTTCGGCACGACCGTTATCAAAGCCCATGCCGCCGCCGCCTTCCGCGGCACTGTTGAGATCGATTTCCGGCTTGAAGGTCTCTTATGGGTGTTGACGGCGCAACGCGCCACGCTGGAGCGGGCCTGACGCATGTCGCCCGCAAGGGCTGAGCGTTTCCGGGGAAATCAAAGCGCGAGAACGCATCCCATGCATCACGTTTGATGCGGCGGGCTTCAGCCTCCCGGAACAATCGCCACCGGCACCCGTTTCGAACAGGTCGTTCCCAAGGAGAAAGACCATGTTCAAGCAAACCACGATCGCAGCCGTGGCTCTGACGGCCGCGGCCTGGGCAAGCCCGGCAGGCGCCGAAAGCTATGTCACGCTTGGCCGCCTGGTCTGCGGATCGGATGGCGGCCAGGGTCTGATCATCACGTCGCAGAAGAACCTGATCTGCACCTACACGCCGGCATCCGGCGGCGCCAAGGCGGTCTACGCCGGCAAAATCGAGAAATTCGGCCTCGATATCGGCCAGACCGGCAAGAGCGTGATGATCTGGCAGGTGCTTGCGAAAACCGGCACGGATATGCCGCAGTATGCCCTGGCCGGCGAGTACTACGGTGTCGGGGCGGATGCGAGCATCGGTGCAGGCGCCGGCGCCAAGGTGATCGCCGGCGGCACAAACAAAGCCTTCATGCTGCAGCCATTGAACGTCCAGGCTCAGGAAGGACTGAACCTGGCGATCGGGGTCGAGAAGATGACGCTGGTGCCGGGCGAGGTATGACGGAAGACTTGCTTGCGGCAAGGCGACACCGAGCCGGCATGGCACAGACCGGCCGGCATGAATCGAACAGCCGCCCGATGGGCGGCTGCATCTCGCTCGATCAATGCGAAATCGCCTTGTTGATATCCTCGGTCATTTTCTTCGCATCGCCGAGCAGCATCATCGTGCCGTCCTTATAGAACAGCGTATTGTCGATGCCGGCATAACCGGAGCCGAGCGAGCGCTTGACGAAAAGGCAGGTCTTTGCCCGGTCGACGTCGAGGATCGGCATGCCGTAGATCGGCGAGGTCTTGTCGTCGCGCGCGGCCGGATTGGTGACGTCGTTGGCGCCGATGACATAGGCGACGTCGGCCTGAGCGAATTCCGAATTGATGTCCTCGAGCTCGAAGACCTCGTCATAGGGGACATTGGCTTCGGCAAGCAGCACGTTCATATGGCCCGGCATGCGGCCCGCGACCGGATGGATCGCATATTTCACCTCGACGCCGTTCTTCTTAAGATTGTCGGCGAGTTCGCGTAGCGCATGCTGGGCCTGGGCCACCGCCATGCCATAACCCGGCACGATGATCACCTTCGAGGCGTTGGCCATCAGATAGGCTGCATCCTCGGCCGAGCCGAGCTTGACGGTCCGGTCCGACGTATCGGGTCCGGCGGAGGCCGCCTCGCCGCCGAAACCGCCGAGGATGACGGAGACGAAGGAGCGGTTCATGCCCTTGCACATGATGTAGGAAAGGATCGCGCCGGAGGAGCCGACGAGCGCGCCGGTGATGATCAGCGCCAGATTGCCGAGCGTGAAGCCGATTCCGGCCGCGGCCCAGCCTGAATAGGAATTCAGCATCGAAACGACGACGGGCATATCGGCGCCGCCGATCGGCACGATCAAAAGAACGCCGAGCGCCAGCGACAGCGCCACGACGGCCCAGAAATCAAAATGGCTTTCGGTGGCGGCAAGCCCGATGATGAAGAGAATGATCAACGCCAACAGCGCCGCATTGATCACATGCCGGTAGGGCAGCAGGATCGGTTTGCCGGACATGCGTCCGTCGAGCTTCAGGAAGGCGATGATCGAGCCGGTGAAGGTGAGCGCTCCGATCGCCACGCCGAGCGCCATCTCGATACGCGCCTCGGTGTGGATCTGGCCGATCTCGCCGATGCCGAAGGAAGCAGGCGTATAGAGCGCCGAGGCGGCGACCAGGACGGCTGCAAGGCCGACCAGCGAATGGAAGCCGGCGACGAGCTGCGGCATCGAGGTCATGGCGATGGTGCGGGCGACATAGGCGCCGACGCTGCCGCCGATGGCAAGGCCGAGGATGATCAGCACGAAGCCGCCGAAATTAGGCGTCGCCAGCACGAGCGTCGTCAGAATGGCGATCCCCATTCCGACCATGCCGTAGAGATTGCCTTTGCGGCTGGTGGCCGGATGCGACAGGCCGCGCAGCGCCAGGATGAACAGAACGCCGGAAACGAGGTAGAAGAAGGCTGCAATATTGGTCATCGGTCCCTCACCGGTCCTTCTTGCGGTACATCGCAAGCATTCGCTGCGTGACGAGGAAGCCGCCGAAGATATTGACCGAGACGAGCACCAGCGCGACGAAGCCGAAGCCAGTCGCAAGTCCGCTTGTGGAGATGCCGACCGCCAGAAGCGCGCCGACCACAATGACCGAGGAGATCGCATTGGTGACGGCCATCAGCGGCGTATGCAGCGCCGGCGTCACCGACCACACGACATAATAACCGACGAAGATCGACAAGACGAAGATCGCGAATTGAAAGACGAAGGGATCGATCGCCCCACCGGTCGCGGCACTTGCCGCCTCCGGCGCCTGGGCCGCCGCCGTAACGACGGCCGTCACCGCCTGGTCGAGCTGTTCAAGCGCTCTGTCCATTGCTTCACTGGCCATCACATGTCCCCCTTCTTCGCGCCGCCGAAGGCGGGATGAACTACGTCGCCGGCATAGGTCAGCATCGTCGCCTTGACGAGTTCGTCGTCGACATTGACGACCACGCTCCCGGTTTCCTTGTTGACCATGGTCTCGAGGAAGGTGACGAGGTTTTTGGCGTAGAGCGCCGAGGCGCTGGCCGCAACCCGGCCCGGCATGTTGGCGAAACCGATCACGCTCACGCCTTCGACATCGGCGATTTCACCGGCAACGACGCCCTCGATATTGCCGCCGCGCTCGACGGCAAGGTCGACGGCCACCGCTCCCGGCTTCATCGAGGCGAGCATAGCGCGTGAGACGAGACGCGGCGCAGCGCGACCAGGGATCAGCGCCGTGGTGATGACGATATCCTGCTTGGTGATATGTTCGGCCACGAGTGCGGCCTGCTTGCCCTGATAGTCGGCCGACATTTCCTTGGCATAGCCGCCGGCCGTTTCCGCCGCCTTGAACTCCTCGTCCTCGACGGCGATGAACTTGGCGCCGAGCGAGGCGACCTGTTCCTTGGCGGCCGGGCGCACGTCGGTGGCCGAAACCGCCGCGCCGAGACGGCGCGCGGTGGCGATCGCCTGGAGGCCGGCGACGCCGGCACCCATGACGAAGACCTTGGCGGCCGGCACGGTGCCGGCGGCCGTCATCATCAT
This sequence comes from Rhizobium sophoriradicis, assembly GCF_025200795.1. Lineage (NCBI taxonomy): Bacteria > Pseudomonadati > Pseudomonadota > Alphaproteobacteria > Hyphomicrobiales > Rhizobiaceae > Rhizobium > Rhizobium sophoriradicis. The sequence continues at coordinate 3,577,795 of NZ_CP104152.1, forward strand.
GGGCATGGCGCGGTCATAAACCGCTGCCGCTTCGATGACGGCCTGGTAACCGGCGAGATTGGCTTGGGACGACAGCACGTCCATCGATTGGGCGCGTGTGATGCGGGGCATCAGCTCCATCGCAAAAGCCGAAAGCCCGGCGCTGGCGAGACCCGCAATCGCCTCGTCATTGCCATAGGGGTCCATGATGGCGATCACAACCGCGCCGCTCTTATAGCCTGCGATTTCCGACGCGCTCGGGCGGCGCACCTTCAGCACCACATCGGCCGAAGCGGCATCGGCCAGACTGCCGATCCTGGCGCCGGCAGCCTCGAACTCTCCGTCCGGAATACGTGACGCCGCCCCGGCACCGGCTTCGACGACCACATCGAAGCCGAAACTCTTCATTTTCTTCACGGTTTCGGCAGAAGCCGCGACCCGCGTCTCCCCGTCCGTGACTTCGCTTGCAACGAAAATAATATTGCCCAACTGCCCCCTCCTCCGGGTCAGCCAGACCGCCGCAGGCGCGCCTGCGCAGGCCAAGCACCTAAGCATGTCGCGCAAAACTGTACGGCGGTTCTGCGATAACGACGTGCGAGAAAATAAAGACCTGAAGCGCGAGGAGCGAATCTGAACGATCGCGACGCGCCTCAGTCACAAAGCTGCGGAAAAGCCCCCTCCTCCCCTTACCGCAATCAGCGGACCAGGAAGATGCCGGCAGCGAGAAGAATGATGAAGACGAAGAGACCGCCGAGAAGGCCGGCGCCGCCGAAGAAACCGGCAGTCATCGCAAGCAGGAGGACGATCAGAAGCATCGAGCCGTATTTCGTGGCCGCGATGAACATGTCGTAGGTTTTTTCATGTTCTCTGTAATCCATCGGCGCGCCGGTCTCGACCGGTCCGGTATGATGTTCGGCCATAAATATCGTCTCCCTGAAATGCCTCTGCGCTGCCTGATTCCCCCGCTTAGACCGAGGGAATTCTTGCTTGCAGGAATTACACAATGACAGGCGAAAGCGCAATGCATGAGAATGCCGCAGCCACAGTTCCAAACCACCCATCTCCCACGGAGGAAAGAGCATGGCGGGACATCGGCTGCGGATCTTGTCATCGCCCCTATGTCGCCCCCGTACGGCGGCAGGAGAAATCAGAGCGGCAGGTCCGTGCCGAGTTCACCCGGCGGCACGAAACGCGCCGTCGGAATAATGGTGAGCGGCGGCAACGTGTCGTTGGGATTGCGCGAGAACATCATGCGCTGCTCGCTGGCGCTGGAGATGAAGAAGGGGTAGCGCGTCAACAGCTTGCGCCCGACCTCGACCACATTCGTCGCCATCAGCGTCATGTCGATCCCGTAATTCTTCGCCAGCCGGCCGGGGACGATCGTGTCGGCATAGAAGACCCGCTTATAGAAAGCTGCATGCGGCGGTCGAACAAACTGAAGCACGCGGTCTGCGCGGAAATAAGCTGCCGCAACGATGGTGGGTCTCAGCGTCAGGTAGGGAACCCAGGGCAGATCCGCGGTGAGTTCCGGGTCAGCTGCGAAACGCGCCGGATCAATCAACGTCAGCCCGGCGTCCAGGAGTTCGTCCATCGCCTCAGGAAAAGCGCCACCGGACTGGCTGAGACGATGCTCGGGTGTCACATAATGAACTCGGATCGTGCTGATCAGCTCACCATAATAGTACAACCCGAAAATATAGGCGTGGCTGTCGAAATCGCTGTCATCAAGCAGCCCTTTCGGAGCGAGCGCCAGGACGTCATGGGCCTTGTAAGCCTTGTAACGCAGGCGTTCCACCTGTTCCATGTCTTCGCTGCTTTCGACGCGGCGATATTCGACATGATCCAAAATATCCAAAATTTTCGTGCTGAAATCATTACGCTTGAACAGTGTCTCTGACATTCTCTCGATCCGCTCGTTAACGGATCATTAATCATACGCGGGTGAAATTTAGGCAAGGAAATCCGATAATTCGGGCCGTAAATAAACTATTAAGGTTAACGGTGCGGGGGATTGTCAGTGGAAGAATTGGCGCTCACAGAGCGCTCAGGCGACCTTATTGCGGCGACGTTGCACAGGGCGGCGGCCGATGCCCTGCTGCAGCAGCGGGATGTTTTGGGACGGCACCGGCTGCGAGAAAACATAGCCCTGCACCAGATCGGTGCTGCGGTGCTTGTTGAGCAACGCGAGCTGCTCCTCGGTCTCGACGCCCTCGATGACGATCTTCAGGCCGAGTTCGCGGGCGAGATGGACTGTGCCGCGCAACAGCTTGAGACGGCGGGTATCCTCGACGATGTTGCGCACGAAGGAACGGTCGATCTTGACGATATCGAGCGGCAGCGTGTCGAGATAGCTGAGACTGGAGAAACCGGTGCCGAAATCGTCGATGGCGATGGTGATGCCGCGGGCCCTCAGTTCCGCCAGGATGGCGCGCACGGCCTGCGGCTCGTCGATCAGGCAGCTTTCGGTGACTTCGAGATGCAGCCGCGCCGCATCGAGACCGGAATGAGCAAGCGCATCGGCGACAACCGAGAGAATATCGGCATCACGCAAGTCACGCGCCGAGAGGTTGACCGAGACGGCGATATGGTCCGGCCAGCTCATGCACTCGCTGCAGGCCTTGAACAGGACGAAACGGGTGATGTCGGAGATAATGCCCATCTCTTCGGCAAGCCGGATGAATACGTCTGGCGGAATCGAGCCCTTCTCCGGATGCACCCAGCGGGCCAGCGCTTCGGCGCATTCGATCCGTGCGCCATCGGCCCGGAACATCGGCTGGAAGACGAGGTGCAGCGCCTGCGCCGAAACCGCTTCGCGCAGGTCAGCCTTCAGCTTCTGCTGCTCGATATAGCGCCCGTCCATCTCCCGCTCGAATCCTGAAATGCCGCCCTTGAGGCGGGACTTGCTTTCGAACAGGGCAAGATCCGCCTTGACGCTCCACTCGTCCATTGCAAAGGCCGAACTTTCGAGGACCGCGTAACCGGCGCTGAGCGACACGAGGAAGGTCAGCTCGTCGACCTCGTAATGGCCCTGGATCGCAGCGTGCACGCGGCGAATCGAGAGCTCGAGCGATGTGGGCTCCTTCGCATGCGGGAAGAACAGGATGAACTGATCGCCCATCAACCGGCCGAGGATGGCATTGCCGCAAGCCTGCTTGATACGGGCGGCGATGGCGCAAAGCAGATGGTCGCCGGTGACGTGACCACGCATGTCGTTGACATGTTTGAACTCGTCGATATCGAGAACCATGAAGCCGAGCGGTCCTGATTTGCGCGGGTGCCTGGCGAGATATTCCTGGACCAGCTGCCCGAAATATTCGCGGTTCGGCAGACCGGTCAGCGCATCGAAGCGGACCATGTGCATGATCTTCTGCTCCGCCTTCACCCGGCTCGACACGTCTTCGAAGATCAGAACGGCGCCGCCGTCGGCCCTGCGGCTGGCGGAGAATTCGAGCGACAGGTTCTCAGGGAAATGAATGAGCGTACGTGACAGGTTGCCGTCGGCGACCTGGGTGAGCTGGCGCAGGATGAGCTCCGGCTGCGAGGCATCCATAAAGCTGTAACGCGCGCCATAACGCAGCACGGCGCCGAGATCGCGGTCCTTCAGCCGCTCCGGCGCACCGATCTTCAAAAGCTCGCAGGCCTTGCGGTTGACGACCTGAATCCGGTTTTCCACATCCACCATGACCAAGCCGTGCGGCATGTTGTTGAGCGCCGTATCGAAACGGTCGGCGATCATGGTGATTTCCCGACGCGCAATCACGTTCTCGTATAGGAAATCGCGCACGCCATTGGCCATTGCCCGCGTCGTCAGCCAGAAGGGGATAAGGAAGATCGACAGTAGACCCCGGTAGAAATCCAGCGCCAACAGGCTGCAGATTATCATCGGCAGGCAACAGGAGAACGTCTGAAGGTCGACCGCGAGGCGCGAACCGTAGTTGCGGCCGACGACCGAAACCATGGTTGCCATAGTGACGGCAATGCAGGCAAGCTCGGCAAAGGAATCGCGCACGACGAAGATCGCGTAGCCGCTGGCGATGCCGAGCAATGCCGTGGTGCAGGCAGCACCGGCAACCAGAATCCGCTCCCAACGCTCGATGCCGGCGTGCGACAGTCTCTCCTTGTCGACGCGGTCAAACTGCCGGAAGATGGCCATGCGCACGCTGAAGACCAGAAGGAAGGCGGCAGAGAGGAGAATGTAGACGGAAGACTGTGTCTTGGCGGCGACGGCAAGGCATGTCGCCACGTGGACGATTACGCCAGCAAGAAGCGTCATGCGGTTCCCGGAAAGGGAACTCACAAACGACAGATACACATCTAAAGGGACCCTGTTCGGGCTATCTGGCTTCATCCACACTTTCCCTGTGCGCGGGAATTCTAGTGGCAACCCTTTAAAAATTGATTTCAATCGAATCAAACATTTGGGCAAATTTTCTAAAACCACAGGATGAGCATCACAGCCGCGGGATGATATTGCAGCCTTATCGCGAGTTTTTTGAAAAAATCATCCACGCCAAGGTTGTCGAAAAATGTGCTGATTGTGCGGACCGGCCATCTTGATGCCGAAAATCGGAATCGTTTTCGGAAAAACCCGAGCCCCGCGCGCGAGAGGACGAGGGCAGCGCTGTACGACTATGCGCCTATGCACGGCATTTATCCTTCCAATTTCAAAGGCCGTAGTCTACACCGACTTCAAAGAGGGAAAGCTGCCGAAATAACGGCAGGACAAGAATAAGGGAAACGAATGTCGGGACTTCTGGCGGCAAGCCGGCTGATCGATTCGCTCAGCCGGATCATGGGCAAACTTTCCGAATATATGGTGCTGTTCTGTTGTCTGATCAGCGCCGGAAATGCCATCGTACGTTATGCCTTCAACTACAGTTCGAACGGCTGGCTGGAAATCCAGTGGTATCTCTTCGCCTTCGTCGTCATGCTCGGCGCCTCGCATGCGCTGCGCAACAATGAGCATGTCCGCGTCGACCTGATCTACGGCGCCGTGTCAGACAAGGCGAAGATCTGGATCGACATCGTCGGCCTCATCCTGTTCCTCATCCCCGTCTGCATCTTCCTCACCTGGCTCTGCTGGCCATTCTTCGCGCTGTCTTACACGCAGGGGGAAATATCGGGCAATGCCGGCGGACTGATCCGCTGGCCCGTCAAGCTGATCCTGGTCGCAGGCTTCGCACTGCTGTCCCTTCAGGGCGTTTCCGAGCTGATCAAGCGGATCGCCGCCCTCACCGGCCAGATCAGCATCGACACGAAATACGAAAAGCCGCTGCAATAGCGCCCCGGGAGGAACGGATTTGTTTGATTTCGGCATTATTCCGCCGGCCATGTTCCTGGGCATGGTCATCTTCATGCTCTACGGCTTTCCGGTCGCCTTTTCGCTCGCCGCCGTCGGCCTGTTCTTCGGCATCATCGGCATCGCCACTGGCCATTTCAGCGAAGCCTTCCTGCAAGCGCTGCCCCTGCGCTTTTTCGGCATCGTCTCCAACGACCTGCTGCTCGCCATTCCCTTCTTCACCTTCATGGGCGCGGTGCTGGAACGCTGCGGCCTTGCCGAGGATCTGCTCGAAGGCACCGGCAAGCTCTTTGGCGGCATTCCCGGCGGTCTCGCCTATGCCGTCATCCTGGTCGGCGCCGTGCTCGGCGCCATCACCGGCACGGTGGCCGCCTCCGTCATCACCATGGGCGTGATTTCGCTGCCGATCATGCTGCGCTACGGCTACAGCCCGCGCCTTGCCACCGGCGTCATCGCCGCCTCCGGCACCATCACCCAGGTGATCCCGCCTTCGCTCGTGCTCGTCGTCCTCGCCGACCAGCTCGGCAGATCGGTCGGCGACATGTATCTCGGCGCGATCGGCCCCTCGATCCTGCAGGTTTCGATCTTCGTGCTCTTCATCCTGGTGATGTCGATCATCAGGCCAAAATCGATGCCGCCGCTGCCGAAGGAGGTGCGCGGGGACTTCAACTGGGCGCTGCTGGCAAAAGTACTGATGGGCATGGTGCCCTCGATCGTGCTGATCTTCCTGGTGCTCGGCACGATCTTCATGGGCCTTGCGACGCCGACGGAAGCCGGCGCGCTCGGCGTCGTCGGCGCCATGGCGCTCGCCGCGATGAATCGACGTCTCACCTGGCCGCTGATCCGCGAAGCGATGACGTCGACCACCCACATCACCTCGATGGTGGTGATGATCCTGATCGGCTCCACCTGTTTCAGCCTGGTCTTCCAGGGCATGGATGGTTCGCGCTGGATCGAGCACATGTTGTCGGGCATCCCGGGCGGCCCGGTCGGCTTCCTGATCTTCGTCAACATCTTCATCTTCGTGCTGGCCTTCTTCCTCGATTTCTTCGAAATCGCCTTCATCGTCATCCCGATGCTTGCCCCCGTCGCCTCCAGTCTCGGTATCGACCTGATCTGGTTCGGCGTGCTGATCTGCGTCAACATGCAGACGAGCTTCATGCATCCTCCCTTCGGCTTCGCGCTCTTCTATCTGCGCTCGATCGCCGGCAAGGAGGTCAAGACCTCGGATATCTACATGGGCGCGCTGCCCTGGGTCGGCATGCAGCTGATCCTGGTAGCAATCGTGATCTTCTGGCCGCAATCGGTCACCTACTGGCTCGACCATGGCCCGAAGGTCGACCCGAATTCGATCAAGATCGAAGTGCCTGGCTTCGGCGGCCAGCTCGGCCTGCCGCCGGTCGGCAATGGCGCACCGCAGATCCCAGGCCTGAACCTGCCGCCGCTCGGCTTGCCGGGAGCCCCGCCGCCACCCGCGAAATAACCCCAAATAACAGGGCCAAAACAAAACCCCGGACCAAGCGATCCGGGGTTTTCGTATGCGTTCGATGCGCTGGTGGAAGCGCTTAGAGCTTGCCGGCCCGCTGCTGGATCATCATGAACGTATCGAAGGTGTATTCCGAAAGCTGCATCCACAGATAGGCGTCGCGCTTGAAAGCGGTCTGATCGTCGTAGATCTTCTTGAAATACTGGTTGTTGGCCGAGATTTCGCCGTAAATGCCCATAGCCGCCTGGAAGCAGGCTTCCATGATTTCCTGGCTGAACGGACGCAGTGTTGCGCCTTCGGCGACGAGCTGCTTCAGCGCCGTCGGGTTCTTCGTGTCGTATTTCGCCAGCATGTTGGTGTTGGCGAAGGCGCACGCGTCGGTGAGCGCTGCCTGGTAGTGCTTCGGCAGGTTGCTCCATTTGTCGAGGTTGAAGAACGCATGCACCGTCGGGCCGCCTTCCCACCAGCCCGGATAATAGTAATATTTCGCCACCTTGTGGAAGCCGAGCTTCAGATCGTCATAGGGACCGACGAATTCCGCCGCATCGATCGTGCCCTTTTCGAGCGCCGGATAGATGTCGCCGCCGGCGATCTGCTGCGGGATGACGCCGACCTTCTCCATGACGCGGCCGGCAAGGCCGGCGATGCGCATCTTGACGCCCTTGAGGTCGTCGAGCGTGTTGATTTCCTTGCGGAACCAGCCGCCCATCTGGGCACCGGTATTGCCGGCCGGCAAAGCATACATGCCCTGTGTGGCATAAAACTCGTTCATCAGCTTGTTGCCGTTACCGTCGTTAAACCAGGCATTGGTCAGGCGGCTGTTGAGCCCGAACGGAATGGCCGTTCCGATGGCGTAGGTCGGATCCTTTCCGACGAAATAATAGGAGGTGGTGTGGGCTGCCTCGACCGTACCGGCAGCCACCGCATCGACGGCCTGAAGTCCCGGCACGACTTCACCGGCCGCGAAAGGCTGGATGGTGAAATTGCCGTCCGTTGCGGCGGCGACATGCTTGGCGATGTCTTCGGCACCGCCATAGATCGTGTCCAAGCTCTTCGGAAACGACGACGTCATGCGCCACGCGATCTTCGGATTCTCCTGCGCGATCGCAGGCGCTGCCAATGCCGTTGCGGCAACCGCGCCGGCCCCGGCGGTTCCCGCCTTCTTGAAAAACGAACGACGATCCATCAAAAACCTCCCGTATAGATGGCACTGCGCGGCCAATCTTCACCCCTACCCGCAGCGAGGGCAGAGCTAAGCATGGCGAGGGCCGCGATTCAAGCTTTAGTCTATTAGCCTTTGGCATCAAGTCGGCAATAAGGCAACAGGCAGGCACCCATCAAAATCAGCAGCTTAGCCGCGAGACCAGACGCCACGGCAAGGCGCTGGCGGAAATCGGCCGCCAGTTGCAGCCAAACGTTGACTTCGCGGCCATTCTGGCGGCAAAAACGACAAGCAGAAGATTTCACCGGGGCGAACATGACGAAACCGATCGTTGCCATTCCTGCCGATATTCGCAGCTTCGACGGCGCGACCTGGCACGCCGTGCAGCATCAATATCTCAGTGCCGCATTGAATGCAGCCGGCGTCATGGCCTTTGTCATCCCGGCTTTCGAAGCGGGCTACGACACCGACGCAATCCTCGACCGCGTCGATGGTCTGCTGGTATCGGGCTCGGCCAGCAATGTGCATCCTTCGCTTTACGGCGCCGTGGCGAACGACAAGGACGGCCCCTTCGATCCCGCCCGCGACGCCACAAGCCTGCCGCTCATCCGCCGCGCCATCGACCGCGCCATCCCGCTGCTCGCCATCTGCCGCGGCATTCAGGAGCTGAACGTCGCTCTCGGCGGCTCGCTGGCAAGCGAGATCCACGAACAGCCCGGCATCTGGGACCACCGCCGGCCGGAAGGCGTCGACCGTGACGGCATGTACGCCATTCGCCAGACTGTCCACGTCAAGGAAGGGTCCTGCATTGCCGGCATCCTCGGCCCGGGCGATATCCGCGTCAACTCGCTGCACCGCCAGGCGATCGCCAGGACCGCGCCACGCCTGCAGGTGGAAGCCACCGCCGAAGACGGCACTGTGGAGGCCGTTTCCGTCATCGATGCCAAGGCCTTCGCCGTCGGCGTGCAATGGCATCCGGAATATTGGGCCGAAACCGACAAGATGTCGAACCGGCTGTTTGCCGCCTTCGGCGACGCCGTCCGCAGTTATGCCACCGCGAAATTGCCAGCGACCGCGGCACAGGCAATCGCCTGAAGAGGCAGCAGGCTGGGTGTCCTCAGGCCTTTTGCGGCGTCTCCGGCACCGGCGTCAGCGCCGATCCCTTCTCGAACCAGGCGATCAGATTGTCGGCGACGAGATCGGCCATTGCGTTGCGCGTCGGCACCGAGGCCGAGGCGACATGGGGCAGCAGCACGGCATTGGCCGGTTCCAGCAGCGTGGCCGGCACGGTCGGCTCTTCATAGAAGACGTCGAGGCCGGCCGCACCGAGCGCGCCTGATGCAAGGGCGGCACTCAGCGCCTCTTCATCAACCGTCCAGCCGCGGCCGACATTGACGAGAATACCGTTTGGACCGAGAGAAGCCAGAATATCGGCATCGATCGTCTTATGCGTCTGCGGCGTCTTCGGAACGATGGCGATCAATGTGTCCACCGCCTCGGCCAACCCGCTCAACGAAGGGTAATAATCATAGGGCGCATCGGCATGGCGCGAGCGTGTGTGATAGCTGATCTTTACCTTGAAGGGCTCCAGCCGCTTGGCGATTTCAAGGCCTATGCGGCCGAGGCCGTAAAGGCCGACATGGCGGCCTTTGAGCGAGAAACGCGACAGCGGATAGGCCGTGCCCGGCTTCCAGTTGCCCGCGCGCAGCCATGCTTCGGCCCGCGGCAATTCGCGGATCGTATTCAAAAGCAGGCCGATCGCCGTATCGGCCACCTCGTCATTCAGGACATCGGGCGTATTGGTGACGACGATACCCTTTTCGGCTGCACGCTTTACGTCCATACCGTCATAACCGACGCCGAAACTGGCGATCACCTCGACACCGGGCAGCTGATCCATCCAGGCGCCGGGAAAGGCGCCGGAGACGGCGACGCCGCGGATGCGGGCGGCAGTCTCGTCCTCGAGCCCCAGCTTTTCCTCTCGGGTGACGGCGATGATCTCAAAACGATCCTTCAGTCTTTCGAGAACACGCTCGTGTATCTTCCCAGGAATGAGAATGGCGATGCGGGACATGGCTTTTCCTCTTGGATGGGCTTTTGGTTCAGGCGCGGGGCCGATGGGGACTGGTCGACTGGCGAATGCGCATCTCCGGCTTGATGAGATGCATGCCGTCAGGTTCGTGGCTGCCGGCAAGACGATCGAGAAGCGCGCGCGCCGCCAGGCGGCCGACTTCGGTCTGACCGTTCCAGACGGTTGTCAGTGCCGGCGTGGCGATCGAGGCTTCCTCGAGGTCGTCATAACCAGTGACGGAAATGTCGCGCCCCGGTACCAGCCCGGCACGCGCAATGCCGTTCATCAGGCCGATGGCGACGAGATCGTTCCAGCAGACGGCCGCCGTCGGCTGCTGCGGCAGCGAGAGGAAATGCACCGCGGCCTCGAAACCGCCCTGCTTCGAGCGAGGGCCGGGAATGCGCAGGTTCGGATCGACTTCGATGCCGGCCTTGCGCAGCGCATTGACATAACCCTGGTAGCGGTCGCGGCCGGTGGACGTCTGGTCGGTGCCGCCGATCATCGCGATCGAGCGATGACCGAGACCGATCAGGTGGTTGGTGGCGAGCGAAATGCCGTAGCTGTCGTCGCCGCGATAGGTCGGCAGCTCCAGACCGTCCATCGAGCGGGCGACCAGGATTGCCGGCATGCCGTTTTCCTCCGCCAGCTGCAGATCTTCCGGCGGCGTGCCGATCGCCGGCGACATGATGACGCCGTCGCCGCCGAGCTGTAGCAGCGTCTCGATGAAGGTGCGCTGCTTTTCGACGTTGTCGTAGTGGTTGGACAGGATGAAGGTGTGACGGCTGCGATCGAGCTCGCTTTCGATCGCCTTCAGGATCTCGCCGTAGAACGGGTTCATGATGTCGTGCACGACGACGCCGATAATGCCGGAGCGCGAGGTGCGCAGGCTGGCGGCACGGCGGTTGTAGATATAGCCGAGCGCGCGCGCCTGTTCCTTGATCTTCTCCCGCGTGTTGCCGGCGACGAGCGGACTGTCGCGCAGGGCAAGCGATACGGTCGCCGTTGAGATGCCGAGCGTTTCGGCGATTGTCGAAAGCTTGATCTTCTGGACCACGTGTCCTCCTCCCCTAGGCAGCACGCAAGACAGCAGACCGCGTCGGAAAACTGGTGCGGCCCCTTAAAATGTTTAATTAAAAGATTTAACAGGTGGAGGCAATTCGTCTTTTTTGCGAAATTTCACTCTTCGTCCGGTTCCTCCAGAGGAAGCGCTTCGGCCTGCAGATTGGCGTCGATCGCCTTCAGCAGACGCACGAGATTGCGGATTTCCTTGTCTGAAAACTCCAGTGTCGCCAGTCTGTCGCAGGCGGACGCCGCCATCTCGATCGCCTGCACGCTGTCGCGGCCGAGCGGAGTGAGATAGACCTTGGTCAGGCGCGCATCCTCGGCGTCGGGCTTGCGCTCGAGAAAGCCCTGCGCTTCCATGCGGCCGATCGTGCGCGTCATCGTCGGCGCCTTGACGCCGAGCTTCTGGGCAAGAGCGCCCGCCGTCATGCCGTCACTCTCGGCGAGCGAGAGAATGACGCCGTCCTGGCCGGCATAAAGGCCGCTTTCGAACAGGTTGCGCGAGAGCACCGTACGCATGGAACGAGCCGCCTGGGTCAGCGCCGGCGAGAGATCGACGAGCGTATACTCCGTCTGGTCCTTCTTCTTGGACTTGCTCTTCTTGCCGTCCTTACGCTTCTTTCCCATAGCCATCCCTTTGATCTTTAAGCACCGACGCCGCTGCGATATGACATTGCCCATGATCTCGTCATAAACAAGAGGCAACGACCGGATGATGACGCCTTCGCCACGCTTCGAGGACAGCGACCCGGCCTCCGCCGCCGGCAGGCGCTGCCCGATCGCCGTGCTGCCGCTGGGCGCGCATGAGCAGCACGGCCCTCACCTGCCCTTCGAAACCGACACGCTGATTGCCGAAGGCATTGCCGGACGGTTGAAGGCGGCCCTGCCCGCCGGCCTGCCGGTCACCTTCCTACCGGCCGAATCGGTCGGCTACTCCATAGAGCATATGGATGTTGAAGGAACGAAGACGCTCACCTTCGACGAGGCCGTCCACCGCTGGCTCGGCATCGCCGAAGGCCTTGCCAAGCAGAATATCCGCAAGTTGGTGATGCTGAACGCCCATGGCGGCAACTCGCCGCTGATGACGATCGTCGCGACGGAGGCGCGAGTCCGCTTTGCCATGCTGGCCGTGGCGACGAGCTGGACCCGCTTCGGCCTGCCGGATGGCGTGATCCCTCCCGTGGAAAAGGCGATCGGCATTCATGGCGGCGATATCGAGACCTCGGTGATGCTGGCGCTTCATCCTGACAGGGTTGATATGGCGAAGGCTGCAGATTTCCCTTCGCGACAGACGGAATTTGCCAAACGCTTCAAACATCTGCGCGCCTACGGGCCGCACGCTTTCGGCTGGAAAATGTCGGATCTCAATTCGCAAGGCGCGGCGGGCAACGCCGCGGCCGCGACAGCCGAAAAGGGCGAGGTGCTGATTGCCCATGCAGCGAAGGGGCTGATGGAATTGCTCGAGGATGTCGATGCCTTCGACCTCGGCGAGCTCCGGTGAGGGCGACCGATCCGCGCCCGCAGATGATGTGATCTTATAACATTATAAAACCCTTTGAACTGCCGCACCCATGCCATTATATGAGACCAACCGTTTCAAGCAGCCGATCCAAAGCCGCCCGGCCGCACGCCTAATTCTAGAGGTTCCCATGACCGACGCGATTGCCACCCAAAAGCCCATTCCCGTTACCGTGCTCACCGGTTATCTCGGCGCCGGCAAGACGACGCTGCTCAACCGCATCCTGTCGGAAAACCACGGCAAGAAGTATGCGGTCATCGTCAATGAATTCGGCGAGATCGGCATCGACAACGACCTGATCGTCGAGTCGGACGAAGAAATCTACGAGATGAACAATGGTTGCGTCTGTTGCACCGTGCGCGGCGACCTGATCCGCGTCGTCGAAGGCCTGATGCGCCGCCCCGGCCGCTTCGACGGCATCATCGTCGAGACGACGGGCCTTGCCGATCCGGTGCCGGTCGCCCAGACCTTCTTCATGGATGACGACGTGCGCGCCAAGACCGAGCTCGACGCCGTCATCGCTCTCGTCGACGCCAAGCACCTGCCGCTGCGCCTGAAGGACAGCCGCGAGGCCGAAGACCAGATCGCCTTCGCCGACGTGGTCGTCATCAACAAGAGCGACCTGGTGACGGCGGAAGAACTTGACGTGATCGAGGACATTGTCCGCGCCATCAACCCGGCCGCCCGGGTCTACAAGACCAGCCGCTCGGGCGTCGACCTCGCCCGCGTGCTCGACCAGGGCGCCTTCAACCTGGAGCGGGCGCTCGAAAACGATCCGCATTTCCTCGAGCACGGCCATGACGACCATGTCTGCGGCCCGGACTGCGATCACGATCATCACCATCATGATCACGATCACGGCCATCATCACCATGGCGCGATGTCGGCGATCCATGATGTGACGGTGCAGTCGGTTTCGCTGCGCGGCGGTGAGATGAACCCGGAGCGCTTCTTCCCCTGGATCCAGAAGATCACCCAGGTTCAGGGCCCGAATATTCTGCGTCTCAAGGGCATCATCGCCTTCAAGGACGATCCCGAGCGTTACGTCGTTCAGGGCGTGCACATGATCATCGAGGGCGATCATCAGCGGCCTTGGAAGGACGGCGAGAGACATGAAAGCCGTCTCGTCTTCATCGGCCGCGATCTCGACCGCGAAAAGCTCGAGGCCTCCTTCAAGGCCTGCGAGGCAGCCGCCTGATGCCGACAGTTGCACCGCTTGATCTCGACGGCCACGTCCTGGCCGTCGAATTTTTAGGTGACATTCCCTTCTTCGCAAACGCAAACGGCACGTTTCACCGGCTGGACGGCGGCGAGAAGGTTTGCGAAGCCCATCAGGGCATGCTCACCGCCATCCGCGATCCTTATAGCGAAAGCCTGATCTCCGGCGGCGAGGACGGCAAGGTTCTGCGCATTGCCGCCGATGGCAGCGTCAGCGAACTCGCAACGGCGCCACGCAAGTGGATCTCGCAAGTCGCGGCCGGCCCGCAGGGCGCCGTCGCCTATTCTTACGGCAAGAGCTCGCTCGTCCGCCTCGCCGACGGCACCACCAAGGAATTCCCCGAGGAGCGCACGGTCGAAGGCCTCGCCTTCGCGCCGAAGGGCCTGCGCATCGCCGCCGCCCGTTACAACGGCGTGTCGCTGCATTGGGTCGGCACGAGCGCCAAACCGGTCGATCTCGAATGGAAGGGCGCGCATACCGGCGTCACCTTCTCGCCTGACGGCAATTTCCTCGTCACCTCGATGCAGGAAAATGCCCTGCACGGCTGGAAGCTCGACAGCAAACCCGGTGCCGAGGCCCGGCATATGCGCATGACGGGCTATCCCGCCAAGGTGAAATCGCTTTCCTGGTCGATCAAAGGCAAATGGCTCGCCTCGTCGGGCGCGCCCGCAGCGATCGTCTGGCCCTTCCAAGGCAAGGACGGGCCAATGGGTAAGTCGCCGCTCGAACTCGGCACCCGCGCCAATATCATGGCGACCTCGGTGAGATTCCACCCGTTGGAAGACATTCTTGCCATCGGCTTCATCGACGGCATGATTCTGGCCGTACGCATCGCCGACAGCAAGGAAGCGCTGCTGCGCCGCCCCGGCAAGGGCGCGATCACGGCGATGAGCTGGAGCGCAAACGGCAAGCTGCTCGCCTTCGCCTCCGAAGCCGGCGATTGTGGCGTTATCGATATTTCGGCGTGAGCCGCATCCCGGCAATGGACGACGCCGTGATGGAACCGGAAATCGTGGCGCTTGGCGCCGAGCACATGCAGGCGGCGGCAAGAATCAGGCGCGTCGCCCTGTGGCAGCGCCTGCCCTGGCTGCTCGATATCCACACCCCAGACGAAGAAGAGCAATATTGGCGCATGCATCTCCTGCCGAATTGCACCATCCTCGGCGCCGCCATGGGAAATGACCTTGTCGGCGTCATCTCCTATGGCGATGGCTGGATTGAGCAGCTTTACGTTCTCCCGGATTTCCAGGCAAAGGGTATCGGTTCCCTGCTCCTCGGCTGCGCCAAGGAAGAGATGGACGAGATCAGGCTCTGGACGTTCCAGCGCAACAGGGGCGCCCGCGCTTTCTAAGAGCGGCACGGTTTTTCCATCGAGGAAGAGACCGATGGCAGCGACAATGAGGAAAAAGAGCCTGACGTGCTTTATCGTTGGCGCCGGTTTACCGAGCTGACGCCTGGCTTGAACCCGTCTGACTAGGACACGCGCCAGGCCCCCGAATCCATCTTGCCAAATGCTTTGCATGGGCCAAACATGAAAAATCACGCAGGTATTCCTGCGCGTGGGTGACAGAGGAAATGCCAATGCCGAAATCGACCGGCCTCGGTGTAGCCGAGCAACAGCCGCCGCCTTTGGGTGATGCGTCCGTCTGGAACGCCATCCGCGCCGAGGCAGCCGAGCTTGCGGCGCGAGAGCCGATATTGCGGCGGCTGCTTGCCGCAGAGGTGACGGATGCCATCGGCAATAATGAGATCCTTGCCCGGGTACTCGCCGCCCGGCTTTCCGTGACGCAGGTGGAAACAGGCAATCTGTTGGATCTCATCCTGTCGACCCTGAGCGACGACATCATGCGGAAGGTCGAGGCGGACCTCGCAGCCGTGCGCCAGCGCGATCCCGCTTGCACGACATTTCTGCACGCGCTCCTCAACCTCAAGGGCTTTCATGCGCTGCAGACGCACCGCGTCGCCCACGCGCTCTGGAACGCCGGCCGGCCGGAGATCGCCACCTGGCTCGCCAATCTCGCCTCGCTGGTCTTCGGCCCCGATATTCATCCGGCCGCACGAATCGGCGCTTCCATCATGCTCGACCACGGCTCGGGAATCGTCATCGGCGAAACGGCCGTGATCGAGGATGAAGTATCAATCCTGCAGGGCGTCACGCTCGGCGGCACCGGCAAGGAAACCGGTGACCGCCACCCGAAGATCCGCCATGGCGTCATGATCGGCGCCGGCGCCAAGATCCTCGGCAATATCGAAATCGGCGCCTTCAGCAAGATCGCCGCCGGCAGCGTCGTGCTGAAGCCGGTTCCCGAACATTGTACGGTCGCCGGCGTGCCGGCCACCGTCGTGCGCATCCACCGCGCCGACGAAATCCCGGCCGAGACCATGGATCAAAATATCTAGATCTTTCCGAAATGTGCTTCGGTCGTTATGCGGCCTGCTGATTGTCCAAGATGCACGGGCGCTTTAATCAGGCGGCCCGCACCGCGCCGATGATGTCAGCCAACAGACCGTGCAGCAGATCCCGGTAGCCATTTCGGGCGGACGGACCGCTCTCTTCCGAAGTCATGACGACCGTCAGATCGAGCGACGGCACGATATAGAGCATCTGCCCGCCGTAACCCCAGGCGAAATGCACCTGCTCGCCGCCGATCTGCCGCGTGAACCAGCCATAGCCATATTCGTCGCCCGAAAAGCGTGAGTTGGTGCGATGCTGCCACGATCGGGAGATCCAGTCGGCGGGGATGACCTGGCGGCCTTCGGCGGTCTTGCCGCCGTTGCGATAGAGTTCGCCGAAGGCAAGCAGGGAGCGGGCGCTCATCGCCATCTGGTTGCCGCCGAGATAGATGCCCTGCGGATCGCGCTCCCATGCGCCGATGCGGAAACCGTCGACCGGACCCAGCCATTCCTGCGCCAGGGCCAGCGTCGACCGCCCGCTGACCTTGGTGAGAATGGCCGACAGCAGATGCGTGGATGCGGTGGAATAGAGCATTTCTCCACCGGGCTGATCGACGAAAGGCTGCGAAAGGGCAAAACGCACCCAGTTACGCGAGGAGACCCAGCGGCCGTAATTCGGCCCCGACATGCGATCGAGCCCAGTCTGCATGGAGAGAAGATTGCCGATGGTGATGTCGTTGAGGCGCGGATCGGGTGTTTCAGGCAGATCGGCCTTCAGGATCGGTGCGATCTTCTGATCCGGCCCCCTCAGCAGGCCTTTGTCGATAGCGATACCGACCAGCGCCGAAATGATCGACTTCGAAGCGGATTTGATATTGGTCGATTCTGCCGGTGAATGACCGTGGAAACCGCGTTCGGCAAGCACCCGCCCGCCGCGCGCGACGATCACCACCTTGAGCGGCCGCATCGCCGGGTCATCAGCCGCCTGATCGAGACGCGGGTCAAGCCCGGTGCTGGCGCGGGCTACGCTCTGGGCAGTGGCCGGCGCCGTTGTGGCAAGCGGCAGAGAGAAAAGAAGCAGAAAGGAGAGAACACGGAGCATGCGGCGCAAGATAGGATATCTCAGCGATATCTTCGCGGGCCGGCGGCACTTTTCACGCGATTGTGTTGCCGCGTGCGCCGGTGATCATGCGCCGCGTCGGCCGCCAAAAGGACAATCCGCGCCGCAACCACGGCAGGCCCGCCTGCCTCCATGATCAAACGGCGCGGATATTGCCGGCCGGGGTAAGGACGTTCCACCCCCGCCAGCCGATCGGCACAGCCTCAGGCGGCGCGGCGAACCGGCGCGCCGGTCAGCATGCGCCCCGAGGGGACGATCATGCCGGCCGCGCCGTCAAGCCAGCCTTCCGTGAGCTCGAGCGCCAGAAAGCGCGAGCGTTCGAACGGACCCGGCATGACAAGATGGCGAGCCTTTTCGGCGAAGAAGCCGAAACGCTCGTAATAGGCGGCGTCGCCGACGAGCAGGACAGCGCCGTGCCCACGGTTCTTCGCCTCCAGGATCGCCGCGCGCATCAGCGCCGCGCCAATGCCCTTGCCGCCGTGACGGCCATCCACGGCGAGCGGACCGAGCAGCAGCGCATTGATCGGCGTGCCTGCATCATTGACGCCGGCCTCGACGTTCCAGAGCCGCACCGTGCCGATGACATGACCGTCGCGGTCACGCGCGACGAGCGCCAAGCCCTCGGCCGGGACACGGTTGCGGCGAATCTTCTCCGACGACTTCTTGCGGCGGTCCGGTCCCATGACGCGGTCGAGCAAGTTTTCACGGGCAACGACATCCGAGGGATTTTCGGCGTCGATGGCGAAGGTGGTGGGCGCAAAGAATGCGCGGACAGAATCAAGAACAGCGGCCATCTTGGCCTCCCGTACCCAATACCGTTATCAGCGGCGATGAATGAAAATTGTGAAGTTGCCGCCCCGGCTGGTTACGGGGCCGGCGGAAACGACCTTAGATGACGTAGGCCTTCAGCGGCTCGAAGCCGTTGAAAGCGACCGCCGAATAGGTCGTCGTATAGGCGCCGGTGCCTTCGATCAGGACCTCGTCGCCGATCGAAAGGGAGATCGGCAGCGGATAGAGGTTCTTCTCGTAGAGCACGTCGGCCGAATCGCAGGTCGGGCCGGCGATGACGCAGGGTTCCATCTCGTCGCCGTCGTGCTCCGTGCGGATCGGATAGCGGATGGCTTCATCCATCGTCTCGGCGAGACCGCCGAACTTGCCGATGTCGAGGAAGACCCAGCGGGCATCGTCATTGTCCGACTTCTTCGAAATCAGCACGACTTCCGCCTTGATGACGCCGGCATTGCCGACCATGCCGCGGCCCGGCTCGATGATCGTCTGCGGGATCTGGTTGCCGAAATGCGTGCGCAGCGCCTGGTAGATCGACTTGCCGTAAGCCTCTGCCGACGGAACGTCGCGCAGATACTTCGTCGGGAAGCCGCCGCCCATGTTGACCATCTGCAGGTGAATGCCCTGCTTGGCAAGCGATACGAAAACGCGCTTCGCATCGGCGAGTGCCGAATCCCAGGCATCGACCTTGGTCATCTGCGAACCGACATGGAACGAGACGCCGTAGGACTGCAGGCCGAGCTGGTGGGCGTAGACGAGAACGTCGACGGCCATCTGCGGAACGCAGCCGAACTTGCGCGACAGCGGCCATTCGGCGCCTTCGCCATCGGTCAGCACCCGGCAGAAGACACGGGCGCCGGGAGCGGCGCGCGAGATCTTCTCGACTTCCTCGTGGCTGTCGACGGCAAAGAGGCTGACGCCGAGCGCATGAGCGCGAGCGACATCACGCTCCTTCTTGATCGTGTTGCCGAAGGAGATGCGGGCAGCGGCCGCACCGGCGTCGAGCGCCATTTCGATTTCGGCAACGGATGCGCAATCGAAATTGGAGCCGAGACCTGCGAGCAGCTTCAGCACCTCAGGGGCCGGGTTGGCCTTGACGGCGTAGTAGATCGCGCTGTCCGGCATGGCGTGACGGAAGGCCTGGAAATTGTCGCGAACGACATCGAGGTCAACCACGAGGCAGGGACCGTCGGGACGTCGGGTTGCGAGAAAGTCGCGGATGCGCTGGGTGGTCATATCGATTCCCTCTTCCAGTTCCAGAGCTCCGGCATGAACCGGAGGACAAAGGGCATACGAGAACTCGCATTGGAACCAGCCGGTGGAGACCCCGGAACCATAGCAAGCGCTCGATGCGCGGATAGTGAACCAACGCCGCGATGCGGTGTAAGTTCGGCTTTGTCTGCCATGGATTGGAGGGAGAATCCCAACCGCACTTCCGGCAATGATGGTGTGCCTCTTCAGTAACCCCCGCTGATGGAAAGCAGGGAGAGAACAAAAAGGCCCGCACCGTCGTTGCTTCAGGCGTCCTCGCATTTTCCGGTTGGCCGGAATAGCGACTGGAGGGGTTAATTCCAGGTACCTTACCGATTTCCTCACCAATTCGAGGGCTCGGCGGACACCCATGGGCACGTGCGACTTTGGGCTGAGGTGGAAATAAGAATATTCGCCTTCACAATCAAGCGTTTTTTTGATCTTGGGGTCAAAAAAATAATTGAACAGCTCGGGCCAATTTGTTCAACGTTTCGAAACAGCTTGGGGAAGGCCATGGACACTCTGACCCGCATACGCGCCTTCATCGATGTCGTCGAGGCCGAAGGCTTTTCCGCCGCCGCGCGCCGGACCGGCCGCTCGAAGGCACTGCTCTCCAAATACGTGCGCGAACTGGAGGATGAGCTCGGCGCGCTGCTGCTCAACCGTACCACCCGGCAGTTCTCGATGACCGAGGCCGGCCATACCTACTACCGCACCGCCTCCGATATCCTCAAGGAGATCGACAACCTCGCCGATCTCGTGCGCGAAAACAATGCGCAGCTCAAAGGACGGCTGCGCATCTCGGTGCCGCGCACCTTCGTCGACGCCGATGTCGGCCAGTCGCTGATCGATTTCGCCAGTGAGAACCCCGAGGTTTCGCTGGAGATCGCCGCCGACGACCGCTTCGTCGATCTGATCGAGGAAGGTTTCGACGTGGCGATCCGCATCACCAAGCTCGAGGATTCCGGCATGATCGCCCGCAAGATCTCCGATTTCCGGATCCATCTCTGCGCCACCCCGGAGTTTCTCACCCGCTATCCGAACATCGAGCATCCGAGCGATATTTCCAACGTCCCTTTCATCGTCGACACCAACGCGCGCAGTCAGGCGAGCATCCGCTTCTACAATCCCGACAACACCTCGTTCGCGGTCGCCGTTTCCGGGCCGATAGAGGTCAACAGCCCGCATGCGACATTGCGCGCGGCCCTTGCCGGCATCGGTATTGCCTTCATTCCGGATTTCATCGCCCGCAAGCCGATCGAGAGCGGCGAACTGGTGACGCTGTTCAACGACTACATCCCGACCGACCGCGGCATCTATGCCGTCTATCCGCACCGGCGCTACCTGCCGGCCAAGGTGAGGATCTTCGTCGACTACCTGCACAACTGGTTCAAGAAGCATCCGTGAGGCTGCACCAAATGATCCGCGCGGCCGGACGATCGGGTGATCCCGGGCAAGTTCAGCCGGCAGGCCGTCCCAATTCCGTCCCAATTTCTGGCAAGAACTCGGGTCGAGCGAATAAGGCAGCGGGACGCATGAAAAAATCCATACCATTGATGACCGCGCTTCTTTCGCTGGCGCCAGCCGCCGCCTTTGCGCATCCGCACATCTTCGTGGAGGCGCGGCTCGAAGTCGTTGCCGGCGCTGACGGCAGCGTCGAGGAACTGCGCAATGTCTGGCGCTTTGACGAGGTCTTCTCCTCCTCGGTCGTCATGGATTTCGACAAGAACACCGATCTGAAGCTCGAGCCGAACGAACTCGCGCAGGTCGGCAAAACGGTGAAGCAATCGCTTGCCGATTACGATTACTACATGAACCTGACGGTCAACGGGAAAAACGTCACCGTCCAGCAGCCCGACATCATCCATGTCGACTACAAGGATGGCCAGCTGCTGATGTTCTTCGCGGTGAAGCCGGCGGAGAAGATGCCGCTCAAGGGCAGGCTGAGCTTCGGCGTCTACGACCCGACGCTCTATACGTCGATCGACTTTCCGACCGACGCCGAACTTTCAATCGTCGGCGACGGCTTCAAGGCGTGCAAACACCAGGTGGTCAGGCCCGATGCCGACCAGGTGATCTCGGAAAACAAGCAGTCGTTGACCGATGCCTTTTTTAACGATCCCACCGGCACCAACATGTCCAAACTCTTCGCCACCCGGCTGGAGGTTACATGCTGACGAAACGCCCGTCCTTCATCCTTTCCGCAGCCCTTCTTGCGCTCGTGATGGCGGCAAGCCTCGCCCATGCGCAATCGCCCCTCGGCATCGGCACGGCCGAACCGAGTTTTCAACCGACTGGCGGACCGTTCGCACCGCTTTTGCTCTATGTGAACTATGAGCAGCAGGCCTTTTACCGGGCGCTGACGGATGCCTTGAAGGGCATGCGCGAGGATCCGTGGCAGCTGACATCGCTGATCGGTCTTTCCTTCGCCTACGGCGTCTTCCATGCCGCCGGCCCCGGCCACGGCAAGGCGGTCATCTCCTCATACATGATCGCCAACGAGGTCGAGCTGAAGCGCGGCGTGGTGATTTCCTTCATTTCGGCGTTCATCCAGGGCGTCGTCGCCGTCGCCCTGGTCGGCGGCGCCTGGCTGGTGCTGCGCGGCACAGGCATCACGCTGACGGCTGCGACCCATGCGATGGAAATCGCCAGCTTCGTCATGGTCATCTTCTTCGGCGGCTGGCTGCTGTTTCGCAAACTGCGCTCCATGGCGGGCAATTTGCCGCGCCGCCGGCTGATGGCGACATCCGCCGGCCCGGTCAGCATGATGCTCGATTGGAAGGACAACGCGTCCGAACGCCAGGCCTATGCCTTCAACGGCAAGGCGCAGGCCGTCGGCGCCGGCCATACCTTCGTTCCCGGCATGGTCTGCGAGACCTGCGGCAATGCCCATTTGCCGGATCCGGCCCTGCTCGCCGGCGACAAGTTCAGCGCCCGCGAGGCCTGGTCGGCGATCGTTGCCGTCGGCCTTCGCCCCTGCTCCGGCGCGCTCCTGGTCATGACCTTCTCGCTGCTGAACGGGCTTTATCTCGGCGGCATGCTGTCGGTCGCCGCCATGTCGCTCGGCACCGCGATCACCGTTTCCGTGCTTGCCACCCTCGCCGTCACCGCCAAGGGTGCTGCCGTCCGCCTCTCCGGACGCGGCTCGACCGCCTCGATCTGGATCGGCCACGCCATCGAAATCCTCGGCGCGCTTCTCGTCATCCTGATGGGCGTCTTGCTGCTCGGCGCCTCCCTGCAGGGCTGACCTTATTTTTCTCGGCCGCGCTGGTAACGCGCCCTGAGCCAGAAGACCGCGAAAAACGCCATGATCAGGCAGACGCCGACGGCAATTCCCAGCACCGGCGAGAAATTGCCGATCCATAAGACGATGGTCGGCAGAAAATAAATGACGAGGCCGGCGCCGAGCAGAATGATGGCGGCGGCGATCGCCTGCGAGCGGCTCTCCTGATTCACGCGAGCCTTTCCTTTTCCAGATCGGCGCGGATATCCTGCAATCGCCGGATCTGGTTGCCGGCGGCGTCGAAATTATGCGGCGAAAGCCAAGCCTCGAAGGCAGCGTTGATCAGCGGCCATTCGGCATCGATCATCGAGAACCAAGCGGTGTCGCGGTTGCGATGTTTGGAAATCATGTGCTGGCGGAACACGCCTTCGAAGCTGAAGCCGTACCGCACCGCCGTCGTCTTGCTCGCCTCGTTGTTATTGTCGCATTTCCATTCGTAGCGACGGTAGCCGAGATCCTCGAAGACGTGTTTGGCCATCAGGTAATGCGCCTCGGTGGACAGCGGCGACCGCTTCATGTCGGCGCCATGCGCCACCCCGCCGATCTCGACGACGCCGTTTGCCGGGTCGGCGCGCATATAGTTCGCCATGCCGACAATCTTGCCGGTGGCGTTGTCGCGGAAAATATGGGTGAGCCAGCCGGACTTGGTGTTGACGGCTTCCAGCCAGTTGGCGAAATCCTCGATACCGGAGAAATCGTCCTGCGCGAAATAAAGCAGCAGCGGGTTGATGCCCATGCCGCCGAGACCTTCCCACAGCGCTTCGAGATGCTCCGCACGCTGATAGGGCTCGACGGTGACGAAACGGCCCTTCAGCATCACCGGCTCCGGCGCCGGGCAGCCTTTGAAATTTGCAAGATCGCGCATGTTCACTCCCTTATGTAGGAGTGGGATAGGCCAGCCGCCCCATAAAGGCAACCGGCCGAGGTGTCACTGTGACAAGGTCGTCTTGGCGGAAGACACCGTCGCCTCGATATGGTCGACCAGCTGGTCGGCGAGGCCGAGCCTCCCGGCGAGCAGATCGAGGTAGCCGCGTTCAGCGCGCGAATCCGGTTCGATGGTGAGCCGCGAAGCGGTGTAGAGCTCAACACGCTGTTCTTCCGTCACCGCCGCTGCGACGAGAGCATCGATATCCGTCGGCGACGCGAGTTCATGTTCGATGAAGGCCGCAGCCTCGCCGCTGACATCGGCGGCCTTGACCTTGTCCATGATGAGGGCGCGTTCGGCATCGTCGATATGGCCGTCGGCCTTGGCGGCGGCGATCATCGCACGGATCAGCACCAGCACGAATTCGTTGCTGCCGGCAGGCGACGCCGGCCCGAAACCGGATTCGACAGGCGGCGGCAGAAGAACCGGATTGTTTGCCGAGGGTGCATCCGAGGGGGCTGCAGGCGCCTGCCCCGCCTGGTAATTCTTGTAGGCCTGGTAGCCAAGGCCGGCAATGGCGGCAAGACCGCCGATCGCCAGGGCATTGCCGGCAATACTGCGGCCGGTCTTGGTGCCGAGAAGTGCGGCGGCGATCGCACCGGTCTTCATCGGGTTGTTCTTTGCCGTCTGCACGGCATCGCCCGCCCTATCGCGGACCGATCCGCCGAGACCCGGCACCTGCGAACCCAAGAATTGGTCGAGAAGCTTCTTCGCGTCGAACATTCCTCGTCATCTCCCTGTTGAGGCTGGAGGAGAACATAGGTTTGCGACGGCTGAAATACAAATATGGGGCTCGCCAAGAAGCGCACCCCTAAGAAAATCCAATGTCAGGCCTTCAGAGCTGCCGCCTCGGCCGCAAGCTTGGTAATGCCTGCCCAATCGCCGGCGGCGACCAGTTCCTTCGGCGCCACCCAGGAACCGCCGACGCAGATGACGTTCGGCAGCGACAGGTAATCATTGGCGTTTTTCAGCGAAATACCGCCGGTCGGGCAGAACAGCGTGCCGGCAAGCGGTGAGGAAAGCGCCTTGAGAAAGGCGGCGCCGCCGGCCTGCTCGGCCGGGAAGAACTTCAGCACCTGGTAGCCTTCTTCGCGCAGCGCCATGACTTCGCTGGCGGTGGCAGCGCCCGGAAGCAGCGGCACGTCGGAATCGGCGGCGGCATCGAGCAGCTCCTGCGTCGTGCCCGGGCTGACGATGAACTTCGAACCGGCCTCGACGGCCGCTTCCCAATGGGCAGCATTGAGAATCGTACCGGCGCCGACTTCGGCGCCTTCGACCTCGGCGGCGACGGCGCGCACGGCTTCAAGGGCGGCCGGCGTGCGCATGGTGATCTCGATCGCCTTCAGGCCACCTGCGACGAGCGCGCGGGCCAGCGGCACCGCCGACTTGGCATCGTCGACGATCAAGACCGGGACGACCGGCTGGAGTTTCAGGATGGAAAGGAGCTTCTCTGTTTTCTCGCCCATGGCCGTGCGACTTCCTTGAAACGATTGAATTCGACCCCGAATAACGCCCTTGCGGAACCTTGTCGAGATAAAACCAATTCATATGACAGGTGGGTATGAAATACCGGGAAAGTGGGATACCGTGCCGCACTCGTCACAAAAGGTTCACCGATATGGCGAAAGAGATCGAGCGGAAGTTTCTGGTACGCAGCGATGGATGGCGGTCCGCCGTCGAAACGAAGTCCGTTCTCAGGCAGGGTTACATCGCCTCGATGGACGACCGTTCCGTTCGGGTGCGCACCCTTGACGGCAGGAACGCGAAGCTGACGATCAAGATCGGCCGCAGCGCCATCACCCGTGACGAATTCGAATATGACATTCCGATCGCCGATGCCGAGGAGCTGTTGCAGAACGCGGTCGGCATCGTCATCGAGAAAACGCGCTACCGCGTTCCGCATCAGGGCTTCGTCTGGGAGGTCGACGTTTTTGCCGGCGAGCATCGCGGACTTGTCATCGCTGAGGTGGAAATGGCGGCGGAAACCGACAACCCGGCCCTGCCCAGCTGGCTTGGCCGCGAAGTGACCGGCGATTTCCGCTATTCCAACCAAGCCCTTGCCACGGAGTATGGGCACGATAGGCATGGCCTATCGCATACGGCCTGACGCCGATTTCACCGAGGCGTTCCGGAGCGTCGCGACCGAGCAGCTGGAAAGCGCCATCACGGTTCTTGAGGAGCGACCGGACGGCGCGCATGAGGCGATCCATTCCTCCCGCAAGAACCTGAAGCGATTGCGCTCGCTCTACGGGCTCGTAGCGCGCGAGGCGCCGGAATTCCAAGAACATGAAAATACAAGGCTGCGCGATGTCGCACGCTCGCTGTCGGCAATCCGCGACGCAGCCGCTCTTATCGGCACGGCGCAATATCTGCAGCAGTCGGCCCGTGAGCCGGATGAGAACGAAGCGCTCGGCCGGATTGTCACTATTCTCGAAGGGCGGCGTGATTGGATGGCGGAGGCCGAAAGCGGCCTGGAGCAACGGCTCGCGGAAACCTCTGACGTTCTGAAAGAAGCGATTGCCGCCCGCGCTACAGTCTCATTTGATGGCGATCACCGCAAGAATGCCCGCAAGCTGGCAAACAGCTGGCGCCGCACCGCGCGCAAGGCCAAGGCTGCGCTCGCCGCCTGCCATGGCCAGGCAGCGCCGACGATTTCCACGATCTCCGCAAACGCACCTACGATTATCGACTCTATCACGCCCTTTTGCGCGACATCTGGCCGGGCGCGATGAAGGCCAAGCGCGATGTGGCCAAAGAACTCGTCGAGGATCTCGGTCATATTAACGACCTGGCCGTGCTCTGCGAACTGGTGGAAGCCGAGCCGCAGCTCTTCACCCGCAATGATGATCTGGCGCATCTGCTCGACGCCATCATCTTCCGCCAGCAGGAGGACCGGCGGCAGGCGCTTGTCAAAGCAGAAGCCATTTTCGCCGATGATCCCGACGAGGAAGCACAGGCGCATCGAGCTCCTCTGGCTGACGGTCGCAGGCTGAGCGGCGACGTCATTATTGCGATTGCGCCAGCGCCTCGTAAATGTCGAAAGAAAGCCCATTGACCTCAACCAGACTTGGGGTCCTACCCTCCGGCAACCGACCAAGCAGACCTGACTGCGAGGAAACAATGATTGCCGTAAATGCTGCTATGCCAAAGCTGCTCGGGCTCTACGAGACGCATCTGACCGTTGCCGACCTCAAGACCTCCACGGATTTCTACCGGGATGTCGTCGGACTCGAACCGGCGGCGTCATTCGAGGAGCGCAAAGTCGCTTTCCTCTGGGTGGACGACAGGAAGACTGGCATGCTCGGCCTTTGGGAAACCGGAACCGGACCCCTGAGGATGCGGCTGCATATTGCCTTCCGCATGACTGTCGAAGGTGTGCTGCAGGCGCCCGCCGCTCTCAAGGCAAAGGGTGTTGAACCTCTCGGCTTTACCGGCGAGCCGGCGACGGAGCCGGTGGTTCTCGGCTGGATGCCGGCCCTGTCGATCTATTTCAAGGATCCGGATGGACACTCGATCGAGTTCATCAGCATTCTCGACGACACTCCCGACCGAAGCTTCGGCGTGCGGCCGTTTTCGGAATGGACGGCGAAAGCATAATCGGTAACCGTCAAAGCCGCTACCGGCGAAGGCAATTGCGCAAGCCGCCGATTTTCTGTATTTCCCGGCCATGACCGACAGCCTGACACACACCGGCCCGTTCCTCGTAGCGGCGCTCTACCATTTCGTTTCCGTACCGCGCTTTGCCAGCCTGCAAGCGCCGCTGCAGGCGCTTTGCGAAGAGAACGGCGTCAAGGGAACGCTGCTTCTGGCGCATGAGGGCATCAACGGCACGATCGCGGGACCGGATGCCGGCATTGGCGCCGTGCTCGCCTTCCTGCGTGCCCAGCCGGAATTTGCGGGGCTGGAGCACAAGGAAAGCCGCGCGTCGAAAATGCCTTTCCTGCGTCTGAAGGTGAAGCTCAAGAAGGAAATCGTTACCATGGGCGTCGAAGACATCGACCCCAACAAGGTGGTCGGCACCTATGTGGCGCCTCAGGACTGGAACGCGCTGATTTCCGACCCCGATACGATCGTCATTGACACGCGCAACGATTATGAAACGGCGATCGGCACGTTTCGCGGCGCGCTCGACCCAAAGACGAAGACGTTCCGCGAATTTCCGGACTGGGTGCGTCAGAATTCCGGCCTGCACAACAAGCCGAAGATCGCCATGTACTGCACCGGCGGCATACGCTGCGAGAAGGCCACGGCCTTCATGAAGGCTGAGGGCTTCGACGAGGTCTATCATCTCAGGGGCGGCATCCTGAAATATCTGGAGGACGTGCCGCCGGAAGAAAGCCTCTGGGACGGCGCCTGCTTCGTCTTCGACGAACGCGTCTCCGTCGAGCATGGGCTGAAGGAGGGCGAACACAAGCTGTGCCACGCCTGCCGCAATCCGATCACTTCAGAGGAAATCACCTCGCCGCTCTATGAGGAAGGCGTTTCCTGCAGCCACTGCTATCACGCGCGCACCGAGGAAGACCGGCTGCGCTACCGTCAGCGGCAGCACCAGATCGCGCTGGCAAGAAAACGCGGCCAGCGGCATATCGGCAGCTGAGCCTGTTCCGTTGGACGGGTTTGCTGCCCGCGAATTCGCCGTCAGGCGGCCCCGAGACGGCGCCGGTTCGACGGCTCCGCAGCACGAAGCTCGTTGAGCATGTCGGTAATTCGCTCGGCCACCATGGGCTTTCCGAACAAGTAGCCTTGCAGACAGTCGCAGCCGAACAGGCGCATGGCGACGGCCTGACCTTCGGTCTCGATGCCTTCAGCTGTCACCGGGATATCGAGCGAACGGGCGAGCGCCACCGTCGCCTGCAGCATTTCGCGCTGGCGCTTGTCCTCGTTGACCCCCATGACCAGCGAGCGGTCGATCTTGATGCGGTCGAAGCCGAACTGCCTCAGATAACCTATCGAGGAGAAGCCGGAACCGAAGTCGTCGAGCGCCACTTTCACTCCCAGCCCCTTCAGCCGTTCGATCGACTGGCGGGTGCGCTGCGGATTCTGGATCATGTAACCTTCGGTGATCTCCAGCGTGATGCGGCTGGCCTCGATCTCCGTCTGCTTCAACACGTAGCGCACATAGTCGGTGAAGGCGGGATTGCGGAACTGGCCGGGCGAGACGTTGACTGAGACATTGAGTTCCGGCCATTGCTTGGCCGTCTCGCAGGCTTTGCGCAGCACAAACAGGCCGAGCGATTCGATCAGCCCGCTGGTCTCGGCGATTGGAATGAATATTTCAGGCGAAACAGGGCCGTGGCCCGGGCGGTTCCAGCGCACCAGCGCTTCGACGCCGTTCAGCGCATGCGTGGTTGCATCGACCAGTGGCTGATAGGCGAGCGTCAGGTCGCCGCTTTCGATGGCGATCCTGAGATCGAGCTCCAGCGCATTGCGCTGCTCGCGGTCCGCATCCATCGACGGATCGTAGAGCGTCATGCGCGCGCGACCGGCCTCCTTCGCCTTGTACATGGCAAGATCGGAACGGCGCACCAGCTCTTCGCGGTCGATCGCGCCGGCAGGCGACATGGCGATGCCTATGCTGGCCCCGACGACGACGACGCGGCGACCGATCTCCAGCGGATCGACCAGAAAATCGAGGATCTGCTCGGAAAGCTGCAGCGCCGCGGCATTCTCGCCGTCGGAGAGAAAGGCGATCGCAAATTCATCGCCACCGATGCGGGCGAGAACCGCACCTTGTGGAATCAACACCTTGAGCCCGGCCGCGACCGCGCGGATCAACTGGTCGCCGGTGCCGTGTCCATAGCTGTCATTGACTTCCTTGAAACCGTCGAGGTCGAGATAGAGGAGCAGCACATTGCGCCTGCTCTGGCGGGCTTCGGCGACAAAGCGGTCGACAGCCAGCCCGAGACCCTCGCGATTGGACAGCCCGCTCAGCCTGTCGCGCAGCGCCTCCTCGCGGGCCCTGTTTTCCTCCGCCTTCAAGCGGCGGCCGGCGAGCCAGCCGATGGCCAGCAGCACCACGAAAAACAAGCCGACCAGACCGAGCGCCTCGAGGACCATCGGCCGCACCTGCGCATAGGCCACATTCCCCGGTGAGCGCGAGGTCCAGACCAGCTTGCCGAGCGTGGCCCCCATCGGATCGACGATGGGCACCAGATAACCGGCGTTGAAGGTCGGCGGCGCCAGCCGCAGGCCACCGATGACATAGGTCTGGCCGAGCGCGCTCACCCTGTCGTCATCGAGATGACGGGCGAAAATAAGATAGCGATGTTGACCGGCCGGCACATCGAGTGCCCCGGATTTCTGCCGCACCAGGGCCACGCCGGCAGCTGCAATCCCGCGTTTGGTGCTGATGAAGCCGACGGCCTGAGGCCTGTCGACTGGGCCGGCCGCCTTCGCTGTATCGAGCAGCTTCCAGAGAGAAGGCCCGAAGAAATCTGCGAGCGGCTCCTCCATCGGCTTGCCGTCGCGATAGGCTATAATCGCATTCCTCGCATCATCGATGACGATCGCCATGTCGAAAAGCGAGCTATTGACCGACATCTCGCCGTAGTTGCTGATCGTCCACCCCATCCCATCTGGCGCGTAGACGTTGGCGGCGGCGTCGTCCCAGGCGGCATAATCGTCGAGCGTCGCGCCGAGCTGATCCTCGAAGGTCCTCAACGCGCCGATCGTCGTTTCGCGCGAGCGCTCGTCATCAAGGACATTGGCATTTTGAGCGACGCGTTCGATTGCCGTCAACACCATAATGGTGGCGACCGCAACGATGACCGCAAAGGAAAACAGCACGCCGGTAACGGTGATGTGACGGCCTATTCCCGATCCTTTGCGCTGCAATTTTCCGAGTATCTGCATTACCGCTCCCTGACCATCGGACTTTGCCAGCCAAGGGTTCAGAAACGTTTAAGCACGCGGCTGTTGCAGATCTTGTCGGTTCATTTTTTGCCCCGCTGCCGGCAGGATTCGCGCTCAGACAAACCGCTGACCCGGCTTGTGGTTTCCTTTCGGAAATTGCTCCGCGAGGTCGCGATACCATTTGCCGCTCTTCTTCACCGTGCGCAGCTGCGTCTCATAATCGACATGGACGAGGCCGAAGCGCATGCGGTAGCCTTCCGCCCATTCGAAATTGTCCATCAGGCTCCAGGCGAAATAGCCGCGCATCGGATAGCCGTCCATGATGAGATCTGCGACGACGTCAAGATGGTCGCCAAGATAGTCGAGGCGCATCGTGTCATTGACCTCGCCATCGGCGAGACCGGCATTGTCGCAGGCACCGTTCTCGGTGATGTAGCATTCCGGCAGATCGTAGCGGCGATAGAGACCCTCGACGAGGAGCTTCAGGCCCGGCGCATAGATTTCCCAGCCGATGTCGGTCTTGACGTCGGTTGCCGGCGGCGCTTTCACGGTCCACGGAAAATCGCCCTTGCGGTCAGCATCGTCGGCGACGCGCTCGGGCGTGTAGTAATTCAGACCCCACCAGTCGAGCTTCTGGCTGATCAGCTTCATGTCGCCGTCCTCGATGACAGGCATCCGGTCGCCGAGCGCCTCGACGAATTCCTTCGGATATTCGCCTTTGAAGACGGGATCGAAGAAGGCGCCGTTGTGGAACTGATGCGCGCGTTCGGCGGCGGCAAGATCGGCCGGGCTGTCCGAGCCCGGGATGATCGAGGCGGCATTGAGCACCAGGCCGACGGGTACGTTCGAAGCTTCCGAGCGGATCGCCTCGACCCCGAGGCCGTGGGCGAGGTTCATGGTGTGCATCGCGTGAAGGGCAGCCTGCATGTTGCGCTCGCCGGGAGCATGGATGCCATAGAGATGGCTCAGCCAGACGATGCACCAGGGTTCGTTGAAGGTCGCGACGGCGTCGAGACGGTCGCCGAGGCGGCTTATCACCGTCTTGGCATAACGCTGAAAGGCGTAAGCCGTCGAGCGCGCCGTCCAGCCGCCATCACCGGCAAGCAGCAACGGCAAGTCCCAATGGTAGAGCGTCGCAAAGGTCTTGATCCCCCGCGCCTTGCAGCCGTCGACCAGTCGGTCGTAGAAATCGAGGCCCGCTTCGTTCACCGGGCCTGTGCCATCGGGGATGATGCGCGGCCAGGCGATGGAGAAGCGATAGGCTTCGACACCCATCTCCTTGATGAGATCAAGGTCCTGCTCCAGCCTGTTGTAATGGTCGCAGGCAATTTCGCCATTATCGCGGTTATGGACGCGGCCGGGCATGTTGCAGAAAGCGTCCCAGATAGACGGCTTGCGGCCGTCGGCCTTGCTCGCGCCTTCGATCTGGAAGGCGGCGGTGGCAACGCCGAAGGTAAAGTCACCGGGAAAGCGGCTTGCAAGCGTCTTGGCATCGATCATCTCTAATCCCCGTCTCTGAGCATATGGACTGGCCATTGGGCCGGATTTAGCCAAGCCGAAAAGCAAAGTACAGGTCTCGGCCAAGAAAAGCTGCAACGTTGCAGTAGGAAGGGCGGAACGGCCATGACCGGCATCATTTGATCGCTTCGGACATCACGTTCCGACCGCAACGGATCTCATAACGCGAATGTCAGCAGTCGTGACTTGCTGCCGAGGCGGCGATCACTACACAGCGAAGACATCGCAAACATGAAAGGAACCCAATGCTGTCTTCGATCCATCTGCTGCAGCCGCATCTGCTGAGCCTGCTGCGCATCATCTCCTCGCTTGTGCTTTTCAGCTACGGCACGCAGAAGATCCTGCATTTTCCCGCCGCGGCAAGCGTGCCGCCGATGGGCTCGCTCTCCTGGATTGCCGGGCTGATCGAACTCACCCTCGGCTTCCTCGTCCTGGTCGGATTCCAGACCCGCATCGCGGCCTTCGTGCTTTCGGGCCTGATGGCCTTCGCTTATTTCATCGGCCATGCGGGAAAGAGCTTTTATCCCGCGCAGAATGGCGGCGTCGCGGCGATCCTGTTCTGCTTCGTATTTCTTTATCTGGTGGCGGCAGGCGCTGGGCCGCTCAGCGTCGACAGCTTGACGAAGCGCAACCGCGCTGCGGCCTGACGAATGACGGACAGGCCGAGGCAGCCAATGGCCGCCTCGGCATTTTCGCGGGCTCCGCCAATTTCACGCGGATCGCCAAGCCTCAGAGCTTGACCCAGGCGCCGTTTCTCTTCGACGAGGCAACACAGGCTTCGACGAAGGCGACACCCTTCACGCCGTCATCGACTGTGGGATAGACTACCGCCTTGTCGACCGCCTTGCCCTTCTTGCGGGCGTTGATCGCATGCGCGGCTTCCGTATAGATCGTCGCGAAGGCCTCGAGATAACCTTCCGGATGCCCTGACGGCACGCGCGTAACCCGGCCGGCAGCAGCTCCGGCGCCGGCGCCGCCACGGGTGATCAGCCGCTTCGGTTCACCGAAGGGCGTGTACCAGAGGTAATTCGGATCCTTCTGCGTCCATTCCAGGCCGCCCTTGCTGCCGTAGACGCGGACCATCAGGCCGTTCTCATGGCCGGGTGCGACCTGGCTGCACCAGAGCATGCCCTTGGCCGGCTTCTCCGAGCCCTTCGCCTTGAAACGCAGCATGACATGCGCATTGTCGTCCAGCCGGCGGCCGGGCACGAAGCTGTCGAGATCGGCGGCCAGGCTGTCGAGTTCCAGGCCCGATATGAACGAGGCCAGGTTATAGGCATGGGTGCCGATATCGCCTGTGGAGCCGCCGACGCCGGACTGGGCCGGATCGGTGCGCCAGGCGGCCTGCTTCTGGCCGGTCTGCTCGACCGCTTCGGTCAGCCAGTCCTGCGGATATTCGGCCTGGACGACTCTGATATCGCCGAGTTCGCCGTTCGCGATCATCTCGCGCGCCTGGCGGACCATCGGATAACCGGTGTAATTATGCGTCAGAATGAACAGCGCGCCGTTTTCGTCGGCGACCTTTTTCAGCTTCTTGGCATCGGCAAGGTTCGAGGTCAGCGGCTTGTCGCAAATGACGTGAATGCCGCGCTTCAGGAATTCCTTGGCCGCATCATAATGCACATGGTTCGGCGTGACGATCGCCACCGCCTCGATGCCGTTCTTCAGCTTCGCCTCGCGGATGGCCATCTCGCGGTAGCTGGAATAGGTCCTGGACGGATCGAGGCCGAGGTCGCGGCCGGACTGAACGGCCTTTTCAGGCGTCGACGACAGTGCGCCGGCAATGAGATCGTATTGATCGTCGATGCGCGCCGCGATCCGGTGCACCGCACCGATGAACGCGCCGGCGCCGCCGCCCACCATGCCGAGCCGGATGCGCGGCTCGCGGGTCTGTTCCGATGATGCTTCGATTGCCATTCTTGTCCTCCTGAAATTTGAACTTGTGCGGATGCGCCCCTCATCCGGCTGCCGCCACCTTCTCCCCGTTCTGACGGGGAGAAGGGGATATGCCGCGACCTCTCCATCCCTCGCTAACGTCTCGCAAGGCAAGTCCCCTCTCCCCGTCAGATCGGGGAGAGGGTTAGGGTGAGGGGCAGCCTCCATGCATGCCCGAAGTCTCAGAGCCCCAGCATCCGCCGGTTGGCCTCCTGATCCGTACCGCTGCCGGCAAAATCGTCGAAGGCTTTTTCGGTGACGCGGATGATATGGGCGGCGACGAATTCAGCGCCTTCGCGGGCGCCGTCCTCCGGGTGCTTCAGCGCGCATTCCCATTCGACCACGGCCCAGCCGTCGAAATTATTGGCCGTCATCTTCGAGAAGACGGCGCCGAAATCGACCTGGCCATCACCGAGAGAACGGAAGCGCCCGGCGCGTTCCACCCAGCCCTGATAGCCGCCATAAACGCCCTGGCGCCCAG
Organism: Rhizobium sophoriradicis; assembly: GCF_025200795.1. Classification (NCBI taxonomy): domain Bacteria; kingdom Pseudomonadati; phylum Pseudomonadota; class Alphaproteobacteria; order Hyphomicrobiales; family Rhizobiaceae; genus Rhizobium; species Rhizobium sophoriradicis. Next base: position 3,612,137 of record NZ_CP104152.1, read on the forward strand.
TCGGATTGAATTCCGCATCCTTGACGTGGAACATCTTGATGCGGTCCTTGTAGATGTCGATGTTCTCGAGATAATCGAGGCACTGCAGGACATAGTGTGAGGGATCGTAGAGCATGTTGGCGCGCGGATGGTTCTTCACCCGCTCCAGGAACATCTCGAAGGTGATGCCGTCATGCAGGTCTTCGCCCGGATGGATCTCGTAGCAGACGTCGATGCCGTTTTCATCGGCATGGTTGAGGATCGGCATCCAGCGGCGGGCAAGCTCGTCGAAGGCGGTCTCGACCAGACCGGCGGGACGCTGCGGCCAGGGATAGATGAACGGCCAGGCCAGCGCGCCGGAGAAGGTCGCATGCGCCTTGAGGCCGAGATTCTTCGACGCGGTCAGCGCCATCTTGACCTGCTCGACCGCCCATTCCTGGCGGGCCTTCGGATTGCCCCGCACTTCGGGCGCTGCGAAACCATCGAATGCTTCGTCATAGGCCGGGTGAACGGCAACGAGCTGGCCCTGCAGATGTGTGGAAAGTTCGGTGATCTCGATGCCGTTTTGACGGGCCTTGCCGGCGAACTCGTCGCAATAATCCTTGGATGTCGCAGCCTTCTTCAGATCGATCAGCTGGCTCGCCCAGGTCGGCACCTGAACGCCCTTGTAGCCGATATCGGCTGCCCATTTGGTGATTGCGTCCCACGAATTGAAAGGCGCTGCATCGCCCGCGAATTGGCCAAGGAAAAGGCCGGGGCCCTTGATCGTCTTCATGTCAGATTCCTCCCTGAACATCGACCGTAAACGTTTCTGATAACTTGTAGCACGCAATTTTGCGGGAGCAAGGCGCTTCCTTGCTTGCTGTCGTATTTGGCGCAGAGCCGGATGGTGTATGGCTGCGAACTAACCATGATGGGCATTGGCGGGCAAGAGGTACGTGCAGCATTTTCGCCTGCTCGCCAAAACGACGGCAAAAAAATGCGCCCATCCTTACGAATGGGCGCGCTTGCATAGCGGATCAATCAGAACGGAGAATCCGGGAAGTAGAAGTCCTTGGCATTCTCCTTGGTGACGAGCGTCGCGTCGAGGATGTAGTTGCCGTGGACGGGAACCTGGTCGTAGAGAGCAGCCGCCGTCAGCTCCATCGCCGTGCCGACCATTGCCGGCGGATAAAGAACGTCAACCGGGATCAGCTTGTCGCCGTCCATGACCTTCTTGATCATGTCCTTGGAACCGGCACCGGCGACGACATACTGGATGTCGGTGCGCTTGGCCTGCTCGATCGCCTGAAGAACGCCGACGGCCATGTCGTCGTCCTGGCACCATACGACATCGATTTTCGGGTACTTGGTCAGATAGTCCTGCATGACCTTGAAGGCGTCGTCGCGGTTCCAGTTGCCGTACTGGCGATCAAGAACCTTGACTTTCGAGCCGGCGATGCCCTTGTCGAAACCGTCCTGGCGCTGCTGGTCGATGGGGATCGGCAGGCCGCGGATGACGACGACTTCAGCCTCCGGGGTTTTTTCGGCAATGTATTTGCCGGCGACTTCGCCGAGCGCCGGATTGTTGCCGGCGACATAGAGGTCGCGCACGGAGTTGTCGTTGTTCGACGGTGCACGGTCGACCAGCGCCACGAACTTGCCCTTGTCCTTGACTTCCTTGATGGCGTTGACGAGCGGATCCGGATCCGAGGGCAGGATGACGAGCGCATCGATGCCCTGCGTATCGAGGTCCTGCACAGCATTGGCCTGCGTCGCAGCATCCGGCGAAGTCTTGACGATGACGTTCAGACCCGGATGTTCGGCCATCAGCTTCTTGGCAATACGCTCGGCATGGAACACGACCCCGGAAGTCCAGCCGTGATCGGCCGCCGGAATGGATACGCCGATCGTGTAGTTCTTGTCCTGGGCGTAGGCTGCGCCGGCAAAAGCCACCCCCGCAACCGCCAGACCCAACATGAGCTTGCGCATGCTATTTCCTCCCAAAAATATCAGGGACTTTTCCAATCCGAGCCGGGTGCCCTGTAAAGCCCGGCCAATCCGAGAACCGCCTGCCTTACGATTTGCGCACCAGCGACCGCTGCACCAGCATGGCGATGATGATGATCGCACCCTGGATCGCGCCGATCAGATACTCGCTGATGAAGTTCGAGAGCAGCATGATGTTGCCGACGAGTTCGAGAATGAAGGCGCCGCAAATCGTGCCCCAGACGCGGCCGGCGCCACCCTTGAGGGCCGTGCCGCCGACGACGACCGCGGTAATGGCCTGCAGTTCCCACAGAATGCCGGTCGTTGCCGAGGTGGAGCCGAGACGCGGCACATAGAGCAGCACGGCGATCGCCACGCAGAGGCCCTGGATGACAAAGGCAATGGTGCGCACGCGATTGACCGCGATGCCCGAATAGCGCGCGACGTCACTGTTCGAACCGACAGCGACGACATGGCGGCCGTAACGCGTGCGGTAGAGGATAAAGGCCGCAATCGCGGTCACGACGAGGATCACCACGATCGGAACCGGAAGACCGAGAATATTGCCGAAATAGGCCGGCCGGTAGAGCGTCTGGATGTCGCTCGAGCGCAGCGTGATCGCGCCGCCCTGCGACAGCCAGGTGGTCAGGCCGCGATAAATGCCCATGGTGCCGAGCGTGGCGATGAAAGGTTCGATTTTGCCGACGGTGGTGATGAGGCCGTTTGCGAGGCCGCAAAGAGCACCCGCAATGACTGTGAAGAGCACAGCCGCCGTCAGCATCAGCACCGGATCGGCAATGACGCCCGAATTGATCAGCAGGATCATTAGACTGGCGACAAAGGCCACCATCGCGCCGACGGAAAGATCGAGATCTCCGGCCGAGATCACGAAGGTCGCGCCGACAGCGATAATGGCGATGAAGGCGCAGCGTGTCGCGACGTTGGCAAGATTGGTGATGCCGATGAAATTCGGATTGACCAGTGCGCCGACGATGAGAAGCAAGGCCAAAGCGGCAAAGGGTGCAACTGCGCGCAGATCAACGTCACGCCAGGACCTGCGCCGGATTTCCCTGGTCTCCTCGTTAACACTCATGTCCAAAACCAACCTCCCGTCCCAGACTGCCTGGGCCTTTATCTATTGTCCGCGTCGGCAAAGTCCCGCCCGCTCTCAGCTCTTAATTCTCTGCTGTCGTCTTCCGAACCCGCGGCATGCTGTTGGGCGACATGCATTTAGGCCGCCGCCTTCTTCTTGAGCCCGGCGGCGTAGCGCATGATCTCCTGCTCGGAAATCTCGTCTCCCTCGAGCACGCCGACAATATGTCCCTCGCGCATCACCACCACCCGGGTGCAGAGTCCGATTACCTCGGGCATTTCCGAGGAAACGACGATGATCGACCGGCCGTCGCGGGCGAGCGCCGAGATGAAATGATAGATCTGCTGCTTGGTGCCGACGTCGATGCCGCGGGTCGGCTCGTCGATGATGATGATGTCAGGCTCGGTCTCCATCACCTTCGCCAAGAGCAGCTTCTGCTGGTTCCCGCCGGACATGCGGCCGGCAATGATATTGCCGTCGCGAACCCTGATGTCGAAGCGGCGCTTGGCCGTCGCCAGCGCAGCCGCTTCACTGCCGGGGCTGAGATAACCGTGGCGAGAATGCCGTCCGAGCGATTGCAGCGTCAGATTAGTCATCATGCCGGAGCGCAGCAGCAAGCCCTTCGACTTGCGGTCCTTGGTCATGTAGGCAAGCCCGCAGCGGTTGGCCGCATGCACATCACCGGAGGGAACGTTTTGCCCCTTGATGACCACTTCCCCCTCAAGGCGGGTTCGCAGGCCGGCGATCGCCTCCATCAATTCGGTGCGGCCGGAGCCGATCATCCCGGAAAAGCCGATAATCTCGCCCTTGCGCACCTCAAAGCTCGCATCCCTGACATAACCAGTCGACACCGAGGAGACGCTCAAGACGATTTCCTCGTCGACATCCGGCTCGACTTTGGCGGGATAGAGGCTGGAAAGCTCGCGGCCGACCATCAGCTGCGCAATCGATTCCCCGTCGAGGATTGATGTCGGTGACGTCTTGACCCACTGGCCGTCGCGCAGCACTGTCACCCGATCGGTCAATTCCATCACTTCGTCGAGCTTGTGGGAGACGAAGACGAAGCTGGTGCCCTGGTCGCGCAGCTTGCGGACCTGCTTGAAGAGCATATTCGTCTCTTCCCGCGACAGCACGGCCGTGGGTTCGTCCATGAACACGACACGCGCGTCGCGGCTGATTGCCTTGGCGATCTCGACCATCTGCTTGTCGGCGATGGAAAGCGTGCTGATCAGCGCATTTTCGTCGACATGCGAGCCGAGCACATCGAGGACCTTGCGCGTTTCCGACCGCATGTATTTGCGGTCGAGCACGCCGAAACGCGTCACCTCACGCCCGAGAAAGAGGCTCTCCGTCACGGTCAGGTGTTCGGCAAGATTGAATTCCTGGTGGATGATGACGATGCCGAGCGCCTCCGCCGCGCCATTGGGCGGCAGCACGACAGGCTTGCCGTCGAGCAGGATTTCACCGGAACTCGGCTGCTCGAAGCCCGACAACACCTTGACAAGGGTGGACTTGCCGGCACCGTTCTCACCCATGAGGGCATGGATCTCGCCGGCGCGGAGATCGAAATTGACGCTGAAGAGGACCTGCACGCCGCTGAAAGATTTGCATATTCGCCTGGCGGACAGCACCACGGGTGCGGTGTCGGCGATTTCCACGGTCATCATGCCTCCCCCAGAGCGCTGTGCAATCGGCAGAATGCACCGGCAACGCTCCATCACCTTGAACTAGCGCAGATTCCGTTTCTGAAAACAGCTTTCGCTTTTCCGGCGTTTGCGCTGGCGGCTCCCGTCCGCTTTGAACCTTATGTAAACCTTTACATCAGCCATGTAAAGGTTTACATCGTGGATTAACACAGATCCGTTGAAGCCTGCCTTTGACCTCTCGACAAGTCTGTGTAGTGTCGCGGCGAAGACAGCCCCAAGGCAGAGCCCAGTGTCGAATTCCACGCCCGCAACAATCGAAGACGTCGCCCGGATCGCCGAAGTCTCCATCGCAACGGTTTCGCGGGCGATCCACACGCCGGAGAAGGTCGCCAACTCCACACGGCTCAAGGTCAACCAGGCAATCGCCGTCACCGGCTACACCACCAACGCAATGGCGCGCAGCCTGAGGCTTGGCCGCTCCAATATGATCCTCGTGGTGGCGCCCGACATCGGCGACCCCAATTTCTCCAATATCCTCGTCGGCCTGGAGAACGAGGCGCGGGCGCACGGCTACGGCGTGCTGATCGGCCACACGCAGAACGATGCCCAGCGCGGCCTGGAATATCTGAAATTCTTCAACTCCAACCAGGCGGCCGGACTGATCCTTTTCACCGGCATCCTGCCCTTCGGTCATCAGACCATGACCGCGCGGCTGCCGCCAAGCGTCGGCGTTTTCGAACCGGTCTTCAACGGCGGCATTCCCTATGTCGGCGTCGACGATACCGAAGGCGCGCGAAAGGCGGTGGATCTGCTGCTGGCCGAAGGCCACCGCAAGATCGCCTTCATCGGCGATTCCCGCACCAGGCTCGCCTATATCAGGCGACGCCTGGGTTACGATGCCGGCCTCGATGCCGCCGGCATCCCGCCGGATCTCAGGATCGTGCTCGAAGGAGACGGCACGATCGAAAGCGGCCGGCATGCGGTTGAACAGCTTTTCATGCGCGACACGCTTCCCACAGCCTTCATGTGCGTGAACGATCAGACGGCGATCGGCGTGATGATCGGGCTCGGGGCGCGCGGCTACGATATTCCGCGGGATTTCTCGGTGACCGGTTTCGATGACGTGCCGCAGGCCGTCTTCATATCCCCGTCGCTGACGACGATCCGCCAGCCGCGAACGGCGATCGGCAAACAGGCGATGGCGCTGCTGTTGGAGCTCTTGTCCGATGGCCGGCCGGCCGAGACGGAGATCCTGCTGAGGCCGGATCTGGTGGTTCGAAACTCCGTCTCCGCGCCGTCGCGCAATTGGCTGAAGCGCTGACGCCAACCGAAAAAGGTAGCGCCGGCGACCGATGGCCGCCGGCGTCTGTCATCAGACGTAACGGTTGACGACGTTTTCGAGCAGTTCCTGCTTGCCGGATCTCGGCTGCGGGTTGACGTCCTTGGTCTCAACCCAGCTGGTGATCTCGTCAAGCGAGTATTCGCCGCGGAACAGTTTCTGCGCCTCGGCCGATTCCCAGCCGGCGTAGCGATCGGCGAGCGGCTGCGACAGGGCCTTGTCCTCGATCATCTTGGCGGCGGCCTTCAGGCCGCGGGCGCAGCAATCCATGCCGCCGATATGGCCGATCAAAAGGTCCGCCGGATCGAGCGACTGGCGGCGCAGCTTGGCGTCGAAGTTGGTGCCGCCGGTCTTGAAGCCGCCGCCGGCCAGAACGTGGTAATAGGCAAGCGCCATTTCCGGAACATTGTTCGGGAACTGATCGGTATCCCAGCCGGACTGGTAGTCGTTGCGGTTCATGTCGATCGAGCCGAAGATACCAAGCGCATTGGCGAGCGCCAGCTCGTGTTCGAAAGAGTGGCCGGCGAGGATCGCATGGCCCTGCTCGATATTGACCTTCACCTCGTTTTCCAGGCCGTGCTTCTTGAGGAAGCCGTAGACGGTCGCGACGTCATAGTCATACTGGTGCTTGGTCGGCTCCTGCGGCTTCGGCTCGATCAGGATCGTGCCCTTGAAGCCGATCTTGTGCTTGTATTCGACGACGAGGTTGAGAAAGCGGCCGAGCTGGTCGAGCTCGCGCTTGAGATCGGTATTGAGCAGCGTCTCGTAACCTTCGCGGCCGCCCCAGAGCACGTAGTTCTCGCCGCCGAGCTTCTGCGTGGCGTCGATGCAGGTCTTGACCGTCGCGGCTGCGAAAGCAAAGACATCGGGATCCGGGTTGGTCGCCGCACCCGACATATAGCGCCGGTTGGAGAACAGGTTGGCCGTACCCCAGAGCAGCTTGGTGCCGGTCGCAGCCTGCTTCTCGGCGAAATAGTCGACGATCTCGTTGAGGTTTCTGGTGTTTTCGGCAAAATTCTTGCCTTCAGGCCGCACGTCGGCGTCGTGGAAGCAGTAATAGGGCGCGCCGAGCAAGGAGAAGAATTCAAACGCGACGTCGGCCTTGAGCTTGGCCGCCTTCATCGTGTCTTCGAACCAGGGGCGCAGGAAGGTCTGGCCGCCGAAGGGATCGCCGCCCGGCCAGGTGAAGGTGTGCCAATAGGCCACCGCAAAACGCAGATGGTCTTCCATGCGCTTGCCCATGACGATCTCGTCCGGCTGGTAATGGCGGAAGGCCAGCGGATTGGTGCTGTCGGGGCCTTCATAATTGATCTTCTGGATATCGCCGAAAAATCCGGTGCTCATGTCAGGTCTCCTTGGGTTCTCGTAGTTCATTTTAATCGTTCGTGCCGTTCAGCCCCCTCATCCGACCCTTCGGGCCACCTTTGCCAGGGGCGAGCCGCGGGTCTCGCCCCGTCCTTCGGACCCCCCAGGGGAGAAGGTGCCGGCAGGCGGATGAGGGCCCGCTGGCTCCAGTTTCAATGCGCCAGCGACTTGATCGCCGGATAGAGTGCACGGTAGCGCGCATAGGCATCCTCGTAAGCGCCGCTCAGCGAAGCCACCGGCTCGATCGTGTCTGATGTCACCGGCGGCGTGCAGACGGCGATCGGATCGGCACCCGTTGCCGCGATCAGGCCGAGGCGGGCGGCACCGAAGGCCGCGCCGAAATCGCCGTCGGCGGGCAGATCGACCGGAACGCCGAGCGCGGTGGCGATCGACGCCAGCCAGTAGCGCGAGCGCGAACCGCCACCGATCGCAGTGACGCGGGAGATGCCGGTGCCGGCCGACCGCAGCGCTTCGAGATTGTCGCGGATGGCGAAGGCGACACCCTCGAGCACGGCCTGGGTGAGCACGGCGCGGCTGCTTTCATGTTCCAGCCCGATGAAAGCGCCGCGGATGACGGCATCATTGTGCGGCGTACGCTCGCCGGAGAGGTAAGGCAGGAAGGTGACTCCGGTCGGCGCCTTCAGCGTCTCGCCGAGTTCGCCGGTGAGATCGGCGGCCGACTTGCCGGTCACGCCGGAATGCCAGTTGAGCGCATCGGTCGCCGACAGGATAACGCCCATCTGATGCCAGGTGTTCGGCAGAGCGTGGCAGAAGGCATGTACGGCGCTTTCCGGCTTCGGAAGATAGGAGCCGTTGGCAGCAAAAAGCACGCCCGACGTGCCGAGCGAGACGAAGGCCGCACCATCGCTGACCGTGCCCATGCCGCAGGCAGAAGCGGCGTTGTCGCCGGCGCCGCCGGCAACGACGACATCCCCTGATATGCCCCATTGCGCCGCAAGTTCCGCCCGCAGCTTGCCGGCCTGTGCAGTGCCTTCGACGAGCGTCGGCATCTGCTCCTCGGAAAGATCGGTGGCGGCGAGCAATTCGGACGACCAGGCGCGTTTGCCGGTGTCGAGCCAGGAGGTGCCGGCCGAATCCGACATTTCGGAAATATAGTCGCCGGTCAGCCAAAGACGCAGGTAGTCCTTCGGCAGCAGCACCTTGGCGACCCTGGCGAAAATGTCAGGCTCGTGCTTCCTGACCCAGGCGAGTTTCGGCGCCGTGAAGCCGGGGAAGACGATATTGCCGGTGAGTGCGCGGAAACGCGGATCGGCGTCGAGCGCCGCGGCCTCGACATGACTGCGCGTATCGTTCCAGAGGATGCAGGGGCGCAGCACCTTGTCGGCGGCGTCGATCAGCGTCGCGCCGTGCATCTGCCCGGAAAGGCCAATACCCCTCACCGCGGCCAGCTCTTTCGGATGTTTTGCCTTGAGACCGGCGACGGCCTCTTGCGTGGCGCGCACCCAATGGGTCGGCTCCTGTTCCGACCAGCCGGAATGCGGGCGCGAAACGTCGAGCGAACCGTTAGCAGAGCCGACGATCGTCTGATCGCCGTCGATCAGCATTGCCTTGACGCCGGAGGTTCCGAGATCGAGACCGAGATACATGGGAATGCTCCTTTGCCGTTACGGCAGATTGTCTTTCAGGAATATGTCGAGACGAATGCGCTCCTGCGCGTCGATGACTGGGAGCCCGTCCGCCTTGGCTTTCAGCACGCGGATCGCACTGCGCACTTCATGGCCGGCGTCCTGATTGAGGATAGCATCGATCGTATTATCGATGAGCGCCGCCCGCGTATGCACGGTCAGTTCATGGGCGATGACGGTCAGCGTCCGATCGACAGCCTTCTCCTTCAGCGCCCGGATGAGGCCGCGATTGCCGGCGCCGAGACTATAGACGCCGACAATACCGGCGTTCCGGGAGAGCGCGTCGGCAACGAGCATATGGGCGATCTCCGGATCGTCACGGCCTTCGAGCACCGGCAGGATCGCCAGATCGGGAAATTCCTCGGCCATGACTGCAGTGAAGCCCTCCAGCCGCTCGCGATGGTCGCGCACCAGCATGGATCCGGCGAGCACGGCGATCTCGCCCTTTCGCGGACCGAGAAAGCGGCCGAGCAGACGCGCCGCCGTGCGGCCGGCCGCGATATTGTCGACGCCAGCATAGTGGTGGCGCAGCGAGCCCGTGAGGTCGGACACCAGGGTGACGATGGGAAAGCCCGCATGCACCAGCTTGTCGACGGTGGCGCACACCTCAGGTGCATCGGTGGCGACCATGGCAACGCCGCAAGGCTTTTCCCGAGAGAGCTCTTCGAGCATAGCGACTAGAGCAGCCGGATCGAAGGCCGGCACCTCGATGGTGCGAATATCAGTGCGTTCGGCAGCCGAACGGAGGATCGCTTGCCGGATTTCCCCGTTGAGCCCGTGCATGAAGGAATTGTCGCTGGCCGGCAGGATGAACACCAGCGGATAGGTGCGGCCCTTCGCAAGATTGGCGGCAGCCACGTCCCTGATGTAACCAAGCTGCCGAATCGCGGTCTCGACCTTTTCGCGCGTCACATGGCGCACACCCGGACGCCGGTTGAGCACCCGGTCGACAGTCGCAAGGCTGACCCCGGCGGCGGCAGCGATATCGTGAACTGTTGGCCTCATCATTCCTCCTGATGAGACCATTAACGCCAATTCTGATGTACGTAAATCAAAAAATCGAAGGGGGTGACTCGCGCATTGCGTTTCCGCATCGCCGCCGGCCTGGAGCCGGTCAGCAGGTCGATTTTTGGCTGATCGCATAGAGGCTGGAAAACTGCAAACAAAAAGGCCCTCCGGAGAGGGCCTTTTCGAGGAGCGGAGGCCGGAGGTCAGTGGCCGCCGCCACCTCCACCGCCGCCTTGCGGCGCGGGTTTCTTGATCATTGCTACACCGAGGATCATTGCGAGAAAGAGCACGGTCAGGATCAGGAACACGTCACTGAAGGAGAGGATGACCGCCTGTTCGGTGGCAAGGCCGACCATCTGCTTGATCGCGACCGACGCCCCGTCCATGCCATAGCTGTTGAAATTGGCAGTCATATTGTTCATCTGGTCGATCGCCGCCGGGTTGCCCCAGTCCATATTCTCCCGCAGCCGCTCATAGTGCACGTCCTGCCGGTTGGTGAGCACGGTATTGATGACGGCAAGGCCGACGGCTCCCCCAAGGTTTCTCGTCAGATTGAACAGGCCGGACGCACCGCGAATGCGCGAGGGCGGCATCGTGCCGAGCGCGATGTTGTTGATCGGCACCATGCACATCATCAGTCCGAAACCGCGCAGGATCTGCGGAATGAAAAGCTCGTAGAAATCCCAGTCCGCGGTCAGGTGCATCATGATATAGGTGCCGGCGGCGAAGCTGACGAAGCCGATCACCATCATCAGGCGCAGGTCCATCTTGGTCGACAACCGGCCGGCGATCGGCGCGGTGAAGAACATTGCCAGGCCGGAAACGAACATCGTCTCGCCGATCATCAAAGAGTCATAGCCGCGGATGCGGCCGAGATAGACCGGGTAGATATAGGTGAGGCCATAGAGGCCGATGCCCATGACGAAGGAAAATACCGATCCGAAGGAGAAATTTCGGTTGGCGAAAGCCTTGAGGTCGACGACCGGAAAATCCACCGTGAAGGCGCGATAGAAGAACACGATGGCTGCGGCGCCGGAGGCAACCGCGGCGATGGCAATGGCACTGTCGTTGAACCAGTCGTTGGAATTGCCCTCTTCGAGCACATATTCCAGGGCGCCGAGGAAGACGCCCATCGAAACCAGCCCCCACCAGTCGAACTTTTTGAAGAGCGACAGTTCCGGCTTGTCGAAATCGATGAAGTTCCAGGTGACGATCGTGACGACGATGCCTGGAATGATATTGACGAGGAACAGCCAATGCCAGGAGAAGGCGTGGCTGAGATAGCCGCCGACGGTCGGGCCGATGGTCGGTGCAAGTGTTGCGATCAGGCCGATGATCGGCGAGACGATGCTGCGCTTCGAAGGCGGGAAGATCGTAAAGGCGGCCGCGAAAACCGAGGGGATCATGCCGCCGCCAATGAAGCCCTGAATGGCGCGATAGACGATCATCTGGTCGATATTCGTCGCCGTTGCCGCAAGAGCGCTCGCCATGGTGAAGCCCGCGGCTGAAATCGCGAAGAGATAACGTGTCGAGATGATGCGCGCCAGCGTACCCGAGAGCGGGATCATGATCACTTCGGCGATCAGATAGGATGTCTGGACCCAGCCGATCTCATCGCTACCGGCCGAAAGGCCGGCCTGGATCTCAGCAAGCGAAGCCGAGACGATCTGGATGTCGAGGATCGACATGAACATGCCGAGTACCATCGCGAAGAAGGCGATGAGTTTCCTCGGATCCATGCGGTCCTCGGCGTGAGCAGGCGCTGCCGGGATCGAACCCGCTGTCGCTGTCGCACTTGCGGCCATGGGACCACCTCCGCCTTTTATAAGGCTTACTTGCTGGGCGCCGTGCGGGTATCGACGTCGACCACGACGCTGAGGCCCGCGCGTAGCCGCCCGCTGTCGAGCGCATCCTGCGGCAGCGCGATGCGCACCGGCACACGCTGGATCACCTTGGTAAAATTGCCCGTCGCATTTTCCGGCGGCAGCAGCGAAAAGACCGAGCCGGACGCCGGCGAAATCGATTCAACGGTGCCGACGATGGGATGGTCGTCATAGGCATCGACATGGACGTTGACCTTCGAGCCCGGGACGAGATGCTGGATCTGCGTTTCCTTGAAATTGGCGTCGATATAAAGCTGGCGCACCGGAACGAGCGCCATCAGGCGCTGGCCGGGCGAGACGAGATCGCCTTCCTGCACGGACCGGTTACCGACGATGCCATCATAAGGCGCCTTGAGCACGGTGAAGGAGAGATCACGGGCGGCTTTGTCCCGGGAAATTTCCAGCGAACGGACCGAACCCTCCGCCTCCTTGCGCTGAGCCTGAAGGATGGTGATGTTGGCCTGCGCCGCGGCAATATTGGCGTCACCGGCAGCAAGATTGGCCTTGGCTTGGTCGAGCGCGATATTGGCATTGTCGAGATCGGCAGCAGTGCCGACCGACTTTGCCTGAAGCTCGCTCTGGCGCTTCTGGGTTATTTCGGCACCGCGAACGGCCGCTTCGAGTGCCACCTTCTGCGCCTGCGCTTGAGCGAGGCTCGCATCGGCGCCTTCGATCTGCGCATCGATACGCTGCAACGAAAGCTTTTCGGTGGCGATCTGGGCCTGGGCCTGATCGAGCGCGTTCTGGTAGTCGCCATTGTCGAGCGTGGCGAGCACGTCGCCTGCTTTGACTTCCTGGTTGGCGACAACGTTCACCTTCGCGACGTAGCCCGTGACCTTCGGCGAAATCGTTGCGATATCGCCCTCGATATAGGCGTCGTCCGTCGACACCATGAAGCGGCCGTTCGTCCACCATTCGTAACCATACCAGGCACCGCCTGCGAGAATGGCGAGCACGACAATCGGCAGCACTGGGCTGCGGCGCTTCTTGGCAGCCGCGGGTGCTGCGACCGAAGCCGGCGCCGACTGCGCGGGAGCAGGCGGCGCCTCGCGTGCCTCAGCCGTCGGAGCTTCCGCGACGGCGGCGACCTTTGCCTCTTCGGCTTCGGCGTTTTCGCTGACGATACGCGCGACGCTGCTTTTTGAATTGCTCGACATGGCCATTACCGATCTTGGTGCAATTGATCGAACTGAACGGTTCGGTTCAGTTGACATAAACCTGTTTTGTCGTCATATCAAGATGCATAGAACCCATCGGTTCGATTTCTTTTAAGGGAAAGGCGAAACCGTAAACACGGTTAAGGAGACATGACGCTGAAATCCGACAATGCCGCCGTATTCAGTCCTCCCGCTGCCGGAGGCCGGTTTGCCGCAGGCGAAGATCCGGCCAAGCGCCAGCAGATCCTCGACGGCGCCAAGCGCGTCTTCATGAAAATGGGCTTCGATGCCGCCAGCATGAACGATGTGACGCGTGAGGCCGGAGTTTCCAAGGGAACGCTCTACGTCTACTTCACCAACAAGGAAGAACTGTTTTCGGCGATGGTCGAAACCGAGCGCGCCGCCTTCGTAGCCGCTGTGCGCACGGCGCTTGCCGAACACGACGACCCCGAATCCGGGCTGTATGAATTCGGGATAAGCTTCGTCACCCATATGACCGACGAGAAGGTCATCACCGCCATGCGCACCGTTCTCGGCGTTCGAGAGCGCATGCCTGCGCTCTGTCAACGCTTCTTCAAGGGGCCGGTCAATCTGCGCACCATAATGCGCGATTTTCTCGAACGCCACATTGCCGCGGGCACACTTGAGATCGATGATATCGATCTCGCCGCCGGCCAATTTCTCGATCTTGCCAGCGGCAGTTTCTTCAAGCTGCGCCTGTTCGGCAGCATGGAAGAACCGCCGAGCCGCGAAGAAATCGACCGCGTCATCCGCGGTGCGATCAAGGTCTTCATGGCGGCCTATGGCGCCCGCCGGCCCGCCACCGTCTGACGTCCTTTCTTGACGGCCGCCCTCCATCGGCCAAAACTCCGCAACAACGATCAAACCCGGCCGGCAGCTTTTTTCTAAGAAGGAAGCCGCAACCAGGAGAGATAAGGGATGAGCGCCATCGCACGGGCGATCTGGTTCATAGAGAGCCATTTCGAAAGCGATATATCGCTGGAAGAGATATCGGAAGCAGCCGGATTGTCGCGCTACCATCTGTCGCGGGTCTTCGGGCTGGTCACCGGCCACTCGATCAGCGGCTATATCAGGGGGCGGCGCCTCAACCGCGCCGTGCCCGGCTTGGTCAGCGGCTCATCCACCATCCTCGAGGTTGCGCTTTGCGCGGGCTACGGCTCCCACGAAGCTTTCACCCGTGCCTTTCGTGACCAGTTCGGCATGACGCCGGATGCGGTGCGCAGACAGGGGCACACCCGTAACCTCGTCTTACTGGAGCCGATCAGAATGGACCCCGCCCACCTCAGCGACCTCGAAGCGCCCCGCTTCGAAACCCTTCAACCACTGCTTCTTGCCGGCTTGGAGGAAACCTATCCCTATGGCGGCAATGCCGCCATCCCCTCTCTCTGGCAGAAGTTCAATGCCCATTTCGGCCATATATCAGGCCAGAAGGGCAACGTCGCTTACGGCATCTGCACACATATCGACGGCGAAGCGGAGAAATTCCGCTATATGGCCGCGGTCGAGATCTCCGATGCCGGCGATCTGCCGGCAGATTTTGCCACACTCAAGCTGCCGGGCCAGCGCTACGTCGTCTTCAACCATCGCGGCCATGTCTCCGGCATTTCGGCGACGATGAACCGGATTTTCGGCACATGGTGGCCGACCTCCGGCCTGGAGCACGGCGAGACGCCGGACATGTTCGAACGCTACGACGAGCGCTTCGACCCCTATAGCGGCACGGGCGTCACCGAAATCTGGTTGCCGATCAGAGCATGATGCCGAAAAGTGCGAGCGGTTTTCGGACGAAAGCATGCTCTAACTCTTTAACTTAGAACGGGATTCAAATTTAAGGCCGACCCGGCCTTAAATCATCCCGTTCTAGGGAATAAAAGTCACATCGATTTCGTATATCCCCTTGCGGCGCTTGCGCGGCCAGCCGCCGACACTACATTGCGGGGCGTCATCGCTCATGTGACGCAAAGGGGAAATACGCTGATGCAGGAAATTATGACGCTCATTCAGGATCCGGCCGCCTGGGTGGCGCTCATCACGCTGGTGGTGATGGAAGTCGTTCTCGGCATCGACAATCTGATCTTCATTTCCATCCTCACCAATAAGCTGCCGCCCGAGCATCGGGAGAAGGCACGCAAGATCGGCATCGGTCTCGCCCTCATCATGCGCCTGGCGCTGCTGGGCACCGTCGCCTGGATCGTGCAACTGACCGAACCGCTTTTCGAGGCCTTCGGACACGGCTTCTCCTGGAAGGACCTGATCCTGATCGCCGGCGGCCTGTTCCTCGTCTGGAAAGCCACCAAGGAAATTCACCACAGCGTCGATCCGATCGATCATGAGGAGGATTTTATCGCCACCTCGGCCACAACAGGCTTTGCATCGGCCATCGGCCAGATCCTGCTGCTCGACCTGGTCTTCTCCGTCGACAGCATCATCACCGCCGTCGGCATGACACCGCATCTGCCGATCATGGTGATCGCCGTCATTGCCGCCGTCACCGTGATGCTGGTCGCGGCAACTCCGCTCGCCAACTTCATCGAGAGGAATCCGACGATCGTCATGCTAGCACTCGCCTTCCTGCTGATGATCGGCACGACGCTGATCGCCGAAGGTATGGGCTTCCACGTGCCCAAGGGTTACGTCTACGTCGCCATGGCCTTCTCGGCGCTGGTCGAGGTGCTGAACATGTTCGCGCGCAACGCCCGCAAGCGGAAACGCGAAGGCGCTCACTGAGAATGGGATTGGGAGGGCGCGTCGCAATCGCCGCGACCCTCCCTCGCCGTCATCGGGCCTGTGCGGGCGCGGTTTTTCTTGACGCGCCGAATTGAATATGGCCTAAGGCCAGCCGAACGGACGATCGGCGGATAGTGCGGGCGCATGCCCTTTTTCCGGCCGGTTTGCCGAAGATATCTGCATCCTTCCGGCCGAACGTCGCTTTCCCGTGAAAGCAGTCCGGCATTCATTGACGGGCACACACAATGACAGTTTCCGGCACAGCTACCGGCGTTCGCGTCCGCATCGCTCCCTCGCCGACCGGCGAGCCGCATGTCGGCACCGCTTACATCGCTCTCTTCAACTACCTTTTCGCCAAGAAGCACGGCGGCGAGTTCATCCTGCGCATCGAGGATACCGATGCGACGCGCTCGACCCCTGAATTCGAGACGAAGGTGCTAGACGCGCTGAAATGGTGCGGGCTGGAATGGAAGGAAGGCCCCGATATCGGCGGTCCCTATGGCCCCTATCGTCAGTCCGACCGCAAGCCGATGTACCAGCCTTACGCGCAGGAGCTCCTCGACAAGGGCCACGCCTTCCGCTGTTTCTGCACGCCCGCGCGGCTGGAGCAGATGCGCGAAGCGCAGCGCGCCGCCGGCAAGCCGCCGAAATATGATGGACTCTGCCTCAGCCTGACGGCGGAGGAAGTGACGTCGCGCACCGCTGCCGGCGAAGCCTCGGTCATCCGCATGAAAATCCCGGCCGAAGGCTCCTGCGATTTCACCGACGGCGTCTACGGCGATGTCTCCATCCCCTGGGATTCGGTCGACATGCAGGTGCTGATCAAGGCCGATGGCATGCCGACCTATCACATGGCCAACGTCATCGACGACCATCTGATGCAGATCACCCATGTGGCGCGCGGCGAGGAATGGCTGGCGTCGGTGCCGAAACACATCCTGCTCTATCGCTATTTCGGCTGGGACCAGCCGGTCTTCATGCATCTGTCGCTGATGCGCAATGCCGACAAGTCGAAGCTGTCGAAGCGCAAGAACCCGACCTCGATCTCCTATTATTCCGCGCTCGGCTATATCCCCGAAGCGCTGATGAACTTCCTCGGCTTGTTCTTCATCCAGATCGCCGAAGGCGAAGAGCTGCTGACGATGGACGAGCTGTCAGAAAAGTTCGATCCTGAGAACCTCTCCAAGGCGGGCGCGATCTTCGACATCCAGAAGCTCGATTGGCTGAACGGCCGCTGGATCCGCGAAAAGCTCTCGGAAGAGGAGTTTCAGGCGCGCGTGCTGACCTGGGCGATGGAAAATGAGCGTTTGAAGGAAGGCCTCCGCCTGTCGCAGACCCGCATTTCCAAACTCGGCGAACTGCCCGACCTCGCCGGCTTTCTGCTGAAGTCCGATCTCGGCCTGCAGCCATCCGACTTCGCCAAGATCAAATCGCCGCCGGAAGAGATTCTGGAGATCCTCAACACCGTTCAGCCGGATCTCGAAAAGATTCTGGAATGGAATGTCGAGACGATCGAGGCGGAACTGCGCGCCATCTCCGACCGCATGGGCAAGAAGCTGAAGGTCGTGGTCTCCCCGCTCTTCGTCGCCGTCTCCGGTTCGTCGCGCTCGCTGCCGCTCTTCGATTCCATGGCGATCCTCGGCCGCTCGGTCGTGCGCCAGCGCCTGAAGCTCGCCGCGCAGGCGGTCGCCGCCCTCGTCGGCTCGAAGTAAGAACAGTCAGAGGATTTCGACAGTGGCTGACAACAAGACCGAAAACACTCTTTCCTCCGACGCGACCGAGGTGCGCGCCCAGAAGCTGAAGCTGCTGCGCGAACAGATCGGCGACGTCTATCCGGCGCATTTCCACCGGACGATGACCAATGCCGAGCTCGGCACCAAATACGAGTCCCTGGAACCGGATGTCGAGACGCAGGATGTGGTCACCGTCGCCGGCCGCGTCTATTCCTCGCGCAATTCCGGCATGTTCATGGATATCCATGACGCCTCGGGCAAGATCCAGATCTTCTCGCACAAGGACGTCACCGGCGAGGAAGCCCGCGCCCTGCTGCCGATGATCGACATCGGCGACATCATCGGCGTCACCGGCGTCGTGCGCCGCACCAAGCGCGGCGAGCTGACGATCAACGCCCAGAAGATCGAAATGCTGACCAAGTCGCTGCTGCCGATGCCCGAGAAGTGGCACGGGCTTTCCGACATCGAGCTGCGTTATCGCAAGCGCCATCTCGACATCATGACCAACGAGGATTCGAAGCTCCGCTTCCTGCAGCGCTCGAAGATCGTCTCCGGCATCCGCCGTTTCATGGAAAATGACGGCTTCATGGAAGTCGAGACGCCGATGCTGCAATCGATCTATGGCGGCGCCACCGCCGAGCCGTTCAAGACGCATCACAACACGCTGAAGCTCGACATGTATCTGCGCATCGCGCCGGAACTGTTCCTGAAGCGCACGCTGGTTTCAGGGTTGACCGACAAGGTCTTCGAGATCAACCGCAACTTCCGCAACGAAGGCGTCTCCACCCGGCACAATCCGGAATTCACGATGATGGAGTGTTACTGGGCCTATGCCGATTACGAGGACATGATGGACCTCGTCGAGCGGCTATTCGAGACCCTGGCGCTCTCCATTCACGGCACGACGGAATTCGACTTCGGCGACAAGCGGTTGTCCTTCAAGGGACCGTTCAAGCGCGTGCCGATGCCCGCTGCCGTCAAGGAAGCGACCGGCATCGATTTCCTGGCGATCAAGACCGACGAGGAAGCGCGCGCCGCCGCCAAGGCTGCCGGCTTCGCGGTCGAAAAGGATTGGACCTGGGGCGAATGCCTTGCCTTCATTTTCGAGGAAAAGGTCGAAGCCACGCTGATCCAGCCGTCGCATGTCATCCATTTCCCGAAGGACATCTCGCCCTTCGCCAAGGAAGTGCCGGGCGAGCCGCGCCTGGTCGAGCGGTTCGAAACCTATTGCAACGCCTGGGAACTCGGCAACGCCTTCTCGGAACTCAACGATCCCGAAGAGCAGCGCCGCCGCATGGTTGAGCAGCTCGAACAGGCGCATGCCCGCGGCGAAAAGGAAAAGCAGCTGGATGAGGAATTCCTCGATGCGATCGACCAGGGCATGCCGCCGGCCGGCGGCCTCGGCATCGGCGTCGACCGCCTCATCATGCTGCTGACCAATGCACCGTCGATCCGCGACGTCATCCTCTTCCCGGCCCGCCGCAGCAAGGCCGACTGACCCTCAGAAACACGGAAAAATAAAGCGGAGTGCCGGCTGGAGCTCCGCTTTTTTCATGCCGCCGGTTCAGTGTGTCTTGGGGGCATCCGCCGGCGGTTCTTCTGCCGGCGCTTCGGCTGGGGCGTCGGCACCGTGGCCGCCTTCGGCGGCAGGCGCCGCTTCGGTTTCGGCCGCTGGCGCTACGCCATGCCCGCCGCCTTCGGCCTTCTTCGCCTTCTCTCCGCCCTTGGTGGAGGCAACGGCAACCGGATCGACGCAATCCTCCGGATCCTTGAAGGAAGCGCTGATCATGGCAATCTCGTCGGCCGGCATGTCGATGCGCTCGCCGAAGAACAGCCCATTTTCGCTG
Organism: Rhizobium sophoriradicis; assembly: GCF_025200795.1. Classification (NCBI taxonomy): domain Bacteria; kingdom Pseudomonadati; phylum Pseudomonadota; class Alphaproteobacteria; order Hyphomicrobiales; family Rhizobiaceae; genus Rhizobium; species Rhizobium sophoriradicis. The sequence goes on from NZ_CP104152.1 coordinate 3,631,549, forward strand.
GCCTTGCCGTCGTAGTAGCGCGCCGTATAGGGTTTGTCGTCGAGGCCCGGAACGGTCTTGTCGGGATGCGGGATATAGACGACGTCGGCGCCGATTGCCCGGCCGCGAATATCGGCGCGCAGCGTCGGGCCGTTCTCGTCGAGCACCACCACCTGTACCAGATCCGGTTTCTGCGCGGCATAAACGGCCTGGGCGACACGCAGCGCGGTCCTGACACGCGTAATGCCGTCGGTCGGTTCGGTCTTGATGTATTTCCGCACCCAGACGCGATCCTGCTTCTTGATCGTCACCAGGTTGACGTCGGAGCATTCGAGCCCGGAACCGCCGCCGGCGGCACCCATCAGCCTGTCCTTGCCAACATAGACGGCTGCGCCGCCGGAAACGCCCATGAGAAGAGCGACTCCACCGATGATGATTGCCAATTTCCGGGAAGGCCGGAATATGCGCAGTAAGGCCTTCACGCCAACTGCTCCGCCATCTCAAACTCCAACGCAGGACAGGTGCTGGGAATGCTAGAGAAATGACGTTTCCGAAAGTTTAAGTGAGCAGCCAAGCCTGCCCCATTTTGAAAAAACACCAAAAAAGGTCCGCCTTTTTCAACCGCTTGCCACTGCACATTCCGCCATGCTCTAAACGCTGATGGCCTTCACGCTTCGCCAGATCCAATATTTTGTCGCCGTCGCCGAACAAGGTTCGGTGACACGCGCCGCGCAGAACCTTTCGATCTCGCAATCCTCGGTGACCGAGGCACTGAAGGAGCTCGAAACCGACCTCGGCGTCGAGCTCTTCGAGCGCCATCCGCGCGGCCTAACGATCACCCACAACGGACACCAGTTCCTCCGTCACGCGACGAAGATCCTAGCCTCGGTTTCCGACGCGCGCACCAGCTTCTCCGGCCGGCAGAGCGCCCTTTCCGGCACTTTGAACATCGGCGTCACCTCGCTGGTCGCCGGCTACGTCCTCTCCGATTTGCTGGCGCGATACCGGCGCGCCTGTCCTGGAGTCGAGGTCAGTGCGATCGAGGACAATGGCGGCTATCTCGAACACCTCCTGGTCGGGGGCGAACTCGATGTCGCGGTCATGGTGATATCGAACCTGCGCGACCGCATGGCGCTGCAGGCGGAAATCCTCGAAACCTCGCCCTATCGTCTATGGCTGCCGATGGGCCATCCGCTGGTCTCGGCCGATATTATCTCGGTCGCCGATATCGCCCGCGAACCGCTGATCATGCTGACAGTCGACGAAATCGAGGAAAATACCGGCAAGCTGCTGTCGGCCCTTGGCGCCCGCCCGCATGTCGCCTTCCGCACCCGCTCGGTGGAGGCGGTGCGCAGCCTGGTCGCAACGGGCGCAGGCGTGGCGTTGCTTCCCGATCTCGTCTACCGCCCATGGTCGCTGGAAGGCGACCGCATCGAGAGCCGCGACGTCTCCGGTTCGTTGCCGGTCGTGCAGGTTGGCATGGTCTGGCGCAAGGGCTCCAGCCTGCCGCAGGCGGCACGGGATTTCGTTGGTATTGCCGAAAGCATGCGCTCCGGCCGCATGCGTTGAAATCGGAATTTCCGATATCGCCTTTCTGATAAATGAATTTGCGAAAGCGGCTTTTTCGGATCACCTTCGTAATCGGGAACGAACGGCCACGAAAAGTGGCACCAAACCGGGAGACGGATGATGACGAATCTCTTGAAATCCTGCACGGCAGCGCTCGCCTGCCTGAGCTTCGCGACACAGGTGGTCGGAGCCGAACCGCTGAAGGCCTTGGGCAAGGGTGAAGGCGCTGTCAGCATCGTCGCGTGGGCCGGCTACATCGAACGCGGCGAAACCGACAAGAATTACGATTGGGTCACCGGCTTCGAAAAGGAGACCGGCTGCAAAGTCTCGGTCAAGACCGCCGCCACCTCCGATGAAATGGTCTCGCTGATGAACGAGGGTGGCTTCGATCTCGTCACTGCATCGGGCGACGCATCGCTCCGCCTTATCGCCGGCAAGCGCGTCCAGCCGATCAACACCGACCTGATTCCGAGCTTCAAGAATGTCGACCAGCGCCTGCAGGACGGCCCGTGGTACACGGTCGGCGGCGTGCATTACGGCGTGCCCTATCTCTGGGGCCCGAATGTGCTGATGTACAATACCGATGCCTTCAAGGACAAGGCGCCGACCAGCTGGAACGTCGTCTACGAGGAGCAGACCCTGCCGGATGGCAAATCGAACAAGGGCCGCGTCCAGGCCTATGACGGCGCGATCTATATTGCCGATGCCGCCATGTATCTGATGGCCCACAAGCCGGATCTCGGCATCAAGGACCCCTACGAGCTGACCGAAGATCAGTACAAGGCCGCTCTCGACCTGCTGCGCGGCCAGCGCAAACTGGTCTCGCGCTATTGGCACGACGCCATGATCCAGATCGACGACTTCAAGAACGAAGGCGTCGTCGCCTCCGGCTCCTGGCCCTTCCAGGTCAACCTTCTGCAGGCAGACAAGCAGAAGATCGCCTCCACCTTCCCCGAAGAAGGCGTCACCGGCTGGGCCGACACGACGATGCTGCACGTCGACAGCGAACATCCGAACTGCGCCTATATGTGGATGGAACACTCGCTGCAGGCCAAGGTCCAGGGTGACGCAGCCGCCTGGTTCGGCGCCGTGCCCTCCGTTCCCGCCGCCTGCAAGGGCAATGAACTCATGGGCGAAACCGGCTGCGCCAACAACGGCTTCGATCACTTCGACAAGATCAAGTTCTGGAAGACCCCGGTCGCTAAATGCACGACGCAGGGTGAATGCGTGCCGTACCACCGCTGGGTCTCGGACTATATCGGCGTGATTGGCGGGCGGTGAGCTAATTCCCCTTCTCCCCAGCGGGGAGAAGATGTCCGAAGGACAGATGAGGGGTGAGCGACGAAGGAGCGAACGACCGAGCCAAGCGAGGTCGTACATGCCTCACCGTTCCCCTTGTATCTGCACGTTAGTAATTTCGTGCGATGGAAGCGATTGAGCCTCTGGCCGGGTGGCCACCCGGCCAGAGGCTTGACGAAGTCGCCCGTCCCCCCTCCGGTTACAACCGTGGATGAGCCTGGGATCTTCGTCATCGTCACGTACGACCGAATAGTCGCTTGGCTCCAATCGCACGCACAAGGCAGGTTACCGTGAACAGAATTATATGTGGAGTGGATGTTTCGAAAGACTGGCTGGATGCGTTCATCCGCCCGTCCGGGACGTTTGAACGGTTCAGCAATGACGCCACCGGCATTGGCGCGCTGGCCGATCTTTGCCGGGCCGAGAATGTCGAGCTCCTCGTCATGGAGGCTTCCGGCGGTTATGAGCGGACGGCCTTCCTGCTGTTGTGGGAATTGGGCATCGCCTGCGCGCTTGCCAATCCGCGCCATGTGCGCCGCTTTGCCGAATCCATGGGCTTTCTGGAAAAGACCGACCGCATCGATGCAGCGATGATCGCCCATTATGCCGAAACCAGGCGGCTGGCTGCCCTGCCGCCGCCGAAAGCCGCGCAGATGCGGCTGTCGGCGCTGATGGCGCGGCTGTCCCAGGTCACGAGTGATCTGACCATCCAGATGCAGCGCCGCAGTGCAGCCCGCGATCAGCAGTGCGAGGCAAGCCTCAACGAGGTGATCGCACTTTTGGTGCGCCAGAGCCGCACCCTCGAAGGCGAGATTGCCTCGATGATAGACGACGATCCGCTCTGGGCCTGTCTCAACCAGGCCTTTCGATCAATCAAGGGCGTGGCCAACCGTACAGTTGCCCGGTTGATGGCCCAACTGCCTGAGATCGGCCAGATCTCCAATAAGGCGATCGCCAAGCTGGCCGGCCTGGCGCCGATTGCCAACGACAGCGGCAAACGCAGCGGACACCGGCCGGTGCGCGGCGGGCGCTCCGGACCACGCGCCATTCTGTTCCTGGTCGGCGCCATCGCAGCCCGACACGATCCGCACCTGGCCGCCTTCCAGCAAAGGTTGCAAAGCGCCGGCAAACCCAAAATGGTCATCCGCATCGCACTCGCCCGAAAACTCCTGGTTATTCTCAATGCAAAAGCACGAGACGCGCGAAGAGAATTCGAATATGCAACTTGACAATCCAGATAGTCGCTCATCCGACCCTTCGGGCCACCTTCTCCCCGCTGGGGAGAAGAGGAAAGCCCAGCACTCCCTCGGCGTTCAGCTCTCCTACCAGGGAGAAGCCAGATGACAATATCCGGAGCTCCAATGACCTCAGCCGTCCGTTTCCAGCAGGTATCGCGCTATTTCGGCCAGGTTCGCGCCGTCGACGACGTCGACCTTGAGATCGCGTCCGGCGAATTCTTCGCCATGCTCGGCCCCTCCGGCTCCGGCAAGACGACGTGCCTGAGATTGATCGCCGGCTTCGAGCAGCCGAGCGCCGGACATATCCAGATCTTCGGCGAAACGGCCGATGGCGTGCCGCCCTATCGCCGCAACGTCAACACCGTGTTCCAGGACTACGCCCTCTTCCCGCATCTGAACATCCTCGACAATGTCGCCTACGGGCTGATGGTCAAGGGCGTCGGCAAGGCGGAACGGCTGAAGGCGGCGAACGATGCGCTCGAGCTCGTCAAGCTGCCGGGCTACGGCGCCCGCAGGCCCGGACAACTGTCCGGCGGCCAGCGGCAGCGCGTGGCGCTCGCCCGCGCGCTCGTCAACAAGCCGAAGGTACTGCTGCTCGACGAGCCGCTCGGCGCCCTCGACCTGAAGCTGCGCGAGCAGATGCAGGAGGAATTGAAGAGCCTGCAGCGCGCGCTCGGCATCACCTTCGTCTTCGTCACGCATGATCAGGGCGAGGCATTGTCCATGGCCGATCGCGTTGCCGTCTTCAACGACGGCAACATCGTCCAGCAAGGCACGCCTCAGGATATTTACCGCCGCCCGAGGACGCGCTTCGTCGCCGATTTCGTCGGCTCCTCGAATGTGATCGCGCCGGATCTGATGGCCGCGCTCGGCGGCCAGAAACGCTGGGCGAGCCTGCGGCCCGAGGCGATCCACCTGGCAGGCGACGGCATCGAGGCCACAGTCGAACATGCGAGCTTCCTCGGCGCCGCCACCCGTCTCGGCGTCGATCTCCGCGGCAGCCGGCTGCATGTGATGCTGCCGGCCGGCGCGCCCGTGCCCGACGTCGGCGCCGGTATCCGCCTTGCCTGGCAGCCTGCCGATATCCACTATATGGACGATGCGGCATGACCGCGCTCACCCTCTCCAGCGCCAAGACATCGATCCTGCCGGGACGCAGCGGGCTCTTCGGCCGTCTTTCGGATGTCTTCTGGCGGCATCCGAAGCTCTTACTCTTCCTGATGCTGACGCCGCCGCTGCTCTGGCTCGGCATCATCTATATCGGCTCGTTGATTGCCCTGCTGCTGCAGAGCTTCTTTTCGATCGACGATTTTTCCGGCCTGGTGAATTACGAATTCACCCTTGCGACCTATGCCCAGCTTCTGAGCCCAACAAATTTCGACATCATCATCCGCACCGTCGTCATGGCCGCGCTGGTCACCATCGCTTCCGCGCTGATTGCCTTCCCGATTGCCTATTACGCGGCGCGTTATGCGCAGGGTAAATGGAAGGCGCTCTTATATCTCGGCGTCATGCTGCCGCTCTGGTCGAGCTATCTCGTCAAGATCTACGCCTGGAAGCTGATCCTCGCCAAGGAAGGCATCCTCACCTGGATCTTCGAGAAACTCTCCCTCTCCTGGCTGCTCGACGGCATCCTTAATCTGCCCGTCGTCGGCGGCAATTCGCTGTCGGTGAGCTACATCGGCACCTTCATCGTCTTCGTCTATATCTGGCTGCCCTATATGATCCTGCCGACGCAGGCGGCCCTCGAGCGTGTCCCCCGCAACCTGATCGAGGCCTCGGCCGATCTCGGCGCAACGCCGCGCCAGACCTTCCGCACCGTGCTCCTGCCGCTCGCGCTCCCCGGCATCGTCGCCGGTTCGATCTTCACCTTCTCGCTGACATTGGGCGATTACATCATCCCGCAGATCATCGGCTCCTCCAGGCTGTTCATCGGCCAGGCCGTCTATGCCCAGCAGGGAACGGCCGGCAACGTGCCGCTCGCCGCCGCCTTCTCCGTCGTGCCGATCGTCATCATGGCACTTTATCTGTCGCTCGCCAAAAAGCTGGGAGCCTTCGATGCGCTCTGATCTCAAGACATCGCCGCTGCCCTTGAAGATCGCCGCCGCCAGCGGACTGCTCTTCCTGCACCTGCCGATCCTGCTGATCTTCGTCTATGCCTTCACGACGGAGGAAAAGAGCTATCAATGGCCGCCGCCCGGCCTGACGCTGCAATGGTTTGCCGTCGCCTGGAATCGGCCGGATGTCTGGTCGGCGCTCGGTCTTTCCGTCCAGGTCGCCGCCATCGCCACCGCGATCGCGCTGGTGCTTGGCACGCTCTGTGCGGCGGCCGTCAGCCAGACGAAGTTCTTCGGCCGCGAGGCGATCTCGCTGCTGGTCATTCTGCCGATTGCGCTTCCCGGCATCATCACCGGCATTGCGCTGCGCTCCGCCTTCAGTCTGTTCGACATCCCGTTTTCGGTCTGGACCATCGTGCTCGGCCACGCCACCTTCTGCGTCGTCGTCGTCTACAACAATGCCGTCGCCCGCTTCCGCCGCACTTCCGGCTCGCTGATCGAGGCCTCGATGGACCTCGGCGCCGACGGCTTCCAGACCTTCCGCCATGTCATCCTGCCCAATATCGGCACCGCCCTTCTGGCCGGCGGCATGCTGGCTTTCGCGCTTTCTTTTGACGAGGTCATCGTCACCACCTTCACCGGCGGCCAGCAATCGACCTTGCCGATCTGGATGCTCGAAGAACTCATCCGCCCGCGCCAGCGCCCGGTCACCAATGTGGTCGCCATGGTCGTGGTGCTCGTCACCTTCCTGCCGATCCTGGCAGCCTATTACCTCACCCGCGACGGCGACCAGATCGCCGGCGGCGGCAAATAACAGGGAGAACGTCATGGATACCCAGATGCTGATCGGTTCCCGCTTCGAAAAGGGCACGGAGACGGAAGAGCACATCCTGAACCCGAAGACGGGCGAGACGGTGATCGACCTTCCCGAGGCCTCGCTGTCCCAGATCGACGCCGCCGTCGATGCCGCCGAGAAAGCCTTCGCAGGCTGGTCGCAGACGACACCGGGCGAGCGCTCCGCCTACCTCCTGAAGATCGCCGACGCCATCGAGAAGGATGCCGCAGGCTTCGCTGCGCTGGAGGCTTTGAACTGCGGCAAGCCGATCAATTCGGTGCTGAACGACGAAATCCCGGCGATCGTCGATTGTTACCGTTTCTTCGCCGGCGCCGTGCGCAATCTGCACGCACCTGCCGCCGGCGAATATCTGCCCGGACATACCTCGATGATCCGCCGCGATCCGATCGGCATTGTCGGCTCGATCGCGCCGTGGAACTATCCTCTGATGATGATGGCCTGGAAGCTGGCGCCGGCCATCGCCGGCGGCAACACCGTCGTCTTCAAGCCATCGGAACAGACGCCGCTGACGTCGCTGAAGATGGCAAAGCTGCTCTCGGAAATTCTCCCCGAGGGTGTCGTCAACGTCATCCTCGGCCGCGGCGAAAGCGTCGGCAACGCGCTGATCAATCATGCCAAGATCGGCATGATCTCGATAACAGGCGATATCGCCACCGGCAAGAAGGTGCTGCAGGCCGCCGCCAAGACGGTCAAGCGCACCCATCTGGAACTCGGCGGCAAGGCCCCCGTCATCGTCTTCGACGATGCCGATATCGATGCCGTCGTGTCAGGCATCCGCACCTTCGGCTATTACAATGCCGGCCAGGACTGCACCGCCGCCTGCCGCATCTATGCCGATGCCAGGGTCTACGACAATTTTGTCGCCGATCTCTCCTCGGCCGTCGCGAGCATTCGCTTCAACCAGGCCGACGATACCGAAAACGAAATCGGCCCGCTGATCTCCAGGCGTCAGCGCGACCGCGTCGAAAGCTTCGTCGCCCGCGCTTCCGAACACAAGCACATGGAGATCACCACCGGCGGCAAAGTCTCCGGCGACAGAGGCTTCTTCTTCACCCCGACCGTCATTGCCGGCGCCCTGCAAGACGACGAGATCGTCCGCCGCGAGGTCTTCGGCCCTGTTGTCTCGGTCACCCGCTTTTCCCAAGCCGACGATGCCGTCGCCTGGGCAAACGACAGCGATTATGGCCTCGCCTCCTCGGTCTGGACCAAGGATATCGGCCGCGGCATGAAGACGGCCGCCCGGCTGCAATATGGTTGCACCTGGATCAACACGCATTTCATGCTGGTCAACGAGATGCCGCATGGCGGCGTCAAACAGTCGGGCTACGGCAAGGACATGTCGGTCTATGCACTGGAGGACTACACCGCCGTTCGCCACGTGATGATCAATCACGGCTGACAGCGGAAGGCAGGGGAGGCTCGGGGGCGGCCTGGCTGTGAACGCTGCGCAATAGCCGGCCGCCGCGCAAACACATTGTCCGGCAACATCGAGACTCCGCCAGCATCATCCGGCCGATCGCCTGGCGACGATCTGGAACAATTTCCCGGCTGCCGCGTCTTCTCATGCAAAAGCAAAGGATTACGCCATGCTGAAATGGGCTCTGATATTTTTCGTGATTTCGATCATCGCCGGCTTCTTCGGTTTCTCCGGCGTTTCCGCAGCCACTGCGACCATCGCCCGCGTGCTGTTCGGCATCGCCCTGGTGATCTTCCTGATCTTCCTTGTCCTTGCACTGATGGCTGGGCAGGCAGTTCTGTAAGCGCTTGCGGCCCGGCATTTGGCAAGCCGCCGGCCTGAAGCCACGCCAGCCTTTCTATCGCAGCGGGCATGATCCCGCCCCCTATATCATCGCCCTCAGCCAGCGGGGCATACGCTCCGTCCCCTTTTTCAGCAGATGGCCGATCGATATCGATCCGGCGCCCGCAGCCACCAGGACGAACATGCCGCCGGCAATCGCCAGATCCTTCTCGAAATGCAGGAGTTCGTTCTGGCTCGCCAAGTCGGTGTGGAAGAGAAAGGCGGTTGCCAGACAAAAGAGCGCCAGCGCCAAGGCGCCGAGCCGGCTGAGGAAACCGGTCGCGATGCAAAGGCCAGCGCCGATCTGAAGGACGATCGTGGCAAAGGCAATAGGCGCCGAAAGACCCAATTTCTCGAAGATGTCTATGGTCGCGGCAAGATTGGCCGCAAGCGAAAATCCCTCGTGCAGGAAGATCAGCGACAGCAGAAGCCTGCCCAGGAGAAGAATGAGATCGGCCGGCCAATGCCGGCTTGAGGCACTTTCCATCTTTCCCTCCGGTCGAAGTGCGGCGATCGGCCAGCCGCTCTTTCCTCGTGGCCCAGCCGGTTCTCCGATTTTCGCAGCCGCTGCGACACGCGCATTATAGCAGGCTTGCGCCAACATTGATCGCCAGCGCCAGGATCGTCGTATTGAACAGGAAAGACAGCACGGCATGCAGCAGCGTCAGCTTGCGCATGCCGGTCGACCCGACGGCGACATCCGCGGTCTGCGCCGCAACACCGATGGTGAATGAGAAATAGAGGAAGTCCCAATAGCCGGGCTCTTCGATTCCGTCGGGAAACTTCAAGCCGCTCCCTTCGTCCATCCCGCCATAGAAATAATGGGCATAGTGAATGGTGAAGAGCGTGTGCAGAAAAACCCAGGAGATCAGGATCGTCAGCACCGCGCCGCCTGCCCGTGCGAGCGCCATGTCGGGTGTAGCCTCCTTGATCGAATGAAGCTCGAGGCCGATGCCGGCGATGCTCGCAAGGGCTGCGCCGATCGAAAGCGCCAAAAGAACCGTATCGGAAAAATCGAGATCTTCGGCGCGTTCGCGAATGCTTTCGACCGTTGCCCGCAGCATCTTGCGCCAACTGAGCACGATAAACACGCCGGCGCTCGCATTCCATCCGAACAGGATGTTGCGGGCGCTGACCTCACGCGATGTCATCAGCAAAAAGACCGCCAGCCCAGCCAGGAAAGCGATGATGAAGCTTGCATGTCTTCGGAAAAATGTCGCCAAAGGAATTGCCCGCTCCTCTCGCACTATCGTCGCCTCCGGCCGCATAGGCCGTTGATATCAGCACGAAAAGGCGCGGAGGCCAGCCGGCCTCCGCGCCTCCAATTGTTTGCGCGCCTCGATCAGGCGGCGGCGAGCTGCAGTTCTTTCTGCACCATGGTGCGCAGCGTCGTCAGGTCCTTGGCGAAGGCACGGATGCCTTCGGCGAGCTTTTCCGTCGCCATCGCATCTTCGTTCATCATCCAGCGGAAGGTCTTCTCGTCAACCGAAACCTTGGCGTCGGGCTTGCGGCTCTCCGGCGAGAGCTTGCGCTCCAGCTTGCCTTCATCCTTGGAAAGCTCGTCGAGCAGGGCCGGGCTGATGGTCAGCCGGTCGCAGCCGGCAAGGGCTTCGATTTCACCGGCATTACGGAAGGAGGCGCCCATGACGATCGTCTTGATATCGTTCGCCTTGTAGTAGTTGTAGATATCACGGACGGAGATGACGCCCGGATCTTCCTCGGCGGTATAGTCCTTGCCCGTCGATTTCTTGTACCAGTCGAGAATGCGGCCGACGAAGGGCGAGATCAGGAAGACCTTGGCATCGGCGCAAGCGATCGCCTGGGCCTTGCTGAAGAGCAGCGTCAGGTTGCAGTCGATGCCTTCCTTCTGCAGCACTTCGGCGGCGCGGATGCCCTCCCAGGTGGAAGCGAGCTTGATGAGAATGCGGTCCCGTTCGATGCCGCGATCCTTGTAAGCGGCAATGATCGAGCGCGCCTTGGCAAGTGAAGCCTCGGTGTCGAAAGACAGATCGGCGTCGACCTCGGTCGAGACACGGCCGGGGACGAGCTTCACCAGCGCAGCGCCAACCGAGATGGCGAGGCGATCGGCGACGGCGGCGGAGACGGCTTCGGGATTACCGCTCTGTTTCTTGCCCCAGGCGACGGCTTCCTTGATGGCGTCCGCGAACATCGGCGTGCCGAGCGCCTTCAGCACGATGCTCGGATTCGTCGTGCAATCCACAGGCTTCAGGCGCGCGACGGCCTCGATGTCGCCGGTATCGGCGACGACCGTGGTAATCTCGCGGAGTTGGTCAAGCTTGGATGTCATGGTCAATAATCCTTGTTGAACTTGGGCTGCGACCGGCGCGAGTTCCGCCCGGCAAAGGTGATCTACCGACAGGTTGTCTGCATGCTGCAGGCGAAATTGCGCACATCCGTCTCGGATGATTCATAAACGTCAAGGACAGTGGCCGTGTTCCCGCAGGCAAACCGCAGGCCGAACGCAAGCGATATCGCCTGCGGCCGGAAGGCCGGTCGTGACTTTCGGCATGCCCGCACTATGTCCTCCTCGGACGGACAGAACGACTTCGTGTCGGCCGGACTATCGCCATTCGCCCGATGAAAAGTCAAGGACATTTGTGCATTTCAATTGACATAAGTGTCACACCCGTCATTATCCCGGCAACAAACGCGCCGCGACAGCCGTTCATCCCTGATGGGATTTAGGGCAGGAATTCGGCTGGAGGAGAAGTGGTCAAGCTCAAACGCGGCACGCACACGGCCTATTCCGAGGCATCCTCGCTGCGGCTGCGAGCCGCATGGCTCTATTACAACGAGGGCCTGACCCAGAAGGATGTCGCCGAACAGCTCGGCATCAGCCGCACCACCGTCATCCGCCTGCTCGACGAGGCGATGAAACGCAGCGAAGTCCAGATCTGGATCAACGATTCGATCGGCGACTGCGTCGAGCTTTCGGTGAAGCTGGAGCGCGCCTACGGCCTCGACGAGGCGATCGTCGTCCCGGCGACCATCCAGGGCGACGTCGATTCGCTGGCAAAGAATGTCGGTCTGGCGCTTGGCCAGTTCCTCTCCGAAGCCATCCCCGATGACTATACGATCGGCGTCGGCTGGGGCCGCACCATGACCGCCTCGCTGGCGAGCTTCCGGCCGCCGCGCCGGACCAATTGCAAAGTCGTCTCGCTGCTCGGCGGCATTGTCGCCGTCCACCAGACGAACCCGATCGATTACACGTGGCGGCTGGCAAATCAGCTCGGCGCCGAATGTTATATGTTCCTGGCGCCGCTTCTGGTCGATTCCGTCGAAACCAAACGCAATCTCATCGAGAAGTGCGGTTTGGACACGATCTACCGTCTCGCCGAAAATCTTGACCTGGCGATCGTCAGCTGCGGCGATATCGGCCCGCATTCGACCTCGCTGTCGGAAGGCTGGATATCGAAGGCGGAACTGCAGGAACTGATCGATGCCGGCTGCGTCTGCGACACCATGTTCAACTTCCTCGACAGAGATGGCTATTCGGTCGACCACTCGATCAATCGCCGGGTGATGTCGGTCGACCTCGACACGCTGAAGGAAGCCAAGCACATCGTGCTCTCCTCCGGCGGCGCCCACCGCGCCGTCGCCATCCGCGCCACGATCAAGCGGATCGGCTGCAACACGCTGATCACCGACGAAAGCGCGGCGCGAGCGCTACTGGAATTGGCGGAGCGATAGGCGACGAACGACCTGCGCTCGCTCAGGCGTGCGCCGATTCCCAGCCGAGCATGGCCCGCTTGCGAGTGAGGCCCCAATGGTAGCCCGTCAGCGCGCCGTTCTTGCCAAGCGCGCGATGGCACGGCACGACGAAGGAAATCGGATTGGCTCCGACGGCGGCGCCGACAGCGCGCATCGCGGTCGGCCGGCCGATATCCCTGGCGATATCGCTATAGGTTACCGCCTTCCCGAACGGGATCTTCAGCAGGCTCTGCCAGACGCTGACTTGGAAATCCGTGCCGATCAGGACGACCCGCAACGGCTGGTCCGACGTCCAGCGGCCCGGCTGGAAGATGCGATCAGCATAGGGAGTTGTCGCCTGCCGGTCCTCGATGTATTCCGCGTTCGGCCAACGGCAGGTCATGTCTTCCAGGCAAGCCTTTACGTCGCCGCTGTCGCTGAAGGCGAGGCCCGTCAGGCCGCGATCCGTGACCATAACGAGAGCCACGCCGAAGGGGCAATTGTGGAAGCCGTAGCGGATCGTCAGTCCGCCGCCCTTCGCCTTCCATTCGCCCGGAGACATCGCCTCATGGGTGACGAAGAGATCGTGCAGGCGGCTCGGGCCGGAAAGCCCGACCTCGATCGAGGTTTCGAGCAAGGGCATCTCTTCCTTGCGCAACAGCCGCTTGGCATGGTCGAGCGTGACGGCTTGCAGAAAGGCCTTGGGAGAGAGGCCGGCCCACCGGGTGAAGGTCTTCTGAAGCTGCGTTGGAGACTGGTTCAGCCGCGCCGCGATCGCTTCCAGCGAGGGCTGGTCGCGATATTCTTCGCTGATGAGTTCGATGACCCGACGGACGGTGTCGTAGTCGGGGCCGCCGGGGGTGATATCTGTGTCGAGCTTCGCGATCATATTCATCGTTTTTCTCCTTTAGACAGGAGATAATCAAGGGCCGGCGGCCAAACCACCCGATTCTTGCGCCTCTGGTGATCGGTTCAGAGACGCTGCTTGACCGTGGCAAGCGCCCCTTTGAAAGCCTTGGCGAAACTCTCGCGATCATCAGGGTTCAGGAAGGAGCCGATATCCGTGCGCCGGCCCTCGCCGAAAATATGCATGGAGAGGATGCCGATTTCCTGATGCCGGCGGACGAGGAAACGCGCCCAGAACGGGTTGAAATGATGCTCCACCATCCGCCCCGACGGCGCAAACTTACGCACCGATACGTCGGTGCGCGACACCGTGACTTCCTCGCGCGCCCTTCCGGAGCGGTAACTCAGCCAGAAAGCACCGTAAAGCAGGAGGAAATCCAGCCCGAAGAAGAAGCCGATCGGCCAGGCGCCGGTCGCGGTGAAGAACATGCCGTAGAGAAAGCAGACGGCGCCCGACAAAAAAAGCAGCACCTTGAAGCCCTTGCGCCCGAGCGATCGGTGGGGAAAGAGTTCGGCTGCGAAAACAGGCTTTTCGTTGAAGCTGTTGGCGTTGCTTTCCATCATGGCCGTTGAGTATAGATTCTCCATGGCGAATCCGAAACTCAAATCCGTTGGCAAACCCTCGCAAAACTCGAATGTCATCACACGCCGCAAACCGGCAGCGGCGGTGAAAACCGCCTATTCCGTGGCTGAGCGGGAGGAGATCTTCCGCCGTTTCTCGGTGCAGCGGCCGGAACCGAGGGGCGAACTCGAGCACACCAACCCATTCACCCTCGTCGTCGCCGTGGCGCTCTCCGCCCAGGCTACCGATGCCGGGGTCAACAAGGCGACGCGAGCGCTCTTCAAGGTCGCCGATACGCCGCAGAAAATGCTCGAACTCGGCGAAGAGAAGGTCCGCGACTACATCAAGACGATCGGCCTTTATCGCAACAAGGCCAAAAACGTCATCGCGCTCTCGCAGATGCTGGTCGACGAATTCGCGGGCAAAGTACCGGAAACCCGCGAGGAACTGGTCCGCCTGCCCGGCGTCGGGCGCAAGACCGCCAATGTCGTGCTGTCCATGGCCTTCGGCCAGGCGACGATGGCGGTCGACACCCACATTTTCCGCATCGCTAACCGCATCAGGCTCGCCCCCGGCAAGACCCCCGACGAGATCGAGGCGCGGCTGATGAAGGTGGTTCCGAAACAGTACCTCTATCACGCTCATCACTGGCTGATCCTGCACGGCCGCTACACCTGCAAGGCACGCCGCCCCGAATGCGAGCGCTGCGTCATCGCCGACATCTGCAAATCGCCGGAGAAAAGTTGGGATATTCCGGCGCCCCTCGTCGAGCTACCGCCGCAGGTGATCGGCGAGGCCGTCGAGTAAGACGGCGATCGCCCGCTCGTAATCCCGCCTGTCCCCGCCGGCGTCGATCGCGATCGCGGCGCGGTCGAAAGCCGCCGACAGCAGCGATGTCAGCGGGTCGAGCAAGGCGCCTGCCTCCGGCAGAAACGCCGCAAGTCCTTCGCGTAAACTCTTTTCCGCATTCTCCGCATCCAGTGCGGCGGCCGCCGGCAATCCGAGAACGGCAGGCGCCTCCATCAACAGCAGCTGTGTTCGTCCTGGCTGCCCCATTGCGGCGAAATAGGCCGAAGCGCCGGCGATCAGCGCAGCCCGCGGCCCTTGTTTCGGCGCCGAAGACGCTTCGATTGCCTTGGCCACGTCCTGGGCCTCGCACTTTATCACCGCTTGAAACAGTGCCTTCTTGTCTTCGAAATGATGGTACAGCGCCCCGCGCGTCACCCCTGCCGCCGCGACGATCTCAGGTGTAGCCGTTTCGGCATAACCCTTCTCGACGAAGATGCGCCGCCCGGCGTCGATTAGCGCCTGCTTTGTCTGCTCGGTTCTCTCGCGATTGCTGCGGCTCATACCGTCTCTTTACATACAAACCGCATGTATGTTAATACGCAAAAACATACAGACTGTATGTAAAAGGAGGGAAGCAAGAGATGAAATCGACCAGCTACTATCCTGTCATCATGACGCGCGACGTTGAGGGCACCGCCGCCTTCTACTGCGCCCACTTCGGCTTCAAGGCGCTTTTTGAAAGCGACTGGTACGTTCACCTGCAATCAGCCGAGGCGGAGCATGTCGCGCTCGCCATCCTCGACGGCAGCCACGAGACCATCCCTGCCGCCGCGCGTGGCGAGGTTCGCGGCTTGCTGCTCAATTTCGAGGTCGAGGATGTCGATCGTATCTACGAGGCCTGCCGGAACGCCGGCCTGCCGATTTTGAGAGAGATCCGCGATGAGGATTTCGGCCAGCGGCATTTCATCACCGCTGACCCCAACGGCGTGCTGATCGACATCATCAAGCCGATCCCGCCGAGCGCGGAATTCGCCGCGATGTACGACGCCTCCGCCCTGCCCGGCTGAGACTCAGGCTCGCGAACCGGTGTCGCGAGCCGCAATCAGCTTGTGCAGATGCACCATCATGCCGGCGGCAAACAGCGGCGTCAGCAGATTGACGAAGGGGATCATCAGAAACAGTGCAATCAGCAGCCCGCCGAGAAACACGGTGGGCGCATGCTTGGCGCGAAAAAGCCGCGCCTCCTGCGGCGGACGGAAGCGCATGGCGGCGAATTCGAAGAATTCCCGTCCAAGCAGGTAGCCGTTCACCAGAAAGAAGGCGACCAGATTGACGCCGGGGATGAACAGCAGCAGCAAGGCGACGATATTGCCGAGGATCACGACGCCGAGGAACTTGATCGAGCTTGCCATGGCAGGACCGAGCGGCATGGCGGTGCCCGGCGCGTCCGTGGGATAATCGCGCTTCTCGATGACATCGGCGACGTCGTCGAGAAACAGACCGGCGATCAGCGCCGTTACCGGCGACAGCAGCAGCGCTAGCATCAGCGCAAGGCCGATGCCGGCAAGGATTGCGAAGATCAGCGCGAACCACCCCGCCCAGTCCGGCATATCGGGAAAGAAACTCGTCAGCCAGGGAAAGAGGAAGGCCATGAAGACCCCGCGCAATGCAAACCAGAGACCGACCAGCACCAGAATCGTCAGGCCGAGCACTTTCCAGAAGACCGAACGCGTTTCCGGCGCGAACAGGTTGGCGAGCGATAGTCGAGCGGCGTCAAGGATCATTTCTTCAGCGTCTCCAGTTGCGCAGAAGATGTAGGAAAGGCGAATGCCACCGACAAGAGAGAATAAAATTGCAGGCAGTAATAGAAACTTGTCGCAATATAAGTGCTAATATAATATTATGCCCCATAGAATTAAGCATGGGCCTGAGAAGCAGCTTCCGAAAATAGTTGCAAAGACAAGGGATCGCCATAGCGCATCCACGGAACGCCTCTGAGGGAAGACGGGGGAGGCTGATGTGGAAGATTTTGTGCACAAACTCAGGCAATACGTTAAAAGCGGCACACCGGCCGAGCGTCGTATTGCGAAATATTTCTCCGAACACCTGAATGACCTGCCGTTTGAAACGGCCGCGTCGGTTGCCGACCGGCTGGACCTGTCGCCCATGACCGTCGGGCGTTTCCTGCGCGCGCTCGGTTACCAGGGCCTGGACAGCGTCAAGGTGGAGATCCGCGAGACCGTGACGACATCGCCGGCGCAGTTGCAGAGCGCCATGAGTGAACTGCATGCGGATGCTGCGGAAGGCAAACCGCTCGCCGTGCTGGTCGCCGAACAGATCCAGGCGCTCCATCATATCTATCATCTGACGGCGCAGCCGCACTGGTCCGAAGCTGTCAGCCTGATCAGTACCGCTCGTGAAGTCTCGATCGCCACCCACGCGCGGCTTGCAAGCCTCGCCAATCACTTCTGCCAGCGGCTGATACAGGCCCGCGACGGCGTACGCACGCTCGACGGCGCCGACAACCGTTTTGCCGACCTCTTTGCCCGGCCGGCGGTCGACGACGCCCTGCTCGTGATCATCGACTGTCGCCGCTTTGCCAAGGCGCGCCTGCTTGCCAGAACCGCGCGGCGCTACGGCTACAAGGTCGTCCTGATTTCACCGCAGCAGGCGGATTGGATGGCGGATCAATCCAACGTCATGCTGCCCCTGCCGCCCGCCCGCGCCCCCGATCTCGACAATCTTCCGCCGCTGATCGCCTTGCTCGATTGCCTGTCGGAGTCGGTCATCCTCGAAGTCGGGGAAGAGGCCGCGCTTCGCCGCCGCCGCATGCTGGAATTCGCAACCGTCCTCGGCGAGACGGCCAACCACTGATACAGATTTAAACTGCGCTTTCGGCGGCTAGAGCATGATGCCGAAAAGTGTGAGCGGTTTTCGGACGACATCATGCTCTAACTCTTTAATTTAGAACAGGATGATTTTAGGCCGACCGGGCCTAAAATCATCCTGTTCTAGCGCATCGCTTCGAGTTCCGCGCGGTGTCGATACATCGCCAGAAGACGGCGATAATCGTGATCGTAGAGCGCCTGCTTCGCCCTGTCGGGCAGCCGTTCCTGGCCGCCCGGATACATCGCCTCGCCGGCTGCCGCCAAATCCTTGTGCAGGCCGCAGGCGACCGATGCGGCGATCGCAGTGCCGAGCAGCACCGCCTCATTCATCTTCGGCACCACGACCTTGCAGCCGGTGGCGTCGCTATAGAGTTCCATCAGCACCGGGTTTTTCACATGCCCGCCGGCGACATGCAGTGTATCGGGCACATAGCCATATTCCTTCATCTTCTCCAGGATATGGCGAATGCCGAGCGCAATGGCCACTGCCGACCGCCAATAGAGTGCACACAGCCCATCGAAGGAGGTATCGAGCGTCAGCCCGCTGATGGCGCCGACCGCATGCGGATCGGCGCGTGGTGAACGATTGCCGTGAAAATCCGGCAGCACGAAAATGCGCTCCCCGAAAGCATCGCCTTCCTCGGCCCGCAATTCGGCAATGCGTGCGACGATCCTCTGGTGCAGCGCCGCTGTCGGCTCGCCGCCCGCCGCATGCATGCGGACCATATGGTCGAGCAGTGCCCCGGTCGCCGATTGTCCGGCCTCCACCAGCCAGGACTGCGGGAAGACCACTTCGTAATAGGGACCCCACATGCCATGGCTCGGTTTGCGGTCCTGCGAAAAGGCGACAATACAGCTCGACGTACCGGCGATCAGCGCCAGCTGATGCTCGCGTTTGATGGGATCGGCCGCATAACCGCCAAGTGCGCCGAGCGCGCCGGCATAGGCGTCGATCATCCCGGCCGAGACGTGGCAATCGGTGGTCAGCCCAAGGGCCGCCGCCGCCTCCGGTGTTAGCCGGCCGACGCTGCCGCCGACCGGCGTCGTCTCATCCGGCAGGCGCCCGCGCGCCTGAAGATCTTCGAGACCGATGCGCTGCAGGAAATCTTGCTGCCAGCCCTTTTCGAGATGGGCGAGATAATTCCATTTTGCCGTCAGCGTGCAGCGCGAGCGAGCCGGCGATCCGGTCGATTTCCATGTCATGAAATCGGCGAGATCGAAGAAGTAACCGGCCTTTTCCCATGTGGCGGGCAGCTTCTTCTTCAGCCACATCAGCTTCGGCATTTCCATTTCCGGCGACATCACGTGGCCGGAATGCTCAAGCACCGCATGCTCCGTCGCCGTGCAGAAATCGGCTTCCTTCAGCGCCCGATGGTCGAGCCAGACGATCGTATCGAAACGCTGCTCGCCGCCGGTGGAAACGCTGATCTGCCGGCCCTCGACGTCGCGCACGACTAGCGAACAGGTGGCGTCGAAACCAATCGCGCCGATCGAGGCGGCGGCAATGCCGGATTGCGCCATCGCGCTGCGCACCGCCGTGCATGCGGCCGACCAGATGTTTTCGGAATCGTACTCGGCGTGGTTTTCGCGCGGCCGGTTCATTGCAATCGGATGTTCGGCCTTGGCGAGCAGACGGCCGGCGGCATCGAAGACACCGGCGCGCGCGCTGCCGGTGCCGACATCGACCGCAACCACATGATCACGCATCAAATCTTGGTCCCGTCCAGCTTATGGTTGCGGACAAGGTGTATCAAATCCGGCATCGCGTCAAACACCACTTCCGGCGAAAGCCGGTCGAGTTCGGCACGATATCCGGCGAAATTCGCGTGCGATCCGCCGGTGAAGGCAAAGACAGTCATACCCGCCGCCTTGGCGGCGGCAATGCCGGCCGGACTGTCCTCGACGACCACGCAGGAGTGGGGTTCGACCTGCATCTCGCGCGCCGCATGCAGGAAGAGATCGGGCGCCGGTTTGCCGCGCTTGACCATCGTTGCGCTGAAGATGTCGGGCAGCCTGTCGAGAAGGCCGGTGACCGAAAGCGACAGCCGGATTCGCTCCATCTGGCTGGACGAGGCGACGCAACAGGGAATGCCGAGCCCGTCGATCGTCGCGGCGATGCCGTCGATCGGCTTCAATTCCGTGCGGAAGCGTGCGTAGAGATCGGTGCGGATTCGTTCGAGGAATTCCTCGCTGGCATGGATGTTGAATTCGGTTTCCAGCGTATCGATGAGCGTCGACAGACTGCGGCCGAGAAAGCGCTCATAGGCCTGATCTTCGTTGATCGAGACGCCGAGATCGTTCATCGCACCGACGAGGACGCTGATCGAGATCGGCTCGCTGTCGACGAGCACACCGTCGCAATCGAAGATGACCAGCCGTGGTTCAGCATCAGCCATGGAAGATCCAACCTGGGTTCAATTCGGACGCGCAGCAGATGCCGCCATCCAGTTTCCCTTACACTGCCAGCTTGCCGTCGAGATAGAGTTGCAGCGTCTCCCGCGTGCCCTTTTCCCACAAGGTTTTGAGTGCATGGGCGAAACGCTTGCGGAAGAGTTCGGATTTCGCCACCTCGCCGAAAATATCGTCGAAGACGAGAAAGGCCGACGGATCGTCCTTGGCCTTCAGCGCCGCCGCATGCAGCCGCTCGGCGCTGGCGTCGTTGAAGACGATATCCTTGCCGCTGTCGGTCTTGCCGGCGAAATAGCGGCACCAGAGTGCCGAGACCAGCGCCAGGCCGACGACGTCCCTGCCCTGACGCAGATTGTCGAGCGTTGACGGCAGGATAAATTTCGGCTGGCGGTTCGAGCCGTCCTGCGCCAGACGCGGAATTGTGTCGGCAATCTTCGGATTGAGCAGGCGATGCTCGATCAGGGCGAAATAATCCGTCAGCGACGTGTTCGGCACCGGCGGCACGATCGGAATGATCTCATCTTTCTCGAGCTTGGCCAGGAAGGCGCGAATCAACGGATCTTCCATGGAGTCATGAACGAAATGAATGTCCATCAGCGCCGCCGGATAGGCGATCGCCGCATGTCCGCCGTTGAGGATTCGGATCTTCATATGCTCGTAGGGTGTGACATCGGGTACGAAGGTCACGCCGACTTTTTCCAGCGCCGGACGGCCGGCGGTGAACTTGTCCTCGAGCACCCACTGCTTGAATTCTTCGCAATAGACCGGCCAATTGTCTTCGATGTCGAAATTGTCCCTGAGGAAATCGACCTCCCGCTGGCCGGTCGCCGGCGTGATGCGGTCGACCATCGCATTCGGGAAGGCGACGTTTTCCCGGATCCAGTTGGCGAAGGCCGGATCCGAAAGTGCCGCCGTGCCGACCACCGCATTGGCGGTGACGATGCCGTTGTGGGGAATATTGTCGCAGGACATGACGGTGAACGGACCGACGCCCTTTTCCCTACGCGCCTTCAGACCGGCGACAATCAGGCCGAAGACCGTCTTCGGCGCGCCGGGATTTTGCCCATCGGCGGCAATATCAGGATGGGCCGGATTGAACGTGCCCGACGCGTCGATGAAATAACCGCCCTCGGTGATCGTCATCGAGACGATGCGGATCTCAGGATCGGCAAGCCTGGCGATGATTGCGGCGGCATCGCCGACCGGCAGGATATCGATCATCGGCGCGGTGACGCGTGCCGCCGTCTTGTTGTTGTCCTGCTCGACCACCGTCGTCAGGAAATCCTGGGCCGCAAGCTTCTCCCGCATGGCGGCATCCGACGGCAGCACGCCGGCGCCGACGATCGCCCAGTCGTGATCCGTGCCCGCGTTGAAGAGATCGTCGAGATAGATCGCCTGGTGGGCGCGGTGGAAGTTGCCGACCCCGAAGTGCACGATGCCGGCTTTCAGCGACGCCCTGTCATATCCCGGGATGGCGGCAGTGCGCGCCGCGTCCGGAAGCGTTGCCAGCGATAATTTGCACGTCATGTTTCAGTCCTCTTGAAGGTCTTGCCGAAACGGCCGGGCGCCATCGCCCGGCTCGCATGCCTGCCCCCAGCCGGTTGCCTGCCTCAGACGGCGAGGCCGCCCTCGTTGAATTTATGAATGCGTGAACGGTTCGGCGTCAGATAGACCGTATCGCCGGCCTTGGCGGCAAAATCGCCGCTGCCGCGCGCCGTCACCATGCCGATGCCGTCGACATCGATATGCAGGAAGGTGTCGGAGCCGAGATGCTCGGCGACCACCACCCTGCCCTTCCAGTCACCGCTCTCCATCGACAAGAGCAAATGTTCGGGACGGATGCCGATCGTATGGGCGCCGAGCTGGAAAGCTGGCGCGGCTTGCGCTCCAGATAGTCAGTGAGGTTAAGCACGCGGGCGGCATCCGTCACCTTGCGGTCGATCTCGGCCTTGTCGACGCCCGCCATCTTCAGCGGGAAGGCGATGTTGTTGCGCACGCTCATATGCGGATAGAGCGCGTAGGACTGAAACACCATGGCAAGGCCACGTTCCGACGGCGCCTTTTCAGTGGCGTCCCTGCCGTCGATGACGATCTTGCCGCCGGAAACATCCTCGAGACCGGCGATCAATCTCAGCAGCGTGGACTTGCCGCAGCCCGACGGGCCGACGAAGACGACGAACTCGCCGTCCTTGATGTCGAGATCGATCGAAGGGATGACCTTGGCTTCGCCGAAGACCTTGGAAACCTTCTGAAGGGTAATGCTGCCCATGTTTGTCTCCCTTTTCTTATTTCACTGCGCCGAAGGTCAGGCCGCGGACGAGTTGCTTCTGGCTGAACCAGCCGAGGATCAGGATCGGCGCGATCGCCATGGTCGATGCCGCCGAGAGCTTGGCGTAGAACAGGCCCTCCGGGCTGGAATAGGAGGCGATGAAGGCGGTCAGCGGCGCCGCCTTGGAGGCGGTGAGGTTGAGCGTCCAGAAAGCCTCGTTCCAGGCAAGGATGATGTTCAGGAGCAGCGTCGAGGCAATGCCGGGCACCGCCATCGGCGTCAGCACGTAGATGATCTCCTTCATCAGCGACGCTCCGTCCATGCGCGCCGCTTCGAGGATCTCGCCGGGGATTTCCTTGAAATAGGTGTAGAGCATCCAGACGATGATCGGCAGGTTGATCAGCGTCAGCACGATCACCAGCCCGGTGCGTGTGTCGAGCAGGCCGGAATTGCGGAACATCAGGTAGATCGGAATCAGCGCGCCCACTGGCGGCATCATCTTGGTCGACAGCATCCACATCAGCACGTCCTTGGTCCGCTTGGTCGGCGAAAACGCCATCGCCCAGGCGGCCGGGATTGCGATGATCAGGCCGATCAGCGTCGAGCCGAAGGAAATGACCACCGAATTCATGAAGTGGCCGAGATAGTTCGACCGGCTCTGCACCTCCGCATAGTTCTCCGTCGTCCAGTGGAAGAACAGGAACTGCGGCGGCGAAGCGATGGCGTCGGCTTCCGACTTGAAGCTCGTCAGGAAGGTCCAGAGGATCGGGAAGAAGATCAGGATGCCGAGCGTCCAGGCAATCGCGGTGACGATGACCTTGCGCTGCGTTGTGACTTTTCTGGCCATCTCAAGCCTCCAGATTCTTGCCGACGAGGCGCACGAGGAAGATCGCGACGATATTGGCAAGCACGACCGCGACGATGCCGCCCGCCGACGCGCCGCCGATATCGAACTGCAACAGCGCCTGCGCATAGACGAGATAGGTGAGGTTGGTACTGTCGGTGCCCGGCCCGCCATTGGTGGTGACGAGGATTTCGGCAAAGACCGAAAGCAGGAAGATCGTCTGGATCAGGATCACCACGGTGATGGCGCGGGCCATGTGCGGCAGGATGATATAGATGAATTTCGAGATCGCCCCGGCGCCGTCCATCTCGGCCGCCTCCTTCTGCTCCTCGTCGAGCGACTGCAGCGCAGTCAGGAGGATGAGGGTGGCAAACGGCAGCCACTGCCAGGCGACGATGAGAGTGACCGACAACAGCGGCGCATTCGCGAGCCAGTCGATCGGCTGCAGGCCGAACGCCTTGGCCAGATGCGCGAAGAGGCCGTTGACCGGGTTCATGAACATATTCTTCCAGACGAGCGCGGCGACCGTTGGCATGATGAAGAACGGCGCAATGACAAGGATGCGCACGATGCCCTGTCCGTACATCGGCTGGTCGAGCAGCAGCGCAAAGGCGATGCCGCCGATAACGGTGATGACGAGAACGCCGGCGACAAGCAGCAGCGTATTGATCAGCGCGGCGACAAAGGCCGGATCGGACAGGAAATATTCGTAATTCAGCAGACCGACGAAGCTCTCCATGCCCGGGCTGAGCAGATTGTAGTTCAGCGTCGAGAAATAGATCGTCATCGCGAGCGGAACGATCATCCACGCAAAGAGGAACAGCACGGAGGGCGCAATCATCAGGCGCGCGGAAGAGCGAGTGTGCAAGGTTGCCATAGCAATCACCGATCTGGTCTGAAGCGGGGAGCGGCCGCAGGAAAGCTTTGTCTGGAAAAGAGGCCGCCGATGCGGTTCGGGCGATCGGCGGCCAGAGGGGCGGATTGTCAAGGATCCGCCTCTTCTCAGGAGGTTTTATTTGATGTAACCGGCCTTGGTCATTTCCCGGGTCGCCAGCTGCTGTGCGCTCTTCAGCGCCTGATCGACCGAAATCTGGCCGGCAAGCGCTGCCGAAAACTGCTGTCCCACCGCAGTGCCGATGCCCTGGAATTCCGGGATCGCCACGAACTGAACGCCGACATAGGGGACCGGCTTGACGGTCGGCTTGCTCGGATCGGCCGCATTGATCGAGTCGATCGTCGTCTTGGCGAAGGGCGCTGCCTTCTGGTACTCCGCATTCGCATAGAGCGAGCTGCGGGTGCCGGGAGGTGCATTCAGCCAGCCTTCCTTTTCAGCGACGAGGTTGGTGTAGTCCTTGCTCGTGGCCCAGGCGACGAATTTCTCGGCAGCTTCTGCCTTCTGCGAACCAGCCGGGATGGCGAGGCTCCAGGCCCACAGCCAGTTGCCGCGTTTGCCAAGACCCTTGTCCGGGGCGAGCGCGAAGCCGACCTTGTCGGCGACGGTTGATTCCTTGGGGTTGCTGACGAAGGACGCCGCAACGGTCGCATCGATCCACATGCCGCACTTGCCGGTCTGGAACAGCGCCAGGTTCTCGTTGAAGCCGTTGGAAGAAGCGCCCGGAGGGCCGGCATCCTTCATCAGCTTGACGTAGAAATCGAGCGTATCCTTCCACTCGGGCTGATCGAACTGCGGCTTCCAGCTTTCATCGAACCAGCGGGCGCCGAAGGAGTTGGACATGGCCGTCAGGAAGGCCATGTTCTCACCCCAGCCGGCCTTGCCGCGCAGGCAGATGCCGTAGACTTCCTTGTCCTTGTTGGTGATCTTGCGGGCAGCGTCGGCAATGAAATCCCAGGTCGGAGCGTCGGGCATCTTCAGGCCGGCGGCGTCGAACAGGTCCTTGCGGTACATGACCATCGAGCTTTCGCCGTAGAACGGCGCCGCATAGAGCTTGCCGTCCATGGTCAGGCCGCTGCGGATTGCCGGCAGCAGGTCGTCGACGTCGTAATTGGCGCCGAGATTGTCGAGCGGCAGCAGCCAGCCCTGTTTTGCCCAGATCGGAACTTCATAGGTGCCGATCGTCAGAACATCGTACTGGCCGCCCTTGGTCGCGATGTCGGTCGTGACCTTCTGGCGTAGCACGTTTTCTTCGAGGGTGACCCATTCGAGATCGATGCCAGGATTCTTCGCCTTGAAGTCATCCGTCAGCTTCTGCATCCGAATCATGTCGCCGTTGTTGACGGTCGCGATTGTCAGCGTCTCGGCCGAAGCCATGCCGGCAAACGCCAATACTGAGCAGGCGCCCAGCAAAAAGGTTCTCAATGTCATATCTTCCTCCCAGAAGACGAGATGTGAGCATTCGCTTTGCTCATGAGCAATTACTCACCAAGAGGCAATAAATGTCAATCGGCAATCGTTGCTGCGATGCCGAACAGCTTACCTATCCAATTGATTTAGAAAAAGAATTTTTTGCTCAGTTCTTGAGCAAAAACTCAGCAGTCTCTTCGTCTGTGATTAATCCATTGATCTGATGGCCGACGACGGCAGCCTTGATCGCCTTGAATTTACGTTTGCCCTTGGCGAGCCCGATAACCATCGACGCCTCGCGGGACGGGATCGGCGCCGACGCGACACGCTCGTTAATCGGGTTGTCGAGCAGCCGCCCGTCTACGTCGAAAATCCAGCCGCAAATCTCGCCGACCGCGCCACCGCGCATCAGCTCCATCATCTCGTCCTTCTCGAGAAAACCATCGACGCAGAGCGGCCCGTCGATGCCGAGTTCGCCGATGCCGACGAAGGTGACGTCGGCCTGTGCGCTCATGTCGAGCGTCGAACGCACAAGCTGCTGGCCGTGCAGCAGTTCCCGCTCCTCGGCTGAGGTGACGAGAACCGGCAGCGGCATCGGAAAATGCCGCGCCTTCACCGCATCCGCCATGCTGAAGATGACGTTGTAATAGGCGGCCGAGCCGTCTGGCGCGATATTGCCGGTCAGCGAGACGATACGGTGATTGGGACATTCGATGGCCGGAAGCTGGTCCACGGCCGCCTTCAGCGTACGGCCGGTGCCGACCGCAAGCACGATCGGCTCCGGCCGCTTCAGCCAGCGCTCGATCTCGGCCGCCGCCGCCTCGGCGATGCCGATGGTGGTCGACGAGGAGCCCGGATCGCTCGGCACCACCTCCACATGTTTCAGTCCGAATTTCCGCCGCAGCTGATTGGCAAGCTCGAGGCAGGCGGCAATTGGATGATCGAGCCGCACCTTGATCAGACGCTCGGCAACCGCAAGCGACACCAGCCGCTGCGCCGACTGCCGCGAAATGCCCATTGCGGCGGCGATTTCATCCTGCGTCCGCCCGGCGACGTAATAAAGCCAGCCGGCACGGGCCGCATCGTCGAGCCGTGCAGGGGTCTCGGATCTTTTTGCCATATGATGCCTACCGCGCAAAATGAGCCGGCTTGCCGACGCCGGGCATGAGGTGAGTCTCTGTCGCGCCAGATCAAAACAAAATTCGCGAAAATGTCGAGCCTGTTGAGACCGACACTCAAGCGAACCATTGCATGACGAAAAAGATCGACGCCTTGGCGAGACCGTAAATCACGCCGCCGGCGATGACTAGCGACACGGTTGTCATGATAAAGCCGATAAGCGCGAAGAGCCCGTCACGCCCCATGATGCCGAAAGCGAAAACCGAGATGGTGATCGCCGGCAGGATGTTGCCGAGCGGAACCGGCAGCACCAGCACGATCGAAAGCAGCAGGCAGGCGAGGCCGGCGAAATATTCCGCCGGCGGCTCGGCGAAAATCGCAAGCCTCGGCTTCAGCATGCGTTCCGCCCAAGCGAGCCAGCGGTGGATGCGGCCGACGATGGTCTCGAAGTCTTCCCGCCGCATCGAACGGTTTGCAATCGCCTTCGGCAGCCAGGGTTTGAGTCCGAAGGTCAGCTGCACCGCCAGGAAGACCAATGGCGCACCGAGCACGGCAGACGTGCCGGGCGGCGTCGGGAACGCATTTGGCAGGGCAAAAATCAGCATCAGAGCGCTGATCGCCCTGTCGCCCATCGTCTCGAACAGATCGCCGATCGAAACCCATTCCCGGCTTCGGTCGCCTGCCAGCTGCCGCAGGACGGCTGAGAGGCGGCGACCCTTGGGGCGTGGTGGACGTGGTCTTCTGCGTCTATCGGAATCGGCGTTTTCGGTGGTCATGTTACCGGTGAATGATGGAAGTGCAGGTTCTGATTTTGGCCGCGCAATATGCCAATTGAATGACTTGTGGGACGAATAGCTGCTGGAGGCGATGCCGCTTCTCTTTTAGCAACAAGTCCACGGCGGGCGGCGGAATGAAGGCTTGTAATTCCCCGCCAACAGTGCGAGCACCAAAGACCAGAGAAACGGCAGAGTGGCAATGATCATTTCATTCGATATCGGCGGCTCCGCCATCAAGGGCGGCATCGCCCACTCCGAGACGGACATCGTTCCCCTCGGCCGCCGCCCGACGCCCAAGAACGATTTCACCGCTTTTGTCGAGACCCTGCGCGCCATCATCGCCGAAACCGGCGAAGCGCCGAGCCGCATTGCGCTGTCCATCGCCGGCGTCGTCGATCCCGATACGCAGCGGCTGATCTGCGCCAACATTCCCTGTATCCATGGCCGCACGCTGGCCGCCGATCTTGAAGCCGATCTCGGTCTGCCGGCTCTGATCGCCAACGACGCCGACTGTTTTGCAATGGCCGAGGCCGGGCTCGGCGCCGGCGTTGGCCACCGCATCGTTTTCGGCGCCATCCTCGGCACCGGCGTCGGCGGCGGCCTGGTTGCCGATGGGCGCCTCGTCAACGAAGCCGGCGGCTTTGCCGGCGAATGGGGTCATGGCCCGATCATAGCGTCCGCGGCCGGCAATCCGCCTGTCGCCATTCCCGCCTATGCCTGCGGCTGCGGCCAGAAAGGCTGCGTCGATACCGTCGGCGGCGCCCGCGGTCTGGAGCGGCTGCACAAGACGCTGCACGACCTCGACCTTTCCAGCGAAGAGATCATTGGCCAATGGCGGCAAGGCGAGGAAAAGGCGACACGGACCATCGACGTCTATGTCGATCTCGTCGCCTCGCCCCTGGCGCTGACAATTAACATTACCGGCGCGACCATCGTGCCGGTCGGCGGCGGCCTGTCCAATGTCGAACCCTTGCTTGCCGAACTCGACCACGCCGTGCGCGCCCGCATCCTGCGCAAGTTCGATCGCCCGCTGGTGGTGCGCAGCCAATGCCGCATCGAACCCGGCCTGATCGGCGCCGCGCTGCTGGGACTGAAGGCTGAAGCAGCCGCTCTTTAAAGTACCGGCCACATCCGCACGATCGCTGCAAAGCGATCCCAATCCTTGCGCGTCAGAGGCGTCCACGCCGCTTCGGCGATTGCCGGCAGACGCGGAAAAACCAGCCGGTTGAAATGGGCGCGCGAGGCGACATTGCCGCTCCAGATGCAGGCCTGGATGCCGCGTATCTTGTCCCTCAATGCCTCCGGCAGTTCCGCCTCGGCCTCATAAGCATAGCTGCGTTCCGGCGGCGTGAACCCGGCCCAGCTGGCGCCGGGCTCGGCCCAAGCTTCCGATTGCGCCATGTCGAGATAATAAACCTGCCCCGGAGACATCACCACGTCGTAACCATCCTCAGCCAGCGCAAGACCGACGTCGGGCTTTTCCCAGGCCATCAGCAGCGTGCCGTCGCGATCAACGCCGCCGCCGCGTGAGACCTCGTTCCAGCCGGCGAGCTTCTTGCCGCGCTCTGACAGCATGGTCTTGATGCGCTTCAGGAAATGGGATTGCAGCGCGGCGGTGCCGGCAAGCCCCTCCCGCTCCATCAGCGTCTTGCAGAGCGGCGAGGAAAGCCACGCCCCCTCGGCCACTTCGTCGCCGCCGATATGGACATATTCGCCGGGAAATAACGCCACCATTTCGTCGAACACCTTGCCGAGGAATTCATAGGTGAATTCGACCGCCGGGTTGAGGGCGTTGCTGGCATAGCCCTGCGGCGAGCGGTAACTGTCCGGCGGCTCCTGCCGGTCGACGAGATCGGGCAGCGCAGAGAGCGCCGCGGTGCTGTGGCCGGGAATATCGATTTCCGGCACCACCTCGACATGGAGCGAGGCGGCATGCGCAACGATGCGCCTAACGTCGTCCTGCGTGTAGTGTCCGATGCGCGCGTCCTGCCCATCGCCGAAGTCAGGTACGAGCGCTTCATCCAGTCTGCGCTTTGCACTCGCTTCCGTCAGTTCGGGATAGGCCTTGATCTCCAGCCGCCAGGCTTCGTCGTCGGTCAGGTGCCAGTGGAAGATATTGAGCTTGTTCCAGGCGAGGATATCGATCAGCCGCATGACATCAGCCACCGGATAAAACTGCCCTGCCACGTCGAGATGGCAGCCGCGCCAGCCATAGTGCGGCTGGTCGGCGATCGTGCCGAAATTCGGGAATTTGAAGACGTCGCGGTCGGCGCGGGCGCCGTGCAGCAGTTGCGCCAGGCTGATCAGCCCATAGTGCCGCCCCGCTGCATCCGCGCTCGAAAGCACGATCTCCCGCGCGCTGAAACGCAGTTCGTAAGCAAAGGCTGCGATCGACGATTCGGTGACGAAACGAATGGCCCGCCCGCCCTTGACGGCAGCAAGCGAGAACGGCGCGGGCTCGCCAGGATAGAGCCGCTGGTAAAGCGCAAGAAGCAGAGAGAGCGCCTTGATCGCATCCGGCCGGGTCTTTTCAGCGGGATAAAGGACGGAGGGCAGATCTCCCGCCTTCAGCCCGAGCGACAGCGGCCAGGGTAACAGCGCATAGGGTTCCTCGATCTGGCCCGGCGGCAGCAGCGGCGGCGCCATACCGCCATCCCGGCCTTCGAGCATGAGATCGCCAAAACCGACTGCAACGCGGCGGCCGTCGCCGAGCGTCAGACAGGCCGATTTGATGCCGTCGGTCCGATGTTTCGGTTCGTCCGCCAGCCCCTCGACGGTGAACCGCCAGCGTCCGCCCGCAGGAATGCTCAGCCCCTCGGGCGGCAGGAACTCATGAAAGCTCGCGACCTGCCGCCGCATGCTGGCTCCGTCGCAGACATGGGTATCGGCAATCCGCGTCGGTGATCTATAGGCAAGCGAGAAGCCGGAAAGTGGTTCGGACGAAAGATTGAAAAGCGTCAAGGTCAAGCGGCCGGAACCACCCTCGACCGGGTTCCAGCTCGCTTCAAGATGGTAATCGGCCATGGTCGTGCCTCTCTCCGCGAATGGATCCGCGGCAATGCTTTCGCAAGCTTAGCTTTTTCGAGACGGCAATGGAATCGGCCGCCCGAGTCGGAACGGCCTGCGCAGGTTGCAGGAATTACGCGCCATAAAGAATTGGGCGGTCCGCGTTTCCGTGAACCGCCCCAGATTTGACAGGATTACGACCAGCAAAGGAAAACGGCGCGGCTTTCGCCGCGCCGCCTTCACTCGGCTGCCAACGCCGGCGGATGTCGGTCATCCGCCTCTTCCTGGATGGCGTCGGCATCCCGGCCTGGCTCATCCTTTGCCTTCGGCTCGCGGCCGAAGAAAAGCGCGTAACCGGCGGGCAGAACCAGAATGGTGAGCACTGTCGCAACGAGAATGCCGCCCATCATCGCGTAGGCGAGCGGGCCCCAGAAGACGCCGCGCGAGATCGGGATCAGCGCCAGCACCGCGGTCAGCGCCGTCAGCATGATCGGCCGGAAACGCCGCACGGCCGCACCGACGATCGCCTCCTGGCGGTGCATGCCGGCCTTGATATCCTGGTCGATCTGATCGACGAGGATGATCGAGTTGCGCATGATGATGCCGAGCAGCGCGATGACGCCGAGGATCGCCACGAAGCCGAAAGGCGCGCCGCTGATCAGCAAGGCGGCGGCCGCGCCGATAATGCCGAGCGGTCCGGTGGCGAGCACCAGCATCGCCTTGCCGAAATGCTGCAGCTGTATCATCAGCAGCACGATGATGACGGCCAGCATGATCGGCGCCTTGGCGGCGATCGACATCTGGCTTTCCGCCGCATCCTCGGCGCCGCCCTGGATTTCGACGTTGTAGCCGGCCGGCAGGCTGTCGCGCAGGTCCTTCATCTCGGCATACATCTTCATCACCACGTCGTTCGGCTGGACGCCATCCGGCAGCGTCGCCCGCACGGTGATCGTCGGCAGCCTATCGCGCCGCCATTCGATGCCCTGCTCCATGATAGGCACGACCTTGGCGACCTGCGAGACCGGCACGAAACCGCCGAAATCGGTGGGAACATAGACCGAATTGACCGCCGACAGCAGTGAGCGGTTGGCATCCGGCTCGCGGGCGACGATCGACACCGTCTCCTCGCCGTCGCGGAAATCGTCGAGCGCAGCACCCGACATGGCGGTCTGCAGCATCTGGCGCACACGCTGCGAGGTGACGCCGAGCGCACGGGCGCGGTCCTGGTCGATCACCAGCTTCATCGCCGGCACCTGTTCCAGCCAGTCGTCATGAATGGCGCCGAGCATCGGATTGGCCTGGAACCGCGCTTTCACCTGATCGGCGATCTCACGCACTTCCTTGCGGTCCGGCCCCATGACGCGCATCTGCACCGGCCAGCCCGTTGGCGGCCCGAGGAACAGGCGGTCGACCTTGCCGCGGATGTCAGGAAAATCTTCCGCAAGGATCGTGCGCAGCTTGACGATCAGCCGTTCACGCGCCGGTTCGTCATTGGCCATGACGAGAAGCTGGGCGAAGTTCGGATTGCGCAGCTGCTGGTCGAGCGGCAGGAAGAAGCGCGGCGCGCCTTCGCCGATATAGGTGGCGATGAACTTCTTGTCGGGATCATCCATCATCTTGGCTTCGAGCGCCTTTGCCTGCACCTCGACTTCCCTAATGCTGGTGCCCTCGGGCAGCCAGAGATCGACGAGGATTTCCGGCCGCGAGGATTGCGGGAAGAAATTCTGCGGAATGAACTGGAAGGCCCAGAGGCTGGTGGCGAAGGTGCCGAGCGTCAAGACCAGCACGATGACCCGGTGGCGAACCGCCCAGCCGACCGTGCCGCGCAGTCGGCGATAGAAGCCGGTGTCGAAGGCATCATGATGCTCGCCGCCGGCGTGATGGCGCTGCTTGAGGATCATGTAGCCGAGCCATGGCGTGAAATAGACCGCGACGAACCACGAGGTCACCAGCGCGATGCCGACGACATAAAACAGCGAACGCACATATTCGCCGGCCGTCGATGCGGCGAAGCCGACCGGAATGAAGCCGGCCGTGGTGATCAACGTTCCCGTCAGCATCGGGAAAGCGGTCGAGGAATAGGCAAAACTTGCCGCTTCGATCTTGACGAGCCCCTCCTCGAGTTTTCGCTCCATCATCTCGACGACGATCATCGCATCGTCGACGAGCAGGCCGAGCGCGATGATCAGCGCCCCGAGCGAAATGCGCTGCAAGTCGATGCCGAGTTCGTACATCAGCGCGAAGGTGGCGGCGAGCACCAGCGGAATGGCGATGGCGATGACGAGACCCGAGCGCCAGCCGATCGACAGAAATGAGACGACGAGCACGATGACCAGGGCTTCGCCGAGCGCATGCATGAATTCGCTGATCGCATCCGTCACCACGTCGGGCTGGTTGGCGATCTGGTCGACGGCGACGCCGTAGGGCAGCGCCTCCTCGAAGCGCTGATAGGTCGCCTCCACATCCTTGCCGACATCGGTGACGTTGAAGCCCTTGGCCATCACGACGCCGACCTGAACGCTGTCATGGCCGTTGAAGCGGTACTTGCGCTGATAGGGGTCCTCGAGGCCGGAACTGACGGTTGCGATATCGCCGAGGCGCGTCACCTGGCCGCCGGCACGAAGGCGCAGCTCGCGGATATCGGTCGCCTTCTTGACGTCGCCCTCGACGGAGATGCGGACCGAGCGCAGGCCGGTATCGACGGAGCCGGCCGGATCGACATTGTTCTGGCCCTTGACGGCATTCTGCAGGTCGAGGATCGTCAGGCCGCGCTCGGCGAGCGCCTTGGACGAGACGTCGATATAGATCTTCTCCGGCTGGTCGCCGATGATGACGGCCTTCTCCACGCCCGGCGTCGTCAGCAGCATGTCGCGCGCCTGGATGGCGAATTTCTTCAGTTCCGGATAGGAGTAGCCCTCGCCGCTGATCGAGTGCAGCGTGATGAAGGTATCGCCGAATTCGTCGTTGAAATAAGGGCCGAGCAGGCCCTGCGGCAGCTCGCTGGAGATATCGCCGACCTTCTTGCGCACTTGGTAGAAGGCATCCGCCACGTCTTTCGAATTCGTGTCGCCCTTGACCTGCAGGGTAATGATCGCGCTACCCGCCCGCGTATAGGACTTGACCCAGTCGATATGCGGGGTTTCCTGCAGCTTGCGCTCGATCTTGTTGACGACCTGGTCTTCCATCTCCTGGATGGAAGCACCCGGCCAGATCGCCTGCACGACCATGACGCGGAAGGTGAATTCCGGATCCTCGCGCTGGCCCATACGCATCAGGCCGAGTACACCGGTGATGATGATGAGGCCGAAGAGGAAGCGGGCGATGCTCGGATGGCCGATCGCCCAGCGCGACAGATTGAAGGGCCGCTTTTCGGTGGTGTTGGCGTCCATGGTCATGTTCCCTTTACGACGCGATCAGCGGACGGTCTGGTCCGTGGCGGCCAGGGCCGACTGCTGGTCCGGCACCTTCACCTTCAGGTTCTCGCTCATGAATTGCGTGCCGGCAGCAACGACGAGATCGCCGGTATCGAGGCCTTCGGTCACGTGCACGCCGTCGCCGGTGAAATCGGCGACCTTGATGTCGCGGCCATGCACGGTCGCCGTGTCGCGGTCGACGGTCCAGACCATCTGCTTGCCGTCCTTTTCAGCAAGCGCGCTGAGCGGGATCGAGACATATCTGTTGCCATTGCTGATATCGGCCTCGATCGTCGCCGTCATTCCGAGAAGCACGCGCGGATCGTTCGGCAGGCTCACCCGAACCGCAAAGGTGCGCGACTGCTGGTCGGCGCTGCCGGAGACTTCACGCACCGTGCCGTCGAGTACCAGTTTGTCGTCGGCCCAGAAGCTTGCCTTGACCGTCTTGCCGGGCTTGAATTCGGCGATGTCGTTTTCCGGAACCGCGATCTGCACTTCCTTCTCACCATCGACGGCAACAGTGATAACGGCGGTGCCGGAGCCGACGACCTGGCCGATGTCGGCATTGATTGCGGTCACGATGCCGTTCTGGCCGGCCTTGAGATCGGTATAGCTGACCTGGTTCTTCGCCTGGTCGAGCGCCGAAAGCGCGGCATCGCGCTGCGAAACTGCTTGGTCATGGCTGAGGGCGGCCTGTTCGAGCTGCGACTTCGGAGCGACGCTCTTGTCGAAGAGCTGCTCGGCGCGTTTGTTGGCAAGATCGGCGGTTTCAACGCCCCTTTCGGCTGCCGCGAGATTGGCTTCCGCCGTCTTGACCGCCAGTTGGTAGTCCGTGGCATCGATGCGGGCGAGAGTGTCACCCGGCGTCACCCGATCGCCAATATCGACGAGGCGTTCGGTGATCTTGCCGGCGACCCGAAATCCGAGGTTCATTTCCGTGCGCGCCTTGACCGAGCCGGAATAATCGAGTTTGCGGGTGTCGCCGGCCCTGGCGATCTCGACGACCTTCACCGGCCGGATGACCTCTGTCACCTCGGCCTTCTCCTCCGAGCAGGCGGAAAGGCCGATGCCGAGGGCGCTGACGAGCACGAGGCCGGCGGCGGACGGCATGCGGTGGCTGAGGGTCTTGAGCGAAAACATCTTCCGCACTCCTGGATCGTTTCGGGGATTTGACGGCGGCTGCCGTCCACTATTTCTTCAGCGCCCTGATCACATAATCGATCAGTTCGTCGACGCTCGCGCGGTTGGTTTTGGCAAGACATTGCGCCACCATCTGCGGGTGGACGAGATTGATCGTCGCGGCACCGAAGCAACGCGAGGCAACGACCGGGTCCTGCTCGGCAAACTCACCGGCAGCGATCCCTTCGGCAATGATTTCGGCAATGAGATCATGGACGCGATCGATATGTTTTTCGATGACATGCCAGTCGCGCTCGATCGCGACGATAATCATCTCGTGCACCTTCATCTCGTCGAGCATCAGATCGAGCGTCAACTGATGCTGGGTCTTGACATAACGGCGCAGCCGCTCGCTGGCGCTGACCGGCTGATGGCGGATGTCGTAGGCGATCTGATATGCGGTCGCGAGCATGCGCCCGCAAAGTGCCTGGTGGATCTCCACCTTCGACGCGAAGAACCGATAGATATTGGCCGGCGACATGCCGAGATCACGGGCAATGTCGGCCACCGTTGTCTTGCTGTAGCCATAGTGGCGAAACAGCCGCTCGGCCGCATCTAGAATGCGCGTGACATTCTCCTGCCGCGTGACGTCGAGTGTATTTTCCGCGATGTCGTTCATGGTTTTCGGCGTCCGAATTACGAATGACGATTTTTGAATTTCGTCAGTCGTAAAATATCAATCGTCATTTGTCAACATACGGGCGCGAATGCGGCGCGAAGGGCTGCTGCCATCGGAGCAGCAAAGCTGCATCAAACATAGCGAAGTTTCGGAAGGGTGAAGATCGGCGCCGGGAAATTGGAAAGTGCCGCGACAACTGAGCGCGGCACCTCGTCGGCGGCAGAGGAATTAGGCGAGCTTGACGTCAAGCGTAATCGGAACGGCGGCGAGCGCCTTGGAAATCGGGCAGCCGGCCTTCGCCTTATTGGCGAGTTCGGTAAAGGTCGCCTCGTCAGCGCCGGGGATGCGACCGGAGAGCGAAAGATGGATGGCGGTGACGGCAAAGCCGCCCTCGACGCTTTCGAGCGTCACCTTGGCGGAGGTCTCCATATGTTCGGCTGTGAAACCGGCTTCACCAAGGATCAAGGACAGCGCCATGGTGAAGCAGCCGGCATGGGCAGCTCCGATCAGTTCTTCCGGGTTGGTGCCGGGAATGCCTTCGAAGCGGCTGGCAAAGCCGTATGGATAATCCTTCAGGGCGCCGCTCTGCGTCGAGATCAGCCCTTTGCCATCCTTGAGACCGCCGCTCCAATGAGCCGAAGCCGTGCGATTGATCTGCATGCCGTCCTCCTGTTTTCGATTGTGCTCTCAGCAAGCGGCAGGGCGCCGCTCCGTGCCTGCGGGAGATCAGATAGCCCCCGACGGGCAATATAATGCTCTATCTCGAGAAGACGACAGGCTTGTAAAAATCGACGCGCCTGAAGCGTTCAGACGGAATGCTGTAGGACGCTGAGGCCACCATCGATCGTCAGGCAGGTGGCATTCATGAACGGGCATTCGTCGGAGATCATGAAGACGGCCGCCATGGCGATCTCCTCCGGTGTGCCGATCCGCCCGCCCGGATGCAGTTTCATCGTCTCGGCCTTGGCGCCCTCCGGATCGGGGAAGCTGTTCCAGTAATCGACCACCTTCTGCGTCGAGACATAGCCCGGCGCCAGCGCGTTGACGCGGATATTGCGGGCCGCATATTCGAGGCCGAGCGATTTCGTCATGCCCAGCAATGCATGTTTTGCCACCGGATAAGGAAATGTGTGCGGGATGATGGTGAAGGCATGGGTCGAAGCAATGTTGAGAATGACACCGCCGCCCTGCTCGATCAGGCCCGGCAGCACCGCCTTGCAGCAATTCCATGCGCCCTTTAGGTTGATATCGAAACAGCGGTTCCATTCGTCGTCGCTCGTCGCGAGCGGCTCGGCAAAAACATTGACCCCTGCATTGTTGACGAGCGCATTCAGCGGACCGATCTCCTCATTCGCCTCGGCGACCACCCGCGTGATCGTTCCGGCATCGGTTATATCGGCTGGAAGATAACCGAGCCGGGCGCCGGTGCTCGCGAGATCCGCCGCTGCCCGAGCCAGCAGCGCCGCATCGCGGTCAATGAGATAGACGGCCGCATTTTCGCTGATGAACGCCTTCGCGATCGCAAGGCCGATACCTTGCGCAGCGCCCGTTATCAGGATGTTCTTGCCCTGCAGGCGGTTGCTCATCATCTTCCCTCCGGCTGAACCGGCAGCGCCGACAGCTCGATCGTGACCTTGCCGGAAAGAATCTCACCCGGCGAAAGCGGTATGAGGCCTCCGAGCTCAGGCAGGTGATGGCCGTTCGGCAGATGGCTCATCGGCTCGAGGCAGAAGAAATCGCTCCGGTCGGCCGGCATATAGAGCATGAAGCGGTCGAGCGCGCCGTCGGCTTGCAGTGCCGCCTGAATTCCAAGCTCCGGCCAGGTGATGGCCGCCCGCCCGTTCCAGCCCTCGAAGGCATTGTTCATCCATCTCTGCGGCAACAGCCTTTCCGATCTGAAATCGAAATAGCCAGGCACGGGGCCTAGCACATCAGGCAGATGGTCGGGCCGCTCGCTCCAATAGCGATCGGCCGCAATGGTCATTCTCGTCTCTGGCGTCCGCACGAAGAAGGGATGCTGACCGAGACCGAATGGAAGCGCCGCTTCGCCGCGGTTTTCCACCGAAAGCGTCAGCACCAGCGCATCGCCGGCGAGACGAACCTCCTGCCGGGCAAGATAGGCATAGGGGGAAATCCGATCGGCGCGGCGGGAAAAGGCAAACTGCGCATGCGCTGGACTGCGGTCTTCAATCTGCCAGAGGCCGAGCCAGCCGTCGCCGTGCCGATAGAGCGGCTCGGCAGTATTCGGCTGGAAGGCATAGTCGCGTCCGGCAAAGGACATCGCGTTGCCGTTTACGCGGTTGCCGAAGGGAACCATAGGAAAATTCGCGAACGTCCCGTCCAGCCCTCCGGCCGGAACGAGAAAGGGTATATTTCGAAACGTCGCGGCGACAACCGCCGCACCCCGGGAGCTGACCCGGACGGCGACATCTCCGTTCTCCAGTTCAATGTCGCTCCCGGCTCGTTCCTGGTTCATCCACGTCGTCTGCGGCCGAAGACCGCAAATTGTCGAGCAGCACCGCGATCAGCAGGATCAGCCCGCGCACGACATACTGATAGAATGCCTGGATATTGAGGAGATTCATAACGTTTTCGGCAATGCCCATGATCAGCACGCCGACAATGACGCCGCTCATCGCCGCCCGGCCGCCGGCCAGCGAAACCCCGCCAAGAACGCAGGCGGAAATCACCGACAGCTCGAGCCCGGTCGCCGCGTTCGGCTGGCCGGAGGTGATGCGTGAGGCAAGCAGGATGCCGGCAATGCCACAGATGAGGCCCTGCAGCGCAAAGATCCAGATGCGGGTGTTGATAACATTGACGCCGGCAAGCCGCGAGGCCTCGGGATTGCCGCCGATCGCCAGCGTGTTCTTGCCGAAGACGGTGCGATTGAGCACGAAGCCGAAGACGACGAACAGGATGAGCATGATCCAAATCGGCGTCGGCACGGTAAGGAAGCGCGACAGGGCAAGCTGGTAGAAGGCGGGATCGTTAATGCCGACGGCACGGCCATCCGAGGCGATCAGCGCCAGCCCGCGCACGATCTGCATCGTCGCAAGCGTGGTGATCAGCGCATTGACGCGAAAGCGGGCAATGACAATCCCGTTGACGAAGCCGACGATGGCGCCGCACAGTAGGGCGGCCAGCAGACCGACCGGAATGGAGCCCGTGGCGTTCGAGACCATCACGGCGATCATGCCGGAGAAGGCGACAATCGAGCCGACCGATAGATCGAAATCGCGCGAAGCCAGGCAGAACATCATCGTGCAGGCGACGATGCCGATCGTGACGACCGACTGCAAAAGCCCCAGCATGTTTCGCTCTGTCAGGAAGTTCGGGACGAAGAGCGAGACGATCACGAAGGCGGCGGCGAAGATCACTACCAGCCCCTGTTCGCCGAGAAGGGTTTTTTTCAAGGCATTCATTGTCCGTATTCCTGATCCTAAGTGGTGCCGGCGGCATTCTTGTCGGG
Source organism: Rhizobium sophoriradicis (assembly GCF_025200795.1). NCBI lineage: Bacteria > Pseudomonadati > Pseudomonadota > Alphaproteobacteria > Hyphomicrobiales > Rhizobiaceae > Rhizobium > Rhizobium sophoriradicis. The sequence goes on from NZ_CP104152.1 coordinate 3,670,606, forward strand.
CAGTGCCGCCGTCAGGATGCTGCGCTCGTTGAAATCCGGCCGGGCGACATTCGCCGCCACCCTGCCCTGGCACATCACCATGATGCGATCGCAGATGCCCATGACCTCGGGCAACTCGCTTGATATCACCACGATCGCCATGCCGTCGGCCGCCAGCTCATAGAGGATGTCGTAGATTTCCGACTTCGCCCCGACATCGATACCGCGAGTCGGCTCGTCGATGACGAGGACCTTGATGCCCTGCTCGGAAAGCCAGCGCCCGAGAATGACCTTCTGCTGATTGCCGCCGGAGAGATTGACGATGTCCTGCCGGCGCGTCGGTGTGCGCACTCGAAGCCTGGCGATAAATCGGTCTGCCTGTGCGGCCTCCATCTTCGGCTTCAAAAGGCCGAAGGATGAATAGTGCCGGCGTGAAGAAATGGCGATATTCTCTTCGACCGACCGACCTTGGATGATGCCGTCGAACTTGCGATCCTCGGGGCAGAGCACCATGCCGGCCTTGATCGCCGCTTTCGGATTGTCAGGAGAGACGGCAATGCCGTCGATCGTAACTTGGCCTTGATGTCTGGCATCGGCGCCGTAAAGCAGCCGCGCCATCTCGCTGCGGCCGGCGCCGATCAGCCCGAAGAAACCGAGGATCTCGCCTCGGCGGACTGAAAAGCCGATAGGGGTGCGCAGTCTCGGCCCGGACAGGCCCTTGACCTCCAGCCTGACGTCGCCGAGCGCGCGTTGGCGCCATCCCCAGACATTGCTGATTTCGCGCCCGACCATTTCCGAAATGATCTGTTCGCGCGTCGTCTCGGCAATGGCGGGATGATGGGCGGCAAGCCTGCCGTCGCGCAGCACCGTCAGGCTGTCGCAAAGACGAAAAATCTCGTCCAGCCGATGCGAGACGTAGAGAATGACCGTCCCCTTTGCCTTCAGCCTGTCGATAAGCGAGAACAGGATTTCACTTTCACGCGAGGAAAGCGAGGAGGTCGGCTCGTCGAGCGCGATCACTCGCGCGTCGAGCATGATGGCCTTGGCGATCTCGATCATCTGCCGAGCGCCGATCGAAAGCGAGCTGACCTTTGCGGAAGGATCGACGTCGATGCCGATCTCCTCGAGCTTCACCCGCACCGTCTCGATCAGCGTCTTCGAATTGATGACGCCGCCCTTGGCCGGAAAGCGGCCGAGCCAGAGGTTTTCGGCAACCGTCAATTCCGGAACGAGCTGCAGCTCCTGGTGGATGACGACAATGCCGGCGTGGAAGGCGTCGCGCACTGAGCCGTATTTTTGCTCCTCGCCGTCGATGAAGATGTCACCGTCATCGGCGGCCTGATCGCCTGAAAGCACGCGGATCAGCGTTGATTTGCCGGCGCCGTTTTCGCCCATCAGGCCATGGACGGCGCCCTTCTCGACGGTGAAGGAAACATTCGCCAGCGCCTGCACGCCGGGATAGCCCTTGGAGATGTTGTTGAATTCGAGGAAAGCCATCACCGCTCCGCCGAGAAGGATCCGGCAGCACGCTCGGGTGCTGCCGGATTGACATCATCTGGAGATGGTCACTCGATGCCAAGATCCTTGCGGACCTTCTCGTAATCGCCGCGCAACGCCAGCGAGCCGGAGGTCAGCGTCAGTTTTGCCGGCTCCTTGCCGTTGGCGATCCACTCATACATGTTCAGCGCCGTTTCATAGCCGTGACGCTTCGGCGAGATGATGACGGTGCCGAAGAACCCCGTCGCTGCCGGCTTCTTGAATTCGTTGATCGCCGATTCCGCTCCGCCTATGCCGACGCCGATGATGTTGGTCGCCGGAATGCCGACGGATTCGGAAGCACGGACGGCGCCGAGGACGGCTTCGTCGTTGAGGCCGAAGGCAACCCAGTATTTTACATCGGCATGTTTGTTGAGAACCGTGGTCGCGGCATTGAGCGCCGCTTCCGTATCGGTCTTCGCCTGCGGCGCGTCATAAATATTCTCGGCAGGGAAGCCGGCGGACTTCAGCACCGAAATCGCGCCCTCGACGCGGTCGACCGCGGTCGGCAGCTGATCGTAAGAAACCCGGATCGCGCCGACATTCTTCATGTCCCAGCCGCGCTTCTTGATTTCGTCGACGATGGCCTGACCGACGGTCTCGCCGATCTTGGTGGCCGAGATGCCCATATGCGGAACCTCTTCCAACGGCTTGCCGTCGGCGCTGACCAGGCGGTCGTCGACCGTCATCAGCTTCAATTGGTTGGCTTCCGCCTTGGCGACGATGCCCGGGCCGAGCTTGACGTCGGGCGTGCAGATGATGAAGCCCTGCGCGCCCTGGGCGCCGAGATTGTCGATCGCCGACTGAACCTTCTCGCCGTCTTCAGCGCCGATCTTGACGACGGTGAAGCCTTTTTCCTTTGCTGCCTGGTCGGCGAATTTCCACTCGTCCTGGAACCACGGCTCCTCGGGCTGCTTGACGATGAAGCCAATCTTCACGTCCGCGGAAAATGCCGAGCCGGCCGCCAAAACGGCGAAAGCGCCAGCCACGATGGCTGCTTTGAACAAGCGCATGTCTCTCTCCCTAAACTCTGAAATCGAGCAACTGCCTCCCCGGCAGTGCCCAATGAATTATGTTAAATCATCATACCAGTCAATTGCCAATGTATGATGATTGGAATAAATAGGATAACAGCGAGAGTCGGGAGGGCCCGTCGTAAAGCCGATCGAATTCGGATAATGAGGTTCGGTTTCTTTCGCGGAAGAGAGTTGCGGAGAGGTGAAGTTGGAATCTGAGGGACAAAGCCGAGCGGAAACCTCCAGAAGCAGCGAACGCCGGCCGCGCGTACGCCGTAACGTTACGGCGGCGATCGCTCAGGATATCTGTGCGGATCGCTATCCCTCGGGCTCACCGCTGCCCCGTGAGAATGATCTCTGCGAACTCTACGGCGTCAGCCGCACCGTCATTCGCGAATCATTGAAAGTGCTGGAGTCCAAGGGGCTCGTTCGCGGCAAGCCGCGGGTCGGAACGACCGTTTGCGACAGGGACGAGTGGAATATCCTGGACGCCGAGGTGCTCGACTGGATGGGGCCTTACATCAAGGACTTCGACCTGTTGGGCTGCATTCTCGAAGCCCGGCGCACCATAGAGCCGGCAGCCGCCGAATATGCCGCCGAACGCGCCAGCGCCCAGGAGATCGCCGATCTCGACAAGGCCTGGCGGCAGATGCGCGACAGCGCCGGCGAACCGGAAAGCTTCACCGACGCCGATGTGATGTTTCACACCGTGCTGCTCACCGCCAGCCACAACCAGGTCTTCCGCCGCCTGTCGAGCGCCATCCATGCGGCGCTGAAATATGCATTGCATGCCTCCAACATCGCCGTCGAAAACCGGGAGGATGCGGTACTCGTTCACGGCCAGCTGGTCGAGGCTTTGCGCATGCGGGACAAGACCGGCGCCCGCGAATGCGCCAACCGCATGCTCGATCTTGCGGTACGCGACCTTGCCGCCGCCGAGAAGGTGATCGGCAGAACGAAGTAATCGATCCCACCCACCTCTGCGGAAATGCCGCCGATCTCAACTACAGGAAAAGCTGAAGAACCGCGATGAAGATCACCAAACTCACTACCTATATTGTTCCGCCGCGCTGGCTGTTTCTGAAGGTCGAGACCGACGAAGGTATCGTCGGCTGGGGTGAGCCGGTTGTCGAAGGCCGCGCGCTGACCGTCGAGGCCGCCGTCCACGAACTCGAAGACTACCTGATCGGCAAGAATCCCTTCCTGATCGAGGACCACTGGACGGTGATGTATCGCGGCGGCTTCTATCGCGGCGGTGCCGCCCATATGAGCGCGATCTCCGGCATCGATCAGGCGCTCTGGGATATCAAAGGCAAGGCCCTTGGACAGCCGATCCATTCGCTGCTCGGCGGCCAGCTGCGCGACCGCATCAAGGTCTACTCCTGGATCGGCGGCGACCGTCCCGCCGATGTCGCCAACAATGCCAGGGAGGTGGTCGCCCGCGGCTTCAAGGCGATCAAGCTCAACGGCTGCGAGGAGATGCAGATCGTCGACACCAATGAGAAGGTGGAGAAGGCGGTCGAGACGATCGCCGCCATCCGCGAGGCGATCGGCCCGCATATCGGCATCGGCGTCGATTTCCACGGCCGCGTCCACAAGCCGATGGCCAAGGTTCTCGCCAAGGAGCTCGAACCTTACAAGCTGATGTTCATCGAAGAGCCGGTGCTCTCCGAAAACAAGGAAGCGCTGCGCGATATCGTCAACCACACCTCGACACCGATTGCGCTCGGCGAACGGCTTTATTCCCGCTGGGACTTCAAGCAGGTGCTTTCCGACGGTTACGTCGACATCATTCAGCCGGATCTTTCGCATGCCGGCGGCATCACCGAATGCCGCAAGATCGCAGCCATGGCTGAAGCCTATGACGTGGCGCTGGCGCCGCATTGCCCGCTCGGCCCGATCGCGCTTGCCGCCTGCCTGCAGGTCGACGCCGTCAGCTACAACGCCTTCATCCAGGAGCAGAGCCTCGGCATCCATTACAATACCGGCAACGACATCCTCGACTACATCTCCAACAAGGAGGTGTTCCACTATGCGGATGGTTTCGTCTCGATCCCGCAAGGGCCGGGCCTCGGCATCGAAGTGGACGAAGCCTATGTCATGGAACGCGCCAAAGAGGGCCACCGCTGGCGCAACCCGGTCTGGCGCCACGCCGACGGCAGCTTTGCCGAATGGTAAAAGGGAAAGGGTCGCGCGAGCGGCCCTTTTTTATTCGCCGTGTCGGAGATCAGGCCGCTCATCCGTCATAGTGGAAGCCCAAGAGGAGGTTTTCATGGCCAGAGCAATCGCAATATTCGCCGCCCGCATCATCTTCAGTTTTATCTTCTTCATGGCCGCCGGCTTCAAATTCGCCGATATCGGCGCGACTTCCGGCTATATCGCCGCTGCCGGTTTCCCGATGCCGACCTTCCTGACCTGGATCGCAGCCTTCTTCGAGATCGCGCTGGCCCTCGCCTTCATATCGGGCGCATTCTTCCGCGAGGCCAGCCTGCTCGCAGGCATCTACGTGATTTTTCTCGCATTCGCCTTCCACGGGCCATCCCATTGGCAGCAGAACCAGGCCGAGTTCGGCTTCTTCGTCGATCACTTCACCTTCCTCGCCGGCCTGCTCTTTGCCGCCGTCCATGGACCGGAGAAATGGGCCTTCAAGCAGACGCTTCTCAGATAAGCGCGACAAACTCTCATCCGGAACCAACTGCCGCGCCGGACATTGGCATACGGCAGAACGTCAAGGAGAGCGTCCATGGAGCTGAAGGGAAAGATCGCGTTGGTAACCGGCGCCGGTTCCGGCATCGGCAAGGCAGCCGCGTTGAAGCTCGCTGCCGAGGGAGCAAGGGTAGCGGCTTTGAGCCGGACGGCAGACGAAGTCGAAAAGACCTGCGCCGAGATCAAGTCGGCCGGCGGAGAGGCGATCGCGCTGACGGCCGATACCAGCGACGAGGCTCAAATGCGAGCCGCGGTGCAGAAACTCACTGATACCTTCGATGGCCTGGACATCGTCGTCGCCAATGCCGGGATCAACGGTGTCTGGGCTCCAATCGACGATCTGAAGCCGGACGAGTGGGACAAGACGATCGCCGTCAATCTGCGGGGCACCTATCTGACCCTGCATCTGACGGTTCCGCTTTTGAAGCATCGCGGCGGTTCGATTATCGTCGTCTCCTCGATCAACGGCACCCGCACCTTTACCACCCCGGGCGCCACCGCCTACACCGCCACCAAGGCCGGCCAGGTGGCCATGGTCCAGCAGCTCGCTCTGGAGCTCGGGCGACACGGCATCCGCGTCAATGCCGTCTGCCCCGGCGAGATCGAAACCAATATCAACGCCAATACCGCCAGTCGTGGTCGTGAAGAAACCGAGGTCCCGGTCATCTGGCCGGAAGGCGATATTCCGATCGCCGGCGGCAAGGCGGGCAAGAGCGAGGATGTCGCCGAAACCATCCTCTTCCTCGCCTCCGAGCGCGCCCGGCACATCACCGGCACCCCCATCTGGATCGATGGCGGCCAAGGCCTGCTGCGATAGCACCTCGCGACGTCAGACGGTCAGTCTCTCAGCCGTGCGCTGTCCAGTGTGTAAAGTTCCTGGGCGCGCTGCACCCCACGAAGCGCATAGCGCCCGACGCACGCAAGCGCGGCGCGCTGTTCCTCCGGTATCGCCGCTGCGAAATCGGAGGAGATCAACAGGTTGAGATCGACCGAACGGCACATCGAGGCAATCCGGCTGACTTCGTTGACGGCCGGGCCGATGACGGTGAAGTCCAGCCGGTCCTGGCTGCCGATATTGCCATAGAAGACATCGCCGATATGCAGGCCAATATAGACGTCCGTCGTCGGCCTGCCGTCGGCCGCGCGCGCGGCATTCAGCGTAACGAGCTTCTCCCGCAGCAGCGATTCGGCGCTGAGCGCCGCCCGGCAGGTCTCGGCCGGCACCTCGCCCTTGAAAATGGCGAGCACCCCGTCGCCGATCAGCTTCAGGACATTGCCGCCGGCCTCATGGATCGCCGAGATCGCCACCTCACTGTAATCGTTGAGCAGCGGGATGATTTCCTCCGGCGGCACACGGTCGGAGATCTTGGTGTAGTTCAGGAGATCGGAAAACCAGAGGGCGGCCGAAATCCGCTCCGATTTGCCGCGGCTGATCTTGCCCTCCATCACCTGGCGCGCCGCGTCCTCGCCGAGATAGACTTCCGCGATGGTGCGCGCGATGCGTCCAAGCGCAATGCATTTGATCGCCAATCCGAGAACCGGCACCAGCTTGCGCAGGATGGCAAGATCATGATCGGAAAAACCTTGCGGGTGTTTGGTTGCGAAATGCGAGAAAAAGCAATCCATTTCGCCGATCGTGCCGGCTTCGCTGAAACGATGCATCATCGCCACGAAATCCGTGTGGCCGGCTTCCGCAATCTTGTCGAGCATGGCGAAATCGATCGGATCGCCAAAGCCCAGGCGTCGGCGCACCTCCCGCTCGTTACCCGACCAAAGATGATAGAAGGCCGAGCGCTGCCAATTCGCCGCCGCTTCGCCCGAGATCGTCGGACCATACTCGAATTCGACTTCGATCTCCTCCACGCTGTCCCAGCGGAAGGCACGGCCTTCATGCACGGGGTGCAGCGTATCCATCAGCGCCAGGCCGCGGTCGAGCGGCAGGCCGGCCTTGCGGCAGGCCGCGCAAAAACCGGTCATCAGCTCTGCTTCAGAAACGCCCTTCAGCCCCTGTTCCGTAACCCAGGCCGCAATCGTGCTGACGTCGCTGTAATCCATGGCGCTCACCTTCGCTGCTGCCTAAGCTGTAGCCCAAATTCGGCTTCGAGGGAAAGCCAATTGGCTCAACCGCCACCGGCATAGTGTAGGGCGTAATGACTTCCAGCGACGGCGATCTCCTTGACGAGAAAGACATGCGCCATAGGAATCCTTCTGATGGTTTTTTGATGGATTGCTGATCTATATCACCGCGCATCGCGGCGTATAGTGCCTCCATCGGAAGAGGGAGGAGCCCATGATGAAAACCGACAACCTCAGGAAAATGCGCGCCGACCGTGTTTGGCTTTCCGAAGACGCCTGCGATCTTGCCGATTTTCGCCACCTGGCGGAAAAGACGACCGCGCTTGCCGACTATCCCACCGCGTCCGCGGTCGAGAAGAACATCCTGATCTATGACAGCCGCAAGGTGACGGCGGTCGCAACGGTAGAAGACAAACGCGCCGTGCGGGCTGAAATCTGCGAAGCCTTGGGCGAAGGCCCCGGCGTCATCGTATTCAAACATGCTTACGAGGATACCGGCGTCATCGACCGCGCCAGCGCGATCTTCGACGCCATCATTGAGGAGCAGCATCGCACCTCGACCGGCGGCGGCGATCACTTCGCCAAGCCGGGCGCCAACGACCGCATCTGGAATTCGCTGGAGAAACATTGCCTCGCCGACCCAATGAATTTTGCCAAATATTACGGCAATGCCATCATTGCTCTGGCAAGCGAAGCCTGGCTGGGCCCAAGCTACCAGATGACGGCGCAGGTCAACCGCGTCAATCCGGGCGGCGCGGCACAGTCGGCGCATCGCGACTACCATCTCGGCTTCCAGTCGTCTCAGGTGATCGAGCAGTTTCCGGCGCATGTGCACCGACTCTCGCCGGTATTGACGCTGCAGGGTGCGGTCGCCCATTGCGACATGCCGCTCGAAAGCGGCCCGACGCTCTTCCTGCCGCATAGCCAGACCTATGTGCCAGGTTATCTTGCGCTCAAACGGCAGGAGTTCCGGGATTATTTCGACGCCAACCATGTGCAGCTGCCGCTCGAAAAAGGCGACGTTGTCTTCTTCAACCCCGCACTCTTTCACGCTGCCGGCACCAATCGCTCGGCCGATATCAAGCGCGTCGCCAACCTGCTGCAGGTTTCCTCGGCCTTCGGCCGGGCCATGGAAACCGTCAACCGCGAAAGAATGAGCGCCAGGCTCTTTCCCGCTCTGAAGACCTTGCAGGGCAGGTTCTCCCCCGATGAAATCGCCAACGCCGTCGCCGCCTGCGCCGAAGGCTATTCCTTCCCCACCAATCTCGATCGCGACCCGCCGCTCGGCGGCCTGGCGCCGAAGACGCAGGCACAGCTGATGCACGAGGCGCTAAGGGAGGGCTGGAGCGACGAAGCCTTTGCGGCAGCGCTTGCAGAGCAGGCGCGGAAGAAGCTGAGCTGAACTTGTAGACTGGAGCCCCCTCATCCGCCTGCCGGCAGGCGGATGAGGGGGCCTCACGCAGTAACATAACCGCCCCCCCACCCGCGGGGAGGCCGCCGCATATCATCACAAGGAGGAACCCCATGAGCACAGACCACGGCCGCCTCGATGGCAAGATCGCCATCGTCACCGGCGGCACGCAAGGCTTGGGCGCTACCATTGCCCGGCTCTTTGCCGAACGCGGCGCGGCAGGCATCGTCATCTGCGGGCGCAACGAAGCCAAAGGCAAGGCGAAGGCTGCCGAGATTTCCGCCGCCACCGGAGCGCGGGTCGTCTATGTCAAGGCCGATCTCGGAAAGGTCGAAGACGCGCGGAATGTCGTGCACGCCTGCGACGACGCCTTCGGCCGGGTCGACGCGCTGGTCAATGCCGCCGCCATCACCGATCGCGGCACAATCCTCGATACGAGCCCGGAACTCTTCGACGCCATGTTCGCCGTCAACGTGCGGGCGCCGTTCTTCCTGATGCAGGAGACGGTGAAGGTCATGCGCCGCGAAAAGATCGAAGGCACGATCGTCAACATCGGCTCGATGTCGGCCAAAGCCGGCCAGCCCTTCATCGCCGCCTATTGCGCCTCCAAGGGCGCGTTGGAAACGCTAACGAAGAACACCGCCTATGCGCTCCTGCGCAACCGAATCCGCGTCAACGGCCTCAATATCGGCTGGATGGCGTCGGAAGGCGAGGACCGCATCCAGCGCGAATATCACAATGCACCGGCCGACTGGCTGGAGAAGGCGGCAGCGAACCAGCCCTTCGGCCGCCTCGTCGATCCGCATGAGGTGGCGCGGGCCTGCGCTTATCTGTCGTCGGCCGAATCGGGGCTGATGACCGGCTCGGTCATCTGCTTCGACCAGTCGATCTGGGGTGCTTACGACGGCTCGCCGCATCCGGTCGCCGCCCTCTGAAAAAACTGGAGCCCGGCATTTCCGATCGTCGGGCTCTGGCACCTCCCTCCGTTTGTCGCTAGGAAAGTGACGGCATATTCTGGGAGGAACTGGCGTGGCCGACAATCCGCTTTATGACATCCGCGATGAACGTTTCGGCGCTCTGGTTATCGGCAGCGCAGCCCTTGAGGAGCTCTATTCCGGCTGCCGCTGGACGGAGGGCCCGGTCTGGTTTTCCGATCTGAACTGCCTTCTCTGGAGCGATATCCCGAACGAACGCATGATGCGCTGGACGCCCGACGGTACGGTCTCCGTCTTTCGCTCGCCGTCCAACTACGTCAACGGCAACACTCGCGACCGGCAGGGCCGGCTCATCTCCTGCGAGCATGGCGGCCGCCGCGTCACCCGCACCGAGCCGGACGGCAGCATCACCGTTCTCGCCGACAGCTATAAGGGCAAACGGCTGAACTCACCGAACGATGTCGTCGTTAGTTCCGACGGTTCGATCTGGTTCACCGATCCGACCTACGGCATCCTGTCGGACTACGAGGGCCATAAGGCCGAGCCCGAACAGCCGACCCGCAATGTCTATCGGATCGATCCTTCAAGCGGCGCGATCGAGGCCGTCATCGAGGATTTCATTCAGCCGAACGGGCTTGCCTTCTCGCCCGACGAGACGCAGCTCTACATCGCCGATTCCGGCTCGGCAAAACATGAAGTGCCGCGCCATATAAGAGTTTTCGACGTCGTCGACGGCACAAGGCTTACCAACAGCCGCTATTTCTGTAGCCTCGATGTCGGCAATCCTGATGGTTTCCGTTTCGATGTCAGCGGCAATCTCTGGACGAGCGCTGGTGACGGCGTACATTGCTTCTCATCCGACGGCACGCTGCTCGGCAAGATCAGGGTGCCGCAGACGGTCTCCAACCTCACCTTCGGCGGCCCCAAGAAAAACCGGCTGTTCATAACCGCGACGCGCTCGGTCTATTCGATCTATACGAAGACGAACGGCGCACAATATCCGTGAGGATCAGGCACCGGCTTGAAGATCGCCGTTCCGGGATGACGACGTGCATAAAAAAAGCTAAAGCGCGTCACACGAATGAGATTCGATGTGCGTGCTTTAGAGCATGTGGCCGAAACCTGTGAGCGGTTTCGGACAACATCCTGTTCTGGCAGCCCGCGCATCCATTGCATCAAGAAGGGATGTCCCGATGACCCGATTTTCACGCGCCGAAGGGCGCCGCACCACTTCTGATGCCATGACCGGGAGAGCCTGAGATGCGTTCCGTCGTTTCCTTCAACGAAGGCTGGAGTTTCCATGAGGGCTTCGGACAGCGTCTGCTCGAAAGCTTCGACGCCGCCAAGTCGGTCAGCCTCCCCCATACCGCCATCGAACTGCCGTTCAACTATTTCGACGAGACCAGCTACCAGCGCGCCTTCACCTATCAGAAGGTACTGCGCTGGCTGCCGGAATTCGAGGGCCGCGAGGTCTCGCTCGTCTTCGACGCCGCCATGGCCGACAGCGTCGTCTATCTGAACGGCGAAGAAATCATCGCCCACAAGGACGGCTACACCCCCTTCGAGGCCCGCCTCACTGGCAAGCTCCTGAAGGGCGAGAACCTCATTACCGTCAAGATCGACGGTAGCGAAAACCCCGCCATTCCGCCCTTCGGCGGCCGCATCGATTATCTCACATATGCCGGCATCTACCGCGACGTTTGGCTGAAGGTCACCGATCCGGTGTCGATCCGCAATCTCAAGATCGAAACCACCGACGTCCTCGCTCCAGAGAAATCGGCAACCATCCGCGTCGATATCGCCAATCCCGAGGGCCGCAGCTTCTCGGCGACCGTCACCGCCACGCTGAAGCAGTCGGACGGCGCGGTGATCGCCACCGCAGCGACCGAGACGATCGGCGACCGCACCAGGCTTTCCTTTGGCGGCCTTACCGGCATCGCGCTCTGGGACATTACCGATCCCACGCTCTACGAGGTCACCGTCGAACTCCGGACAGAGCACGGCTCCGACCGCGTCTCCTCCCGCTTCGGCTTCCGCACCGCCGAGTTCACGCCGGAAGGTTTCCTCTTGAACGGCAAGCCGCTGAAGCTGCGCGGCCTCAACCGTCACCAGTCCTTCCCCTATATCGGTTATGCTGCCGGCCGGTCCGCCCAGGAGCGCGACGCCGACATCATGAAGAGCGTGCTGAAGTGCAATATCGTCCGCACCTCGCATTATCCGCAGTCGAAATGGTTCCTCGACCGCTGCGATGCGATCGGCCTGCTGGTCTTCGAAGAGATCCCGGGCTGGCAGCATATTGGCGACGCCGACTGGCAGAAGGAATCGATCGAGAACGTCCGCCGTATGATCGAGCGCGACTGGAACCATCCCTCGATCATCATCTGGGGCGTGCGCATCAACGAATCGCAGGATAATCACGACTTCTACGCCGAGACCAATCGCCTCGCCCGCGAACTCGACAGCACTCGCCAGACCGGCGGCGTGCGTTATATCACCGAGAGCGAGCTGCTCGAGGACGTCTATACGATGAACGACTTCATCCTCGGCAACGAGGAACTGCCGGGCGCCAACCGCCCGCGCACCGCATTGCGCGGCCAAGAGGAAAATACCGGGCTGTCGAAAAAAGTGCCGTATCTCATCACCGAGTTCAACGGCCACATGCACCCGACGAAGATCTATGACCAGGAGCAGCGCCAGGCCGAGCATGTGCGCCGTCACCTAGAGGTGCTGAATGCCGCCTATGGCGACCCCGATATCTCGGGCGCGATCGGCTGGTGCATGTTCGATTACAACACCCACAAGGATTTCGGCTCGGGCGACCGCATCTGCTATCACGGCGTCATGGACATGTTCCGCGAGCCGAAATTCGCCGCCTATGCCTATATCAGTCAGTGCGACCCGTCCGATGAGATCGTCATGAAGCCGGTGACCTTCTGGGCGCGCGGCGAGCGCAATATCGGCGGCGTGCTGCCGCTGATCATCCTCACCAATTGCGACGAGGTGGAACTGCAATATGGCGGGCTCAGCAAGCGCATCGGCCCGGACCGCGAGAATTATCCGCATCTGCCGCATCCGCCCGTCGTGCTCGATCATCGCCACTTCACCGCCGACGAGCTCGGCACCTGGGGTCTGGAATGGATCGACGGCACCTTGACCGGTTATATCGGCGGCGAGCCGGTGGCGAGCCTGACGTTTGCCGCCGATCCGCTGCCGACGACGCTGGAAATCGTCGCCGACAGCCACACGCTGAAGGCCCGCGAACGCGACAGCACCCGCGTCATCATTCGCGCCCTCGACCAATGCGGCCAGCGCCTGCCCTTCATGAACGACAGCATTGCGCTGAAAGTGCATGGACCCGGAAAAATCGTCGGCCCGGCCAATGTGCCGCTGCAGGGCGGCACCGCCGGCTTCTGGCTGGAGGCGACGGGTCTGGTCGGCGAGATCACCGTCGAAGCGATCTCCTCGCGTTTCGCGCCGGTGACCCTCACTGTGACGGCCGCCGCCTGACGGCCATCACGCGATCCGCACTTGGCTGTCTGGATCGAAGAACACGGCCTTGTCGAGATTGAAGGCAAGCCGGGTGTTCTGGCCCGGCGCGATGCCGGCATCGGCGCGCAGGCGGGCGACGACGGATTTGCCGCCGAGCTTGGTGACGGCGAAGGTGTCGGAGCCGGCCGGTTCGACCACTTCGATCAGGCAATCGTCCTCGGTCAGCGAGCGCGCCTTGCGGTCGGCGCCGTCAGGATCGGTCAAGGCTTCCGGGCGGATGCCGAAGATCACCTGCTTGCCGGCATAGGCCGACAGGCCGTGATTGCCGGAGACCACCGGCAATCTCAGCGGCGCGCCATTCGGCCGTTCGAGTGCGACGGCGATCCCGGACGCACTGGCCTCGACGGTGGCGTTGAGCAGGTTCATCGCCGGCGATCCCATGAAGTCGGCGACGAAGAGATTGGCCGGGCTGTTATAGATCTCGGCCGGCGTGCCGAACTGCTGCAGCACCCCGTCCTTGAGCACGGCGATCTTGGTCGCCAGCGTCATCGCCTCGATCTGGTCGTGGGTGACATAGACGAAGGTCGTGCCCATGCGCTGGTGCAGCCGCTTGATCTCGGTGCGCATGTCGACGCGCAGCTTGGCGTCGAGATTGGACAAGGGCTCGTCGAACAGGAAGACCTGCGGATTGCGCACCAAAGCCCGGCCCATGGCGACGCGCTGGCGCTGGCCGCCGGACAGCTGGCTCGGCTTGCGATCGAGCAGATGGCCGATCTGCAGCATGTCGGAGACCTGTTTGATCGCCTTGGCCCGCTCCTCCTTCGGCACGCCGCGGATCTCCATGCCGAAGGCGATATTGCCCGCCACCGTCATATTCGGATAGAGCGCATAGGACTGGAACACCATGGCGATGTCGCGCTTGGACGGATGCAGACCGTTGATGGCGCGCCCGTCGATCCGGATATCGCCCGCGGTGATCGTCTCCAGCCCCGCAATGGTGTTGAGCAGGGTCGACTTGCCGCAGCCGGACGGGCCGACCAGCACCAGGAAGCCGCCCTTTTCGAGTTCGAGGTCGATGCCCTTGAGGATGTCGACGGCGCCGAAGCGCTTTCTGAGACCGGAGATTTCCAGGAAGGCCATGACTTACCCTTTGACTGCGCCCGCCATCAGACCGCGCACGAAGTAGCGGCCGGCGAGGATGTAGACGATGAGCGTCGGAACGGCGGCGATCATCGCCGCCGCCATGTTGACATTGTATTCGACCACCCCGGTCGAGGTGTTGACGACATTGTTGAGCGCCACCATCATCGGCATGGAGTCACCGGTGCCGGCGTAAGCCGAGGCAAACAGGAAGTCGTTCCAGATATTGGTGAACTGGTAGATGACGGTGACGACGATGATCGGCAGCGAGTTCGGCAGCATGATGCGGCGGAAGATCTGGAAGAAGCTGGCGCCGTCGACCTGGGCGGCTCTGACCAGCTCGGTCGGAAAGGCTTCGTAGAAGTTGCGGAAGAACAGCGTGGTGAAGCCCAATCCGTAGACGACATGGACGAAGACCAGGTTGACGGTCGGATTGCCGAAGCCGAAGTTCCAGCCGGTGGCGTTCTGCAGGGTGACGCCGAAGCGGCCGAGCGAGCCGAGGATGGTCGCCATCGGCAACAGCACCGACTGGAACGGGATGAAGCAGGCAAACAGCATCAACCCGAACACCAGCATATGGCCGGGGAAACGCCATTTGGTCAGGATATAGCCGTTGAGCGCCCCCATGATGGTGGAGATCGCCACCGCCGGTACGACCATCTTGATCGAGTTCCAGAAGTAGCCCTTGATGCCGGCGCAGGTCAGCCCGACGCAGGTCTCGCCCCAGGCCTTGATCCAGGGATCGAAGGTCGGCGATTGCGGCAGCGCCAGCATGTTGCCGCCCTGGATCTCCTCCATCGTCTTGAACGAGGTCACCAGCATGACGAAGAGCGGCATCAGATAGAGGATGGCGAAGATCAGCAGCAGGCCGTAGATGACCAGGCGGCCGATCCAGCGGGTGTTGCTGCTCTGGTCGCTGTTGTCGCTGCGCTGCGAGAGCGTTGCGGTCGGGGTGGCGATGGGAGAGGTGACGCTGCTCATCGCGCCTTCTCCTTCAGTTCGGAATAGAGATAGGGCACGATGATCGCCGAGATCGTCATCAGCATGATGATGGCGCTGGCCGAGCCGACGGCCATCTCGTTGCGCTTGAAGGTATATTCATACATGAAGTTGGACGGCAGCCAGGCCGAGCCGCCCGGCCCTCCCGAGGTCAGCGCCACCACCAGGTCGTAGGACTTGATCGCCATATGGGCGAGCACGATGAAGGCGGAGAGGAAGATCGGCCGCAGCAGCGGGATGACGATGCGGCGGTAAAGCTGGAAGGGCGAGGCGCCGTCGATCTCAGCCGCCTTCATGATCTCGCCGTCGATGCCGCGAAGCCCGGCCAAAAACATCGCCATGACGAAGCCCGAGGCCTGCCAGACGCCGGCGATGACGACGGTGTAGATGACGAAGTCCTTGTTCTTGATCCAGTCGAAGTGGAAGCTCGTCCAGCCGAAGTGATGCAGCGTCTGCTCCAGCCCGAGGCCGGGATCGAGGAACCATTTCCAGGCCACCCCTGTGACGATGAAGGACAGCGCCATCGGATAGAGGAAGATTGGTCTCAGCAGCCCCTCGCCGCGGATCTTCTGGTCGAGCAGGATGGCGAGCAGCAGGCCGAGTGCCAGGCAGATGCCGACATAGAGAAAGCCGAAGATCGCCATGTTGGTGATCGAGGTGTACCAGGAGGATGGCGGATCGCTCTCGAAGGTCCAGCGCCACAGCCGTTGATAGGCGCGCGGTCCCGTCAGCGCATAAGACGGGAAGGTCTTGGAATTGGTGAAGGAGAGATAGGCCGTCCAGACGATGAAGCCGTAGACGAAGACCAGGGTGATGACGAAGCTCGGCGCCAGCACGATCTTCGGCAGCGCATCCTGCAGCCGGCCTCTGAGCGAGATCGGCGTCGTCTGCCCGGGGGTCAGAACCGGATCGGTGGTCGCAACTGTGCTCATGGATATCATCTCCCTTCCTGCAGGATCGGCTCGGCAATGATCGTCGCGGAGCCTGACGCTTCCCCGGCCCAAGAGACGGGGAAGCCTTGTTCATCGACTGATCTCAGCGGGCGTCGTCGATCGCCTGGACGAGCTGGGTGACGGCTTCGTCGGAGCTCTTGATCTGGCCGTGGACGAACTTCGAGACGACGTCCTTATAGGCATTGGCGATCGCCGGCGGCGCGCCATAACCCTGGGCCAGCGAACCGAACAGCGTGCCGCCCTCATTGGCCGCCTTCAGATCGGCGATGCCCTTCTTGCCGCAGGCGTCGAAGTCGGTGTCGGGAACGTCTGTGCGAGCCGGCACCGAACCCTTGACGACGTTGAAGGCCGACTGGAAGCTCTTCGACAGCGTTGCCGTCGCCAGCGCCACCTGCGCCGCCTTGCGGTCGTCCGGGACGTTGAACATGCCGAACATGTCGGAGTTGTAGATGACGCTGCCGTCGGTGCCGGGGAAGCGGTAGCAGAGGAAGTCGGTGTCCGGCGTCTTCTTGGCGGCGACGAATTCGCCCTTGGCCCAGTCGCCCATCACCTGCACCAGCGCATCACCCTTGATGACCATGGCGGTCGCGAGATTCCAGTCACGGCCGGAGAAGTTCGGATCGACATATTTGACGATCTTCGCCAGGTTGTCGAAGGACTTCTTCATCGTCTCCGACTTCAGCGATTCCTCGTCGAGGTCGTTCATCGCCTTCTTGTAGAATTCCGGGCCGCCGGTCGACAGCACGATGGAATCGAACATCGTCGCCTCCTGCCAGTTCTGGCCGCCGAGCGCCAAGGGGATCACACCCGCAGCCTTCGCCTTGTCGAGCAGCGCGATCAGGTCGTCGAAGGTCTTCGGCTCCGTGCCGCCGATCTTGTCCATCACCGCCTTGTTGATCCACAGCCAGTTGACCGAGTGGACGTTAACAGGGGCTGCCACCCATTTGCCGTCATAGACGGAGAACTTCTGCAGGGCCGCCGGCACCGACTTGTCCCAGCCTTCCTTCTTCGCCGTCTCGGTCAGATCGCCCATGACGCCGGCCTCGGCATAATCGAGCACGGTGTAACCCAGCATCTGCGAGGCGGTCGGATAGGTGCCTGCCGCAACCATCGCCTTCAGCGCCGTCATCGCCGCATCACCGCCGCCGCCGGCAACCGGCACGTCCTTCCAGGCAAAACCTTCCTTCGACAGATCCTCCTTCAAGACGTTCAAGGCAGCCGCCTCGCCGCCAGATGTCCACCAGTGCAGCATCTGCACCTCTTTTACGTCGGCGGCCCGCGCCGCACCGAGGCCAGCCATCATCACGACGGCAACAGCCGCCGAGCTCAAAAACTTGCGCATGAAATTCCTCCCATTGAAAATCGGCGGCGGGCCCTCCCTGCCGCCCGATGCTTTCCGCCTTGCGGCGGTCAACATTCGGCCGCGCTCCTCCGCACGGTTGCTAATTTAAAACGTGATAAGCCTCTGATCGTCAAGTCCTTTCTCGACTCCCGAGAAAAATATGCCTTTTCTATTATCCTATTGAATTAATTAGTTTATTAATCCTTCTATTCACCAGTCCACCTATACGCCTTTGAGATCCGGACGCGGTCTCCATGTCGCCCGCGAGTGCGATCTCATCCGCAGCCGACGTATATCGATTGCGCGCCAACCCCATCCACGAGGATCGGCCGCTGATCAATTTTCCGATCATTAGGACCCGCCTATTTCCCTGAGGCGAGATTTGCCGTAGAAGCACGCCGTAATCCGGTCGCAGCCCACCCGGTCAAAACAAGGGAATCCAACATATGAAGACTATCGTCGTCTGCTCTGGCGGACTCGACTCCGTTTCGCTTGCCCACAAGATAGCAGCGGAACAACAGCTTATCGGCCTCGTCTCCTTCGACTACGGCCAGCGGCACCGCAAGGAACTTGACTTCGCCGCCCGGTGTGCCGCGCGTCTCTCAGTTCCTCATCATATCATCGATATCGCCGCCATCGGCGGCCATCTCAGCGGATCGGCGCTGACCGATAATGTCGAGGTCCCGGACGGCCACTATGCCGAGGAGACCATGAAGGCCACCGTGGTGCCGAACCGCAATGCCATCATGCTGGCGATCGCCTTCGGCCTGGCGGCCGCGCAGAAGGCGGATGCCGTCGCCGTCGCCGTGCATGGCGGCGACCACTTCATCTATCCGGACTGCCGGCCGGGCTTCATCGACGCCTTCCAGCGCATGCAGAACGAAGCACTGGACGGTTATGCCAGCGTCAGACTGCTGGCGCCGTATGTCGATGTGCCCAAAGCGGCGATCGTCGCCGACGGCGCAAAACACGGTACGCCGTTTGCCGAGACCTGGTCCTGCTACAAAGGCGGCAGGCTCCATTGCGGGCGCTGCGGAACCTGCGTCGAACGCCGCGAGGCTTTCCATCTTGCCGGCATTTCCGATCCGACGGACTATGAAGACCGGGATTTCTGGAAAGCGGCGGTGTCGCAATATTCCGCCGCGGAGGTGCGTTGATGTATCGCATCACTAAGGAATTTCACCTCTCCGCCTCGCACCAGCTGGATCATCTGCCGGCCGACCATCAATGCGCCAGGCTCCACGGCCATAACTATATCGTCGTCGTCGAGCTCGCCGCCGAAAGCCTGAATGACGACGGCTTCGTTCGCGACTATCACGACCTCTCGCCGCTCAAGCGCTATATCGACGATGCTCTCGATCATCGCCACCTGAACGAGGTCTTCGGTCATTCGAAAGTCACGTCCGAATTCCTGGCAAAGCACTTTTACGACTGGTGCAAGCAGCGTTTCCCAGAGACATCGTCCGTTCGCGTCAGCGAGACGCCGAAGACCTGGGCGGAGTACCGGCCATGAGCGGAGAGACCATTCGCGTCAGCGAGATCTTCGGCCCGACCATCCAGGGCGAAGGCGCCTTGATCGGGCTGCCGACGGTGTTCGTCCGGACGGGCGGCTGCGACTACCGCTGCTCGTGGTGCGACAGCCTTCACGCGGTCGATAGCGCCTTCCGCGATCAATGGAGCCCCATGTCGGCCGAGGCGATCTGGCAGGAGGTCACGAAGCTCTCCGGAGGCAGGCCGATGACGGTTTCTTTGTCCGGCGGCAATCCGGCGATCCAGCCTTTGGGACCGCTGATCGAGCTCGGCCACTCCCAGGGATACCGCTTCGCGCTGGAAACGCAGGGAAGTGTGGCCCGGAACTGGTTTCGCGATCTCGATATCCTGGTCTTGAGCCCCAAGCCGCCGTCAAGCGGAATGTCGACTGATTGGGGCGAGCTCGACAATTGCCTTCGGCTCACCGCCGGCGGGCCGGAGATCGCATTGAAAATCGTGGTCTTCGACGATGCCGACTACGCGTTCGCGCGACAGGTGGGGGAGCGCTATCCCTATATTCCCTTGTTCCTTCAGCCCGGAAACCACACGCCGCCGCCACCCAATGATGACGACGCGCGTATCGATATCGAGGGCGTGATGGATCGGATGCACTGGCTCGTCGAGAAGGTGACGGCCGACCGATGGTTTGCGCCGCGCGTGCTGCCGCAGCTGCACGTGCTGCTGTGGGGAAACAAACGCGGCGTCTGAACCTGTCTGCGCCTACCGCTCAGGAAAAGCGAAGACATCGACCGGTTCGCCGAGCCCGCGCAGCGGGAAGGTGCCGAGACTGTCCATCTCTTGCGCGCAGCCCGCCATTTCGACGAAGGCCCGCGACAGGAGCACCGGACGCTTGACCTCCTTGGTCAGGCTTTCCAGCCGCGAGGCGACATTGACCGCCGGGCCGATGACGGTGAAATCGAGCCGCCGGCGCGAGCCGATATTGCCGTACATGACATCGCCGACATGCACGCCGACCCCGTAGCGCAGCGGTTCACGCCCGTTGCCCGCATACTGCTGGTTCAGTTGCGCCATCAACGCCTGCCCCTCGCGGATCGCCTGCAGCAGATCATGGCAGGCCGTTTCCTTGGCTAACGGGAAGATCGCCAGCAATCCGTCGCCCATGAACTTCAGGATCTCGCCGCCATAGCGCTCGATCGGGTCGGACATGGCGTCGAAATAATCGTTGAGCAGATGGATGACATCGTCGCGCGGCCAGAGATCGGAGATCCCCGTAAAGTCGCGCAGGTCGCAGATCATGATCGCCGCGCCGACGGTGGCGCCGCTGCCGCGCGTCGTGACGCCCGACAGGATATGTTCGCTCGCATGCGGTCCCACATAGGTCTGCAGCAGCGTGCGCGCCATGATATTCTTCAGCCGGATTTCGCTGACAAGCGTTAGCGCTGGCAGGAGATCGCGCAGGAAATCGACATGTTCGCGCTCGAAGCCGCCCGGCCGGCTGGTGGAAAATGTCACGACATGCCGCTTGCCGAAGGTGTGCTCGACCGGCCAGGCGATATACTCGGTCAAGCCGTCGTCGCGCAGGTCCTGATAGAATGAATCCATCTCGCCGTCGGCTGCGCCTTCCAGCTGCCTGTGCACCTCCTCCGCACCCTGATGGATCGCGTTGACCGGACTGGTCAGGAACTCCGGCGTGTTTTCGACGCCATAGGCGAATGTATCGATCTTCGCCTCCGCCAGTCCCTCCTTCCAAAGAATGCGGGCACCGACCCATTGCGGGTGGTTCACCCTGAAATGCAGCGTCGCCCGCGCCACCGGCACCCCAGCCGCCAGCAGCTTCTCACACATCTCCACCAGGATGTTGTCGATGAAGCGCTCGCCGCGCGTCTCGTTCACCAGCCAGTCGAGAACGCGTCTCCTGCGGATCGGCCAAACGCCGTCGTTGGCTTCGACGGCAATCCCGGCCTTGTTTGGAAAAGACGACATCAAAAAACTCCGCTACATCGCGTCATCGGCGAGGATCGATTTCAGTTTCCGCTGAATGTGGGCGACAGGGAAGCAAATGATAAGGGCAAATGGCGATAAAACCTCAGAAATCCCAGTCCTCATCCTCGGTCGCCACAGCCTTGCCGATGACATAGGACGACCCGGAGCCGGAGAAGAAGTCGTGGTTCTCGTCGGCATTCGGCGAAAGCGCCGACAGGATCGCCGGATTGACCTTGCAGGCCTCGGCCGGGAACAGCGCCTCGTAGCCGAGGTTCATCAGCGCCTTGTTGGCATTGTAATGCAGGAATTTCTTGACGTCCTCGGTCAGCCCGACGCCGTCATAGAGCGCCTCGGTATATCGGGCCTCGTTGTCGTAGAGCTCGAGCAGCAGGTCGAAGGCGAAATCCTTGATCTCCTGCCTTCTCTCCTCGGAAAGCCGCTCCAACCCGCGCTGGAACTTGTAGCCGATATAATAGCCGTGCACCGCCTCGTCGCGGATGATCAGCCGGATCATGTCGGCCGTGTTGGTCAGCTTGGCGCGGCTCGACCAGTACATCGGCAGGTAGAAGCCGGAATAGAACAGGAAGCTTTCGAGGAAGACGCTGGCGACCTTCTTCTTCAATGGATCGCCTGAACCATACTGCTCCATGATCAGCGCCGATTTCCGCTGCAGGAACTCGTTTTCCTCCGACCAGCGATAGGCATCGTCGACATCGGGCGTCGAGCACAGCGTCGAAAAGATCGAGGAATAGGAGCGCGCATGCACCGCCTCCATGAAGGAGATATTGGAAAGCACCGCCTCCTCATGCGGGGTTATCGCATCTTCCATCAGCCTGATCGCGCCGACGCCGTGCTGGATCGTGTCGAGCAGCGTCAGCCCGGTGAAGACGCGGATGGTCAGCTGCGGCTCGGCCGGCGTCAGCGTCGCCCAGGACGGGATGTCGTTCGAAAGCGGCACCTTCTCCGGCAGCCAGAAATTGCCGGTCAGCCGGTTCCAGACTTCGAGATCCTTATCGTCCTCGATACGGTTCCAGTTGATGGCGCGCACGCGGGAAACGGATTTGAGTTGCATGTTCATTGAGCGGTCCCTCTTGAGGAATTTGTCTGAGTTTGCCCCTCATCCGCCTGCCGGCACCTTCTCCCCGCTTGCGGGGCGAAGGAGGCACGCCGCAAGCTCTCCATTCCCCACAAACCTCTCGCAGGGCACGTCCCCTCTCCCCGTTTTTACGGGGAGAGGGTTAGGGTGAGGGGCATCTTGCCGGTCCGGAGCGAAATCAATTCACAGCGTACAAGACACGCAGCCCTGCACCTCGGTGCCGGATAGCGCCATCTGGCGAAGGCGGATGTAGTAGATCGTCTTGATGCCCTTCCTCCAGGCGTAAATCTGCGCCTTGTTGATGTCGCGCGTCGTCGCCGTGTCGCGGAAGAACAATGTCAGCGACAGGCCCTGATCGACGTGCTGGGTCGCCGCCGCATAGGTGTCGATGATCTTCTCCGGTCCGATCTCGTAGGCGTCCTGATAATAATCGAGATTGTCGTTGGTCATGAACGGCGCCGGATAATAGACGCGGCCAATCTTGCCTTCCTTGCGGATTTCGATCTTCGAGACGATCGGATGGATCGAGGAGGTCGAATGATTGATATAGGAGATCGATCCGGTCGGCGGCACCGCCTGCAGGTTCTGGTTATAGAGGCCGGACGTCATGACAGCCGTCTTCAATGCCGCCCAATCGTCCTGTGTCGGAATATGGATTCCTGATTTGTCGAACAGCGTCTGCACCTTCTCCGTCGCCGGCTTCCATTCCTGCTCGGTATATTTGTCGAAATAATCGCCGGAGGCATATTTCGAATTTTCGAAGCCCTTGAAGCTTGTGCCGCGTTCGACGGCCAGCAGGTTCGAGGCGCGGATCGCGTGGTAGGTCACCGTATAGAAATAGATATTGGTGAAATCGACGCCTTCCTCGGAGCCGTAGAAGATGCGTTCGCGAGCGAGATAACCGTGCAGGTTCATCTGGCCGAGGCCGATCGCATGGCTCTCGTCGTTGCCCTTCTCGATCGAAGGGACCGAGGCGATGTGGCTCATGTCGGAGACGGCCGTCAGCGCCCGGATGGACGTCTCGATCGTCCTGCCGAAATCGGCGGAGTCCATCGCCGCCGCAATGTTCAGCGAGCCGAGATTGCAGGAAATATCCTTGCCGAGATGCTTGTAGGAGAGGTCGTCGTTGTATTCGCTCGCTTCGCTGACCTGCAGAATCTCCGAGCAGAGATTGCTCATCGAAATACGCCCGGCGATCGGGTTCGCCCGGTTCACCGTGTCCTCGAACATGATGTAGGGATAACCGCTCTCGAACTGGATCTCGGCGATCACCTGGAAGAATTCGCGCGCCTTGATCTTCTTCTTCGAGATGCGCGCATCCGCCACCATCTCCCGATACTTTTCCGTCACCGAAATCTCGGTGAAAGGCACGCCATAGACGCGCTCAACGTCGTAAGGCGAGAACAGGTACATGTCCTCATTGTTTTTCGCGAGTTCGAAGGTGATGTCGGGCACGACGACGCCGAGCGACAGCGTCTTGATGCGGATCTTCTCGTCGGCATTTTCGCGCTTCGTGTCGAGGAAGCGCATAATGTCGGGGTGATGGGCGTTGAGATAAACGGCGCCGGCTCCCTGACGGGCACCGAGCTGGTTGGCATAAGAGAACGAGTCTTCGAGCAGCTTCATCACCGGAATGATGCCCGAGGATTGGTTCTCGATCTGCTTGATCGGCGCGCCGGCCTCACGGATGTTCGTCAGCGACAGCGCCACGCCGCCGCCGCGCTTCGACAATTGCAGCGCCGAATTGATCGACCGGCCGATCGATTCCATATTGTCCTCGACCCGCAGCAGGAAGCAGGAAACTAGTTCGCCGCGCTGCTTCTTGCCGGCATTGAGGAAGGTCGGGGTCGCCGGTTGGAAACGGCCGGAAATGATCTCGTCGACCATATCGCGGGCAAGCCCCTCGTCGCCGCGCGCGAGCGTCAGCGCCACCATGCAGATGCGGTCCTCGTAGCGCTCGAGATAGCGCTTTCCGTCGAAGGTCTTCAGCGTATAGCTGGTGTAATATTTGAAGGCGCCGAGGAAGGTCGGGAAACGGAATTTTCGGGCATAGGCCTGGTCAAACAGGTCGCGTACGAAATTGAAGGAGTACTGGTCGAGCACCTCCTGCTCGTAATAGCCCTCGGTCACGAGATAATCGAGCTTTTCCCTGAGATTGTGAAAGAACACCGTGTTCTGGTTCACATGCTGCAGGAAATACTGCTTGGCCGCCAAACGGTCCTTGTCGAGCTGGATCTTCCCCTCGTCATCATAGAGGTTCAGCATCGCATTCAGCGCGTGGTAGTCGAGCGCTTCTGCTGCCTTCAAAGTAAGATGCGGCTTTGCGCCCGCATCCCGCGTCAGAGTTGTTCCCGTATCCAAAATCGTTCCATCCCGTGTTTGACGTTGGCGACGTCGTCTTCGGTGCCCAAGAGCTCGAATCTGTAGAGGTAAGGCACCCGGCATTTCTGCGAGATCACGTCGCCGGCGAGCCCGTATGTCTCGCCGAAATTGCTGTTGCCCGCGGCAATCACCCCGCGGAGATGTCCTCGGTTTTCCGCATCGTTCAAAAAACGGATCACCTGCTTGGGAACGGCCCCCTTGCCGCCGTCGCCGCTATAGGTCGGCACAACAAGCACGAAGGGTTCGCGGATATGGAACGCCACCTGCCGGAATGCGCGCCGCGCGCAGTCCGAGCTTGGCGACGAAGCGATGGGTATTTTCGGATCGGCTGGAATAGTAGACGATCAGTCCCATCGCTTTTCCCGATCAGGAGAGCGCGCTGATCATGTCGGGGCGGAAGCCCGCCCAATGCCGCTCGCCGGCGATAACGACGGGCGCCTGCATGTAGCCGAGGCTGCGGACGCGATCGAGCGCTTCGGCATCCTCAGAGATATCGACGATGTCGTAATCGACACCCAGACGGTCGAGGGCGCGGTAGGTGGCGGTGCATTGGACGCAGGCCGGTTTGCTGTAGACGGTAATGGTCATGATGTTCCTCGTGACGATGCGATCGAGACGCGCGATATCGATCGGAAATCTTTCGATATCCGTCGAAACATTCTCGGATGGTTTGAGCGATGAACCTGCTCAGCCGCCGGGCGAGATCAGCCGTCTGCGTAGCGCGGGTGGCGGCCTGAACTGCGATACTGACATGACTTCACCCCGAAGTGGCTGATGCGGAGGTTCGGCCTGCGAAACGCGATGCGGATAGATCCGCAGTCATGCAACGCGACCTTCCGGACACCCCGCCGGTGGACGTTTCGTTCGAGGCAGGTCTCCTGGCTTGCGGGTCAAAGCATCCTGCCCAGCCTTCCCGAGGCATCATGCCTCAGTGACCTGAAATCGAACAGTTGCTCGCCGCTTACAGTTGCGGGGGCAGCTCCGGATTTGTCGCACCATCATGGCGAAACGCACCGTATTCCCGTCTTAGCCCGCGATCTTGACGAATCGAAGGAACCTCTGAACACTAGATATAGTACGCGAATCCAAAATAACGTCAACGGATGGTTTGTACATCGCCTTACGGCAGGTTTGAAATCACTGCGTTCCTGTGAAGAACATGGATAACGAAGGCTTAAAGAAAACAGGCTGCCGGAGCCTCTTCCCTGCGTCATCCTCGGCCTTGTGCTGTCCGATTCGGATCGATGTGTGCCCCTCACCCTAACCCTCTCCCCGTAAACGGGGGAGAGGGGACGTGCCTTGTGAGAGCCGTGAGAGGGACGGAGAGGTCGCGACTATCTCCCTTCGCCCCACCTGCGGGTAGAAGGTGGCGGCAGCCGGATGAGGGGCGGGCGGCGATCTCTTAAGGCGACAATCTTTTACTGCTCGTGCGTCCTTTGTCAGCGGCCTGAGAGTCGGCCTGTAGCCGCTCCCTGCGATTTGCGATTCCCGGTCAGGCCCAAATCGTCATTATCCCCTTACCCGAAGCAGCCTGAGCGCATTGATCGTCACCAGCACGGTGGCGCCGGTATCGGCGAGAATCGCCGGCCAGAGGCCGGTGATCCCCATGATCGTCGTCACCAGAAACACCGCCTTCAGCCCGAGCGCGATGGTGATATTCTCTAAGATATTGCGCATGGTTCGTTTGGACAGTTTAATCATCCGCGCCACGTCGCCAACGCGACCGTGAAGCACGGCGGCATCGGCCGTCTCCAGCGCCACATCGGTGCCGCCTCCCATGGCGATGCCGATATCGGCGGCGGCCAGCGCCGGAGCGTCGTTGATGCCGTCGCCGACCTTGGCGACGATGAAGCCCTGACGCTTCAATTCGCCGACGACCCGCTGCTTATCCTCAGGCATCATCTCGCCGCGCCAGTCGATGCCGAGCATGCCGGCAACGGCTGCCGCCGTCCGCTTGTTGTCGCCCGTCAGCATCATCGCCTTGACACCGGCCGATTTGAGCGCGGAAAGCCCGGCTTCGGCATCCTCGCGCGGCTCATCGCGCATGGCGATCAGGCCGACCGCAACGCCATTGACGAGCAGCACCGATACGCTCTTGCCTTCGTCGTTCAACGCGATGATACGCGCATCCTGATCTCCATCGAGCGCCCCGCGCTCGCGGGCCGCGGACGGAGACAGTAGATCGAGCCTCTCACCGCCCACCTTGCCACTAACGCCCTTGCCCGGCAGCGCTTCCAGCTCGAAGGCCGGCGGCACGGGAACGCCGTCCGCCCGAGCACGGTTGAGGATCGCCAGCGCCAAGGGATGGCTGGAGCCCTGTTCCAGCACCGCCGCGCGCGACAAGACCTGCGCCTCGCTCAGTCCGAAGGAAACGATATCGGTCACCTGAGGCTTGCCTTCCGTCAACGTGCCTGTTTTGTCGAAGGCGACCATGGTCACCTGGCCGAGGCTCTCCAGTATCGCGCCGCCCTTCATCAACAGCCCGCGCCGTGCGCCCGCGGAAAGCGAGGCGGCGATCGCCGCCGGCGTCGAGATGACGAGTGCGCAGGGGCAGCCGATCAGCAGGATGGCAAGGCCCTTGTAGACCCATTCGCCCCACGCGCCGGAAAGGAAGCTCGGCGGAACCACCGCGACCAATGCTGCAACCACCACCACGCCGGGCGTGTAATAACGAGAGAACCGGTCGATGAAGCGTTCCGTCGGCGCCTTCGATTCCTGCGCTTCCTCCACCAGCTTGACGACGCGGGCGATGGTGTTGTCGGCCGCGGCTGCGGTGACGCGAACCCGGAGCACTGCATCGCCATTCACTGTTCCGGCAAAAACCGCGGCATCGACACCCTTGCGCACCGGCGTGCTCTCGCCCGTCACCGGCGCCTCATCGATCGCACTCTCGCCCGATACGATGACGCCATCCGCCGAGATGCGGTCGCCGGGTCGCACCATGATGATCGCACCGACGGCAAGGCTCTCCGCCGGCACCTCCCGCGTTGCACCATTTTCTTCGAGCAGCGCATTCTTCGGCACCAGTGCCGTCAGCGATTGGATGCTTTGGCGCGCCTTGCCCGCCGCCACGCCCTCCAGCAGCTCGCCGACGAGGAACAGGAACACGACCGTCGCCGCTTCCTCTCCCGCATTGATAATGACGGCGCCGACAGCGGCGATCGTCATCAGCATCTCGATCGAAAACGGCGTACCGGCCATAGCCGCCATGACGGCGCGCCGCGCGATCGGCACCAGCCCGACCAGCATGGCAATGATGAAGACATAGGATGCAATCGCAGGCACCAGATGACCGACGGCATAGGCCGCGACGAGCGCCACACCCGAGAGGATCGTCAGCCGGCCCTTCCGGCTCTGCCACCATGGGCCGGCCATCGGCCCATGGTCGTGCCCGTGCAGGCCCTTGATTGCCTTATCGGCATTGCCATGATCGTGATCATGACCTTCGTGGTCGTGATCACCATGGTCGTGCCCCGCGTGATCATGGCCGTGATGATCGTGCGATCCGTGGTTTTGCGCCGGCGCGAAGCTTCCGGCAAAGGGAGAGAGCGAATAACCGAGCCCCGTCACCCTCTTCTCGATCGCCCTGAGGTCGCTGCTGCCGTCATGCCGGACGGTCATCGTGCCCGCCACCACCGAGACGGACACATCGGCGACACCCGCCACGCGCCTGACCGCCGTGTCGATCTTCGTCGCACAGGCGGCGCAATCCATGCCGCCGACCCGGTATCGTGTCTCGCTCGTCTCAGCCATGATCCGCTTCCTTGTCAAACAGAAGCACCTCTCCTACATCCTCTAGCGACTAGAGGTGCAAGAGGAAGATCATGAAAAAGATCACGATCGGCGAAGCCGCTCGCCGGAGCGGAGTCAAAGTGCCGACGGTGCGTTATTACGAGAGCATCGGCCTGCTCGCGGCCCCGAGCCGCAGCGAAGGCAACCAGCGCTCCTTCGAACCCGCCGATATCAGCCGCCTCACCTTCATCCGCCATGCCCGCGAACTCGGCTTCGAGATCGAGGCGATCCGCACGCTGCTCACCCTGCAGGATGATCCGCACCAATCCTGCGCCTCGGCCGACGCCATCGCCAAGGCTCGCCTCGTCGAGGTCGAACAGCGCATCCGCAGCCTGATGGCGCTGAAGGCCGAACTCGAAATCATGGTGGAAGGCTGCGGCCACGGCCGTGTCGATCAATGCCGCGTTATCGAGGTTCTCG
Organism: Rhizobium sophoriradicis; assembly: GCF_025200795.1. NCBI lineage: Bacteria > Pseudomonadati > Pseudomonadota > Alphaproteobacteria > Hyphomicrobiales > Rhizobiaceae > Rhizobium > Rhizobium sophoriradicis. Next base: position 3,699,352 of record NZ_CP104152.1, read on the forward strand.
CCGATCACGGTCAGTGCACGCATTCGCATCACTGATCCCGCCCTTGCGGGCAATCGATGCCCGCGCCAAAACTGCGGGCAGACAGAATCGGGCGAAGATATCCATGGACCAGAAGCGAATTGCGATCATCGGCGGTGGCCCGGCGGGCCTGGCAGCCGCCGAACTGCTTTCGCTCTCCGGCCATGCGGTAACGGTCTACGACGCCATGCCGACCTTCGCCCGCAAGTTTCTGCTGGCCGGCAAGTCGGGGCTGAACATCACCCATTCCGAGGATTATGCCCGTTTCGGCACACGCTTCGGCGCCGCCTCTGCCCGACTGCGCCCCGCTCTCGATGCCTTTACCCCTGGCGATATCAGAGATTGGGCAGCAGGGCTCGGAACCGAGACTTTCGTCGGCTCGTCCGGCCGGGTTTTCCCTGAGGTGATGAAAGCCTCTCCCTTGCTGCGCGCCTGGCTCAAGCGGCTGGAGGCGCAGGGCGCTACGCTGCGCCCCCGCCACCGCTGGGTCGGTTTTGCCGAAGAGGGCTATGTTTTCGAAACGCCGGAAGGGCCCAGCATCGTTCATTGCGATGCCGCCCTGCTGGCGCTCGGCGGCGCTAGCTGGCCGCGCCTCGGTTCCGATGCACGCTGGCTGCCGTGGTTATCGGAGAAGGGCGTCGAGATCGACGCCTTCCGGCCCGCCAATTGTGGCTTCGTCGTCGGCTGGAGCGAAAGCTTCCGCGAGCGTTTCGCCGGCGAACCGGTGAAATCGGTCACCGGCACCTCCGATGCCGGCACCTTACCCGGCGAATTCGTCATCACCGCAAACGGCATCGAGGGCAGCCTAGTCTATGCCCATGCGGCAAGCCTTCGCGACCAACTGCTGAACCGCGGCAGCGCTGCCCTGACGCTCGACCTCGGCCCGGGCCGGACGGTTGAAAGGCTGACCCGCGACCTCACGCGGCAGGACGCCAAATCGAGCTTTTCAAACCGGCTGCGCAAGGGCGCCGGCTTCAACGGCGCCAAGGTGGCGTTGCTGCGTGAACTCGCTTCCGAGCGTGACCGAAGCGATCCGGGACGTCTCGCCGGCCTGATCAAGGCCCTGCCGGTGCCGGTCCTCGAAACGAGGCCGATCGCCGAGGCCATCTCCTCGGCCGGCGGCATCCGCTGGAGCGGCATCGACGAAAACTTCATGTTGAAGGCGCTGCCGGGCACTTTCGTCGCCGGCGAGATGCTCGACTGGGAAGCGCCGACCGGCGGTTATCTCCTCACCGCCTGCCTGGCGACCGGCCGCGCCGCCGCACGCGGCATCGATGCCTGGTTGCGGCGCTGAAATCGCCATAGCCAAAGGTCTAGGCGATCGCCAATGCCGGCCATTTGCAAACCGGCCGCTTTTCCATCAGACTATTCTGACGTTCCGTGGGAGGAGCCGATGCACGAACACTCAGCACACGCCGAGCATGTCTACAGCTCTGCCCAGCGCGATTCGGCCGCTGCCAGCTCTCCCGTTGTCGCCTCCTGGCGGCGATGCATGACCATGCACCAGCTCGCCCCCGAGGATGAACGTGCGCCGATCCGCCTGACCGATGAGGAATTCCGGCGTGCCCGCGAGCAGTCCGGGCAACTGATCGCCAGTGCCACGGAAGAGCTCGATCGTCTCTTTACCAGCGTTGGCAAGGCGGGCTGCTGCCTGCTTCTCACCGACAAGAACGGCATCGCTCTGGAGCGCCGGGGTGCTGCCGGCGACGACAAGGAATTCCGCGAACTCGGCCTCTGGACCGGCTCGATCTGGACGGAGGCGAGCATCGGCACCAACGGTATCGGCACCGCGCTTGCCGACGAGCGGGCCGTCGCCATCTTTCGCGATCAGCATTTCTTCTGCGCAAATACCAGCCTCAGCTGCACGACGGCGCCGATCCGCGACCATCGTGGCCGGCTGGCCGCGGCCCTCGACATCTCCACCTGCCGTGAAGACGTCAATGAAATGACGCTGGCGATCCTGACGCAGACCGTGCGCGATTCGGCGATGCGCATCGAGCTCAACCTCTTCCGCGCGGCCTTTCCCAGCGCCCGTTTCCTGATGGTGCCGGCCGGCGTCAATTCGGCCGCCGCCCTGCTGGCCGTCGACCGGCACGACCTCGTGCTCGGCGCGACGCGCGCCGCCCGCATCGCGCTGCAGTTGGACGACAGGCGGATTGCCGCCGGCATTCCGGCCGCCGATGCCCTGCATGAGGCCGGCGTCTCCCAGGAAGATGAGATCGTCGAGGCGGAGAAGGCGGCATTGCTGCGGGCGCTGTCGCGCGCCGGCGGCAACGTCTCGCAGGCGGCGGTCGCGCTCGGCATCAGCCGCGCCACCCTGCACAGGAAGATGAAGAAGCTCGACCTCCACTGATCGGCTTAAGGGTTCCGCCGCGACGGTAATCGTGACTGGATCCTGTCGCAAGTTTGCGACACTGTGCACTGCGGTATCGAAGAGCCGCCCTGTTCCCTTCGCCGGAACCCGCACATTTTCCTCCCACGGGTTCGCTTGGGAACCTGGATCATCAAGGGAGGATGACATGCTTCATCAGAAAATCGTCGAATCGCCGTTCAAGCTGAAGTACGGCAACTATATTGGCGGCGAATGGCGCGACCCGGTCGAAGGCAAGTATTTCGAAAACCTGACGCCGGTTACCGGCGGCAAGCTCTGCGACATTCCCCGCTCCGATGAGAAGGATATCAATCTCGCGCTCGACGCCGCTCATGCGGCCAAGGAAAAATGGGGCCGCACTTCCGCTGCCGAGCGCTCCAATATCCTCATGAAGATCGCCCAGCGCATGGAGGACAAGCTGGAATTGCTCGCCCAGGCCGAGACCTGGGACAATGGCAAGCCGATCCGCGAAACCATGGCGGCCGACATTCCGCTGGCGATCGACCATTTCCGCTATTTCGCCTCCTGCATCCGCGCCCAGGAAGGTTCGATCGGCGAGATCGACCACGATACGATCGCCTATCACTTCCACGAACCGCTCGGCGTCGTCGGCCAGATCATTCCCTGGAACTTTCCGATTCTGATGGCCACGTGGAAACTGGCTCCGGCGCTGGCGGCCGGCAACTGCGTCGTGCTGAAGCCAGCCGAGCAGACGCCGGCCTCGATCCTGCTCTGGGCGGAACTGGTCGGCGATCTGCTGCCGCCCGGCGTGCTCAACATCGTCAACGGTTTCGGCATCGAGGCCGGCAAACCGCTGGCGACCAGCCCCCGCATCGCCAAGATCGCCTTCACCGGCGAGACGACGACAGGCCGGCTGATCATGCAATATGCCAGCCAGAACCTCATTCCGGTGACGCTGGAGCTTGGCGGCAAATCGCCCAACATCTTCTTCGCCGATGTGATGGCCGAGGATGACGACTTCCTAGACAAGGCGCTCGAAGGTTTTGCGATGTTTGCCCTCAACCAGGGCGAAGTCTGCACCTGCCCGAGCCGCGCCCTCGTCCAGGAATCGATCTACGAGCGCTTCATGGAAAAGGCGGTCAAACGTGTCGAGGCAATCAAGCAGGGCAACCCGCTCGACAGCGCGACGATGATCGGCGCCCAGGCTTCGACGGAGCAGCTCGAAAAGATCCTCGCCTATCTCGACATCGGCAAGCAGGAAGGCGCCGAAGTCCTGGCTGGCGGCACCCGCAACGATCTCGGCGGCGACCTGGCGAACGGCTATTACGTCAAGCCGACGATCTTCAAGGGTCACAACAAGATGCGCATCTTCCAGGAGGAGATCTTCGGGCCGGTGGTCTCGGTCACGACTTTCAAGGACGAGAAGGAAGCACTCGAAATCGCCAACGACACGCTCTACGGTCTCGGCGCCGGCGTCTGGAGCCGCGACGCCAATCGCTGCTACCGTTTCGGCCGCGAGATCCAGGCCGGCCGTGTCTGGACCAACTGCTACCACGCCTACCCCGCCCATGCCGCCTTCGGCGGCTACAAGCAATCGGGCATCGGCCGCGAAACCCACAAGATGATGCTCGAGCACTACCAGCAGACCAAGAACATGCTGGTAAGCTACAGCCCGAAGGCGCTTGGCTTCTTCTGAGATGGTTCAGCTAGCGGGAGAGCGTCAATTCCCCAGGGGGAGGGGCTTAAAGTGCCGCCCCGACAATGAAGCAGTTCAACGAGTTAAGCCCCTCCCCCTTGTGGGAAGGGGTTGGGGAGGGGACTTCTTCCTCCCGAAAACCTGGAGGAAGACCGATGGAAACCACCGTCAACGGCGAACCGCGTGTTCTCGCAACCGACGCAGCCCTCGACCTGATCGCTGAGATCAAGCGCGATCATCCCGATATCCTCTTCCATCAGTCAGGCGGCTGCTGCGACGGCTCCTCGCCGATGTGTTACCCCGCCAATGAATTCATGGTCGGCGACAGCGACGTCAAGCTCGGCGAGATCGGCGGCGTCCCGGTCTATATCAGCGCCAGCCAGTTCGAGGCGTGGAAACACACACAGCTGATCATCGATGTCGTGCCGGGCCGGGGCGGCATGTTCTCGCTCGACAATGGCCGCGAGAAACGCTTCCTCACCCGCTCGCGCCTCTTCAGCGGCGGTGAGGCCTGCGCCGTGCCGGATTTGACGTCCCGCGCATAGTTTAGGGATGTCTCTTCTTGTCTCGGCGGCGGGCTTAAGCTACCGCTGTCGTCAGCGCGGAAGCAGGGCGACATCAGTCAACAGCCAGGAGATCGATTGTGATAAACGATCAGAAAGCCGTGATCGTCACGGGAGCCGGCGGCAACCTTGGCAGCGCCGTTGTCCGCGAGCTTGCCGCCGGCGGCGCCAAACTCGTCTGCATGAACCGGTCGAGCCAGGAACTGGAAGCCTTGGCCGGCGAGCTTCCCGCCTCCACCGAGTTCCTGTCGATCGCGGGAACGGATCTCACCGATTATGGCTCTTGTGCTGCCGCCGTCGCGCGGGCTGACAAGCGCTTCGGCGGCGTCAGCGCCCTCATCAATACGGTCGGCGGCTTCCAGATGGGGCCGGTCGGGCCGGATGCGCCTTCCCAATGGGACACGATGATGAGCGCCAATGCCCGCACTGCGCTGACGATCAGCGCTGCGGTGCTCCCGACCATGAAGGCGGCCGGCTACGGCCGCATCATTCATGTCGCCGCCGCCCCCGGCCTGAAGGCCGGCGCCAATCAGGCGGCCTACGCCGCTTCGAAAGCCGCCGTCATCCGGCTGACCGAGGCGATTGCGGCGGAAAATCGCGAACACCGCATCACCGCCAACTGCATTCTGCCCGGGACGATAGACACGCCTGAAAATCGCGCCGCCATGCCCAATGCGAAGACGGACGGCTGGGTATCGCCGCAATCGATCGCCCGCCTCATCGCCTTCCTGATTTCGCCAGCCGCAGCTATCGTTACCGGCGCGGCGATCCCGGCGACCGGCCGCGAATAAAGCAAGGTCTTACACGTGTTGTACGGTTACATGCCGCTCGGCTTGCGGTACGTTTCCTTCTCTTAGGGGGCGCGGACAGCGGGCGGGCGCGATGATGTTCATGATCGCTTTGCGGCGGCATTTGCCGGAAGGCAGGTGGTTCCGATGACGGATGGTCCTGCATTGCGCGCTGTCAGTGCCACCAGCCTGCTGCGCGAGGAATGGTTCCTCGGCGTCAGCGTCGCGACGAGCTTGGTATTTCTGGCTTTCCAGGAGCAGCTTTTCGGGCGGCTTTCCCACCCGCTTTGGTTCACCGTTGTTTTCGTGTGGCTGTTTGCCGTCGTGCTCGGCTCCGCCCTGTCGGTCGTGCGGCACGCGGATCATTTGGCGGAGCGGCTGAAGGAGCCTTACGGCACGCTCATTCTGACGCTTGCCATCACCTCGATCGAGGTGATGGCGATTTCAGCCGTCATGCTTCACGGCGAAAACAATCCGACGCTTGCCCGCGATACGCTGTTTGCGGTCGTCATGATCATCCTGAACGGCATGGTCGGCCTGTCGTTGCTACTCGGCGCGTGGCGTCGGCCGGAACAGCAGCACAATCTGCAGGGCGCCAACGCCTATCTCGGGGTGATCGTGCCGCTGGCCACCTTGAGCCTGGTCATGCCGACATTTCTGGCAGGCCCGGACGGACAGGATTCATCGGCGCCGAGACAACTGATCCTGGGCATAATATCGGTCGGCCTTTATGGCACGTTCCTGATTCTGCAGGCCGGCCGCCATCGGGACTATTTCACCGACGACAGCAACCGCCACGAGCCCCCCGGCGAACGTCACCCTCACCATGGACCGGTCTGGCCGCATGCCATTCTGCTTTTCGCCTATATGGGTCCGGTCGTCTTCCTGGTCGAACAGCTTGCGCGGCCGATCGATTACATTATCGAGACCCTGCATGCTCCGACCGCATTTGGCGGTGTCGTAATGGCGGTCCTCGTCGCGACGCCCGAGGCAATCAGCGCCGTGCGCGCATCCATCGCCAACAATCTTCAGCGCTCCGTCAACATCTTCCTTGGTTCGGTATTGTCGACGATCGGACTGACGGTGCCGGCGATGCTCGTTGTCAGTCAGCTCTATGGCCACACAGTGACACTCGGCCTGGAGCGCGGCGATCTGGTGATGCTCCTGCTCACACTTGCCGTCAGCATCATTACCTTTGCGAGCGGCCGCACGCATCTCATGCAAGGTGCCGTGCATCTGGTGCTTTTCCTGGCTTACGTGCTGCTCATTTTCCAGCAATGACGCCCGCCCGGCGATATCTTGCCGACCGAAACCCACTCGAAAAACGGCGCTAAAAGACCGGGAAAGTAAAAGTTCCGCGCCCGGCCAGTCTTCCGTTATGATCCGGGAGCTATTGCACGGCGTGCAAACAATCGCAGTGGCTGAAGCACTCAAAGTCCTACAGCGTCCTTTGCCCGTCTGAAAAGACGCGCGCGGCGCTGAAGGCGATACGGAGACCGGACTTGGGCTCACTGTTACTTGGCGGGCTTGTATTTATGTTTCTGTCGACCGCAACGGCGATCGGATTGATCGTGCGCGGCCGCTTGCCGGATCATCATCTCACTGCCGAATCCAAGGACGTCATCAGGCTGGCGACCGCGGTGGTGGGGACGCTGTCGGCCTTAGCGGTCGGCCTTCTGATCGCCTCGGCCAAGTCCACCTACGACAACGCCGAAGTGGAGATGAGAACGGCGGCCGCACGGGTGCTCTTGCTTGACCGCGTCATGGCCCAATACGGGTCGGAAACCGACAAGGCGCGGCAGTTGCTGCGTGAATTGATCGAGAAACGGCTAAGCCACGGCTGGTCGGCCGAAACCACCGACGAGGCATCCGGCAAGGCGCTGGGGGAATACCAGGATATCGAGGCGGTTCAGGGCGACCTTCGGGCCCTTTCGCCGAGGGATGCCGTGCAGCTTTCTCTCCAGGCCCGTGCTCTCGAGGTGAGCGGCATGCTGGCCGAGACCCACTGGCTGCTGGTCGAATCCGGCAAAGAGGGTTTGCCCTGGGCCTTTCTCGCCGTTCTCGTCTGTTGGCTTGGCCTGCTTTTTGCGACCTTCGGGCTGCAGGCGCCGGCCAATCCGACGCTGCTGTCAATTCTGCTGGTCTGCGCCCTCTCCGTCGCCGGCGCGATCTTCCTGATTACGGATATGGCCAACCCCTATGTTGGCCTTATCCATGTTTCCGATGCACCTTTGCAATCGGCTATCGAACGGCTCGGGAAACCCTAAGCATGTCGCGCAAAGGTCAGCGCGCAACAGGAATACGACCTGCAGCGCCGCTCGGAATCGATCAGAACGCCCAGGAGTCCGTCGCCGTCCTGTTCTGTCGCCCGCAAACGCAAAAAAGCCCGCACGAGGCGGGCTTTTGTTTATTTGGTTGCGGGGGCAGGATTTGAACCTGCGGCCTTCAGGTTATGAGCCTGACGAGCTACCGGGCTGCTCCACCCCGCGGTGTTATATTAACACGAAAGGCCGCTTGATGGGCGGCCTTTTGATCGGCTTTGGGCCGTTGGATGTGATGAGAAGATTATAGTTGCGTTTTGCAGACCTGGCAGCGACCTACTCTCCCGCGTCTTAAGACGAAGTACCATGGGCGCAGGGGCGTTTCACGGCCGTGTTCGGAAAGGGAACGGGTGCAGCCACCCCGCCATAACCACCAGGTCGGCAAAGCGCAACTTTGTTTTGAGAAGCTGGATTTGGTTTTGAGCGAATAGGGAGTAGCGAATAGCGAATAGGACTATTTGTTTCTCTTTCGCTGGTTTTGAACACGTCTTTGGAGCGATTTGGGAGCAACTATTCGCTACCCCCTATTCGCTTTTCGCTCACCGGACGAACACTTCGTGTTCGCCGGGAGATGAGCACAGTCAATGAGAACGATCAAGCCGATCGAGCTATTAGTACCGGTAAGCTTCATGCGTTGCCGCACTTCCACACCCGGCCTATCAACGTGGTCGTCTTCCACGGCTCTGATAGGGAACACTCGTTTTCAGGTGGGTTTCCCGCTTAGATGCCTTCAGCGGTTATCCCGTCCATATATAGCTACCCTGCTATGCCCTTGGCAGGACAACAGGTCCACCAGAGATATGTCCATCCCGGTCCTCTCGTACTAGGGACAGATCCTGTCAATATTCCTACACCCACGGCAGATAGGGACCGAACTGTCTCACGACGTTCTGAACCCAGCTCACGTACCGCTTTAATTGGCGAACAGCCAAACCCTTGGGACCTGCTCCAGCCCCAGGATGCGATGAGCCGACATCGAGGTGCCAAACAACCCCGTCGATATGGACTCTTGGGGGTCATCAGCCTGTTATCCCCGGCGTACCTTTTATCCGTTGAGCGATGGCCCTTCCACGCGGGACCACCGGATCACTATGACCGACTTTCGTCTCTGCTCGACTTGTCAGTCTCGCAGTCAGGCGGGCTTATGCCATTGCACTCGACGACCGATTTCCGACCGGTCTGAGCCCACCATCGCGCGCCTCCGTTACTCTTTCGGAGGCGACCGCCCCAGTCAAACTACCCACCATACACTGTCCCGGACCCGGATGACGGGCCGCGGTTAGACATCCATGACGATAAGGGTGGTATTTCAAGGATGGCTCCACGGAAACTGGCGTCCCCGCTTCAAAGCCTACCACCTATCCTACACATGCCGACACGAATGCCAGTGTAAAGCTATAGTAAAGGTGCACGGGGTCTTTCCGTCTGACCGCAGGAACCCCGCATCTTCACGGGGAATTCAATTTCACTGAGTCTATGTTGGAGACAGCGGGGAAGTCGTTACGCCATTCGTGCAGGTCGGAACTTACCCGACAAGGAATTTCGCTACCTTAGGACCGTTATAGTTACGGCCGCCGTTTACTGGGGCTTCGATTCAAAGCTTGCACCTCTCCTCTTAACCTTCCAGCACCGGGCAGGCGTCAGACCCTATACGTCGTCTTGCGACTTCGCAGAGCCCTGTGTTTTTGATAAACAGTCGCTACCCCCTGGTCTGTGCCACCCCATCATACTTGCGTAAAATGGGGTCACGCTTCTTCCGAAGTTACGCGTGCAATTTGCCGAGTTCCTTCAACATAGTTCTCTCAAGCGCCTTGGTATACTCTACCTGACCACCTGTGTCGGTTTCGGGTACGGTCTATACGGTGGAGCTATTTCCTGGAACCGCTCCGCTGCCCTGATAATCCAATAAACCAGAACAACTTGTGCAATCCGTCACTACCACCAGGCCCACGAATATTAACGTGGTTCCCATCGACTACGCGTGTCCGCCTCGTCTTAGGGGCCGGCTAACCCTGCTCAGATTAACTTTAAGCAGGAACCCTTGGTCTTTCGGCGAGAGGGTCTCTCACCCTCTTTATCGTTACTCATGTCAACATTCGCACTTCCGATACCTCCAGGAGCCCTCACGGGTCTCCCTTCATCAGCTTACGGAACGCTCCGCTACCACGTGTATTGCTACACATCCTCAGCTTCGGTGCATGGCTTCAGCCCCGTTACATTTTCGGCGCAAAGACCCTTATTTAGACCAGTGAGCTGTTACGCTTTCTTTAAATGATGGCTGCTTCTAAGCCAACATCCTGGTTGTTTTGGGATCCTCACATCCTTTCCCACTTAGCCATGACTTGGGGACCTTAGCTGGAGGTTAGGGTTGTTGCCCTTTTCACGACGGACGTTAGCACCCGCCGTGTGTCTGCCGAGTAGTACTCCCCGGTATTCGGAGTTTGGTTAGGATCAGTAAGACGGTGAGTCCCCATAGCCCATCCAGTGCTCTACCCCCGGGGGTATTCGCTCGACGCTCTACCTAAATAGATTTCGCGGAGAACCAGCTATTTCCGAGTTTGATTGGCCTTTCACCCCTAGCCACAAGTCATCCCAATCTATTGCAACAGATGCGGGTTCGGTCCTCCAGTTGGTGTTACCCAACCTTCAACCTGCTCATGGCTAGATCACTCGGTTTCGGGTCTAATGCAACAAACTATATCGCCCTATTCAGACTCGCTTTCGCTGCGCCTACACCTACCGGCTTAAGCTTGCTTGTTACACTAAGTCGTTGACCCATTATACAAAAGGTACGCCGTCAGGGTTGCCCCCTCCGACTGTTTGTAGGCATCCGGTTTCAGGTTCTATTTCACTCCCCTTGTCGGGGTGCTTTTCACCTTTCCCTCACGGTACTTGTTCGCTATCGGTCATGCACGAGTACTTAGGCTTGGA
>NZ_CP104152.1:3715000-4200000 GCF_025200795.1 Rhizobium sophoriradicis
CAAGGGCAAATATGTGCCCGGTAGCGAGCCGCCGATGCTGGATGCCATCGCCACAGCTTTTGATGACAATTCCTTCGCCCCGCCGCCCGGCCAGAACCTGCCGCGCGTTTATGACGGCATCTTTCGCGCTGCCCTTTCCTACGGCATGACCAAGGATATGACCGCGCTGATCATCAAGCTGCTCGCCAGCAATGTCGATTTCCAGGCGCAGCTGCGACCGACGGATACGCTCGAGGCCTTCTTCTCCGTCGCCGACAGTGCCGGCCAGGCGACTGCGGATTCCGAACTTCTCTACGTCAACGCCCGTTTCGGCGATACGCAGACGCGCTTCTATCGCTTCCAGGATCCTGAGGACGGCACGGTCGATTATTTCGACGAGAACGGCAAGAGCATCCGCCAGTTCCTGCTGCGCAACCCGGTCCCGAACGGCATCTTCAAATCCGGCTTCGGCATGCGCCGGCACCCGATCCTCGGTTTTGCCCGCATGCATACCGGCGTCGATTGGGCGGCACCCCGCGGCACAGCAATCATCGCTGCTGGTAACGGCACGGTCGAGAAGGCCGGGTGGGATTCCGGCGGCTATGGCAACCAGACGATCATTCGCCATGCGAACGGTTATGAATCCTCCTACAATCACCAAAGCGCCATCGCCAAAGGCGTCGTGCCCGGCGCCAAGATCCGCCAGGGCCAGGTGATCGGCTGGGTTGGCACGACGGGCGAATCCACCGGCCCGCATCTGCATTACGAGCTGATCGTCAACGGCACCAAGGTCGACCCCCTGCGCATTCGCCTGCCAGGCGGCAAATCCTTGCAGGGCGAGGCACTGGCAAAGTTCGAGGATGAGCGCAAGCGCATCGATACGCTGTTGAACAACCAGACACCGGATCAGGTGGCGAGCAAGTAATCGCCGCCGCAGCCGGCAGGCTGATGAACTGCCGGGGCGTCTCGACCCACAAAAAATGGCGGCCAAGGCCGCCATTTCTCATTCCTCTGAAAGCTCAGGCTATGCCGCTTCGCTGACCGTCTGCCGTGACCGGAACTGCAGCCGGTCCGACCCGTTTGTCACCTTCACCGTCGATCCATCCGGCACCTGGCCGGACAGAATCTGCTCGGCCAGGGGATCCTGCACGAATTTCTGGATCACCCGCTTCAGCGGCCTTGCGCCGTAGACCGGATCATACCCCTTGTTCGCCAGCCAGTGGCGGGCGTCCTCATCGAGATCGATGACGATCTTGCGCTCCGACAACAGGGCCACCAGCCGCTTCAGCTGGATATCGACAATCGCGCCCATTTCCTCACGCTTCAGGCGATGGAAGAGGATGATCTCGTCGATACGGTTCAGAAATTCCGGCCGGAAATGCCCGCGCACGACCTCCATCACCTGTTCGCGAACCGTGTCGCTGTCGTCACCATCCTTGAGCTGCGTCAGATATTCGGCGCCGAGGTTCGAGGTCATGATGATCATCGTGTTGCGGAAATCGACCGTCCGCCCCTGGCCGTCGGTCAGACGTCCGTCGTCCAGCACCTGCAGCAGGATGTTGAAGACGTCGGGATGCGCCTTCTCGATTTCATCGAACAGCACGACCTGATAAGGCCTGCGGCGCACCGCTTCCGTCAGCGCTCCACCTTCGTCATAACCGACATAGCCGGGAGGGGCGCCGATCAGCCGGGCAACGGAGTGTTTCTCCATATATTCCGACATATCCATGCGCACCATCGCCGTTTCGTCGTCGAACAGGAAGCGGGCGAGCGCTTTGGTGAGCTCCGTCTTGCCGACGCCGGTCGGGCCGAGGAAGATGAACGAGCCGATCGGCCGGTTCGGATCCTGCAGGCCGGCGCGGGCGCGGCGGACCGCGCGCGACACGGCCTGAACCGCATCACCCTGGCCGATCACCGATTTCCCCAGCTCGTCTTCCATCCGAAGCAGCTTGTCGCGTTCGCCCTCCAGCATCTTGTCGACGGGGATGCCGGTCCAGCGGGAAACGACATGAGCGATGTTGTCGGGGATCACCACCTCCTGAACCATCGCGCCGCGCTCACCATCCTGCTTCTCGGCTTCGACGAGCTGCTTTTCAAGGTCCGGAATGACGCCATAGGTCAGCTCGCCGGCGCGCTGAAACTCACCCTTGCGTTGGGCAATCGCGAGTTCGTTGCGGGCATCGTCGAGCTGCTTCTTGAGATCGGCGGCAAGGCCGAGCTTCTGCTTTTCCGCCTGCCAGCGGGCTGTCAGCGCATCGGCTTCCTCTTCAAGACTGGTAAGTTCGGTCTCCAGCCGCTTCAGCCGATCGGCGGAAGCGACGTCGGTTTCCTTCTTCAGCGCCTCGCGCTCGATCTTCAGCTGGATGATGCGGCGGTCGAGCTCGTCGAGCTCCTCCGGCTTGGAATCCACCTGCATGCGCAGCCGCGCCGCCGCCTCATCCATCAGATCGATCGCCTTGTCGGGCAGGAAGCGGTCGGTGATATAGCGGTTGGACAGCGTCGCGGCGGCGACAAGTGCTGCATCGGCGATGCGCACCTTGTGATGCTGCTCGTATTTTTCCTTCAGGCCGCGCAGGATCGAGATCGTGTCTTCGACCGTCGGCTCGTCGACGACGACGGGCTGGAAGCGGCGGGCAAGCGCTGGATCCTTCTCGACATGTTTGCGATATTCGTCGAGCGTGGTCGCGCCGACGCAGTGCAGCTCGCCGCGGGCTAGCGCAGGCTTCAGCAGGTTGGAGGCATCCATCGCCCCGTCCGCCTTGCCAGCGCCGACCAGCGTGTGCATCTCGTCGATGAACAGGATGATCTCACCGTTCTCCGCCTGCACTTCGTTGAGCACGGCCTTCAGCCGCTCTTCGAATTCGCCGCGATACTTCGCGCCGGCAATCAGGGCGCCCATGTCGAGCGCCATCAGCTTCTTGTCCTTCAGCGATTCCGGTACGTCGCCGTTGACGATCCGCAGCGCCAAACCTTCGACGATCGCCGTCTTACCGACGCCGGGCTCGCCGATCAGCACCGGGTTGTTCTTGGTGCGGCGGGACAGGACCTGGATGGTGCGGCGGATCTCGTCGTCGCGGCCGATGACCGGATCGAGCTTGCCCTCGCGAGCTTCGCCGGTCAGATCACGCGCGAATTTCTTCAGAGAATCGAAACCCTGCTCGGCGTTGGAAGAATCGGCCGTCCGGCCCTTGCGGATATCGTTAATGACTTGGTTCAGGCCCTGAGCCGTGACGCCGGCATTCTTCAGCGTCGCAAAGGTCGACGCCGAGGATTCGATCGCCAGCGCCTGCAGCAGGCGTTCCACCGTCACGAAGCTGTCGCCGGCCTTCTTCGCCGCCTCTTCGGCGGTCGAAAGCACCTTGGCAAGCGGCTGCGCCAGATAGATGTTGCCGTTGCCGCCTGAGATCTTTGGCATTTTGGCAAGGGCGGCGTCATTGGCAAGGCGGGCAGCCTTGGGATCGCCGCCGGCGCGCTCGATCAGCGACGCCGCCATGCCCTGATCATCGTCAAGCAGGACTTTCAGCACGTGCTCGGGCGAAAATTGCTGATGACCCTGCGCCAGCGCATAGGTCTGCGCCGATTGGATGAAACCGCGCACCCGCTCCGAATATTTCTCGATATTCATATTCCACCTCCATGGATCGTCCTGCCCTCACGAGGCGCAGACCGATGATTGAGATCGACCCCCTGAAAAGGCAGGCCGCGCTTGCCCGTCTGTCGATTTGGGCAAAGCAGTTCGAGGGGAATATGGTAGCCTGTTCCAAGAGTTTAAAGAGCCCGTAAAATGAAAAACCCCGGCACTGGGCCGGGGATTTTCAAGCAAATCCGAGCAGATGATGAACGTCCCGCCTCTTCCCGAAGGAGAGACGAAATCCCTCACTCCGATGTGGCGTCGGCCAGAACAGGCGCCTCTGCGGAAGCGCCCTCCCCTTCCGAGGCTGCATCGCCTTCTGCGCCACGACGCGGGCGACGGGGACGGTTGCCGGCGCTGCGGCGGCGAGGCTGGCGTTCGCGCGGCTGGCCGGCGGAACCTTCCTCATCCATGGCGACCTCGGCGGGAATGCCTTCGATCTCCGGCTGCGGACCGGTTCCATCGATGACCTCGGGCTGAGGTGCCGGAGCGGGAGCCGGCTGCGGCTGTGCCTGCGGCTGCCTGCTCTGCGGCGGCTGAACGATAACGACATCATCGCCGTCATTGTCGTTGTTATCAATATCGTCGCCGTCGCGATCCGCCGCGTCACGGTCATTGTATTCGCCGCGATCGTCGCGCTGGAAACGCTCCTGCATCTGCGCCTGGGCGCTGGCGATGATCCGATTGTAATGTTCGGCGTGCTGAAGATAGTTCTCGGCCATCACGCGGTCGCCGGAGCTCTGGGCGTCACGGGCAAGTTGCGCGTATTTCTCGGCAATATGCTGGGCAGTACCGCGAATTTTCACGTCGGGGCCGGAGCTGTCATAGGTCCGGGTCAGCGGATTGCCGCCCTTGCGGTTGAAATTGTTGTTATTGTTATTTCCACCGCCGCCATTGTTATTGTTGTTACCACGCCCTCGACCGCGCTTGTTTTGCTGTCCTGGCCTCATAGATCGTTCACCTGAATTCTCTGTTTGTGATGGATACATGGCACCAACCGCCATGACCGGAAAACCGGGTCAGGACCTTTGTGCCGCGAGCATACTGCGCCTCTGCGCCGACCTGCCGCTTGGTTCTCAAGTCAGTTTGACTGATTCACGCGTTGGGTCGTGTTCAACCGTTGAAACTCTCGTTTAAAAGAGCGGACCCCCGAGGCAAACCAAGTACCGAACGAATCTCGTTCATTCCTCTCTGCCCAACACGTGTCCGCAACCTATATTGCTTCCCTGGGAAATCCAAGCCTTTTCTTCGCAATAACAATAATGTCCCGTCCGATGCCGCTATTATCGCCTTTTACGCGAGCGCGAAAATGAGCGCCCTGTCGTTCTGACCATAATCTTTCACGGATTTGAGGCAGCTGAAGCCTTTCGCTTCGAAGATCGCCGTCACATCGTTTCGCTGATCGTAGCCGATTTCCAGTCCGAGAACCCCATCGGGCCTCATGAACCTTGCCGCATCCTTGGCTATGGCATGGTAGGCGTCAAGCCCATCCGGGCCGCCATCCAGAGCCGCAACCGGATCAAATTTCGTCACTTCGGGAGCGAGATCGTGAATGACATTGGAGGCAATATAGGGCGGATTTGAGACAATCGCGTGAAAGGAGCCCTGGATGTCCTCGAACCATCTCGACTGTACGGCCTGAAAGCGATCCTGCAATCCGTTTCTTTCCGCGTTTGATCTTGCCGTTCCAAGGGCATCCGCCGATATGTCGCTACCGATACCTGACGCCTCAGGACACTCGCTCAAAAGCGCAAGGCATATCGCCCCGGTCCCGGTTCCGATATCAAGAATATGGAGATGGCCGTGCACCTTTGCAAGGTCCTTGAGATAGGCAAGCACCGTATCGACCAGGATTTCCGTATCCGGGCGCGGCTCCAGCGTTTCTGCCGATAGCTGAAGCGGCAGACCGTAAAATTCCCGCTCGCCAAGAATGCGGTGCACCGGCTCATGGTCGAGCCGCCGTTCCATCGCCTTGGAAATCATCACGAGCTGGTCAGGAGAAAGTTTCTCGGCCGATCGCGTCAACAGTTCGGTCGACGACTGTTTCAAAAGGCCCGCGACCAGCAGCCGCGCATCGGTTGCCGGATCGACGATGCCTGCCTCCGTGAAGCGGCGGCGCGCTTCGGCAAGCATATCGCCGACCGTCGCGCTCATAGCTGCTCGCCGAGCTGCGCCAGCTGGCTTGCCTGATAATCGGCCATCAGCGCATCGACGACCTCCTCGATCTCACCCTCCATCATCCGGTCGAGCTTATAGAGCGTCAGATTGATGCGATGGTCCGTCACCCGCCCCTGCGGGAAATTATAGGTACGGATACGTTCCGAGCGATCGCCCGAGCCGACCTGGCTCTTGCGATCGGCGGAGCGTTCGCTGTCGGCCCGTTGCCGCTCGGCATCGTAGAGCCTGGAACGCAGCACCTGCATCGCCTTGGCGCGGTTCTGATGCTGCGATTTTTCCGAGCTGGTGACGACGATGCCGCTCGGCAGATGGGTGATGCGCACTGCCGAGTCCGTCGTATTGACGTGCTGGCCGCCGGCGCCGGAGGAGCGCATTGTGTCGATGCGGATATCTTCCGGCCGGATTTCGATGTCGATCTCCTCTGCCTCCGGCAGCACCGCCACCGTCGCGGCCGAGGTATGGATGCGCCCGCCCGCCTCGGTTTCCGGCACACGCTGCACGCGGTGTACGCCGGATTCGAATTTCAGCTTGGCAAAGACGCCGCGCCCGGTGATCGTCGCGATGATTTCCTTGTAGCCGCCGGCTTCTCCCTCGCTTGCCGAGAGCACCTCCACCTTCCAGCCCTTTTCCGAAGCGAAACGCTCATACATGCGAAAGAGATCGCCGGCGAAAAGGGCTGCTTCAGAGCCGCCGGTACCGGCGCGGATTTCCAGGATCGCGCTTTTTTCGTCCGCCGCATCCTTCGGCAGAAGGAGGATCTGCATTTCCTGCTCCAGCGCCTCGATCCGCTCCTTCACCTCGGGCAGCTCGAGTTCGGCAAGATCGCGCATCTCGCGATCCACCGATTTGTCCTCGAGCAGCGTGTCGAGGTCGGCAAGCTCGGCGACCGCCTTCTCATAGGCGCGGATCTTCGTGACGACAGGCTGCAGCTCGGAATATTCGGATGCGAGCTTGACGTAGACGTCGGCGGCCGGGCCTGCCGACATACGCGCTTCGATCTCGTCGAAACGGCGTTCCAGCTCGCGCATCTTTTCCACGGGAAGCTTCGCCACCCTTCACTCCGATTCTTCTTCGTATATGCCTAAAGGGGAATATTGTGGCTCTCGGCGAAGCGGGCAAGCACCTCGCGCATCGGCACCATGGCGGTGTTGTCGTCCAGCACTTCATCCATCGCCTTCGATAGCGCGCCGACATCGAGCCCGAGCAGCATCGCTTTCACTGGCCCGATTGAGGCCGGCGACATCGAAATCGAGCGGAAGCCTATGCCGAGCAGCGCCATTGCCGAAAGCGGCTTGCCGGCAAGTTCCCCGCAAAGCGTTACCGGCGTCTTGTTCCGGTCCGCCCCACGCACGATGTCGCGCAGGATGCGCAAGAACGGCTTGCCCAGCGGATCGAAGCGGTCCGACACACGCGCATTGCCGCGGTCGACGGCCATCGCGAACTGGAACAGGTCATTCGAACCGACCGAAACGAAATCGACCGCCTCCATCAGCTCGTCGAGCTGCCAGAGCAGCGCCGGCACCTCTAGCATCGCACCGAATTGCAGCTTGCGCGGCAGCCCGTGGCCGAAGCGCGAGAGATGCTGCACTTCCTTCTGCAGGAGCTCGCGCACCATCCTCAGCTCGGAAACCTCGGTTACCATCGGCACCATCAGCTTCAGCTCAGTGTCGGCCGACGCCTTCAACAGGGCACGCAGCTGTGTGCGCAGCAGTCCCGGCCGGTCGAGCGACAGCCGGATGGCGCGCCAGCCGAGGGCCGGGTTTTCCTCCTCGTGGCCGCGGAAATAGGGTACGACCTTGTCGCCTCCAATATCGAGCGTGCGGAAGGTGACGACGCGGCCGGCCGCCTGTTTGATCACATTGCGGTAGAACTGCTCCTGCTCGTCTGCCTTCGGCATGGTGGAGGCGATCATGAATTGCAGCTCGGTGCGGAAGAGACCGATGCCCTCTGCACCCGATTCCGACAGCTGCGGCAGATCGACCAGCAGGCCGGCATTCATCATCAGCGAGATCCGCTTGCCGTCTTTGGTGACCGGCTCGATGGCGCGCAGGGCCCGGAACTGCTCCTGCCGTCTGGCGCGGAAGCGGACCTTTTCCTCATAGGAACGGCGATGATCGGCCATCGGCCGCAGATGCACATGCCCCTCGTCGGCATCGATGATCACGGCATCGCCGTTCTCGGCGAGCGCCACGACGCCCGCCGCCTGACCGATAACAGGAATGCCCATGGCACGCGCGACGATCACCACATGGCTCGTCACCGCCCCTTCCTCCAGCACCAGCCCGCGCACATTGGCTCTGGGATAATCGAGCAGTTCCGCCGCCCCCATGGCACGCGCCAGGATGACCGCGTCGCTGGGGAAACCTTCGGCCGTCGTCCGGCCGGTATAACCGGTCAACTGTCTGAGCAGGCGATTTGCCAGATCCTCGAAATCATGCATGCGCTCGCGCAGATAGGGGTCGGTCAAGCGCATCATCCGCGCTTTGGTGTCGCTCTGCACCTTCTCGACCGCCGCTTCCGCCGTCAGGCCGTTGCGGATCGCCTCCTCGAGCTTGCGTACCCAGCCCTGGTCATGGGCGAACATGCGGTAGGTTTCGAGCACCTCGCGATGTTCGCCTTCCATCGAGACGTCGCGACGCGACAGCATGTCGTCGATCGAGATCCTGAGCGAGCCCATGGCTTCCGCCAGCCGCCGGATCTCTTTCTCCGCATCCTCGTTCAAAAGGTTGGTGACGACAATGCGCGGCTCGTGCAGCACGACGTAGCCGAGGCCGATACCGTCATTATAGGTGTCGCCGTCGACGGTCACCGAGCGCGTCAGGTCGAGTTCGAGGCCCGGCTTGGTGATCTTCTTGAGCTCGCCGGTGGCGATCATTTCGGCAAGCACCATTGCCGTCGTCTCGAGCGCTTCCACCTCTTCTTCGCGATAGTTGCGGCTCGCCTTATTCTGCACGACGAGAACGCCGAGCGACCGCCCGGTCCTCAAGATCGGCACGCCAAGGAAGGAATGGTAGATTTCTTCACCCGTCTCCGGCAGGTAGCGGAACGCCGGGTGCGACTGCGCGTCGGAAAGGTTCAGCGGCTGGGCTGAGGCGGCGATCGTGCCGACGAGGCCCTGGCCCATCTTCAGCTGCGCCAGGTGCACGGCTTCGCGGTTGAGGCCTTCGGTCGCATAGAGTTCGAGCACGCCGTCGGCGCGCAGCACATAGACGGAGCAGACTTCCGCCACCATGTTGCCGGCGATCTGGCGGACGATCCGGTCAAGACGATCCTGCGGCTCCAGCGGCTCTGCCATCAACTCGCGCAGCCGCCTGAGCAGCACGCGCGGACCGCCGGAAAGGTCTCTCATGACGTCTCAAGCTCCCGAAACAACGCACTCTGTCCCGGCCGGCCTGCCTTCGTCTCCTCAACCTGAAGGAGCAGGCCGCCCGCTGGGAATCAATTCTTATCCAGACCGTAGCAGGAATGCAAAGTCCTGACAGCGAGTTCTGCATAGGGACCGTCGATCAAGATGGAAATCTTGATCTCGGAGGTGGTGATCGCCTTGATGTTGATGCCTTTTTCGGCAAGTGCACGAAACGCGGTCGCTGCCACGCCGGCATGGCTGCGCATGCCGATACCGATCACCGAGACTTTCACCAGCCCCGATTCGTTCTGCACGACGTCGTAGCCGATCTTCTCCTTATGGTCGCCGAGCACCTTGATCGCCTTCTCGACGTCGCCCGACGGTACGGTGAAGGTCATATCGGTCTTCGATCCGTCCTCGGAAATATTCTGGACGATCATGTCGACATTGATATGGGATTCGGCAAGCGGCCCGAAGATCGCGGCGGAGACGCCCGGCCGGTCGGCAAGACGGCGAAGCGAGATCTGAGCCTCATCCTTGGCATAGGCGATGCCGGTGACTACTTCCTGTTCCACGATTTCATCCTCGTCACAAATCAGCGTTCCGGGCGGGTTCAACAGATCGCCCATGCCCGGAGCATCGGGATCTTCGAAAGACGAGCGCACGAAGGTACGCACCTTGTGCACCATGGCAAGCTCGACCGAGCGCACCTGCAGCACCTTGGCGCCGAGCGAGGCCATCTCGAGCATTTCTTCGAAAGCGATCTTCTTCAACCTGCGCGCCTGCGGCACGATGCGCGGATCGGTCGTGTAGACGCCGTCGACATCGGTATAGATATCGCAGCGATCCGCTTTGACAGCGGCCGCGATGGCGACGGCCGAAGTATCCGATCCGCCGCGCCCGAGCGTCGCGATGCGGTTGTCGGGTCCCAATCCCTGGAAACCGGCAATGACGGCAACCTGCCCCTCGCCCATGCGCTTGATGATGTCGGAACCGTCGATCTCCAGGATGCGCGCCGCACCATGGGCATTGTCGGTGCGGATCGGGATCTGCCAACCCTGCCAGGAGCGCGCGTTGATATCCATCGCCTGCAGCGCGATGGCCAGCAGCCCCGAGGTCACCTGCTCGCCGGAGGCAACGACCGCATCATATTCCCGCGCATCGTAAAACGGGGAGTTGGCGCCGATCACCTTCGGCGTGCCCTGCACCCAGCCGACCAGCTCATTGGTCTTGCCGGACATGGCCGAAACGACCACCGCCACCTCGTGGCCAGCCTCGACTTCACGTTTCACATGGCGGGCAACGTTCTTGATGCGGTCCAGGTCAGCGACGGACGTGCCGCCGAATTTCATTACGATGCGTGCCATATGCCTCTACCACGACTGGCGCCGGGCGAGCGGAAAACCGGACCCGGCATCACGAAAGCCCAGGGGTGACCGGTTGGCGAGAGAGCCGGGACCACGAATTCTGGAACCGCTCTAAAGCCCAGGCCCCCAAAGGCCCCAAGTTGCGGCGTCTCTTAGCGAGTTTGGCCGGGGGAGGCAAGCGCGCGCGATAAAAGCAGTTGCCGGGCTGCTCCACGCCTGCCAGGTCGCCTGCTTCGCGCCCCTTGACTTATGCCCGTGATCATCCGACTTCACATCTGACGAACGCAAGGAGTGGACGATGACGGAAGGCGCCAGAAGCACGATCGACCAGGGCGAAGTGGACCGCTTCTCGGCGATGGCGGCGGAATGGTGGAGCCCGACCGGCAAGTTCAAACCGCTGCACAAATTCAATCCCGTTCGGCTTGCCTATATAAGAGACAAGGCCTGCGAGAATTTCGGCCGCGATCCGAAAAGCCCCCGGCCGCTCGGGGGTCTGCGCGTCCTCGATATCGGCTGCGGCGGCGGCCTGTTGTCCGAACCGGTCGCCCGCATGGGCGCCTCCGTCGTCGGCGCCGATCCGTCCGAAAAGAATATCGGCATCGCCTCGACCCATGCGAAGGCATCCGGCGTCTCGGTCGACTACCGCGCCGTCACCGCCGAGGAACTCGCCGGGGCCGGCGAAACCTTCGATATCGTCCTGAACATGGAAGTGGTGGAACACGTCGCCGACGTCGAGTTCTTCATGACGACCTGCGCGAAGATGGTCCGCCCCGGCGGCCTGATCTTCGTTGCCACCATCAACCGCACGATGAAGGCGGCAGCGCTTGCCATCTTCGCCGCCGAGAACATCCTGCGCTGGCTGCCGCGCGGCACCCATCAATATGAAAAGCTCGTGCGTCCGGAAGAGCTGGAAAGGCCGCTTGCCGCAAGCGGCCTCGAAATCACCGACCGCGCGGGCGTCTTCTTCAATCCGCTGTCGAACCAGTGGAACCTGTCGAGAGATATGGACGTGAACTATATGCTGCTGGCGAAACGGCCGGCATGATCCGGCATTCATAAGCCGGCTACATTTCGGGCCAGCCGCGCAGACTGACTATCAGTGCACATCCTCCGGCAGAACCGGAATAGCAGCGATCTCGATGCCTTCTTCGACGAGCGCTTGCGCCTCGTCGAGAGTCGCCTGGCCGATGATGCCACGGGCATCAGCCTCGCCGTAATGGATCTTGCGGGCCTCCTCGGGAAACTTCGTGCCGACATCCTCGGAGTTGGCTTTAACGGCGGCGACCGCCTCTTTCAGTTTCTGCAGGGCCTCCTGCCGCATCGCATCCATCGCCAGCGTCTGCCTCTCGTCCTTCTTGCGCGCGGTCGACACGGAAGGCGCCATCAGCAGCTTGGAGACGGCGGCGGAATGGCAGACCGGGCAGGTTAGGAAACCGGTCGCGACCTGACGGTCGAAGTCGGCGCTTTCTGAAAACCAGCCTTCGAATTCATGGGCATTGTCGCAGGTGAGGGAATAGCGGATCAAGCGGCGACGCCTCCTGCGACTGCCCCCGCAATCCTTTCGACCGAAAATTCCCGGCCGTTCCTCAGGTTCGGGATCTTGTCATGTGCAGCCTTGACCGCGCCGGGATCGATCTCGGCCAGAATGACCGCCTCTCCAGTGGCGCCGGCCGAGGCCAGCACCGTGCCCCAGGGATCGATGATCATCGAATGACCAAAGGTCTCGCGCCCATCCTCGTGCCGGCCGGCCTGCGCCGCGGCGATCACGAAGACACCGTTCTCGATCGCGCGGGCGCGCAGCAGGATCTCCCAATGCGCTTCGCCCGTCTGCCGGGTAAAGGCGGCCGGAACCGTCATCACTTCGGCTCCGGCAATCGCCTGGGCGCGGAAGAGGGCGGGAAAGCGCACGTCGTAGCAGATGGCAAAACCCATTTCTGCAAAGGGCAGCGACAGGACGCGCGCCTCCGAGCCGGCCGTATAGGCCGCACTTTCACGCCAGCTCTCGCCATTGTCGAGGTCAACATCGAACATATGGATCTTGTCGTAGCGATTGAGGATCCTGCCGTCCGGATCAAACAGGAAACCGCGATTGGCGATCTTGCCGTCGGAAAGCGCGATCGCCGTCGAGCCGACATGCATGTGAATGCCGAACTCCCTGGCAAGCTCGGAGCCGGTCTTGACGATAATGTCATGCGCCTCGTCGGCAAGCACGGCGCGCGCCGCGGCGCGGTCGCGCTGCAGCATGCCGGTCATTTCGGGCGTCTGCACATAGGTCGCGCCCTGGGCGGCAGCCTCGCGCACCAGCCGCGCCATGGCGGCGGCATTCTTGACCGGATCGACCCCGGAGCACATCTGGATGGCGGCAGCCTTGAAACTCATCGGTTCGTCCTCAGGCCGCCAGCATCGGATCGAGCTTGCCGGCGCGGTCGAGCGCAAAGAGATCGTCGCAGCCGCCGACATGTTCGGCGCCGATGAATATCTGCGGGAAGGTGGTCCGCCCGTTCGACTTGCCGATCATCTCCTGGCGAAGGTCCGGGGAATAGGTTGCGTCGTGCTCGACGTAGTCGACGCCCTTTTCTTCAAGAAGGGACTTGGCGCGGCTGCAATAGCCGCAGAACTGCCGTGTATAGATCGTGACGGGTACCATGATATCTCCAGACGGAATGCCGGGTATTTCTGTCATATAGGCTCGGAGAGAGCCCTTGCAAAGGTCAAAACCGTGATCTCGGCCGCACCCGCCTTGCGCAGCGTCCGGCTTGCGGCGGCAACCGTCGCCCCTGTCGTATAAACGTCGTCGACAAGGACGACGCGTTTGCCGAAAATGTCGTTTTCGCGGCCCTTGGCAATCGCGAAAGCGCCCCTGACATTGTCCTCGCGCGCTTTGGCGCCGAGGCCAACCTGCTGGCTGGTGCGCTTGACGCGCACAAGCGTGGCGGCAAGCAGCGGCTTGCCGGAAAGCCTTGCCATATGGCGGGCAAGTTCGGCAGCCTGGTTGAACTTGCGGGTCAGCATGCGGGTGCGGTGCAGCGGAACGGGAATCAGCGCATCGCAGCTTTCGACCGTCCCATCGGAGGCGCGCAGCATCCAGCCGGCCATCATCGGCGCCAGATCGGTGCGATCGCGATATTTGAGCCCATGCACGAGGTCGCGGACCGCATGGTCGTGGGTCGCCGCGGACCGCAACCGGTCGAAAGGCGGCGGATTGGCGATTGCCTCAGCGCTGAGAATGCCGGCGCCGAGATCGTGCGAGAAGGGAATGCCGAGCACCTCGCAATAGGGCCGTTCGATGAAGCGGATGCCGGACCAGCATTTTGCGCACAAACCGCGATGGCCGCCGGCGGAAACACCGCAGACGGAACAAGTCGGCGGATAGAGAAAATCGACAAGTGCCGAAAACGGCCGCAAGAACTGCGTCCGCAGGAACTCCGCCGGTCTCTCGAAATCGATCGGTGCCATGCCGCCGAGAGTAGCCGGTTCTCATTCAAAGGAAAATCGCCTTGCTGCTTCAGCGAGGCGGGACTATGGACATCGCCATGGAAACGATCTTCGACAGAGACCTGATCGCCGCACATCGCCATCGCGCGCTTGTCAACAACGACCTGAAAGCCGCCTTCCTGCTGGACATCGCGGCAGAGGAAATGGCCGAGAGGCTGGCGGTCGTCGAGCGGCGTTTCGAAACCGCCGTCGAATTGCATGGTACGACCGGTGCAGCGGCCCGTGCGGCAATGGCGACGGGCAAGATCGGCACGATGATCCGCGTCGAGAGCGAAAAGGCCTATGCGGGCCGAGGCGAAACCCTGATCGAAGCGCCTTTCGAAGATGTGCCGCTCGAGCCGCAATCGACCAATCTCGTCCTTGCGCCGCTCAGCCTGCATCTGACCAACGACACGCCGGGCGTTTTCATCCAGATTCGCCGTGCCTTGAAACCGGACGGCCTGTTCCTGGCGGCTATTCCCGGCGTCGGCACGCTGCAGGAACTGCGCGACGCCCTCTTGACCGCCGAGGTTGAAATGACCGGCGGCGCCAGCCCGCGCGTCATCCCCTTCGCCGATGTGCGCGATGTCGGCAGTCTCATGCAGCGCGCCGGCTTCACCCTGCCGGTGATCGACGCTGAGACCTATACAGTACGATATGATTCCCTCTTTCCGCTGATGCGCGATCTCCGAGCCATGGGCATGAGCAATCCGCTCGCAGCCCGCGGCCGCATGCCGCTAACGCGCGCCTTCTTCCTGCGGGCGGCAGAGATCTATGCCGAGCGCTATTCCGACCCTGACGGACGGATTCGCGCGACCTTTTCGATCATCTATGTGTCCGGATGGGCGGCTCACGAGAGCCAGCAGAAGCCGCTCCGGCCGGGTTCGGCCAAGGCACGCCTTGCCGATGCGCTGAAAGTGGACGAGCACAAGCTCAGGCAATAAAGCCCTTTGTTTTTATGCATGTCGTTGTCCCGGAACCGCTGCACACTTCCGGGCGACATGGGCATAATATCGAAAAGTGTCAGCGGTTTTCGCAGCCCATCGTGCTGCAGTTCGTCAATCTAGACGGTCGCCTCTTCAATTGACGGTTATGTTGTTGCTGAGAAGGCTGAAGACATTCTGCAGGCTGCCGGTGAAAAAGCCGAGACCCGAGACGAGCGCTGTGCAGATGAGGGCGGCGATCAGGCCGTATTCGACCGCCGTTGCACCCGTGCCGTCCGCAAAAAATGCTTTCATAAGACGCATTACCCAGCCCTCTGCGTGAATCGACTGCAATGATTAATACAGGCCATCGGGCGATGGCCGGCATTTTCAACAACCGGCGCCGACGCCATATCCCTGGACGACGCAGACCGACCCGGGCGTATCCTGAAGGACGCTTCGGCGAATCGTATAACGCTTGCCGCTTTCATTGTTCGGGATCGATCCGGTGGTTATCGTATCGAAATCCACCGGAGCGCTTGCAAAGACGCTTTTCTTCGAAGAATCCGCCAGCATTGGCGTCAGGATCAGCGTCAGCGCGACCACCGCCGTGCCAAAGAGAAGGGCGATATTGAGCGCACCCGTCCTGCGCGAGGCAGACGAAGCCCGTTCCTTTTCCCGGACAGCTTTCCAGAAATCATCGTCCATGAGGTCAAGCCTTTTAAATACGCACGCCAGATGCTTGATTGAGGCCGATCTTTGGCAGAAGGTGTTAAACGATCCATTAATATCCACAGCCGAAAACAGCACGGCGCAATAATAATCAGCAAACGCTAATGCATTGCGCCTGGAAAAGTCCGGCGACTGCAGAATAATGACACATCGACAAAACAAAAATCGCCGGCGGGTCGCACGGACCAAGCTCAACGAGAGGCGCTTTAAAGCAAATCCTGCAGCATCGGGATGAGCGGCTCGTCGGCCGGCGGCATCGGGTAATCCCGAAGAGCCCCCGCACGCACCCATTTCAGCGCCTGCCCCTCGCGGCCCTGTGCAATGCCTTCATAGCGCCGGCAGATATAGAGCGGCATCAGCAGATGGAACGTCTCGTAGGAATGGCTGGCAAAAGTCAGCGGCGCGAGGCAGGCGATCTTCGTCTTGATGCCGAGCTCTTCCTCGAGCTCGCGCACCAGCGTCTCCTCCGGCGTCTCGCCGGGCTCGACCTTGCCGCCGGGAAACTCCCAAAGCCCGGCCAGCGATTTTCCCTCGGGACGCTGTGCCAATAGAATACGCCCGTCGGCATCGATCAGCGCGCAGGCGGCGACCAGCAATATCTTCCGGCCTGCCTCGCTCATCGCGTCTCCCGCTGCCAATAACAATAATGATAGGCGTCGCGAAAACCGAGGCGCTCATAGAGTGCGATCGCCGGGCGATTGGAAAGCTTTACCTGCAGCCAAGCCGATCGGGCACTGCGCATGCGGGCCCAGCGCAGCGCCGAAGTCAGGATTTCGGTGCCTAGTCCTTCGCGCCGCCGCGTTTCGCAGACCGAAAGCGACATGATACCGGCAAGGTCGTTGTCCTGAACGCAGAGCACGGTCGCAAGAGGTCCCTCTACCGCATTTTCGATCATGAAAAGGCCCGACGGCGGCTTGATCGCGGAAATGATTTCGGCAAGCGCCGGCTTCAAGCTCAGCGGCGCCCTCTCGACCGTCAGATTGGCGTCGACGAAACGGCCGACGTCATGGGTCGGCAGATGATCGAGCGTATCCGGCAGCGCAGCCTCGGTGAGATCGCAGGTCATCACCACCGTTTCGTCGAACCGCGTCCAGTTCTGCGCGCTGAGAAGCTCGATCAAGACAGGCGAAGCGAGCGGCGTCTGCCGGACGACGGCGGCGCGGCCATAGGCCTCGAACTTGCGGCTCGCCTTTTCCAGGCGGATCTCGACGTCGCGATGGTCCGAGGGATCGAGCGGCACGATGGAATTCAGCCGATTGGACGGGTGGCCGGCCGTCAACCGGACCTGCCAACTGCCGTCATATTGCACGGATGCCGCCGGCCAGGCACGAAAACCGACAGCCTCCAGCCTGCGGACCAGCGGCAAATTCTGCGAGGAAATAGATGCCTGCTCCAACGAACGATCAGCTCCGATAGTCGCCATTGATCGCAACATATTCCTTGGTGAGGTCGCAGGTCCAGACGGTTGCCGAACCAGTGCCGAGGCCGATATCGACTTTAACGGGGATATCCTGCGCCTTCATCACATTCGAGGCGGCTTCCTCGGAATAATCGGGATCACGCTCGCCGTTGACAGCGACCCTGACGTCACCGAACCAGATGGCAAGCCGGTCGCGGTCAGCCATCTCGCCGGACTTGCCGACGGCCATGACGATCCGGCCCCAATTGGCGTCTTCGCCGGCGGCCGCCGTCTTGACCAGCGGCGAATTGGCGATTGACAGGGCGATACGTTTGGCGGCGGCATCGCTCTCGGCACCCGACACGGTGATTTCGAGCATCTTGGTGGCGCCCTCGCCGTCACGCACCACCTGCAGCGACAGATCCTTCAGCACTTCGTTGAGAGCGGCGCGAAAGGCGGCAAGGCGGGGATCGTCGGCGCGTTCGATATGCTCTTGGCCATCCTCGGCCGCCGCACCCGTCGCAAACAGCATCAGCGTGTCGGAGGTGGAGGTGTCGCTGTCGACGGTCATCGAATTGAAGGTCGGGCCGACGCCATCGGATAGCAGCGCCTGCAGCGCGGCCGGCGCGATGTCGGCATCGGTCACGACGAAGGAGAGCATCGTCGCCATGTCGGGGGCAATCATGCCTGCGCCCTTGGCGATGCCGTTGATCGTCACGGCAACGCCGCCGATCTCGGCGCTGCGGGTCGAAACCTTCGGATAGGTATCCGTCGTCATGATCGCCTTGGCGGCTTCGAACCAGAAGTCGCCCGTGGCCTCGGCCTGCATCCGGTCCAGGACACCTGAGAATTTGCTGGCGTCGAGCGGTTCGCCGATGACGCCGGTCGAGGCCAGATAGACCTCGTTCTCACCGCAGCCGACGGCCGACGCGGCCGATTTCGCCGTCAGCGCTGTCGCTTCCCGGCCCTTCGTGCCGGTAAAGGCATTGGCGTTGCCGGAATTGACGACGACGGCGCGCGCAACGCCATGCGGCAAGTTGGCGCGGCAGAAATCGACCGGCGCCGACGGGCACTTGGAGCGGGTAAACACCCCCGCGACGGCGGACGGCTTGTCGAAGACCATCATCAGCACGTCGGTACGGTTCTTGTACTTGATACCGGCGGACGCCGTCGCCATGCGCACGCCGCGCAACGGCGGCATGGCGACAAAGGATTTCGGAGCAAGCGGAGAGACGGAGCCGGACATGATGAAACCTGCCAATGAGCATTTCCGGGCGGCGTTAAAGCCGGATCGCTGTCTGGAAATGCGACAACATAGTGAAGGGCCCGGAAGAACCGGGCCCGATGCGAATATTACTGCTGCGGCGCCGGTTGGGCGGGCTCACTGCCGGGTTCCGGCTGCTTGTTGGCCTGATCATAACCCTTGCGCAGCGTCTCGTCCGATATCTCGATCTTGGCGGACGTCTTGGCCTGGTTGAGGAGCGCAAGATACTTGTCGCGCATGACGAGCTGACGAACCTGATCCTGCACCTGATCGAAAGGCGGCGGCGGAGCGTCGCGCTTGTCCTCGACCTTGATGACATGATAGCCGAAGTCGGTCTTCACAGGGGTCTTGGAATAGGTGCCCTTCTCGAGCGCGAAGGCTGCGTCCTCGAATTCCTTGACCATGCGGCCGCGCGAGAAATAGCCGAGATCGCCGCCTTCCGACTTGTTCGGATCGGTGGATTTTTCCTTGGCGAGTTCGGCGAAATCCTTGCCGGCGTCTAGCTGCTTGATGATCTCCTTGGCTTCGTCCTCGGTCTTGACGAGGATATGGCGGGCGTGGACTTCCTCCTGCTTCGGCAGGGCTGCGACTTCCTTGTCGTAGCGCGCCTTGATTTCGTCAGGGGTCACGGTGTCGACGACATGCTTCTTGAAATAAGCGTTGTGCAGCTCGCGATCGGAAAGATACTGCATGCGCTTCTTGAATTCATCGGTCTGGTCGAGCTTCTCGGTGATGGCGTCGGCGGCAAGGAGCTTCACGTCGATGGCGGCGGAAAGGGCTGCGACCTTCTTCTGGTCGTCGGGAAGCTGCGCCAGCTGCGGATCGAGATTGGCGACGGCAAGATCGAGTTCCGACTGGTGGATCTCCAGATTGCCGACCTTGGCGACGACGGCGTCCTCTGCATGGGCCGGAGCCTGGAATGCAACGAAAGTTGCAAACGCCAGCAGGGCGAATTTATTGGTGCTCAACATCAAATAACCCTTCACAGTTTCATCGCCGGCGTCAGCATCGCCTATTCCAGCTCAAAATAGCCATCAACACCGGATTGTGGCCTTTCTGTATCCGCCAAATCCGTTGACATCATTCGACCCCCCTCTTATCTGTCACGCAACCTCGCGTCCAGAACAGTTTCCGGGCGTTTCAAGGCGTGCGCCTGATTTTCGGCTGGGCCGCGGACAAGAAACGTCGCGGATGAATATTGAGAAAGGACCAGTCACATGGTCAGCTTTGGCGGTATTGCCCGCAAGTTATTTGGATCGTCCAATGATCGCCGCGTGCGGTCCTTCCAGCCGAACGTCACCGCGATCAACTCCATCGAAGAGAAGACGAAGGCTCTGACGGACGAGCAGCTCGCGGCAAAGACCGCGGAGTTCCGCGCTCTTCTGGCCGAAGGCAAGACGCTCGACGACATCCTGATTCCCGCCTTTGCCGTCGTGCGCGAGGCTTCGCGCCGCGTTCTCGGCCTGCGACCTTTTGACGTACAGCTGATCGGCGGCATGATCCTGCACTCGAATGCGATCGCCGAAATGAAAACCGGTGAAGGCAAGACCCTCGTCGCCACCCTGCCGGTCTATCTGAACGCGCTTTCCGGCAAGGGCGTGCACGTCGTCACGGTCAACGACTATCTCGCCCAGCGCGACGCCGCGACCATGGGCCGGATCTATGGCTTCCTCGGCATGACCACCGGCGTCATCATCCACGGTCTCTCCGACGAGGAGCGCCGCGCAGCCTATGCCTGCGACATCACCTATGCCACCAACAACGAGCTCGGCTTCGATTATCTGCGCGATAATATGAAGTACGAAAAGAACCAGATGGTCCAGCGCGGCCACAACTTCGCGATCGTCGACGAAGTGGACTCGATCCTCGTCGACGAGGCGCGCACGCCGCTGATCATCTCCGGCCCACTCGACGACCGTTCAGAACTCTACAATACGATCGACGCCTTCATTCCGATGCTCGTCCCCAGCGATTACGAGATCGACGAGAAGCAGCGCTCGGCCAACTTCTCCGAAGAAGGCACCGAGAAGCTGGAGAACCTGCTCCGCCAGGCCGGCCTCCTGAAGGGCAACGCGCTCTACGACATCGAAAACGTTGCGATCGTCCACCACATCAACAATGCGCTGAAGGCCCATAAGCTCTTCCAGCGCGACAAGGACTATATCGTCCGCAACGACGAAGTCGTCATCATCGATGAGTTCACCGGCCGCATGATGCCGGGCCGGCGTTATTCGGAGGGCCAGCACCAGGCGCTCGAAGCCAAGGAAAAGGTGCAGATCCAGCCGGAAAACCAGACGCTGGCTTCCATCACCTTCCAGAATTATTTCCGCATGTACGACAAGCTCGCCGGCATGACCGGCACGGCGCAGACGGAAGCGGAAGAATTCGGCAATATCTATAATCTCGACGTCATCGAGGTTCCGACCAACCTGCCGATCAAGCGCATCGACGAGGACGACGAGGTCTACCGGACCTTCGATGAGAAGTTCAAGGCGATCATCGAAGAAATCCTCGACGCCCACAAGCGCGGCCAGCCGGTGCTCGTCGGTACGACCTCGATCGAGAAGTCGGAACTGCTTGCCGACCGTATGCGCAAGCAGGGCTTTGACGACTTCCAGGTGCTGAACGCCCGCTACCACGAGCAGGAGGCCTATATCGTCGCCCAGGCCGGCGTGCCGGGCGCCGTCACCATCGCCACCAACATGGCCGGCCGCGGTACCGACATTCAGCTCGGCGGCAACCTGGAAATGCGCATCGAGCGCGAACTCGGCGAGATGGAAGCCGGTCCGGAGCGTGATGCCCGGATCCAGGCGATCGTCGAAGAGATCAAGGAACTCAAGCAGAAGGCGCTGGCCGCCGGCGGCCTCTATGTCATCGCCACCGAACGCCATGAAAGCCGCCGCATCGACAACCAGCTGCGCGGCCGCTCGGGCCGTCAGGGCGACCCCGGCCGCTCGAAATTCTACCTTTCGCTTCAGGACGACCTGATGCGCATCTTCGGCTCCGACCGCATGGACAGCATGCTGACCAAGCTCGGCCTCAAGGAGGGCGAGGCGATCGTCCATCCCTGGATCAACAAGGCGCTGGAGCGCGCGCAGAAGAAGGTCGAAGCCCGCAACTTCGACATCCGCAAGAACCTCTTGAAGTATGACGACGTTCTCAACGATCAGCGCAAGGTGATCTTCGAGCAGCGTCTCGAACTGATGGAATCGACCAACATTTCGGAGACCGTCTCCGACATGCGCCGCGAGGTGATCGAGGATCTGGTCGCAAAGCATATCCCCGAACGCGCCTATGCCGAACAATGGGATGCCGTCGGTCTGAAGACGGGCGTCACCAATATCCTCAATCTCGATCTGCCGATCGACGATTGGGTCAAGGAGGAAGGCATTGGCGAGGACGATATTCGCGAGCGCCTGACGGAAGCCGCCAATGCCGCCTTTACGGAAAAGGCCGAGCGTTTCGGCGACGACATCATGCATTATGTCGAGCGCTCGATCGTCATGCAGACGCTCGATCATCTCTGGCGCGAGCACATCGTCAACCTCGATCACCTGCGCTCGGTCATCGGCTTCCGCGGTTACGCCCAGCGCGATCCGCTGCAGGAATACAAGTCTGAAGCCTTCGAACTCTTCACCGGGCTCCTCAACAATCTGCGTGAGGCCGTCACTGCCCAGCTGATGCGCGTCGAACTGGTGCAGCAGGCGCCGGCCGAACCCGAACCGCCGCTGATGCAGGCCCATCATCTCGATCCGATGACGGGCGAAGACGATTTCGCCCCGATCTACCAGGCCTCCGAAGTAATGGTCGCGCCCGAGAACCGCAATCCCGAGGACCCCGCCTCCTGGGGCAAGGTCGGCCGCAACGAGGCCTGCCCCTGCGGCTCCGGCAAGAAATACAAGCACTGCCACGGCGCCTTCGAACAGGTCTGAACCACATACGACAAATCTGAAAATGCCGCCCTCGGGCGGCATTTGCTTTTCTGCGGCAACGCCGGCCAGCTGGAGTTCCAGGTCCGCGGCCAGGGCCGTTCCGGAACCGTTTCTTAACCCTGCTCTGTCAAGACTTCGGGGACGATTTGCCTGACCTCAGAGTTTTGCGTGTTCATCATGGCGATCATAGAAACAGCGGAGAAGATGCTGCCGGCGGGCCTGCGCCCGATCGGCGGCCGAACGCTGCGCATGCTTGCGGCCGTGCTGACCGAAGGCGGCGAGAAGGCCGTCGCTCAGCGCATGGCGCTGACGGCCTTTTCTATCCGCATCCTCAGCGCCGCACTCGCCTTCGTCTCCCAGATCGTGCTCGCCCGGCTGATGGGCGAATATGAATACGGCATCTTCGTTTTCGTCTGGGTGCTGGTCGTCGTCTTCGGCGACCTCTCCTGCCTTGGCTTCCACACCGCGATCATCCGCTTTCTGCCGCAGTACAAGGCGGCGGGCGCCTTCGAGGAAATCCGTGGCCTGACCGGTGCGGCACGCATCTTCGCGCTGCTGTCCGGCATGGCAATGCTTGCCGCCGGCATGCTCGGGCTGCATCTCTTCGGTGATCTGATCGAGCCCTATTATCTCGTCCCGATCTTCCTCGGCCTGTTTGCCATGCCGATGATCGCGCTGGGCGATATTCTGGAAGGCACCTCGCGGGCGAACCACTGGCCGGTGATGGCGCTGGGCCCGGTCTATATTATCCGGCCGATCCTCATCATCGCCTGCATGCTGATTGCGATTGCGATAGGCGCGGAGCATACGGCCGTCACCGCCATGCAGGCGGCGCTCGTGGCCACCTTCGTCACCGCCCTCGGCCAATATGGCGCGACGCTTTACCGCCTTCGCCGGCATTATGACGACGGCCCGCGCAAGGTCGATTTCCTCGCCTGGCTCAGCGTCGCCTTCCCGATCTTCCTGATCGAGGGCGTCAGCTTCCTGCTGACCAATTCCGACGTCGTCGTTGTCGGCATCTTCCTCGAGCCGCATGACGTCGCCATCTATTTCGCCGCCGCCAAGACCATGGCGCTGGTGCATTTCATCAATTTTTCCGTCAAGGCCGCTTCCGGCCCGCGTTTTTCCTCGATCATCGCCGAGGGCGACCATGCCCAGCTGGCGATCGCCGCCACCGATGCCGCCCGTTGGACCTTCTGGCCGGCGCTCGGCGTCGGCCTCGCGGTGCTCGCGGCCGGCAACCTGCTGCTGTCGCTGTTCGGCGGGGCCTTCACCGCGGGTTATCTTGTCATGGCGATCCTGCTTGCCGGCATTCTCGCCAAATCGCTGGTCGGCCCGGCTGAAACGCTGCTGATGATGGCGGGTAAGCAGAACCTCTGCGTCGCCCTCTATGCCGGTGCATTGGCCGCCAATGTCGGTCTCAACCTCGCTTTGATCCCGCATTACGGCATCGAAGGCACCGCGATTGCCACCGCCTCGGCCATGGCGGTCGAGGCCGTTCTTCTGCATGTCGCCGTGCGCCGCACGCTCGGCATTGTCCTCTTCGCCTTCGCCAGCCCCTCCGCCGCAACGCCAGAAATGAGAGTTCGATAGATGGTGCGTCCGCCCCCCGTCACCGAAAGCACCGACCGCATCACCAACCGCATGATCCATGATCTCGCGTCGCTGCATTTCGAGGCACCGCAGGCCGAGGCCCGTGCCGAGATCGGCCGGCCCGGACGCGAACTTTGCCTCTATCCCGGCAAGCTCGGCTACGACCTTCAGGACGAGCTCGACTTCCTCTCCAACCGGGCGATGGAGCCGAACGTCTTTTTCTCCGGCCGCTTCCTTGCGCCCGCCATGCCGCGGCTCGAAGACAGGCAGGTGAATTTCGCCCTGATCCGCGACCACAATGTCGGCCGCAGCCGCATGCGTTTCCTGCTACCGTTTTCGGTCGACAAGCCGGGCTTTGCCGTCGGTCCCTCGATCATCCGCGGCTGGTCGAACAGCTTCGGCCCGCTCGGCACGCCGCTCGTCGACAGCGAGGATGCGGCCGAAACCCTCGACAATTTCTTCGAGGGGCTGACCATTCCTGATCTCAACCTGCCGGGCACCCTGGTCCTGCCGGATCTGAGATTGAACGGAATTTTCGTGCGCATGCTCAAGACCGTGGCGCTCGGCCGCAATCTGCCGCTCACCGTGAGCAATCCCTATCTGCGCCCGATGCTGCAGAGCGAGGAAGAGGCGCCTGCCTATCTCAGCAAGACCATCTCCTCCTCGCATATGCGCGAGATGCGTCGCCAGTGGCGTCAGCTGGAAGAACTCGGGACGGCGGTCTATGCCGTCGCCCGCCAGCCGCGCGAAATCCACGTGCGTTTCGAGGAGTTCCTGGCGATGGAAGCCGGCGGCTGGAAGGGTAAACGACGAAGCGCTCTCGTCACCGATCGCTATCATACCGCCTTCGCCCGTGAGGCGGTGTCGAACCTTGCCGCCGTCGATGCCGTACGCATCCATACGATCGACCTCAACGGCAAGGCGATCGCTGCCATCGTCGTTTTGATGATGGGCGGCGAGGCATATACCTGGAAGACCGCTTATGACGAGAATTATGCCCGCTATTCGCCGGGCAAGCTTTTGATGAGCGAACTCACCGAATGGCATCTCGACGACGCCAATATCGTCCGCTCCGATTCCTGCGCCGTCTCCGACCACCCGATCATGAGCCGCTTCTGGCAGGAGCGCGAGGAGATGGGAACGCTGGTGATCGGCCTGACGCAGAACGGCGACCGCGACATGCGCCAGGTCGCCGCCCAGCTCCACATGTACCGCAGCACCCGCAACATGGCGAAGATGCTGCGCGAAAAGATCATGTCGCTCGCCGGCCGGGGCTAACCTTCCGTCGCGGCTTTGTCTCGCAGCAGCCGGCGGATCACCTTGCCGGTCGTCGTCAGCGGCAGTGACTCGACGAATTCCACCTCGCGCGGATATTCGTGCATCGAAAGCCGCATCTTCACCCAGTCCCTGATATCGGCGGCCAGCGCCTCGCTCGGCGAGTGGCCCGGCGCCAGCACGATATAGGCTTTGACGATCTCAGTGCGCAGTGGATCGGGTTTGCCGACGGCGGCGGCAAGCTGCACGGCGGGATGACCGATCAGGCAATCCTCGATCTCGGCCGGGCCGATGCGATATCCCGACGAGGTGATGACATCGTCGTCGCGGCCTTCGAAGGTGACGTAGCCGTCCGCGTCCTGCCGGCCGATATCACCGGTGAGCAGCCAGTCCTTGACGAATTTTCGCGTCGTCGCCGCCGCGTCATTCCAATAGCCGAGGAACATGACGGGATCGGGACTGGCGATGGCGATCTGGCCTGGCTCGCCCGGCGGCAATTCGTCGCCGGCCTCATTGACGATTGCGACGCGGTGTCCCGGCACCGCCCGTCCGATGGCGCCCGCTTTGGTGACGCCGTGGGCAGCGGCAGACGAAAGCACGAAATTGCATTCCGTCTGGCCGTAGAATTCGTTGACGGTGATGCCGAGCGTGCGCCGCGCCCATTCATAGGTTTCGCGGCCGAGCGCCTCCCCGGCAGAGCCGATCGTGCGCAGCACCAGATCATATTTCGAGCGGGGATCGGAAACCGAGCGCATCAGCCTCAGCGCCGTCGGCGGGATGAAGGCATTGCGCACATCCATCTCCGCCATGATCCGATAGGCCATGTCGGCATCGAACTTCTGCGCCGGCGACGAGACGACGGGAACGCCGAGCATAAGGCTCGGCAACAGCGCGTTAAGCAGACCGCCCGCCCAGGCCCAGTCGGACGGAGTCCAGACCTTGTCGCCCACCTTTGGAAAGCCCTCATGGGCGAACTGCATGCCGGGAATATGGCCGGGCAGGACGCGGTGGCCATGCAATGCCCCTTTCGGCGGCCCTGTTGTCCCGGAGGTGAAGATCATCAGCGCCGGATCGTCGGGCGTTGTCTTCTCGCCTTCGAAGACGGGCGCATAGGATACGATGAGATCGGCAAAGGAGAGGGCGTCCGGAGCGCCATCGACGCTGATCACATGCCGCAACTCCGGCAGACGATCGCGGATTTGCCGGATCCGATCGAGGCCGAAATCATTGGTGACGATTGCCGCCGCACCCGAGATCCTCAGCCGATATTCCAGCGCCTCGATGCCGAACAGCAACGCCAGCGGCAAGGCGATCGCGCCCATCTTATAGATTGCGACATGCGCAACCACGGTCTCGAAGGACTGGGGCATCAGCAGAGCGACCCGATCGCCGCGCTTGATGCCAAGCGATGCCAGCGCATTGGCGAACATCGAAGAGCTGCCGGAGAGTTCGCCATAGGTCAGCGAAAGATGATTGCCGTCCGGACTGAAATGCTCGAGACAGACACGCTCCGGATCTCGCGCCGCCCAATCGTCGCTGACGGCGCGGCCGATATTGAAGTCTTCCGGAATCCGCCAGGAGAAATCACGATAGAGATCGTCGTAACGATCATGGGAGGGCAGTCGCATAGTCTGGCTTCCGGTGAAATGCTGCAGCAGCTAACACCTTGCGGCGCGGATGTGCAAGCCGGCGACGGAAACGGCGGCCCCATCACTTATCATTGTACGGATCGCCGCGCCGATTCCGCGTGCGTCTCCCTGCGACTTTGACGGTTTCGCACTAGATCATCAAACGCCGCACGGGGTGTCTCAATTCACGGAGTCGTTTCATGGAATACGTCAAATTCGGAAAAACCGGTCTCGAAGTGTCGAAAATCTGCCTGGGCTGCATGACCTTCGGCGATCCGGGCCGCGGCAATCATGCCTGGAGCCTGCGGGAAGAGGAAAGCCGGGCAATGATCAAGCAGGCGATCGACCTCGGCATCAATTTTCTCGATACGGCCAACACCTATTCCAACGGTTCCTCGGAAGAGATCGTCGGCCGCGCCATCAAAGACTTCGCCAAGCGCGAGGATATCGTTCTGGCGACCAAGGTGTTCAATCGCATGCGGCCGGGTCCAAACGGCGCCGGCCTGTCACGCAAGGCGATCTTCGACGAGATCGACAATAGTCTTCGCCGTCTCGGCACCGACTATGTCGACCTCTATCAGGTCCACCGTTTCGACTACACGACGCCGATCGAGGAAACGCTGGAAGCGCTGCATGATGTCGTCAAAGCGGGCAAGGCGCGTTATATCGGCGCCTCCTCGATGTATGCCTGGCAATTCGCCAAGGCGCTCTACGTCTCCCGGCTGAACGGCTGGACGGAATTCGTCAGCATGCAGAACCATCTGAACCTGCTCTACCGCGAGGAGGAGCGCGAAATGCTGCCGCTCTGCGAAGACCAGAAGATCGCCGTCATTCCCTGGAGCCCTCTTGCCCGCGGCCGTCTGACCCGCGACTGGGACGAGATGACGGCGCGCAGCGAGACCGACGAATTCGGCAAGACGCTCTACACGCAATCGATCGATGCCGACCGCAGGATCGTCGAGGCCGTGGCCGACATCGCCAGCGCCCGCGGCATTTCCCGCGCCCAGGTCGCCACCGCCTGGATCCTGCAGAAGAGCGTGGTGACCGCGCCGATCATCGGCGCGTCCAAACCGAACCACCTGGCAGATGCCGTCGCTTCGCTCACGGTCAAGCTCACTGCCGAGGAAATCGCCGTGCTGGAATCACCCTACATCCCGCACGCCGTCGCCGGCTTCAAATAGCTGCATCCTCTTCTCGGCGCCCTCATAAAGGCAGATCCTCTCCCGGCCGCGGGAGAGGAGTGGGATACGGCACCCAGCGGTCACAGCTCCGTCCTAGCGGTTACCTGAATATCGAGTAATCGGCTGTCATGACCACCGTTTCTTCACCGAGATCGTTGAGGCCAATGCGCTCATCGCCTTGCGCGACCAAATTATTTCCGCCTACCGGGATCGAGCTGCCGGCGCATCGTCACCAGAAACTGCTCGGCAAGCGCCCGGTCCTCGACCGCACGGGCCAGAATGACGGCGCCCATCATCGATGAGAGCGTGGTGGCGGCATTGGCGCGGCGCTCCTCGGCGGTATCGCCGGGAACAATATCGGCAAGCGTTTCGACCAGCACCGACAGCCCGTCGCTGAAGACGGCGCGGACGGCGCCGCGGCTGCGGCTGACCTCCTGGATCAGCGTTGCGAAGACGCAGCTGCCGCCCGGATCGTCGACCGTACGCCAATGGATATAATGGTCGAGAAGCGTTTCGAGCGGCCGGTCCGGCGAACTGGCGATATGCTCCTTCCAGCGCGTTTCGACCTTGTCGATCAGCTTGCGGCTGACCTCCAGCGCCAGCTCGTCCTTCGAAGCGAAATGACCGTAGAAGCCGCCATGCGTCAGCCCCGCCGCCTTCATAATGTCGGCGACGCCAACCCCGTCGAAACCGTTCTCGCGGAAAAGCACGCCGGCAACGCTCAGGATCTTTTCGCGGTTTTCGGCAAATTTTTCGCGGCTGACCCGCATTGCTCATCTCCAGAAAATAGTCGCTTGACAAAATATATGACGCCCATCATGAATACGCAAGAAATATGATGACCATCATGTAAATCGGCAGTCCCGCAGCGCCCTCAAATTGAATTCGAACGGAATCTTGCCCATGGTTTCCACCGTCCTTGCCTCAACCCTTGCCCGGCGCAACATTCATTACGGCTGGGTCGTCGTTGCCGCCACCTTCCTCACCATGTTGGTGACAGCGGGCGCCATGGGCGCACCCGGCGTGCTGATTAAGCCGCTGCAGGACGAATTCGGTTGGGAAACCTCGCAGATTTCCTCCGCACTGGCGATCCGGCTGATCCTTTTCGGCTTCATGGGGCCGTTTGCCGCCGCCTTCATGAATTATTTCGGCGTGCGCAAGGTCATAGTCTTTGCATTGGCGCTGATCGGCATAGGCTTCGTCGGCTCGCTGTTCATGACAACGTTGTGGCAGCTCCTGCTGCTCTGGGGCATCGTCGTCGGCTTCGGCACCGGATTGACGGCCATGGTGCTCGCCGCGACGGTGTCGACGCGCTGGTTCACCAGGCATCGCGGCCTTGTCGTCGGCATGCTTTCGGCAAGCTCGGCCACCGGCCAGCTCGTCTTTCTGCCGCTGATGGCGGAACTGACCGAGCGTTACGGCTGGCGCTCGACGGTATTCTTCGTCTGCGCCATGATCATGGTCGCCGCCCTTGCCGTTCTCGCCTTCATGCGCGACCGGCCGGCTGACGTCAATTTGCCCTCGTTGGGCGAGGAGCATGTGACGCCGGCACCGGACAGGCCGACGCTCGGCGCTGCCCTGATGACGCCGATCACCACGCTTCGCGAGATTTCAACCACCTCGACCTTCTGGATCCTCTTTGCCACCTTCTTCATCTGCGGTCTCAGCACCAACGGCCTGATCCAGACCCATTTCGTCACCCTCTGCGGCGATTTCGGCATCGTGCCGGTGGCCGCCGCCAGCGTGCTGGCCGTCATGGGCATCTTCGATTTCTTCGGCACGATCGGCTCCGGCTGGCTGTCCGACCGGTTCGACAATCGCTGGCTGCTGTTCTGGTACTACGGCCTGCGTGGCCTGTCGCTGCTCTATCTGCCTTTCAGCGATTTCAGCTTCTACGGCCTTTCGATCTTCGCCATCTTCTATGGCCTCGACTGGATCGCCACCGTGCCGCCGACCGTCAAGATCGCCGCCGACCGCTTCGGCCGTGAAAAGGCCGGCCTCGTCTTCGGCTGGGTCTTTGCCGGCCATCAGTTGGGCGCCGCCACCGCCGCCTATGGCGCCGGCCTCTCGCGCACGGAACTGTCGAGCTATCTGCCCGCCTTCTTCGTCGCCGGCGCCTTCTGCCTGCTGGCCTCGATCCTGGCGCTCACGCTGAAGAAATCAGGCCTGCCGAGCGCGGCTCCTGCCGCCGCCCATTGATCAAGCAAGATCCGGCCTCGAAGCAAGGCCGGATTTCTCCACTCGATCAGTCCGATAACTTAGCCCGACCGTCTTGCGCGCGCGGGCGCTCACATGTTAGACAGCCGCCCGGTCTGTATCCGTTGCCCCATTGGCGGAATTGGTAGACGCGCTCGACTCAAAATCGAGTTTCGAAAGAAGTGCTGGTTCGACTCCGGCATGGGGCACCAGCCTACGCTCTGTAAGCTTCGGCTCGGCGAGCCGAAGCTTACAGAGCGTAGGCTGTCGCGCCGTAGTTCCGTCAGGAACGAAGGCGGACTGGTTTCGACCAGCAGCGCCTCGATCCCGATACGGGACAATCCGCATCCAGCTGAAACTATTTATTCTTCAGCAGCCACATCTTGCCGGCCATGGTGATGCCGTAGACGTCTTTCGAGACATCGTCATCGAGGTGCCGCCGCTCAAGGAAACCCGGCTCCTTCAGCTCGCCCAGCGTCTTAGCGGTGACCGATTTGATTTTCTGAGGCCGCTCTTTCCAGCGGTCGTTCTTCGCGTAGGTCACCGTTGCGTTCTGATGCGTCCATTTATTGGCCGGCTGAGGGTAAAGGTCTCCATCCCTGGCGAGTTTCAGCGCGGCGATCTGGGACGGCGTAAGTTCAATCATACTCGAAAATCCTATGCAGGCGGTGTTTGCGCTGGAAATGCGCTTCTACCAAAGGCGTGCTCATAACACCGATGGGCGAGTTTCACCACTGCATTGAGAATATACGCGGCATGAAAGGCGAAAACCCGGCTCTTTGAACCGGGCCCCGCCCTTCTGTGATATTTTCATCAGTAACAGCGCCGCACAGTCCTGGTAACCTCGCCGTCCTCGGTCTGGCGGGTGACGCTCCTGGTTTCGCATCCATTGTCGCGATAGCGACGGCGTTCGCGTTCGCGGACACCGAAGGTCACGCCGCGCTCGCTGATGGTAATCCCGGGCCGGACCCGCTCCTGGCGATAGCCGTCGTCATCATAGGTGCGCTCTCGGACATAGATGCTGTCGGCGAGGACAGGTGTTGCAAACGAACAGGCGGCAAGCGCCGCCACAGTACAGTTCAGGATGAACTTCCGCATGTCGTTTCTCCTTCTCGTGATGAGGGGGCAACGACCTAAGCTAAAACTGGTTCCACATCGCTGGCGCGCCGGCCATGGCGATCCTTTGCCGAGAATATCTGTTCCCGACTGGCCAAGAGCGCCGACCAGGCCCTCAAAATGCAAATCAACTGTTTAATTTTGCTTAGGCTTCGTCCAAGGTGGCGACCGTTACCATCAGATGAGGGCGGACGTGCATCAGGAAGTAGGACTTATCGCGACGGTCGCCGTCAGTTTCGTTTTCGCGGCGGTCCTCGGCTATGGCGCGGACCGGCTCCGGCTGCCGCCGCTCGTCGGCTATCTGATGGCAGGTATCCTGATTGGGCCCCTGACGCCCGGCTTCGTCGCCGACACGGCCCTTGCCGGCCAGCTCGCCGAAATGGGCGTCATTCTGCTGATGTTCGGCGTCGGCTTGCATTTTTCCGCCTCCGATCTGCTCGCCGTGCGCGGCATCGCCGTGCCCGGCGCGATCGGACGGATTTGCCTCGCCACGCTGCTGGGCATCGGCCTTTGCAAGCTCTGGGGCTGGAGCTTCGGCGCCGGGATTGTCTTCGGCCTCAGCCTGTCGGTTGCGAGCACCGTCGTGCTCCTGAAGGCGCTGGAGGAGCGCAATCTTGTCAATGCGGCAAGCGGACGCGTCGCTGTCGGTTGGCTGATCGTCGAAGATCTGGCGATGGTTCTGGCCTTGGTGCTGCTGCCGGCGCTGGCAGAACTTCTCGGTGGCCATGCCGTCGATGCGACCAATCACGGTCTCGGCGAACTGCCGCTGACGCTGACGATCGGGCTGACCTTGTTGAAGGTGGCGGCTTTCGCCGCCATGGCGATCTTCCTCGGCCCTCGGATCGTGCCCTGGCTGCTGACGATGATCGCCCGCACCGGCTCGCGCGAACTCTTCACGCTGACGGTGCTGGCGATCGCGCTCGGCATCGCCTTCGGCTCGGCCGCGATCTTCGGCGTCTCCTTTGCGCTCGGCGCCTTCTTCGCCGGCGTCATCATGAGCGAATCCCAGCTCAGCCACCGAGCCGCGGCCGATTCGCTGCCGTTGCAGAACGCCT
This sequence comes from Rhizobium sophoriradicis, assembly GCF_025200795.1. NCBI lineage: Bacteria > Pseudomonadati > Pseudomonadota > Alphaproteobacteria > Hyphomicrobiales > Rhizobiaceae > Rhizobium > Rhizobium sophoriradicis. The sequence goes on from NZ_CP104152.1 coordinate 3,747,270, forward strand.
TCTCCGTGCTGTTCTTCGTCTCCGTCGGCATGCTCTTCGACCCCTCGATCCTGGTGCGCGAGCCGCTGGCCGTAATCGGCGCGCTGGCGCTCGTCATTGTCGGCAAGGCCATCATCACCTTCGCGATCGTCATGCTGCTGCGCTATCCGATCAGCATGGGCCTGACCTTGGCCGGCGGACTTGCTCAGATTGGCGAATTTTCATTCATCCTCGCCGGCCTCGGCGTCTCGCTCGGGCTTCTGCCGCATGAGGGCCAGGATCTGATCCTTGCCGCCGCGATCCTGTCGATTACTCTCAACCCCGTCGTGATCTTCGCGAGCGACGGCCTTAAGAAATATATGCATTCGACATGGCCTCTCCTTTTCGAAAGCTACGGCAGAAAGAAGCAGAAGACGCTCAGCAAGGAACTGGAAAAGATCAGGGCGCTCGGCGAGGAGCGCGAACGCCAGTACCAGCTGAAGATGCAGCAGCTGATCGAAACTTTCCCTCTATTCTCCCAGGTCGGCGAGGACGCACAGGAGGAGCTTCTACTGCTCTTCAAGGCAAAGGCCGCCCCGCCTGGAGAACGCGTCATCCGCCGCGGCGATCGCGGCGATAGCATGTATTTCATCTCCTCGGGCGCCGTCGAAGTGCGGCTCGCCAGCGGCGCGATCCGCCTCGAACCGGGCGCCTTCTTCGGCGAGATGGCGCTGCTGAGCGGCGGACGGCGCACGGCCGACGTCATCGCCGTCGACTTCTGCCAGTTCGAGGTGCTCGAGCGGCGCGACTTCAACATGTTCATGTCGCACCATCCCAATCTGCGGGCGATCGTCAGCGAAATGGCCCAGAAGCGCACGGAGATGAACGTGCTGCGTCAGCAATGGGAAAAATCGATGGATCTGTCCTGAAACCGCAGTCCGCCATCGTGCCGCGATCCGTTCAGGAATATGCCGGCCAGTAACCGTCGGAACGGAAATCCGCGGGGATGGGATCGAGCCGCGACAGCGCTTCGGCGGCGAAATCGATCTGCATCGACAGATATTGCAGCGCCGCCGGCATCGGGGCGCCGGTCACAAATTCCCGGATGCGGGAGGGATGATAACCGCTGTCGTTGAGCCGCCGGACGGCTTCCCGGCGGACGTCGTCGCGGTTCGGCCTGCCGTCCTCCTCGATACGCCAGTCCGTCAACGCGGCCTGCCCAAGGCCGCCTTCGATCACCTTGAATTTCATGTCTCGCCACCCTGCATTCCGACGCGAAAAAGCCTGCCGCAGAATGGCTGATTCGCAATCCTGCGAAATCTTGGAAGACGCGCACACACTCCGGCGTCACAAAATTTTTAGACCGAGGTGGCACGAAGGACACGGACGAGCATTTACAGCGCTGCCTGCGGCCCCTAAAGCTCTTTTGCATCGCAACAGGAAAGGAACGGAATGCTCCGCAGACTTTACGATTGGACCATGTCTCTGGCCGCGCGCAAATCGGCCGAAGTCTGGCTCGCCGTCATCGCCTTCGTCGAAAGCTCCGTCTTTCTCGTCCCTGCCGATGTGCTTTTCCTGCCGATGGCGCTCGCCAAACCGGAACGCTCCTATCGCTACGCGTTGGTTGCGACCATCGCCTCCGTGCTCGGCGGCATCGCCGGCTGGGCGCTCGGCTATTACGCCTATGATGCAATCGCCAGACCAGTTCTTGAGTTCTACAGCAAATTCGATGAATTCGAGCAATGGCGAAGCGCAATTCACGGCGAATGGGAAATCCTGTTACTATTGCTGGTGACTTCCGGCTTAGCACACCTTCCGCCGATTAAGGTCGTGACCATTCTGGCTGGCGTCATTGGCATGAATCTAGGCTTCTTTGTTATTTCCGCGATCATAGCTCGCGGTGCTCGGTTCCTGCTTTTGGCGTGGCTGCTTCGTCGATATGGCGAGCCAATCCGCCATTTCGTCGAGAAACGCCTTGGTCAGATCGTCGGCATCGGTGCAGGCGTCCTCATCACACTCGGAATCGCGTATAAACTGCTTGCCCACTGAGCCAATTTCGCGGAGTTCCGCCATGACTGCCACTTCTTCGCCGCTCGCCCGCCCCGGCTTTATCTATTCTATATTGCTCGCTATCGGCATGGCTGCGGTGGTCGGCGCCGCGATCGGTTTCCAGTATATCGGCGGCTATATTCCCTGCGCCCTCTGCCTGCTGCAGCGGCAACCTTATTATTATGCCATTCCGATCGCCATTCTCGCTGCGATCTGCGAGCTCGCCGGTCTGCCGAACTGGATTTCCCGCGCAATGATTCTCGCGGCCGGCATCCTGATGCTCGTTACAGCCGGCATGGGCGTCTATCACGCCGGCGTGGAATGGCACTTCTGGCCGGGCCCGGCCACTTGCTCGACGACGGCAAACGGGCTGACGAGCAATGCCGGCGATCTGCTCACCGAGCTCAATACGATCAAAGGCCCCTCCTGCACCGATGCGGCGCTGAGAGTGCTCGGCCTGTCTTTTGCAGGCTGGAATGTAATCGCAGGAGTTCTACTCGCGGCCTTCGCCTTTGTCGGCGTCCGCAAGGCCGCGTGATCAGGATCGATCAGGGCTGCAGCTCAGTATCCCAGTAGAGATAATCGAGCCAGCTGTCATGCAGATAGTTCGGCGGAAACAGCCGGCCGTTATTGTGCAGATCCTGCACGGTCGGCTGATAGGGCTTCTGCGACGGGAACATGCCCGCCTGCTTCGGAAGCTTGCTGCCCTTGCGCAGATTGCAGGGCGAGCAGGCCGCCACGACATTCTCCCAGGTCGTCTCGCCGCCATGGGCGCGCGGGATGACGTGATCGAAGGTCAGATCGTCATGGGCGCCGCAATACTGGCATTCGAACCGGTCGCGCAGGAAGACGTTGAACCGGGTGAATGCGGGATTACGGGACGGCTGAACGTAGGTCTTCAGGCATACGACACTCGGAAGCCGCATCGAAAAGCTCGGCGAGGAAACTGAATGTTCATATTCTGCAATGATATTCACACGGTCGAGAAATACCGCCTTGATCGCGTCCTGCCAGGACCAAAGCGACAAGGGGTAATAACTCAGCGGCCGATAGTCAGCGTTCAGGACGAGCGCCGGCAGGGCCTGTGGGGAGACTGCAATCGTCAAGGGACTCTCCTGATCGATTCGGCATCTGCACCTGTATATTAGGCCGGTTGTTACAGGATTGTGAAGTCCAATAAATTCAGAGGATAAAGGCAATTTAAAGAGTGTGACCGATCAGCCGACTGGCACCATGTCACGACGCATTTTCGTGGCGTAATAGGCCCAGAAAAGCCGGGCTGCCACCGAGCGCCACGGCGACCAGACTTCCGAAAGCTTGGCAAGCGCCTTCGCTTGCGGCCGCGCCGCAAGTCCGAGCGCCGCGCCGACGGCGTTCTGCAGCGCGACATCGCCGGCCGGAAAGACATCGGCATGGCCGCCGCAGAACATCAGATAGACCTCCGCCGTCCACGGGCCTACGCCCTTCAGCCCCGTCAGTTCGCCAAGCGCTTCGCCCGGCGGCTTCAGGCAGAGCCCGGAAAGATCGAGGCTGCCGGAGGCAACCGCTTCAGCGATCCGCGTCAGCGTATCGGCCTTGGCGCGCGATAGGCCGAATTCCCGCCATGCCTCGGGGTGAAACAGCAGGTAAGCTTCCGCCGTGAGCGGACCGTCCGCCGGCAGCATGCGCCGCCAGATCGCCTCGGCGCTGGCACGCGAGACCATTTGCGACACGATGATATGGGCAAGGCCGGCAAATCCGGGCTCGCGCAGTCGCAGCGGAAGCGGGCCAACATCCGCTGCGATCGGTGCGAGGCGCGGATCGAGGCGAAGCAGCACTTCGAGCCCCAGCCTGACGTCATTGTCGTTGCGAATGATCTGCACCTCGCGCCCCCAGTGGTTCAAAACCAAAATCCGTGGCAGAAGAAAGCATGACCACGAGCGAGCGTCAAAAACCTGTCTTTCGTTTTGCGCCGAGTCCCAACGGATCGCTGCATCTCGGCCATGCCCTGTCGGCCTTTTTGAACCGCGACATGGCCGAAGCCTCTCATGGCCGCCTGCTGCTGCGCATCGAGGATATCGACCAGGCTCGCTGCACCCCCGAATTCGAAGCCGGCATCCTGCGGGACATCGACTGGCTTGGCATCGACTGGGAAAGTCCGGTGCGGCGCCAGTCGGAGCATTTTCCGGAGTACCAGGCGGCGCTGCATGCGCTGATCGAACGTGGCCTGGTCTATCCGGCTTTCCTGACGCGCGGCGAAGTGAAGGCGCGTGTCGCCGCTTACGAGGCAACGGGCCAATCCTGGCCGCGCGATCCCGACGGCACGCCGCATTATCCGCCGATTGATCGCGAGCGGCCGGAAACCGAATGGCGGGAGATCCTTTCCTCCGGGAAAAAACATGCCTGGCGGCTCGACATGCGCAAGGCGCTCGACCTGATCGGCGAACTGCTGTTCTGGACGGAAACCGGTGACGGCAGGACAGGCGAGATCGCCGCCGAACCTGGCGTCTGGGGAGATGTCATCCTGTCGCGCTCGGATGCTCCTTCGAGCTACCATCTGTCGGTGGTCGTCGATGATGCCCTGCAGGGCGTCACCCATGTCGTGCGCGGGCTCGACCTTTTCCACGCCACATCGGTACACCGGCTGCTGCAGGTTCTGCTCGGCCTGCCGCAGCCCCTCTACCACCATCATCGTCTCATTCTCGACGCCGGTGGCCGCAAGCTTTCAAAAAGCGAAGGTGACAGCGGGCTCGCCGAATTGCGTGCCCGAGGCATGTCAGGGGCCGACATTCGCCGCCTTGTCGGGCTCTGAGCGCCGTTCGACACGCTCTCTGCCGACGATCGAAAGCGTATGCGAGAACATCCGGAAGACGCGGAACTTGATCAGCGCCGCATTGATCTCCGCGCCGATAATGAAGATGGCGCCGACCATGTAGAGAAAGATCAGCACGATCATCACCGAGGCGAGACCGGCATAGGTTGCCGTATAATTGGCGAAGGTCGCCAGATAGTAGGCAAAGATCAGCGCGCCGGCGAGCCAGAGAAGCAGCGTCAGCAAGACCCCGGGAATAACATCGAAAACCCGCCGCTTGCCGGCCGGCAGCCAGAGATGCATGACCAGCAGGCCGACGGTCAGCACGACAAGTGTGCCGTAAATGCGCCAGCTGAAGACGATGCCGAGCGTATCGGCAAACAGCGGAAACCAATTCCTGGCATAATCGAGCGCCAACGGCACCGCCACCAGCAGGATGCTGATCGCCGCGAAGATGATCACCGCGATCAGCACGTAGCCGAGGCTGGCCAGGCGGGTGAAATACCACGCCCGGGTTTCCTGCACCCGGTAGGCACGATTGAGCGAGATGCGCAGCGCTTCGACGCCGTTCGAGGCGAAATAGGCGGCCGCCAGCACCGAGATCGTCAGCAGCCCGCCGCGTTGAATGGTCAGGACCTGCAGCACCTGGTCGGCCAGCGGCTTGGCGATCGCTTCTGGCCAGGTGTCGAAGATCAGATGGATGGCGGTGGAGGAAAACTGATCGGCGCCGAGGAAGCTTGCAAGCGCGGTACCGAAGATCAGGAAAGGGAAAACCGCAAGCAGGCTCGACAGCGCCACGTGGCTTGCCATCGCAAATCCGTCGTCCTCGACCATGTGACAGATCGCGTCATAGACCACGTCGTAGATCGTGCGCAGCACCTTCCGCATTCCGTCTCCGGCTTCGAGATTGTATCCTCTGGCCGAATATGGGAAACGAGTCCCATTTTGTACAGGAATCATTCCATGGTGGAGCAGCGAACAATCGTCGTCACCGGCTGTTCCTCCGGCATCGGCGCTCATTGCGCCCGGGCGCTGAAAGCCGATGGCTGGCGCGTCTTTGCGACGGTACGCAAAACCGATGATCTGCCGGCCCTTCAAGCCGACGGCGTTGAAGCCTTCCTGATGGATTATGCCCGAACCGAGACGATCACCGAGCTGGTCGGCACGGCTCTCGAACGCAGCGGCGGTCGCGTCGACGCGCTCTTCAACAACGGCGCCTATGGCCAGCCGGGCGCCGTCGAGGATCTTTCGACGGCAGCGCTGCGCGCCCAGTTCGAAGCGAATTTCTTCGGCTGGCACGAATTGACGCGGCAGGTCATTCCGTCAATGCGCAAACATGGCCAGGGCCGGATCGTGCAATGCTCGTCCATTCTCGGGGTGGTCCCCTATCGCTATCGCGGCGCCTATACCGCCTCCAAATTCGCGCTCGAGGGCCTCAGCATCACCCTGCGCATGGAGCTCCACGGCAGCGGCATCCATGTGAGCCTGATCGAGCCGGGACCGATCGCCACACGTTTCACCGCCAATGCGCTCGCAAAGTTCAATGAGAATATCGACGTCGAGAACTCGCCGCACGCAGCCGATTATATCAGACAGTTGGCGAGGCTCGAGGGTACGGGGCCGGTCAACCGCCATAAACTTGGCCCGGAGGCGGTCTATTCGGTATTGAAACACGCATTGAACGCGAAAAACCCAAGGCCACATTATCCTGTAACGACTCCGGCTAAACAGGGCATGTTCCTGAAGCGGCTGCTCCCGGCGGGCCTCTTCTACAACCTGATGCGCTGGACGGACTGATTAGAAAGCTGAGCGGCATGTCCACGGTCACCTATATCCTTGCGATCATCGTCATGGGCATCGTCGCCCTGGTGCTGATCCGCGGCCTCTTCAACATGATGAAGGGCGGCGACGCCAACCTTTCCAACAAGCTGATGCAGCTTCGCGTCCTGCTGCAGGCAGTCGCTGTCATCCTGATCATGGTGACGCTCTGGCTGACCGGCGGCGGCCGCCCGACCTGAGGACCGACCTAACGATAGAGGGGTAAATATGGGTACTATCGCCTCCTCGAACTCCCTCATTCCTGTGCACGTCACAGGAATCCAGCCACCGCGCGTCCGCGCGGTGAATAACAAAATCCGACGGTCAAAAGAGTCTCCCGCGCCCAAGGACTTGGGCGCACTGGATTCCTGTGACGAGCACAGGAATGAGGGAGGTGAGGTAAGCGGCTTGAGGAAGCGCCCCGACGCGGTGTGCGTCGGCATGCCGGGGCGCGTTTGGCGAGAAGGCCCACCCCACCCTCCGTCATCCCAGGGCTTGACCCGAGGATCCATCCTCCTAACCGCTGACGGATGCGGTGTGGATGCTCGGGTCAAGCCCGAGCATGACGGAGAGTGGGGTGGTTCAACCCTCCCCTCGATCGGCGGTGCAGCATGGTGAAGCTCAACAAGATCTACACGAAGACCGGGGACGACGGCACGACAGGGCTGGCTTCCGGCCCGCGCCGCCGGAAGGACGATCTGCGTGTCGAGGCCTATGGCACGATCGACGAGGCCAACTCCGCGATCGGCCTGGCGCGGCTTTACACGACCGACATGGCCGAGCTCGACACCATGCTGATGTCGATCCAGAACGATCTCTTCGACCTCGGCGCCGATCTCGCGACACCCGATACCGGCGAGCCGCCGGCCTATGAGCCGCTGCGGATCGTCGAGACACAGGTCGAGCGCATCGAGCGCGATATCGATCGGCTGAACGCCCGGCTCGGTCCGCTGACATCCTTCATTCTACCGGGCGGCAGCCCGGCCGCCGCGCATCTGCATCTCGCCCGCACGATCGCCCGCCGGGCCGAACGGCTGATGGTGACGCTGGCGCGCATGGAGGGCGAAATCGTCGGCGGGACCGCGATGAAATATATCAACCGGCTTTCGGATTTCCTCTTCGTCGCTGCCCGCCATGCAAATGACCAGGGTCGTGCGGATGTGCTTTGGGTTCCGGGAAAAAACAGATAGGTTTGCCGCGATCACGATTGCCGGGGGGCCTTATGTTCATACCATTTCACGACGCCAATACGCTGAAACATATCAAGGTCCAGTGGGTGACGCTGGCTTTGATCGCGCTGAATGTCGCAGTCTGGCTCTTTATCAACCTGGAGAGCGAACAGGCCGCCCAGGCAACGACCGTTGGCCTCGGCTACATCCCGGCGATCGCCTTCGGGCAGGCACAGTTGGCTGAGGGATTGGAGATCGTGCCGGAGCCGCTGACCTATCTCACCTATGCCTTCGTCCATTCGGGCTTCTGGCATCTGGCTTCCAATATGGTCTTCCTGTGGGTCTTCGGCGACAATGTCGAGGATGCGATGGGGCATATGCGCTTCCTGCTTTTCTATCTCCTCTGCGCGGCCGTCGGCGCGCTTTGCCACGGCTTGCTGACGACGACACCGGAAGCGCCGCTGGTCGGCGCCTCGGGGGCGATCTCCGGGGTCGTTGCCGCTTATGTCATACTGCATCCGCGCGTCAGGGTCTGGGTGCTGGTGTTCTTCCGTGTGCCCTTGCCCCTGCCGGCCTTCGTGCCGCTGCTTTTGTGGATCGGCCAGCAGTTCTTCATGCTGGCGATTGCACCCGATGGAGACGTCTCCTGGGGCGCCCATGTCGGCGGCATTCTTGCCGGTGCTGTGTTAATCCTGGTGCTGCGTCGTCGCGGCGTACCGCTCTTCGATCGGGAAATCGTGACGCCGCGCGCCGTGAGGAACGAAGCCGGCGAGGGTACGGCCATTGCGGCCGGCGCGGACGGACGAATCGAGCGTCTTCCCTGGGGCCGTGGCCGAGGTTAACAGATGGATTGATGTGCACGTAAACGTCAATATATTGCGAAAGCAATGCCCGGCCTGCGTCATTGCAAGCGTTGTATTTGGAGGAAAAACGCGTATCCATGTCGCCATTCGACAATCGAAGCGACGCTCGAGCGCGCATTTTCCTTAAAGCCTCGCTGAGCCAGTTTTCTTGAAGGAAGGACCCCCATGAAGATTCTCGTGCCCGTTAAACGGGTTGTCGACTACAACGTGAAGATCCGTGTGAAGCCGGATGGTTCGGGTGTCGAGCTTGCCAATGTGAAGATGTCGATGAACCCGTTCGACGAGATCTCGGTGGAAGAGGCGCTGCGGCTGAAGGAGGCCGGCAAGGCCGAAGAAGTGGTGGTGGTGTCGATCGGCCCGGCCAAGGCCGAGGAGACGCTGCGGACCGCCCTTGCCATGGGTGCCGACCGGGCGATCCTGGTCGAGACCGACGATCAGGTCGAGCCGCTGGCGGTGGCCAAGATTCTCAAAGGTGTCGCCGATGCCGAACAGCCGGGCCTGATCATCACGGGCAAGCAGGCAATCGACGACGATTCCAACCAGACCGGCCAGATGCTGGCGGCATTGCTCGGTTCGGCCCAGGCGACCTTCGCCTCGAAGATCGAGATCGGTGACGGCAAGGCGACCGTGACCCGCGAGGTCGACGGCGGCCTGCAGACGATCGAGATCAAGCTGCCGGCGGTGGTGACCACCGATCTTCGCCTGAACGAGCCGCGTTATGCCTCGCTGCCCAACATCATGAAGGCGAAGAAGAAGCCGCTCGACAAGAAGAGCCCGGCCGATTTCGGCGTGGACACGACGCCGCGGCTGAAGGTCTTGAAGACCGAGGAGCCGAGTGGCCGCAAGGCCGGCGTCAAGGTCAAGTCGGTCGCCGAACTGGTCGACAAGCTCAAGAACGAAGCCGGCGTGCTGTAATCGGGTTGGAACAGGAGCAACTAAATCATGACCATTCTTCTTCTGGCCGACCATGACGGCAATCACCTCTCCGACCAGACCGCCAAGGCGTTGACGGCGGCAAGCCAGATCGGCGGCGATATCCATGTGCTGGTCGCCGGCAAGGCCGCCAAGGCGGCGGCCGATCAGGCCGCCAAACTTTCCGGCGTCTCGAAGGTGCTGCTGGCCGAAAGCGACGCGCTTGCCAACAATCTCGCCGAACCGCTGGCCGATCTGATCGTCTCGCTCGCCGGTTCCTACGACACGATCGTCTCGGCCGCCACCTCGGTCGGCAAGACCGTGCTGCCGCGCGTCGCTGCCCTGCTCGATGTCGCCCAGGTCTCGGAAATCATCGAGGTCGTCAGCCCCGATACCTTCAAGCGGCCGATCTATGCCGGCAATGCCATTCAGACGGTGCAGGCAAGCGATGCCAAGAAGGTCATCACCGTGCGCACCGCCTCGTTTGCTTCGGCACCGGCAAACGGCTCTGCCTCCGTCGAGGCGATCTCCGCTGCTTCCGATCCGGGTCTGTCGCGCTTCCTCGCCGATGCGCTGTCGGCCTCCGACCGTCCGGAACTGACCTCGGCGAAGATCATCATCTCCGGCGGCCGGGCCTTGGGTTCGGCCGAGAAGTTCAAGGAGGTCATCCTGCCGGTTGCCGACAAGCTGGGTGCAGCCGTCGGCGCCAGCCGTGCGGCCGTCGATGCAGGCTATGCCCCGAACGACTGGCAGGTCGGCCAGACCGGCAAGGTGGTCGCGCCCGACCTCTATATCGCCGCCGGCATCTCCGGGGCCATCCAGCATCTGGCCGGGATGAAGGATTCGAAAGTGATCGTCGCCATCAACAAGGATGAGGAGGCGCCGATCTTCCAGGTCGCCGACTACGGCCTCGTCGCCGATCTGTTCGACGCCCTGCCGGAATTGCAAAAGGCGCTCTAACGAGAGCAGATGCTTTTTTCTTTCGCACTTGCGAATGACTGGAAAATTGTCTCTTATCGAGCTACTACTTACTGCCGGGCGATCCTTCGTCCGGCAGTATTGCTAAAATAAGGCGGCAACGCGGGGGCGAATGCCGCGTGGGTTTGGAGATGAGTGCGGTGTTAAAGAATATTGGGATTATCGGTGCGGGCCAGATGGGCTGCGGCATCGCGCATGTTTCGGCCGCCGCAGGTTATAGGGTTCATATCTACGATCTCTCGCAGGACCGCATTGAATCCGGCCTTGCCACCATCAACGGCAATCTCGCCCGGCTGGTGACGAACGGCAAGATGACCGATGAAGAGCGTAAATCGACCTTGTCGCGCATCACCGGCTCCGCCGATGTCAATGACCTCGCTCCGTCCGATCTGGTCATCGAGGCGGCCACCGAGGACGAAAGTGTCAAGCGCAAGATTTATAGTCAGGTTTGTCCGGTAATGAAACCGGAAGCGCTGCTTGCCACCAATACTTCCTCTCTTTCGATTACCCGGCTTGCCGCCGCCACCGACCGCCCCGAGCGCTTCATGGGCATACATTTCATGAACCCGGTGCCTGTCATGAAGCTCGTCGAACTGGTGCGCGGCATCGCCACCGATGAGAAGACCTTCTCCGCCGCCAAGGAATTCGTCGGCACGCTGGAAAAGACCATTACCGTCGCCGAGGACTTCCCGGCCTTCATCGTCAACCGCATCCTGCTGCCGATGATCAACGAGGCGATCTACACGCTCTATGAAGGCGTCGGCACGGTCGACGCCATCGACACGGCGATGAAGCTCGGCGCCAACCATCCGATGGGGCCGCTGCAGCTTGCCGACTTCATCGGCCTCGACACCTGCCTGTCGATCATGCAGGTGCTGCATGACGGCTTGGCGGACTCGAAATATCGCCCCTGCCCGCTGCTGGTGAAATATGTCGAAGCCGGCTGGCTCGGACGCAAATCCGGCCGCGGCTTCTACGACTATCGCGGCGAAGTGCCGGTCCCGACGCGCTAAGCGGGACATCACCAAAAAGGGCGAATGGACCGGACGCCCGTGAAATGCTTTCCTTGCCGTGAACGGGGGGAAACGCCATGTCGACCGAAACACCGATGTTCTTGCTGCAATGCTGCGTCCTTATCGGAATTGCCGGCGTTTTCCTGATCAGAGGAGATGGCGACTCCTGATCGATATCCTTACGATCCGATCGCACCCTTGATCAAAGTCTTGGCGTCCTCGCTGTCCCAGGCGGCGGGTCCGTTCATGGCGGAGATCAGGCAGCCCTTGTTGTCGAGCAGCAGCGTCACCGGCAGGCCGAAGGCGAGACCTTCCTTTTTCAGGCTATTGAAGACGCCGATGGTATTGTCGCGATAAAGCTGCAGCGCATCGACGCCGGTCTCGGCGAGGAAAGTCTTCGGCTTCTCGTCATCCCCCGTATCGATATTGACCGGCACAACCTGGAACTTGTCGCTGCCCATCTGCTTTTCCAGTGCGTTCAGCGCCGGCATCTCCTCGCGGCAGGGCACGCACCACGTTGCCCAGAGATTGAGCAGCACGGTCTTGCCGGCGAAATGGTCGAGCGTCAGCGGCTTGCCGTCAGGGCCGTTGAAGGACACTCCGGTCAGCTTGCGAGGCTCGTTGGCGGCGACCATTGCGGCAACCTGGCCCTTCATCAGCGGCGTCAGATTGGCGGCGCGTTCCCTCGCCATCGGGCATTCGGCCGAAGCGGTATCGCCGATGCCATTGCCAATCCCCGTCTCCTTCACGTATACCGCTGCCGCACCGGCAACAACGCCTGCAATGGCGGCGATTGCGATCAGTTTTACGGACGGCAGACCGAAGGGTTTTTTTGTCGTCATTTCATTCTCCAGGACGGGCATCATGGCCGAGAGCAACACGGACACCAAATCCTCCAACCAGATGTGGGGTGGGCGCTTCGCCTCCGGCCCGGACGCGATCATGGAGGAGATAAATGCCTCGATCGGTTTCGACAAGAAGCTATTCGCGCAGGATATCCGCGGTTCCATCGCCCATGCGACGATGCTCGCCCATCAGGGGATCATTTCGGCCGAAGATAAGGACAAGATCGTTCACGGACTAAACACGATCCTGTCAGAAATCGAAGGCGGCAATTTCGAATTCTCACGCCGGCTCGAAGACATCCATATGAACATCGAGGCGCGCCTGGCGACGCTGATCGGACCGGCGGCCGGCCGGCTGCACACCGCCCGCTCGCGCAACGACCAGGTGGCGCTCGACTTCCGCCTCTGGGTGAAGGAGGAGTTGCAGAAGACGGAGCAGATGCTAACTGGCCTGATCGCCGCCTTCCTCGACCGCGCCGAGGAACATGCCGAAAGCGTCATGCCGGGCTTCACCCATCTGCAGACCGCCCAACCCGTCACCTTCGGCCATCATTGCATGGCCTATGTCGAAATGTTCGGCCGCGACCGCTCGCGGGTGCGCCACGCCATCGAACATCTGGACGAAAGCCCGATCGGTGCGGCTGCCCTCGCCGGCACCGGCTATCCAATCGACCGCCATATGACGGCCAAGGCGCTCGGTTTCCGCGAGCCGACCCGCAATTCCATCGACACGGTCTCCGACCGCGACTTCGCCATCGAGTTCCTGGCGATCGCCGCGATCACGGGCATGCATCTGTCGCGCCTGGCCGAAGAGATCGTCATCTGGTCGACACCGCAATTCGGTTTCATCCGCCTGTCAGACGCCTTCTCGACCGGTTCCTCGATCATGCCGCAGAAGAAGAACCCGGACGCGGCCGAACTGGTGCGCGCCAAGACCGGCCGCATCAACGGCTCGCTGATCGCACTGCTGACAATCATGAAAGGCCTGCCGCTCGCCTATTCCAAGGACATGCAGGAAGACAAGGAACAGGTCTTCGACGCGGCCGAGAGCCTGGAACTGGCGATCGCCGCCATGACCGGCATGGTGCGCGACATGACCGTCAACACCGCGCGCATGAAGGCGGCGGCCGGCTCCGGCTTCTCGACGGCGACCGACCTTGCCGACTGGCTGGTGCGTGAAGCCGGTCTGCCCTTCCGCGATGCCCATCACGTCACCGGCCGCGCCGTGGCGCTGGCCGAAAGCAAGGGCTGCGACCTCGCCGAACTGCCGCTCGCCGACCTGCAGGCGATCCATTCCGCGATCACCGACAAGGTCTATGACGTTCTGACGGTCGAAGCCTCGGTCGCCAGCCGCAAGAGCTTCGGCGGCACGGCGCCGTCCGAGGTGCGCAAGCAGATCGCCTTCTGGCGCGCCCGCAACTGAAAGAAAGGCGAGTCGGAAGCCGCTTCGCCTTCCGCGCACCGGGGGAAAGACCATCCAACAATCAGGGTGCACAAGGCGGAGAAACTTCGCTATGAAGATGTCCATCGTTCGGAATGAATGATGTCCGCCATATCTCGTACAAGAGGATATCCATGCAGAAGAGCTTGCCGCACCTCATTCGCTTGACGGCAGTCGTCGCCGTCATCGGCCTTGCCGTTGCCGGATGCGGGCGTAAGGGCGATCTCGACCCGCCGAGTGCTGCGGCAACGAAAGAAGGCGACGTTTCCAAGCCGACGAAACAGCCGGGAACCGTTGACAAGCCCTTCCTTCTCGATCCTCTTCTTTAAGGCATAAGTCCGTGAACCATTTCGAGTACCGCGACGGCATCCTTCACGCCGAGAACGTTCCCGTTCCCGAGATCGCCAAGGCGGTCGGCACGCCGTTCTACGTCTATTCCACCGCAACCCTGGAACGCCATTACCGGGTCTTCTCCGAAGCCTTCGCCGATATGGACTCGATGGTCTGTTACGCGATGAAGGCGAACTCGAACCAGGCGGTGCTGAAGACGCTGGGTCGCCTCGGCGCCGGCATCGACGTCGTCTCGGAAGGGGAGCTGCGCCGCGCACTCGCAGCCGACATTCCGGCAAGCCGCATCATGTTTTCAGGCGTCGGCAAAACCCCGTCGGAGATGGATTTCGCGCTCGAGGCCGGCATCTACTGCTTCAACGTCGAATCCGAACCCGAGCTCGAAATCCTCAACCAGCGCGCCGTCAGCGCCGGAAAGAAGGCTCCCGTCTCCTTCCGCATCAACCCGGATGTCGACGCAAAGACGCATTCGAAGATCTCGACCGGCAAGAAGGAAAACAAGTTCGGCATCTCCTGGGAGCGCGCCCGCGCGATCTACGCCCACGCCGCCAAGCTGCCCGGCATCGAGGTCACCGGCATCGACATGCATATCGGCAGCCAGATCACCGAGCTGCAGCCTTTCGACGACGCTTTCAAGCTGCTGCGCGACCTTGTCGCGACGCTCCGCGCCGATGGCCACACGATCGATCACGTCGATATCGGCGGCGGCCTCGGTGTCCCCTATAAGGACGACAACAATCCGCCGCCGCTGCCGGATGCCTATGCGGCGATCGTCAAGAACCAGCTGCGCGATCTGAATTGCAAGGTCATCACCGAGCCCGGCCGCCTGATCGTCGGCAATGCCGGAATCCTCGTGACCGAGGTGCTTTATGTGAAGGACAGCGGCGAAAAGACCTTCGTCATCGTCGACGGCGCGATGAATGATCTCATTCGCCCGACCCTCTACGAGGCCTATCACGAAATCCGCCCGGTGACGATTTCGGCAGCGAACGCGCCGCGCATCCGCGCCGACGTCGTCGGCCCCGTTTGCGAGACCGGCGACTATCTGGCGCTCGACCGCGAAATGGCGATGCCGAAGCCCGGTGATCTGCTGGCCGTCAGCACGGCCGGCGCCTACGGCGCCGTCCAGGCCGGCACCTATAACAGCCGCTTGCTGGTCCCCGAAGTCCTGGTCAAGGGCAGCGATTTCCATGCGATACGACCGCGTAGAACCTATGCCGAGCTGATCAGTCTCGACTCCGTTCCCGCCTGGCTCGACTAAAGCTTGTCGCGCAACGTGTGCGGCGGTTTTACGATCACGGCGTGCGCAAAACAAAGAACCTAAAGCGCGGGAAGCGACCTGAAAAATCGCGGCGCGCTTCAGGTAGAGCATCACTTTTTGGCGAATAAACGTGAAAAGCCGGTATTGCCGGCCGCTCGCCCTCGCCTTCGCCACAAAGAGTGTTATCCTTGTCAGCCATGAGCGTATTGCCCCGCAATCGCCGGAAGCGCCCTCTGTTCCACTTGAGATCGCGGAGACCGGACCGATGACAAGCCCCTTCAGGCAGAAGAAAGGTGCATTTGCGCTCCGCCCTGCCCTTGCCCGGCTGGTGACGACGAAACGGTTGCTGGCCCGCATCGTGCTTTTTTGCGAGCAGCTGCTGCCACCTCTGTTGCCGGTCCTGTCGGTCGCTGCCCTTTATCTCTCCGCCTCCTGGTTCGGTGTCTTCCGCAGTGTGCCGGACTGGCTGCGCATCCTGTTGTTGATCGCTTTCGCTCTCGCTTTGCTTGTCGCGCTCCTTCCCTTCCGCAATCTGCGCTGGCCGAGGATCGCCGAAGCCGATCGCATGCTGGAAGAGCGCAACGGCCTGCCGCACCAGCCGGTCACCGTCCAGGAAGACGAGCCGGCCTCCGATGCGGCCTTCGCTCGGGCGCTTTGGCGCGAGCACCAGCTGCGCATGGCCGAAAAGATCGCAGCCCTCGATGCGGGTATGCCGAGACCTGATATTGCCGGGCACGACCGTTTCGCCCTTCGCGCCATTCCGGCGCTGCTTGTTGTCACGGCCTTTGCTTATTCGCTGTCGATCAATGGCGGTTCGGTCAGTGACGCCTTGCAGGCAGCACCCGAACAGGTGACGGTCGATCCGGCGGTGCGCATCGACGCCTGGGTGACGCCGCCCTCCTATACCGGCCGCGCGCCGGTCTACCTGACCGCCGACGGCAGTGAACAGGCGCCGATCGGCATTCCGCAGTTTTCCGCTCTGACCGTGCGCGTCAGCGGCGGAAAGACGGCCGAAAAGGTCGTGTTCCGCAAAGCTAACGGTCAGGCGCAGGAGATCGCCGTGCAGGCGGACGCAAGCCGGCGCCAGACGGCTGCGACGGCCGACAACCAGCCGGATGCCGCACCGGCCGGCCAGGCCGCCATCGCGCAGACGCATGCGATGAAGCTCGAGGAGAACGGCACGCTCGAAGTGAACGGCCGCCGCTGGAGCTTCGACATCCTTCCCGACAAGGCGCCGGAAATTGCCTTTGACGGCTTGCCGAAGCCCAGTGTCAACGGCGCGCTTGAGATTGGGTTCACCGTCAAGGACGACTACGGCGTCCAAGAGGCCCATGCGGAGATCGTACCGGTCGAAACCGATCCGGAAGCAACGCCTCTCTACCCATTGCCGGAGTACAGGCTGGATATCCCCCGCCGCAACGCCCGCGACACCAAGGGTGTGACCAGCCGGAACCTGACCGAACATCCGCTCGCCGGCAAACGCGTGCGCGTGACGCTTGTCGCCAAGGACGGAGCCGGCCAGACGGGCCGCAGTCCGCCGCACGAGATGACGCTGCCGTCGCGGCCCTTCAACGAGCCGCTTGCCGCCGCCGTCGCCGAGGAACGGCAGGTTTTCGCCCTCGACACCCGCAAGATGCCGCAGGCGATCGCGCTGAACCAAGCGCTGACCATCCGTCCCGAGGAGACCATCCCCAAGCTCACCAACTACCTGCTGCTGGAATCCGCCTTGGCGCGCATGAAGCTCGCAAGGAGCGAGGAGGCGCTGAAGGATACGGCCCAATATCTCTGGGAAATCGCCCTCGGCATGGAGGACGGCGATCTTTCCCTTGCCGAGCGCAAGCTGCGCCAGGCTCAGCAGAATCTTGCCGATGCGTTGAACCGCAACGCCCCGGACGAAGAGATCAAGAAGCTGATGGACGAGCTGCGCAAGGCGATGCAGGACTATCTGAGCGAGCTTGCCGAGCGCATGCAGAATGCGCCGATGCAGCCGAACCAGAACGCCCAGAACATCCTGCGCCAGCAGGATCTGGAACGGATGATGGACCAGATCGAAAATCTCGCCCGTTCCGGCAACCGTGACGCGGCCCAGCAGATGCTGTCGGAATTGCAGCGCATGATGAACAACCTGCAGGCCGGCCGGCCGCAGCGGGGCCAGCAGAGCCAGGAGAACAGTGAGGCCCGCAAGCAGATCGACAAGCTCGGCCAAATCCTGCGCGACCAGCAGAAGCTGATGGAACAGACCTTCCGCCTTGATCAGCAGCTCAAGGACCGCCTGCAGCGCGGCGAACCCGATATGGGCGAAAACGATCCGCTGCTCGACGAGATGCTCCCCGGCGAAAACGGCGAGCCGCAGGAGCAGCAACAGGGCCAGCAAGGCCAGGAAGGCCAGCAGCCCTCTGATCAGATGACGGCCGAACAGCTGCGCGAGGCGCTGAAACAGCTGCGCGCCCAACAGGATGGGCTTGGCAAGCAGCTGGGTGAATTGCAGAAAAAGCTCGGCGAAATGGGCATGAAGCCCGGCCCCGGCTTCGGCCAGGCGCAGCGCGAGATGGAAGGCGCCGGCCGCGAACTTGGCCAGGGCCGCGGCCAACCGGCCATCGAAAACCAGGGTCGCGCGCTGGAGGCGCTTCGCCAAGGCGCCCGTGACATGATGAACCAGATGATGCAGGCGCAGCAGGGCCAGCAGGGGCAAGGCCCGAACGGCCAGGTCGGCCAGGGCGACCAGAACGGCCGCGATCCGCTCGGCCGGCCGCGCATGAGCGAGAGATATATCGAGGACGACGGCGTGAAGGTGCCTGACGAAATCGACGTTCAGCGGGCGCGGGAAATCCTCGATGCGATCCGCGAAAAGCTCGGCAACAATCCGCCGCAGGAAATGGAACGCCGATATCTCGAACGGCTGCTGGATATCCAATAGGCGCTCAAGCGCGTAACCCCGAAAATCGCAACCGGGTTTTCGGGGTTACGCGTGAAATTTCGAATAGGCGTTAGGCGACCAGCGCCCGGGCAACCGCCTTGCGGATATCGGGAAGCGCGAATGGCTTGGCGACGACGTCGATGATCTTTTCGGCAAGGTCGTCGGCTCGTTCGCGCTGCTCGGCATATCCGGTCATCAGCAGGATCTTCAGGCCGGGAAAGGCATCCTTGGCCTGATGGGCGAGTTCGATGCCGTCCATCACAGGCATGCGGATATCGGAAAGCAGCAGGTCGTAGACGCCGTCCTTGAGCTTCTCCAGTCCCTCGGCGCCGTCGGCCGCTTCATCCGTCTCGTGACCGTCGAGCCTGAGCGCCCGGGCTACGAAAGACCGCAGGGAGTCCTCGTCTTCCGTAATCAGAATTCTTGCCATATGTGCATTGCTCCGTCTTCAGCCCCGCGACGGAAATCACCAGACTTTCCTTTTCGATCGGTAAAGATGGCGAAGCGATGGACGGGATGGTTAACAACCCGTCTCGAGCGGCAGCGCAGCGCGGCGCCTCTTTCAGACGTGCGAAGGCGCTGCAGCACTCCCGATCATTAGGCGTCGCCGGTCACTACGCCGACGAAGGGCAATTCACGAAAAGCATAGGCGACATCCATGCCGTAGCCGACGACGAAATAGTCGGGGCATTCGAAGCCGACATAATCGGCCTCCAGCTTTTCCTTGCGCTTGACGCGCTTGTCGAGCAGCACGGCGATCGTGACGTTGCGTGCGCCACGTTCGAACAGCAGCTCCTTGGCAAAAAGCAGCGTCCGGCCGGATTCGAGAATATCGTCGATCAACAGGACATCGCGGCCATGCACATCGCTGTCGATATCCTTGACGATGCGCACGCCCTGCGAGACCGTACCGCTGCCATAGCTCGACAGCGTGATGAACTCGACCTCCGGGGCAAGCCCGGTGTCATGCAGGGCGCGGATCAGGTCAGCGGCGAAAATGAAGGAACCCTTGAGCACGGCGATGACGAGCAGGTCCTTGGTCGGGCCGTTGGCGATCTCCCGCGCCATCGAATGATTGCGTTCGGCGATCTGTTCGGCGGTGAAGAGCGGCTCGATATTTTTTCCACGCACGACAGGCATAAGGCTTGCTCCATAAAAAGAAGGGTAAGCCGTTAGCACATATGCGAGCGTGAAACAGCCTCGCCAGCCAGGAAATTAACCGGATTAGCGCGATCTGTGGCAGGAAAGTCGGCGATGACCCATCCGGCGCGCTAGAGCCTTTCCTGGTTAGATTGAAGCATTCTGTTCGCTCAAACGGAGTCGGATGGTCGACCGGCCGGCGCGCGTCGTAGCCCAGTTCTACGGCCAAGCCGGCCGGTCGAACAGCCGGCCCGTTTCAGCCAACCCGAAGGGCCGGGCATCTTTCCGCCAGGATCAGAGGCGATCGGCTCGGACATACCTTGGGGTATGCCCGTCGCCAATCGCCTCTGCCCCGACGAAAACCTGCTCCGGCAGAATGCTTCAATCTAACCCGGAAAGGCTCTAAGGCAGGAACGATAGCCGGACCTCTGGCACTGTTCCGCCGGCATGCTGAACGCGCGCCGAAAAGCCCCGGCTCTGGCCGCCATAAATGACGTCGACAGGCGGGTTGATGACGACGCTCGCGGTCAACCGCTCGTCGGTCACGAGATCGGCGCGGATCGGCTGCAGCGTCTGCGTCGTGCCGCTGTCGTTCTCGATGATGCCGTTGATGACGAGCACGCGCATGCCGTTCGCATCACGCGGCGTCACCGTCACATGGGTGAAATGCAGCGGCGCTCCGGAATAGGCGCTCTGGTTGGAAAAGCCGGAAAAACCACCGGCAAGTCCGAAGACGAGCACGGCGATGGCCAGCACGAGCGTCGCGAAGCTGCGCAATGAGGCGCGCTGCAGCCAGGATTCCGCAGCCCGTAGCCCAGAAGCCGCCATCGCGAGCATGAACGGGGGCTCTGCGGCGCGTGCGGTGGCCGCGCGCCTGCGGTTGTCATTATTGGTTCTGGCGTTGAACTCCTTCGGTCGAACGCTGCCGAGCGTGACGAATTCGGCGTCAGCAATATCGACAGGGCGCGGATTGCGGAACGGGCGGTTTGCGGGTTCGGGCGGCAGGAAATCATAGGCCCGGCCCGGTGTCCGGCGGCTGAAGAAGGATGCTTCCATGGTGGCTTCCTCGCAGATGTCCACATGGTTTCGCTGCCAGGGGAAATCTGGCATTGAAACGAATCCTGCTCAGTCGTAAATTTTAATGGTTAATGCTTCGCAAAGATCGCCATCAAACGGGCGTCTTTCCGGCAAAATTTACCGGCTGTTAACGGTGTTGGTTAACAAGTCGCACGGTGAAACCAAGAACAGACTGAGCTGCCCGTTGATTCACTTCGAGAATGTCGGTTTGCGCTACGGCATGGGCCCGGAAATCCTCCGGGACCTGACCTTCGACATTCCGAAGAAATCCTTTCAGTTCCTGACCGGCCCGTCCGGCGCTGGCAAGACATCGCTGCTGCGGCTGCTCTTCATGTCGCTGCAGCCGACGCGCGGTCTGATCCGCATGTTCGGGCGGGACATTTCCGAAATTCCCCGTCCCGAGTTGCCGCTGCTGCGCCGGCGCGTCGGCATCGTCTTCCAGGATTTCCGCCTGCTCGATCATCTCACCACTTATGAGAATGTCGCTTTGCCCTTACGGGTGCGCGGCAAGGAGGAAAGCTCCTACAAGACCGACGTCCTGGAACTGTTGAAATGGGTCGGCCTTGGCGAACGCATCAACGTGCTGCCGCCGGTGCTCTCCGGCGGCGAGAAGCAGCGCGCCGCCATCGCCCGGGCGCTGATGGACCGGCCGGAAGTCCTGCTGGCCGACGAGCCCACCGGCAATGTCGACCCGCCGATGGCCCGGCGCCTGCTCAATCTGTTCCTTGAGCTCAACCGGCTCGGCACGGCGGTCGTGATCGCTACCCACGATCTGGCGCTTATGGAGCAGGTGGAGGCCCGCCGCATGATCCTTTCGGAAGGGCATCTCGATATTCTATGACTGAGCCCCCATCCAGCAACCGGGAGAAGACGCCGGCCCAGGCCCAGCAGAAGCGGCCGGAAATGCGCGTGCGCCCGACTGCGCCGATCCTGCCGCCGTCCAACATTCAGGGCAACGCCCTGATGGTAGTGATATCGATCATGGCTTTTCTCGCCTGCCTGACGCTCGGCGGCGTCAGCATGGTGCGTTCGACGGCAGCAAGCTGGGAAAGCCAGATCTCCCGCGAGATCACCATCCAGATCAAGCCTGACGACAATCTCGACATGGAGAAGGCGCTGACGCAGGCGCGCGACCTGGCGCTGACGTTCGTCGGCACGAAGAGCGGCCAGATCGTCGACGAGGCAGCCACCGCCCGTCTGCTCGAACCCTGGCTCGGCCCCGGCCTCGACCTCAAGGATCTGCCCGTCCCCCGGCTCGTCGTCATCACCATCGACGAGAGCAACCCGCCCGATTTCGATGCAATGCGCGGCCTCCTGAAGGACAGCATCCCGCAGGCGAGCCTCGACGATCACCGCACCTGGGTCGACCGGCTGGTGTCCATGGCGCACACGACGGTGCTGATCGGCACCGGCGTCCTGCTGCTGGTCTTTTCGGCAATGGTGCTGACCGTCGTCTTCGCCACGCGCGGCGCGCTGTCGGGCAACCGACACATCGTCGAAGTGCTGCATTTCGTCGGCGCCGAAAGCTCCTTCGTCGCCACCGAATTCCAGAAGCATTTCCTGAAGATCAGCCTCAAGGGCTCGGCGGTCGGCAGCGCCCTTGCCGCTCTTTTCTTCGCCACCGCCGGCTTTTGGCAAAGCCGTACCCTGGCGACGCCAGAAACGGATCAGGCAACCGCGCTGTTCGGCACCTTTTCCGTCGGCGTACTCGGTTATGCCGGCATCTTCGCGACCATGATCGTTATCGCGCTGCTAACGACCGTCACCGCGCGGCTGACCGTCATGCGGACGATCTATGAAATCGATACATTGCGCTCGGACCCGACGCGCACCGACGGCATCGCAAGTTGATCGTGACCATGTCGTTTTGTCATTAAAGCGTCTGTTCCACGCCGTAATCAGCGTATAATCACGATTCATGACCATGGGCCATACGACACGCAACCCGATTCGGCAGGATCCGGAGCTTGATCGCCCGGCGGGCCTGCCGCCGCGACGCGGCCCGATACGCCGCCTGCTGCGCTGGGGCGGCTTTGGTTGCGTCCTGGCGATCGCCCTGTTGTTCGGCGGCTTCCTGCGCTTTGCCGATTCCGTGACGACGCTTAAGCCCCCGGTCGAACCGAAGGCGGACGCGATCGTCGTGCTGACAGGGGGCTACCAGCGCATCGACCAGGCCGTGGAACTGTTGCAGAAGGGTGCCGGCAAGCGGCTCCTGATCTCCGGCGTCCACCCGACGACGACGCCGGCTCAGATCCGCAAGATGACGCAGGGCTCGGCCGATCTTTTCTCCTGCTGCGTCGATATCGGTCATGATGCGATAGACACGATCGGCAATGCCGAGGAAACCTCCAACTGGATCCATGCCAAGGGATACAGAAGCGTGCTGGTCGTCACCAACAATTACCATATGCCGCGCACCCTCGCCGAGCTCTCCTATGTCGATCCCGACATCGAGTTCATCCCCTATCCCGTGGTCAACTCGGATCTGAAGACCCGCAACTGGTTCACCGATCCGAACGCGATGCGCGTCATGCTGGCCGAATATCTGAAGGTGCTGCTGGCCGGCGCCCGCAACATCACCGGCTTCGGCCGTCATACCGGATTGCGCTCGGCCAGCGTATCCGCCTCAGACTAGGTTTTACATTCGGATGGCATCAAACGCTTTTTAAGACGGGCAATATCGTGTAGGCCGGTCGCGTGAGCATGCCTCGGGAAAATTTCATGATCGCCCTGCGTTCCGTCCTCTTCAACACGATCTTCTATGCCAATCTCATCATCCGGATGATCGTGCTCTCGCCCTATTATTTCGTGGTGCCGCGGCTTACCGCCTATGAAATCCCGAAGAACTGGGCGCGCTCCAATCACTGGCTGATGCGCGTGATCGTGGGCACGACCTTCGAGGTCGAGGGACTGGAGAACCTGCCTGACGGCAGCTACATCCTGGCGCCGAAACACCAGTCCTTCTGGGACACCTATGCGCTGCTGCCCAGGCTCAAGGACCCGGTCTACATCCTGAAGCGCGAGCTGATGTGGATTCCGCTCTTCGGTTGGTATGCGAAAAAGCAGCGCATGATCCCGGTCGATCGCGGTGCCCGCGGCAAGGTGATGGTGGACGTGTTGAAGCGCACGAGGGAAGAGCTTTCGACCGGCCGCCAGCTCATCATCTATCCCGAGGGCACCCGCCGCCCGCCAGGCGCCGAGCCGGTCTATAAATACGGCATCGCCCGCATGTACCGCGACCTTGGCATTCCCGTCGTGCCGGTCGCCATGCATCCCGGCCTGTTCTGGCCGCGGCGGAGCATCCGCCGTTATCCCGGCCATTTCAAGGTGAGAATCCTGCCGCCGATCATGCCGGGAATGGATCCGGACGCCTTCTTCGCCCACCTGATCGAGGTGACCGAACGGGCAAGCGACGAGCTCTTGCTCGACACCATCGAACGGAATCCGCATCTGCCGCTGCCGCCGACAGCGATCGCCAGGTTGACCGAGCTACGCAAAGTGAAGGCGGCGACGGCCTGAAATTACAAGGACGCTGTAACACTTTGAGTTGCTGCCTGATTCCTTATATCGACACCGATCAGGCAGCCCGCAGCCGTTCCACCTCGTTGACGACCTGCTCTAACCACTGATCGCGAATGCCCATCTGCCTCAGATGCGCAAGCGTGTTGAAGACATAGGCATCATTCGGACCGGACTGGCCGCTGGCCTCGTTCACCACCCGTGCCGCCGCGAGCGTGTCAAGCGTGCCGGCATATTGCTCGTGGTCGCGATCAGCGACATAGGTCACCGCCTGCGTCCTGCGACCGCCGGCGAACTGCAGCCGGACCCGGCGTTCCAGATAGACATTGGTGACAAGTTCGCGGGCGCGGAGATACTCGATCACCTCATCCCATCTGTCCGGCGCAATCCGGAAGGCCATGCCGCGGCAGGCGCCGCCCCTGTCGAGGCCGAGGACGAGGCCCGGATTGTCGCGCGTTCCGCGATGAACGAAGGACCGGACACAGAGCGAACGCCTGTAACCATGCACCAGGGCTTCTGCCCGTTCCAGAAACTCAAAGCCCGGATTCCACATCAGCGAGCCGTAGCCAAACACCCAAAATTCGTCCATATCGCACGCCAGACCGGAATCACATTCGCGATTCACCATTGGAGAACATCATGGCAGCGTCAAGCCGATCCGGCAGCGGTCAATCCAGCAGCGGCAAGAAATTCTGGTTGCTGGGCGGAGGCATTCTCCTGGTGATCGCGCTTTATACCGGCGGCTGGTTCTATGCGGCATCGGCGTTGAAGACCACGGTGCTGAAAGCGATCGCGCCGCGCGATCAGGCGGGCGTCAGCGGCGAATGCTCCGATATCGAATTCCGCGGCTATCCCTTCCGCATCGGCCTGTTCTGCTCCAAGGTCGATGTCGACGACAGTGTCAACGGCGTCTCCGCCACCTTCGGCGCCCTGCGCTCGGCAGCCCAGGTCTATGCGCCCGGCAATATCGTCTGGGAACTCGATTCCCCGGCCGAGATCCGCACCAGCAACGGCCTCTCGATCTCGGCCCAGTGGGCGAACCTGCAGTCGAGCCTGGCGACCAGACTGAAGGGCATCGACCGCAGCTCGATCCTCATCGAGGGCCTAAAGGCGACGGCGGTCTCTTCCTTCACCGGCCAGACCGTAAGCTTCGATGCCGCCCGTACGGAAATCCATCTGCGCCAGAACGGCGCCGATCTCGACGGCGCGATCTCCGTGCAGGATGCGAATACCGCAATCACGGACTGGCCCCAGGTCTTCCCGAAACTCTCCGCCAGCATCGATCTCACCGTTACCGGCAAGGCCGGCCTGATCGACGGCAGCGACCCGAATGGCCTCAATGGCGCAGCCGGCGAGCTGCGCCGCATCGTCGCCGACATCGGGGACGGCAAGGTCATGACGCTGACCGGTCCCTTCTCCTTCGACGAACAGGGTTTCCTGTCGGGAAAATTCAAGCTGGAGATCGAACGGCTCGGACCATGGGGCGACAGCCTGAAGCAGACCTTCCCGGACATTGCATCGACCGTCAACACGGCGACCAAGCTCTTGAAATCGCTTGCCGGCGGCAAGGATAAGGTGTCGGTCGATCTCGTTGTCGATCATGGCAACGCCACCGTCAGCGGCTTCATCCCGCTCGGCCGGATACCGCCGATCTGAGAGGCTCGCCTTTCAGCCGATGTGCTTGATGAAGAAAACCTCGGGCACCGATTGCAGACCGGGCAGCTCGATGGCGCCGGTTTCGATAAATCCGTTGCGGTGATGCCAGTCCTGCGGCCGGCTCTCGTCGCATTCGCTCGATGTCATCAGCATGCGGGCGCCCTCGGCACGCATCGCCTGTTCCCAGGCAAGAAACAGCGCCGTGCCGACACCCGACCGGCGACGGGCAGTCTGGATACGGATCATTTCCATATAGGGAACCCTGCCCCAGAAGCGCGAGAAGCGCAGGAAGCCAACGATCTCGCCGGCCTCCTTGGCGACGAGATATTCGCCGAGCGCCACGCATCGCGATATCCATGCCTTGCCGGCATTGGCATCTTCGCGCACCAGCCAATCGATATCCGCCTGGGTCGCGCTGACCACCTCCACCATCGCGCGGCTACTTCTTGTCCAGCGGATGGGGGCGGCCGAAATCGGGGGCATCGACGTCCTGGCCGGCCTGGACGATCGAGCGGCGGATGGCGCGCGTGCGGGTGAAAAGTTCGAAGATCTTGTCGCCCTCACCCCAGCGGATCGCCCGCTGCAGATAGGCGAGATCCTCCGAGAAGCGTGCCAGCATTTCAAGGATGGCATCGCGATTGTGCAGGCAGACATCGCGCCACATCGTCGGGTCGGAGGCGGCGAGACGGGTGAAGTCGCGAAAGCCGGAGGCGGAATATTTGATGACTTCCGATTCCGTCACCGTCTCCAGATCGTCGGCGGTGCCGACGATGTTGTAGGCGATGATATGCGGCAGGTGCGAGACGATCGCCAGCACCTTGTCGTGATGTTCCGCATCCATCTCGTCGACCTTCGAGCCGAGCGCCTCCCAAAAGCCGCGCAGCCGCTTCAGCGCCGTCTCGTCGGTTTCCGCGACCGGCGTGAAGATGCACCAGCGGCCTTCGAAGAGGCCGGGAAAGCCGGCATCGGGACCGGACTTTTCCGTGCCGGCCAGCGGATGGCCGGGGATGAAATGTACATTCTCAGGCATATGCGGCTGCATCTGCGCGATGACGGACGCCTTGGTGGAGCCGACATCGGTGACGATTGCGCCGGGCTGGAGGTTGCCGGCGATTTCCTTCGCCACGCTTTCCGAAGCACCGACCGGCACCGAAACGATGATGAGGTCGGCATGCTTGACGGCCTCTGCCGAAGAGGTCGTATAGCGATCGCCGAGGCCAAGCTCTTCGGCACGCTTCAGCGTACCGGCGCTGCGTGTGGCGACGACGATCTCTTTCGTCAGCCCGAGCCGGCGAATGTCGTGGGCGAGCGAAGATCCGATCAGGCCGATGCCGATCAGCGCGATTCGGTCAAACAGCACGCTCATGCCTGACGTCCCATGAATTCGCGGAGTGCTGCGATGACGCCGCGATTGGCCTCTTCAGGACCGATGCTCATGCGCAGCGCATTGGAAAAGCCGTAGCTGCGCACGGCTCGCAGGATGTAACCGCGGCTCGTCAGTAGTTCGTCCGCATCGGCGGCACGCTTGCCATCGATCTCGGGGAAATGGATGAGGACGAAATTGGCGACCGAAGGCGTGACTTTCAGCCCGATCGCTTCCAGCGCCTCCGTCAGCGTTCCCACCCACATCTGGTTGTAGGAGACGGCCTGCTGGACGAAAGCCTGGTCGCGGATGGCCGCGGCACCGGCAGCGATCGCCGCCGCATTCAGGTTGAACGGCGCGCGGACGCGGTTCACCGCGTCGACGATCTCGGCCGGCGCGTACATCCAGCCGACGCGCAGCGCCGCCAGACCGTAGGCCTTCGAAAAGGTGCGGGTCATCACCACGTTGGAGCTGGAAGACACCACCTCGATGCCGGCTTCGTAGTCGTTGCGGCGCACATATTCGGCGTAAGCCGCATCGAGCACGAGGACGACGTGTTTCGGCAGGCTTGCCTGCAGGCGGCGGATTTCGCTGACCGGAACATAAGTGCCGGTGGGATTGCCGGGATTGGCGATGAAGACGATCCTCGTCCTTTCCGTCACCCCGGCCAAAATCGCGTCGACATCGACGGTGTAGTCCTTTTCCTTGACGACGACGGGCGTGGCACCCGTGCCCATGATCTGGATCTTGTAGACGAGGAAGCCGTGCTCGGTGATGATGCCTTCGTCGCCCGGGCCGAGATAGACATGGCAGAGCAGGCCGAGCAGTTCGTCCGAACCGTTGCCGCAGAGGATGTTTGCCGGATTGAGGCCGTGCACGGCGGCGATCGCCTCGCGCAGTTCGATAGCCTGTCCGTCGGGATACCGTCCGAGATTATCGGCAGCGGCCTTGACGGCCTCGATCGCTTTCGGGCTGGCGCCGAGCGGCGTTTCGTTGGAAGAGAGCTTGTAGACTCGGGCAACACCCGGCGCATGTTCCTTGCCCGGCACATAGGATGCAATATCGAGAATACCGGGACGCGGAACGGGCTTGCTGATCTCAACGCTCATGGGTCGACCTTGGATTTTCCGGAAAATGACCAAGTGGCATTAAAGCGGAATGCGGTTCTTGTCGAGAGCCCGGAACGGGGTCACCGGTTGCGCGCCGTCGGCACGCCGTGGGGTGCGAGCACCGGTACGAAGACGCGGCGCGACGCCCGTGCCGCCACCGGCAGTCCCTGATAGAGCCGCTTCTGCGCCTCGACGATGATGACGCCCGAAAAGGCTGGCCACAGCGTCCGGCCGATCCGCTCGAAGGCGCGGCGAAGCCGCAGGATGGTCCTGAGTTTCGAGGGCGGAAAGAACAGCGCTTCGGCAGTCGCGCCGGGCGTGAAATTCGTCTCGCGCAGCAGATGCGTCAGCTGACCGCGCGAATAGGGCCGGCCCGAACCGAAGGGCGTATGCTCCATGCGCGCCCAGACGCCACGCCGGTTCGGCACGACGATGACCAGCCGTCCGCCCGGCGCCAGCACCCGCCAGAGTTCCTTCAGCGTCTCGCGCGGGCTTTCGGCAAATTCCAGCGAATGCACCATCAACACCCGGTCGATCGAGGAATCCGGCAGCGGCAGTTCCTCATCGAAAATCAGCGTCGTCGACGACAGCGAGCCCATCGGCCAGTTCACTGCGCCCTGTCCGGCCGGCATGAAGGCGAAGGTGCGTTCGGTATCGGCTTGGAATCGATCGAGGAAGGGCACGGCATAACCGAGACCGACCAAGCGCTCCTGCGGCAGGCGCACCCAGAGCGACGACAGCGCCATGGCGATCGACTGCTCGGCAAAACGCCCGAGGTCGGAATGATAGAACTGACGTAGGTCGACGATATCGGCGTGCATTGCGATAAATGTTATCAGCGGGCGGTTGGACTTCAAGGCCGGAACCTCTACATTCCCGCGAGACTCGCATGACAAAGGATTATTGAACGATGAAACCTTTGGAATTAGACGTTTTTCTCTGCCGCACCGATAATTTCGGCGTTCTCGTGCACGATCCGGAGACGGGATTTACCGCGGCGATCGATGCGCCGGAGGAGGCGCCGATCCTGGAAGCGGCGACACGGCGCGGCTGGAAGATCACGCATATCTTTACCACCCATCATCACACCGATCACGTCGCCGCCAATCTGGCGCTGAAGGAGCAGTTCAGCTGTGAAATCATCGGCCCGATCAACGAGGCCGTTGCCATTCCCGGCCTCGACCGGACGATGGCGGATGGCGACAGGTTCCTCTTCGGCAACCACACGGTCCACGTGATCGAGACGCCGGGCCACACCGCCGGCCACATCTGCTATCACTTCGTCGATGACAAGCTGCTTTTTGCCGCCGACACGCTGTTTGCTCTCGGCTGCGGCCGTCTGTTCGAGCGCCCAGCCGCCGACATGTGGCATTCGCTGCAGAAACTTGCCGTGCTGCCGGATGAGACGGCCATCTATTTCGGCCATGAATATACGCTCTCTAACGCCCGCTTCGCGCTGACGGTCGATCCCGACAACGAACGCCTGAAGAGCCGCGCCGCCGAGATCGAGGCTTTGCGCGCCGAGGGCAAATTCACCATTCCGACGACACTGGGACTGGAAAAGGAAACCAATCCATTCCTGCGCGCCGGCGATCCGGCCATCCGCCGCAACCTGATCATGGAGGGCAAGACGAACGAGGAAGTCTTCGCCGAAATCCGCAAGCGCAAGGACAATTTCTGATGTCGCCCGAGGACATTGTCCGGCAACTTGGCTTGCAGCCGCATCCGGAAGGCGGTTGGTACGTCGAGACATTCCGCGATGCGGCGGGCGGAGAGCGCGGACATTCGACCGCGATCTATTACCTCCTGACCAGCGGGCAGCGCTCGCACTGGCATCGCGTCCACGACGCCGCCGAGATTTGGCATTATTACGCCGGCGCGCCGCTGGCGCTGCACCGCTCTCAGGATGGGGCGGCAAGCGAGACCCTGACGCTCGGACCGAATCTGATCGCCGGCGAGCGGCCGCAAGCGGTCATTCCCGCCAATTGGTGGCAATCGGCGGAAACCCTTGGCGATTTCACCCTGGTCGGCTGCACCGTTTCGCCCGGTTTCGTATTTGCAAGCTTCGAAATGGCCCCACCCGGCTGGAAGCCCGGCGGCTGAACCCTATTTCGCCGCGGCCGGCCGCAGCCGGGACTTGCGACGGAACATCTCCTGGGCGGCCAGTACCGCCCCGCCGGTGACGAGCAGGCAGGCGAGCGCGATACGCCAGCTCGGCTCGGCAAATCCGAACAGCGTCAGGATCAGCGTCGAAAGCAGGGGTGCTGCATAACTTGCCGCGCCGAGGATCTGGATATCGCCGTTCTTGACGCCGTAATCCCAGGCGTAAAAGGCTGCGCCGACGGGCAAAAGCCCGAGCCCGATGACGGCGATCCACTCGAAGCCCGTTGCCGGCCAGACGGTCACTTCCAGGCCGAGATGGCAGAACAACGACAGGATTGATGTCGCAAGGCAGAAGCCGGTGACGACGTCGGTGGAGACGGCCTCGAAGCGCCGCGTCAACAGGGAATAGCCCGACCAAGTGAAGGCGCAGAGGAAGGCGGCGCCGTAACCGACGGCATAGGCGCCGTCGAAATCGATGCCGTTGCGGCCGACGATCAGGAAGGTGCCGTAAAGCCCGGCCAGCGCGCCCGCCACGTGATACCAGCGCAGCCGTTCGCCCGGCAGCAGCGCCGAGCCGACGACGATCAGCAGCGGCCAGAGATAGGCGATCAGCCCCGCCTCCACCGCCGGCGCGTTCCTGAGCGCGGTGAAATAGAGGAAATGGTAGCCGAAGAGCCCGGCAATGCCGGTGAGCCACACCTTTGCCGGCTGCTTCAGCAGCGTCAGCCGCGACGGGTTGAGAATAAGCACGACGAGGCCGGGGACGCTGCCGATCGCAAAACAGATGGCCGAAAGCTGGAACGGCGGCATCTTGCCCGAAGCAGCCGTAAACAGCGCCAGGAACGACCACATCAGAATGGCCGTAAAACCGATCAGCGTCGCGCGAAGTTTCACCTGTCCCCCTTCACGGAGGCGAATGCTCCGTCAGCTGACGCTGCCATATTTGACGGCAGTGATCGTCACCATTCCATATTCGGTTGGAATGCGCACATAAACAGGAGCATATACATTTGCAGCGTCCGACTTGGCAAACCAGATTTCCATGCGGTCGCTTTTGCTCAGATAGTCAATGTCCTTGCGGCCCTTCTTGTAGCCCGAGCGCGGCACGAAGCGGACGCCGCAGACAACCGCCTTGCCCTTGAAGCCGTCGGTGGAAAAATCCTCGTCGCCCTTCGGCGAGAGCACCAGATCCATGCGCGTCTCGCCATCGAAGATCGGCAGCGTCTGCGAGCAGACCTTGGTGTCGCCGGTGAAGACCAGGCCGGAGATCGGGTCGAGCACCGAGCGCATGTCGCGCGGCGTGACGTCGATCCAGTTCTTCGGCCGCTTCGGCGGTGGGGTCGTCGTCGCCGAGATGATATCGCCGTTGCGGTAGCTGACCTCGTAGACGCGGGCCTTCTTGCCGCTCTTATAATAGAGCGAATATTTCAACGCCTGCAGCCGATCATTGCGCACGACGCCGGTGACGCTGGTCTTTGCCGAGATAGTCTTGACGAGATTGGCAAGGCCGGCCGATTTGATATCGCCGGCGATTTTGTAAGAATGATCGTCCTCGATCTGCGTCAGGAACGCGGCGCGCGCGATCGGCAGGCCGGCAAGCGTCACCCGGTATACCGTCCGGTGCTGGATCTCGGCCGCCGCTGCCGGTATGGCAAGGAGCGCGGCGATGGCCGAAATGAAAATGCGTCTGCCCGAATGAGCCATGTGTGTAGCCTTGTCCAACCGCGCGGCAGTCCTTGCCGACACGCTCTATACTCCTGCCTTGAAGGGAAGAAAACAGCAGCTTTTTGACAGAATTGCGGGAAAGGCCAAGGTTTGGCTTGACGCGAGCAGGCTCTCTGACTATAGAACCGCAACTTTCCAATCATGCCTGTTGGATTGCGAGCCCGGTTTTGCCGGGGATGGCAATCCGATGGCCCGAGAAAAACAAGAATAGGTGTTCCATGTCCCGCGTGTGCGAATTGACCGGCAAGGCCGTCCTGACTGGTAACAATGTCAGCCATGCCAACAACAAGACCAAGCGCCGGTTCCTGCCGAACCTGTGCCAGGTAACGCTGATTTCCGACGCTCTCAACCAGCGTTATCGTCTTCGCGTTTCGGCTGCTGCTCTTCGTTCCGTCGAGCATCGTGGCGGCCTCGATGCCTTCCTGCTGAAGGCCAGCGAAAACGAACTGTCGATGCGCGCCCGTCTGCTGCGCCGCCAGATCGTCAAGAAGACTGCCGAAGCCGCAGTTGCTGCGTAAGCTTCTGCCCTTCTTGCATACGGCTTCAAAGGCTTGAACGGGTGATACCGGACAAGCCTTTTGCTTTGCCGGATCGTCTCTCCAACTGGTGGCATCACCCAGAATAAAAAAATGCTGAAGACCCGCTATACCATTGCCTATGTCGCGCTGATGACGCTTGTCGTCGTCGCCTCCAACTTCCTCGTTCAGTTTCCGCTGAACGCCGAAGTCGCCGGCATCAACCTCGCCGACATCCTGACCTGGGGCGCCTTTTCCTATCCGGTCGCCTTCCTGATCACCGATCTGACCAACCGCCAGTTCGGCCCGCAGACGGCCCGCAAGGTGGTCTTTGCCGGCTTCGTTGTCGGCGTCAGCCTCTCCTTCTTCACCTCGGTGCCGCGTATCGCCATTGCCTCCGGCTCGGCCTACCTCGCCGGACAGTTGCTCGATATCGCCGTTTTCAACCGCCTTCGCCGCCAAGCCTGGTGGCGCGCGCCGCTCCTCGGCTCGCTGATCGGCTCGGCGCTCGATACGGTGATGTTCTTCTCGCTGTCCTTCGCCGCGTTTTTCGTCGTCCTCGGACCGAACGATCCTTTCGCGCTCGAATCGGCGCCCATCCTCGGCGTCTTCGCAGCAGAAGCTCCGCGCTGGATCTCCTGGGCGATCGGCGATTTCGCCGTCAAGATGATCGTCGGCCTCGTCATGCTGCTGCCCTATGGCGCGCTGATGAACGTGCTGCGGCCGATGCAGCCCGCCCGCGCCAGCTGAACACGCCGGAGAAGTTCACCGACGCCGCCGGACCGCACCGGCGGCGATGGCGGGGTGCAGAAGAACCTCTGCGAGCAGGTCGTCGATGTCTCGCGACGAATCGAGCCGCAGCACCGGCGCGGTCTGCGTTTCCAGCCATTGCTCATGCGCCGCGAGGCTGCGGCGCTCGGGGCCGGCCGTATCGTAGCTTGCTGCCCATGCCAGGAATTCTCCGCTTTTGGCTTCCATGTCGCCGCCGAGCCCGATCCTGTCTCCGTATCGAGCCGCCTCGCGCGCACGGATTCGCGCCATGCGAAGCTCCGGCTCGATCCTGAGGAACACGATCAGATCGTAGAGCGGCTCGAGCGGCCTGCCCCATTTCAGCGCCGATCCGGAAAGAATCCAGCCGCCGGGCCGCCGCGTCTCCTCGAGCAACAGCCTTATGCGCTCGCCGGCATCCCGCGGCGTCGTGAACGGCGGATCGGTCGGCAGCCAGAAGAAATCGTCGGTGTCGAGATGAGCGATATCCAGCTTTTCGGAAAGCGCACGGCCGAGCGACGTGGTGCCGGAACCGGACGCACCCATGACATGAATATGCACCATGATTTTCCTCCGAAACCGCCGCTTCTGCGATACCGCCAGCGGGATAACCGAGGCATGTGACGTCAATCTGACGATCCGAGCAATTGCGGCTCATCGTCAAGCCGGAATTCCAGCATCAGATTGCGCTGCAGAATGGAATGATTATCGTCCGACACCAGAATGATATGGGTCGTGCCGTCGGCCGCCC
The DNA here is from genome assembly GCF_025200795.1 of Rhizobium sophoriradicis. Lineage (NCBI taxonomy): Bacteria > Pseudomonadati > Pseudomonadota > Alphaproteobacteria > Hyphomicrobiales > Rhizobiaceae > Rhizobium > Rhizobium sophoriradicis. The sequence continues at coordinate 3,781,359 of NZ_CP104152.1, forward strand.
GAAAAGCATCGAGACCCTCCATATTGTCGATCTGCGAATTGAAATTGCCTTCGAGCAGCAATTCGCCCTCGACCACGGCTCCCGGCCTGATATCGGCGCCCTTGATGCGTCGAAGGCGCATGCCGATGCCTTCGGCCATATTGAAGCGGCGCTCGAGCAGCAGCAGATCGCCGTTCGGCAGGAAGGCGCCGTCGGTGACGTCGAAACTCCCGTCCCGCGCCACCGCGAAGCGCCCCTTCAGCGGTCCGCTGAGGACCGCCGCCACCCGGTTGCCCTCGCTGTCGAGGCCGCGTTCGGAGACGATGACCACACCGCCCTTGAGCGGGCTCGATGAGGGCGCGACAGCAATCGTCTCGATACCGCGATTGTCCTTCAGCATCTTGCGCGGAATGAGGAGCGGCAGGGTGCCGACCGCCGGCGATTCGGCAAAGCCCGGATCGGGATAGACATCGACGCGATGATCCTGCTCGAAGGAGACCAGGATCCGATCGCCGTCGAGCGCCAGGCCCTCGGCATCCATATGGCCCTTACCCTCGAAGCTACGCCCGGCGCGGTTCTTCATCGGGGTGATCTCGACATCCGAAACGCCCCAAAGCTTGCCCTTGGCATCGCGCTCGATGCTGCCGGTCAGCCACTGGCCGGTATCGAGCACGACCACGAAATGCTTCTGGTCCGGCCGGAAGCGGATGGAGGAAAGCGAGCCGAACAGCGCCTTGCCGGAAACCATCTCCAGGCCGCCAAGAAATTCCAGCGATCCGAATTTGGTCTCCGAAGAGCCGATCCTGAAATCCGATATTTGCCGGCTAATGACCGGCACTTCATCGACCGCCCATGAGGGGCAAGCGCCTGTTGCGACGCAGAGAGCGATCGAGGCCGCACGGCAGAGGCGCTTGCCTGTCATTCCGGCGATTTCCCTGAAGCGGCGTCAGCCGGCACGGCGCAGCCGGCCGCCGCGCGGCTGGACGGATTGATCTTCGAAGAGCGAGGCAAGCTGCTCGGTCATCGCACCCGCAAGCTCGTCGGCGTCGACGATCGTCACGGCCCGGCGGTAGTAGCGCGTCACATCGTGACCGATACCGATCGCCAGCAATTCCACCGGTGAACGGGTCTCGATCCGCTCGATGACGGCACGCAAATGCCGTTCGAGATAATTGCCGGGATTGACCGACAGGGTCGAATCGTCCACCGGCGCCCCGTCCGAGATCATCATCAAGATGCGGCGCTGTTCACGCCGCGCGAGCAGGCGGTTATGCGCCCAGATCAGCGCCTCGCCGTCGATATTTTCCTTGAGCAGACCCTCGCGCATCATCAGCCCGAGATTGGCGCGCGCCCGCCGCCACGGCGCATCGGCCGATTTGTAGACGATATGGCGCAGGTCGTTGAGGCGGCCCGGCGTCTGCGGCTTGCCGCCGGCAAGCCAGCTTTCCCGCGCCTGCCCGCCCTTCCAGGCCTTTGTCGTAAAGCCGAGGATCTCGACCTTGACGCCGCAGCGCTCTAGCGTGCGGGCAAGAATGTCGGCGCAGGTGGCGGCAACCGTGATCGGCCGGCCGCGCATCGAGCCGGAATTGTCGATGAGCAGGGTGACAACCGTATCGCGGAACTGCGTGTCGCGCTCCATCTTGAAGGAGAGCGCCTGCATCGGATCGATGATGATGCGCTGCAGCCGGGCTGGATCGAGATAACCTTCCTCCAGGTCGAAATCCCAGGAGCGGTTCTGCTGCGCCATCAGGCGGCGCTGCAGCCGGTTGGCGAGGCGGCCGACGGCGCCCTGCAGATGCGCCAGCTGCTTGTCGAGGAAGGCGCGCAGGCGCTCCAGCTCGGCGGCGTCGCAGAGTTCCTCGGCGGTGATAATCTCGTCGAACTCTTCGGTATAGACGTGATAATCGACCTTCTCGTTGAAATCGGCGAAGGGCGTGTTCGGGCGGCGGGTCTCGCCCGGCGTTTCCGAATCGTCCTCGCCCTCTTCCATCATGTCGTCGTCGGAGATTTCGGCGCCTTCGGTCTCGCCGTCCTCCATCTGTTCGTCGGCGACTTCACTGTCTTCGACCGGGGCGGCCTCGGTGCCGGCATCCTCGTCGACCTCGTCCTGATCCTGCTCGTCGCCGCTCGGCTGGTCTTCCTGCTCCGACTGATCGTCGTTGTCGGCTTGGCTGTCGTCGTCGCCGTATTCCTCGGCCATCTCCATGGCCGACAGCATGTTGCGGATCACCTTGGCGAAGGCCTGCTGGTCGTTGATCGCGCCCGACAGGTTGTCGAGTTCGGAGCCCGCCTTGTCCTCGATGAAGCCGCGCCAGAGGTCGAGCACCTTGCCGGCGGAGGCTGGCGGCCGCTGGCCGGTCAGCTTCTCGCGCACCATCATGGCGACGGCTTCGCCGATCGGGGCATCTTCCTGGCGTTCGATACCGGTGAAATTCGCCTTGGAATATTTCTCTTCCGTCATCGAGCGCAGGTTCGACGCCACCCCTTCCATGCGCAGCGCACCGATCGATTCGACACGCGCCTGCTCGACCGCATCGAAGATCACCCGGGCGTCCGAGCCCTGCGGCGCCATCGTCGTATGCACCTTCTCGTCATGGCAGGCCAGCCGCAGCGCCATGGAATCGCCGAGCCCGCGGGTGACCGCCAGCTCATGCGCCGTCGGCCGCTTGGAAAGCTCCGGCAGACGGATGCGCTCGCCGGTCATACCCGGCCGTTCGTTGGCGAAGGTCACCTCGACATCGCCGTCGCCGGCGATCGAGCGCACGCAGCCGGATATCGCCCGACGCAACGGCTCGACATCGACGGGCGCACCAGGCTTTGCTTTCGAATTGTCACCGCGAGCTGCCATGATCGGTCGGTCTCAGGCTCCGAGAACGATGTTGGCGGCGCTTTCCTTCAGCTCGACGCCGAAGGCCCGCTGATAATGCTCGGCGACCAGCGGCCGCTCCAACTCGTCGCACTTGTTGAGGAAGGTGGTGCGGAAGGCAAAGGCGAGATCACCGAAGATCTCGGCGTTCTCAGCCCAGGTAATGACCGTGCGCGGGCTCATCACGGTGGAGAGGTCGCCGTTCATGAAGGCGGCACGCGTCAGGTCGGCAACCCGCACCATCTTCGACACGGTCTCGCGGCCTTCCCTGTCCTTGCCGAAGCTCTTCACCTTGGCGGCGACGATATTCACTTCGTGATCGTGCGGCAGGTAGTTCAGCGTCGTGACGATCGACCAGCGGTCCATCTGCGCCTGGTTGATCTGCTGCGTGCCGTGATAAAGGCCTGTGGTATCGCCGAGGCCGATCGTATTGGCGGTCGCAAACAGGCGGAAAGCCGGGTGCGGCCGGATGACGCGGCTCTGGTCGAGCAGCGTCAGGCGGCCGGAGGATTCGAGCACGCGCTGGATGACGAACATCACGTCGGGACGGCCTGCATCATATTCGTCGAAGACGAGCGCGACATTGTGCTGATAGGCCCAGGGCAGGATACCGTCTTTGAATTCGGTGACCTGCAGCCCGTCCTTGACGACGATGGCGTCCTTACCGACGAGATCGATACGGCTGACATGGCTGTCGAGGTTGATGCGCACGCAGGGCCAGTTAAGCCGTGCCGCCACCTGTTCGATATGCGAGGACTTGCCGGTGCCGTGATAGCCGGAGATCATCACGCGTCGGTTATGGGCAAAGCCTGCGAGAATGGCGAGCGTCGTGTCGCGGTCGAACAGATAGTCGGGATCGAGGTCCGGCACATAGGCGTCGCCCTTGCTGTAGGCGGGGACGCGGATGTCCGAATCGATGCCGAAGGTCTCGCGAACCGAAACGGTGGTGTCGGGCAGTTCAGATATATCCAGGTCGATCTTGCTCATCATGTCTCCAAGGCGGGTGATGCCACCCGGCCATACTGTCTCAGGCCATGTCGCAACCGTGACGCCGCGATTATCTCCGCGCCCGTCCAGGTCGGAACGTCGGCGATACTTCTCCGGGACTGAAACGAAACCTCGGCGGGATGATGTCCGCTTGCGAGCATTCTTGAAAGAGTCCCGGACAAGAAACGCCGCGTCCGGAAGGTCGGCGGAGGCGATGGGTAAACACGCAAATAGGAGCCGCGTTTGCCTGCGGCCTCAGCCGATTTGGACCATACCCGATTGAAGCCTAAGAGCAAGGACGGGAATTAACAAAAACCGTTCTGCTTCAACAATTGATAGGCCTGGATGACGGCGCGGAAGCGCTCCTCCGAGCCGCGGTCGCCGCCATTGGCATCCGGATGGTGCTTCTTGACCAGCTCCTTATAGCGGCTCTTGATCTCCGCCGACGTCGCATTGGCGTGCAGCCCCATCGTATCGAAAGCCTTGCTTTCCAGCGACTTCAGCTTGCGCGCCTGGGGAAAACGCGGGCCGCTGCCCTTGCCGCCTTCCTTGACGAAACCGAAGGGATCGCGAACGCGGGTATAGGCGCCGGAGCGGACTTCCGAATGCAGCGGACTGTCCTTCGCCGACTTGTTGACGCCGACGGTCCATGTCGGCCGATGGCCGGTGATCGCCTCTTTCTGATATCGGGCGATCTCGCCGTCCGAAAGGCCGGAAAAATAATTGTAGCCCTTGTTGTATTCCTTGACGTGCTCGAAACAGAACAAAAAGAACTGGCCTTCCGCATTGCGTCCGACAGGAGCGCGATGCGAACCTTTCTTGTCGCAGCCGTCCCACTGGCAGGTAGGCGGCGCCTGCTCTGCGTCCTGCTCGCGTTTGCGGCGTGTTCGGATGCGATCGAAATATTTGGAATCAAGTCTCATGGCGGCGCTAATTATGGGGCTGTCGGAAGGCGACAACAAGAATTGACAAATGGGAATGTTGCTGGCTTGGTGGGAACCCCTTTCGCCCAACAGCAAGACCGGATGATGACCCTCAGGACCCGCATCGAAGAAAAACTTGTCGAAGCCTTCGCGCCCGAACGCCTGAGCGTCACCGACGAAAGCCACCTGCACGCCGGCCATCAGCCCGATATCACAGGCACCGGCGAAACCCACATGCGGGTGAGGATCGTTTCGGCGAAATTTGCCGGCCTGTCGCGGCTGGCGCGCCACCGCGCCATCACGGATCTGCTGAAACCGGAGCTCGATGCCGGCCTCCATGCGCTGGCCGTCGAACCGGCAGCACCGGGCGAGGCGACGCGATGGTAGCAGCGCCTATATGGGGAATGGTCGCCGGCGATCCAAGCGGGATCAGGCCGGCTTTGCGCCGTCTTCCCCGGCGGGACGGATGCGCAGCTTGGTGATGCGGTTCTTCTCCCGCTTCATGACGACAAAACGTTTGCCATAAAAGGTGAAGGCCTGGCGCTCTTCCGGAATGGTCATCGATTCATGGATGACGAGGCCCGCGATCGTCGTCGCCTCCTCGTCAGGCAGGTTCCAATCGAGCGCACGATTCAGGTCGCGGATCGGCACGCCGCCATCGACGACGACCGAACCATCCGCCTCCTGGCGCACGCCCTGAATCTCGATGTCGTGCTCGTCGGAAATGTCGCCGACGATTTCCTCGAGAATATCCTCGAGCGTGACGATGCCCTGGACCTCGCCATATTCGTCGACGACGACGGCGAAATGCTGTTTGCGGCGCAGGAAGGCATTGAGCTGGTCTTCGAGGTTGGTGCTGTCGGGCACGAACCACGGCTTCTGCGCGATCTTGACGATATCGAGATTCTGCGGCTCCATGTTTGGCTCGGCCAGCGCCCGCAAGAGATCCTTGGCGTGAACGACACCGATGATGTTGTCGATCGTGCCTCGCCACAGCGGCATGCGCGTATAAGGGCTTTCGAGGATGGCGCGCACCACCGCCTCCGGCGGATCGTCGGCATTGATCGCCCGCATCTTCGTGCGGTGGACCATGATATCAGACAGTTCCAGCTCGCCGAGATCGAGCACGCCGCCGAGGCGATCGCGGTCGGCCTTCACCACCGACCCCTCGCGATGCAGCAGATCGACGGCGCCGCGCAATTCCTCATGGGCCGTCAGCATCGAGACCTCCCGCGAGAGATTGATGCCGAACAGCGCAAGAATCCGCCGCACGATGCCGTTGACAAAGGAGGAAATCGGACCGACGACGGTGACGAAAAGCCTGGTCGGAAGCGCGACGGCGAGGGCGAAGCGCTCGGGCGCCGATATCGCCCAGCTCTTCGGCAGCACTTCCGCGAAAATGACCAGGATGACGGTCATCGCCAGCGTCGCCAGCGCCACGCCGGAACTGCCGAACAGCCCGAGAAACAGGCTGGTGGCGATCGACGAGGACAGGATATTGGCGAGATTGTTGCCGATCAGCATCGCGCCGATCAGCCGGTCGCGCCGCTCGATCAGCTGGCGGACGAGGCCGGCCCGCTCGTCGCCGTTGACCTCAAGCGTATGGATGCGACTGCGCGACACGGCGGTCAGTGCGGTTTCCGAGCCGGAAAAGAAGGCGGACGTCAGCACGAGCGCGGTGATCGAAAGGATCTCCGGCCAATATGTCGTGAGAAATGCCAGAGCGCCTTCGACCGTCATCAGGGATGTTTTTCCCGGAGAAAGCTGATCACCTCGGAGGCCGGAACGTCGTGGGCGACGAAGGACTGGCCGATGCCGCGCGTCAGGATGAAGGTGAGCTTGCCGCCCTTGACCTTCTTGTCCTGCGCGATCGCCTCCATCAGCACCTCAGCCGGCGGCAGCTCGCCCGGAATTTCGGACATCCTGGTCGGCAAGCCGACCGCCTGCAGATGCCGCGCGACGCGGCGCGCATCGTCGGGGCTTGCGAGGTTCATCCGTGCGGAGAATTCATGCGCCAGCACCATGCCGATCGAAACGCCCTCGCCGTGCACAAGGCGGCGGCTGTCATAGGCGGTCGCCGCTTCCAGCGCATGGCCGAAGGTGTGGCCGAGATTGAGCAATGCCCTTTGGCCGTTCTCGCGCTCGTCGGCGACGACGACATCGGCCTTTGCCTGGCAGCTTGTGGCGATCGCTTCGATGCGCGCGGAACCACCTGTAAAAACCGCCTTCCAGTTCGCTTCCAGCCAAGCGAAGAAATCCGGCTTATCGATCAGCCCGTATTTCGCCACCTCGGCGTAACCGGCGCGGAATTCCCGTTCGCTCAGCGTGTTCAGCACGTCGGTGTCGGCCAGGACGAGGTCCGGCTGATGGAAGACGCCGATCAGGTTTTTGCCGTGGCGGGAATTGATGCCAGTCTTGCCGCCGACGGAGGAATCGACCTGCGCCAGCAGCGAGGTCGGCACCTGCACGAAGCGCACGCCGCGACGCACGATGCCAGCCGCAAACCCCGAGAGGTCGCCGATGACGCCGCCGCCGAGCGCGATGACGCAGTCGTTGCGCTCGATGCGGGCTTCCAGCACCTTGTCGCAGGCCGTCATCAGATGTTCGAAACTCTTCGTCTTCTCGCCGGCCGGCAACACGACCGCAGCCGAGGCGATGCCCGCCGCATCGAGGCTGGCAACGAGGGCGTCGAGATAGAGCGGCGCGACATGTTCGTCGCTGATGACAGCCGCCTTGCGGCCCTTGAGGCGCAAAGCGATCTCGGCGCCGGCCCGGGCAATCAGCCCCGGCCCGATCAGGATGTCGTAGGCGCGCTCGCCGAGGGGCACATGCACGGTCTGGACGGCCGAGGCGGAGCTTATCGCATTCATGACGCTGTACTTTCCTTCTGAGCTTCGACCATCGCCTTCAGCACCTCGTCGGCCATGATTTCCTTGCGCACGTCGCGCGAGAGCACGGTAAGATCAGCCTGAGCGTAGATCGGATACCGTGCGTTCATGAGGTTTTCGAGCGTCTGCTTCGGATTTTCGGTCTTGAGCAGCGGCCGCGTGTCGCGTTTGTTGACCCGTTCCCAGAGCACCTCGAGATCCGCCTTCAGCCAGACCGAAAGGCCGCCCCTCTTGATATGCCTGCGCGTCCGCTCGTTGACGAAGGCGCCGCCGCCGGTGGAGACGACGCGCGGACCGCTCTTCAGCAGACGCTTCATGACCCGCGTTTCCAGCGCCCGGAACTCGTCCTCACCATAGGCCGCGAATAGTTCGGCGATCGTCATGCGCGACACCCGCTCGATTTCGTGATCGCTGTCGATGAAGGGAATGCCGAGTTGGCTGGCGACAATGCGCCCGACGGCGGATTTTCCCGCACCCATCAGGCCGACGAGGATCAGATTGCGTGAACCGAGCGCGGCGCGAGCTCTGTCTTTCAGGCTGTCAGCAACGGTCAGCAGTGGTTCACTCATCGGTCCATTCACACTTTGTTTGCAAACCGTATCGACAAATGCAGGTGGAGCGTCAAGTCGCGGTCAAGGGAATCATCGCTTGAATACCGCTTCTTGCGCTGTCAGATACGCTTCTTATAACAGAAGCAGAGCATGAAGGAGTTGCCGGATGCCGACCCTGTTCCGTTTTCTGTTCGTCTGCGCGATCCTCGCCGGGACGGTTTACGGAGCGATGTGGGCGCTTGCGACCTTCGTGGAGCCCGAGCCGCGCGACGTGACGATCCGCATTCCGTCCGAGCGGGTCAATCCGCCGCCGACGGGCACGATCGACACCATCGGGAAGTGAGAGACATGAGGGATCTCGGCCGCGCCCATGTGGAATCCTTCCTGGAAATGATGAGCGCCGAACGCGGTGCCGCCGTTAACACGCTGCAATCCTATGAGCGCGACCTCGATGACATCAGGTCCTTCCTGAACGGCCGCAGCATAAGGTTGACCGAAGCCGCCTCCACCGATCTTTCCGCCTATCTCGCCTCGCTCGCCAGCCAGGGTTTCAAGCCCTCCTCGCAGGCACGCCGGCTCGCGGCCATGCGGCAGTTCTATAAGTTCCTCTACGCCGAAGGCATTCGCACTGACGATCCTACAGGCGTGCTCGACGCGCCGAAGAAAGGCCGGCCGCTGCCGAAGACGATGGGGGTCGAGGAGGTCGGCAGGCTGCTGTCGCAGGCGCAGGCCGAGGCCGACGACCCGGCCCCGGGCCAGTTGCAGCGCCTGCGCATGCTGGCGCTGCTGGAACTGCTCTATGCCACCGGCATGCGTGTCAGCGAACTGGTCTCGCTTCCCGCCCGCGTCCTCGACCAGGAGGGCCGCTTCCTGATGATCCGCGGCAAGGGCAACAAGGAGCGGCTGGTGCCGTTGTCGCTCTCGGCGATCAGAGCTTTGAAATCCTACGGCGGCCTGCTGGCTGCCGAAAATGCCGCGGCAAAGGAGCCGCAGGAAAGCCCCTGGCTGTTTCCGGCCGCCTCGAAGGAGGGCTATCTGCCGCGTCAGGTTTTTGCGCGAGACCTGAAGAACCTGGCGATCCGCGCCGGCCTGACGCCGTCGCTGATCTCGCCGCACGTCATGCGCCACGCCTTTGCCAGCCATCTGCTCGCCAACGGCGCCGACCTGCGCGTCGTGCAGGAACTCCTCGGCCATTCGGACATTTCGACCACACAGATCTACACACATGTGCTCGAAGAGAGGCTGCAGCAGCTCGTCCAGACGCATCACCCCCTTGCCAAACAGGCGAAAAAGCACGAATAGGACCGGCGACAAGGGGCGGAGCCAGGAAAACGCCCCGGGCACAAGGAACGGAAACGCACCTCATGCACAATTATCTCGACTTCGAAAAGCCGATCTCCGACCTCGAAGGCAAGATTATCGAACTGAAGAAGCTCGCCACGGAAGACGAGAGCATCGACACCACCGATGAAATCGGCAGGCTCGAGATCCGCGTCCGCGAGGCGATCGTCGAAATCTATTCCAAGCTCAATCCCTGGCAGAAGACACAGGTCGCCCGCCATCCGCAGCGCCCGCACTTCGTCGACTACGCCAAGACCCTGTTCCAGGAATTCACGCCGCTCGCCGGCGATCGCAAGTTTTCCGAGGATGCCGCAATCCAGGCGGGCCTCGCCCGCTTCCGCGGCCAGCCCGTCGCCGTCATAGGCCAGGAAAAGGGCAACGACACCAAGACCCGCCTGAAGCATAATTTCGGCAGCCCCCGCCCCGAGGGCTACCGCAAGGCGATCCGCATCCTTGAAATGGCCGATCGTTTCGGCCTGCCGGTGATTTCGCTGGTGGATACGGCAGGCGCCTATCCCGGCGTCGGCGCCGAAGAGCGCGGCCAGGCCGAGGCGATCGCCCGCTCGACGGAAATGTGTCTCGGCGTCAAGGTTCCCCTCGTTTCCGTCGTCATCGGCGAAGGCGGCTCGGGCGGCGCGATCGCCATCGCCACCGGCAACAGGGTCTATATGCTCGAGCATTCGATCTACAGCGTAATCTCGCCGGAAGGGGCCGCCTCCATTCTCTGGCGCGATTCGACCCGCGCCCGGGAAGCGGCGACCAACATGAAGATCACCGCCGAAGACCTGAAATCGCTCGGCGTCATCGATGGTATCATTTCCGAGCCGCTCGGCGGCGCCCATCGCGATCCCGACAGCGTCATTGCCGCAACCGGCGACGTGATCGCCAATGCACTGGCCGAAATGGCATCCCGCTCCGGCGAACAATTGCGCAACGAACGGCGCCAGAAATTCCTCAACATGGGCCGAAATTTGTAAGCTAAGCGGCAGCTCTTTGCCGATTGAGGCCAAACCTTGGCCACATTGATGTTATCTCTGACATTTGCGCTTGCGGGGGCGTTCCTCACACGTCATAGGCTGGTAAGGATTTGTGAAGTATAAGCCGCTTATGATTCTGCCTCGTGCCAGGACTCCTTAAGCGACCGGGTCGCACTTCTTTATGGGCTAGTTTGGATGCGCATACGTCATTTTGCCTATGTTTCCCTCATCGCGCTGGCTCTGACCGGCTGCAATGACGCGCTGGAGACGGCGCAGGTCGACCTTTCCAAGGTCAAGAACAAGGTCGAGCAGCCGCTTCCTCCTCATATTCTCGCCGCCATGTCCGCCAAGGGCATGGACCGCAACTCGCCGATCATGATCCGCATCTTCAAGGAAGAAGGTGCCATGGAGATCTGGAAGGCGAAGACCGACAACCGCTTCGACAAGATTGCCGACTACAAGATTTGCGCCTGGTCCGGCCGCCTCGGTCCGAAGGTCAAGACTGGCGACCGGCAGGCGCCGGAAGGCTTCTACGACCTGACACGCGCCAACCTGAACCCCAACTCGAAATATTATCTGGCGATCAACACCGGCTTCCCGAACCGCTACGACGCGGCGAACGGCCGAACCGGCTCCGATCTGATGATCCATGGCGCCTGCTCGTCCTCCGGCTGCTATTCGATGACCGACCAGCAGGTGCTGGAGATCTATGCTTTTGCCCGCGACGCTTTCAAGGGTGGTCAGGCGACCGTGCAGCTGCAGGCCTTCCCCTTCCGCATGACGGCGGAAAACATGGTCAAGCATCGCCTCGACAGCAATTACGAGTTCTGGAAGATGCTGAAGGTCGGCTATGACAATTTCGAAGTGACGAAGCGCCCGCCCGAGGTGAACGTCTGCGAGAAGAAATACGTCTTCAATCAACAGGCAACCGATGGCGGCGCTTTCAATGCCGCCGGCAAATGCCCTGCCATGTCGACGCCGCCGGCGCTGACGGCAGCCCTTGCCTCCTATGGCAAGACCTACGATGCCGACTATGCCAAGGCCATGAGCAAATATGACGGCATGGCCTGGTACGACCCGTCCGAAGCCGAGCGCAAGGCGGTGGTCGCCAAGCTGCGCAAGGGCCGCGAGCTGGCCTTCGCCCCGACCGGCACCTCGCTGGAAGCCGGCCGCATGGTCAAGGTCGCCGAGCTCGAAGACCTGATGGCCAAGCGCACCGCCCACAGCGTGACCACCCAATCCGCGACAGGCGCCACGCCCGCAACGCCCGCCCAGCCGCAGGCAACGGCCGTCGCGGCCGCAGCCCCTGCGGTCGTGCCGGTGCCGATGCAGAACCCGCTGGCCTTTACCGCGCCGGAACCGCAAGAAACGGCAGAAGCCGTGACGAAGAAGCCGTTCTGGAAATTCTGGGCGCGGAACTGAACGGCTTGAACCCCGTTCTGTACGATCTCCGTGGCCTGAAATGCCCACTGCCCGTGATCAAGACACGCAAAAAGCTTGCCGCCATGGCAAGCGGTGCGCTCATTCGTGTCGACACCACCGATCCGCTTGCCGTGATCGACATGCCGCATTTTTGCAGTGAGGACGGCCACGAGCTGGTCGAGACCGAAAAGACCGAAAGCGGCCACCGCTTCCTGATCCGCAAGCGCTAAACTTTTCTACGATAAATAGTCAGAGCAGATGCCGTCCGGAACGGCAGGATCACAGCCGCTCTCGGCGCATTTCCAATTTCCCTGCCATTTCTCGGCTCCGCCGCTCGGAAGTCGCTCCCGCGCCAAAAATTCATCATACAACTACACAGCTTTTGTATGTTGACATTATACTTGGCTGGTTCTAGCCATAGTAAGCCGGTCGGAGGAACGGCAAGAATAGAGGAGGCTGACTGACCCACATCTTCTGTTTCCACGAGAAGGGTAAGCGTGCGCCATCAGATCCGATGAGCACGCCGAGACCGTTTGCTATGTCTCGATGAGGCCTTTCGCGTGATGTTTCCAGCGCGCCTGCCCATGCGGGGCCGGCCTCGCAAATTGCAGGAAGCAGGCGAAGCGTGCAGGGATCTTCAGCAAAGCCGGGATACTGACTTCTGAGAATAATCGTCATGCAAAATGGGAGGAGAGCATGAAAAACTTTGTCAAACTGGCCGCCGGTCTTATGGTTGCCGCTTCAGTCATGAGCAGCGCCGCCAGCGCGCAAACGGTGCTGAAATCGTCCGATACTCATCCGGACGGCTATCCGACTGTTGAGGGCGTCAAATATTTCGGCGAACTGGTGAAGGAGCGTACGAAGGGCCGCTATTCGGTCGAAGTGTATCATTCCGCCCAGCTTGGCGAAGAGAAGGACACGATCGAACAAGTACGCTCCGGCGTGATCGAGCTCAACCGCGTGTCGATGGCGCCCTTTAACGGCACGGTGAAGGAATCAATCGTTCCGGCCCTGCCCTACATCTTCCGTTCGGAAGAGCACATGCACAAGGTCATGGACGGCGCGGTCGGCGATCAGATCAAGAAGGCCTTCGAACCGGCCGGCCTCGTGGTGCTAGCCTTCTACGATGCAGGCGCGCGCTCGTTCTACAATAAGACGAAGCCGATCAATTCAGTTGCCGATATGAAAGGTCTGAAGTTCCGCGTCATCCAGTCGGACATCTTCGTCGACATGGTGGCGGCCCTCGGCGCCAACGCGACGCCGATGCCCTATGGTGAAGTCTATTCGGGGATTGAAACCGGCGTCATCGATGGCGCTGAAAACAATTTTCCGAGCTACGACACCGCCAAGCATGCGGAAGTGGCGAAGAACTACTCGCTTGACGAACACACCATCCTGCCGGAGGTGTTCGTGATGAACAAAGCGGCGTTCGACAAGCTGACGCCCGAGGATCAGGAAATCTTCAGGCAGGCAGCCAAGGACAGTGTCGCCAAGCAGCGCGAGCTCTGGGCAGCCAAGGTCGCTGAATCACGTGCCAATGTCGAAAAGCTCGGCGCGCAGATCACCACACCGGACAAGCAGGGCTTCATCGACGCGATGGCCCCGGTTTACGAAAAGCACGTCAAAGACGACGTGCTGAAAAAGATGGTCGCGGATGTAAAGGCTGTGCAGTAGCCTTCGCTTGCCTTCCTTCTTGCGGGAGGCCGCGTGAGCCATCGGGGTGGAGGACTACCTCCACCCCATTTCACCCTTCCGTGCCCCACATTTCTTGATCGATCCTCTCTGTAAGGGAGAGCGTCCGCCCGATTTCGACGAGGCCTGCATGTCGAATAACCTGATCCCCGTCACCAACTTCCTGGCGCGCCTAAGCAACGCTGCCTTGTGGCTCGCCGGCGGCGGCCTGATCCTGATGACGGTCTTTGTCGCCTGGCAGGTATTCTGCCGTTACGTATTGAACGACTCGCCGAGTTGGACGGAGCCGGGCTCGGTCATGCTGATGAGCTGGTTCATCTTCCTGGGCGCCGCCGTCGGGATCCGGGAAAACAATCATCTTGGTTTCGACGTGCTGCTTTACGTCCTGCCAAAATCAGGAAAGCGCGTCCTGCGCATGATCTCGGACGTCGTCATTCTCGCATTCGGCGCCGGCATGATTTGGTATGGCGGCGCGCTCATGAGCCTGACCTGGAACACGACCCTGCCGTCGCTGGGCATTTCCGGCGCGTTCGATTATCTGCCGCTAGCCGCCGGCGGCGTCCTTGCCGTGATCTTCTCGCTGGAGCGGATTGTGCTGCGCCTCGCTGGTGAGCCGATCGACGACGTGCTGGATGAAGTTCTGCCGGCAGAGATTGCCGTCGAGATCGAAAACATCCAAGCCGACCCGAACGCCAAATTGAAAGTGTAGCGCGATGGAACTGTGGATTCTGTTCGGTGTTTTCACCGCCCTAATGCTGATCGGCACTCCGATTGCCTTCTGCCTCGGCGTCGCCAGCTTCGCTACGGTGCTATACATGGGCCTGCCGCCGCTCGTCATCTTTCAACGGCTCAATTCCGGCATGAGCGTCTTCTCGCTGCTTGCCATCCCCTTCTTCATCTATGCCGGTGACCTGATGGTGCGCGGCGGCATCGCCAGCCGCATCGTCGCCTTCGCCGCATCATTAGTGGGGCATGTGCGCGGCGGCCTCGGCCAGGTCAATGTCGTCACTGCGACGCTGTTCGGCGGCATTTCCGGTTCGGCGGTGGCAGAGGCCGCAGCCGTCGGGGGGCTGATGATCCCGCAGATGAAGCAGCGCGGCTATGGTGCCGACTACGCGGTCAACGTCACCTCGATGGCGGCACTGATCGCGCTGCTCCTGCCGCCTTCCCACAATATGATCATCTATTCGATCTCCGCCGGCGGCAAGATATCGATCGCCGATCTGTTCACCGCCGGCGTCCTGCCTGGCCTGTTGCTCGCAGCCGCACTCATGGTGACCGCCTACATCGTCGCACGCTCCCGCGGTTATCCAACGGAACCGTTTCCCGGCTTGGTCATGGTGGCTCACCTGCTCGCCGTCGCGGTACCCGGGCTTCTGCTGATCGCCATCATCTTCGGCGGGGTGAGGTCCGGTGTTTTCACAGCGACGGAAAGCTCGTGCATCGCTGTGCTATACGCGCTGCTGGTAACTCTCTTCGTCTACCGGCAGATGAGCTGGAAGGACTTCGTCCACGCGACGCAGGGCGCCGTGCGCACGACGGCAATGGTACTCCTGATCATCGGCACCGCCGCCGCTTTTTCCTGGCTGATGGCCTTCCTCAAGGTGCCCGCTTCGCTGGTTATCTGGATGAAGAGCGTCGCCGACGACCCGCTGACGGTGCTGCTTCTGCTCAATGTGCTGATGCTGGTGCTCGGCACCTTCATGGACATGGGACCGACCATCATCATCTGCACGCCGATCTTCCTGCCGGTGGCACAGGCTTACGGTGTCGATCCGGTGCACTTCGGCGTGATCATGATCCTGAATTTCGGCATCGGGCTGAACACCCCTCCTGTCGGCGCCGTGCAATTCGTGGCCTGTGCGGTCGGCAAGATTTCGGTCTGGGAGGCTATGCGCTCCATCTGGCCGTTCTACGGCGCCGGTCTCGTCGTGCTCGGTCTGGTCACCTACATCCCGGCGATTTCGCTGTGGCTGCCGGCTGTGTTCAAATAGGAGGGCCACATGGCGGCCGATACAGCCGTTGAATTAAGGATCGAGCGAAGACCGAAACTCTCCGAGGGCGTGGTTTCGGCGATCCGCGCCCAGGTCTTGTCCGGGGGTTACGCGCCGGGCGAGAAGCTGCCGACGGAATCACGAATGGGCGAGCTTTTCGGCGTCAGCCGGACTGTTGTCCGCGAGGCGATTGCAACCCTTGCCGCCGATGGCCTCGTAGAGGCGCGGCAGGGCGCCGGCGTCTTCGTCAAAAATCACCCAACGATCGCCTTCGGCGCGATCAGCCTCGATGTGGGAAACAAGATTTCGCATGCACTCAACGTCATCGAGGTACGCATGGGACTGGAGATCGAAAGCGCCGGACTGGCCGCGCTGCGACGTAATGCAGCTCAGGAAGCGCAGATCCACGAAGCCTTCTTCGAGTTCGACCGGCTGCTCGAGCGTGGCGAGGCGACCGGCAAGAGCGACTTCGCCTTTCACCGAGAAATCGCGGCTGCCACGAACAATTCATATTATGTGGAAGTTCTCGATGCGCTCGGCATGCGGGCGATCCCCTGCGACATCGCCTCGCCCTGGGGCACGGACAGCACGCTGTCGCGCGATTATCAGGAAGGCCTGCAGCGCGAGCATTTGGCAATCCTGAAGGCGATTTCGGCCGGTGAGCCGGAAGCCGCCCGCGCCGCCATGCGCGCCCACCTGACCGCGAGCCAGGAGCGCTATCGCACGCTGCTGAGCGGCCAGCAGGCAAGATGGCTTTCAGGCACCCGTAAACACAACAGCTGAAGACGATCGCGTCACAACAAAATGCTCCGGCGGTTTAGATCCGCATGCCGGGAATGGCCAGCGGATTGTCCGACAGCGCCGCACGATCCGGCATATCGATGCGCGGTTTGCCGAGGAAAGCGTCGAACAGATCCTTGACGAAGGCTTCCGGCAGATCCCGGGTGATCAGCACCATGCGTGTGCGCCGGTCGTTGGGGTCCGGCCAGGCGGCAAGCCGCACCGGCGGATGGAAAATGCTCTGCACGCCATGCAGCACCAGCGGCCGTTCCGGCCGGTCGGAGACGGAAACGATCGCCTTCATCCGCAGCAGCTTCTCGCCATGGGCCGAGCGCAGGAGATCGATGAACATCTCGAGCGCCATCGGATCGATCGGCTTCTCCTCGATGATCGAGAAAGAGCGGATCGAGGCATTGTGACGATTGATGTCGTGCGGATCCTGATGAGCCTCACCGCCATGATGGTGGTGATGATGATGACCGTGATCATGATGGTGATCGTGGTCATGGTTGTGGTGCGCCGCGTGTGCATCCTCGTCCTGCAGCCAGCGGCCGACATTGGCGATCTTCGTCGCCGGATCATAGAGGCCGTTGACCAGCATCGCAGCACTGCCCGCCTCAGTGCTGTCGGCATCCATCATCGTCGCGCGTGGATTGAGCGCCCGCAGGCGCTTTTCCAGCCTGTCCGTCGCCTCGGCCATCGTCCTTTTCGAGACGATCAGCCGGTCGGCGACGGCCGCCTGTTTGCGCGCTTCCTCGTGATTGTCGAGCGTCTGCAGGCCGTTGACCGCATCGACGACGGTCACGACGCCGTCGAGCTCGAAATTGGTGGCGATGACGGGATTGCCCATGATCGCCTGCATGACCGGTGCCGGATCGGCAAGGCCGGTCGTTTCGATGACGACGCGTTTCACCGGCTTGACGCGGCCGGTCTGCACGGCATCCATCAGGTTCGCCAGCGTATCGACAAGCTCGCCGCGCACGGTGCAGCACAGGCAGCCGTCGGAGAGCTCGATGATCGAATCGCCGGAGCTTTCGACCAGCAGATGATCGATGCCGACATCGCCGAACTCGTTGATGATGACGGCCGCGTCCTTCATCGCAGGGTCTTTGAGGATGCGGTTGAGCAGCGTCGATTTGCCGGCGCCGAGAAAGCCGGTCAGGATGGTGACCGGAATCCTGTCGTTGAGCGCGCTCATCTCATTTTACCTTGAAAACGATCTTGCCTTAGAACGAAGTCGGACGCGGCATCGGCACCG
This sequence comes from Rhizobium sophoriradicis, assembly GCF_025200795.1. Taxonomy (NCBI): domain Bacteria; kingdom Pseudomonadati; phylum Pseudomonadota; class Alphaproteobacteria; order Hyphomicrobiales; family Rhizobiaceae; genus Rhizobium; species Rhizobium sophoriradicis. The sequence continues at coordinate 3,799,017 of NZ_CP104152.1, forward strand.
GCACGTTGGCGACAGCTCCGGCCGCATCGCCGGTTGCTACTTTTTCCGGCTGCTGCGCCGGCTGCGGATCCTGCCCCGGAATGAGGCCGGCGAAGACGAATTGCGGATCGTGGTCCATTTCCAGAATATAGGGTGAGCTCACCTTCATGCGGCCGACCTCGTCGCGCGTTTCGCTGCGTATCTTGGCGCCCTTGGCGCTGCAGATATCGGCGGTAATGTCGGTCACCTGGTCCTGTCCCTGTCCGTAAGGCTTCAGCGAACCGAGCGTGTCATTGCCGGGAAACTGGGTGGTGAAGCCCTTCTGCAAAAGGTTCGCCGTCGCATCGGCGCGCGCTGCCAGGCTGTCGGTGCCGAGCACGACGGAGACGAGGGTGCGGCCGTTGCGGGTCGCCGAACCGATCTGGTTGAAGCCCGAGGCACAGATGAAGCCGGTCTTCATGCCGTCCGCGCCGGCGAAGCGGCCGATCAGCATGTTGAGATTCGGCACGTTCTGCTGGCCGGTGGTAAATCCCTCCAGCGAGAAATAGCTGGCATATTGCGGAAAGTCGCGGCGCAGCGCCACCGTCAGCACCGCAAGGTCGCGCGCCGTCGTATATTGTCCTTTGCCCGGCAGGCCGTTCGGGTTGACGAAATGCGAATCCGTCATGCCGAGCTTCAGCGCCTCGCCGTTCATCCGCGTCACGAAGCCTTCCTGCGTGCCGCCGACGGCTTCGGCAACCGCAACCGCGACGTCGTTCGCCGATTTCACCAGCAGGATCTTCAACGCGCTGTCGAGCGTCAGCTTCTGGCCGGGCTTGAAATACATCTTGGCGGCCGGCTGCGCGGCGGCGCGCTTGCTCATGACAATGGGCGTATCAAGGCTGATCTGGCCGGCGCGGATCGCATCGAACACGGTATAGACCGTCATCAGCTTGGTGAGCGAGGCCGGGTACCACTTGCGGAAGGCTTCCTCATGCTCCAGCACGCGGCCGGTCTGGACGTCGACGAGAATATGCGGATTGGCCTGAGCGAGCGAAATAGAGGCGAGAAAGGCGGCAGTCGCGGCGACTGTGAAACCCAACGGCCGCATGGCGGCAAACAAACGGAAGTGGCTCGTCGACACGGTTCGTCCTTCAGATGTCCGGAAAATCTCGCAACCTTCCTCTATCTAGCCTATATGGCTATGACATGGCAAAGGTCATTGAAGAAGTAATTTCCAAAAGCCTCACACCCTTGTGATGCGATCAAGATTGTCGGGATTTCATAACAGGAACGCCAACATGCCGATTTTGAACAGAGCCGCCGAATTGCAGGATGAAGTCGCCGAATGGCGCCGTCACATTCATGCCCGGCCCGAGCTCCTCTTCGCGGTGGAAAATACGGCCACCTTCGTTGCCGAAAAGCTTAAGGAATTCGGTGTCGACGAGATCGTCACCGGCATCGGCCGCACCGGGGTCGTCGGGCTGATCAAAGGCAAGGGCGAGGGCCGCCGCACCATCGGCCTGCGCGCCGACATGGACGCCCTGCCGCTGACCGAGATATCGGGCAAGCCCTGGGCCTCGAAGACGCCGGGCAAGATGCATGCCTGCGGCCATGACGGCCATACCGCGATGTTGCTCGGCGCCGCGAAATATCTGGCCGAGACCCGTAATTTCAACGGCAATGTCGCCGTCATCTTCCAGCCCGCCGAAGAAGGCGGCGGCGGCGGCAACCTGATGGTCAAGGACGGTATGATGGAGCGCTTCGAGATCGAAGAGGTCTACGGCATGCACAATCTGCCCGGCCTGCCGGTCGGCCAGTTCGCCACCCGCAAGGGCGCGATCATGGCGGCCACCGACGAATTCACCGTCACCATCAAGGGCCGCGGCGGGCACGCCGCCCAGCCGCATCGGACGATCGACCCGATCGCCATCGGCGCCCAGATCGTCGCCAATCTGCAGATGATCGCCTCGCGCACCGCCGATCCGATCAGCTCGGTCGTCGTCTCGGTGACCAAGTTCAACGCCGGTTTCGCCCATAATGTCATTCCGAACGATGCGACCTTCGCCGGCACGGTCCGCACCCTCGACCCGGACGTGCGTACGCTCGCCGAGACGCGCTTTCGGCAGATCGTCGAGGGCCTTGTCGCAGCCCACGGCGCCGAAGCCGAGATCAGCTTCAACCGCAACTACCCCGTCACCATCAACCACCCCGACGAGACCGAGCATGCGGTCGCCACCGCCAGCGCCATTGCCGGCGAGGGCAACGTCAATGCCGAGATCGATCCGATGATGGGCGGCGAGGATTTTTCCTACATGCTGAACGCCCGCCCCGGCGCCTTCATCTTCATCGGCAACGGCGACAGCGCCGGCCTGCACAACCCAGCCTACGACTTCAACGACGAAGCCATCGCCCACGGCATCTCCTATTGGGTCCGCCTCGCCGAACAGCGCCTAGGGCTCTGAAGCGCGTCGCGATCTTTCCGATCGCTCCTCGCGCTTTAGGTTTCTTGTTCTTACGCACGTCGCTATCGCAAAACCGCCGCGCACTTTTGCGCGACGTGCTTCGGCAACAATTAAGGCTTGGCTTCCCGCCAAGCCTTTTGTATGCATGGCATGCAAGTGGTCCCGTAGCTCAGCAGGATAGAGCACCAGATTCCTAATCTGGGGGTCGCGCGTTCGAATCGCGCCGGGATCACCAGTCTTTCAAGCGCTGAGCCAGATCGCGCATTGCCTCACACCTTGATCGGAATTCCAGCCTCGATTGCAGCCTCGATGAAAGCCTGTCGCGCCTCCTCGCGGCTTCGCTTTCCGGAGATGACATCGGCGCATACGGCACAAGCCCGATCCAGGGCGGGGCCCTCGTCTGTCGGCCAATCTTCAATCAGCGCCCATGTCGCAGCCTGGGTGGTTTGTATCACCACCCATTGATCCGGACCTTCAAGGGCGATCGTCACCGGCTTCTTCCAGATGGTCTGCATTCCTTTGGCCTTCCTTGACTGCTGCGGTCGTAGTTAGACCGATAAATCTCGTCTTGCAAATCAGCGCCGACTGCATTGCTTCCCCTATCGGTTCAAGGTGCGTGGGGAGAAGCTCGCCGGCCGCGCACAACCCGCTGCACGCTATATCCCAGCAGCGCCGCAACTACCCAAGCGCTGACAAAACCAATCGCACCCCAGACGAGGCCTGCGAAGCTGACCGGCACGCCGGGCACGAAATCCCGCCAGGTATTGGCGAAAACGACATCATCCGGATTGCGCAGGAGCACGAACGGCTTGGCGACGGGGGCGGCGGTGCCGAGTTTCAGTTGCTGCGACAGCAGCGTCTCGTAGCGTGCGATCGTGCTTTGCATGGAGACGCCGCGGTCGCGCAGGAAATCGTCGGAAGATTGCGCATAGGTGTTCAGCGCCTGCTGGCGATCGAGCTGGTGCTCGGCCGCCTGCCTGTGGAAATCCTCGACAATGACGCGCAATTCGTCGATCGCTCCGCCGATTCGCTGGCGATATTGCTGGGCGAATTCAGGCGCCTGCGAAAACACCGTGCCGCCGGCAAGCCCGGCGGCGATGGCGATGATCCTTGCAATCGGTCCCATGATCGATGCCTCCGGCTGTTCCCTGCGCTAACGATCCGCGGCCGCAAAGGTTGCTTTCGACACAATCGGTAACGCTATGTGATTGAACCGGCGACACTTCCGGCGAGTTGACGCCATGACAACCGAGTTGCTCCCATGAGCAATTGAGAAAGAGAGGCTCGTCATGAAACAGTTCATCCTCGCCTGCACACTCGCCGCAGCGTCCGTTTTGTCAGCCATGCCGTCCCAGGCGGCAAGCGTGACCATCACCACGGATGATGCGCGCCCCTATTACCGCGATTCGGAACGTCCCTATTACCGCCACCACAGCCCCTATTACCGCCACGACATGCGGCGGCGTTACGTTTCCCGCGATTGCTTCACCAAGACCGAAAAGATCCGTCGCCACGGTGATACGGTCATCAAGGAAACTCGAATCTGCCGATAAGGCAAAGCCCGGCCGATCCCTTTCGGCCGGGATTTTTCACTGATCTCCACGGTAAGGAACTTCGCAAACCCAGCCGCGTTTAGCGCGAAATGGGAGTACCCGCCATGCGTATCAAGATGACCGTTCTGGCATTCGCCTATGTCGCCGTCTGCGCTCTGCTTCTCGCCATCGCCTACCAGCCGCAGGGGCAGGTGGCTGCCGCGAAGACCGATCGGCCGGCCGGCTCGTCTTTTCTCGTCGAGCGCTTCGCCGGTTGATCTCCGGCCCGAGAGAGGCCACCGTTAAGGCAGCGCGGCCAGCGACCGCACCATATCCACCGGGCTCCTTCCAAGGCGATGGAGCACCCTCACCATCAATGCGTGCCGTCCAGGGACGATCCGCCGAGGAGGATCCGGTTCTGAACGCGATGCACGCCCTCGACGGCCATGGCGACCGCGGTCGCCCGTTCGATCTCGCCGACTGTGCCGACCGTGCCGCTGAGCACGATCTGGTCTTTTTCCATTGTCACCTCGACATCGGACGCATCGATGCCGCCGGCAATCGCCAGCGCATTGGCGACGGCCGCCTCGACCGACGCACGATTGGCGATTTCGGCCTCCATTTCAGGCTCGAGCCCGTGAAATGTCTGCTCCTTGAAAACCATGACCCGTTCCTCTGTGAAATCTTGAAAGGAAACGCCTGCCGGTTGGTTTTGGTTTCAGCCTGTTACCAGTTGAGGCGATAGCGCAGATTGACGCTGCCGGCCTCGTCCTCCGAAAACGGGTTGTTCATCGATGCATCGAGATTGAGGTTCGGCAGGATCGTCTGACTGACGCCCACCGAACTGGAGAAGTCGCCGCTGGCGTTGCTGAGGCCGGCGCCGGCCGAGAGCGAGGTTCCTGTCCAGGGATGGATGAGTTTCAGCGCCTGCGACGCCGTCACCGAGGCCTGCCGGGCATCGACCGGATCGTAACCGATGCTGACGGAGCGGCTCGATTGCATGTCGAGCGAATCCGACAGGATCCAGCTGCGCGAACGGCTGAGCGTCAGCGCGCCGCTGCCGCGAAGTGTATCGACGCTGACCTTCGCACCCCGCTGTGATTGGCCGGCCGGCGTGACCTCCGTTCTCACGATTCTGCCCCAGAGCATCGCCTGTTCGGAATCGGGGAGCGGCGCGCCGCCTTTCGTCGCTGCCAGTGCGATGTCGGCGCCGGCGCTTGTTTCCCATTCCGCCGGCAGACGAAAACCCATTGTCGCCTTGTACGACCGCTCCGAAAGCTTGGCGGGCGACCAGATCAGCAGGTCGTCTGCCTTTGCCACCGCGGGGAGCGAAAAGGGCAGCACGGCGAAAAGAATGCAGGCTATCTTGAGTATCTTCATGTGACCCGATCGTTGGACAAGCTTGCTCGCCGAACGGCGCGATGCCGCAGCAAAAGTACGCATAGCGAACCCGCAAGGGAGCAGCGCGGCCAAGCCGTCCATCCCAATGTCATCCTCGATTTAAAGTGTGGCCGAAACGGCCGACGGCAGCCAGGTGCCTGTTCAATGGACGCCGCGGCGCCCTTGGATACCCATGCGACCATGAGCGGCCGCCTGAGACTCATTCCCTCAGGAACGTCGCCAGGATCACATCTCGCCGCCGCTCTGTAAACCCCTTGAGGGCGGAAATCTGCTGCACTGCACACTTGCCGCACCTTCCAAACCCTAGTAGAGCCTCAGCCTACGAGACAAATTTTCGCGAAATTCCACATGACGACCGGCAAAACCGCCCCGCGGCGCCTCAGCATCTTCGGTTCGACCGGCTCGATCGGCCGCAACACGCTCAATGTCGTCGAACACCTGGGCGGACGAGACAGCTTCGAAATTTCCGTGCTGACCGGCAACGGCAATGTCGAATTGCTGGCCCGGCAGGCAAAAGCATGGGGCGCGCGACTGGCGGTGACAGCCAGCGACCGGCATTACGAATCGCTGAAGAGCGCGCTTTCCGGCAGCGGCATCGCGGTCGCCTCGGGAAAATCAGGCCTTATGGAAGCCGCCGATCGCGAAGCCGACTGGGTGATGGCGGCAATCGTCGGCACGGCGGGTCTCGCGCCGACACTCGCCGCCGCACGCCGCGGCGCCGATATCGCCCTTGCCAACAAGGAATGCCTCGTTTCGGCCGGCGATCTCTTCTTCAAGGCGATCCGTGAAGGCGGCGGCAGGCTGCTTCCCGTCGACAGTGAGCACAACGCCATCTTCCAGGTGCTGGAGGAAAACCAACGCCATGCCATCGAGCGCGTCGTGCTGACGGCCTCGGGCGGGCCCTTCCGCACCGCCTCGCTGAAGGAAATGGCCGGTGTGACGGCGGAAACCGCGCGGGCCCACCCGAACTGGTCGATGGGATTGAAGATCTCGATCGACAGCGCCTCGATGTTCAACAAGGCGCTGGAGATGATCGAAGCGCGGCATCTTTTCAGCCTCACGCCCGAGCAGATCGAAGTCATCATCCATCCGCAATCGATCATCCATTCGATGGTCGGCTATACCGACGGATCGGTGCTGGCCCAGCTCGGGGCGCCCGATATGCGCACCGCCATCGGTTATGCGCTGTCCTTTCCGCGCCGGCCGAACCTGCCGATCGAGCGGCTCGATTTCGCCAAGCTCGCCCGGCTGGATTTCGAGGCGCCGGATGAGCTGCGGTTTCCGGCCTTGCGGCTCGCGCGCCTGGCGATGACGCGCGGCGGCGTTCAGGGTGCGGTACTGAACGGCGCCAAGGAAGTGGCGCTCGAAGCCTTCATCGAAGGGCGGCTGCCGTTCCTCGCCATGGCCGAGATTACCGAAAGGGTGATGGACGATCTGGCCGGCCTGCCGCCGGCCGCCGAGATGGACGATGTCTTCGCCGCCGACAGGCAGGCCCGGCAGAGGGCTGCAGACCTCATGAAACTGGAGATCGCCGGCTGAAGGTTACCGCAGCCGGTTGCCAGCCTCACCGAACAACCGGCAATCCGGCGGTTCGAACAGCAGGCTGACCTCATCGCCGGCCGCGATGCTGACCGGTGAACGATGCTCGACGGTCAGCGATTGGCCGTCGCCGAGCTGACAGTAGAGATATTGCGTTCCCCCGAGATATTCCGAGAAATCGACCGTCGCCGTCAGCCTGCCCGACCGATCTGGCGCCACCTTCAGATGCTCCGGCCGCAAACCGAGCGTTACTGCGCCTCCCACCGGCCGGCCGGTGCAGGACAAGCGGGTTTCAATGAGGACGCCGGCGACCTCGACCAGGCCTTCCCCCGCAGAGCGGGCATTCAGGAGGTTCATGCGCGGCGAGCCGATGAAGCCCGCCACGAAGGTATTGGCGGGATCTTCGTAGATCTGCCGCGGCGTTCCGGCCTGCTCGACCCGACCGTCGCGCAGCACGACGATCTTGTCGGCAAGCGTCATCGCCTCGGTCTGATCGTGGGTGACATAAATCATCGTGTTGCCGAGTTCGCGGTGCAGGCGGGCGATCTCGATGCGCATGGAAACGCGCAGCTCCGCATCGAGATTGGAGAGCGGCTCGTCGAACAGGAAGACATCGGGCTTGCGCACGATCGCTCGGCCGATCGCCACGCGCTGGCGCTGGCCGCCGGAAAGCTGTCCAGGCCGCCGGTCGAGAAGGTGGTCGATTTTCAGGATCGCCGAGGCGGCCTTGACGCGCGTCTCGATCTCGGCGGCGCTCGTGCGCGCCATCTTCAAGCCGAAAGCGAGATTATCCCGCACGCTCATATGCGGGTAGAGCGCGTAGGACTGAAAGACCATCGCAATGCCGCGTTCGGATGGATCGAGATCGGTGACGAGACGTCCCTTGATCTCGATCTCGCCGTCGGTGACGTCTTCGAGGCCGGCGATCATGCGAAGCAGCGTCGATTTTCCGCAGCCGGAAGGTCCGACGAAAACGACGAATTCGCCCTCATCAATCGTCAGATCGATCCCGTGGACCACTTGCAGACTGCCATAGCTTTTTCGCACGTCCTGAAGGACGACGCTTTTGTTGCCCATACCGTTCGTCATCCCCAAACGACCTATTTGCCCGACTGGACCCAGACGAGCATCTCTCCGGGCGCACGGTTGTCCCACAGATGATAGGGCACGAAGCGCGCCGTGGCGACCCGCCGTTCGGCCGGCGCCTGGCGGTAGAGCGGTGTTCCCCAATTCGACGTCTCCTCGCGCTCGACCTTGAGATCAACGGCGACGGCATCGTTGAGGTCCTTCAGCACCACGGTTTCGGCGGCCGGCAGCGCGCGCGGCAGGACGATGGCGTTGAGATCCTCGCCATTGTCAGTCGTTTCCACGCAGTAGACGAGCGGGCCGCGCATCAACGCGACGCGGCCGGCATCCTGGCGCACCTTCGGATTGGCATATTGCGGGCGAAGCGAAAGCGGCAGGTGAAGGGCGACGCGATCGCCATCGGCCCATTGCCGATCGATCCTGGCATATCCGTCACGAATATTGGCGCCGAGGTCGAGCATCGTTCCGTTGACGCTGAGGCTTGCGCCCTCCGCCCAATCGGGAATGCGCAGCGACAGCGCGAATACCGCCGGATTCTTCATCCTGGTGGAAAAGGCCACCGCGCCGTCCCATGGATAGTTGGTGGTCTGCTCCAGTTCCACTTGCGTGCCGTTGGCAAGCTTCAGCCGCGCGGTGCTCTCGCCATAGAGATGCACGGCGATCTCGTCGTCGGCAACGGCGTACATATACGAGCCGATCGACGTCACCAGCCGGGCGATGTTGGGCGGGCAGCAGGGGCAATGGTGCCACTTCCACCGGTGGTGCTTGCCCGCGCTTTCGAGCGGGTTGTCATAAAAGAAGGTCTTGCCGTCGGTCGAAAGCCCGGGCAGCGCGCCATTGTAGAGCGCCTGTTCCATGATGTCGGCATAGCGGCGATCCGGACCGCGTCCGAGCATGCGGCTCGCCCAGAACACCAGACCAACGGAGGCGCAGGTTTCCGCATAGGCCGTGGCGTTGGGCAGGTCGTAATAATCGGTAAAGCCTTCATTCGACGCGGCCGGGCCGATGCCGCCGGTGATGTACATCTGCTTAGTCGTCAGATCGTCCCACAGCGTTTCCAGCGCCGCCGTCAGGCTGTCGTCCCTGTATTCGGTGGCGATGTCGGCCATGCCCGAATAAAGATACATGGCGCGCACGGCGTGGCCGACGACTTTTTTCTGCTCGCGCACCGGCTGGTGCGCCTGCCCATATTCATAGGTCTTCTGATGATAATCGGACAGGCTGCGGCCGTCACGAACGGCCTCAGCCGTGAAGAAATGCGGCTCGGTGCCGCGTTCGTCGATGAAAAATTTCGACAGATCGAGATATTTCTTCTCGCCGGTGACGCGGGCGAGTTTGACCAGCGCGAGCTCGATCTCCTCATGGCCGCAATAGCCCGGGATCTGGCCTTGGCCATGGCCGAAAACCTTGATCATGTAATCGGCATAACGGCACATGATGTCGAGCAGCTTGCGCTTGCCGGTCGCCTGATAATAAGCGACCGCCGCCTCCATCAGGTGGCCGGCGCAATAGAGCTCGTGATGATCGCGCAGGTTGGTCCACCGCCGCGATGGTTCGACACGCTGGAACCAGGCGTTCAAGTAGCCGTCCTTGTCCTGCATCCGCTCATACATGTCGATGATCTCATCGGCGCGCGCCTCGAGCTTCGGGTTCGGCCGGCGGTAGAGTGAATAGGCGATGGTCTCGATCGACTTGCCGAGGTCGGAATCCCAGAACATCTGCGTCGTCCCGCCCCAGGGCTGAATGGGAATGACGACACCGGGGCTCGGCTGATTGACGTCGATCGCCTTGAGCATGCCGGCCTCGACGCAGCGGTCGAGCAGCGTCTCGGCGGTGGAATTGCAGACGGCATCCTGCCATTTGCCCCAGAAGCCGCCGAGATCGACATCGGGAACGGCGACGGGACGGAACTGGCGGTCATTGCTTGATTTGGTCATGGCCTCAACTTTCTCTCATTTCACCGCGCCGGCCATCAGCCCGCGCATGTAGTAGCGTTGCAGGAGCAGGAAAACGATCAGGCATGGGATCGTCATGACGATGACGCCGGCCTGGACCGCTCCCCAATTGATGGCGCCGAGGCGGCCGGCGCGGACCGCCGTCATCAGCACCGGCAGGGTGTATTTCTCGTTGCTGGAGAGCAGCACCAGCGCGGCGAGAAACTCGTTCCAGGCATTGAGGAAGGCAAAGATCGCCACCGTCGCGACGCCGGGCAGAACCAGCGGCAGGAGAACACGCGCCAGCAATTTGAGATCGCGCGCCCCGTCGATGCGGGCGGCCTCCTCGATCTCCTTCGGCACGGCGTCGAAGGCGTTGCGCATCATGAAGACCGAGAAGGGCAGCTGCAGCGTCACATACACGAGTGTGAGCCCGAGCAGCGAATTGTTGAGGCCGAGCTTTGCCAGGATGATGAAGAGCGGCGTCAGGATCGACTGGAACGGGATCATCAGCGTGGCGATGATCAGCACGAAAAGCACGTTCTTCATCGGAAAGCGATAGCGGGAGAAACCGTAGCCGGCGAGCAGGCTGACGAGAACGGTGAGCACCACGGTGGCGACCGAAACGAACAGCGAATTGATCATGTGCCGCCAGATGCCGGCGCCGAACGTATCGAGCAGCGCGTAGGCATCGAAGCTGACGGCCGATGTCGGCCATGGCGGCAAAGGCGGCAGGCTGGATTCGGCTCCCGGCCGGAAGGAGGCAAGCAGCGTGATCGCGAAGGGGGCGAGGAAAAAGATCGAAATCGCAACGCCGGTGAGATGATAGGCCGATTTCGTGCGGGCAGCCTTGCGCACGCGCCGCTCTTTCGACGTGGTCATGGACGCTCCTCCCCGACGCGCAGCAGCCAGAGCTGCACGATGCTGATCGCCACTAGGATTGCGAGAAGCGCGATCGATAGCGCCGCGCCATAACCGAGGTTGAACGACACGAAGGACTGATTGAAGATGTAATAGACCACCGAGATCATCTTGTTCTGCGGTCCGCCCGACGTCATGATGTAGAACTGGTCGAAGGCGAGGATCGAGCCGGTAACCGAGACGATCAGCGCGAGGGCGATCGTCTTGCGCATCAGCGGCAGCGTCAGATGCCGGAAACGCTGCCAGCGGCCGGCGCCGTCAATGCGGGCCGCCTCCGTCAGTTCGGACGGAATGGCCTGCAGCCCGGTCAGCAGAATGATCATGGTGAAACCGGCGATCTTCCAGACGACCATCACCACAACAGTCAGGAACGCGGTATCGAAGGTCGCCAGCAGATTGGGGCTCTTTTCCAGAAGGCCGAGCGCCTTCAAGGCCGGGCCGATGAAGCCGCTATCGACATTGGCAAGCCAAACCCAGAGCAGCGAGGCGGTGGCAAGCCCGACGACGACAGGCAGGAAGATGATCGTGCGATAGGCGCTGACGAACTGCCGTTCCTTTTCGACAAAGATAGCCAGCGGAAAGGCAACCGCGAAGATCGCGATGGTGACGATGATCGTGTAATAGGCAGTGAAATTCAGTGCCGACATGAACCGCGTGTCGTTGACCATGCGGTAATAATTGTTGAAGCCGATCCAGCGCGAAGCCCCCATCAGCGGCCAGTTGTGCAGGCTCATCCAACCCGTGAAGAGGGCCGGCATGACGAAGAAGACGATGACGAGCGCCATAGCAGGCGCGATATAGGCAAAGCCGCGCCAGTTCGATCTGCGCCGTCGCTTTCGCCGAGGCAATAGGGTGTCCGAACCGGAACCGGTCATCGAAACGCTCCGCATCTGTCAATCGGAATTGGCCGGGAAGCTGCCACCGCTCCCCGGCCGCGGCCGTGGGAGAGTTTACTGGCCGCTATCGATGATCGATTGCATTTCCGACTGGGCGCTCGAAAACGCGCCGTCGACATCGTCGCCGAAGATGGCGGCGTTGGTGAAGCTCGCCCATGGGCCATTGGCGCTGTTGATCAGGTCGTTGAACTGCAGCGTATAGGGCGTCTTGGCGACGCTGATTGCCTTCAGGCCGACCTGCATGCGCGGATCGAGGCCCTCCAGCACCTTGTCGGCGATATCGCCGCGCGTCGGCAGGCTGCCATATTTCGCCATGATCTTCTGGCCGTCCATCGAATAGATATATTCGAGGAACTCCTTCACCGCGTCGATCTTCTTCGTTCCCTTGGTGATGACGAAGTTGTCCCCGCCGGCAAAGGACGAAGGTTTGCCGTCGACGCCCGGAATGAGGGTGACGCCGAAATTGATCTCGGGATGCTGGGTCACCAAAGTCCCGATGGCAAAGGCGCCGAGGCTTTGCTGCCCGATCTTGCCGTTGGTGAAGGTCAGGAAGTTCGTGCCGTTGTCGCTGGCCGCACCCGCCGGCACCAGATCCTTCTTGACCATGTTGCGGTAGATATCGACCGCCTTGCGCATCTGAGGCGTATCGAGCGTTGCCGTCTTGCTGTCGGCCGACAGGATGTCGGCGCCGGCACCCCAGACGAGCGGCGTAAAGGTGAAGATCATGCAGCCGCCGCAGCCGCCGCCGGAGAAATAGAAGCCGTAAGTGTCGTCACCCAGCGCCCGGATCTTCTCGGCGTTGGCGGTGATTTCATCCCAGGTCGCCGGCGCTTTCTCCGGGTCGAGACCGGCCTTCTTGTAGAGATCCTTGTTCCAGGCGAAAACCGAAGTCTCGACCGAGAGCGGCAGACCGTAGATCTTGTCCTGATAGGTGCCGAGGCGGACATGCGACGGCGACAGCGAATTGAAATAGGGAAGCGATTTTGCCCAGTCCGTCAGGTCTTCCAGCTGGCCGGCCGCGGCAAAGGCGGGATTATAGATCAGATCCATCGACAGCGCATCGGGCGCTTGCCCGCCGGCGATTGCGGTCGCATATTTCTGCACCAGTTCGGAGAACGGCACTTCGGTCATCACGACCTTGTTCTCATGGCTGGAATTATAGGCTTCGACGACCTTCTTGAAGGCGTCGCCGATCCCCGAGCGAACCCACATTTCGACATTTTCGGCAGCCAACGCAGCCGAAAACAGGCACAAGGTAGCGATGCCGGTCGCCGCCAATAGACGCTTGATCATGACATTCCTCCCAATATGGCGCATCTCCTCGCGCCTTCGCTCATTCCCTTGCTTTCACTTCCCGGGGGCTTCGCCCCCGCATGACTGCCGGACGATCAGCCGGCACGGCAATTTTCTGACACCCGGCTCGACGAACCGTCCCTCCGCAAGCGCCAGCACCGTCAATCCGGCCTGCCGCCCGAGCTCCTTCAGCTCCATATCCACCGTCGTCAGCGGCGGCCGCGTCTGAGCCGCGACGATCTCCCAATTGTCGAAGCCGATCACCGAGACGTCCTGGGGCACCTCGATGCCGCGCTCACGCAGCGCGTCGACGGCGCCGCGGGCGATCTGGTCGTTGCCGCAGAAGAGCCCGTCCGGCTTCTCGCCCGGCCTCTTCCACAGCTGCTCGACCGCCTCATGGCCCCAGCTTTCCGACCAGACGCCGTAAAGCACGGGCTCACGATGGCCCGCCACCTGGTGATAGGCGCCGGCCCGTTCCCGAACCGAAAAAAACTCCTCCGGGCCGGTGATATGCGCGATCCGCCGCCGCCCGATCTTCGCGAGCCATTCGACCGCCAGTTTCGCGCCCTGTTCGTCGTCCGAACGAAAGGTAACGCTGTTCTGCGTCCCCTCCGTGAAGGCGTAGACGACGGGCACATGCAAATTCGACAGATCGACGGGCAGACGCCTGTCCAGCCGCTTGCCGGTCGCAATGATGCCGTCGACCTGCTTGTCCAGCATCGCATCGACATGGGTCTGGGCGAGCGCCGGATCGTCTTCGATGGCGCACAGAAAAACCGAAACCCCATGATCGACGAGCGCGTCCGAAATACCCGCCATCACAGGCAGCGTGAAACGGCCGTAAGTGTCGTTCGTCAGCAGCCCGATGGTGAAGCTGCGCTTGCTGAGAAGACCTCTCGCCAGGGCGTTCGGCCGATAGCCGATTTCGCCGGCGATCCGCTTCACCCGCTCGCGCGTTTCCGCCCCCATCCGGCCGGTATTGTTGAGCGCCTTCGACGCCGTCGAAATGCTGACCCCGGCCGCCGATGCCACCTCATGGATGGTGATCCTGCCTCTTTTCCCTCCCGTTAGGTTCAGAGCTTCCTCCTTCTGAAGTTGGATTGAGAAAAGCTTTTACCAAGTCCACTGTCAAGTGAGAAAAGGTTTTCCCGTGCAATTCGGGAAGGCCGGCATCGACGAGGTGCTGCACGGTGAAAAGCAAGCGCCCGGACTCTGAGACCGATGGGTCACGTCCCAATGCACCAGCGCCGGATGGCACTGTGCAGGCCGAAAGAGGTTTAGGGGCGAAGTCTCACGGCCGCAAAACCAGTCGCGGCCAGAATCTCGGATGGAGATTCTGGCCGCGATTCGAACCGGACGATGTTGAGAGAATCAGGCGACGTGCCTTGCCAGCGCGCAGCGCGACCAGAGCGAATGCAGCGCCTCGACGAGATGGGCGATATCGGCGTCGGAATGCAGCGGTGTCGGCGTGATGCGCAGCCGCTCGGTCTTCTTCGGCACTGTGGGATAGTTGATCGGCTGGACGTAGACGCCGCAATTGTCGAGCAGCAGGTCGGAGATCCACTTGCACTTGGCGGCATCGCCGACCATCACCGGCACGATATGGCTGGGATTGTGCATATGCGGAATGCCGCGCTGGTCGAGCAGCGAGCGCAGCTTGCGCACCCGGTCCTGATGGCGGGCGCGCTCGAACTGGCTGACCTTCAGGTGCTGTATCGAGGCGACCGCGCCGGCGGCAAGCGCCGGCGGCAGCGCCGTGGTGAAGATGAAGCCGGAGGCAAACGAGCGGATGAAGTCGCAAAGGGCGGCCGACGCGGCGATATAGCCGCCCATCACTCCGAAGGCCTTGCCGAGCGTGCCCTCGATGACGGTCAGCCGGTCCATCAGCCCCTCGCGTTCGGCAATGCCGCCGCCGCGCGGGCCGTACATGCCGACGCCATGGACCTCGTCGAGATAGGTCATCGCCCCGTATTTATCGGCGAGGTCGCAGATCTCCTTGATCGGGGCGATATCGCCATCCATCGAATAGACGCTCTCGAAGGCGATCAGCTTCGGCGCCTTCGGATCGGCGGCCTTCAGCTTGGCTTCGAGATCGGCGACGTCATTGTGCTTCCAGATCACCTTGCCGCACTTGGCGTAACGGATGCCCTCGATCATCGAGGCATGGTTCAGCGCATCGGAAAAGATGATCAGGCCGGGGATCTTGGCGCCGAGCGTGCCGAGTGCTGCCCAGTTGGAGACATAGCCCGAGGTGAAGATCAGTGCCGATTCCTTGCCGTGCAGGTCGGCGAGCTCACGCTCGAGCAGGACGTGATAGTGGTTGGTGCCAGATATATTCCGGGTGCCTCCCGCACCCGCGCCACAGTGGTCGATGGCGGCCTTCATCGCCTCGATCACTTTTGGGTTCTGGCCCATGCCGAGATAGTCGTTGGAGCACCAGACCGTGACGTCCTTTTCGCCATCGGCCGTATGGCGCGTGGCGCGCGGGAAGTGGCCGCGCTGACGCTCGAGATCGGCAAAAACGCGGTAACGGCCCTCGGCATGAAGCCCGTCCAGCTCGCTTTTGAAAAACGCTTCGAAATCCATCATATGCTCCAGTATCACGCGGCCGTTCTTGCCGACCGGACGTCCGCGCGTCAATGCTTACCCTTTGCTTTAACATCAACTGCGGCAAAAGGCCCAGTTTTTTGAATGATTCCAGATAAAAAAATACGCGAGCGCGGATCACTCAACTGATGCGGCATAGACGAAATGGAATCGCGAAAACCGCTCGGCAGCGACAATGCCCATATTGCAAAAAAATCGGGCCAAGAGTGGACAACCCTTTCTTCCGACATAGTTTTCGGACTAGCGTGGCGAAAAAGACTAGGGACGGCCTATGCCCATCGGGCGACAACCCAGGAGAAAAGTGATGAAGAAAGCTGTCATACTCGCATTGATCGGCCTATCGATCGCAAGCTGCACACCGACCCAGCAGGGCGCCGGCATCGGCGCTGCATCCGGTGCCGTCATCGGTGGCGCAGTCACCGGCAATGTCCGTGGCGCGGCAGTCGGCGCGGCGATCGGCGGCGTGTCCGGCGCCCTCATCGGCAGCGTCGCCGAACAGCCCGGCCAATGCTACTATCGCGACCGCTACGGCCGCCGCTACATCGACGCCTGCCCGCGCTGAGAGCGCTTGCACATCGGCCAAATCAGGAAATCCCGGACACACATCCGGGATTTTTTGTGCTAATTTAGTGCGCTGGCAATTTAAAATGGTACACCCCGCGCGATTTTGCCGCTAAGCTGTTCACGGCTGGGCAACGAAGCTTCATTGTAGACGTAACCAAAAGCGGCGTATGCGGATTAGAGGGATAAGCCCGAAAACAGGTACTGCGTATCGGCGAACAGGCACCATGATGGTGGTCGCAGCGGCAGCTGCTTTCTCACCGGTCCTGATCGGCGACGCTTATGCCTTCAAGCTTTTCGGCATCACTATATTCGGCAAGGACGAGGACGACGCTCAACAGGTGCCTGATCCGGTGCGCTATCAGGTCGAACTGAAGGCCGACACCGCCGATCCTGATCTCAAGGAAGCGTTGGAGAACAGCTCCCGCCTCGTCAGCGACCAGAAACAGCCGGTCTCCGGCGATCTCGGCATCGTCGTCAAGGCGCGCGACGACCGCGAAAGACTGATTGCCGCCCTGTATGAAAAGGCCCGCTACGGCGGCGTGGTGACGATCACCATCGACGGCCAGAACATTGACGACCTGCCGCCCAATCCGACCTTCGACCGCTCCGGGCCGATTCCCGTCACCGTCGACATAACCCCGGGCCCCGTCTTCAGGGTCAGGGAAGTGCAGTTCGGCGGTGACGCCGCAGACCGCAATCCCGCCGATTACGACCTTGCCCCGGGCGCCGAAGCCGGTTCGCTCGCCATCATCAAGGCCGGCGATAAGATCGTCGAACAGCTGAAGACCGAAGGCCGGCCCTTTGCCAAATTGACCGAGCGCAAGGTCGTCGCCGACCACAGAAGCGATACCGTCGATATCGTGCTTTCCGCCGAGGGCGGGCCGGTCGCCCCGATCGGCGATGTCGGCGTCACCGGCGAAAAAACCGTGAGGCCGGGCTTTATCCAGCGTTATTCCAGACTGAACAAAGGCGACGCCTATTCGCCGGAAACCCTGAAGAAGGCCGGTGAGCGGCTTCGCGCCCTCGGCGTCTTTTCGAGCGTCACCATTCATGAGGGCGATGCGCTGGCGCCGGACGGCACGCTGCCGATGACAATTGAGGTTTCCGAAGGCAAGAGGCGCTATTTCGGCGTCGGCGCCCAATATTCCACTACCGACGGCTTTGGCGTCCAGGGCTATTGGGGCCACCGCAACCTGTTCGGCGAAGCCGAAACGCTGCGGATCGAGGGATCGGTATCACGGCTCGGCGAAACCACCGATGTCGGCAGCCTCGACTATTCCGCCGGCATCCTTTTCACCAAGCCCGGCGCCTTTTTCCCAGCCGCCACGCTGAAGGCCGGCATCGTTGCCAAGACCCAGAATCCGGATGCTTATAACGCGACGCTCATCACCGCCTCGCTTGGCCTTTCCTATGAGTTGACCGACAAGGACACGATCTCGGCGAGCGGCGAAGTCAGCTGGGAGCGCGATGACGACGCCTTCGGCACCAACGACTATCTGACCTTCACCTTGCCGATCCAATACGATCGCGACGCGCGCGACGACAAATTCAACCCGACGGAAGGCTATCGCGCGACGGTTTCGGTAAAGCCGGGCTACGAGATCTTCAACGCCACACCCTATGCAGCGTTCGAGGGCTCGATCTCCGGCTATCTGCCGTTCGGGGCCGAGGATCGCCTCGTGCTTGCCGGCAAGGTCGCGGCCGGCGTGCTGATCGGCGGCGGCGGGATCGAGGACATTCCCGCCACGCAACGCTTCTTTGCCGGCGGCGGCGGTTCGGTGCGCGGATACAGCTATCAAGAACTCTCGCCTTACGACGCCAATGGCGACGCCACCGGCGGCCGCTCCTATGTCACGGCTTCGCTGGAGGCCCGCATCAAGATCACCGATACGATCGGCCTCGTTCCCTTCGTCGATGTCGGCACCGTATCGGACAGCACCTTCCCTGGTTTTTCCGATATCCGCGCTGGCGCCGGCGCTGGAATACGATATGCCACACCTTTCGGCCCGCTGCGGCTTGATTTTGCCGTGCCGCTGAACAAGTACGAAGATGGCACAGATTATGGAATTTACGCCGGCATCGGCCAGTCCTTCTAGGACTGCGATTCCGCTGTCATGTCCGATCTGTGAGCCGTCATGAAAACGGGGGTAGTGTCCGCGCCGATGCAAACGCTGGCAAAAATCGTCAACTGGATCATACGGCTCACCGGCTATGCCGTGGGCGCCACATTGATTCTCGCCGTCGCAGCGCTTGCGATCTTCGGCTTCACCTCTTTTGGCGCCCGTATCGTCACCGAAAAAATAGCCTCCACGCTTTCCAATCGCGACATGACGATCGAGGTGCGCGAACCGGAAGGTCTGTTGACCGGCGGGCTTCGCGCCGCCGAGATCTCCATCTCCGACACGAGGGGCGTTTTTGCTGAGATCCACGGCGTGGCCATTGACTGGAATCCGCTGGCGCTGCTGACGGGAACCTTCCACGCCAAGCGCTTCGAGATCGAAGCGATCGACGTACTGCGCAAGCCGGTGCGCACCCTGCCCTCCCGGCCCGATGCCGAAAATTCCGGCGGCTTCTCTCTCCCGATCAAGATCGACGTCGACCAGGTTGCGCTGCCCAATATCAAACTTGCCGAAGCCTTTGCCGGGCGCGCCTTTGCCCTCGCCGCCGAAGGCAGCCTCTCGGCAGCTGGCGACGGCGGCGAAGCGATCGTCAAAGTCAGCCGCCACGCGGTCCCGGATGCGCGGCTTACCGCCGATATCGCCTATGCGCCGGCCGAAAACCGGCTGCTGCTGAAGGCACAGCTTGCCGAGCCGAAGGGCGGGCTGCTCGCAGGCTTCCTCGGCCTGCCGGACAGTCCCGCCGTCAACATCGACCTCGACGGCCAGGGACCGATATCCGACTGGAAAGGCAAACTGCAGGCGGCGCTCGACGGACAACAGCGGGCCGCAATCGAAGGCCGGCATGCGATCACCGCCGACGGGCTGCACCATCTCGACCTCAAGGGCGGGGGTGACCTGAGTTCGCTTCTGCCGGCAGCATTCCGGCCGCTTTTCGCCGGCCAGACCAACATCGATCTTGCCGCCACCTTCAACGATCATGGCAAGATCGACATCCAGACGGGCAATGTCGCCACCGGCAGCGTCGTCATTGCCGCATCCGGCACGCTTGATCCGGCCGGCAACAATAGCCTCAACGCCAACCTGCTCGGCCCGTCCGGGCCTGTCGATTTCCGCTGGCCGCTCGCCGAAGGCGAAGCGCGCTTCCTGATATCCGGTCTCAACCTGGCGCTGACCGGCGACTCGCAAGCCGCCCGGCTGAGCGTCAGCGGCTCGCTCGACAGCGCGACCCTCCCGCAGGCCGATATCGGCAACGTCAAGCTGACGGCAAAGAGCGACGCCTTCAATCTTGCCGCCCGCTCTGGCAGCGTCCAGCTGCGCCTCGTCGCCGGAGACGCGACTTTTGCCGAGCCGAACCTCAACCGTGCGGTCAAAGGCCCTATTACCATCGCCGCGCCGCTGCAGATCGCGGCCGGCAGCATTGGTTTCAATGGCACCACCGTCGAAAGCGCCAATATCAACGGCAGCCTCAACGGCTCCTACCGGCTGACAGACCGCGCTCTGACCGGCAATGTCAAGCTGATCATCGCGCCGGCGGCTCTGCCGGCTGCGGCGACAAGCAGGTTCGACGGTCCTATTTCTCTCGAAAGCCAGGTGGCGGGCACCGTCCCGTCGAAATTCGCGCTGTCCAACCTCGTCGTCAATTCCGGAACGCTCGAAGCTGCTGGCAACGTCGCCCTCGACGGCTCGACTTTGAACGCCGATCTCTCGGGCCGGCTGCCCGATATCGGCAAGCTGATGCCGGGTGCAAGCGGCGGAGCAGGCTACGCAGTGCGAATCGGCGGCGAACTGCCGGCAATTGCGGTGACGGCCAATCTCAAGGCCACCAGCCTTCAAATGGCCGACCGCACGCTCGCCAATCTTAATGTCGACCTGTCGGGTGTCGCCGATCCGAAGGCGCCACAAGGCAAGATTGCCGCCACCGGCACGATCGACGGCCAGCCGATCGACGTCAACGGCGATATCCGCTCGGAGAACGGCAGGATGAGCATTCCGGCACTGACCGCCGACATCGGCGGCAACCGGCTGACCGGCAATCTCGAATTTTCACCCTCCCTGACGCCCTCGGGCGCATTGACTTTCGATTTTCCCAATATTGGCCTGTTGGCTGCGCTCGGCGGACAGAAAGCCGAAGGCGATCTCAAGGGATCGCTCGACATCGCCGGCGATGATGGCAAGGTCGCCGTGAAGCTGCAGGCGACCGGCGCTTCGCTTCGCCGCGATACACTCGCCGTCGTCAAACCCGAGATCGACGTCACGGTCAGCGATCTCGGCGCCCTTGCGGCAAACGGCACGGTCGGGGCTGAGGAGGTGAATGCCGGCGCAAACAGTCTTGCCGGCCTTTCGCTGGCTTTCACCAAGCAGCAGAATCAAACCGACTTCGATCTCAATGCCGCCTATGATGGCAATCCGGTGCTGGCGACCGGCAATATCCAGACGGCGGACGGCACGATCGACGTAAACCTCGATCGTTTCTCGGCAAGTCCGCGCAACATCCCGCTCGAGCTTGACGCAGCGGCGCAGGTCAAAATCGCCGGCGGCGCCGCCAGTCTGAACGGACTGACGCTGAAAACGGGCACCGGCTCCGTGAGCGTCACCGGTTCGGCCGGGCAGACGCTGAAGCTCGATGCCGTCATCAAGGAGCTGCCGGCAGCACTCGCCAACGGTTTCGTGCCCAACCTTTCGGCTGGCGGCACGATCTCCGGAACGATCGCCGTGACGGGAACGCCGGCCGCACCCATCGCCGACTTCAAGCTTGACTGGAAGGATGCGACGACGGGCCAGACCAAGGGGGCCGGCTTGGCGCCGCTCGGCATCACCGCCGGCGGCAAATTTGCCGACAGGAAGCTCGATTTCGACACGACGATCGGCAGCGCCGACGGCCTCTCGCTCAAGGCGGCCGGCAATGTCGGCCTCGCCGATCCGGCGGCGCCGGTGCTCGATATCGACGCCAATATCCTCAACTTGCCCGCCGGTGTCGCCAATGGTTTTGTTCCCGATCTCGCCGCCGAAGGCACGATTACGGGAAGGGTGAACGCCGCCGGCTCCCTCAAGGCTCCGACCACAAATTTCGATCTCGCGTGGAAGAGCGCTGCGACGAGCCACACCAAACGCGCCGGTCTTACGGCTCTTGATGTGACCGCGTCCGGCAAATTCGCCGACAACACGCTCGATTTTGATGCCGCGGTCAGCGGCGCCGACAGCTTATCGCTGAAGGCAAACGGCAACGTCGAGGTCACCGGGACGACAATCGGCAGCGCCCAGATCGACGCGACACTGGCCAATATCCCTGCAGCTGTTGCAAACGGTTTCGTCCCCGATCTCGCAGCCGCTGGCCTTGTCTCCGGAACGGTCTCGGCGAGCGGATCCCTTGCTGCCCCGACCGCCGATTTCGATCTCCATTGGCAAAATGCCGTCACCAGCCACACCAAACGCGCCGGCCTCGCCGGTCTCGGCGTGACGGCATCTGGAAAATTCGCCGACAACAAGCTCGGTTTCGACGCTGCGGCCAGCGGCGCCGACGGCCTCTCGCTCAAGGCAAACGGCGATGTCGCCATTACCGGTAAGACGGTCGGCGCCGCCAAGGTGGATGCGACCTTGGCAAATATCCCGGCAAGTATCGCAAACAGCTTCGTCGCCGATCTTGCTGCCGAAGGCTCGGTCTCGGGAAAAATCTCGGCGGCAGGCTCGCCTTCCGCGCCGACCGCCAATTTTGATCTCAACTGGAAAGAGGCTGCAACGAGCCACACCAGGCGTGCCGGGCTTGCCGCTCTCGGCATTACCACATCGGGAAAATTTGCCGAGAACAAGCTTGATTTCAACGCAGCAGCCCTTGGCGATCAGGGCCTCTCGCTGAAGGCCGTGGGCAATGTCGCCCTCGCCGGCACGGCGATCGACAGCGTGAAGCTCGATGCCGAGATCGCCAAACTTCCCGCCGCTCTCGCCAATGCCTTCGTTCCAGGGCTGGCGGCCGGCGGCACGATATCCGGCACCATGTCTGCGGCCGGCACACCCGCCGCACCGAAGGCCGATTTCAAGCTCGACTGGACGGATGCCGCAACCAGCCACACCAGGACCGCCCAACTTTCCGGTCTTGCGCTTGCCGCCTCGGGCCACCTCGCCGACAATAAGCTTGATTTCAACGCCAATCTCGGCGGCAAGGACGGCCTCTCGCTGAAAGCTGCAGGCAACGTCGCGATATCGGGCGCCTCAGTCAGCAACCTTGACGTCAAGGCCGATCTCGCCGATCTGCCGGCGAGCCTTGCCAACGGCTTCGTTCCCGGCCTTGCGGCGGAGGGCACGGTGTCGGGAACGGCATCCGCCTCAGGCGCGCTTCCCAAGCCCGCCGTCGACTTCAAGCTCGACTGGAAGAACGCCGCAATCGCCCAGACCAGGAGCAGCGGTCTTTCCGGTCTCAGCGCCGCGGCATCCGGCAAATTCGCCAATGACAGGGTCGATTTCGATGCCAACCTCGCCGGCAAGGACGGCGTGCTGGCTAAGGCGACCGGCGGCGTCACGATTGCCGGAACGGCCATCCGCGACCTTTCGGTCAATGCCGATATTCCCGCCCTGCCGGCAAATATCGCCAATGCCTTTGTTCCCGGTCTCGGTGCTGAAGGCACGCTTTCGGCAAGCGCCGTCACATCGGGAACGCCGGCTGATCCGATCGTCGATTTCAAGCTTGACTGGAAGGATGCCGCGACCAGCCACACCAAGGCTGCCGGCCTCTCCCGTCTTGCGCTGGCGGCCACAGGAAAATATGCCGGCGACAGGCTCGATTTTGATGCTGACCTCCGCGGCAGCGGCGGCATTAACCTGAAAGCCGCCGGCAATCTTTCCATTGCAGGCACATCGATCCGATCGATCGACGTCACGGCAAACGCTGCCAATGTTCCGGCTGCCATCGCCAACGGCTTTGTTCCTGGTATCGGCGCCGACGGCACGATCTCGGCGAGCGCCAAGGCGACCGGCACGCTGTCCTCCCCCGCTGTCGATTTCAAGGTCGATTGGAAGAACGCCGCGACGAGCCAGACCAAGGGCGCCGGTCTTTCGCCGCTCAGCATCGGGGCCTCCGGAAAGCTGGCCGGCAGCAAGCTGACCGTCGAAACCAGTCTTGCTGGTGACGCCGGCATGTCGCTCAAGGGTGGCGGCAGTGTCGTTATATCAGGCAATCGAGCTCTTGACTTGCGCTTCAACGGCAATGTTCCTTTCGCGGTGCTAAGCACCCCGCTTGCGCAGCAGGGCCTGGTCGCCGACGGGGTCGCCACCGTCAATCTTTCGATCGGTGGAACGGCGGCAGCACCTGTCATCAACGGCACGGTCTCGACCAATGGCGCCAAACTTGTCGACGTCAGACGCAATCTTGCCGTCAACAATCTCGCAGCCACCGTCACCTTCAATGGCACCCAGGCCGTGATATCGCGCCTCAGCGGCAATCTCGGCGGCGGCGGCACGATTTCGGCGAGCGGCACCATCGGTATCCAGCCGGCCGGCGGCTTTCCCGCCGACATTTCGATCAAGCTCGACAAGGCGGTTTATGTCGACGGAACCCTCGTCGTCTCGACCGTCAACGGGACAGTGGGCCTGCGCGGACCGATCATGAGCGCCACGCTGAGCGGCAAACTGCGGCTGGACAAGACCTCGATCACCGTCCCGGAAAAATTGCCGACCTCCCTCAGCGAAATCGACATACGGCACAAGAACGCACCGCGGGCGGTGCTTGCGCAGCTGCGGGATGGCGGCGGACGGAAAACCGGCGAGAAATCTTCCGTCATCACCCTCGATCTCGAAATCGACGCGCCCTCGCAAATCTTCGTGCGCGGCCGTGGCATCGATGCCGAGCTCGGCGGCCGCGTGACGATCCGCGGAACGGCCGCGGCACCCATCGTCACCGGCGGTTTCACCATGCGCCGCGGCCGGCTGACCATTCTCAATCGCCGTCTGAACTTCTCCGACAAGAGCAGGATCACCTTTGCCGGTGATCTGACACCGGCGCTCGACATGGAAGCCACCTCCACCTCCGGCACGACGACCCTGACGGTTGATGTGGCCGGCCTCGCCACCGATCCTTCGATCACCTTTTCCTCCTCGCCGCAGCTGCCGCAGGACGAGGTGCTGGCGCAGCTGATTTTCGGCCAGTCGATGTCGAAGCTGTCGCCGGTGCAGATCGCCCAACTCGCCGATGCCGTCAGCCAGCTGGCCGGCAACCGCTCCACCTCGCTTTTCGAAGGCTTGCGCAACCAGCTCGGCGTCGACGATTTCGACGTCAGCACCGACGAGAAGGGCCAGACGAGCGTCAGCGTCGGCCGCTATCTCAACGACCGCACCTATTTCGAACTGCAGCAGGGCGGGGCGGCAGGCGCCAAGGCGATCATCAATCTCGATGTCGGCCGCGGCGTTAAACTGCGCGGCGCCGCCGGCGGCAACGGGGCGGGCGAAGCCGGCATCGTTTATGAGCGTGAGTATTGAGGCGGCTTACCTTTGTTTTGCGCAATCCCGGACGGAAAACCGCTTCGCACTTTTCCTGGGATTGCTCTAAAAACCCGTCTTGCTCGTCTTCAAGAGAATATTAGTCTCGGTCGAGTTGATACCGTTGATCAGCCGGATGCGGCGTAGCGTCTCGTCAAAGGAAACAAGGTCGCGATCCTCGAGTTCGGCGACGAAATCCCATTTGCCGTTGGTGCTGTGAAGGGCGCGAACCTGCGGCAGACCCCGCAACTGATCGGCCACCCTGTCGGCCAGTTTGCCGAGCACCTCGATCATGACGATGGCGCGCACGCCGGCCGATCGCGTCTCGTGGCTGGTGCGGATGGTGAAGCCGACAATGGTGCCGCTGGCGACCAGCCGGTCGATGCGGGCGGCGACCGTCGCCCGGGATGCACCTGTTATCGCTGCAAGCGAGGAGACGGAAATGCGGGCATTGTGGCGTAGTGCGCTCAAGAGTTCGGTATCGAGATCGTCCACACTGATCACTCTGTCAAAATAGCTCTATCAATCTGCGCAATCATAATCCATTTCTGGCACTTTTCCATCTTTTTGCCGGCAAACCATTATCCCACTATCGGCTGAAACAGGCCTCAACACGGAGCCCTCGAATGAATGTCCAATCGCGATCAGTCACCCTCATCGGCGCACCGCTGGAGGAAGGTTCCGGCCGAAGAGGCGCTGCCATGGGTCCCGCGGCGCTGCGCATTGCCGGTGTCGACCAGACGCTGATCGATCTCGGCCACGATGTCGCGGATAATGGCGATCTCAGGATCGTGCCGGCGATGGACCTGCCGAACCATTCCAAGGCCCATAATCTGAGAATCGTCGGCGCCTTCACCCGCGCACTCGAAAGCAGCGTCTATGATGTCGCCGCCTCCGGCCGCTTTCCGCTCATTCTCGGCGGCGACCACAGCCTTTCCATGGGCACCGTATCCGGCATGGCCCGTTATGCCGCTAGCAAAGGCCGCCCGCTCTTCGTGCTCTGGCTCGATGCCCATGCCGATTTCAATTCTCCCACCACCTCCCCCTCCGGCAACATGCACGGCATGCCCGTCGCCTTCTTCTGCGGCGAGGCGGAGTTCGCCGAAATCCTGCCGAAGGATCGTCCCTTCGTCGACCCGAAGCATGTCTTCCAAGTCGGCATCCGCTCGGTCGATGCGCGCGAGCGCGAAGAAATCCACGAACACGGTGTCAACGTCTTCGATATGCGTGCCATCGACGAACAGGGCATCGGCGCCATCATGCGGGACATTCTCGACGTCGTCGCCAAGGCGAACGGCCTGCTGCATGTCAGCCTCGATCTCGATTTCCTCGATCCCGACATTGCCCCCGGCGTCGGCACGACGGTGCCTGGCGGCGCGACCTTCCGCGAAGCCCATCTTGTCATGGAGATGCTCTCGGACAGCGGTCTCGTCTCGTCGCTGGATCTGGTCGAGCTCAATCCGTTTCTCGACGATCGCGGCAAGAGCGCCCGCATATTGGTGGAACTGACGGCCAGCCTCTTCGGCCGCCGCATCTTCGACCGTCCGACACGCGCCGCATAGACCAGAGGGGAAGGACCATGAACGCTTCGGAAAAATTGATTGCGACGGAACAGCGGCTCGGCGCCAATAATTACAAGCCGCTCGACGTGGTGCTGACGCGCGGCGAAGGCGTTCATGTCTGGGATACCGACGGCAATCGTTATCTCGATTGCCTTTCGGCCTATTCCGCCGTCAACCAGGGCCATTGTCACCCAAAAATCCTTGCCGCCATGGTCGAGCAGGCGGGCCGGCTGACCCTCACCTCCCGCGCCTTCCGCAATGACCAGCTCGCCTATCTCTATGAAGAGCTGGCGGCGCTCACCGGCTCGCACAAGATTCTGCCGATGAATTCCGGCGCTGAAGCCGTGGAGACCGCCATCAAGGCGGTGCGCAAATGGGGATACGAGGTCAAGGGCGTGCCGGAAGGCCAGGCGGAGATCATCGTCTGCGCCGATAATTTCCATGGCCGGACGCTGAGCATCATCAGTTTCTCCACCGATCCCGACGCCCGCAACGGCTTCGGCCCCTACACGCCGGGCTTCCGCACCATTCCCTTCGGCGATGCCGAGGCCTTCGAGGCCGCCATCAACGGCAATACGGTCGCCGCGCTGATCGAGCCGATCCAGGGGGAAGCCGGCGTCATCATCCCGCCGGCCGGATATTTTACCCGCATCCGCGAGCTTTGCACTGATAACAACGTCACCCTCATCCTCGACGAGATCCAGACCGGTCTCGGCCGCACCGGCAAACTGCTGGCGGAAGAGCATGAGGGCATCGAGGCCGATGTGACGCTGATCGGCAAAGCGCTGTCCGGCGGTTTCTACCCCGTTTCCGCCGTGCTTTCGAATTCCGAGGTGCTGGGGGTGCTGAAACCCGGCCAGCACGGCTCGACCTTCGGCGGCAACCCGCTCGCCTGCGCGGTGGCGCGCACCGCGCTGAAGGTGTTGACGGAAGAAGGCATGATCGAAAACGCCGCAGCGATGGGCGACTATTTTCTCGAAGGCCTGAAGTCGATGCGCTCGAACATCGTTCGCGATGTGCGCGGCCGCGGTCTGATGATGGCCGTCGAGCTGGAACCCGAAGCGGGCGGTGCGCGGCAATATTGCCAGGCGCTGAAGGAACGCGGCCTTCTCGCCAAGGATACCCACGATCATACGATTCGCCTCGCTCCGCCTTTGGTCATCACCAGAGAACAGGTGGATTGGGCGGTTTCGCAGATCGAAAAGACCATAGGCTGACGTAAATCGAGATTGAAAACCTGGTTAATCGGGCTTCCGATTTAGATTTGGGCAACACTCTTTCGCTAATGTCGTCGTAACCGTAACGATGCTTCGCCGAACGCAAAGCCATCGCGTGGTGTGAAGGCAAAGCTCGTCAGCGCCAATGGGGGCGCTCCCGCTTCTGCTTTGGCTTACGACAGTTGGGAAGAATTCTAATGGCCACGATCAATTCCACTAGCTTCAGCGGCGATACGCTCGAGATCATTGCCTTCCGCCTGCATGATCAGGAATTCTGCGTCAAGACCACAACCATCCGCGAAATCCGCGGCTGGGCGCCGTCGACGCCGATCCCGCACGCGCCGGCCGATGTCATCGGCGTCATGAACCTGCGCGGCTCGGTGATCCCGATCATCGACCTTGCTTACAAGCTCGGAATGAAGAGCACCGTCGCCAACGAACGCAGCGCCATCGTCGTCGCCGAGGTTCACAGCATGGTCATCGGCATGCTCGTCGACCGCGTCTCGGATATTCTGACCATTTCGTCCAGCCAGGTCCAGCCGGTGCCTGAGGTGACCGCCTCTTTCGACCGCGCCTATTGCGAAGGAATCATCGCTTCGGAAAACGGCATGATCTGCTTCCTGAACCTCGCCAAGATGTTCAAGGAAAACGAGACGGACGAACTGGCGGCCTGATCTCATTTAGACAAACACAATACCGAAACCGCCCGCTCCGGGGCGGTTTTTTCTTAGGCCCGAAAGCAAATCGCACTGATACAATATTATTAGCAGTAGCTTTAATACACAATATTAACCACGCTCCCTCAGCATGGAGGTGAAGCATACGGATGATAGTCTCCGGCACGGAGGGATATAACCGGCTAGCCGGTTCTTCCCAGGGCCGGCATACCTCGCCCGCCCCCTCGCTTCTCCGGCCGAAACAGCAGATGCTGCGCATCTCAAAGGGACAGATATGTTTGCTCTAAGCTCCGATTCGAAATACATTCTTGACGCCATCTCCAAATCGCAGGCGATCATTGAATTCGATCTCAGCGGAAATATCCTGACGGCAAATGAGAATTTCTGCAGCGCGCTGGGTTATCGCCTGAACGAGATCGTCGGCAAACATCACAGCATGTTCTGCGAGCCGGCCTATGCTGCGACCGCGGAATATCGCGCCTTCTGGACGCGGCTCGGACGCGGCGAATATGATGCCGGCGCTTACAAGCGTCTTGCCAAGGGCAACCGGCAAATATGGATCCAGGCTTCCTATAATCCTGTTTCAAAGGGTGGAAAGCCATTCAAGGTGGTGAAATTTGCCGCCGATATCACTGCCGCGAAAAAGCAGGCGGTCGAGGATTCCGGCAAGCTTGAGGCGATCTCGCGCTCACAGGCGGTAATCGAGTTCACCCCGAAGGGTGAGATCCTCACCGCGAACGAGAATTTCTGCCAGGCCATGGGATATTCCCTGGCCGAAATCACCGGCAAACATCACAGCATGTTCTGCGACCCGGCCTATGTCAGAACCGAGGACTACGGCAGCTTCTGGCGGCGCCTCGCCAACGGGGAATTCATCGCCAACGAATTCGTCCGTTTCGGCAAGGGCGGCCGCGAAATCTGGATCCAGGCAGCCTATAATCCGATCGTCGATGCCGACGGCAAGGTCTACAAGGTCGTGAAGTTCGCAACCGACGTCACAGAGCGCATGAGCGCGATTTCCATGCTCGGCAGCGCGCTGCGTCAGCTTTCAGAAGGAGATCTGACGAGGACGGTGGACACGCCCTTTGTCCCCTCGATGGAGCAGTTGCGCCACGATTTCAACACCGCGGTCACAGGCCTTGCCGAGACGATGAAGACGATCGGCGAGAATGGCAGCACGATCGCCGCCGGCTCACGCGAGATTGGCGAATCGGCGGATTCCTTCTCCAAGCGGACGGAACAGCAGGCGGCATCGATCGAGGAGACCGCAGCCGCGCTGGAGCAAATCACCACGACAGTCAACGATTCCAGCCGTCGCGCCGAGGAAGCCGGCCGCCTCGTCGCCATGACCAAGCAGGGCGCCGAGCAGTCGGGCGTCGTGGTCCGCAACGCCGTCGCCGCCATGGACCAGATCGAGCAGTCCTCGCGCGAAATCACCAACATCATCGGCGTCATCGACGATATCGCCTTTCAGACCAATCTTCTGGCATTGAACGCCGGCGTCGAGGCGGCCCGCGCCGGCGAAGCCGGCAAAGGTTTCGCCGTGGTGGCCCAGGAGGTCCGCGAACTTGCCCAGCGCTCAGCCAACGCCGCCAAGGAGATCAAGGCGCTGATCAATACGTCGAGCGACCTCGTCAAGAACGGCGTCGGCCTCGTCGGCCAGACCGGCAAGGCGCTAGAGGAAATCGTCACACAGGTCGGCGATATCGACGGCAATGTCGTCGCCATCGTCGAAGCCTCAAGGGAACAGGCAACCGGCCTCAAGGAAATCAACCAGGCCGTCAACACACTTGATCAGGCAACCCAGCAAAATGCCGCCATGGTCGAGGAGAGCACCGCCGCTAGCCACAGCCTTGCGAGAGAAGCCGAAACGCTGCGGATCATGCTGACAAGATTCCGCCTGCCCGGTCAGCCCCGGATCCAGGCCCAATCGCCCGCCGGTGTCGGGCTAGAAGCAAAACAAACAGGTTCGCCGGCGCTGCATCTCGTTTCCCGTGTTGCCAAGGCGCACGGCGCGGCGACTGCGACTGCGCAGAGCTGGGAAGAGTTCTGACCTCGGTTCCATACCGCGCCACTGTTCTGCATAGAGCTGGGATAAAACGTGCCGCATGAGCCCTGCGGCGCGCTTTCATATCTCAGCCGAACAGCGCGAAAGTCGCCTTCAGCGTGACCCAGACACCCCAGAGCAGCGGAATGCCGACGACAGACCAGGCGAGCATCGCCTTGGCATCCAGCCCGCCGGTGCCGATGCCGAAGGAACCGGTCGGCCCGGCATTGACGGCGGCCGACTTCGCCTGCAGCGCCGCGACCTCGTCATCCCTCATGAACCACTTGTCCGGGAGCGGCCTGACAAACGCATTGGCGATGAGGCCGAGCGCCAACATGCCGGCGAGGATATACATGGTGCCAGTATAAAGCGCCGGGCCGGGTGCAACGCCGGCTGCAATCTGCGCTTCACGGATATAGTTGACGACGACCGGACCGACGATGCCGGCCGTTGCCCAGGCCGTCAGCAGCCGGCCGTGGATGGCGCCGACGAATTGCGTGCCGAAAATATCGGCGAGATAGGCCGGGATGGTCGCAAAGCCGCCGCCATACATTGACAGGATAATACCGAAGGCGAGAACGAACAGCGCCTTGTTGCCCATGCCTGCGAAGCTGGGCGCCAGCGCATAAAGCACGATGCCGATGAGGAAGAAGCAGTAATAGGTATTCTTGCGGCCGATCTTATCGGACAATGACGCCCAGAAGAACCGCCCGCCGATATTGAAGAGCGACAACAGGCCGGCGAAACCGGCGGCGATCGTGGCGATCGCCGCCTTCTGCCCGGCGTCGAGCTGGGCGAAACCGACATCTGGCAGGCCGATCAGCGAGCCGGCAAAGATTTCTTGCAGCATCGGCGAAGCCATGCCGAGAACGCCGATGCCGGCCGAAACGTTGAGGCAAAGCACCGCCCAGATCAGCCAGAACTGCTTGGTCTTGTGGGCGTCACGCAGATGCACGTGTTTGGTCGTGATCATCGTGCTCTTGGCCGCCGGCGGCGTCCAGCCTTCCGGGCGCCAGCCGGCCGGCGGAATGCGGTAACCGAAGGCGCCGCCCATCATGAAGACGAAATAGATCGCTGCCATGACGATGAAGGTCTGCCAGACGCCGACCGATGTCTCGGTCTTGAAGGCATTCATCAACAGATTGGCAAGTGGAGCCCCGATCATCGCGCCGCCGCCGAAGCCCATGATCGCCATGCCGGTCGCCATGCCGCGCCGGTCGGGAAACCATTTGATCAGCGTCGAGACCGGCGAGATGTAACCGAGCCCAAGACCGATGCCGCCGATGACGCCGGCGCCGAGCCACATCATCCAGAGCTGATGGGTGATGACGCCGAGGGCAGCCAGCAAGATGCCGCCGCACCAGCAGCAGGCGGAAACGACACCCGCTTTGCGCGGGCCGGCTCGCTCGAGCCAGCCGCCCCAGATGGCGGCCGACGAGCCGAGCAGGACGAAAAACAGCGTATAGATCCAGCCGAGGTCGGCAACCCGCCAGTCGCAGGTCGTGGTGAACAGCGCCGAGGCGAGCGTCTGATCGGGGCAGGCGGTCGACGCCGTGATCCCCAGCGACTTCGACAGCGGCAGCCAGAACACGCTGAAACCATAGGCCATACCGATGCAGAGATGGATGGCGAGTGCGGCCGGCGGCACCAGCCACCTGTTGAAACCGGGCCTGGCCACGATCCTTTCGCGATCGAGCAGGCCTGAGCCTGCCACCGCTCCGTCTGTACGTGATTCCGCTGCCGTCATGAACAACTCCTCCTTGTTTCAGACCTTGCTGTGATTGAAGCGCCGCCCGTCTTCGGGAGCGCAAAGGACGCTGTAACACTTTGAATTACCGACTGTTTTTATTTAAATCGATTTAAATTTTGAGGCTGTCAAATGACAAAGGCGGCATGCTGCTGCCTTTGTCGGCATGAGTCAGTTGGGTTACCGGACCTGGTGTGTTTCCGCTTCCGGTTTGCGGATCATCGGAGCGGCCTGCAGCACGAGGGCATCCAGGCCGTTTTCCTCCTTTTCCAGAATTTCGAACAATTGCCGCCGCATGCGCGGCTCCCAGAATTTGTTGATATGATTGGCGACCCCGTCCGCGGCCTCGCTTGCCGGCTGGCTCTTGAAGAAGGTGGCGATCTGGTTTGCCATATAGACGAGTTTGGTCTTGGTATCATGCGACATCGGCGATGTTTCCGGGCGAGATGCGGTGCGGGTGGGTGAAAATTTCGAAGTCATCGCCGCGCACCAGGGCGACAAGCGTCATGCCGGCCTGGTCGGCCGTGCGAATGGCGAGCGCCGTCGGCGCTGAAATGGCGATAAGCACCGGGCTGCCGAGGATTGCCGCCTTCTGCACCATCTCGACCGAAAGCCGGCTGGTGACGACGACGGCGCCGTCATCGCCGCTTTCGCCGCAGCCGATGACGGCGCCGCAAAGCTTGTCCAGCGCATTGTGCCGGCCGACATCTTCGCGCACGGCAAGCAATCCCTTGCCGGGACGATAGAAGGCGGCGCCATGCACCGCCCGCGTCTCGCGATGCAGCGGCTGCGCCTCGTTCAGAATCGAAACGGCGCGAACGATATCGGCATGCGAGAGCGCCAGTGGTGATGCCGAGACATCCGGCACCGGCCGCACTGCCTGTTCGATCGATTCGATGCCACAGAGCCCGCAGCCGACCGGCCCCGCCATGCTGCGGCGCCGCGCCCGCAGCCGATCGGCGACGTCGTCGACAAGGCTGACCTGCACGTCGATCCCCTGCTCACCCGCAACGACCTCGATACCCGATATCTCCGCCCGCTCAGCAATGATCCCTTCGCTCAGGCTGAAGCCGACGGCAAAATCTTCGAGATCGGCGGGCGTCGCCATCATCACCGCATGCGAGCTGCCGCCATAGGAAAAGGCGATCGGCACTTCCTCCGGCACGATACGAGAGCCGCTGTGCATGATGCCGTTACGGCGGGTGGTTTCGGGGGCATGCGCGGTGGTGGGGAAATCTACCATGCGGCAACAGGATGAAAAACACCCGCCTCCGCTTCACCGTCGATCCCAGCCCACCCCCTCATCATCACTCCGCGGCCTCGAGCTTGCCGGCGATGCGGCGGGATTGCCGCGCCTGCTCGTCATATTCCATCTGCCAGTCGCTCGGACCGTTGGAAGGCGAAACCTGCACCGCCGTCACCTTATATTCCGGGCAGTTCGTCGCCCAGTCGGAGAAATCGGTGGTGATGACGTTCGCCTGCGTATTGGGGTGATGGAAGGTCGTATAGACGACGCCCGGCGCCACACGATCGGTGATCAACGCCCGGAGCGTCGTGTCGCCGGAGCGGCTCATGAGCTTCACCCAGTCGCCGTCGCGAACGCCGCGCTGTTCGGCATCGTGCGGATGGATTTCCAGCCGGTCTTCCGCATGCCAGACGACATTCTCGGTCCGCCGCGTCTGCGCCCCGACATTGTACTGGCTGAGGATGCGGCCGGTGGTGAGCAGCAGCGGGAAACGCGGACCGGTGCGTTCGTCGGTGGCCACATATTCGGTGCGGATGAATTTGCCCTTGCCGCGCACGAAGCCGTTGACATGCATGATCGGCGAGCCGAGCGGGTTCTTCTCGTTGCAGGGCCACTGCACCGAGCCCATCTTGTCGAGATAGTCGTAGGATACCAAGGCGAAACTCGGCGTCGTTGCCGCGATCTCGTCCATGATCTCCGACGGATGATTGTAGT
This sequence comes from Rhizobium sophoriradicis, assembly GCF_025200795.1. NCBI lineage: Bacteria > Pseudomonadati > Pseudomonadota > Alphaproteobacteria > Hyphomicrobiales > Rhizobiaceae > Rhizobium > Rhizobium sophoriradicis. The sequence continues at coordinate 3,833,008 of NZ_CP104152.1, forward strand.
TCCAGTCGAGCCCCATCGTCTGGGCAAGCTTCTGCGTCACCTCCCAGTCGCCATAACCGTTGCGCGGCGACATCACCTTGCGCACACGATTGATGCGGCGCTCGGCATTGGTGAAGGTGCCGTCCTTCTCGAGGAAGGTCGAGCCCGGCAGAAAGACATGGGCGTAATTGGCAGTCTCGTTGAGGAACAGGTCCTGCACGACGACGCATTCCATCGCCGCAAGGCCGGCCGCGACATGTTTGGTGTCGGGATCTGACTGGAGAATGTCCTCACCCTGGACATAGAGGCCCTTGAAGGAACCGTCGACCGCCGCATCCAGCATGTTCGGGATTCGCAGGCCCGGCTCGTTGTTGAGCTTCACACCCCAGAGCTTTTCGAAGATATCGCGGGTCGCATCGTCGGAAATATGCCGATAGCCCGGCAGCTCGTGCGGGAAGGAGCCCATGTCGCAGGAGCCTTGCACGTTGTTCTGGCCGCGCAGCGGATTCACGCCGACGCCGGGACGGCCGATATTGCCGGTCGCCATCGCCAGATTGGCGATCGCGATGACCGTGGTCGAACCCTGGCTGTGTTCGGTGACACCTAGACCGTAATAGATCGCGCCGTTGCCGCCCTTGGCATAGAGCCTTGCCGCGCCGCGCAGATCCGCCGGCGGCACGCCGGTGAAGATCTCGGACTGTTCGGGGCTGTGCTGGGGTTCGGCGACGAAAGCGACCCAGTCCTCGAACTCCGACCAATCGCAACGCTCGCGGATGAACTTCTCGTCATAGAGCCCTTCGGTGACGATCACATGCGCCAACGCCGTCATGACCGCGACATTGGTGCCCGGCTTCAGCGGCAGGTGATAGGAAGCCTCGACATGCGGCGACCGGACGATATCGGTGCGGCGAGGATCGATGACGATGAGCTTGGCGCCCTGGCGCAGCCGCTTCTTCAGCCGCGAGGCGAACACCGGATGACCGTCGGTCGGATTGGCGCCGATGATGACGACGACATCGGACTGTTCGACGCTGTCGAAATTCTGCGTGCCGGCCGAGGTGCCGAATGTCTGGCCGAGGCCGTAGCCGGTCGGCGAGTGGCAGACGCGGGCGCAGGTATCGACATTGTTGTTGCCGAAGCCGGCGCGGACCAGCTTCTGCACCAGATAGGTTTCCTCATTGGTGCAACGCGACGAGGTGATGCCGCCGATCGCCTCGCGGCCATACTGGTACTGGATGCGGCGGAACTCCGACGCCACATGCGCGAAGGCCTCGTCCCAGCTTACCTCGCGCCAGGGATCGCTGACCTTCTCGCGAATCATCGGGTTGAGGATGCGATCCTTATGGTTGGAATAGCCGTAAGCGAAGCGACCCTTGACGCAGGAATGGCCGCGATTGGCCTGGCCATCCTTCCAGGGAACCATGCGCACCAGCTCCTCGCCGCGCATTTCCGCCTTGAAGGAACAGCCGACGCCACAATAGGCGCAGGTGGTGATGGCCGAATGCTCGGGCTGACCGATCGCAATCACCGACTTCTCGGTCAGCGTCGCCGTCGGGCAGGCCTGGACGCAGGCACCGCAGGAGACGCATTCGGAATCGATGAAGGCTTCATGCGCACCCGACGACACCTTGGAGCCGAAACCGCGCCCCTCGATCGTCAGCGCGAAGGTGCCTTGCACCTCCTCGCAGGCGCGCACGCAGCGCGAACAGACGATGCACTTGGAGGGGTCAAAGGTGAAATAGGGATTGGACTCGTCCTTCGGCGTCCATTTCAGATTGATCTCGCCATTGTTGCGTGCCCTGACATGGTTGTCGCCGTCATAGCCGTAGCGCACGTCGCGCAGGCCGACGGCGCCTGCCATGTCCTGCAATTCGCAATCGCCGTTGGCAGCACAGGTCAGACAGTCGAGCGGGTGGTCGGAAATGTAGAGTTCCATCACGCCGCGGCGGACATCCTTCAGCCGATCCGTCTGCGTGCGCACCACCATGTTGGCCGCCACCGGCGTCGTGCAGGAGGCCGGCAGGCCGGCCCGGCCCTCGATCTCGACGAGACAGAGCCGGCAGGAGCCGAAGGCATCCATCATGTCGCTGGCGCAGAGCTTCGGCACCTCGATACCGGCCTCCATCGAGGCGCGCATGATCGACGTGCCCTCCGGCACGCTGATCTGCTGCCCGTCAATGGTCAGCGTCACCATTGTTTCCGATTTCGAAGCGGGAGTGCCGTAGTCGATTTCATGGATGAGAGACATGGTCGGCCTCCTGTATGGAAATGGAATTGAGCAAGTCGGGCGAGAAGCGGGCCAGCACGTGAGATGTCATCACTCGGCAGCCTCCACGATCGGCGCCGGCGAAAAATCCTCCGGGAAATGCGTCATCGCGCTCATGACGGGATAAGGCGTGAAACCGCCGAGCGCGCAGAGCGAGCCTAATTTCATCGTGTTGCAGAGATCGGCCAGCAGCGCCCGGTTCTTCTCCGGCTCGATGCCATGGGCGATCTTGTCGGCCGTCTCGACGCCGCGCGTCGAGCCGATGCGGCAAGGCGTGCACTTGCCGCAGCTTTCGACGGCGCAGAATTCCATGGCGAAACGCGCCTGCTTCAGCATATCGGCGGTGTCGTCGAAGACGACGATGCCGGCATGGCCGATCAGCCCGTCCCGGGCGGCGAAGGATTCGTAATCGAACGGCGTGTCGAACAGGGCCCGCGGGAAATAGGCTCCAAGCGGCCCGCCGACCTGCACGGCCTTGACCGGCCGTCCGGTCGCCGTACCGCCGCCGATCCTGTCGACGATATCGCCGAGTGAAAGACCGAAGGCTGTTTCGTAAAGACCGCCATATCTGATATTGCCGGCGATCTGCAGCGGGATGGTGCCGCGCGAGCGGCCCATGCCGAAATCGCGATAGAAGGCGGCGCCCTTCTCCATGATCACGGGCACGGAGGCGAGCGAGATCACGTTGTTGATGACGGTCGGACAGTCGAATAGTCCCTTATGCGCCGGCAGCGGCGGCTTGGCGCGCACGACGCCGCGCTTGCCTTCGAGGCTGTTCAAAAGGGCTGTCTCCTCGCCGCAGACATAGGCGCCGGCGCCGGTGCGCACCTCGATATCGAAAGCGCGGCCCGAGCCGAGCACCGACGGGCCGAGGATCCCGGCCTGCCGCGCGATGCCGACGGCCTCGGTCATCGCGGCGATCGCATGCGGGTATTCCGAACGCGTATAGACGAAGCCCTTCGTGGCACCGGTCGCAAGTCCCGAAATCGCCATGCCCTCGATCAGCACGAAGGGATCGCCCTCCATGATCATCCGGTCGGCAAAGGTGCCGCTGTCGCCTTCATCGGCATTGCAGACGATATATTTGCGGTCGCCGGCCGCATCGAGAACGGTCTTCCACTTGATGCCTGTGGGGAAACCCGCGCCGCCGCGTCCACGCAGGCCGGAATCGGTGACCTCCTTGACGATTTCCGCGGGCGCCATCGAAACGGCGCGGCGAAGGCCTTCAAGGCCGCCATGCGCCTCGTAATCCGAAAGTGAGAGCGGATCGATCACGCCGCAGCGGGCGAAGGTCAGGCGGGTCTGTTGCTTCAGGAACGGGAGGTCTTCAACCTCCCCGAGACAGAGCGGGTGATCGCCGCCATTGACGATCCCGGCGTCGAAAAGACCGGGCACATCCCTTTCTTTCACCGGTCCGTAGCCGATGCGCTTGCCGGCAAGCTCGACCTCGATCAGCGGCTCCAGCCAGAACATTCCGCGCGAGCCGTTGCGCACGATCTCGGCATCAAGGCCGCGGGCGACGATCTCCTGGGTAATCGCCTTTGCCACCTTTTCGGCCCCGAGCGCCAGCGCAGCGGCATCGCGCGGAACATAAATCTTGACTGTCATCGGCGCGCCTCCGCGACGAGTTCCGTCGCCAGCTGATCGTCGACCCGGGCATACACCTCGCCGTCGAGCATCGCCGACGGGCCGCAGGCGCAGAGCCCGAGGCAGTAGACCGCCTCCAGCGTCACGCTGCCATCGAGCGTCGTCTGGTGAAAATCGATGCCGAGCAGCGCCTTGACGCGCTCAGCCAGCGCGTCGCCGCCCATCGACTGACAGGCCTCGGCGCGACAGAGCTTCAGCACATGTCGCCCCGCGGGGTGGTCGCGATAATCGTGATAAAAGGTCATTACCCCATGCACCTCGGCGCGCGAGAGGTTCAGTTCCTCCGCGATCACGGGCAGGGCTTGCTGCGGCACATACCCGAATTCCTGCTGAACTTGATGCAGAATGGGAAGCAGCGGCCCTTCAAGGAAGCGAAGGTCGGCGACAATGGTACGCGTGCGCGCTGCAATATCGCCTTCGGCGATATGAATGGTCATAGGGCAGCCCTCCCAGCCGCTGGTTGCGGAATGGCGCCCTCCCCAGCCGAGGCCATTCGTCGCCCAGCATCTCAAGGAAGCCGGCGACGATCAATAAAGCTATCTCGTGGATCGATAGGTTTTTCCTATCAGAGCTCTTCATCCTGCACGAGCACTCGCGCTTCATGCAGCAAGGCCGACACGAGCGGCGTGAACGGCTCGCGATAGGGCGCGACGAGGCCGACCAGATGGTGGGCCTCCGGCTCAACAATCGGAATCATTCGGATTTCAATTGGGAATCCAAATGATTTCGCGACGTTGCGCGGCATGATGCTGGCCCAACGTCCGGTTCTGACATGCGAGAACAGCACGATCATCGAGTTGGATTCGAGTGTCGGATGCACTGTGGCCCCCGCTTCCGTCAGGTGCCGGTTGATGATGCGTCGGTTCTGCATGTCGGCGGTCAATAGACAAAGCCGAAGATCGCCGACCTCCTTCCAGGTCACGTTGTCGCGATCGGACAGCGGGCTGCCCGCAGCCGTGATCAGGTGATAACGCTCGGCATAGAGGGGAACACTGGTGACACGCCCGAGCGGCTCATTTTCGAGATAGGTGATACCGGCATCGATCTCGAGATTTTCGAGCATGCTCAACACCTGCAGCGAATTGCGCGAGACGATCGAGAAGGTGACGCCCGGATGTCGTTCCTGAAAGGGCGTGGTGATGCGCGAAAGCATGGCGAGGGCCGTCGGGATGGCGGCGAGACGAATGTGGCCGGAAAGACCGCGCCGCGCCGCGCGCATTTCCTGGCGCATGGTGCGGGCATCGCCGACGATGCGCCGCGCCCATTCGAGCACGCGCTGCCCCTCCGGCGTCAGCCCCTGATATCGCGACCCGCGCTGCACCAGCATGACGCCGAGCTGATCCTCCAGCTGGCGGATGGCGGCCGAGAGCGTCGGCTGCGAGATCCCGCATTCCTCCGCGGCGCGGCCGAAATGCTTTTCATTGGCAAGGGCGATGAAGAATTCCAGCTTGTCGATCATCCGGTCTCCCGATCCGGCGTGAGGTCATCCGGATCCAGCCCATCCTCGTGCGCAGCCGCCGCGCTACGCGACATGCTTAACCGTTTTCGGCAGCCGGAAAAAGATCGAACAGCGATTCGAGGAAGGCGAGCACACTGAGATCGCCGATGCTGTAATAAACCAGCCTGCCTTCGCGGCGTGTATTGACCAGACCTACAAGCCTCAGGCGCGCGAGCTGCTGCGAGACCATTGCCTGTTGAATGCCGAGAATAGTCTCGATTTCACCGACCGTCCGCTCCTCATTCGCTAATATGCACAGAATCAGAAGTCGGGTCTGGTGCGCCAGCGCTTTCAGCAGATCGCTCGCCTCGTGGGCTTTTCCAGCGAGTTTGTGCAAGTCCTGGCCGGACATCCCCGGCTCGGGTTTGGGCAACGGCATTCGGTATCTCGGAAGGAAGCACTGAGGTAGATCAGTACAATAGCATATTCACACAAGCGAATTATTCCAAAGTAACGAAATGCCAAAAAAAGTCCAAGCAAATCAGCAGATAAGCTGGCCGCCATTGATCTCGATCACCTGACCGGTGATGTAGCCCGAAAGCAAAGGGGCGGCCAGAAAGAGATAGGCGGGAGCACAATCCTCCGCCGTGCCGAGCCGCTGTAAAGGTATGGTCTTCTTCGTCTGCTCCAGCTTTTCGCGTGAGGAATAGCGCTCATGGAAATCCGTCTCGATCGTTCCCGGCGAGACGCAATTGACCCGGATGCCATCCGGCGCCAGCTCACGGGCAAGCGCCTTGGAATAGGTGGAAACGAAGGCTTTCGAGGCCGAATAGACCGAAGAACCGGGACTGCCGCCGGTCAGCGCTGAAATCGAAACGGTGTTGACGATGGCCGCGCCTTCGGCCGCCTTCAATGCCGGCAACAGCGCCCGGGTCAGCGCCACCACCGACGTCTGGTTCAGCCGCACGATCGCTTCATAATCTGCGTCCGTCAGCGTCGCAGCCGGAAAACGGCCGAGCATGGTGCCGGCATTGTTGACGAGCACATGCACCTTGTCGAAAAAGGCGAGAGCATCCTCCGCAAATTGCGCGGCGCCGCCGACGGCGGTGAAATCAGCGTGCAGCAACAGCGCCCGTCTTTCCGATTCGGCCGTCAGCAGGAAATCCGGCAGATCCCGCCCAGGTTTGCGGCCGGTATGGACGATCACCTTCGCGCCGCAATCCAGGAACTGGCGGGCCACCTCGAGGCCGATACCCCGGCCGGCGCCGGTGACGACGACATTGCGATTTTCGAATAGTCTCGGATGGAACACGAAGCCGTCCTCCTCGCGGACAATGCCGCCGGTTGCGCCCTTCGCCCTTAACATATGAGCGCGCCGGCCGAAAGAAAGGCACGCACCGATCTTTCCGCCGGAGACCTCGGGAAAGCTCAGCTTTCGTTCTCGGTCTCCAGTAGCCGCGCACCCGGCCCTTCTTCGCCAAGCCGATCGCAGGGATTGCGCAACGGACAGCTCTCGATCGACAGGCAGCCGCAGCCGATGCAGCCGGTCAGGCGGTCGCGCAGCAGGCTGAGCCGTCTGATTCGCTCGTCGAGTTCATTCTTCCAGCGCGCCGACAGCGTCTGCCAGTCGGCAACCGTCGGTGTGCGCTCCTGCGGCAGAGAGGCGAACGCCGTCTGGATTTCTAAGAGCGGAATGCCGACACGCTGCGCCACTTTGATGATGCCGAGCCGGCGAAGCACGTCACGTCCGTAGCGCCGCTGATTGCCGCGTGTACGGATGCTGGAGATCAGCCCCTTGGCCTCATAGAAATGCAGCGCCGAAACGGCAAGACCACTGCGTTCCGCCACTTCGCCAACCGTCAGAAGCCTGCCGAGCGGCGTTGCAGAAATCGTATCCATCACCCTCTTGACCTCAATATTAGTTGAGGTTTTATAAGGCCTACTCCACCGGTCGTAAAGCAGGAAGAAGCGACGCGCGATCACCAGGCGATAACAGACCGAAATCATGGCGCCGGCATTTGCGGCCCTCGCACCGGCCGCGTCCTGCAGATAGAGAGCCGTCCAAGACGAGCTCGGGTTCCGTTCCCGGCAGGTACGGAACCTCGGAAAACACCCGGACAGAACTCCGTCCGGGTGTTTTTTCGCCTCTGCGGTTCGGTTCCGACCAGACGAACGGGATCGTGATTTTGCGGTTGCGGTAAGAAAACCTCGATGATAGTTTTCGCCGAAATCACAGGGGAGCTCCGTGTCGCCGGGGCTGAGATGAGAAGCGCAAGCCTCCGGACCCTTCAAAGCTGATCTGGGTAATGCCAGCGGAGCGAGGTTCAGATGTTTCCGAGCGCACAAGTGTCACCCTGGCCGATGTCCGGCGGCTTCCCCGGCACCATTCTCGATGTCTTCGACAGGTTTGCGTATCTGCGCCGCCGCGCGACTATTCAAGCGCTGAAAGGAGGCTGCAGCGCTTTGATTTGCTGCATGACCTTGGATCGATTCCGATTTGAAGACTCATGCAGCCGGACGAAAGCCTGAAATCGACGTTGATGACATCGCCACCACCATCGGATACGCGTCTTGCCGCGCTCGGTGCCGGCCTGTACCGGGCGATCCCGGCCCTGCTCGCCGGTTTTGTCTTTCTGGCCGCATGGGAACTTTATGTCGATCTTTCCGGCATCAAACCATCCATCCTGCCAGCACCTTCGCGCATTCTCACTCAGGGCTGGCTGAACCGCGAAGCGTTAATAGCAAACACCTGGCCAACGCTCGGCGCCACACTCGGTGGCTTCGCCCTGTCGCTCGCCTTCGCTTTCGTCTCGTCGATCCTGATGGATTTCATGCCCTCCATGCGCCGGGCGTTGCTGCCGATCTTCATTGGCAGCCAGACTCTGCCGCTGGTGGCGATCGCGCCGCTCGTCGTTCTCTGGTTCGGATTCGGCCTGTTGCCGAAGATTTTGTTGGTAGCGCTCGTCACCTTCTTCCCGCTGCTCGTCGCCCTGCTGCAGGGTTATGAGGCGACCGACCGCGACATCGCTGAACTCTTGAACTCGATGAAGGCAAGCCGCTGGCGCATTTTCCGCCTGGCCCGGCTTCCCTCCTCGCTGCCCTATTTTTTCGCCGGCCTCAGGATCTCGATTACCTATGCCGTCGTTGGCGCGATCTTTGCCGAATATGCGGGAGCCGCGCGCGGCCTCGGCATCTATATCCTCAACGCCAAGAACAATTTCCGGCCGGATCTCGTCCTCGCCGCCGTCGTCGTCAGCGCCGTGCTGACACTCTGCCTCTTCGCAGTGACGCTGATGATCGAGCGTCTCGTCATGCCCTGGCAACCGTCCGGGGAGCGCCGCCGATGACCGATGAACTGGTCGAACTGCGTAAGATTTCGAAAACCTTCGACGGCATGCAGGTGCTCGGCGATATTTCGCTCGCGGTCGCAAGCGGCGAGTTCGTTTCGATCGTCGGCCCCTCCGGCTCCGGAAAATCGACGGTGCTTCGATTGCTGACCCAGGCGCTGCGACCCGATTCCGGCGCCCTGCTGTTCAAGGGCGCGCCCCTCGAACAGACGCCGCATTCCTTCGCCTTCATGCCGCAACGCGATGCGCTGATGCCCTGGCGCCGGATCATCGACAATGCCGCACTCGGCCTGGAGGTGCGCGGCATGAGCCGCCGCGCCGCCCGCGCCACGGTGGCGCCGCTGTTCGAGCACTTCGGCCTTGCCGGCTTCGAACACCATTATCCCGCCGAACTTTCCGGCGGCATGCGCCAGCGCGCCGCGCTGTTGCGCACCGTCGTCCAGAGCCAGGACATGCTGCTCCTCGACGAGCCTTTCGGCGCGCTGGACGCGCTGACACGCATGCAGATCCAGGAATGGCTGCAGGGCATGTGGACGCAACATCGCTGGACGGCCTTGTTGATCACCCACGATGTTCGCGAGGCGGTATTCCTCTCCGACCGGATCTACGTGCTATCGGCCCGCCCGGCGCGTATCATCCGCCAATTCCGCGTTCCCCTGCCCCGCCCGAGAAGCATCGCCGATCTCGGCTCGCCGGCGGCCCAGGCGATCGAGACCGAAATCCTGCAAACCCTGCTTCATCCGCTAGAACAGGATGATTTTAGGCCGGTCGGCCCAAATTCCGAATCCCGTTCTGATTTAAAGAGTTAGAGCATGACGTTGTCCGAAGACCGCTCACCTTTTCGGCATCATGCTCTAGAGACCTGAGGAGGTCACCATGCTGCTTCTCACCCGTCGACAGACGATCCTCGCCGCCCTCGCGACAAGCCTCGCCGGCCGCACCGCCTTCGCCCAGTCAGCGCCGGCAAAGGTTCGCATTGCGCTCGACTGGACGCCCAACACCAACCATATCGGCATCTATGTCGCCAAGGCGAAGGGCTTCTATGCGGCCGCCGGACTCGATGTCGAAATTCTACCCTTTACCGATACCAGCGCCGGCACGCTGGTGTCGAACGGGGTTGCCGATTTCGGCATTAGCAGCGAGATCGAGGCCATGACGCAGCGCGCCGGCGGCGGTGACGTGAAGATGGTCTATGGCGTCGTCCAGACCGAAACCGCGCGCCTGATCTACAAGGGCGGACGCGACGACATCAAGCGCCCAAAGGATCTCGACGGCAAGACCTATGGCGGCTTCGGCGGCACCTGGGAGAGCGCGCTGGTCGCGGCGATGATTCGCAACGACGGCGGCACGGGCGACGTCAAAACCGTCACCCTCGGCACCTCCGCCTACGAGGCGCTGGACAATGGCTCGATCGATTTCACGCTGGAGATCTACACCTGGGAAGGCATCGCCGCCGAACTGGAAAACCGCAAGATCGGCCGCTTCCACTATTCCGATTACGGTATTCCCGACGAGCAGACGACGGTCATCGTCTCCAGCGACGCCTATCTCTCGGCCAGCCGGGAACACGCCCGCGCCTTTATCCAGGCGACGCGCCAGGGCTATGCCTACTCCGTCGACCATCCCGACGAAGCCTGCGAACTGCTGATTTCCAACAGCAATGGCGCTCTGATGAATACGGAACTGGTAAAGGCGTCCCAGAAGGCATTGATCGATGGGCATTTCCTCAAATCCGAGGCCGGCGTGATCGGCACAATCGATCCGGCGAAGGCCGATGCCATCGGCGCCTTCCTGCTCGAGAACGGCATCCTGGTCGATGCGAATGGCGCAAAGCTCAAGGAGAAGCCGGACTTTTCCACCTATTATACCAACGAACTTCTCGGCTGAACCCGTCCCGGCCTTGCCCGAGGCGGGGTTCCACGGCAAGCTTTTGCTTGGTGCGGTTTGAGCCGGATCGGGCAGGGTGAGGAACGACATGCGACCACAGGAGAGGCTGGCCGGAGCGGACTTTCTGCGCGCGACGGCCTGCCTGCTGGTGCTTGCTCATCATCTCGCGCTCCGGCTGGATATGCGCCGAATTCCCGATGAATTGGCACCGGCGGCGCATATTCTCCGCTTCGGCAATTTCGGCGTCGCCATTTTCTTCGTGCTCAGCGGCTTTCTTCTGGCCCGGCCTTTCTGGCGCGCGCTCGATGCCGGCAGCGACATGCCGAGCCTTGCCAGCTATGCCATCCGCAGGGCGGCGCGGATTGCCCCCGGCTTCTGGGTCGCCGCCACCGTCGGCTTTATGGTCAGCCTGACGCTGCTTGCCGTGCCGCTGACACCGGAGCTTGCAATTCGCTATGTTTCCGGAATGCTGTTCATGAGCCAATGGCATTGGCGCACGTTTTTCCCTGTCGAAGCCGACGGACCGCTCTGGTCCATCCCCTTCGAGGTCACCAGCTATGTGCTCCTGCCGGGCTGCTTTTTCCTCTTGTTTCGCCTGCCGCGGCTGCGGCAGCGCCGGTTGCTGGCCCGTTCCGCCTGGCTCTGCGTCATTGCCGTCGTCCTTATTGCCCATCTGGCGATCCTCAGGTTCTTCGCGCTGGACGACATCGGGCGGGGCTGGGCCTATGGCCTGCAGGGCGGGGCGAAGGAATGGATGCCCAACTACAATCCGATCGCCTTCTTCGCCCTCTTCGCGCTCGGCGCGCTTGCCGCCGGCATCGACGTTATGCTGCCTGCAAGGCGTTCCTTCTGGTTCGATGCCGCAGCACTTCTCGCTTTATCCATTGCCGGCTACCGCCTCGCCATATCGCCAGGCGGTTCGGCCGAGGCTTACGGCTGGCTAGACATCCCCTACGGATTTCCGGTCTTTCCGCTGGCGATCGCAACCGCACTCGTATCGCTCTGCCATTCGCATCGCCTCGGCAGGTTGCTCGACAACGCTCCCGTCCGCTACGTCGCCAAGATCTCGTTCGGCATTTATATCTGGCAGGAGATCATCCTGACATTGATCCAGAAACTCGACCCCGGTTCGTTCGGCGCTTCCTCGGACAATGTCGTCATCGGCTGGCTGCAATCCTGCGCACTGACGGCGGCGCTTGTCCTTCTGGTGGCAAGTCTCAGCTACCATCTGCTGGAACGACCGGCGATCGAATTCGGAAACCGTCTGACATCTCGCCCACCCGATCGGGCTACTCCTTTTAAAGTATAATATTGTTTTCGCCTCAACTATAGGCATTAAGGTTAACCAGGAATACTCCCATTTTTGGTGTCTCCAGGGTTAGCGATTTGTTAATTATGACGATGACAAACCTTACCTGAGCATGTATTTGTCTCCACACAGTTCAGAATTGCATCTAAACTTGTGGGCCTTGCTTAATGTATGCTTTTACTTCGAAGACGAGTTCACGCTTCGATCCGTCTCAGCGTCAGACCAAAACCAGGACCCTGGTCATAGCGAATTCCAACATTCGCCAGCCGGAGAGCTTTGCCAATGGCAAAGCAAAGCCGGCACTGCGGTTGGCCGTGAAACGGCTGATCGACATCGTCATCTCGGCCAGCGCCCTCCTCGTGCTGGCGCCGCTTTTTCTGGCGATCGCTCTCTTCATCAAGCTCGACGATGGCGGTCCGGTGTTCTTCCGCCAGATCCGCTGGGGCCTGAACGGCCGGAAGATCAACGTCTTCAAATTCCGCTCGATGCGGGCGGAAGCTTGCGATCCCAGCGGCGTCCAGCAGACCGTCAAGGGCGACGTCAGGATGACCGCCATCGGCGCAATGCTCCGCAGGACCAATATCGACGAACTGCCGCAACTGCTGAACGTCCTCAAGGGCGAGATGTCCCTGGTCGGCCCACGCTGCCATGCCATCAACATGCGCGCAGCCGGCAGGCTCTACGAGGAAGTGGTGCCGAACTACCACCAGCGACACGTCATGCGCCCCGGCATCACCGGCCTCGCGCAAACACGCGGCTGGCGCGGCCCGACGACAAGGCCGCTGGCAGCTCGGGCCCGCATCGCCTGTGATATCTATTATGTCAAGAATTTCAGCCTGCTGCTCGACCTGAAGATCCTGTTCAAGACACTGATCATCGAGCTACGCGGCGGCACCGGCTTCTGAGACGCTGCGACAAGCTGCGGCTGCATGATCCGCCAGCAGCTCAGGCGACTCCCAAAGAATTGGAGAGCGCTTTTGGAGTTTTCCTGATCTGATTGAAGCCGTCTGTTTTCTCGACCAAAACAGGCGGCCGCGTTCGTTTGAAGTCGCACGACAACGCTGTTGTCCCTATCCAAGGAAGAAGCCAGACACAAAAAAAGCGGCCACCGAGGCCGCCCTTTCATTGAGGCTGTCGTACCCGGTCAGTCCTGCTGGACGATGCCGCGCAGATGCGTCAGTTCCATGATGAAATGCTCGAGCTTCGACTTGTGCTCGTGCAGCTCTGCATGTTCGAGCTCCTTGCGGGCAGCCTCGATCCGACGGGTCAGCTCGTCCTTATGGAGTTCCTCGACCGGGACGGCGGATTCGGCGAGCAAAGTGCAGCCTGTCGGCAGGATATCGGCAAAACCGCCGAACACCACGTAGTCCTGCTTCTTGCCGGACGCCGAACGCACGCTCACCACACCGGGCTTGATGGTCGTCATCGTCGGCGCGTGGTGCGCCATGACGGTCATCTCGCCCTCGGTTGCGGGAATGACGACCTCGGTCACCATCTCCGACAAGAGCAGACGCTCCGGCGAAACGAGCTCAAAGTTGAAATTGTCAGCCATCAGTGACTTACCTTCTCGGCTATGGCTTTTGCATCTTGCAATTTGGTCCCGCAGAACGGGCAGTGCAGTATCGCCTGGTCGAGATATCCGAGGCCTTCCTCGGTCTGAACCAGCCCAACGACCATCATGACCACGCCGTTATCGGCACGATAGACGGTCGGTGCTGCCGGTTCCGGAAGTTCCGCCACGACCCCCTTGAGGGAGTCGCAGCAGAATATCTCGTCCTGAGCGTCGCTCATCAAGCGGCAGCGAGCTTCTTGGCCTTTTCGATGGCTTCGTCGATCGAGCCAACCATGTAGAAGGCAGCTTCCGGCAGATTGTCGTATTCGCCGTTGACCAGGCCCTTGAAGCCCTTGATCGTGTCTTCGAGCGCAACCAGCTTGCCCGGCGAACCGGTGAAGACTTCGGCGACGAAGAACGGCTGCGACAGGAAGCGCTCGATCTTACGGGCGCGGGCGACGGCCAGCTTGTCCTCTTCGGACAGTTCGTCCATGCCGAGGATGGCGATGATGTCCTGCAGGGCCTTGTAACGCTGCAGCGTCGACTGAACCTTACGGGCGACTTCGTAGTGCTCTTCGCCGACAACCATCGGGTCGAGCATGCGCGAGGTGGAGTCGAGCGGGTCGACGGCCGGGTAGATGCCCTTTTCAGCGATCGAACGCGACAGAACCGTCGTTGCATCAAGGTGGGCGAACGAGGTTGCCGGTGCCGGGTCGGTCAAGTCGTCAGCCGGAACGTAGATGGCCTGAACCGAGGTGATCGAGCCGGTCGTCGTCGTGGTGATGCGTTCCTGCATCTGACCCATGTCGGTTGCCAGCGTCGGCTGATAACCCACGGCCGAAGGAATACGGCCGAGCAGAGCCGACACTTCGGAACCTGCCTGCGTGAAGCGGAAGATGTTGTCGACGAAGAACAGAACGTCCTGACCCTGGTCGCGGAAGTGTTCCGCAACCGTCAGACCCGTCAGAGCGACGCGGGCGCGGGCGCCCGGCGGTTCGTTCATCTGACCGTAAACCAGCGCAGCCTTGGAGCCTTCGCCACCGCCATGCTTGTTGACGTTCGATTCGATCATTTCATGATAGAGGTCATTGCCTTCGCGGGTGCGTTCACCGACGCCTGCGAAAACCGAATAACCACCATGCGCCTTGGCGACGTTGTTGATCAGTTCCATGATCAGAACGGTCTTGCCGACGCCTGCGCCGCCGAAGAGGCCGATCTTGCCGCCGCGTGCGTAGGGAGCCAGCAGGTCGACGACCTTGATGCCGGTGACCAGGATCTGCGCTTCCGTCGACTGCTCGACATAAGCAGGCGCATCCTGGTGGATGGCGCGCTTATGGGCGGTGACCAGCGGACCGGCTTCGTCGACCGGCTCGCCGATGACGTTCATGATGCGGCCGAGCGTCTCGTTGCCGACCGGAACCGAGATCGGAGCGCCCGTATCAATGACCTGCTGGCCGCGAACGAGACCTTCACTCGAGTCCATGGCGATGGTGCGGACTTCGTTTTCGCCCAGATGCTGAGCGACTTCGAGAACCAGACGGTTGCCGTTATTGTCGGTTTCGAGCGCGTTCAAAATCGCCGGCAGTTCGCCTTCGAAAGCAACGTCGACGACGGCGCCGATAACCTGGGTGACTTTGCCGACAGAGCGGGTAGCTGCCTCAGCCATTTTCTTACCCTCTTTTCCTAACTCAGAGCGCTTCCGCGCCCGAAATGATTTCAATCAGTTCCTTGGTGATCTGCGCCTGACGCTGACGGTTGTAGCTCAGTGTCAGCTTGTTGATCATCTCACCAGCATTGCGCGTCGCATTGTCCATGGCGCTCATCTTGGCGCCCATCTCGCCTGCGACGTTCTCGAGGAGCGCGCGGAAGATCTGGACGGAGATGTTGCGCGGGATCAGATCGCCGAGGATCGACGCCGGATCCGGCTCGTATTCATAGACGGCGCCGGCATGGGCGGCATCTTCGGCAGCGGCTTCCGGAGCCTTGGCCGGGATGAGCTGCTGCGCGGTCGGAACCTGGCTGATCACCGACTTGAATTCGGAGTAGAACAGCGTGCAGACGTCGAACTCGCCGGCCGAAAACATCTCGATGATGCGCTTGCCGATCTGGTCGGCATTTTCGAAACCGATCTTCTTGACGTCGCGCAGTTCCTTGCGCTCGATGATCAGCGGCGCATATTCACGGCGTAAGATGTCGTAGCCCTTCTTGCCGACGGTGAAGATCTTCACCGTCTTGCCTTCAGCGACCAGCTTGCGGACGTGGTCACGCGCAAAGCGCGCAATCTGCGAGTTGAAGCCGCCGCAAAGACCGCGCTCGGCCGTGCAGACCACCAGCAGATGGACCTTGTCCTGGCCGGTGCCGGTCATCAGCGCCGGTGCGCCATCCGCATCGGTGACGGCCTTGGCGATATTCGCCAGAACCGCACCCATGCGCTGCGAATAAGGCCGGGCGGCCTCGGCCGCCTCCTGCGCACGCCGAAGCTTCGCCGCGGCGACCATTTTCATCGCCTTGGTGATCTTCTGCGTCGCCTTGACGGAGGCGATCCGGTTTTTCAGATCCTTGAGTGAAGGCATCCGTGATCCGTCCTAACTTCGGGCCCGATTACGAGAAAGACTTGGCGAAGCTATCGAGAGCAGCGGTAAGCTTGCCCTTGGTATCGTCGCTGATTGCCTTTTCCGTGCGGATCGCGTCGAGGATGGCCGAGCCTTCCGAACGCAGGTACGAAAGCAAGCCCTGCTCGAACTTGCCGACCGATGCGACGGGCAGCTTGTCGAGATAGCCGTTGACGCCGGCGAAGATCACGGCGACCTGTTCTTCCGTCTTCAGCGGCGAGAATTGCGGCTGCTTCAGGAGTTCGGTCAGGCGTGCACCGCGGTTCAGCAGGCGCTGCGTCGCAGCGTCGAGGTCCGAACCGAACTGGGCGAAGGCGGCCATTTCGCGATACTGGGCGAGTTCGCCCTTGATCGAGCCGGCAACCTGCTTCATCGCCTTGATCTGAGCCGACGAACCGACGCGGGAAACCGACAGACCGACGTTAACGGCCGGACGGATACCCTGATAGAACAGGTCGGTTTCGAGGAAGATCTGGCCGTCGGTGATCGAGATGACGTTGGTCGGAATAAAGGCCGAAACGTCGTTGCCCTGCGTTTCGATGACCGGCAGAGCGGTCAGCGAGCCCGCGCCCTTGTCGTCGTTCATCTTGGCGGCGCGCTCGAGCAGGCGCGAGTGCAGGTAGAAAACGTCGCCCGGATAGGCTTCGCGGCCCGGCGGGCGGCGCAGCAGCAGCGACATCTGGCGGTAGGACACGGCCTGCTTCGACAGGTCGTCGTAACCGATCAGCGCGTGCATGCCGTTGTCGCGGAAATATTCGCCCATGGCGCAGCCGGCAAACGGAGCGAGGAACTGCATCGGCGCCGGATCGGAAGCCGTGGCGGCCACGATGATCGAATACTTCAGGGCGCCACGCTCTTCGAGAACCTTGACGAACTGGGCAACGGTCGAGCGCTTCTGGCCGACGGCGACGTAGACGCAGTAAAGCTTCTCGCCTTCCGGACCGCTCTCGTGAATGGCCTTCTGGTTGAGGAAGGCATCGAGCAGGATGGCGGTCTTGCCGGTCTGGCGGTCGCCGATGACGAGCTCGCGCTGGCCGCGGCCGACCGGGATCAGCGCATCGATGGCCTTGAGGCCGGTCGACATCGGCTCATGAACCGACTTGCGCGGAATGATGCCCGGCGCCTTGACGTCGACGCGCGAACGGCGCGTCGCATTGATCGGGCCCTTGCCATCGATCGGATTGCCGAGCGCGTCGACGACGCGGCCGAGCAGTTCCGGACCAACCGGAACGTCGACGATGGCGCCGGTCCGCTTGACGGTGTCGCCTTCCTTGATGTCGCGGTCGGAGCCGAAAATAACGACACCGACGTTGTCGGATTCAAGGTTCAGGGCCATGCCGCGGATGCCGCCGGGGAACTCGACCATTTCACCAGCCTGGACATTGTCCAGCCCGTAAACGCGAGCGATACCGTCACCGACGGAAAGAACCTGGCCGACTTCCGAGACTTCTGCCTCTTTGCCGAAATTTTTGATCTGGTCTTTGAGAATTGCGGAAATTTCCGCGGCGCGGATATCCATCAGCCAACCTCTTTCAATGCGAGCTTAAGAGTGGAGAGTTTGGTACGAAGAGACGTATCAATCTGGCGGGACCCGACCTTTACGATCAGACCACCGAGAATTGACGGATCGACCGTGACTGATATCGTCACGTCTTTGCCGGTAACGCTCTTGAGTGCCACCTTCAATTCGGTTTCCTGCGCCTCGGAAAGCGCATGCGCCGAGGTGACCTCGGCGGAGATTTCACCGCGATGGTTCGCGGCGATGATGCGGAAGGCCTTGATCATGCCAGGCAGGGCAAACAGGCGGCGGTTGCGCGCCACGACCTTCAGGAAATTGGCGAAGAAGCCGCTGATGCCGGCCCTCTCGCTGATGGCGACAATCGCCTTCAGCTGGTCCTCAGCGGAAAAAACCGGGCTTGCGACGAAGCGCTTCAGTTCGGCGCTCTCATCCAGCATCGCCTGGAAACGGTCGAGATCGGCGGTGACGCTGTCGACGGCGCCCTGTTCGAGCGCCAGCTCGAAAAGCGACGAGGCATAGCGCTCGGCAACACCAGAAGTAAGCTGGGACGTGTCTGCCACTGGCACAAATTTCCCTGATTTCAATCCAAAATCCGGCTCTCGGCGGGCGCCGAACCTATGATCTTGAATTCGTTTTGATTTCCCCCAGAAATCACAAGAGAAGCCTCTTGCTTCTTCCGAAATTCGGGGTCCGTCTAACATAGGATGTTCGGACTCGCAACACGCGTAATGCCCGAATACGCCTTTCGCATGAATTTCTGTCTGCAAAATTGCGCAATGGTCTGAAAGCGGGCCGCGGAAGCCGCCGGCGGCGGCGAAAATTACGTCTGGAAGAAGCCGAAAACATACAGCAGTGGCAGTGCCGCGATAATCGCCTGCACAACCACAAGTAAATAGTTGAGGTAAGTACTCCCCTTATCTGACAGGATGGAGACGATGCGGGCAAACGCAGCCATGGCGAACGCCGCTCCGAAGGCGGTATAAATCAGCGGCTGAGCCAGCACGACGGCACCGAGGCCAAGACCGAGATAGAAGCCGCCCATCGATCGGACCTCGCTGAAACCTTCACGCCGCTCGCCGCGCGACGCCAGACCGAAGACCCTCATCGCAAGACCCGGCGCAAACATGATGACGAAGCCGGCCAAGGCCGTGAAGGCGGCTGCGCCGAAGGCAAGCTGCTCACCAAATTCCGTCGGAAACTCAAATTCCATGCCTCGACCCCAAATCATCCGCTGATTCTGCGTTTATGCCATGCTCGGCCGGATCCGGGAACGCAGCGTGCGGAACGATCTACAGAAAGCTCTGCGGATCGATATCGAGCTGCACCTGCACCGATCCGCGCTCCTTCGGCGATTGCGACAGCATCGCCCGCAGGAAGCCCTGCATGTCGGAGTTGCGCCGCCCGTGCACCAGAAGCCGGAAGCGGTGGCGGCCGCGCACCAGCGCCAGCGGCGCCTCCGCCGGGCCGAGCACCGAGATGCCGGACACCTGGGGCGCTGCATTGCGCATGCCGCGCGCATGGTTTTCGGCGTCGTGGCGGGTTTCGGCCGAGACGATGATCGAGGCCAGTCGGCCGAAGGGCGGCAGTGCGGCGCGTTCGCGCTCGGTGATCTCGCGCTCGTAAAAGGCATCGGAATCACCTGAAACAATCGCCTGCATCACGGGATGCTGCGGCTGGTAGGTCTGCAGCAGCCCATGGCTCTTGAGCCCGGTGCGCCCGGCCCGGCCGGTCACCTGCGACAGAAGCTGGAAGGTGCGCTCGGCCGCACGCGGATCGCCGTTGGCGAGGCCGAGATCGGCGTCGATGATACCGACCAGCGTCATCAGCGGAAAATTATGGCCCTTGGCGACGAGCTGGGTGCCGATGACGATATCGGCCTCGCCCCTGGCGATGGCATCGAGCTCCAGCCGCAGCCGCTTCACACCGCCCATGATATCCGAGGAGAGAACGATCGTCCGCGCCTGCGGGAAATGCCGCTCCACCTCTTCGGCGATACGTTCGACGCCGGGCCCGCAGGCAACGAGATGGTCGAGCGTGCCGCATTCCGGGCATGCTTCCGGCGTGCGCTCGGCATGACCGCATTGATGACACTGCAGCTGCTTGCGGAAGCGATGCTCGACCAGCCAGCTCGAACATTGCGGGCATTGGAAGCGGTGACCGCAGACCCGGCAGAGCGTCAGCGGCGCATAACCACGCCGGTTGAGAAAGAGCAGCGCCTGTTCGCGCCGCTCCACCGTCTTGCCGATCGCCCGGATCAGGACCGGCGACAGGAAGCCGCCGCGCTCCGGCGCGTGCCTGCGCATATCGATGAGATGCAGGTCGGGCAGCGCCGCATCGCCGAAACGCGTCGGCAGATGCACGGTGCTGTAGCGCCCGCTCTGCCCGTTGACCTGACTTTCGACCGACGGCGTCGCCGACACCAGGACGACGGGGAAATCACCGATGCGGCCGCGCACCACGGCCATATCACGCGCATTGTAGAAGACGCGGTCTTCCTGCTTGTAGGCGGGATCATGCTCCTCGTCGACGATGATGAGGCCGAGATCCTCGAAAGGCAGGAAGAGCGCCGAGCGGGCGCCGGCGACGACCCTGACTTCGCCGGTCACCGCCTGGCGCCAGACTTTTTCTCGCATGCGCGGAGCGAGGTCGGAATGCCATTCGGCGGGCTTTGCCCCGAAGCGATCCTGAAAGCGCTCCATGAAACTGGCCGTCAGCGCGATCTCCGGCAGCAGGATCAGCACCTGCCTGCCGCGTTTCAGCGTCTCGGCGATCGCCTCGAAATAGACCTCGGTCTTGCCGGAGCCGGTCACGCCGTCGATCAGCGATACGGTAAATTCGCCCTTGCGAATGTCGGAGACGATCTCTGCGGCCGCCTCTTTCTGCGGCCCTTCGAGGCGAGCGGCGGCAAAATCGGGATCCGGCATCGCCACCACTGGCGGCGGCGGCAGGAATATCGTCTCGAAGATGCCGAGCGTAATCAGACCATCGACGACGCTGGTCGAAACGCCAGCCGCATGCGCCAGGCCGCTGCGTGTCCAGGACAAGCCGTCGGAAGCGGTCTCGAGCACGCGCGTCCGCGCCGGTGTCAGCCGCTCCGGTTTGCCGCCGATGAACTTCAGCCCCTCGACCATCGGCTCGGGCTCGAAGGCGTTCGGCGCCCTCAATGCCATGCGCGCGACGAGGCCGGGCGGGGAGAGCGTATAGGCCGCCACCCAGTCGATGAAATCCCGCATCTCCCTGGAAAGTGGAGGGCAGTCGAAGACATGGCTGATCGGACGGAGCTTCTTCGGATCGACGCCATCCTCGCCGCCGTCCCAGACCACGCCGATCACTTGTCGCGGCCCAAGCGGCACCTGCACGACCGAGCCGGGCTCGACCGCCATGCCTTCCGGCACCGAATAGGAATAGGGTTTCGGCGCCGGCATCGGCACCAGCACCGGAACCGTTCGGTTCACGGGCGGTGCTTCGAACAGCGCGCCAAAGAGATCGGACGAATCTGTGCTCATCGGGCGAGAACATGCCCGCAAATCGACGGAATTGGAACCGCAAAGACGAGGCGGTGCATCTTGCGAGGAATGCGGATTTGCGACGGTTCCGCCAGGATCGCCCATACTCTTAAGAAAGGGTTGCCGGACGAACGATTGGCCGCATAGATTGCCGGAGAGATTCAATTGGAAATGCCGAAGCGCTGTTCTTCGGCCGCTGAATTGGAGCGCGCGAATGGCCAGACTGACCGAAGACGCCAAGGGCGTCTATGTGATCGCCGTAACTCCATTCACCGACGACGGCGCCCTCGATCTCGACAGCATCGACAGCATGGTCGATTTCTACGAGGGCGCCGGCGTCACCGGACTGACGGTGCTTGGCCAACTCGGCGAAGCCCCGAAGCTGACAGCCGAGGAATCGCGGAGCGTGGTCGAACGTGTGCTGAAGCGCCTCGACGGGCGCCTTCCCGTCGTCGTCGGCGTCTCAGCGCCCGGACTTGCGCCGATGCGCGAACTTGCCGAAGCCGTCATGGGCGAAGGTGCTGCCGGCGTCATGGTTGCGCCGCCCTGGACGGTCAAGACCGACGACCAGGCTTTGGCCTTCTATCAGTCGGTCGGCGAAGCCCTGGGCGACACGCCTTTCGTGCTGCAGGACTATCCACTCACCACAAACGTGACGATCGCGCCTGTCGTCATCGAGCGCATCGTCAACGCGGTGCCGAATTGCGTCATGCTCAAGCACGAGGATTGGCCGGGTCTTGCAAAGATCTCAGCACTTCGCGCCGCCAGCGACAAAGGCGCCATGCGGCGCATCTCGATTCTTTGCGGCAATGGCGGGCTGTTCCTGCCCGAAGAGATGGGCCGCGACGCCGACGGCGCCATGACCGGCTTTTGTTATCCCGAGATGATGGTCGGCGTCGTCGAAGCCTATGCGGCCGGCAATCCCGATCGTGCCCATGCGATCTTCGATGCCTATCTGCCGCTTGCCCGCTACGAACAGCAGCAGGGCGTCGGCCTTGCCTGCCGCAAATATGTGCTTGCCAAGCGCGGCGTCATCAAGTCCGCCACGCTGCGCAAACCGGGCGCGAGGCTTTCGGCACTCGATATTGCCGATGTCGAGCGGTTGCTGGCCCGCCAGACCATCCGTCTCAAGGAGATCGGCGCCTGAGGGCGGGACGATAGATCGAAGCGGCAGGTATGATTGCGACGGCTATGGTTGTCGAAACAACGTCTTTTCGCCGTCAGGGCAGCCTGACCCATCGAGCTCGAGAACATGGCTATAGCGGTTCCGCGCGCGCGGCTGAAACCCGAGCGACTCCCAGAATTTCGCCGCAGCATCATTTCCCACATGAACAGTGACGATACTGCAGCAGGGGCGTGCATGATCGAGCAGAGAAAGGGCGAGCATCCGGCCGATGCCGCGCCTGCGCATTGCGGGACGAATACAGAATCGCCGCATCCGCAACGCCCCTGACATGGTGGGCTCGATGGTCATGCCCCCGATGCCCGCAAGCCCCTCCGCAACATAGGCGGCCAGCAGCCTTTCGCCGTCACGCTCGAACCTGACGGCACCGGCCGACCAATCGCCGATGAGGCGGGTGATATGGAGATGGCCCTCCTGCCGGGCATCGTGTTCGAGCTTTGCGATCTCCTGCGGCAATCGATCGCGGATAATGCGGATATCGATCGTCATGGCAATACCAACGCATCTAGACGGCAGGTACCGGAATCTCGCGCGGCATCGCCGCGGCCGGCATGCCGACCGGCACGAAGGTGACATCGCCATCGCTGGCCAAATCATACACCGTATGTTTCTCCAGCGCCTTCGTCACCTCGTTGAGATCGCCGTCGAGATGCTCGGCGGGGATGAGGTTGCCGATCACGAAATCGAAACGGTCGCCGCGCTTGTTCAACAATTCATGAAAGACGGTCATGTCGCGCAGTTCCGTCGACCATTTCGCCAGCCAGTAGAACAGTCCGGAATTGCGCGCCGTCATGTGGACCGGAAGGATCGGCAGATTGTATTTGCGCGCCAGCCCAACCGCCGACGTCTTCCATGGGCGTTCGTTCAGCCGGCCGTTCGCCCAATAGGCGATACGGCCTGATGGAAAGAGCACGGTCGCCTTGCCCTCCCTCACCGCGTGGTTGGTCAATTGCAGCGTCTCACGCGCCTTGAGCTTGCTCTTATGCTCCTCCCGCCACTCGACCGGGATGACCATCTCGGCGAAGCGCGGATTGACGCGGATCGCATCGCGATTGGCAAAGAACATCATGTCGGGCCGACGCGATTTCAGAAGGTCGAATACGGCAACACCGTCGGCGATGCCTGTGGGATGGTTGCTGACGAGGATGAAGCCGCCTGTATCCGGGATGCGCTCGCCATTGGCGATGCCGATGTCGAGCTTCAGCACGCCGCTCAAATATTCGAACGCCTGGAAGCCCGGCATCTTGGCAACCGCATTGGCGAATTCGATCGCCTTGTTATAGCGCAGAAGCGTGTAGAGGAACGGCCGCATGACCGGCCAGAGCGGATTTTTCACGATCCTCTGGCCGCGTTCGGCAATCAGCATGTCGACGATATGGCCGGGCTTTCCCTGTGAAACAAGAACAATCGCTTCCGCGAGCTGTCCGAAAGCCGTCATGGAGTCGCGCGGTGCCATGAAAGATCCTGTCTATGGGCTGTAAGCTATCGCAGTACAATATGATCTAAGGATGACAAAGGCTTGGCCGGCATTAGCAATTCCATAACCGTTCCTGCTTCAAATTGGCGGACTTAAGGGCAAATTCAAGGCGCGACGTGAACGAACTGCTTGTTATCGCCGATCCGCGCCTGATGGCGGAACGGGCCGCCTGGCTCGAAAACCTCGCTCGCGAGCGCCGTCTTTCCGAGCACACGCTCGATGCCTATGAGCGCGACACTCGCCAGTTCCTGACCTTTCTGACCGGCCATCTCGCCGGCCCGGCGACGCTTAGCGACATCCGGGAATTGCGCCCCGCCGATTTCCGCGCCTTTCTCGCGGCCCGACGCAAACAGGGCTCCGGCGCCCGCTCGCTCGGGCGCAACCTGGCGGGCCTTCGCTCGCTGTTGCGCCATCTCGAAAGGAAGGGCCTGGTCAATGCCGCCGGCGCTGCCGCGATCCGCTCGCCGAAACAGCCGAAGTCGCTTCCCAAGCCGCTGTCGGACACGCAGGCGATCACCGTCGTCAGCAACGAAGCCCAGCTCCATGACGAGCCCTGGATCGCCGCGCGTGATGCGGCTGTCATGACGCTGCTCTACGGCTGCGGCCTGCGCATCTCCGAGGCGCTGGATCTCGTTCCTGCCGACCTGCCGAAGGGGGCGGCGACGCTGCGCATCACCGGCAAGGGCAACAAGACGCGGCTGGTGCCGCTGCTGCCCGTGGTGTTCGACGCGGTCGAGAAATATCGCACGCTCTGCCCATATCATCTCGAAAGCGGCGCGCCGCTGTTTCGCGGCGCCCGCGGCGGCAAGCTGCAGGCGGCGATCATCCAGCGCGCCATGCAGAAGCTGCGCAGCGCCTTCGGCCTGCCGGAGACGGCGACGCCGCATGCGCTTCGCCACTCTTTCGCCACCCACCTGCTTGCCGGCGGCGGCGATCTGCGCACCATCCAGGAACTGCTCGGACATGCCAGCCTATCGACGACGCAAGTCTATACCGGCGTCGATGCGTCGCGGCTGCTCGAGGTGTATGATCGGGCCCATCCGCGCGCCTGATGCATGGCTGTGACAGCGGCCCGCGGCCTATCGGCAAGCTCAGCGCTCATGAATCCGACTTGATACGATGCGCTAAGTTTTCGTTAACGCATTCTCTTAAAGGATTATGCGCAAGCCGAGCGTAGAGCATGAGAAACATAGAGCATGTGACCGGAACATCATCATGACGACATCAATCGGCCGCCGGACCTCATTCCTTGCAGCATCCGGCAACCTGCTGCTCTGGTTGATTGCAGCCTTCCACATGCTGCTTCTTGCGGCGCTGTTGGTCGCCTTCCTGGCGGCACGGCCGGCCTCGGCCGAAGACGGCGCCTGCACCGGACGCAATCTGATGATCGATCTGCAGCAGAGCGACCCCAGCCGCTACGCCGAGGCGGTCAAGGAAGCCGAGGCGGTGCCGAACGGCAAGGGCATCTTCTGGAAGATCGAAAAAACAGGACTTCAGCCTTCATGGCTGCTCGGCAGCATGCATGTCACCGATCCGCGCGTGCTGGCCTTGCCGCCGCGCGCCCAGGCAGCCCACGACGCCGCCAATACGATCATCATCGAATCCGACGAAATCCTCGATGAACGCAAGGCGACCGCCGCCCTGCTGGCGCGGCCGGAACTGACGATGTTCACCGACGGCACGACGATCGACAAGCTGCTGTCTGCCGAGGATTACAGGCGGCTGGAAGCGGGCCTCAAGAAGCGCGGCATCCCGCTCAGCGCCGTCTCCCGCATGAGGCCATGGATGATCTCGAGCGCCGTCGCGCTGCCGGCCTGCGAACTCGCCCGGAAGGCCAGGGGCGTGCAGTTCCTCGACCAGAAGATCGCCACCGACGCCGTTGCTCAGGGCAAGCAGGTCAAGGGGCTGGAGACCCTTGCCGAACAGATCCAGGCGATGGCCGACCTGCCGGTCGAATTCCATATGAAGTCGTTGATCGAGACGCTGGAACTCGGCGACAAGATGAGCGACGTCGTCGAAACCATGACCGATCTCTACCTCTCCGGCGATATCGGCATGACCATGCCGATGCTGAAGACCGTGACGCCGGAGAAGCAAGGCGAAGACAGCGACTATGCAGCCTTCGAACAGCGCGTCATCCTCGACCGCAACAAGGTGATGGCCGAACGCGCCGCTCCCATTCTCGACGGCGGCAACGTCTTCATGGCCGTCGGCGCCTTGCATCTGCCCGGCCAAGCCGGCGTCATCGAATTGCTGCGCAAGCAGGGCTTTACCGTGACTGCGGTGAACTGAACCGGCAGCCTTCAGCCAATCGTCATGCAACAACTAAAACAGCCGCCTGCCTCGCGGCAAGCGGCTGCGCGCTTCGTTACGAAGATGTAAGCTTACATGTGGATCGGCTTGAAGAAGGTGGCGAGCGCGGCTTCCTTGACCGCTTCCGACATCGTCGGATGCGCGTGGCAGCTGCGGCCGAGATCTTCCGACGAACCGCCGAACTCCATCAGCACAGCAATCTCGTGGATCATCTCGCCGGCGCCGAAGCCGACGATATGGCCGCCGAGCACGCGGTCGGTTTCCTTGTCGGCGAGGATCTTGACGAAGCCGTCGGTCGCCAGCATCGCACGGGCGCGGCCGTTCGCCGTGAACGGGAACTTGCCGACCTTGTAGGCGATACCCGCCGCCTTCAGCTCTTCCTCGGTCTTGCCGACCGAGGCGATCTCGGGCTGCGTGTAGACGACGCTCGGAATGACATCGTAGTTCACATGGCCATGCTGCCCGGCAATGATTTCGGCAAGCGCCACACCCTCGTCTTCCGCCTTGTGCGCCAGCATCGGGCCCTTGACCACATCGCCGATCGCATAGATGCCGGCGACATTGGTCTTGAAGTGACCGTCGATCTCGACGCGGCCGCGATTGTCGAGCGCAACACCGGCCTCTTCGAGGCCGAGACCTGCCGTATAAGGCTTGCGGCCGGTGGCGATCAGCACGACCTCGGCGTCGAGCGTCACCTTATCGCCGCCCTTGACCGGCTCGAAGGTGACCTTGGCGCCCGTATCTGCCTTTTCGACGCCGGTGACCTTGGCGCCGAGATGGAAATCGATGCCCTGCTTGGCGAGCATGCGCTGGAACTGTTTGGAGACTTCGCCGTCCATGCCGCCGAGGATGGTGTCGAGATATTCGACGACCGTGACCTTGGCGCCAAGGCGCGACCAGACCGAGCCGAGTTCGAGACCAATGACGCCGCCGCCGACGACGATCAGCGTTTCCGGCACCTTGTCCAGCGCAATACCGCCGGTGGAGGAAATGATGGTCTTTTCATCGATCTCGACCTGCACTCCCGGAATGCCGGCGACATCCGAACCGGTGGCGATAACGATGTTCTTGCCTTCGATCTCCTGCACCTGGCCGTCCTCGGCGGTGACGGCAACCTTGCCGGCCGAGACGATCTTGCCGGTGCCCTGGAAGGCATCGATCTTGTTCTTCTTGAAGAGGAAGGCGACGCCGTCGACATTCGACTTCACCGTCGCATCCTTGTGCGCCATCATATTGGCGAGGTTAAGCGTCGGTGCGGGAAGATCGATGCCGAGCGCGCTCATGCCGTGACCTGCCTGATGGAACATTTCGGAGGCATGCAGCAAAGCCTTCGACGGGATGCAGCCGACGTTCAGGCAGGTGCCGCCATAGGTGGCGCGCTTCTCGACGACGGCAACCTTGAGGCCGAGTTGGGCTGCCTTGACGGCGCAGACATAGCCGCCCGGCCCGGTTCCGATAATGATCACATCGTAAGACATTGCTTCTTTTCCTTTGGATTTTTCAATTAGTCGGCGGCGCGCGACAGCGCGAGGCGGAAGCCGAAGCCGACGAGTGCCGCTCCGGTGATGCGGTTGAACCATTTGCCGCTGGCGATGAAGCGGTCACGGATCATCTTGACCGTGAAGAAATAGGAAACGCCGGCAAACCAGGCGACCAGCGCCGCCGCCATGCCGATACCGTAGGAGAACTGGATAAGCGCCGGCGTGTCGTGATGGACGAGCGTCGAAAACAAGGACAGGAAGAACAGCACCGGCTTCGGGTTCAGCGCATTGGTGATGAAACCCATTCCGAGGCATGTCAGCATCGACGCCGACTTGCGGTCTTCGCCCGTGACTTCGATCTCCTGCACCTTGAAGCCCGGTTCGCGGAACGACTTGATGCCGAGATAGACGAGATAGGCGACACCCGCCCATTTGATCATCGCAAACAGCATCAGCGACTTGGAAACGATGATCCCGAGGCCAAGGATCGTATAGCTGACATGAAAGAGCAGCGAGAAGCCCATGCCCAGCCCGGTCATGATGGCGGCGCGACGCCCATGCACGATGCTCTGGCGCAGGATGACAGCGAAATCGGCGCCCGGCACGACGATGAAGATCGAGAAGACAGCCATCAGGCCAAGAAATTCGAAGATATAACTCATGCTGATTTCGCCCTGTCCTTCTAACGGCCGCCGCTCACATTGAGGATCGATCCGGTGACATAGGACGCCGACGGTGAAAGCAGATAGAGGATTGCATCCGCCACCTCCTCCGGCATGCCGGCCCGCTGCATCGGCACCGATGGCGCCATTTCGCGCGCCCGGTCCGGCAGGCCACCCGATGCATGGAGATCGGTTTCGATGATGCCTGGCCTGACGGCATTGACGCGAATTCCTTCTCCGGCGACCTCGCGCGCAAGCCCGATGGTGAAGGTGTCGATCGCCGCTTTCGATGCCGCATAATCGACATACTGCGTCGCCGAGCCGAGGATCGCCGCCATCGACGAGACGTTGACGATCGCCCCGCCCTGACCACCATGGCGATGCGACATGCGACGCACGGCCTCGGCGGCGCAGAGGATCGAGCCGGTCACATTGACGCGCAGCATGCGTTCGATCCGCTCGACCGGCATCTCGTCGACCCGCTGCGGATAGTCGACGATGCCGGCATTGTTGACCAGTCCGTCGAGCCGGCCGAAATGGCCATCGACCGCCGTAAACATCGCGGCGATATCCGCGGCCTTGCCGACATCGCCCTGGATGGCCAGCGCCTCGCCACCGCTGTCGGTGATCTCCGCAACGACGGCATCCGCCGCTTGCCGGCTCGCGGCGTAATTCACCGCGACGCGCCAACCCCGGCGCGCAGCAAGCCGGCAGACCGCCGCGCCGATGCCGCGGCTTCCGCCGGTCACGAGAACAACAGGGGTATCGCTCATATCGCACACTCCTTGAATGTCAGCACGTCCCACGGCGCCACCGAAGCCTTGCCCTTACCCCAGGCGCTGGATTCGCGAATGGCGGGGCCAAGGCCGGGAAGCACAAGCTTTTCGGCGGCCGCAGCACCTTCCGGCTGCAGATTGTCCATCTCGCCCTTGGCATCCATGCCGTAGACAGCGCCCTGCCAGACCGTGCAGGCATCGAGATCGGCGCCGGTCGCGTCGCCCTCGGGACAATTGAACATCAGGATTCCAATGGCACGCACCGGATCTTCCGATGGCATGACATAGCCTTCCATCACCACAGGCGTCTCCAGCGCGCTGACCTTGAACTGATTGCTGGCGGCGGCCGACGCAGAATTCAGCGGTGAAAAGCGCAATTCATAGGCGCCGTCGCGATCGACATAGACGGCCTGTTCCTGCTTGCAGGCGGCGCCGAGCGCGTTCACAGGAACAGCGACAAACGCGGCGGCCGCGATTGCAGCCACGCTTTTCCATCCCGCCGTGATCCCGACCCCACTCATTGCAGCTTCGGTTCCCTTCGCCCGTCGGCGTTCTCGATCAAACCGAAATCGGTCAGCAGCACCAGCGCGTGACCGTCCCTGTCGAGTCCCCAGAAGACCGGATAGAACCCGTCGCCCCAGCCGCTCCAGAACACCGCGACATTGCCCTTTTTGCCGGCGACCGGCCGGTGCAGCGCGTAGATGCTCTTGTTGGCGTCGAGATCCGCAGCCAGCACGTCGTCGTAATAATTGATGTCGGCGCCGGGCTTTTGCGCCTGCACCTGCGCTTGCCGTTCGTCGATCAGAGCAAGCGTCTGCGCATCCATGTAGCAGCCGACGCCGGCGTCGACGGGGTAGCCGAAGATCTCGTCGTCCTTCAGCGTTGCCGGATCTTGTCCGGGTAGGACGGCAAGCTCCCAACGATCCGGCCTGCCTTCGGCAAACCGCATGCTGGCGGCGGCGATGCGCCCAAACGCCTGGTAGAGCGTCACCGGGTATTCGCCTGGCGCAACCGTCCTGGCGAGCGCCGGCCGATCGGGCTGGGCGAGCGGATCGGCGGCGACGATGCGCCCCGAGGTCAGCTCGACATTGCCCATATGGATCACGTTGATCGACCGTCCGGAGAGTTCGTCGTCACCGAGCGTCACCAGCTCGAAATTGCTGCTTGCCTTGCTGACGTCCCAACCAGCCGACGCGGAAACCGGGACATGCGCGGCGGCAGCGCAAAGAACAAGGCGCGCCGCTCGCATGATCCGGTTCCGCATCGAAAAGCTCCCTTAGAGATCGAGAACCAGGCGCTCCGGATCTTCCAGGCTTTCCTTGACGCGCACGAGGAAGGTGACCGCTTCCTTGCCGTCGACGATGCGGTGATCGTAGGACAGCGCCAGATACATCATCGGACGGATGACCACCTGGCCGCCGATCGCCACCGGCCGCTCCTGGATCTTGTGCATGCCGAGAATGCCGGACTGCGGTGCGTTGAGGATCGGCGAGGACATCAGCGAGCCGTAAACGCCGCCATTGGTGATGGTGAAGGTGCCGCCCTGCATGTCGGCCATGGAGAGCGAGCCGTCACGGGCTGCCTTGGCAAGACGGCCGAGGTCCTTCTCGATTTCGGCGATCGACATCTGGTCGGCATCGCGGATGACGGGAACGACGAGGCCCTTGTCGGTGCCGACGGCCATGCCGACATGGCAGTAGTTCTTGTAGATGACGTCGGTGCCGTCAATCTCGGCATTAACAGCCGGCAGTTCCTTCAGCGCATGCGTTACCGCCTTGGTGAAGAAGCCCATGAAGCCGAGCTTGACGCCGTGCTTCTTCTCGAAAATGTCCTTGTACTTGTTGCGCAGATCCATGACCGCCTTCATGTCCACCTCATTATAGGTGGTGAGCATGGCGGCGGTGTTCTGCGCGTCCTTGAGACGCTTGGCGATCGTCTGGCGCAGGCGCGTCATCTTCACGCGCTCTTCGCGCGAGGCATCCTCGACCGTCGACGGGCCGCGCGCAGCGGCGGGCGCTGCCGCCGGGGCAGCGGCCGGTGCGGAGATGCCCTTGGCAACGGCGGCGATGACATCGCCCTTCAGCACCTGGCCGCGCTTGCCGCTGCCGTCGATCTGATCGGCGGAAAGGTTGCTTTCGGCCAGCATCTTCGCGGCCGCGGGGGCCGGCGGCATGGTGGAGACGGAAGCGCTCGACGACGATGCCGCCGCAGCGGCAACCGGCGCCGGCTGAGCGGGAGCCGCCGGCGCTGGCTGGGCAGGAGCGGCGGCCGGTGCGGCAGCGGCGGGCGCGGCGGCGGCGGCGGCACCTTCGGCGATCTGGCCGAGCAGGGCGCCGAGGCCGACGGTCTCGCCGGCGGCGACGACGATTTCCGAAAGCGTGCCGGAGGTCGGTGCCGGAACTTCGATGGTCACCTTGTCGGTTTCAAGCTCGAGAATCGGCTCGTCGGCCTTGATGGCGTCGCCGACCTTCTTGAACCAGGTGCCGACGGTAGCCTCGCTGACGGATTCACCGAGAGTTGGAACGCGGATTTCTGTGGCCATTGTTCAGATCCTGATTTCGTGTGTGTTCGTTTTAAGCGTTTCAGACGGCGGGCGGCCGCAAGATGATCGAGGGCATGGGCAGGATATCGAAACGGAAACCGAAACCGGAGGCGATGATCGGATCGCCGTCGGCAAGAGCCTGGGCCGCCGCCTGATCCTCGACTTCGACGACCGCCATGCCGAAGGCGCCTGCACCCTCGAACACCGGACCGACGACGACTGCCGATCCCGCAAGGGCGTGCCGATGCCAGTATTCGACATGGCGTTTCATCGCCGCCATTTCCTCCCCGGTCCCGTCATGCGGAAAAGTGGGGCGCGGCGGCAGCAGTCTCAAAAAGAAATAAGCCATTACGCCCCCCTTGATTTAACCGCCCAATGCATCCTCGAGGAATGCGGCGAGCTGTGACAGATGCTTCGACATCAGGCCCGTCGCCGGCGAGGCGGCAGCCGGACGGCCGGTGTAACGGACACGCTGGTATTTCGCATCGATATGGGCAAGCACCCATTCGAGGAAAGGATCGATGAACGACCATGCGCCCATGTTTTTCGGCTCTTCCTGGCACCAGACCATTTCGGCGTTGCGGAAGCGCGACAGCTCGTTGATGAGCGCCTTTGCCGGGAACGGATAAAGCTGTTCGACGCGCAGCAGGTAGATGTCGTCGATACCGCGCTTTTCACGCTCTTCGAGAAGATCGTAGTAGACCTTCCCGGAGCACATGACGACTCGACGGATCTTGTTGTCCTTCTGCAGCTTGATCGGGCCGTCCTTGATCACCTCGGCATCGTCCCAGAGCAGGCGATGGAAGGCGGATTCACCGGCCATTTCGGCCAGCGTCGAGACCGCCCGCTTGTGGCGCAGCAGCGATTTCGGCGTCATCAGGATCAGCGGCTTGCGGAAGTCGCGCTTCAGCTGCCGGCGCAGGATGTGGAAATAGTTCGCCGGCGTCGTGACATTGGCGACCTGCATATTGTCTTCGGCGCAAAGCTGCAGGAAGCGCTCGAGGCGAGCCGAGGAATGCTCCGGACCTTGGCCCTCATAGCCGTGCGGCAACAGGCAGACGAGGCCCGACATGCGCAGCCACTTGCGTTCGCCCGAGGAGATGAACTGGTCGAAGACCACCTGCGCGCCGTTGGCGAAATCGCCGAATTGCGCCTCCCAGAGCGTCAACGCATTCGGGCGGGCGAGCGAATAGCCGTATTCGAAGCCGAGCACGGCCTCTTCCGAAAGCATCGAGTTAATGACTTCGTAGCGTGCCTGCGTCGGCGAAAGATTGGCGAGCGGAATGTAACGCTCTTCGGTCTCCTGATCGTAGAGAACCGAGTGGCGCTGCGAGAAGGTGCCGCGCTCGCAATCCTGGCCGGACAGGCGGATCTTGTGGCCTTCGAGGCAGAGCGCCCCGAAGGAGAGCGCTTCTGCCATCGCCCAGTCGATGCCCTCGCCGGTGGCGATCATGTTGGCCCGGTTTTCCATGAAGCGCTGAATCGTGCGGTGCGCATTGAAGCCTGCCGGGATCTCCGAGAGCTTGCGGCCGATCTCCTTCAGCGTCTTCATCGGCACGGCGGTCTTACCGCGGCGCTGCTCGTCGGCATTGTCGGCGGTGCGCAGGCCCGACCACTCGCCGTCCAGCCAGTCGGCCTTGTTCGGCTTGTAGCTCTGACCGGCCTCGAACTCCTGCTCGAGATGCGCGCGCCAGTCGGCCTTCATCTTTTCGACTTCGCCATCCGTGAGCAGGCCTTCGCGAACGAGACGATCTGCATAAAGCTGCAGCACCGTCTTGTGGCCGCGGATGACCTTGTACATCTTCGGCTGGGTAAAGGACGGTTCATCGCCTTCGTTATGACCGTAGCGGCGATAGCAGAACATGTCGACCACAACCGGCTTGTGGAACTTCATGCGGAATTCGGTCGCAATCTTGGCGGCGTAGACCACGGCTTCCGGATCGTCGCCGTTGACGTGCAGGATCGGCGCCTCGATCATCTTGGCGACGTCAGACGGATAGGGCGACGAGCGCGAAAAGGCCGGGTTCGTGGTGAAGCCGATCTGGTTGTTGATGATGACGTGCATGGTGCCGGCGACACGGTGGCCGCGCAGACCGGAGAGGCCGAGAATTTCGGCAATGACGCCCTGGCCGGCGAAGGCCGCGTCGCCGTGGATCAGCAACGGCAGCACCTTGGCGCGTTCAGACAGCGGAATGATGTCGCCGTCCCATACCGTAGCGCTCATGTCCTGCTTGGCGCGAACCTTGCCCATGACGACAGGATCGACGATTTCGAGATGCGACGGATTTGCCGTCAGTGAGACGTGCACCTTGTTGCCGTCGAATTCGCGGTCGGAGGAAGCGCCCAGATGGTACTTCACGTCGCCGGAACCTTCGACTTCGTCAGGCGCATAGGAACCGCCCTTGAACTCGTGGAAGATGGCGCGGTGCGGCTTGCCCATCACCTGGGAGAGCACGTTCAGACGGCCGCGATGGGCCATGCCGAATACCGCTTCCTTAAGGCCGAGATGGCCGCCGCGCTTCAGGATCTGTTCCAGTGCGGGGATCAGCGATTCACCGCCGTCGAGACCGAAACGCTTGGTGCCCTTGAACTTGACGTCGAGGAACTGCTCGTAACCCTCGGCTTCGATGAGCTTGGCAAGGATCGCCTTCTTGCCTTCCGCCGAGAAGGCGACGCCCTTGTCTGGCCCTTCGATCCGCTCCTGGATCCAGGCCTTCTCCTCCGGATTGGAGATATGCATGAATTCGACGCCGAGCGTCGAGCAGTAGGTGCGCTCGAGGATCTCGATCATCTCGCGGATGGTCGCGTATTCCAGGCCGAGCACGTTGTCGATGAAGATCTTGCGATCATAATCGGCTGATGTGAAGCCGTAATTTTCCGGCGACAGCTCATGATAGTCGTCGACGGTAGCGGCGATGCCGAGTGGATCGAGCTTGGCGTGCAGATGGCCGCGCATGCGATAGGCGCGGATCATCATGATGGCGCGCACCGAATCGCGCGTCGCCTGCAGCACGTCGGTGGTGTCGGCCGGCTTGCCGGCGGCTTCGGCCTTTGCCTTCACCTTGGTTTCGATCGCCTTCTCGACGATGCCCCAATTGCCGTCGAGCGCCGACACCAGATCGCCGCCGGCGGCCAGCGGCCAGTGCTTCTTGCGCCAGGAGGCTCCCTTGGCCGCCTTCTTCACATCAGCAGGATCCTCTTCCAGCGCCTTGAAGAAGGCGCGCCATTGATCGTCGACCGATGCCGGATCCTCTTCGTAGCGCGCATAGAGCTGCTCGATATAGGCCGCGTTGGCGCCATCCAGAAACGAGGTGATCTGAAACTGCTCGTTGGCTTCTTGCCGTGCCATGGTGATATGCGGACGCTTCCGTCCGCCTCCTGACTTTGATGAATTTGCCGGCTTCGTCACCGGCTGCCGCATTCCGATTGCCGCCTGTCCGCGGCGCATCTGCTGGTCTCGTGCTGTCACACCGGGCGGAAACGCAGATGCCGTTCTTCCGCCCGGTCTATATGGCTGGCTTAGCCCTTGAGGACTTCAACCAAGGTCTTGCCGAGACGAGCCGGCGACGGCGAGACGCGAATGCCTGCCGATTCCATCGCTGCGATCTTCGATTCCGCATCGCCCTTGCCGCCGGATACCACGGCGCCGGCATGACCCATGGTGCGCCCCTTCGGCGCCGTGCGGCCGGCAATGAAGCCGGCCATCGGCTTCTTGCGGCCCTTCTTGGCTTCGTCCTTGAGGAACTGCGCAGCGTCTTCTTCTGCCGAACCGCCGATTTCGCCGATCATGATGATCGACTGCGTGGCTTCGTCGGCCAGGAACATTTCCAAGACGTCGATGAACTCGGTGCCCTTTACCGGGTCGCCGCCGATGCCGACGGCGGTCGTCTGGCCGAGGCCTTCGTTGGAGGTCTGGAACACCGCTTCATAGGTCAGCGTGCCCGAACGGGAGACGATGCCGACCGAACCCTTGCGGAAGATCGAACCCGGCATGATGCCGATCTTGCATTCTTCGGGCGTCAGAATACCAGGGCAGTTGGGGCCGAGCAGGCGCGACTTGGAGCGGTCGAGGCGCGCCTTGACGCGGACCATGTCCATGACGGGAATGCCCTCGGTGATGCAGGTGATGAACGGGATTTCGGCGTCGATCGCCTCGATGATGGCGTCGGCCGCACCGGCCGGCGGAACATAGATGACGGTCGCGTCGGCACCGGTCTTTTCCTTGCCTTCGGCAACGGTCGCGAAAATCGGCAGGCTTTCGCCCTTTGCGCCGGTCCAGGTTTCGCCGCCCTTCTTCGGGTGGATACCGCCGACCATCTGCGTGCCGTAGTAAGCAAGCGCCTGTTCGGTGTGGAAGGTTCCGGTCTTGCCGGTCAGACCCTGAACCAGGATCTTGGTGTCTTTATTGACGAGAATAGACATTCTTTCCGATCCTTCAAATTAGCCGTTGATCGCCGCGACGATCTTCTTGGCCGCATCGTCCAAGTCGTCAGCCGCCGTGATCGCGAGACCCGACTCGTTCAGGATCTTCTTGCCGAGCTCGACATTGGTGCCTTCAAGGCGCACGACGAGCGGAACCTTGAGGCCGACTTCCTTGACCGCGGCAATGACGCCCTCGGCGATGACGTCGCACTTCATGATGCCGCCGAAGATGTTGACGAGTATGCCCTCAACCTTGGGATCGGCAGTGATGATCTTGAAGGCCGCAGCGACCTTCTCCTTGCCGGCGCCGCCGCCGACGTCGCAGAAGTTGGCCGGCTCCTTGCCGTAGAGCTTGATGATGTCCATCGTCGCCATGGCAAGGCCTGCGCCGTTGACCATGCAGCCGATATTGCCGTCGAGCGCGACGTAAGCGAGGTCCCACTTGGAGGCCTCGATTTCCTTGGCGTCCTCTTCGGTCTCGTCGCGCAGCGTCCTGACGTCGTCGTGGCGGAAGAGCGCGTTACCGTCGAACGACATCTTGGCGTCGAGAACCCGCAGATGGCCACCCTTCATGACGATCAGCGGATTGACCTCGAGCAGCGCCATGTCCTTCTCGTTGAAGGCCTTGTAGAGCGCCGGGAAGAGCGACTTGGCGTCTTCTGCAGCGGCACCCTCGAGCGCCAGCGCCTTGGAGATCGCTGCGACGTCGGCAGCCGTCACGCCGGCTTCCGGATCGATGGCGATCGTCTGGATCTTTTCGGGCGTGTCATGGGCGACAGCTTCGATGTCCATGCCGCCTTCGGTGGAAACCACGAAGGCCACGCGGCCGACCGAACGGTCGACCAGCAGCGAGCAATAAAGCTCGCGGGCGATGTCGGCACCGTCCTCGATATAGAGGCGGTTGACCTGCTTGCCGGCTTCGCCGGTCTGCGCCGTCACCAGTGTATTGCCGAGCATTTCCTTGGCATGGGCAACCACTTCGTCGATGGACTTGGCGAGACGCACGCCGCCTTTGGCATCGGGACCCAGTTCCTTGAACTTGCCCTTGCCGCGGCCGCCGGCATGGATCTGGCTCTTGACCACATAGAGCGGGCCGGGAAGCGACTTGGCGGCAGCCTCGGCCTCTTCGACCTTGAGGACAGCCACACCCTCGGCAACCGGTGCGCCATAGCCCTTCAGCAGAGCCTTGGCCTGATATTCATGAATGTTCATGGGTCTATCCCTGTTTCGATGACGTCAGCGCCGATTACTTGAGGGCGGGCGCGATGTTGATGCAGGCTTCGCAAAGACCGGCGACGGCGCCGACGGACTTGTCGAAGGCTTCCTTCTCGGTCTTGTTGAGGTCAATCTCGATGACGCGCTCGACGCCGCCGGCGCCGATGACGGTGGGAACGCCGACATACATGTCCTTGACGCCGTACTGGCCGGTGAGATGGGCAGCGCAAGGCAGAACGCGCTTCTTGTCCTTGAGGTAGGATTCGGCCATTTCGATCGCCGAGGCGGCCGGTGCGTAATAGGCCGAGCCGGTCTTCAGCAGGCCGACGATTTCTGCGCCGCCGTCACGAGTGCGCTGGATGATCTCTTCCAGGCGCTCCTTGGTGACCCAGCCCATGGTGACGAGATCGGTGAGCGGAATGCCGCCGACGGTCGAATAGCGGGCGAGCGGCACCATCGTGTCGCCGTGGCCGCCGAGAACGAAGGCCGTCACGTCCTGGACGGAGACGTTGAATTCCTTGGCGAGGAAGAGGCGGAAACGCGAGGAGTCGAGAACGCCGGCCATGCCGACGACCTTGTTGGCGGGAAGGCCGGAAAACTTCTGCAGCGCCCAGACCATGGCGTCGAGCGGGTTGGTGATGCAGATGACGAAGGCATTCGGCGCATATTTCTTGATGCCGGCGCCGACCTGCTCCATGACCTTGAGGTTGATGCCGAGAAGGTCGTCGCGGCTCATGCCCGGCTTGCGCGGAACGCCGGCGGTGACGATGCAGACGTCAGCGCCTTCGATGGCGGAATAGTCGCTGGCGCCGGTCAGGTTGGCGTCGAAGCCCTCGACCGGAGAGGACTGTGCGATATCGAGGCCCTTGCCCTGGGGAATGCCATCGGCGATGTCGAAGAGGACGATATCGCCCAGTTCCTTCAAGCCGGCGAGATGCGCCAGCGTGCCACCAATCATGCCAGAACCAATGAGTGCGATCTTGTTACGCGCCATTTCGCTGTTTCCTTTGCGATCAAATTCGTCGAACGACGCTTAGGCACCGCTCAATGACGCAATCGCATAGACCCAAAGCCTAAAAATGGCAATGCATTAATTTTGATGCAGCATTTTCAATCGTTTAGATACCAAAACTCTTACGTAAACGTAAGAGTTTCCGTCACCAAATTGTTACTCGGCGGCGCGTTTATCATGGTGCAGTGCAAGATATTCAGCGCTGCGCATTTCGAAGAGGCGCGACGCCGTACGCTCGAATTCGAAGCCTTCCGTGCCCCGGCGATTGACGAGCAGCTCCTCCGGCATTGCCGCCGCGGATATGTAAAGCCGCACGGCGTGATCGTAGAACGTATCGACCAGAATGATGAAACGCTTGATCTGGTTCCGTTTGTCCGGCCCGAGCAAGGGAACGTGATCGACAAAGACCGTATCGAAGCGCTCGGCGATGGCGAGGAAATCGGCTGCGCCGAGCGGCTTGTCGCAAAGATCGGCGAAGGAGAACCGGGCCATGCGGTCGGCGGCGAGCGGCACATGGATCGAGCGTCCTTTCATCGGGATATCGAGCGGCTGCGCCTTGCGCCCATGCAGTGCTTGCGTCCAGGACGCCTCCATCGCCATGTCGTTATGTTCGTTGATCGGCACGAGATAGACGGGCTGGCTGCTCAGCTTCTCCATCCGGTAATCGGTCGGCGAATCCAGCGTGACGACATCGACATGCTCCCTGAGCAAGGCGACGAAAGGCAGGAACAGGCCGCGGTTGAGACCATCCTTGTAGAGATTATCGGGCTCGACATTCGAAGTCGCGACCAGCACGCAGCCTCGCGCAAACAGTTCGGAGAACAGCCTCGACAGGATCATCGCGTCGGCAATGTCGGTGACCGTGAACTCGTCGAAGCAGAGCAGTTCCGCTTCCTCGTAAAGGGCCGCGGCGACCGGCGGCATTGGGTCGGCCTGCTTCGTCTCGCCGTTCTTGAGCTTCAGCCGATGCGCCGCGATGCGGTTGTGCACATCCGCCATGAACTCATGGAAATGCGCCCGCCGCTTCTTTCGGCACGGCGCCATCGAGAAGAACATATCCATCAGCATGGTCTTGCCGCGTCCGACGCTGCCGTGGATATAAAGCCCCTTGATGCCGCCTACGGCTTTCTTCTTCGAGGCGAACAGCCAGCCGAGCGCGCTCGATTTCGCCGCCGGTCGCTGCTGCTTCAGCCCAGCGAGCACCCGATCCAGGCTTTTGGCCACATCCATCTGGGCGGAATCGACCTGCAACGCACCGGAAAGCGTCAGCGATTTAAGCTGTTCGCAGACGCTGAGCGCATAGTCTGGCATTGGCTGCATAAGGGCATGTCCGCCTGTCAGTCATCGGCGGGGCGCCGCCGGATCGTTTACCGCGCCGGTTGATTACCGGCTGAGGCTGATCGGCTGACCGGTATTCGTCTGGCCTTGGAAGCGGTTATCGGCCGTCTTGTAGACGCTGCCGATCTGGTTGCCCGAACGGTCCTTGAGCAGCACCTGCTTGCCCGCAACCTCCCAGGAGCCCATGGCCGTCAGCTCGCCGACGCAGCCGCGCGTGCCGCCGCGCGACCCGCTACCGAGATTGGTCAGCGTCAGGAACATGTCGCAGCTGCCGTTGACGCGCCAGTTTCCGACCATCGATTCCTTCGTAACGTCGAGCGCATTCGCGGCGACCGCGCCCGGCTGGGCACCCGGCATCGGCGATGTCGACGCCGGCGCGGCCGGGAACTGAGAGCTGCCGGCCGGCGGCGGAAGCTGTCCGCCCTGCACGGAGGGAACCGGCTGCGCCGTCAGCGGCGCCGGCGCGGCGCTGGGAGAGTTGGAGCTGTAATCATATGCCGTACGCTGACAACCGGCTAGCGCGAGAGCCACCACCAGACCTGTCATCGCATATCGCAACTGCATCATCATACTCCTGAAATTCGGCTGTCGCCGCAGAGAAACGGACGTGAGAGAAGATCCGATTATCGTAATTCGCTTTGGTTAATCAAGTCGGGCGGCATAAATTGCCCGTGACAACAACTAACCGAAAAACGATACAGTTCAACTGTCCCGCTGCAAAACTTCCTGCACATAGAATTTGTCAGCAAGGTGTTGCGCGCGCTGATCTCTGTCCGGATCCTTGTCGAACTCCCGCAATATCTGCGAATAACGCTCGAACGAACTCTCCAGAAAGGATCGCACCAGCACTGGCGGCTGACCTTCCCCCATTTCGCGCGTCTGTTTCTTGACATGCACGAGATCAAGTATCGCCGTTCGAACATCGGGAGCGATCGAGATCGCCTCGAGGCATTCCAGCATATTCATCGGCGGCAGCGCGCGAAACGAACGCTGCCGCATCCATTCGAGCGCGACGGCCGGGCGGACGGTATAAAGCAGCTTCTTCAGCTTGATCGCCCCCTCGCCTTGGCTCTGAAAATGCTGCCGCATGAGCCCGACATAATGGGCAGCGACCTTTTCCGGCACCATGATGTGATCAAGAAGCGCGCCGAGACGCGAGCGAAAACCCGCTTCCTCTTCATAAGCGATCGGCGATTTCAGCCATTCGACCACCACTGCGTTTCCCTTGAGGGCAAGCAGCAGCGCCTTTCGCAGATCCCAGCCACCGGTATCGATATCGCCAACGATCGGAAACTCGATGACATCACGCACCGTAGCAAGCGCGAGATGATGTTCGACGGGACGGATATAGACGAAACGGCAGTCATAATCGCTGTCGGGAGAGGGAAATCCCCAGGCGCGACTGCCGCTTTCGATCGCAAAACCGATACGGATGCCCTGCTCGCGGACCGAGGCGAGCCGTGACCTGATCTCTCTGACGGCTTCTGGATCGAAGCCGTCCATTCCGCCATCGGCTTGCACGGCGATCAGACCCGGCGCTCGACCATCATCTTCTTGATTTCGGCAATTGCCTTGGCCGGATTGAGCCCCTTGGGGCAGGTCTGCGCGCAATTCATGATCGTGTGGCAGCGATAAAGGCGGAAGGGATCCTCGAGATCGTCGAGGCGTTCGCCCGTCGCCTCGTCTCTGGAATCGATCAGCCAGCGATAGGCCTGCAGCAGCACGGCCGGGCCGAGATAACGGTCGCCGTTCCACCAGTAGCTCGGACAGGAGGTCGAGCAGCAGGCGCAAAGAATGCATTCGTAAAGACCGTCGAGCTTCTGCCGGTCCTCATGGCTCTGCTTCCATTCCTTGGCCGGCGTCGGCGACACCGTCTTCAGCCAGGGCTCGATCGAGCGATGCTGGGCATAGAAGTTGCTGAGATCGGGCACAAGATCCTTGACAACAGGCATATGCGGCAGCGGATAGACCTTCACCGCGCCCTTGATATCGTCGAGACCCTTGGTGCAGGCAAGCGTGTTCGTGCCGTCGATATTCATCGCGCACGAGCCGCAGATGCCTTCGCGACAGGACCGGCGCAGCGTCAGGGTCGGATCGATCTTGTTCTTGATGTAGAGCAGGCCGTCGAGCACCATCGGACCGCAATCGTCGACATCGATGTAGAAGGTGTCGATCGACGGGTTCTGGCCGTCATCCGGGCTCCAGCGGTAGACGCGGAACTCGCGGGTGTTCGTCGCACCCGCCGGCTTCGGCCAGACCTTGCCTTCGCGCATCTGAGAATTCTTGGGGAGAGCGAGTTCAACCATACCAGGTTCCTCTTGAAATCAGTAGACGCGGGCCTTCGGCTCGATCTTGTACGGATCGATGCCCTCGGCGATCAGCTCGGTGTGCACAGGGCGATAGTCGAGTTTCACGTCGCCCGCCTCGTTGACCCAGGCAAGCGTATGCTTGCGCCAGTTGACGTCGTCGCGGCCGGCGAATGCGCCCTCGGTATAATCCTCGCGGGCATGCGAACCGCGGCTCTCCTTGCGGGCCTCGGCGCCATAGATCGTCGTGATGGCGTTGGCCATCAGGTTCTGCAGCTCCAGCGTTTCCACCAGATCCGAGTTCCAGACCATCGAGCGGTCGGTGACCTTGATGTCACGCATTTCCTGCCAGATCGCCGAAATGCGCCGGCAGCCGGATTCCAGCGACTCCTGCGTGCGGAAGACGGCCGCGTCTTCCTGCATGGCGCGCTGCATCTTTTCGCGCAGCTCAGCCGTCGGCGTGCCGCCGCCGGCATAGCGCAGACGGTCGAAGCGGTCCATGATCTTGTCGCAGGCCGAAACGTTGAGATGCGGGATCGGCGCTGCGCGGTCGATCACCTCGCCGGCGCGGATCGCAGCAGCCCGGCCGAAGACCACCAGGTCGATCAGCGAGTTGGAGCCGAGGCGGTTGGCGCCGTGCACCGAAGCGCAGCCTGCCTCACCCACCGCCATCAAGCCGGGAATGATCCGCTCCGGATTGGCGCTGTCGGCGTTCAGCACTTCGCCCCAATAGTTGGTGGGAATGCCGCCCATATTGTAATGGACGGTCGGTAGAACCGGGATCGGCTCGCGTGTGACGTCGACGCCAGCGAAGATCTTGGCGCTCTCGGAAATCCCCGGCAGGCGTTCATGCAGAACGGCCGGATCGAGGTGGTCGAGATGCAGGAAGATGTGATCCTTGTTCTTGCCGACGCCGCGGCCTTCGCGGATCTCCAGCGTCATGCAGCGTGAAACCACGTCGCGCGAGGCAAGGTCCTTGGCCGAAGGCGCATAACGCTCCATGAAGCGTTCACCCTCGGAGTTGACGAGGTAGCCGCCTTCGCCGCGTGCGCCCTCGGTGATCAGACAGCCCGAACCGTAGATGCCGGTCGGGTGGAACTGCACGAATTCCATATCCTGCAGCGGCAGGCCGGCGCGCGCCACCATGCCGCCGCCGTCGCCGGTGCAGGTATGGGCAGAGGTCGCCGAGAAATAGGCGCGGCCGTAGCCGCCGGTCGCCAGCACCACCATCTTGGCGGCGAAGCGATGGATCGTGCCGTCATCGAGGCACCAGGCGACGACGCCGATGCAGCGGCTGCCGTCTTCCGACATGATCAGGTCGAGCGCAAAATACTCGATGAAGAATTCGGCATTGTTGCGCAGCGACTGGCCGTAGAGCGTGTGCAGGATGGCGTGGCCGGTACGGTCGGCGACGGCGCAGGTGCGCTGCACCGGCGGGCCTTCGCCGTAATTCTGCATGTGGCCGCCGAACGGGCGCTGATAGATCTTGCCTTCCTCGTTGCGCGAGAACGGCACGCCGTAATGCTCGAGCTCATAGACCGCCTTCGGCGCTTCCATGGTGAGATACTGCATGGCGTCGACGTCGCCGAGCCAGTCGGAACCCTTGACCGTGTCGTAAAGGTGCCATTGCCAGCTGTCCGGCGTCATGTTGCGCAGCGAGGCGGCGATACCGCCCTGGGCCGCGACCGTGTGCGAACGAGTCGGGAAAACCTTGGTGATGCAGGCGGTGCGGAAACCCTGCTCGGCCATGCCGAGTGTCGCGCGCAAGCCAGCGCCGCCGGCGCCAACGACGATCACGTCATAGGAGTGATCGACATATTGGTAGGCCTTGCCATTCTGGGCGGGTGAAGTCGGTGCCATAGCGAGCTTATCCTACGAATGCGATTTTCAGAATGGCGAAGAGACAGAGGCCGGCGATCACGATCGCGAAGAACGTGTTCAGCATCAGCAGCGCGATCTTGCCGAATTCGCCATGCACGTAATCCTCGATGATGACCTGCATGCCGAGCTTCATATGGATGACGCCCGAGATCACCATCAGGCCCATGACGACGGCGACGAACGGGTTCGACAGGGCGCGAACCACATCCGCATAGGGCGCGCCGGCATAGGCGATCATGAAGATGACGAAGAAGAGGATCAACGGAATGTTGGAGACGGCGGTCAGCCGCTGACGCCAGAAATGGCTCGTGCCTTCCTTGGCGGAGCCAAGCCCGCGAACCTTGCCGAGGGGGGTGCGCATATCCATGAGAGGACCTTCAGAAGCGAATGAGGAGGCCGATCACCCAGACCAGTACGGTCAGACAGAGCGACCCGATGACGTTGGCGATGGCGAGCTTGGTCGAGACTTCCTTCTCGAAACCATAGCCGAGGTCCCACATGAGGTGGCGGAAACCGCCGAGCATGTGGTGCAGCAATGCCCAGGTGTAGCCAAGCAGCACGAGCTTGCCGAGAAGGCTGCCGAGCACCCAGTTAGCCCAATCATACGACGCTTGGCCGCTTGCCGCCGCGATCAGCCACCAGGCGACGAGCAGCGTGCCGACATAGAGCGCACCGCCGGTAATGCGGTGAACGATCGACATGACCATGGTGGGAATAGGTTTATAAATTTGCAGATGCGGCGATAGGGGCCGGTTATTTGTCACGTTCGCCATCAGAACCTCGCGGCGGCTTCTCTGCGCTCCCGGATTTCGGAGCATGCTCAGTCAACCACACGAATGACAAAATTCTCTGTGTGCGTTGCATCAATTGCGACGTTTACTCACCGGAAAGCCCGACGACAAGCACAATCGCTGTCTGCTTTTAATTTAATCGATTCGGGTTACGCCTAAGTTTGCGGGTGAGAGCAGTTTCAGAAAAACTGCGACGCGGTTTTCCGCCCGGAATTGCGTAAGAACAAAAGGTTAGAGCCTATCTGCACTTCGGCGAAAGCTGAACCGCGCTCAGAAAACTGGTCTTTTCGGCTCAATATTTATGCCGCTCTCCCCAGGCGCATGGACAAGCAGCGGCTTTTGGCGCAATCTGGCATTAACGATTTGTTAACGATCGGAAATTCCGGAGGCCGGCATCCATGTTTCGCAGTCCGTCTGCAGTCGCCCTGCTTGCACTCGCCGCGCTTGTCGCCTTGCCTGCCGCCGCCGGCGAGCGCCGTCTCGATCATCGCTTCGCCGATCATCGCTTCCT
The DNA here is from genome assembly GCF_025200795.1 of Rhizobium sophoriradicis. Lineage (NCBI taxonomy): Bacteria > Pseudomonadati > Pseudomonadota > Alphaproteobacteria > Hyphomicrobiales > Rhizobiaceae > Rhizobium > Rhizobium sophoriradicis. Next base: position 3,877,980 of record NZ_CP104152.1, read on the forward strand.
TGGCCACCGCCACGCCTTGCACAATGGATTGTTTCTCGGCCAACGCCTCGGCTGGCGCGATCGCGGCATCAGGTTCGATAGCGCCCACGTTCGCCGGCACGGCAGGGAGCGGATGCCGTTCCTGAAGCAGTTTTCGTACCCGGCGACAAATCGCGTCGCCCGAAGCAGCCTAATCATCATCGCGCCGCAGCCGCCGGGTGGCGACAGCGGCGACACCTATGCCGGCGCCTATGCCTATCAGATCGATGGCGGGACTTATGTCGGCGGCAATGGCTACGGGTATTATCCCTCAGCCCGGCCGGTGCCGCTGGCGCCGAAAGCGAAGGTCATCGACGTCGCCGTCCAGGACGATCCCTGCAGCTACGAGGCCAATGTCTGCGTGATCCGGCCTTAAGATATCGAGCCGAAGCGCCAGACCGTCGTCTTCTTGATTTCGCTGTCCTCCAGCGCCCGCGTCACCGGCACCTGATAGGCCGCACAGAATTCCAGCTGTTCCCGTGGCAGATAGCTTCTCCCGGGATCGCCGACCAGAACCAATATGCCTTCCGCCGTCAGCCTCGTCAGCCAGGGAACGAGCGCATCGGCGAAGGCACGGTCGTAAAAGACGTCGCCGGCAAGCACGATATCGGCGTCGACATCCTGTCCGATCAGATTGGCGCCGGTAAATCCGAGAGAGACGCCGTTGGCCTCGGCGTTCAGCCGGATCGCCGTCTCCGCCCAGGGATCGATATCGGCGACCGTCACCTCACGCGCACCGGCCATGACAGCTGCAATGCCGACGAGGCCGGAGCCGCTGGCAAAATCCAGCACGCGCTTGCCGCGCACCATCTCCGGATGATCGAGGATGTAGCGCGCCAGTCCCTGCCCGCCCGCCCAGGCAAAAGCCCAGAAGGGCGGCGGCAGGCCGATCGCTTCCAGCTCCTCCTCCGTCTTCAGCCAGAGCTCATGCGCCTCGCTGGCGAGATGAAGCGAAATCTCCGGCACATGCGGCGGCGCCATCAGGCTGGTATTGACGCGGATGAAGGCTTCCGGATCGGTTTTCAAAGGTGTCAGCGCGGCGGATTGTCGAGCCCGCCCATGCGGCAGACCTCGGTCCATTCGTCGTCGGTCACCGGCTGCACCGAAAGGCGCATCGAGGTGACGAGCGACATCTTGGCGAGTTTCTCGCTCGCCTTGACGTCCTTCAGCGTCACCGGCTTCGGCATGTCCATGACGGCGCGGATATCGACGCAATCCCACTTTGGATCGCCCTTGGCGGTGGAATCGGGATGCGACAAAGCGCAGACCTCGACGATGCCGACGATCTCCAACCCGTCATTGGAGTGGTAGAAGAAACCCTTGTCACCGATCTGCATCGCCCGCATGTTGTTGCGCGCCAGATAGTTGCGAACGCCGGTCCATTCCGTACCCTTTTCACCGGCAGCCTTCTGCTGCTCCCAGGACCAGGAGGCGGGTTCGGATTTATAGAGCCAGTGCGCCATGCTTACGCCTCCGGCTTGTTGAAGACCCAGTTGAAGGCCTTGACCTCGACGCTTTCGAACAGGCCGGCCTTGGCGTAAGGATCGGCATCGGCAAGCGCACGTGCGGCGTCCTTCGTTTCCGCTTCGACGACGATCAGGCTGCCGCAGGCTTTGCCCCCGTCATCGAGAAATGGGCCGGCAATCTTCAACGTGCCCGCAGCGTTCAGCCCGTTCAGATACTCGAGATGCGTCGGCCGCGTCTCCATGCGGACGTTCAAATGTCCCGGCTTGTCCTTGCAGAGAAGGGCGAAAAGCATGTCTATTCTCCTATTCGGTGGTGATTGGACGCGTCATCAACTGCTCGATGGCGTCAGATATGTCGAGCTTGCCGTCGATGATGGCGGAAACGGCATCGGTGATCGGCATGCTGATCGAAAGTTCCGCCGCAAGGCGCGCGGCGACGGAGGCGGCAAGTGCGCCTTCCACCAGCGCCCCTTGCAAGGGATCGACCTTTTCGCCGCGTCCGAGCGCGATGCCGAAGCGCAGATTTCGCGATTGATGGCTCGTTCCCGTCAGCACCAGATCGCCGAGACCGGAAAGCCCGCGCACCGTGTCCGCCTTCCCGCCCTTGGCAACGACGAAGCGTGACATTTCCGCAAGTCCGCGCGCAATCAGCGCCGCACGCGCCGAATCGCCGATACCGCCGCCCTCGACGATGCCGCAGGCGATCGCCAAAACGTTCTTCAGAGCGCCGCCGAGCTGCACGCCGATCCGATCGTCGGAGGCATAGAGCCGAAAGGTCCGGCCGGAGATCGCCTGCGCCAGCCGCTCCGCGGTCTCCATGTCACCGGCCGCGATCGCCATCGCCGTCGGTAGGCCTTTGGCGATATCGGCGGCGAAGCCGGGGCCGGAAAGCACCGCGACCGCATGGTCGGGCAGTTCGCGTTCCAGCATGTCGGTCAGGAGATTGCCGGTTGCCCGCTCGATGCCCTTGGCGCAGCTGACAACGACGGCATCGTCAGAGAGGTAGGGACCATATTGCCGCGCGGCGTCGGCCTGGGCTTGCGAGGGCATGGCAAAGAGCACGATGGAGGCCCCGGTGATCGCATCCGCCTCGGCCGAAAACTCCAGCGACTCGGGCAACGGGATGCCGGGCAGCACCGCGTCATGCAGCCGTTCGGCCTTCAGATCGGCGATTAGCGACGGATCGCGCCCGACGAGCGTCACCGCGCTCCGCCCGGTAAGAGCGGTAACGGCGGCGAGCGCCGTGCCGAAAGCCCCTGATCCAATGACGGCGATCTTTTCGCTCATGCCTTGGCCCCTCTTTTTCCGAAACCGATCAGCGTCTCCGCCTTGGAATCGAGCGGCCAGCGCGAACGCGGCTGCACGTCGAGTGTGTCAGGCGCTGCGCCCGTCGCCATGCGCTCCAGTCCCGCCCAGGCGATCATCACGGCATTGTCGGTGCAGAGGCTGAGCGGCGGTGCAATGAAACGGAAACCGTTCTTGTCGCAGAGCGCCTGCAGCGTGCCACGCAGTTCGAGATTGGCGGCGACACCGCCGGCAACGACGAGCGCCGGCTTCTCGCCCGTGACAGGAAATTCCGTCTTGAACCGCTGCAGGCCGCGGCCGATACGGTCCTTCAGCGTGCGCGAAATCGCCTTCTGGAACGAGGCGCAGATATCCGCGACGTCCTGATTGCTGAGCGGCGCGATCTCCTGTGCGGCCTGCCGCACCGCCGTCTTCAACCCGGAAAAGGAGAAATCGAGCCGTGCCTCACCGACGAGCGGGCGCGGAAAAGCGAAACGATCCGGATTGCCGTCCCGCGCCATCCGCTCCACCGCCGGGCCGCCGGGATAGGGCAGGCCGAGCAGCTTGGCCGTCTTGTCGAAGGCTTCGCCGAGCGCATCGTCGATTGTCGTGCCCCAGCGCTCATACTGCCCGACGCCGCGCACGAGGATCAATTGCGTATGGCCGCCGGAAACGAGCAGCATCAGATAGGGAAAGGATAGCCCGTCGGTCAGCCGCGCCGTCAGCGCGTGCCCTTCGAGATGGTTGACCGCATAGAGCGGCTTGCCGGCGGCTCTCGCGATCGCCTTGCCGGTCATCAACCCCACAAGCAGCCCACCGATTAGTCCCGGCCCCGATGTGGCGGCGATGGCGTCGACATCATCAAGCGACACATTGGCGCGCGCAAAGGCCTGCTCTATCAGTTCGTCCAGCGCCTCGACATGGGCGCGCGCGGCGATCTCCGGCACCACGCCGCCATAGGCGCTGTGCTCGTCGAGCTGGGAAAGCACCACGTCGGAGAGTATCCTGGAACGCCCTTCCGCATCGCGCTCGACGACCGCCGCGGCGGTCTCGTCGCAGCTCGTTTCGATGCCAAGGATGCGCAGAAAGGGAACCATAAGGCCTGTTCGTTGATTGCGATGGGGCCGAAACCCGTTTACGAGAACTCCGGTAACAACGGAACAGAGCGGATGCAAACAAAACCTTTCCGGATCGGTACGCGAGGCAGCCCGCTGGCGCTTGCCCAGGCGCATGAGGCCCGCGACAGGCTGATGGCGGCGCATCACCTGCCTGAAGAGATGTTCGAGATCGTCGTGCTCTCGACCAAGGGCGACCGCATCACCGACCGGTCGCTCGCCGAGATCGGCGGCAAGGGCCTCTTCACCGAAGAGCTCGAACAGAAGCTTGCCGCGGGCGAGCTGGATTTCGCCGTGCACTCCACCAAGGACATGCCGACGAAGCTGCCCGAGGGCCTCCATCTCTCCGCCTACCTTCCGCGCGAGGACATCCGTGACGCCTTTATCGGCCGCACCGCGCCCAAGCTGATCGACCTGCCGCATGGCGCAACTGTCGGCTCTTCGTCGCTGCGCCGCCAGGCGCTGATCCGCCGCATGCGGCCCGACATCAACGTCATAACCTTCCGCGGTTCGGTCGAAACCCGGCTGCGCAAGCTCGAAGAAGGTCAGGTGGATGCGACTTTGCTGGCGCTCGCCGGCCTCAAACGCCTCGGCAAGGTCGAAGTGCTGACCGATATCCTCGATCCCGACACTTTCCCGCCGGCGCCGGCGCAGGGGGCGATCTGCATCGAAAGCCGGATCGGCGACACGAGGATCGATGATCTGCTGGCGGCGGTCAACGATGCCGCGACCTTCGACACCGTTTCCTGCGAACGCGCTTTCCTCGCCGCTCTCGACGGTTCCTGCCGCACGCCGATCGGCGGTTATGCCGTTTGCGAGGGCGACCTCATCCGCTTCTCCGGCCTCATCATCACGCCCGACGGCCGCAGCCAGCATGCGGTGACGACCGACGGACACCGTCGCGATGCGGCCGCGCTCGGCACCCGCGCCGGCCAGGACGTGCGCGCAAGGGCTGGCAGCGCCTTCTTCGACGACTGGCACTGAAGCAGTCATGCGCGTGCTCGTCACCCGCCCCGCACATTCGGCCGAGAAAACCGCTCAACGTCTGCGCGACATGGGCCACGAACCGCTGCTGCTACCACTGCGTCGACCACAACATGACAGTGCCGCAGCCGCCAGCGCGCTTGCCGCCACCCGCGGAGCGATCGCGGTGACCAGCGCCGAAGCCATGAGGGTCCTGTCGGCTCTCGGCGAGACACTTGGTTCGCACCTAGACCGCCCGATTTTTGCGGTCGGCGAGATGACGGCGCAAGCGGCGCGGCGCCTTGGCTTCCGAACCGTCACCGCATCTTCGGGCAACGGCCGCGATCTCGCCGATCTCGTCGGCGCGCAAAGCGTGGAGGACTTGCTTTACCTCGCCGGCAGGCCGCGCGCAGAAACCTTCGAAGGCAGATTGCGCGAACTCGGCATCCGCTTTTCCGTCGCCGAATGTTATCGCATGCTGCCGGTCGCTCCCGGCCCGGCCGACATCGAGGCGATTTTTTCCGGCCATCGCCTGGATGCCGTTCTGTTCTATTCCCGGCAGACGGCCGAGGATTTCTTTCAGCTGGCAGAGCTGCGATCGGCTTTGTCGGAACAGGGCGGAATCCGCCTTCTCTGCCTCAGCGAGGCGGTAGCGCAGGCGATTCCGGCCTCCCTGAAAGAGACTGTGGCGATTCCCTCGATGCCGGATGAGATAAGCCTTTTGTCGCTGCTTTGAATGCTCCAGCTGCCCAAATTTGATCTAACCTCTTCCCTTAACTAGCATCACTGTCTAGTTTCGTTGCAATGCAGGATAAAGAGGACCTTATGGTATCGGGAACCCCGCCACGCCATTCCAAGAGCGCCGACGAGCCGGTCACGATCGACCTCGATTCTCAGGATTTCGCCTCCGTAGCCGATACCGAAAAGCCGGTGGACACTGATGCCGGCGAGGCCGACAGCACCGCCGCCGATGCCGATCTGCCGCCCGAAACCGAAGCGGCGTCGCAGCCCGAGCTTCAGAGCGAGCCGGAGGCGGAAGCGCCGGAGGAAACCACGGCGGCCGCCGAACCTTCCTTCACGTCGTCTGCCGAACAGCCCGCGTCAAAAGGCGCCGGCGCCTCCGGTCTCATCGCCGCCGGCATCTTCGGCGGTCTCGTGGCGCTGCTTGGCGCAGGCACCATCCAATATGCCGGATACCTTCCGGGCTCATCGGCGCCGCAGACGGCCTCGCCTGAGATCGCCGATCTCTCCGGCGAGATCGACGGCTTGAAACAGACCGTCGCCAACCTTGCCGCCAATCCCGCAAGCACGGATGACGGCGCGCTTGAGACGCGCATTGCGGCGCTGGAAACGGCTGCGAAGAACGCCGCGGCGGCGCCGACAGGCGACCCGGCAAATGTCGAGGCGCTCAACCAGAAGATTGCGGAGCTGGGCGGCCAGGTCGAGCAGCTGCGGGCCACACTTGCCCAGTCCTCCGAGCAGCAGACGAGCGATGGCGCCGATATCGCCAAGCGCCTCGACGAGGCCGAAAAGAAGCTGAACGAACCGCGCCAGGATGTCGCCGTCGCCCGGGCGATCGCGGCAGCCGCCCTCAAGGCGGCGATCGATCGCGGCGGCCCTTTCCTCGCCGAACTTGATACTTTCGCCGGCGTCGCTCCCGACGATCCTGCCGTCGCCGACCTGCGCAGCTTTGCCGAGACCGGCATTCCCTCACGCGCCGAGCTCGTGCGTCAGGTTCCTGACATTGCCACCGCGATCGTCGAGGCCGTCAATCAGCCGGATCCGAACCAGAGCTGGTCGGACCGACTAATGGCGAGCGCCAAGTCGCTGGTGACCGTGCGTCCCGTCGGCAATATCGAGGGCGAAAGCGTCGAAGCCATCGCCGCCCGCCTGGAGGACAAAGTGAAGAACGGCGATCTGTCCGGTGCTTCCGCCGAATGGAATGCTCTGCCGGCTCCCGGAAAGCAGGCCTCCGCCGCCTTCAAGCAGTCGCTGGAGGCGCGCATCCGCGTCGAGGAGCTGGTCGGCGGGGCGCTGTCGAAGGCCGTCGCCGGCACGGGCAAGGAGGGGTGAGAGCATGATCAGACTCGTCGTCTTCGCCGTCCTGGTGCTGCTTCTCGCCTATGGCTTCTCCTGGTTTGCCGATCGCCCCGGCGATCTCTCGCTGATCTGGGAGGGTCAGATCTATCAGACGAAGCTGATCGTCGCCGTCAGCGCGATCATCGCTCTGATTGCCGCCGTGATGATCGTCTGGTGGTTCGTTCGCCTGATCTGGACTTCGCCGCATTCCGTCACGCGCTATTTCCGCGCCCGCAAGCGCGACCGCGGCTATCAGGCGCTGTCGACGGGCCTGATCGCCGCCGGCGCCGGCAATGCCACTCTCGCCCGCAAGATGGCGGCGCGCTCGCGCGGTCTCATCCGCGCCGATCAGGAGCCGCTGATCAACCTGCTCGAGGCTCAGGCTGCGCTGATCGAAGGCCGCCACGATGAGGCGCGCGCCAAGTTCGAGGCCATGGCCAACGATCCGGAAACACGCGAGCTTGGCCTGCGCGGCCTCTATCTCGAGGCCCGCCGTCTCGGCGCCAACGAGGCCGCCCGCCAATATGCCGAAAAGGCCGCCGACAACGCGCCTTATCTGCCCTGGGCCGCTCAGGCGACGCTCGAATATCGCAGCCAGGCCGGCAACTGGGACGATGCGATCCGGCTGCTCGAGCAGCAGAAGGCCGCCCGCGTCGTCGAAAAGACCGAAGCCAACCGCCTACACGCCGTGCTGCTGACGGCGCGCGCCGGCGAGCGGCTGGAAGGCAACCCGGCCGGCGCTCGCGACGACGCGCTGCAGGCGCTGAAGCTCGCCGCCGGCCTTGTTCCGGCCGCCCTCATTGCCGCCAAGGCCTTGTTCCGCGAAAACGGCCTGCGCAAGGCCGCTTCGATCCTCGAACAGGCATGGAAATCGGCGCCGCATCCCGAGATCGGCCAGACCTATGTCAGAGCCCGCAGCGGCGATTCCACGCTCGACCGCCTGAAGCGCGCCGAGCGGCTGGAGGCGTTGCGCCCGAACAATGTCGAATCCCTCCTCGTTGTCGCCCAGGCCGCGCTCGACGCGCAGGAATTCGCCAAGGCTCGGGCCAAGGCGGAAGCGGCGGCGCGCATCGAGCCGCGCGAAGCCGCCTTCCTGCTGCTTGCCGACATCGAGGAGGCCGAGACCGGCGATCAGGGCCGCGTGCGCCACTGGCTGGCCCAGGCGCTGAAGGCTCCGCGCGATCCCGCCTGGGTGGCGGACGGCTTCGTCTCCGACAAATGGCTGCCGGTATCGCCGGTGACGGGCCGCATTGACGCCTTCGAATGGAAGGCGCCATTCGGCCAGATCGAAGGTCGGCTCGAAGACGGTTCGGCGCCCGCCGCGATCGAAAACGCTCTGAAGACCCTGCCGCCTCTGCGTGACGTCAGGCCGGAAAGCCCGGTCAACGATCACCGCATCATCGAGCTGGAACGGGCCGCGACGATCGCCGAGGCTGTGCGCCCCGCGCCAGCGCCGGCAAAGCCGAAGCCCGTCGAACCGATCGCCGGCGATAAAGCGCCGGCACCGAACGAAGCAAAGCCCTTTTTCGGCGGATTGCCTGATGATCCCGGCGTTCGCGATTCCAGGGCGGAACCGGACCCCAAGACACGGCTCCGCCTTTTCTGAAATGGAACGACAACCGCATGTTCGAACGCTTTCAGGCATTTTTTCAAAATCTCACCGCCGACCGTCCGAAAAAAGGCTTTGCTCCCGATGATCCGCGCATCGCAGTGGCAGCACTCTGTATGCAGGTCATGGAGGCCGACGGCCAGATCAAGGCCAGCGAAAAGAAGCGGCTACGCAAGCTCTTGAAGGAGCAGTATTCGCTCGACGGCAAGCAGCTCGATGCTTTGATGGCCGCCGGCCTCGAAGCCGAAAGCTCGGCCGTCGACTATTATCGCTTCACCGCCGACCTGAAGCGCCATCTCAACACCGAGCAACGGCTGGAACTGATCGGCATCCTCTGGGACATCGTTTATGCCGATGGCGAGCGCAGCGAGATGGAGGACCACGTCATCTGGCGGATCGCCGATCTGCTCGGGGTCTCCTCACGCGAACGCATCCAGAAGCGGCAGGAGGCCGCCGCCAGGGTCACGGATGTCCAGGTTGCACAAGATGATGCCGACTGAGCAAAACCCGAACCGCGACCTGCGCCCGATCCTCATCGTCCTGCATCAGGAGCGGTCCAGCCCCGGCCGTGTGGGCCAATTGCTGGTCGAAAAAGGCTACTGCCTCGATATCCGTCGCCCGGTCCTCGGCGAGGCTCTACCGAAGACTCTCGAAGGCCATGCCGGCGCCGTCATCTTCGGCGGGCCGATGAGCGTCAATGATCCGGATGACTTCATCAAGAAGGAAATCGACTGGCTCGAGGTTCCGCTACGGGAGAAACGTCCCTTTCTGGGTATCTGCCTCGGTGCCCAGATGCTGGTGCGTCACCTCGGCGGCAAGGTGGCATCCAATTCCGATGGCTCGACGGAAATCGGCTGGTATCCGCTGCACCCGACCGAAAAGGGCCGCCTGCTGATGCACTGGCCGAAGATGGTCTATCATTTTCACCGCGAAGGCTTCGAGCTGCCGCACGGCGCCGATCTGCTGGCCGAAGGCGATGCCTACCCGAACCAGGCCTTCCGTTACGAAGGCAATGCCTGGGGTCTACAGTTCCATGCCGAACTTACCCGGGTGATGATGCATCGCTGGGTCGTCCACGGCGCCCATCGCTTCATCCTGCCGAACGCTCAGCAAGGCCGCGAACATCTCGAAGGCCGCATGCTGTTCGACGCGCCGCTGAAAGCCTGGCTGACCGAATTTCTCGATATCGTCTTCGAAGGCAAGACGGCGAAAGCCGCCTCCCCGATCACCCTTTCCGCATAGACCGCCGCGGCCCGGCAACCGCGCTCTAGCCCTGACGAAAACCTGCTCCGGCAGAATGCTTCAATCTAACCAGGAAATGCTCTATGCCGATGCGCTGGGCGCGTCGAGGGAATCGATCCGGCGCAGTTTCGGGAAACTCGAAGCCCAGATCGCCGCGACCGCTAGCGTTCCGATACCGCCGATGACGACTGCCGGCACCGCGCCGAAGATCGATGCCATCGTGCCTGCTCTGAATTCGCCGAGCTCGTTCGACGCGCCGACGAAGACCATGTTGACCGCATTGACCCGGCCACGCAGGTGATCCGGCGTCCAGAGCGCGATCAGGCTCTCACGCACATAGACCGATATCATGTCGGCCGCCCCCATCAGGGCGAGTGCGGCAATTGAGACCTCGGTGCTGGTCGAGACGCCGAAGATGATGGTGCCGATACCGAACAGGGCGACACCGATGAACATGTAGATGCCGGCGCGATGTTTCAGCGGATAGGCCGCGAGGAAGATCGCCATGACGATGGCTCCAAGCCCCGGTGCGGCGCGCAGCAATCCGAGGCCCCAAGGGCCGAGCGTCAGAATATCGCGGGCGAAGATCGGCATCAGCGCCGTGGCGCCGCCGAGCAGCACGGCGAAGAGATCGAGCGAGATCGCGCCGAGCACGACCTTTTCGGCGCGGATGAAACTGAAGCCGCCGAGGATCATCGCCCAGCTCTTGGCCTCACCCACCGTCTTCTGCTCCGGTTTCGGGATCATGAAGAGAAGGCCCGCGCCGAGAATGGAAAAGATCACCGCCACTGTATAGGCGGTCGTCGCGCTGACACCATAGAGCAGGCCACCGATCACCGGCCCGGTGATCGCCGCAAGCTGCCAGGACGATGAATTCCAGGCGATTGCATTTGAAACGGCATGCTCCGGCACGAGATTGGGTGCGAGAGACTGCACCGCCGGCGACATGAAGGCGCGTTCGATGCCGAAGATCAAAAGCACCGCAAAGACCGGCCAGGGCGCGAAAGTGTCGGTCGCCGCCATGATGAGCAGCGCCAGCGCGCAGAGCGCGCTCACCAGCGAGCATAGCGCTGCGATGGCCCGGCGATTGTGCCGGTCGGCCACCGAACCGGTGACGAGGATGAGCAGCAGCGACGGCAAAAACTGCACCAGGCCGATCAGGCCGAGATAGATCGCCTTGCCCGTCTGATCGTACATCTGCCAGCCGACGGCGACGCTGACGATCTGCTGCGAGAAAGAAAGCAGAAAACGGGCAAAGAAGAAGCGGGTGTAAGACGAATGCCGGAACGCGGCAAAACGGTCTTCGGTGGGCGAAAACGACATGAGCCTTGTCCGAGGAAGCGGGCGCCGAAATGGTTGCAAAGGCCGCCCGTTAAACATGATTTGCCCTGCGTTCCCACACGGCACTTGCTCGTTTAGTTGCCAATGTCTACATGTCTGTCAACAACCAATTGGAGACGACGATGTTTGCCTTGTTTCAAACCATTGATTTGGTTTTGAATATTTATACGTGGATCCTGATTGCCAGCGCCGTTTTCTCCTGGCTCTATGCGTTCAACGTCATCAATTCCAGCAACCAGTTCGTCAATTCGGTCGGCATGTTCCTCTATAATGTCACCGAGCCGGTGCTGAAGCCGATCCGTCGTCGGCTGCCGAACCTCGGCGGCATCGACATTTCACCGATCATCCTGCTGGTGATCATCTTCTTTCTGCGCACCTTCCTCTGGACCACCGTTTATCCGCTGGTCTCTTGAGCCCTCCCTGGAGGCTCTTCGCTGATCATCTGCGCCTGACTGTTCGGCTGACGCCGAATGGCGGGCGAGACGCGTTCGATGGCATTGAGACGGACAGCGAAGGCGAGACTTATCTGAAAGCGCGCGTCACCGCCGTTCCGGAAAAGGGAAAGGCCAATAAGGCGCTGATCGCGCTCGTTTCCAAATCGGTCGGCGTTGCCAAATCCAGCGTCAGCCTCGTTTCCGGCGAAACCGCGCGCAAAAAAATCCTCCGGATCGAGGGTGACCCGGAGGATTTGGCACAAAAGCTCGAAAAACTTTCAGGCTGAACGATCAGCCTTTCGCCTTCTTGGCACGCTCGATGGCCTCGAGGATAAGGGCGCCGGCTTCGCCGGAATCGCCCCAGCCGAATATCTTCACCCACTTGCCGGGCTCCAGATCCTTGTAATGCTCGAAGAAGTGCTCGATCTGCTTCAGCGTGATCTCGGGAAGGTCGGTATAATCCTTCACCTTCTCATAGCGCAGCGTCAGCTTCGGCGACGGCACAGCAATGATCTTTTCGTCCTTGCCCGAGTTGTCTTCCATCTTCAGGACTCCGATCGGGCGCACGTTGATGACGCAACCCGGAACCAGCGGGCGGGTGCTGGCGATCAGCACGTCGATCGGGTCACCGTCTTCCGACAGCGTGTGCGGCACGAAACCGTAATTGCCCGGATAGGTCATTGGCGTATAGAGGAAGCGGTCGACGACCAGCGTGCCGGCGTCCTTGTCCATCTCATACTTGATCGGATGACCGCCGACCGGAACCTCGACAATAACGTTGACGTCTTCAGGGGGATTATTACCGATGGAAACGGCGTCGATGCGCATACGAAACTCCTGCGAGGTTGAATTGCTCGCAGCCAGATAATCAGTTTCATGCGGCAACGCAACATTGGAGATCACCAATGCGTGATGACGTCGGCAGCCAACCACATCAAAATTCTAGCAGGAGATGAGCGGACTGCAGGCTGGGCGGCTCAGTTCCAGATGAAGCCGATTTTCTTCAACTGCTTGTGGTCGAAATTTTCCATGCCTTCGCAGAAATCGATCCCGCCGTGATGGCGGTAAAAGCGGCTGGCGGTCTCGTTTTCCTCGAGGCACCAGACAACCAGCCCGTTGCAGCCGAGCGACTTCAACAGCCGGCGCGCCTCGCCGAACAGCATACGGCCGAGACCGATGCCCTGATATTCAGGGCGAAGATAGATCTCGTAGATCTCGCCTTCCTGCGGCAGGGCGCGGGCGCGGTTGAGCCCGAGCGTCGCATAGCCGGCGACCGTGCCGGCGACATCGAGAACCAGCAATGTCGCAGGTCCGCGCGTTGCCTTGCGCCACCAGTTTTCGCCGCGCCTCTCAATCATCTGCGTCAGGGCGCGATGCGGAATAATCCCCGCATAGGTGTGCTGCCAGGCAAGCCTGTGGGTTTCCGAAATGGCTCGGGCATCGTGCGGTTCGGCCCGCCGGACATCGATCGACAACGTCTTCATAACGTTTACTCTGGTCCTGCCGAGGGCAATTAACCATACGCGATGACGCATTCGGCCCGATTGCCCACAGACTTAACATGTGGACGACAGGCAAAATTTAACGCTTTTTTAACGATTGTCACAAGTCGGAATCGACGCAGCGCACAATAAAAAACCCCGGCTCAGTGGCCGGGGTTATCAAGGCGTATTTCCAGGCCCTCAGAGAGCCGCTTTGGACTTTTCGAAACGCTTGCGATCGTTTGCGTCGAGATACATCTTACGCAGACGAATATTCTTTGGCGTCACTTCCATCAGCTCGTCGTCCTGGATCCAGGACAGCGCGCGATCAAGTGTCATGCGGATCGGCGGCGTCAGCTTGACCGCTTCATCCTTGCCGGCGGCGCGGATGTTGGTGAGCTGCTTGCCCTTCAGGACGTTGACCTCAAGGTCGTTGTCGCGCGAGTGGATGCCGATGATCATGCCGGCATAGACCTTTTCGCCCGGCTCGATGATCATTGGGCCGCGATCTTCCAGGTTGAACATCGCATAGGCGACGGCTTCGCCGGCTGCGTTGGCGAGCAGCACGCCATTGACGCGGCCGCCGATCGCACCCTTATAGGGCTGGTAGTCGTGGAACAGGCGGTTCATGATCGCCGTGCCGCGCGTATCCGTCAGCAGCTCCGACTGGTAGCCGATCAGGCCGCGGGTCGGTGCATAGAAACGCAGGCGAAGACGATTGCCGCCCGACGGACGCAGCTCGACCATTTCGGCCTTGCGCTCCGACATCTTCTGCACGACGACACCGGAATGTTCTTCGTCGACGTCGACGACGACTTCCTCGATCGGCTCGAGCAGCTGGCCGCTTTCATCCTTGTGCATGACGACGCGCGGCCGCGACACGGCAAGCTCGAAGCCTTCGCGACGCATGGTTTCGATGAGCACGGCGAGCTGAAGTTCGCCGCGGCCGGAGACGTAGAACGAATCCTTGCCTTCGGCTTCTTCGATCTTCAGGGCAACATTGCCTTCCGCTTCCTTGAAGAGACGGTCGCGGATGACGCGTGAGGTCACCTTGTCGCCTTCGGTGCCGGCCAGCGGGCTGTCGTTGACGATGAAGGACATGGTCACGGTCGGGGGGTCGATCGGCTGCGCCTTCATGGCTTCAGAGACGGCCGGATCGCAGAAGGTGTCGGCAACGGTACCCTTGGAGAGGCCGGCGATCGCGACGATGTCGCCCGCATGGGCTTCATCGATCGCAGTGCGCTCGATGCCGCGGAAGGCGAGGATCTTGGAGATTCGGCCGGTTTCGATCAGCTTGCCGTCCTGGCCGAGAACCTTGACGGCCTGGTTCGGCTTGATCGAGCCCGATGCGATGCGGCCGGTGATGATACGGCCGAGGAAGGGGTTGGCTTCAAGGATCGTGCCGATCATGCGGAACGGGCCTTCCTCGACGGTCGGCTCCGGAACATGCTTGAGCACCAGGTCGAGAAGCGGCGCAAGACCCTCATCCTTCGGACCTTCGGGATTGACGTTCATCCAGCCGTCGCGGCCCGAACCGTAGAGGATCGGGAAGTCGAGCTGTTCGTCGGTCGCGTCGAGATTGGCGAAGAGGTCGAAGACTTCGTTGATGACTTCTTCATGGCGACCGTCCGGACGGTCGATCTTGTTGATCGCGACGATCGGGCGAAGGCCGACCTTCAGCGCCTTGCCGACGACGAACTTCGTCTGCGGCATCGGACCTTCGGAGGCATCGACGAGAACGATCGCTCCGTCCACCATCGAGAGGATGCGCTCGACTTCACCGCCGAAGTCGGCGTGGCCGGGGGTATCGACGATGTTGATACGGACACCCTTCCATTCGACCGAGGTTGCCTTGGCGAGAATGGTGATGCCGCGTTCTTTTTCGAGATCGTTCGAGTCCATCACGCGTTCAGCGACACGCTGATTTTCGCGGAACGAGCCGGACTGCTTGAGAAGCTCATCCACCAGGGTCGTCTTGCCATGGTCAACGTGCGCGATGATCGCGATATTGCGAAGTGCCATATGTGAAATCTCTGAGGCTGCGGCGCACGCTCTTGAGGACGCGCCTATTGGTTTGGGGCGTCCATACAGTTTTTTTTGCGTTTGCGAAAGAGGGGAACGCGCAAAAGCTGCGGCAAGGCCGTCGCCCCGCCGCATCACAGTCTGTCATCAAATTGTCTTAGGCGTCGCTGCCTGTCAATTCCTCGAAGGTCGAAAGTCCCTTTTTGACAAGCATCGCATCCGGGCTCGGCAGCTTGCCGCGGAAGGCCTTGTAGGCGTCCTCCGGATCGACCGAGCCGCCGACGGAATAGATATTTTCCTTCAGCTTGCGCGCCATCTCGCGATTGAAGGCGTCCCCCGTCTCCTCGAAGGCGGCGAAGGCATCGGCGTCGAGCACCTCGGACCACATGTAGGAATAATAGCCTGCCGAATAGCCGCCGGAGAAGATATGCTGGAAGTGCGGTGTCGCGTGGCGCATGACGATTGATTTCGGCATGCCGATCTCGGCCAGCACCTCGGCCTGCACCGCCATTGGGTCTTCGACCACTTCGCGCGTATGGAAGGCCATATCAACAAGCGCCGACGAGGTGAACTCGACGGTGTTGAAGCCGGCGTTGAAGGTGCGGGCGGCCAGCACCTTGTCGAGCAGCTTCTGCGGCATCGGCTCGCCGGTTTCGAAGTGCACGGCATATTCCTTGAGGATGGCGGGCACCGTCAGCCAATGCTCATAGAGCTGCGAGGGCAATTCGACGAAATCGCGGGAGACGCCGGTGCCCGACACCGAGGGGTAGGTGACGTTGGAAAGCATGCCGTGCAGCGCATGGCCGAATTCGTGGAACAATGTGCGGGCGTCGTCGAGCGCCAGCAGCGCCGGCTTGCCCTCGGCCGGTTTGGCGAAGTTGCAGACATTGTAGATGATCGGCAACTCGCCATGGCGGCCGTTTTTCAGTTCGAGCTTGTGCTGCGACTGCAGCGAGCTCATCCAGGCGCCTGATCGTTTCGAGCTGCGGGCGAAGTAATCGCCGAGGAAGAGGGCGACCAGCCTGTCGTCACGGTCCCTGATTTCGAAAACCCTGACATCGGGATGATAGGCCGGCACGCCTTTCATCTCGATCGCACGGATGCCGAACAGCCGATTGGCCACATCGAAGCAGGCGTCGATGATCTTTTCGAGCTGCAGGTAGGGCTTGAGCTCGGCCTCGGAGAAATCGAACTTCCGCGTCCGGATCTTTTCGGCATAGTGGCGCCAGTCCCAGGGCATCACCTCATGGTTCCGGCCCTCCTCGGCGATCAGCGTCGCAATGTCGATCTCCTCCTCGCCGGCGCGTTTCACCGCCCGCGCCCAGACCGCTTTCAGCAGGCCGTTCACCGCATCCGCCGTCTTCGCCATCGTATTGTCGAGCTTCAGCTCGGCGAAATTGCCGTAGCCGAGCAGGCTCGCCACCTGCTGGCGCAGCGCCAGCGTTTCCTTGATGACGCTGCGGTTGTCCGTTTCCCCGCCGTTTGCGCCACGCGCCACCCAGGCCTTGAAGGCCTGCTCGCGCAAATCCCTACGCTCCGAGAAGGTGAGGAACGGCTCGATGACCGAACGTGACAGCGTCACGGCATAATTGCCCTCCTCGCCGCGCTCGCGCGCCGCCGCCGCCATCGCATCGCGCAGGAATTCCGGCAATCCGTCGAGTTCGGCGCCGTCGGAAAGTACCAGCGCCCAAGCGTTCTCGTCGGCGAGCACGTTCTGGCCGAACTGCGTCCCGAGGCCGGCAAGCCTTTCGTCGATCGCGGCAAGCTTCTCCTGCTCGGCCTTCTCAAGCTTGGCGCCCGATTTGACGAAGCCCTTCCAATGGCGTTCCAGCACCCGCTTCTGTTCCAGCGTCAGGCCGAGGCTCTCGCGGTTCTCCCAGAGCGTGTCGATGCGGGCGAACAGCGCGGCATTCATGCCGATCTTCGAATAGTGGCGCGACATCTTCGGCGAAATCTCGCGCTCCAGCGACTGAATGACATCGTTGGTATGCGCCCCAGCCTTGCTCCAGAACAGCGCCGAGACGCGCGACAGCGCATCGCCGGCAATCTCCAGCGCCGTGACCGTATTGTCGAAGGTCGGGGCATCGCTGTTTCCGGCGATCTCGTCGATTTCCCTTTCGTGCACGGCCAGCGCCGCGTCGAAGGCGGCAGCAAAATCGCCATCGTCGATGGCGTTGAAACGCGGCAGGCCGTGGAGACCGTCCCAATTGGTGAGCGCCGGATTGAAATCATGGGGAGAAGGCATGGGAGAATTCCTTTTGGTATGCGAATGGATGGTTCAATATAGGAGAGCCGCCATGGAATTGGTATGTTGCGGCGGCCACCTGATGCACGTCAGCCAAATTGGTGGACAAGCTTCGTCGCGCGCAAATTAACCAATTGTTAACGATTGACGCGAATCATGCACAAGCGCTAGTTTTCCGGCGATCTTCCTGCCAGGGGACATGCGACATGGAAATTTTTTCCCTGCGGTCTTCTCAGAGTTTGCTATTTAAAAACAACCCTAATAACGCAAAAAATTCGAAGACTGCCGATATTCACATCGAGACCAAAGCTCCGGCCCCCGTCTCGTTCCAGATCGAAGACAATCCCGACGAGGGGCCTGATTTTACTGCGGTCAGCCCCGGAGAGCTGCGCACTTACGCGCGCCAAAGCTTCGACAGCGGTCTGATCGATCAGAACACCTATGCCGCGATCTCCGAGCCATTGCCGATGCACGCGATCGATCCGCTCGGCAACATCCTCGACCTCTCCAGTGTCACCGACGGCACCAGCTTCAATTTCCTCGATTATTACAAAAACCAGCTGCAGGTCGCCATGTCGATCGGCGATCCCAACGAAGTTCAGACGCTGAAATCGATCGTCAATTTCCTGGATGGCTGAATCAGGCCTTGCGCCAGCCGATGAGGCCGGGCGTCGCGTGCCATAGCGCCTGGGCGGCAAAGCCCATGAAGAGGACGCCGGAGCAGCGCACGATCAGCCGTTCGTGGGCGCGATAGAAGCGCCGCACCACGCCGGCGCCGATAATGCCGATCAGGATGATGTCGGCCGTCACGAAACCGACGAAGGACACGCCGAGAAGCACCGGCAACGCCTCGAAATGGAGCGCGCCGGCGGAGCCGGCGACCAGCGCGGTGAATGTGGCGAGCGCCACCGGATAACCCTTCGGATTGGTGACGCCGAAGATCAGGCCGCGGCGAAACGGCCGCTCGACCATGACAAGCGGCTGCCCCTCCGCTTTCGGCCTGGCATTGACCGCGCTCCAGCCGATCCAGGCAAGATAGAAACCGCAGGCGAGGCCGAGCAGATCGAAGACGAAAGTCCCGATCGTCTTCGCGCCGACGATCGCGATCAGCGCCAGCGACGACCAGATCAGATCCCCAACCAGGTGCCCCATCATGAAGAAGGCCCCGGCCTTACGCCCCTGCCCGGCGCCGATGCCGAGCAGCTGCAGGAAGGCGGGTCCGGGGATGAGCACGTAGAAAAGCGCCGCCAGGAAGGCGCCGAACAGCAGGGACTGCGTCATGGAATGCTCCGAGGGTGCTTGAGGCAGAGTAAGTCATCCCCGGCATCCGTCAAGGGCATGGCAACGGCTTCCGGCTCAAGTAGCCACCACCGAATTGGCCTCTAAAGCATGTCGCGCAAAGGTACCCAGCGGTTTTGCGATAACGACATGCGAGAAAATAAAGACCTAAAGCGCGGGTAGCGAAACTGAAAGATCGCGACGTGCTTTAGTGTTGCGTGCTGTCGATTGCCGGTACGGCAAACTTCACGACCTTTCCGCCCAGCACTTCATGTTCCGGCGTGGCCATTTCGATGAGCACCTTGTGCTCACCTGGCGGCAGGGCGGTAACTACTATTGCGCCGGTGCCGCCCGCATCGGCCCACCGCCAAGGCAGGTCGTCAATGCTGACATGAAGGTGACCGGCCCTCGGCGAGACGTCGCTGGCGCTGGCGCCAAAGATTGGCAGGATGCGGAAATTCTCGGTTCGATAGGGAATGATGGCCACCGCGCGGCTGGCGAGCGGTCCCGCAAGCGGCTGATCTACGACGAGTTTGGGTGCGGGCTCGTTCTTGATGGGAAGGAACTGCGTAGCCGTTTGCGCCTGGATGGGTGTGACGGCGGCCAGCAGCAAAGCTGCTGTTGCGAGCGTTCTTGTGATCGTGGTCATGATAATATCCTCTGGTGTTCGCGCCGGTTCTGGCCCACATCTTCTCGGTGCGCCGGCGCGATATCGGGTTGGAAGGGCTTGATCGAAAACCGGTCAGGCGACGTTGAGCTCGACGGCGATGTTGCCGCTGGTGGCCTTGGAATAAGGGCAGAGCTGGTGAGCACGCTCGACCAGGGACTTGGCGAGATCCGGGTCGATGCCCGGCAGCTTCGCATTCAGCCGCGCCTGGAGCACATAGCCGTCGTCATTCGAGACCAAGTCGATTTCGGTATTGATAACAGCGTCGGCGGGCACGCGAAGCCGACGCTCCGCGGCGGCTCTTCCGATCGCGCCGAGAAAACAGGCGGACCAGCCCGCAGCGAAGAGCTGCTCGGGATTGGTGCCCGCGCCCGAAGAACCGGGAGGGGACAATGTCACGTCGAGACGTCCATCGGAACTGCGCGACGCGCCGTCGCGACCGCCGGTGGTGCTGGTTTTGCCTGTGTAGATGACTGTCGACATTCGATACTCCTTGTGGATTTCAGCCCGCGAGATTGCAGCGGCCGACTTGCGCGCCCAGGATCAATGGGCCTTGGACTGCGATGACAGGGAAGATGAGCTTCGCAAGACCGGTCCGGTAGTGAGCAGAAGCGAGAGTGAGCCTCTCGTTTTCTCTCGCTACCGCCGGCGCCGGAGTTGCGCGATCTTCAGGGCATCAACCGAAATCGCGACCGCTGAAGCGATCCCGCTTTCACATACGTCCGGGAGACCGACATGAACACGCATTTTAAACGCAAGATCGTCTTCGCTCTGTCGATGGGTGTCGTAACGACAGGCCTGATCTCTTTCACGCTGCTCGCGCTCAATCTGGGCTTCTCGAAGGGGTTCGTCCTGACGTGGCTCCGCTCTTGGAGCATTGCCTATCTTATCGTCATTCCCACCATCCTGCTGATCGGTCCTCGCCTTCAGGCTCAGGTCGATCGCGTCATCCGTGACGTCTAGAACTAAAGAGTTAGAGCGTTTCAGGTTTTCACGGAAGCATATCCGGCATTGGCGAAGTAGTTGCTGCATTCGCTGGGCTCGATGGTTGTGACGAGGTGTCCGATGTGGCGCCAGGTGTCATCGATGGTTCGCTTCTGAGCCAGGCGCATCCAGTGCTTGATTTTGGCGAAAGCCTGTTCGATCGGGTTAAGGTCGGGGGAGTATGGCGGCAGGTACCAGAGCCGAGCACCAGCGTTGCGGATCATCTGACGGATGGCGACCGACTTGTGGGAGCCGAGATTATCCATCACGACGATATCGCCGGGTTTGAGCACCGGTACGAGTTGCTGTTCGACATAAGCACGAAAGCACTCACCGTTGATCGGTCCATCGAAGACACAAGGCGCGGTGAGCCGATCGCAGCGCAACGCGCCGAGGAAAGTCAGGGTGCGCCAATGTCCGTGCGGGGCGAAGCTGCGCAGCCGTTTGCCCTTCGGCCCCCAGCCTCGAAGCGGCGCCATGTTGGTCTTGATCCAGGTTTCATCGATGAAGACCAGCCGGCTTGGATCAAGGCCAGCCTGCCAGGATCGCCAGCGCTGTCGCCGTCGCGCGACGTCAGCGCGCGCCTGCTCAAGGGCGAACAGTGTTTTTTTTGAACCGTAGTCCCTCGCGCCGCAGAAACTGCCATACGGTGTCGTGGGATACCTTCACCCCTCGCGCGGCCAGTTCTTCCTTCAACCTGTTCAGTGACACATGCGGCGTCTGGTTGATCCGCTCGGCGATAAACGCTCGGTACGGCTCAAGAACCCGCTTGCGGTGGCCGCCCATCTTCCCAGGCGCGACAGATCCGCTCGAACGGTAGCGCTGAGACCACTTCACCGCTGAAGACACGGCAATACCGAACCGCACCGCCACCGACCGGCAGCTCTCGCCGGCTTCGATTGCATCAACAACACGCTTGCGAAGATCATTTGAAAGAGGTCGAGTCATCCGATGCTGGCCTCCACTCCAGCCAGCATCTTGAATCACAAAACAGCCAAAAACGGAATCCCTTCCGATTCAACTAAATCCAGATACGCTCTAGAGCATGATGTCGTCCGAAAACCGCTCACACTTTTCAGCATCATGCTCTAAGAGCAACCATCAATATGACAATGGCCACGCTTCCCGCGGCCGTAGTCAAAGAAGTGGACGCTTCATTTCGGTGACGGCGCATCGCCATAGCTGCCGCAGGCCGCGCGAAGCCGGGGGAGCGCCCAATCGATGAAGGCGCGCACCTTGAGTGCAAGCAAGCCCTGACGCGAATAGACGATGTGGATCGGCTTGGGCTCGCCGTCATAGTCCTTCAAGATCTGCACGAGCGCGCCCGAGGACACCTCCTCCGGAACTTGGTAGTCGAACAGGCGGGCGATCCCGACCCCATTCAGCGCGGCGTCAACGCAATTGGCCGCCGTGTTCACCTCGATCCTGCTCCGTGGCAACACCTCCACGGACTTTCCGCCGATCTCGAAACTCCAAAAGAACGACCGCTTGTGGAACATGATGCCATCGTGATCGGCAAGCTCGGTGGGATGTTGGGGAATGCCATGCCGTTCCAGATAGGCCGGGCTGGCGCAGGTCAGCAGACGGAACTCGCCGGCCTTCACGGCGTAAAGCGAACTGTCGACCAACTCACCAAGTCGAATGGCGACATCGACCTGCTCATTGACCAGATGAACGGAGCGGTCGAGCGAAAGAACATTCAGCGTCACCTCTGGATGCTTGTTCATGAAGTCGAGTGCGATCGGCAGAACATAGCGGTGGCCGAACTCGATCGGCATCGTGATGGTCAGCAGTCCCCGCGGCATCTGATATTCGCCCGACGCCCTGCGTTCGACCTCCTCCAGATCGGCGATAATCTTGCGCGCCGCCTCGACATAATCGCGACCGGCATCCGTGAGCTGCAGGTTGCGGCTCGTTCGGATGATGAGGTTGGTGCCGAGGTATCGCTCCAGATCGGCGACCTTACGGCTGACGCTCGGCAACGGTGAGTTCAGCTTACGGCTACCTGCCGACAAGCTCCCGGCATCAACCACCGCAAGCAGAACCCGCATTGCATCAAGCCGATCCATAATGCCCCGACGGTTAGAAGCCTCGATGTTCAGGATAGGAGAAATCGGTTCTGCTGGATAGGCGGTTTGGCCATTCGCCTCGGGCCCCGACGACGCAGATAGTCTGCCGATCCCAAGCGCATCGAGAGGGTGGCTCTCACTTTCACTGGGTACCAGCCCATGCCTGTGGCCGGTAAATTTTCACCCATTCGATCAAGTGTCCCGCCCGATTGCCAATCAAAGCTGCCGGGCCTCACGAAGATCAAAGGTACAGTGACGCAACTTCAAAAGGGTGAACATTGTGGACAGACTCTTCTATGTCGGCGTGTCGGCCGCTCTCTTTGCGGCTTTCGCGTTTTCGCTCAACTTTGTTGTGCCCTTCATCATCGGTGACTATTCCACCTTTGATTTTGCGCTCGTCCGTCATGTCGTCTCGGCTCTCGTCGGGCTTTACATTCTGTTTTCGCAGAAAGGTGCAACGCGCCATCTTACGCTGCGGAACTGTCTGCAGGCCATCTGGCTCGCCTTCGTCGGATATGTCGGTTACTTCCTGACGGTCACGGGAGCGGCCGTCTTTGCCGGCCCCGTCATCGCTCCGGCCTTTCTCGGTCTGGTGCCGATCGTATTGATGGTCATTGGCAATCAGCGTGAGGGATCATTGCCGTGGCGCTCCCTTATGATGCCTTTGGCGCTGGTGCTGGTCGGCCTTGTTCTCGTCAATGGCACGGCATTCACGGCTGAAGGATTGAATTCCGTCAGATCCTTGTGGGTGAGCGTGCCACTGGCGCTCGCTGCCGTGGGACTTTGGGTCTGGTTCGCTCTCGCCAATCAGGCTGCCCTCGCCGCCCGACCGGAAGTGCCCTCCGGTGTGTGGTCGGCCCTGATATTGACCGGCGGTGGCGTCTTGATGCTGGCCTTCTATCCGGTCGGCGCCGCGATGGATCTGTTCCAGCTCCCAGCATCGGGATTCGGCTGGAGCGCCGCCGGCAATTTATATGTTTGGGGTGCATCTTTCGCGCTGCTGGCAACGGTAGGCGGCGTCTGGGCCTGGAACATTGCATCACGAAGCCTGCCCGTTGCCTTGGCTGCGCAATTGATCGTTTCGGAAACAGCCTTCGGTGTCATCGGGGGACTTGTCGTGCATGCTCGTTGGCCAACCCCGATCGAAGTCGCTGGGGTGGTTGTCCTGATCGCCGGCGTTGTTCTGTCAGTGAGGATTTTCTACGACCGCCAATTTGCATCGGGAAAGATATCGCTTGCGCATGAGTGACCTGCTGGGCGTAGGGCGACATTCA
This sequence comes from Rhizobium sophoriradicis, assembly GCF_025200795.1. Classification (NCBI taxonomy): domain Bacteria; kingdom Pseudomonadati; phylum Pseudomonadota; class Alphaproteobacteria; order Hyphomicrobiales; family Rhizobiaceae; genus Rhizobium; species Rhizobium sophoriradicis. Next base: position 3,901,551 of record NZ_CP104152.1, read on the forward strand.
GCCCATCGCCCTTCGGCGAGTTGGGCCGACTGATCCGTTCAAATTCTTCGGTCAAACACGGCAACCGGTGTTTTCAGGCGGTAGAGCGTCGTCGGTCGCCGGGCCCGATCGGTCTGTCGCTTTTCGCCCTCGACGACTTCGAGCAGATCCAGATCGTTGATCTTGCGGCGAAAGGCACTTGGGTCCAACCGTTCGCCCATCACCGTTTCATAAATCGCCTGCAGTTCCGACATCGTAAAGACGACGGGAAGCAGCCTCGCCGGAATGGTCGAATAGGCGCCCTTGCCGCGCAGCCGCGCCAACGCGGCATCCACGATTTCATTGTGGTCGAAGGGCAGCTTGCCAGCGGCTTCGACTGGCCGCAACTCCAGCAGACTGGCGCTGCCTTCCAAAGCTCCCCGCGGGACCAGCGCAAAATACGCGATCGACACCGACCAGTCGCGAGGATCTCGTCGCGCCGATGCGAAGGTCCGGAGCTGCTCGAAGAATATGCCCTCGAGCCCGGCCTTGGAATTGAGGATGCGCCGGACCGCCGCCTCGGCGTCGGCGTCCTCGTCTGTGTGCACATAGCCGCCGATCAGCGCCGGAACGCCGGCAAACGGCTCGGCAGGACGCTGAAGCAACGCCACGCATAGCTTTCCCTCGTGAAGCGTCAGCAAGACGATGTCGACCGTCACGATCGGTCGTGCGAATTCAGCCTCTGCCATCTCTATGTTCCTGCCGTCCTCTTAGCCCTCATAGCGGCCAATCGAAAGAATGACAATTTGCAAATAGCAACTTGCAAAATGCAAATTGCAATTCTATATAGGGAGTAACGGGACAGCGGACAAAGAGCCGCGCCCGCCCACCAAGCAACAGCAAAGGAAGTATGTCATGGGGATGGGACGTTTCAGCACGGCCGACTGGGCGGCCTATAACGCACGCCATGTGGATTGCCGCAGTCGAGCCGAAGTATTCGGCGCCACCGGCATCAATCCGCGGTTCGATCCGGCGCGCTTTTCCACTCGAGAGAGTCGCGACAGCGCCTACAACCCGCAATCGACTCCGATTATTCTGGCCGCTGATGTGACCGGATCGATGGGCATGATCGCCCACGAGCTGATGCGCGGCGGGCTCATTACCCTGACATCGGAGATCTACGATCGCCGGCCGGTATCCGATCCGCACATTATGGTGGCAGCGGTCGGAGACGCGTTCACCGATGCGGCACCGCTGCAGGCCACCCAGTTCGAGGCTGACATCTCGCTTGCCAGCCAGATCCGCGCCTTGTGGCTAGGGGGCAATGGCGGTGGCAATGACGGCGAAAGCTATAGCGCCGCTCACCTCCTGGCAGCCCTCAAAACCTCGACCGATGCCTTCGAAAGACGCGGCCGCAAGGGTTATCTCTTCACCATCGGTGACGAGCCGGTTCACAACGGCCTGGCCGCCGACCAGATCGCTCGCATCTTCGGCGTCGAACCGCCGCGCGGCCTGAGCGCACAAGAATGTCTTGCGATGGCGCAGAGATCCTATGAAGTCTTCCACATCGTCATCCGTGAAGGCTATGCGGCCACGCGGCTCGGCCGCGTGCTGCAGAGCTGGCAACCCTTGCTGCCCGGCCGCACCTTCGTACTCGATGATCACAGGCGCATTGCCGAATTGGTGGTTTCCATCATCGAAATTACCGAAGGCCGCGAGGCCGCCGATGTGGCCGCCAGCTGGCCGGACGCGGCGGCGGCAGTGGTCGCCAAGGCCATCGGCGAACGCCCAAGCCGGCGCCTGCTGCCGTTCTTCTAAGCCAGGTACTCTAACTGCCCCGGCGCGACGCTCCGGGGCCATTGAGGAGCAGAATAATGAGTATCCAAGCACAGGCCGTGATCGGCGCGCTTTATGGCGACGAAGGCAAGGGGCTGATGGTCGACCGCCTTGCCGCAGCCACGCCGGGGGCCGTGGTGGTTCGCAGCAATGGCGGTGCTCAGGCCGGCCACACCGTGGTCGATCCCGCCGGCCGCCGCCATGTCTTCCACCATATCGGCTCGGGCAGCTTTGCCGGGGCCGCCACGCATTTCAGCCGCTTCTTCGTCGCTCACCCGATGCTGTTTCTCGACGAGTTGTCCGCCCTCAATGAGCGGGGTGCGAAGCCTCAGATCAGCAGCGACCCGCGCGCCCTGATCACCACGCCTTTCGACGTCCTGATTAACCAGGCCGTGGAACTGGCGCGGGGCACTGCCCGCCACGGAAGCTGCGGCCTCGGCTTCGGCGAGACGATCGAGCGCAACCTGCAGCCCGAATTCGCCCTTTCGACAAAGGATCTGTTCCGCCCCGATCTGCACGCCCGTCTTGTTTCGATCCGCGACAGCTGGGTGCCTGGACGGCTCGCCGCGCTCGGCATCACCGCCTTACCCGAAGAACTGGCTGCCGTATTGGCTGACGAAATCACCATCGCCGGCTTCGAGGCGGATTGCGCCGCCTATCTCGACCACGTCACCCTCTGGCCCGACCGACGGCTGTGCGAACGCGCATCCGTCATCTTCGAGGCGGCACAAGGCCTATGCCTCGATCAGAACCGTGGCGTATTTCCTCACGTCACGCGTTCGAATACTGGGCTAACAAATATACTCGCGATCGCCGCCGAAGCCGGTGTCACAGAGTTGGGCGCGGTGTATGCGACGCGCTGCTACACCACCCGCCACGGTGCAGGGCCGCTCAAGGGGGAGGTTCCAACGCTCCCCGGCGTCAATGTCGTCGACCCCACCAACGCGCCGAACGAATGGCAAGGTAGCCTGAGGCTCGCCCCGCTCGATCTCTTTACGCTCCGCAAGGCCATCGCAGATGATCTGACGTCGGATCGCGGCGGTATTGCGGTCAAAGCCGGGCTGGCGGTAACCTGTCTCGATCAGACGGAAGACGGCTTTGCCGTCACCGATCAAGATGAAGAAATACGGCTTGATCCCGCCAAGGCCGCCCCTGATATTGCCGACTTCGTCGGCCTGCCGCTCTCGGCCGAGAGCTGGGGACCGCGTCGCCGTGACGTCAGGCTCTATCTCGAAGCAGCCGTCGCCTAGTCAATGCAGCAATAAAAGGACCTGCCCGGCCCGGCATTTGCCGGCGGGCTCAATCCCCGCTTAGTCCTGGCGCGACTGCTTGATCTCGACAGGCGTCCTCATGATGATTTCCCGATGCGGGAACGGGATCGACACGCCGGCTTCCTTGAACGCGTCCCAAAGCGCCATCAAAACCTGGCCCCTGACATTCGTCAGACCATTTGCGGGATCGGAGATCCAGAAGCGGAGCCGGAAATCAAGCGACGAAGCGCCAAAGCAGGTAAGCCAGCATACCGGCGCCCTGTAATCGTTGGCGACGCGATCCACCGTAGAGGCAGTCGCGATTGCGATTCTGGCGACTTCATGGGGATCGCTGTCATAAGCCGTGCCGAAGTCGACATCGATCCTGACGTAGTCACTGGAGAACGACCAGTTGACGACCTGTTGGGAAATGAAGTCTTCGTTGGGGATCAGGTATTCTTTGCCGTCACGGGTGATGACCGAGACGAACCGCGAGCGCAAATCGCGGATCGAACCGAAAGTATCGCCGAGCGTGATCGTGTCGCCAGGCTTGATGGATTTATCGAGCAGGATGATGATCCCCGAGATGAAGTTCGATACGACTTTCTGAAGGCCGAAGCCTATTCCGACGCCGACTGCGCCGGAAAAAACGGTCAATGCGGTAAGGTCGATGCCGGTCGCTGACAAGGCAATTGCGCCGGCGATCATGATCAAGCCGATTTTTATGAACTTGCTGATCAGGACCTTGATCGATGGCGAAAGATCGCCCGACCTCTGCACCCAACGGGACAGGACATTGCCGACGAGAACCGCTACCCAGATGAGCGCGACGGCCAAGACGACCGCTTTCAGCACAAGAAGGAGTGAAAGACGCACAGCCCCCAGATTGACGGCTAGGCTATCGAGCGCGGAGAGCACTGGACCGTCAAGCCGGAGCGCGTACAACGCGACGTAACTCCAACTGACGATTGCGACCGTACGCGACAAGGTGGGATTATGGATAATCTTGGTCAGTACGGAGATGATGAACCACGCCGCCGTCAGCGTCAGGGCAGTCGAGACGAGCCACCGTTGCGACGGCCAGGTGTTTTGAGTGAGAGCGATGTTTGCAAGCCACAGCCATACCGCAAGAAAGAGCCACTTCAAGCGCCGCATGAAAGCGATTATGACGCGCAAGAGGTCCGGATTGCCTTTGATGCGCCTGGCTTTCGCTTCCAACGCGGGTTCAGTGCGTGATGCCAGAAACGACGCTGCGACGTAACCGACGGCGACAATCCCGAATTGGTAGAGCGTCCATTCGCTCAAGACAAACGTTCGGAACCATTGTTCGAACGCGTCGATTGTCTGCCTGACATCCATGGTTCCGGCCTTTGTAGCCCTTCAAGGCAGATAAAGGCGTCGACACGATTTTGTTCAATTATCCCCACGCGAGGCATCCGGTGAACTCAGACGTTTTGAGATCGATTGCCGCTGCGTCCACGAAAACGCCCGCGCGGCAAAGCCGGCGGGCGCATATCCGGTTCGAAAGCGAACCGGTGATTACTTCGCGAGATTGCGCTTGCCGAGCGTTCGCAGGCGCAACGCATTGAGCTTGATGAAGCCGGCCGCGTCCTTCTGATCGTAGGCGCCCTGGTCGTCCTCGAAAGTGACGAGCTTGTCGGAATAGAGCGACTTTTCGCTTTCGCGGCCGATGACCATGACATTGCCCTTGTAGAGCTTCAGCGTCACTTCACCTTCGACATGCTCCTGGCTCTTGTCGATCAGCGCCTGCAGCATCTCGCGCTCCGGCGAGAACCAGAAACCGTAATAGATCAGCTCGGCGTAGCGCGGCATGATCTCGTCCTTGAGATGGGCCGCACCCCGGTCCAGCGTGATCGACTCGATGGCGCGATGCGCCGAAAGCAGAATCGTGCCGCCTGGCGTTTCGTAGACGCCGCGCGACTTCATGCCGACGAAGCGGTTCTCGACGAGGTCGAGACGGCCGATGCCATTGTCGCGGCCATAGGTATTGAGGGTGGCCAGCAGCGTCGCCGGCGACATCTCGACGCCGTTGATCGAGACGGCGTCGCCCTTGCGGAAGCCGACCTTGATCACCGTTGCCTTATCGGGTGCCGCCTCGGGCGAGATCGTGCGCATATGCACATACTCGGGAGCCTCCTGCGCGGGGTCTTCCAGAACCTTGCCCTCGGAGGAGGAGTGCAGCAGGTTGGCGTCGACGGAGAACGGCGCTTCGCCCTTCTTGTCCTTGGCGACCGGGATCTGATGCTGTTCGGCGAAGGCCAGCAGTTCCGTGCGGCTCTTGAAAGCCCAGTCGCGCCACGGCGCGATGATCTTGATGTCGGGGTTCAAAGCATAGGCGGACAGCTCGAAACGAACCTGGTCGTTGCCCTTGCCGGTCGCGCCGTGGGCGATCGCATCGGCGCCGGTCTTGCGGGCGATATCGATCAGATGCTTGGAAATCAGCGGCCGGGCGATCGAAGTGCCAAGCAGATAGACGCCTTCGTAAACGGCATTGGCGCGGAACATCGGGAAGACAAAATCGCGCACGAACTCCTCGCGCACGTCCTCGATGTAGATCTCCTTGATGCCGAGCATCTCGGCCTTCTTGCGCGCCGGCTCCAGCTCTTCGCCCTGGCCTAGATCGGCAGTGAAAGTGACAACTTCGGCGCCGAGTTCGGTCTGCAGCCACTTCAGGATGATCGAGGTGTCGAGACCGCCGGAATAAGCGAGCACGACTTTCTTCACGTCTTTGTATGATGCCATGATGATGAGGTCCGTTGCATAAAGGCCGGCGAAAACCCGGTGTCGCGGCACTTTTAGCGAGATTGACGCGTGACGCAAGGGCAAGTGCGAAGCCACCGGCGCGATAGAGTTTGACAGCGCGAAAGCGGAGCCCATATTCGCCATCGTCCGAACAATGCTCGAGGAGAGGCTGCCCGTGACGAATATTCAAGAGATTTTCAAGAAATCTAATGTTGCGGTCGTCACCGGCGGCGCGTCCGGCATCGGCCTGGCCGCGGCGAAATATTTCGCCGGCCAAGGCATGAGCATCGTCATCGCCGATCTCGGCGGCGATCGGCTGGCAACAGCCGCCGACGAACTCAAGGCCATTGCCGGCGAAGAAGATGTCATGGCGGTCGAGACCGACGTCGCCAGCCGGGACTCCCTGGAGGCGCTGGAGCGCGCGGTGCTCCAGCGTTTCGGCCGCGTGCACGTGCTGATGAACAATGCCGGCATCGGCCCGGAAACCTCGATCTTCAGCCCGCAGGCGAACTGGGACCACATCTTTGCCGTCAACCTGATGGGCGTCATCAACGGCACACGCACCTTCGGCCCTAAGATGCTGTCGCATGGCGAGCCAGGCCTCATCATCAACACCGGCTCGAAACAAGGCATCACCACGCCGCCCGGCAATCCGGCCTACAATATCTCGAAATCGGGCGTGAAGGTGTTTACCGAGGCGCTCCAGCACGAACTCCGCAACATCGAAGGCGGAAAGATCTCCGCCCATCTGCTGATCCCCGGCTTCGTCTTCACCGGCCTTACCAAGGGCGACCGGGCGGAAAAGCCCGCCGGCGCCTGGACGCCGGAGCAGACGGTTGAATTCATGGTGGAAAGCCTCGAACGCGGCGATTTCTATATCCTCTGCCCAGACAATGACGTTGCGCGTTCAGTCGACGAACGCCGCATGGCCTGGGCAATGGGCGACATCATCGAGAACCGGCCGCCGCTGTCGCGCTGGCACAAGGACTATGCCGACAAGTTCAAGGCCTTCCTGGAGCAGAAATGATCGGCGCTCAGTCGCCCGGGATAATGACATGCATGAACCAAGCAGCGAACGCGCTTTGCATGAATCAAGTTTAGTGCGACGCGCATGACAAGGTTTGATTGGTAATTTTTCTGAAGGCCGGGTAAGAAATCGTCGGATCTTCCCGGCTTTCAGAGTACGCCCATGGATTTCCTGCCCAGCCTGCCGACCCTTCTGGCTTTCGCCGCCGCTACGCTGCTGCTTGCGGCAACCCCGGGGCCGGACATGACCCTGTCGATCAGCCGTTCGCTGGCCCAGGGCAAGAAGGCGGCTCTCTTCGTCGTCGTCGGCACCAGCCTCGGCATCGTCGTTCACACCATGCTGGTCGCGTTCGGCATTTCGGCGCTGATCACCGCCTCGCCGACCGCCTTCTTGATCCTGAAAACCGGCGGCGCCGCCTACCTGTTCTGGCTCGCCGTCCAGGCGATCCGTTTCGGCTCGAAGCTCACTGTCGCCAAGGTCGAGGATAAGAGGGGCACCGCCCTTTCCAACATCTCGTCGGGCTTCTGGGTCAATCTCTTGAACCCCAAGGTCATCATCTTCTTCATGACCTTCCTGCCGCAATTCGTCAGTGCCGGCGACCCGGCCGTCACGCAGAAGCTGCTTTTCCTCGGGCTTTGCTTCATCCTGATCGGCATGCCGGTTAATGCCGCCGTCGTCTTTGCCGCCGACTGGCTGGCTTCCTGGCTGCAGAACAACAGAAGGGTGCTGCGCGGCATGGATTATACCTTTGCCGGCGTCTTCTCGATCTTCGCCGCCAAGATCCTGCTCACCCAGGCGAAATAATCGCGGTCGGCGCTGGCCGATCAGCCCGCTGTCGGCATAGCCACTCAGCCCACTGTCGGGTTCAGCCAATCAGCAAAGCATCGTCGTCGAGCGTCTGGCCGCGCATCTTGCGGAACATGGCGATCAGATCCTCGACCTGCAGGTTCTTTCGGTTGTCGCCCGCCACGTCGAGAACGATCTCGCCGCCATGCAGCATGATCGTGCGATGGCCGTAATCCAGCGCCTGGCGCATGGAATGCGTCACCATCATCGTCGTCAGCTTGCGCTCGGCAACGATCTTCTGCGTGAGGTTCATCACGAACTCGGCCATCCCGGGATCGAGCGCGGCCGTATGTTCGTCGAGCAGCAGCACTTCGGAACCGGCAAGTGTCGCCATGACGAGCGAAACGGCCTGCCGCTGCCCACCGGAGAGCAGATCCATGCGGTCCTTCAGCCGGTTCTCCAGCCCGAGATTGAGTTCGGCGATCCGCTCTTTGAAATAATCGCGCCTCTTGCCGCCGAGTGCCGGCACAAGCCCGCGCTTCTCGCCGCGGCGGGCCGCCAGAGCGAGGTTCTCCTCGATCGACAATGAGCCGCAGCTTCCCGTCAGCGGATCCTGGAAGACGCGCGCCACGAGACCGGCGCGTGCCGCGGTCGACTTGCGCGTTACATCATTCTTGCCGATCAGCACCTGCCCCTCGCTCGGCAGGACGTCGCCGGCGAGCACGCCGAGCAGTGTCGATTTGCCGGCGCCGTTCGAGCCGATGACGGTGACGAAGGAGCCCTGCTCGATGGTCAGGCTGACGCCGTTCAGCGCCTGCTTCTGCAGCGGCGTGCCGCGTCCGAAAACGACCTTGATATCCTTGACGCTGATCACGATGCGGCACCTCTACGAAGGCGGGGAAGGATGAGCGCCACGGTGACCAGCACCGCCGTCACGAAATTAAGGTCGGAGGCCTGCAGGCCGATAACGTCGCTCGACAGCGCTAGTTGGATGGCGATGCGATAAAGGATCGAGCCGAGCACGCAGCCGATGAGCGCAATCAGCAGGCCGCGGCGCCCGAGCAATGTCTCGCCGATGATGACCGCCGCAAGTCCGACGACGATCGTGCCGACACCCGAGGTGACGTCGGCAAAGCCGTTGGTCTGGGCAAACAGCGCACCGCCCAAGGCCACCAGCGCATTCGAGATCGCCATTCCAAGATAGATCTGCCGGCTGGTATCGACGCCCTGGGCGCGGGCCATGCGCGCATTGGCGCCGGTCGCGCGCATGGCAAGCCCGGCATCGCTTTCCAAAAAGCGCCAGACCAGGACGAGCGCGACGATGACGAGAACGCCGACGAAGAGCGGCCGCACGTAGAAATCGCGCAGGCCATGGCCGAAGAACGGGCTGATCATCGTATCGGCATTGATAAGGGCGACATTTGGTTTGCCCATCACCCTCAAATTGACGGAGAACAGCGCGATCATCGTCAGGATCGAGGCGAGCAGGTTGAGGATCTTGAAGCGCACGTTGAGCAGGGCCGTCACCATGCCGGCGGCGGCACCGGCCGCCATGGCAACCGAGGCAGCGAGCCAGGCATTGACGCCGGCAATGATCAGCACGGCCGTCACCGCTGCACCCAGCGGAAAGGAACCGTCGACCGTCAGGTCGGGAAAATCGAGGACGCGGAAGGCGAGATAGACGCCGAGAGCGACGAAGGAATAGACCAGGCCGAGCTCGACGGCCCCCCAGAATGCGATTTGGCTCAAGGCTTTCAGCCCCTTTTGTTTCCGTTCCGCCGGTCGCGAAACCGGAGCCTTGTAATACTACAGCCGCCCCCGTGCAAACGGGAGCGGCTGAATGTGAAAGGTCAATGAAGCTACGGCCGATTATTCGACGACTTTGTTGGCGCGCGAAAGCACGCTCTCGGGCAGGGTGACGCCCATTTTGGCAGCAGCCGCCTTGTTGACGACGAGATCGCTGCCGGCGGCGGTCTTGACCGGGATTTCGCCGGGGTTCTCGCCCTTCAGCACACGCACGACGATTTCGCCCGTCTGCTTGCCGACATCGTAGTAGTTGAAGCCGAGGGCGGCGATCGAGCCGCGCGAAACCGAATCCGTATCGGCGGTGAAGAGCGGCAGCTTGCTCTCTTCGGCAACGGCGACGGCGCCTTCGAGCGCCGAGATGATGGTGTTGTCGGTCGGAACATAGATCGCATCGGCGCGGCCGACGAGGGCGCGGGCAGCACCCTGAACCTCAGCCGACTTGGTGGCGGCCGATTCCACAACCGTCAGACCGACCTTTTCGGCTTCGGCCTTCAGCACGGCGAGCAGCGAAACGGAATTCGCCTCACCTGAATTGTAGAGATAGCCGATTGTCTTCACCTTTGGCACGATTTCCTTGATCAGCGCCAGGTGCTCGCCGACCGGCGACATGTCGGAAAGACCGGTGACGTTGCCGCCGGGCTTGTCCATGTTCTTGACGAGCTGGGCGCCGAGCGGGTCGGAGACGGCGGTGAAGACGACGGGAATGTCGCGCGTCGCCGAAACCACGGCCTGGGCGGACGGCGTTGAGATCGGCACGATGACGTTCGGCTCGTCGCCGGCGAACTGGCGGGCGATCTGGGCTGCCGTCGCCGGATTGCCCTGCGCCGATTCGAACACGAATTTCAGGCTCTCGCCTTCCTTGTAGCCGGCGGCCGTCAGCACATCGAGAACGCCCTTGCGGGCCGCATCCAGCGCCGGATGCTCGACGATGGCCGTCACGGCAACGGTCACGTTATCGGCCCTGGCGGGCAGGGAAAGAGCCAAAGTGGCGGCAAGAGCGAGCAGAATCGGGCGCATGGGTGTCCTCCTGAATGATTTTGGCGGCACTATTAGGAAAAGCGCATGCTTAAATCAATGCAGGAGAATTGTAGCGAGGATCAAACTTGCTGATCAGTCATCGGCGCCGTGGTTGGCGATCATCATCGCCTCGAAGGCCAGGCGCTCGGTCTTGCGCATGCGTTCGGACTCCGATTTCAGCTGGCCGCAGGCAGCAAGAATATCGCGGCCGCGCGGCGTGCGGATCGGCGAGGCGTAACCGGCCGAATTGATGAAATCGGCGAACTTCTCGATCTGCTCCCAGTCGGAACACTGGTAGTTGGTGCCGGGCCAGGGATTGAACGGAATGAGGTTGATCTTCGCCGGCACGCCCTTCAAGAGCTTGATCAGCCCCTTGGCGTCTTCAAGGCTGTCATTGACGTCCTTCAGCATCACATATTCGAAGGTGATGCGCCGCGCATTGGAAAGGCCGGGATAGGCCTTGCAGGCGTCGATCAATTCCTTCAGCGGATACTTCTTGTTGATCGGCACCAGGATGTCGCGCAGGTCGTCGCGCACCGCATGCAGGGAGATCGCCAGCATGACGCCGATCTCCTCGCCGGTGCGGAAGATTTCCGGCACGACGCCGGAGGTGGAAAGCGTCACGCGACGTTTGGACAGCGACAGGCCGTCGCCATCGGTAGCGATCAGCAGGGCCTGCTTGACGGCATCGAAATTATAGAGCGGCTCGCCCATGCCCATCATCACGATATTGCTGACCTTGCGGCCTTCGGCCGGCATGATCGTGCCCTGCGGCGCTTCACGATCCGGGAAGTCGCCAAGCCGGTCGCGGGCGAGCAACAGCTGCGACAGAATTTCCTCCGCCGTCAGGTTGCGTACCAGCCGCTGTGTGCCGGTGTGACAGAAGGAACAGGTCAGCGTGCAGCCGACCTGGCTGGAAATGCAGAGCGTGCCGCGGCCCTCTTCCGGGATATAGACGGCTTCAATCTCGACCGGCCGGCCGGCACCGCGCGCGGGAAAGCGCAGCAGCCATTTGCGGGTGCCATCGTTGGAGACCTGCTCCTCGACGATCTCGGGACGCGCGATGGTGAAATGCTGCTTCAGCATTTCACGCATATCCTTGGCAACATTCGTCATGTGATCGAAATCGGAGACGCCGCGCACATAGATCCAGTTCCAGAGCTGCGCGACGCGCATCTTGATCTGCTTCTCGGCCACGCCTTTTTCCCTGAGGGCCGCAGCCATTTCCTCGCGCGACAGCCCGATCAGGGAAGGCTTTTCGGCGCCGGAAGAGGCCTTCGGCGCCTGCGGCTTGGTGACATCAATCGCATCCATGACGGACATGGTCTTTAGATCCCGAATTCGAACACGTAACCGCCCCGCAAGCCCCCGCGGACTTCAGGAACAAGCCGGAAGAGGTGAGGCGCATGACGGCACATTGGCAGAAATTGAATGGCGGAACGGCGACTGATATCGCGATCTGTCCGCTGTTGGCCCGGCCTTTAGCATCATTTTGCCGGCCCGTCACTATAGAGCCTTTCCTGGTTAGATTGAAGCATTCTTCCGGAGCAGGTTTTCGTCAGGGCAGAGGCGATTGGCGATGAACATACCCCCAGGTACGTCCGAGCCGATCGCCTCTGATCCTGGCGGAAAGATGCCCGGCCCACCGGCCGCACCGCTTCGCCATGGCGAAGCGGTCAGTGCGGCCGGCGTTTTTCAGTCTTGCCGGCTGATCGACCGGCCGGCTTGGCCGTAGAGCCGGGCTACGACGCGCGCCGGCCGGTCGACCATCCGACTCCGTTTGAGCCAACAGAATGCTTCAATCTAACCAGGAAAGGCTCTAGATGTGGAGCCTCAACAGGTTGTCCTGGGTAAGAGCGAGCCTAGTGATTGGTGGTTTTGAGTTTAGACTTCCGTGAGGCCTGTGCCAATTGTAGCGATGAAGCCATCGTGGCAGTTCGGCGGCGCGCATGTCCGAGTTGGGATAGGCGACGGCGTAGGCCCACTCTCTGAGGGCGGTCTGGATGAAGCGTTCGGCCTTTCCGTTGGTTTTAGGCGTATATGGTCTGGTGCGAACGTGCTTGAGGCCGTTGTCGCGACAAGCTTGGCCGAATGGCTTTGATGTGTAGCAGGGACCATTGTCGGTCATGACGCGCTCGACCGCGATCCCGAGGCTGGCATAATAGGCCAATGCCGCCTTCAAGAAGGCCACGGCGCTTTCTTTCGTCTCGTCCGGCAATATCTGTGAGAAAGCGATGCGAGAGGCATCGTCGATGGCCACATGAACGCATTCCCAACCGGCGCCCCAACTCTTGCCTCTGCGCGAACTCTGGCGAGTGCGATCGCCGGTGATGCGGTGGCCGACCTCATGAAACCGGCCGAGCTTCTTGATGTCGATATGAATCATCTCGCCGGGAGCCTGGCGTTCATAACGACGCACAGGCTCGGCCGGCTCGATATCCTTGAGGCGGGAGTGGCCTGCGCGCTTGAGAACCCGGCTCACCGTCGCTGCAGATACACCGGTTTCGATCGCGATGTGCTTGCCAGTCAGGCGCTGGCGGCGAAGCGTGATGATGCGCTCCGCCAGCGCCTGACTGGTCTGCCGGGGCATGGCATGAGGTCGGGAGGAACGATCGAGCATCGCCTCTCGACCACCGGCCTTGAAACGCTCGACCCAACGGGCGACGATCTTGGCCGCGACGCCATAGGCCTGTGCTGCCTGAGCCTGGGTCAGATGCCCTTCGATAACAGCAAGCGCCATTTGTTCCCGGCGCAACGGCGTCAGTCGGGCATTCTTATGAATGTTCATTCGCGGCGATCCTTCCGACTCGAGGTGTGATAGCTCCAGTCTCCTAAATCCGCTTTGAATGGACAACCTCCCGAAAGCTCACATCTAGAGATGGAAAACAGCAAGGGCCGGCGCAAGGCCGGCCCTTGAAATTCCGTTGGCCAAAAAGGCGCTTACTTGCAGCCTTCGATCTGCTTCAGCGCCGCCGAGATGCCCGAGAGCGAATAGCTGTAGGACGTGCCGGTGCCCTTGCGCGAGACGGCATTGACCGTCATCGAATGACCGGTCTTCATCGCCGCGACGAGGGCCGGCTCCTGAGCCGCGTTCTCGACCCAGCCGGCCTTGTCTTTGGTGAACATCACGAAGGTCTTGTTGTCGATGACGACGTTGATCTTCGAATTTTCCTTCACCGTATAGCCCATCATCGCCTGCGGCTCGTAGGAGATGTTCTGGCCGGGGCGCTGCGAGACGATGAAGAAATTGTCGCCGTGGTCGACGCTTGCCGGCTGCTTTGCCGTCGGCACGGACAGCACGTAGCAGACGGTGCTGGCGCCCGACTTGTAGGAATAGGCGCCCCATGCCTGAAACTGCTGAATGCGGGTCGGCGCGGCTTGCTGCGCTGTCGCAACTCCGGCCATACCAAGGGTGAGTGCGAGGGCGGATACGATACTTTTTACAAACATGGATTCCTGCCGGTTCTTGCGATTCAAGGCCCGAAGCGATCAGAGCGGGCGGCGCTTAATCACGATCTGCTTTATTTTGACTTAATTCAGGTTACCAAATGGTCAACAACAGCTGCGATTTGTATGTGCCTGTGTCATTTCAGCTCGACCACGACTTTTGCCCCTTGCTGAAATCGGCTGCGATGCCGGTGCGCCGATGGCACCGGCCGGCCGTTCGGGTGAATCTAAGACACAAAGATTCAGGCAAGAGTTTGACCTTTCAAAAATCCGTTGTACCTCATTAAGACTTTGGAAATCCGGGACGAAATTTTCGCCGCAGGGGGCTCGTGAGACGACATGGATGCCGAGGAAAGACGGCGTTTCGCTGCCCTCGCAAAGGCTGTCGCAGACGATCGCGACCAGCAGGCCTTTTCCATCCTGTTCGACTATTTCGCCCCGCGTCTGAAGGCCTGGCTGATGCGCCGGAAGATGACATCAGGCGAGGCCGAGGAGCTGGTTCAGGAGATCATGATCGTGCTCTGGCACAAGGCCTATCTCTACGACGCCACGCGGTCTTCACTCTCGACCTGGCTCTTTCGCATTGCCCGCAACCGCCGGATCGACCTGCAGCGCCGCGCCGACGCCCGCCTTTTCGACGAAACGGACCCGGCCCTGCAGCCGCCGGCCGACATCGGCGCCGAAGACATCATCGTCAATGACGATCGCGACGCGAAGATCCGTGCCGCGGTTGGCCAACTGCCGCAGGAACAGCGCGACATGCTGCGTGCCGCCTTTTTTCTCGGCCAATCGCACGCCGAGATCGCTGAATCGACTGGGCTGCCGCTCGGCACGGTGAAATCGCGTATCCGGCTTGCCTTCGGCAAACTCCGCAAGGTGCTGGAGCAGGAACTCGGCTGAAGCGCGCCGGCCCTTCAAATGGTTTTCATCGTATCCGCGGGTGGGTCGGCGAGGACGCGGTCCGCCGCGTCGTAATGCCCTGGCCGGATATGGCCGCGCACCATGGCGAAGGCGGCGGAAAGCACGGCGACGTCGTCAGAAAAGCCGATGACGGCGAAAATATCCGGGATCATGTCGACCGGCATGACGAAATAGGCGAGTGCTGCGAGCAGCACACCGCGCACCTTGGTCGGCGTTTGTGGATCGAGCGCGCAGTAGAAGCCGGCGACGACATCGCGCGAGAACGGGATCTGCCGCACGGCCCGGCGGAAGGTCGGCCAGAACTTCTGCCGCACCGTCTTCTCCCGCCGGCTCTGGGTGTCTTCGTCGCCCGGCAGCAGGATTTCCCCGAATTTGACCTCGTCCATCCCTGACTTCCTTTCGTCCCTGCCAACATATGGTGATGGCGCCCAGGCTTTCAATCGACCCCTTTCAATCGGCCCCTTTCAATCGACCTCGCCTTCAGCGCGGACGTCGCGCTGCCGCCTTCTCCATCGCCTTGGCGAGCTTGAAATCCAGCTCCGTCAGCCCGCCGGCATCATGCGTGTTCAACGTCACATCGACCCTGGAATAGACGTTGAACCATTCGGGATGATGGTTGAGCTTCTCGGCCGTGATCGCTGCCTCCGTCATGAAGCCGAAGGCCTCGATGAAATTCGAAAACTTGAATGTCTTGGAGATCGAGGAGGCCGCGTCATTGAGCGCCCAGCCGGCAAGGCCCGCCAGTTCCGCCTCGACCGCTGCCCGTTCCAGTCTTTCCCATTTCATGCCATGCTCCTCTTGTCCGACAGGTCTACCGATGACGCCTATCAGTATCCTCTTCGTTTGCATGGGCAATATATGCCGTTCTCCGCTCGCCGAGGGAATTTTTCGCCACCTCGTCACCGAGGCTGGCCTGACCGGCCATTTCACCATCGATTCCGCCGGCACCGGCGGCTGGCATGAAGGCGAGCCGCCCGACGGGCGTTCGATCGCCACCGCACAAAGCAACGGTATCGACATTTCCGGGCAACGCGCCCGCCGAATCCGCTCCAGCGATTATAGGGATTTCGCTCTGATCCTGGCCATGGACCGCGATAATGTGGCGGCGCTCGAAAAGATCGCGCCGCCTGAGGCGACCATCCGGCTCTTCGGAGATGCCGCGCTTGGAACCGGAGAGGATATTCCCGATCCCTATTATGGCGGCCCTGATGGTTTCGAGCTGATCTATACCAGGCTCTTGACCGGCTGTAGCAGCCTGCTCGAAGCGCTGGGCGTCGAACGTGCCTCGTGCAGCGGGAACACTTCCTCTGTCAGGTAGGGTCCGCCGCCCACCGATTCGCGCGACGAAAGCAGCACGAAGCGTGGCGCCGTGAAGGTCGCGGTGTGGAAGTTGCCGCGCCCGGCCAGATATTGCACGACATCGTCGAGCCGCGAGGACTTGAGCCGGGCCAGCGTCACATGCGGCATGAATTTGCGCGGATCCGGCGGCAGGCCGATGCGCTGGCAGATGCGCTCGATCTCACCCTGCAGGGCGTACATCTCAGGCGATTGCGAGACGCCGGCCCAGACCGAATGCGGTTTTTTCGAGCCGAAGGAACCGATGCCTTCGAGGCGGAACTGGAATTCGGGCCGGTCGATCCGATCGAGGCGTTCGACGATTTCATCGGCCGTGCGGCCGTCGACATCACCGATGAAGCGTAGCGTGATGTGGTAATTCTCCACATCGATCCATCGTGCTCCGGGGAGGCCACCGCGCAGCAATGAAAGGCTCATCGCCGCATTGCGCGGAATTTCGAGGGCGGTAAACAGTCTCGGCATAACGAGCACTCCCCGAATCTTTTGCAGGTGCTTACACGGAATCACGCAATCAATGAGAGCGCAAGCCCCTATTTCTTCACAGTAGAAATCGTCCCGACGAAATTTGTGACATCGGCTTCCATCTTTTCGACCATGACGTCGACGCCCTTCGCATTCGGATGCATGCCGTCGCTGAGTTTGAGCCCTGCATCGAGCACCACGCCGTCAAGGAAGAAGGCATAAAGCCTAACTCCGTGTTTCTCCGAAAGTTTCCGATAAATCGGATTGAAGCGTTCGGCATAATCCGCGCCCATATTGGGTGGCGCCATCATGCCGACGAGGAGCACGGCAATGCCGCGTTCCTTCAGCCGCGTTATCATCTGGTCGAGATTCCTTTCGCTCTCTTCGGGCGGAATGCCGCGCAGCGCATCGTTGGCGCCGAGCTCCAGAATGACGCCATCGGTGCCGTCGGGCACTGACCAGTCGATGCGGGCCAGCCCCCCTGTCGTCGTATCGCCCGAAACGCCGGCATTGGCGATGGCGACGTCGAGCCCCTTCGCCTTCAAGGCCGCCTGCAGCTTTTCGGGAAAGCCATCGCCGGGCGGCAGCTGATAGCCTGCCATCAGGCTGTCCCCGAATCCGACGAGATTGATTGTCCGCGCATTTGCGCCGGCGGCAAAGATCAGTGAGAGGGCAATGACGGTGAATTGAAGGACGGCAACTTTAAATCTCATCCTGCTTTCCCTAGATTGGCGGGGTGCCGTTATGCGGCAATTTGATTACGGGCTTATATAGGGCGATTTCCGTTGGCAAAAACCATCATCGAGTTGAAGAGCGCCGATCTGACCCTTGGCAGCGCCGCGGCCTCCGTCCATGTGCTGAAGGGTATCGATCTCGATATATCAGCGGGCGAATCCGTCGGCATCGTCGGCCCTTCCGGTTCCGGCAAGTCCACCCTGCTGATGGTGCTTGCCGGATTGGAGAAGCTGGACAGCGGCGAAATCAACATCAACGACACGCCGCTCCACGCGCTGAGCGAGGATGAGGTCGCCGATTTCCGCGGCCGTAACATCGGCATCGTCTTCCAATCCTTCCACCTGATCGCCAACATGACGGCGCTGGAAAACGTCGCCGTGCCGCTGGAGCTCGCCAATGTCCGCAACGCCTTCGAGATCGCCCACCGCGAGCTGAATTCGGTCGGTCTCGGGGAACGGTTGAACCACTATCCCGGCCAGCTTTCCGGCGGCGAACAGCAGCGCGTGGCGATCGCCAGAGCGCTCGCTCCTTCGCCCGCTTTGCTGATCGCCGACGAGCCCACGGGCAATCTCGATACCGAGACTGGCCGCCAGATCGCCGACCTATTGTTTTCCAAACAGGCCGAACGCGGCATGACCCTGCTTCTCGTCACCCACGACGTCTCGCTTGCGAGCCGCTGCTCGCGCCAGATCCGCGTCCGCTCCGGCCGGATCGAAGACGACAGCGCTGCCCGCCGCAGCGAGGCGGCATTCGCATGAGAATGATCACGCCGCGCACCGCGCTTGCTTTTCGCCTGGCGCTGCGTGAGCTGCGCGGCGGCATTCGCGGCTTCTACATCTTTCTCGCCTGCATCGCGCTCGGCACAGGGGCGATTGCCGCCGTCAACTCGGTTTCACAGTCGATCACCGACACGATCGCCTCGCAGGGACGGGAGCTCTTGGCCGGCGACGTCCGCTTCGAGCTCAACAACCGCGAGGCAACACCGCAGGAAATGGCTTTCCTCGAAGGTCTCGGAACCGTCTCGGTGTCGACCGGTCTGCGCTCGATGGCCCGCAAGCCTGATGGTTCCGACCAGGCGCTGGTCGAAGTCAAGGCCGTCGACGACGCCTACCCTCTCTATGGCAGCTTCGCGGCCGAGCCGGATTATCCGCTCGCAGCCCTGCTTTCGGCCCAAAGCGGCACCTATGGCGCGGTCGCAGCCCCGCTGCTGCTCGATCGGCTTGGCCTTGCGGTCGGCGACGAATTGCTGCTCGGCAATGTCAAACTCAGCATCACCGGCACTGTCAAGACCGAGCCGGACGCCCTTTCCGAAGGCTTCGGCTTTGCGCCGCGCCTGCTCGTCAGCCGCCGGGCGCTCGATGCCTCGGGCCTTATCCAGACCGGAAGCCTGGTCGAACATGCCTACAAGATCCGGCTGGAGGACAGGAGCGCGATATCGGGCATCCAGGCGCGCGCCTCAAGGGAATTCCCCTCCGCCGGCTGGGCGATCCGCACCAGCGACCGGGCCGCGCCCTCGCTTACCGAAAACATCACCCGCTTCTCGCAGTTCCTGACGCTGGTGGGCTTGACCGCGCTGATCGTCGGCGGCGTCGGCGTCGCCAATGCGGTGCGTGCCTTCCTCGATTCCAAACGCACCACCATCGCCAGCTTCAAATGCCTCGGTGCGCCGGCCGCCGTCGTCGTGCTGATCTATCTGTTCCAGATCACCATCATCGCCCTTGGCGGCATCATGATCGGCCTCGTCGTCGGCGCCCTGTCGCCGATCTTCGCTGCGCAGTTCCTGGCGCAATTCCTGCCGGTGTCCACAGCGCCGACGCTCTATCCCGGCGCCCTGCTGCTAGCGGCGCTCTTCGGCATCCTGACAACGCTCGCCTTCGCCATCCTGCCGCTCGGCCATGCCCGCGAGGTGCCGGCGACGGCGCTCTTCCGCGAGCAGGGCTTCGAGGCCCGCCGCCTGCCGTCCTGGCCCTATATCCTGCTGGCCGCCCTCTTCATGGCAGCGCTTGCCGGCCTTGCCGTCCTCACCGCCTATGATCGCTTCATCGCCGTCGTTTTCGTCGGTGCGATCGTCTTCGCCTTTGTCGTGCTGCGCCTCGTCGCCGCCCTGATCGCCTGGCTTGCGCGCCGCAGCCCGCGCGTCAACTCGCCGGCGCTCAGGCTTGCGATCGGCAACATCCACCGGCCCGGCGCCCTGACGCCCTCGGTGGTGCTGTCGCTCGGCCTCGGCCTGGCGTTGCTGGTGACGCTGACCTTGATTGACGGAAACCTGCGCCAGCAGCTGACCGGCCGGATGAACGAGGGCGCGCCGAACTTTTTCTTCGTCGATATCCAGAGCGCCGAGGTCGACGCATTCCGCAATCTCGTCCAGGCGCAGGCGCCGAAGGGCAAGCTCATGGAGGTGCCGATGCTGCGCGGCCGCATCGTCGCCTTCAACGGCGAGGATGTCAGCAAGATCAACGTGCCGGCCGCCGGCCGCTGGGTGCTGAACGGCGATCGCGGCATCACCTATGCCGACACTTTGCCGGAAAATGCCGCGCTGACCGAAGGCAGCTGGTGGGACAAGGATTACAGCGGCGAGCCGCTGGTCTCCTTCTCCTCGGAAGAGGCGCATGAACTCGGCCTGAAGATCGGCGATACCGTCACCGTCAATGTGCTCGGCCGCAACATCACCGCCAAGATCGCCAATCTGCGCCGCGTCCAGTGGGAATCGCTGTCGATCAATTTCGTCATGGTCTTCTCGCCGAACACTTTTCGCGGCGCGCCGCACGCGTGGCTCGCGACGCTGACCGATCCCGCCTCGACGCCGGCCGAAGATGCGGCGATCCTGAAATCCGTCACCAACACCTATCCGACGATCACCAGCGTGCGCGTCAAGGACGCGATCGATATCGTCAACCAGCTCGTTGCGCAGCTTGCGACCGCGATCCGCGCCGCCGCCTCGGTGGCCCTGATCGCCTCGATCCTCGTCCTTGCCGGGGCGCTTGCCGCCGGAAACCGGGCGCGCACCCACGATGCAGTGGTGCTGAAGACGCTCGGCGCCACCCGGGCCATGCTGATCCGCGCCTTCAGTTACGAATATCTGATCCTGGGTCTTGCGACCGCGATCTTCGCGCTAATCGCCGGCGCCGCCGCCGCCTGGTTCATCGTCGCCCGCATCATGCGCCTTCCCTCGGCCTTTCTGCCCGATCTGGCGGGGCTGACGCTGGTGACGGCGCTCGTCCTGACCGTCGGCATCGGCCTCATCGGCACTTGGCGCATCCTCGGCCAGAAGGCGGCGCCCGTTCTGCGCGAGCTTTGACCGGATAGCGACGCCCAAACCCTTCACCTTACGGCGATTTAACCGGCCGGGCCTTTGCAAGCCTCTTGTTTGCGAGGGGCGAAGGCCTCATATTGTCTGCAGGCATGCTGGAGCTCCGCAGCGGCGCCCGGGTCGAAAACCCCGACACCGTATCTCCATCGGAGCTTGTAAGAGGAAACTATGGCTGATCTTCGTAACTATCAAAGCCGCGCTCAGACCGGCGAGATGATTGATCAGGGCCTGCGCGCTTATATGCTCAAGGTCTACAACCTGATGGCGCTGGGTCTGGCGATCACCGGTGTGGCCGCATATCTGTCGTTCCAGCTCGCTTTCGCCAATGGCGAGATTACCGCTTTCGGCCAGGCGATCTACCTGAGCCCGCTGAAATGGGTCGTCATTCTGGCGCCGCTGGCTCTGGTGTTCTTCCTGAGCTTTCGGATCCATAGGATGTCGGTGAGCGCCGCCCAGACGACCTTCGCGATCTATGCCGCGCTCGTCGGTCTGTCACTCTCGTCGATCTTCCTGATCTATACCGGTCAGAGCGTCGTTCAGACTTTCTTCGTCACCGCCGCCTCCTTCGGCGCGCTGTCGCTTTACGGCTACACGACGAAGCGTGACCTGTCGGCAATGGGCTCGTTCCTGATCATGGGCCTCTTCGGCCTGATCATCGCCTCGATCGTCAACATCTTCCTGGCCTCGTCGGCGATGCAGTTCGCCATCTCGGTGATCGGCGTGCTGATCTTCGCGGGCCTCACCGCTTACGACACGCAGCGGATCAAGGAACTCTACTACGAAGCTGATGACGTCGCTGTTGCCGGCCGCAAGGCGATCATGGGCGCACTGACGCTCTATCTCGACTTCATCAACCTCTTCATGTTCCTGCTGCAGTTCATGGGCAACCGTAAATAAGCAGGTCCATTACGATCGAAAAAGGCGGCTTCGGCCGCCTTTTTTGTTGCGCCGTTTTCGCAGGGATGGTTTTAGAGGAGCTCCGCCCCGCCGCTGGACCAACTGCCCGATGTCCTTCCTTCTGCGCGACGCCTCTCAAGCCGATATCCCCGCCATTACCGGGATCTATCGCGACTCCGTCCTGAACGGCGTTGCAAGCTACGAGATTGCGCCGCCCTCCGAGGCCGAGATGTTGCAGCGTTTTGCCGCCATCGTCGGCCAGCAATATCCCTATATCGCCGCAGCCGATGACGACGGAAACTTCCTCGGCTACGCCTATGCCTCGGCCTTCCGCACCCGCCCGGCCTATCGTTGGATGGTGGAGGATTCGGTTTACCTGGCGCCCGAAGCCCGCGGCCGCGGTATCGGCAAAGCACTGATGAGCGAATTGATCGACCGCTGCACCGCCCTTGGTTTTCGTCAGATGGTGGCCGTCATCGGCGGCGCAAGCCCCGCCTCGATCGCGCTTCATCTCAAGGCCGGCTTCGTGGAGGTCGGCCTGATGCAGGGCACAGGCTACAAGCACGGCCGCTGGCTTGACACGATGCTCATGCAGCGCAGCCTCGGCGAGGGCATGACGACCGATCCGGATCCAGCCGTCTATCCCGGCACGCTGTTCGCCGGCTGATGAGGCTTATTGATCGACCAGCTTCAAGGCCTTGTCGAAGACCTTGAGGACTAGGTTCAGCTCGTGTCCGCGCTTCAGGATCATGCCGTTGACGTTGATGACGGAATAGGCGCCTTGCTTGGCGGCGAGCTTCGGGTTTTTTTCGATTCGGAAGAGCGGCATTTCGCCGGAGCGCTTGAAGACGGAAAACACCGCCTTGTCCTTCAGGTGATCGATAGCGTAATCGCGCCATTCACCCTCACCGACCATGCGGCCGTAGATCCAGAGGATCGCGTCGAGTTCGCGCCTATGGAAAGTCACCGGCAGCGGATCTTTGCTTTGTTTGTATTCCCTGAGATCGACGACGACTGAGGAACTATTGTCGACGGAGCGGTTTCCGCCGTGTCGCAAATCCGGCTGATCTGTCATCAGTCTCCCGAGGCCTCCGCTTGTGACAGGGGAATGACAGTTTGCCCGAGCCGCCACAAATTGCAAGAGTGCGGCCCGTCACATTCAGTCGCAGCCGACAGTGGACAGGTCGCCGCTTTCTCGGCAGCGCCGCATTTCAGTCAAAACAGCGCCTCATTTGCAGGAGAATTATGCATCCCGGTTTGGCGCCAGCGCGCCAAAGGGCCCGGCGGAGCGTATCGACCTTAACCCCAGCCCCGAATACGCTCAGCCGGGCCGCCCGGACCTTCATCCGTAAGCGGATGCGACTCAGATATTTTTGCCCGCCATCACCACGGTCGCGCCAAGGATCGCGGCCGGATCGCCGTCCGCGGTCGCCGACTGCAGCAGGATAGCGCAACCCTCGAGCTGCGGCCGCTGCAGGACGGTTGCCGGCAGCGTCAGACTGGTCGCCTTGCCATCCCACATGCCGACCGTTTCGACATTGGTGACGCTGTGCAGATACGAGAGCTTCTTTCCGCTGTTCTCGCCTTTTTCGACCTCAATCGTCTTTTCCTTGTCGAAATAGACCATCACGACATTGGCTTTGCCCTGTCCCGCTCCGATCTTGATCTCCAGCTCGTCGCCGCGCATCGATGCGCTGATAGGAACAGTCAACCCGTTGCCTTCGCCGCTATAGGTGTCGATCCTGCTGTTGATGCCGTTCAAATCGGAGCCGGCCAGGTGGCCGCGTCCATTGACGATGGCCTGCGGCGTGTAGACGTTGCTGCGGCCCATCGTCCTGGCATAGCCATATTGCCGCTCGGTGTTTTCCTTCGAACTCAGCGTATCGGCCCAGCCGAGATAATTCCAGTAATCGACGTGATAGGCGAGCGCGATGACATTTCCCTGGTTCACCAGCTTGCGGAAAGCCGCATCAGCCGGCGGACAGGAGGAGCAGCCCTGCGCCGTGAACAGCTCGACGACGCCTTTCGGCGTGCCGTCTTCGGCATGCAGCGGCCCTGCGAGAGCAAGACCGGCCAATAGCGGGATCAACAAACGGGGGGACATTCACCTGCACCTCTTTTTCAGCGTCGCCAGCGTGTTGGGAACCGGAGGCTCTGAGATATGAACGTACGAATAATCCTTCCGGGTCCAAACGAAAAGTCACGAACGGGTGAGACGCAGCACGACCGGAAGCCGCAGAAAACAAATCATCGTGAGCCCGCTCGAATGCCGCCGCCGCAAAAGAAAAGCCGCCGGAAATTGCTCTCCGGCGGCCCTGATCATGTCAGGCTCTTAACAATCAGGCAGCGAGATCGCGCAGGACCGTCTGCAGAATGCCGCCATTGTTTAGGTAAATCACCTCGTCGAGCGTATCGACGCGCGACAGCAGCGGAACGTCCTTAACGGTGCCGTCGCTATAGGTGATCTTGGCGATCTTCCGCTCGCGCGGCTTGATCTTGTCCAGGCCCTCGATGGTGACGAGTTCGTCGCCCTTGAGGCCGAGGCTCTGCCAGGTCGTGCCCTCTTCGAAGACGAAGGGGATGACGCCCATGCCGACCAGGTTCGAGCGATGGATGCGCTCGAAAGACTGGGCGATCACCGCCTTGACGCCGAGCAGGTTGGTGCCCTTGGCCGCCCAGTCGCGCGAGGAGCCGTTGCCATATTCGACACCGGCGAAGATGACGAGCGGCACGCCTTCGGCCTTGTACTGCATCGCCGCGTCGTAGATCGAGGTCTCTTCCTTCGACGGGTAGTGGATGGTGTAGCCACCTTCCTTGCCGTTCGGGCCGAGCATGTGGTTGCGGATGCGGATGTTGGCGAAGGTGCCGCGCATCATCACTTCATGGTTGCCGCGGCGCGTGCCGTACTGGTTGAAGTCGGCAACGGCAACGTCATGACCGATGAGATAGGCACCGGCCGGCGATGCCGCCTTGATCGAACCGGCCGGCGAGATGTGGTCGGTAGTGATCTTGTCGCCGAACAGGCCGAGGACGCGCGCACCCCTGATGTCGGCGACGCCGGTGCCCTTCTTGCCCATGCCGACGAAGTAGGGCGGGTTCTGGACATAGGTCGAATTGTCGTCCCAGGCATAGGTCTGGCCCGGCGGAACCTGAACGGCCTGCCAGTTGACGTCACCCTTGAAGACGTCGGCATACTTGCTTTCGTAAAGCTCGCGGGTGACGTATTTCAGGATGAATTCCTGGACTTCCGCAGAGGTCGGCCAGATATCCCTGAGATAGACCGGGTTGCCGTTCTGGTCCTCGCCGATCGGCTCGTTGGTCAGATCCTTCTGCACCGTGCCGGCAAGCGCGTAGGCGACGACGAGCGGCGGCGAAGCGAGGTAGTTCGCCTGGACGTCAGGCGAAATACGGCCTTCGAAGTTACGGTTTCCGGAGAGCACGCCCGATACGATCAGGCCCTTGTCGTTGATCGTCTTCGAGATCGGCGCCGGCAGCGGGCCGGAATTGCCGATGCAGGTGGTGCAGCCGAAGCCGACGAGGTTGAAGCCGAGCTTGTCGAGATCGGCCTGCAGGCCGGACTTGGCAAGATATTCGCCGACGACCTGCGATCCCGGAGCGAGCGAGGTCTTCACCCACGGCTTGGTCTTCAGGCCCTTGGCAACGGCGTTGCGGGCGAGAAGGCCGGCAGCGATCAGCACCGACGGGTTGGAGGTGTTGGTGCATGAGGTGATGGCGGCAATCGCCACGTCGCCATGGCCGAGATCGAAATCCGTGCCCTCGACCGCATAGCGGTTAGTAAGCTGGCCGGGCTTCTTGTAATCGGCATCCATCGAGCCGGCGAAACCGGAAGCGATGTTTTCGAGCGCGATGCGGCCTTCCGGACGCTTCGGGCCGGCCATCGACGGCACGACATCGCCGAGGTCGAGTTCCAGCGTGTCGGTGAAGACGAGGTCGGAACCGTCTCCTTCGCGCCACATGCCCTGGGCCTTCGAATAGGCTTCGACCAGCGCAATCCGGTCATGCGTGCGGCCGGACATGGTGAGGTAGTTGATGGTTTCGCCGTCAACCGGGAAGAAGCCGCAGGTGGCGCCGTATTCCGGACCCATATTGCCGATCGTCGCGCGGTCGGCGAGCGGCATATTGTCCATGCCGGGGCCGAAGAATTCGACGAACTTGGAAACGACGCCCTTCTTGCGCAGCATCTGCACGACGGTCAGAACGAGGTCGGTCGCCGTGACGCCTTCCTTCAGCTTGCCGGTCAGCTTAAAGCCGATGACTTCAGGAAGAAGCATCGAAACCGGCTGGCCGAGCATCGCCGCTTCCGCTTCGATACCGCCCACGCCCCAGCCGAGAACGCCAAGACCGTTGATCATCGTCGTGTGGCTGTCGGTGCCGACGCAAGTATCGGGATAGGCGATCGTCTCGCCGTCCTCTTCCTTGGTCCAGACCGTCTGGCCGAGATATTCGAGATTGACCTGATGACAGATGCCGGTGCCGGGAGGCACGACGCGGAAATTCTTGAAGGCCTGCTGGCCCCACTTGAGGAAGCGGTAGCGCTCGCCGTTGCGCTGATATTCCAACTCGACGTTCTTGGCGAAAGCCTGAGGCGTGCCGAATTCATCGACGATGACGGAGTGGTCGATGACGAGGTCGACTGGAACGAGCGGGTTGATCTTCTCGGGATCGCCGCCGAGCGACACCATCGCGTCGCGCATGGCGGCAAGGTCGACGACCGCGGGAACGCCGGTGAAGTCCTGCATCAGCACGCGCGCCGGGCGATAGGCAATCTCGTTTTCGACCGCGCCCTTATTGTTCAGCCATTCCGCTACGGCCAGGATATGCTCCTTGGTGACCGACTGACCGTCTTCGAAGCGCAGCAGGTTTTCGAGCAGCACCTTCATCGAATAGGGCAGCTTCGAGACGCCGGGCAGACCGTTTGCCTCAGCCTTGGGCAGGCTGTAATAGACATAGTCCTTTCCACCAACGGAAAGCGTGGAACGACAATTGAAACTGTCAAGAGATTTAGACACGAGAGACCCCGTTTCTGATAGCCAACACAGTCGTGCGAACGCCTATGCACTTAATGCACATCAGGATGCGGGTACGGCCATTTCCGCTGTCCGCACGTGGAACAGATGCTCCAAGTTCGGCGCAAGGATGAAATTCACGCCGACCGCTGGCGTGGTTGCAGGTCTTATAGATAATTTCCTAAAAACTTGCCATACCCGGAAACGAGCAAAATCGGACATTTTTTGACCCCTCCGCAACCCGCAACGACGAAAGAACCGATGCATGCATCTCACCGCCGAAAATCTGGCCGCAAGGCGCGGTGAGGATTTGATTTTCGTTAATCTTTCCTTTCACTTGGCAGCCGGCGAGGCGCTTGTCCTGACGGGGAGAAATGGATCCGGAAAGTCCACTTTGCTGCGCGTTGTCGCCGGCCTCCTCAGGCCGGAAAAGGGCACTGTCATCTTTCATGGCGACGGCAGCCGGGAAGGCCGGCATCCCGGCGAGGTCTGCCACTACCTCGGCCATCGAAATGCGATGAAGAATGAACTTACGGTTGCAGAGAACCTTGATTTCTGGCGCGCCTTCCTCGGCGAAACGGATGCACCCGCCGGCCTACCCCTCGAAGCGGCAGCCGAAGCCGTCGGCCTTTCGGGTATAACTCATCTTCCCTTCGGCTATCTCTCCGCCGGCCAGCAGCGCCGATTCGCCTTCGCCAAGCTGCTCGTTTCCCACCGGCCCGTCTGGATCCTCGACGAACCCACAGCGGCCCTCGATGCCAGCGCCGATCGGCTGTTTGCCGGATTGATCGAAGCCCATCTGGCGAAAGGCGGCATCGTGCTGGCGGCGACACATCAGCCGCTGGGGCTGACGAATGTGCAGGAATTGAAGATGACGGGCTTTGCCGGCGTGGATCAGGGGGTGTGGGGATGACCGCCCTCTTCCTCCGCGACCTCAAGCTCTCGATCCGCGCCGGGGGCGGTGCGTTGATCGGAGTACTATTCTTCCTGACCGTCGTCGCCGTCATTCCCTTCGGCGTCGGCCCGGATCTCAAGCTTCTTTCCCGTATCGGCCCCGCCATCGTCTGGATCGGCGCCCTGCTTGCAGCCCTTCTTGGCCTCGACCGCCTGTTCCAGGCCGAGCGCGACGATGGATCGCTCGACCTGATGCTGACGCGGGAAACACCGCTTGTCCTCACCGTACTGGTCAAATGCTGTGCCCACTGGACGGCCACCAGCCTGCCTTTGGTCATCGCCTCGCCGCTGCTCGGCCTCTTCATGAATATGGACGAGACGGCGATCGGCGCGACCGCGCTGACGCTGCTCGTCGGTTCGCCGGCCATCACCTTCATCGGCGCCGTCGGCGCCGCCGTTGCCGTCGCCCTGCCCCGTGGTGGCCTGCTGGTCTCGATCCTGGTCCTGCCGCTGACCATCCCGGTTCTGATCTTCGGCGTCAGCGCCACCTATGCCGCCGTCGAGGATCCCGTCCCGTTCCTGCCACCCTTCCTCATCCTGACCGCACTGACGTTGTTCTTCGCGGTGATCGGCCCGGCCGCCGCTGCGCTTGCGCTGCGAAACGCGTCGGATTGAATGTCATTCGATTGCGGGAAAAGCCGGATCAAGGTAAGGAAGCAGCCATGAACGACACAAGCCTTGCCATCCGCAAATTCAGCGATCTCGCCAACCCGACGCTGTTTCTGGCGCTGGCGGCCCGTGTCATCCCCTGGTTGGCCGGCATCACCGCGCTCTGTTTCGCGGCTGGCCTCTATCTCAGCTTCTCCACTGAAGGCGATTACCAGCAGGGCGAAACCGTCCGTATCATGTATATCCACGTCCCGGCCGCGTGGCTCTCGATGATGTGCTACACGATCATGAGTGTCTCGGCGATCGGCACACTGGTCTGGCGCCATCCGCTGGCCGACGTCTCCGCCAAGGCCGCCGCCCCGCTCGGCGCCGCCTTCACCCTGCTGGCGCTCGTCACCGGCTCGCTGTGGGGCAAACCCATGTGGGGCACCTGGTGGGTCTGGGACGCCCGCCTGACCTCCGTTTTCGTCCTATTTCTGATGTATCTCGGCCTGATTGCGCTGAGCCGCGCCATCGACGATCCGTCGAGGGCCGCGCGGGTCTGCGCCGTGCTTATCCTCGTCGGCTTCGTCAACATTCCGATCATCAAGTTCTCCGTCGAATGGTGGAACACGCTGCACCAGTCGGCGAGCGTGCTCAGGATCGGCGGTCCGGCGATCGACCCGGAATTCCTGCGCCCGCTCCTCGTCATGGCGATCGCCTTCACTCTCCTCTTCTTCACCTTGCACATCATGGCGATGAGGAACGAAATCTGGCGCCGCCGCATCGCCGCACAGCGCCGTCTCGCCGCTCGGATGGCGAGCCGGGAGGAATAGACCCATGACGCATGCTTTCTACGTCTACGCCTCCTACGGCTTTGCAGCCCTCGTGACGGTCGCGGTCGCCCTCTGGACCTGGGCCGACGGCCGGGCGCGCCGGCGTGAACTCGCAGCCCTCGAAGCCGCAGGCATTCGCCGCCGCTCGGCGCGCACGGGGGACGGCGAATGAACGAGGCGCCCGAAACCAAAATCGTCAGGCCGCGCGGACTTGGTCGCTACGCTCTGGCGCTTCTGCCGCTGATCGTCTTCGGCGCCATTGCCGCGACGGCCGCAAAGATGCTCTACGACCAGGATTTCCATGGCAAGAACATCGCCGAAATCCCATCGGCCCTGATCGGCACCAAGGCGCCGGCGCTAAATCTTCCGCCGCTCGACGGGGCAAACCTGCCGGCGCTCACCGATGCGGCGATCAAGGGCAAGCTGACCCTCGTCAACGTTTTCGCCTCCTGGTGCCTTCCCTGCAGGGACGAACATCCGATCTTGAAGGAACTGGCGAAGGATGGTCGGCTCAACATCGTCGCCATCAACTACAAGGACAAGAACGACAACGCCCTGCGTTTCCTCGGCGAACTCGGAAATCCCTATCGGGCGATCGGCATCGATCCGAACGGCAAGGCGGCGATCGACTGGGGTGTCTATGGTATCCCGGAAAGCTATCTGGTCGGCGCCGACGGCACGATCCTCTACAAGCGCGTCGGCCCCTTCGACGATATCAGCCTGAAGGAAGGGCTGTTTCCGGCGATGGAAAAGGCGCTGGCGAAGCCGGCTTCGTAAATTTCATCTTGGTTAGACCTCGGAGAGATCTAACCAAGGCGGAGGGCCTATAGCCCACCCTGCCAGACTTTGATCGCCTCCACCGGCCAGATCAGCATCACCACGTTGAGCGTCAGATTATCGCGGATCACGTAACCGGTGAAAATCTCGAAGAAGATGGCAATCGCCACCGTCAGCGCCACCGGCGCGCGCCAGGCGAAGAAGAAGCCGAGGCACATGAAGACGGTGTCCATCGCCGAATTCAGGATGCTGTCGCCGTAATAATCGAGCGCGATCGTCGCCGTGCGGTAGCGGTCGATGATGAGAGGCGAATTTTCCAGGAGTTCCCAGGCGGATTCGATGAACAGTGCCATGAGCAGCTTTGCCGCCAGCGGCTTGCGGCGCAGGATCAGGTGGCCGAGCCCATAGAACAGGAAGCCATGGATGATGTGCGATGGCGTGTACCAGTCCGACAGATGCTGCGAATTGCCGCTGGTATTGACCCCACCCTCCCACAGCTTCACGTAACCGCAGGCGCAGATCGGCAAGCGGCCCATCAGATATTCGGCGATAATCTGCGCGATGAGCACCGTGAAGCAGGCGACCAGCCAGAAGGTCTGGTGCCTTATCCGATAATCGGCATCTGCAGCGCTCACTTTTCACCGCCCGTTTCGGGAGCAAGACTGTGCTTGAGCACCAGCGGCATCTGCGCCAGCGTGAAGATGATGGTGATCGGCATCGTGCCCCAGACCTTGAAGGCGACCCAGGTATCGTCCGAAAAATTGCGCCAGACGACTTCGTTCAGCACGGCGAGGAACAGGAAGAAGACGCCCCAGCGGATCGTCAGTTTGCGCCAGCCTTCGGCATCGAGCTGGAAGGCGGCATTGAAGACGTAACCGAGCAGCGACCTGCCGAAAGCCAGCCCGCCAAGCAGGGCGACCCCGAAGAGCGCATTGACGATGGTCGGCTTCATCTTGATGAAGGTCTCGTTCTGCAGCCAGATCGACAGCGATCCGAAGATGACGACGACGATGCCTGAGACGAAGGGCATGATCGGCAGATGGCCGAGTACGACCTTGGAAACGAAAAGCGAAACGACCGTCGCCGCCATGAAGAGCGCGGTCGCGACGAAGAGCGGGCCACCCAGTTCGGAAAGGGCCGGAAATTTCTCCACCAGCCACTGGCCGCGCAGATTGGCGAAGAAGAAGATCATCAGCGGCCCGAGTTCCAGCGCCAGTTTGAGCATCGGATGATGGCGGTCGGCCGCGCTCGGGGTGATATCGCTTTCGGTGGTCATGCGTTCTTCGAACCTGCTATTTCTAAAAATTCGTTTCCCGACCGTCCCTTGCAGGTCTTCGGCGGCTTATCTGTGGCATCATTGGGGAAGCCCGGCAATGGCGTGGGCGAAATCCTCGGCCTCGAACGGCTCGAGATCGTCTACCCCCTCGCCGACACCGATGAAATAGACCGGCAGCTTGTGCTTGGCGGAGATCGCGACGAGAATGCCGCCGCGCGCCGTGCCGTCGAGCTTGGTCATGATCAGCCCATTGACGCCGGCGACATTGCGGAAGATCTCGACCTGGCTCAGCGCATTCTGCCCCGTCGTGGCGTCGAGCGTCTGCAGCACCGTATGCGGCGCGTCGGGATCGAGCTTGCCGAGCACCCGCACGATCTTCTCGAGCTCGGCCATCAGCTCGGCCTTGTTCTGCAGGCGGCCGGCGGTATCGACGATCAGCACGTCGCATTTCTTCGCTTTCGCCTGCTCGAAGGCGTCATAGGCAAGACCGGCCGCATCGGCGCCAAGCTTGGTGCCGACGAATTCGGATTTGGTCCGCTCGGCCCAGATCTTCAACTGCTCGATCGCCGCCGCGCGGAACGTATCGCCGGCCGCCAGCATCACCTTCAGCCCGGCGCCGGAAAGCTTCGCCGCCAGTTTGCCGATCGTCGTGGTCTTGCCGGTGCCGTTGACGCCGACGACGAGGATGACATGCGGCTTATGTGAGAGATCGAGCTGCAGCGGCTTGGCGACCGGCTTCAGAACCTTGGCGATCTCGGACGCCATGATGCGGCTCACATCCTCGCCGGTGACGTCCTTGCCATAGCGCTCGGAGGCGAGCGTATCGGTGACGCGCAGCGCCGTCTCGACGCCGAGATCGGCCTGGATCAGCAGGTCTTCGAGATCCTGCAGCGTCTCGTCGTCGAGCTTGCGCTTGGTGAAGAGCGCAGTGATCTGGTTGGTGAGCTGCGAGGAGGTGCGCGCAAGCCCGTTGCGCAGCCGCTGGAACCAGCTGAGTTTCGGCTGGAGGACAACGGGCTCTGGTTCAACGGTCTTCGGGCCGGTGGCGAAACCTTTGGGGAGAATCGGCTCGACGGCTGGCGCTGGCTCTATCGGCTCCGATGGCGGCAGGGGCGTTTCGACGGAAAGCTCGCGATCTGTGACTTCCCCCCCTACCCTGCCGGGCGTCCCCCCCACAGGTGGGGGGAAACTCGCGGCGATGTCTTCCGCCACATTGGCTGATTCATCCGAAGCAGCGGCCTCACTCTCCACATCTGCAGGCGCACTCTCCACATCCATTGTCTGGCGGGCGGCATCCAATTGCTCAGTCCCCCCACCTGTGGGGGGGACGCCCGGCAGGGTAGGGGGGGTATCTTGCTCGGCTTCCGCCTCGGCCTCCAGTAGCGACAACGGCACGACGCCCACTTCGCCCAGATGATCGGCCGGCGGCAGCACTTCCGTTTCTGCCGCGACAGGTTCCGGCTCTCCTGCCGCTTCATCAATATCCGCCGCCGGTCCACCCGCCGTAGCCATCTCCTCGGGAAGAACCGGATCGTCGGCGACCGGCAGGTCTTCGTCGCGCGAGCGCGGCTCAAGTTCCCTTTCCACGGCATCGGGCACGGGCTCTTCAGCCGGCTTGCCGAAGGTGAAGACCTTTTTGATGAAACTGAGCGCCATGGGGATTCCGTGAAAGTCAGGCCGCTGCGGCCATCAATTGCATGTCGAGATGCTTGCCATTGTGGCCGGTGATGGTGGCCGACACAAGTTCGCCAGGGCGAAGGCCGGCGGCTGCGACCAGCGTGAAGTTCTCCGTATGCGCCAGGCCGTTGTTTTCGACAAGCAGCCATTGCCGGGTTCCGACCATGCCGTCGAGATGGGATTGATGGAGCTTATGTCCAGTGGCGCGCAGCCGTGCGGCGCGATCCTTGACCAGCGACCGGTCAAGCTGCGGCATGCGGGCGGCCGGCGTGCCGGGACGCGGGCTGTAGGGGAAAACATGCAGATGCGCGATGCCGGCCTCTTCGGCGAGCCGCACGGCATTGCCGAACATTTCCTCGGTTTCCGTCGGGAAGCCGGCGATCATATCGGCGCCGAAGCTCATTTCGGGGCGCAGACGGCGTGCATCCTCGATGAAGCGCAGCGCATCGGCGCGCGAATGCCGGCGCTTCATCCGCTTCAGGATCATGTCGTCGCCATGCTGCAGCGACAGATGCAGATGCGGCATGAAGCGCGGCTCGTCGGCGATGAGGTCCATCAGATGGGCATCGACCTCGATGCTGTCGATCGACGAAAGCCTGAGCCGGCGGATGTCCGGAAGCTGTTTCAGCAGCGTCTTCGCCAGAAGCCCGAGCGTCGGCATCCCCGGCAGATCGCCGCCATAGCTGGTGGCATCGACGCCGGTCAGGACGATCTCGCGATAACCGCTGTCGGCGAGCTTGCGGGCTTGGTCGACGACGGCCCCCATCGGCACGGAGCGGGAATTGCCGCGGCCATAGGGGATGATGCAGAAGGTGCAGCGGTGGTCGCAGCCGTTCTGCACCTGGATGAAGGCACGCACATGGCCGTCGATGTGCCTGACCATCTGCGGCGCCGTCGCCTTGACGCTCATGATGTCGTTGACGCGCAGCTTCTCCTGAGCCGAAACGCCGAAATCCGGCAGGCTGCGATAGGAAGCGCTCGCAAGCTTCTCCTCGTTGCCGAGCACGGCATCGACCTCCGGCATGGCGGCGAAAGTTTCTTTTTCCGTCTGCGCGGCGCAGCCGGTGACGATGATGCGGGCATGCGGATTGTCGCGCCGTGCCCGGCGGATCGCCTGACGGGCCTGGCGCACGGCCTCGCCGGTCACCGCGCAGGTATTGACCAGGACGGCGTTGTTGAGCCCGGCCTTCTCGGCCTGCGCCTTCATCACTTCGGATTCATATGTGTTGAGGCGGCAGCCGAAGGTAATGACCTCGATGCCGCTCACTGCGCCTCCGCCCCTCGGGTATCATCGCGCGACCAGAGGCCGGTCGAAGGATCGAGCCTGCCCGACCACTCCCATTCGGCCGGGCCGGTCATGATGACGTGATCGTCGCGCTCGCGCCATTCGATCGAAAGTGTCGCCGGCGGCTTGGCGCTCGCGACATTGATCGTCACCGTGCGGCCGGTGCGGCCGGTGCGCGCGGCACTGACGGCGGCAGAACAGGCGGCCGAGCCGCAAGCAAGCGTCAGGCCTGCACCGCGCTCCCAGGTGCGCGTCGTCATCGATGTCGGCGAGGTCACCTGCGCGAGCGTGATATTGGCGCGCTCGGGAAACATCGGATGGTTTTCCAGCAGCGGCCCGAAGCGGGCGAGATCATAGGACATCACGTCCTTGTCCACCCAGAAGATCGCATGCGGGTTGCCCATCGACATGGCAGATGGCGAATGCAGCACCGGATTGTCGATCGGGCCGATTTGCAGCTCGATGCGGCTGGTGTCGTGGAATTCTTCCGAGAGCGGGATCCTGTCCCAATCGAAAACCGGCTTGCCCATATCGACGGAGATCGTCCCGTCCTCGTGCTCGACGGCGTTAAGAATGCCGGCGACCGTCTGGAAGGTGAAGGCCTTCCGGCCGGTCTCGGCGGCAAGCGCCTGCACGACGCAGCGTGTGCCGTTACCGCAAGCCTGTGCCTTCGAACCATCGGAATTCAGGATATCGATGAAGGCATCGGTGCCATCGGCCTTCGGATCATGGATCGCCATGATCTGATCGAACTCGGTCTCAGGATCGGCATTGAGCGCGACAGCCGCCGCTGCCGTTACCTTATCCGGCCGGCCACGCATGTCGACGACCAGGATCTTGTTGCCAAGCCCGTTCATCCTCGCGAATTCGACCGTTGCGCTCATGGTATATTCCGTCCGTGTTTCCGCTGTATATGGCGGAAATGCGAAGGAATTACCAGTGGGTGAGTACCGCGCGGACGCCGCAGCCGGCTGAGCCCCGAAACCGTCCGGCTTCTACCGCTGCCCGCCTTCGGCTTCGAAAGACGCCGCATGCGCTTCGACGATGGCGGCGGTGATGACCTTTCTCAGCTCGTAGACCAGGGAGCGGGAGCGCTTGCGATCCAGATCCTGTGCCGCCTTTGCGAGACTAAGGCCTTCGTTCAGAACAATATGATGAGCCCGCGCCAGTGCCCAGCTCTCAATATCAGCATTGATCATTCGATATCTCCGCCGGATCATCCGGCATCAAGGATATTCACGAATCATTTTACAGGATGCACTTAAGTAGAAAGTAGAATCATAAGTGGAATATTTTGCAACTGGGATCTATCGCGAATTGGGGCCGTCAGCCGGAATTTTTACTGTGAAATATACCCTAAAGGGCGTCCGAAACCTCCGCCGGGCGGTCATCCCACGCATTCGCCTTGACTTTCGCGCCGCTTTCCTGTTTATCGCGCCCAATCCGCGACGAGCCGCATGACTCCGAGCCGCCGACCGGGACCTGAGATCCCGGAGGTCAACACCCGACAGCGCGATGCGCCCTCGGGTGCTTTTTGGCTTTGCGTCTTGTTTTCGTCACGGAAAAGCACGACGTTTCCGGGCAGATCGAACCCGCCCGAAACGTATCAAGGAAGAGCCGATGTTTGAAAACCTCCAGGACCGTCTTGGATCCATTCTGAATGGACTGACAGGCCGTGGCGCGCTTTCGGAAGCCGATGTTTCCGCAGCGCTGCGCGAGGTTCGCCGTGCGCTGCTGGAGGCCGACGTCGCGCTCGACGTGGTGCGTTCCTTCACCGACCGCGTGCGTGAAAAGGCCGTCGGCGCCGAGATCCTGAAGTCGATCAAGCCCGGCCAGATGGTGGTCAAGATCGTCCATGACGAGTTGATCGAGATGCTGGGCGGCGAAGGCGTCGGTATCGACCTGCATGCGCCCGCCCCCGTCGTCGTCATGATGGTCGGCCTGCAGGGCTCGGGCAAGACGACGACGTCAGCCAAGATCGCCCATCGCCTGTCGACGCGCGAGAAGAAGAAAGTGCTGATGGCGTCGCTCGACACGCGCCGTCCGGCAGCCCAGGAGCAGCTTCGCCAGCTCGGCGCCCAGGCCAGCATTGACACGCTGCCGATCATCGCCGGCCAGTCGCCGACCGATATCGCTGCCCGTGCGGTGCAGGCGGCCAAGCTCGGCGGCCATGACGTCGTCATTCTCGACACCGCCGGCCGCACCCATATCGACGAGCCCTTGATGGTCGAGATGGCCGACATCAAGAAGCGTTCGAACCCGCATGAAATCCTTCTGGTCGCCGACAGCTTGACCGGTCAGGATGCCGTCAACCTCGCCCGCAATTTCGACGAACGCGTCGGCATCACCGGCCTCGTGCTGACCCGCATGGACGGCGACGGCCGCGGCGGCGCCGCCCTTTCGATGCGAGCCGTCACCGGCAAACCGATCAAGCTGATCGGCGTCGGCGAGAAGATGAGCGAGCTTGAGGAGTTCCATCCTCGCCGCATCGCCGACCGCATTCTCGGCATGGGCGACATCGTCTCGCTCGTCGAGCGCGCGGCGGAAAATATCGACGCCGAGAAGGCGGCCGCCATGGCCGCCAAGATGGCCAAGGGCAAGTTCGATCTCGACGACCTCGCCGACCAGCTGCGCCAGATGCAGAAGATGGGCGGCATGGGCGGCATCATGGGCATGATGCCCGGCATGGCAGGCATGAAGGACAAGATGGCCGCCGCCGGCCTCGACGACAAGCTTTTCGGCCGCCAGATCGCCATCATCCAGTCGATGACCAGGGCCGAGCGCGCCAATCCCGACCTGCTCAAGCATTCGCGCAAGAAGCGCATCGCCGCCGGCTCCGGCACCGATGCCGCCGCCATCAACAAGCTTCTGAAGATGCACCGCCAGATGGCCGACATGATGAAGATGATGGGCGGCAAGGGCAAAGGCGGCATGATGAAGCAGATGATGGGCGGCCTTGCCGGCAAGATGGGGCTTGGCGGCTTAGGCGGCATGGGCGGCGGCATGCCCGATCTCTCGAATATCGACCCGAAGCAGCTCGAAGCCCTGCAGAAGCAGGCCGAAGCAGCGGGGCTTGGAAAGCCGGGTGGGGGTATGCCCGGTCTCGGCGGTCTGCCGGGTGGTTTGCCGGGCCTCGGCGGCGCCAAGCTGCCGGGCCTCGGCGGTGGTTTCCCGGGATTGCCCGGCTTGCCGAAGAAGAAGTGAAAGGATCGTTTGCCCCATGATTGATCCAGACGTCAAAGCCCAGCTCGCGAGCTACCGTCAGTCGATCGACAACATCGACGCCGCTCTCGTGCACATGCTGGCCGAACGCTTCCGCTGCACCAAAGAAGTCGGCGTGCTGAAGGCCAAATACAACCTGCCGCCGGCCGATCCGGCGCGCGAGGAATACCAGATCGAACGCCTTCGCCAGCTGGCGAAAGCCGCCAATCTGGACCCGGATTTCGCCGAGAAGTTCTTGAACTTCGTCATCAAGGAAGTCATCCGGCATCATGAGCAGATCGCTGCGGATCACGCTGAACAGAGCGCCACAGCCCGATAACCATACCGCTTAACGAAGCGGTCAAGAAAAGCCTAAGGAGTAAAGAACATGGCACTGAAAATTCGTCTCGCCCGCGGTGGCTCCAAGAAGCGCCCGTATTACCACGTCGTTCTCGCCGATGCGCGCAGCCCGCGTGACGGCCGCTTCCTCGAAAACCTCGGTTCCTGGAACCCGATGCTCGCCAAGGACGACGAGAAGCGCGTTCAGCTGAACGCCGAGCGCATCAAGCACTGGATCGAAAACGGCGCGCAGCCGACCGACCGCGTCCTGCGCTTCCTCGATGAAGCAGGCGTTGCCAAGCGCGAAGCCAAGAACAACCCGGTCAAGGCAAAGCCCGGCAAGCGCGCCCAGGAACGCGCCGCCGAAAAGGCGCAGAAGGCCGCTGACGCCGCCGCTGCTGCTGCCGACGCCGCGGAATAATCGGGACCTTCCCCAGTCGAACGGGCGGCATGGCGACATGCCGCCGTTTTCATTTCCAATTACCCGCACTTCGTTTATGAGAAGCCTGTCTTCCGGCTTCACATGAAGGAACCCATGACAAAGCTTGAAAACCCCGTTCTGATGGCGACGATCGGCGGCGCACAGGGCCTGCGCGGTGAAGTGCGCGCCAAGGCCTATACGGCCGATCCGGCCGCGCTCGGCGACTACGGCCATCTGCACAGCATGGACGGACGCAGCTTCGAAATCCTCGAAATCCGCGAAATGAAGAACGTCGTCGTCGTCCGGTTCCGCGGCATCAACGACCGCAACGCCGCCGAGGCGCTGAACGGCCTGGAACTCTACATCGAGCGCGACAATCTGCCCGACGAGGAGCTGGAGGACGACGAGTTCTACTATGCCGATCTCGAAGGACTCGAGGCACGGGACGACCAGGGCGTCAGCTACGGCACGGTCACCGGCGTCTTCGATTTCGGCGCCGGCGATCTCCTGGAACTCAAGGGTCCAGGCAAGCGCCCGGTGCTGATCCCCTTCTCGGAAGCCTCGGTGTTGGAGATCGACCTCGAAGCCGGTACATTGCTGATCGATCCGCTGGCGGCGGGGCTGATCGACGATCCCGAAGAACTCTCGAAATTCGTTCCCGACAAGCCGAAAAAGAAGAAGTGATGGCTTTCCGGGCAAGCGTGCTGACACTCTATCCGGAAATGTTTCCCGGACATCTGGGCTTTTCGCTCGCCGGCAAGGCGCTGCAGCGCGGGCAATGGTCCCTGGACGCCGTGCAGATCCGCGATTTCGCTACCGATAAACACCGCACCGTCGACGACACGCCCGCCGGCGGCGGTGCCGGCATGGTGCTCAAGCCCGATGTGCTCGCCCGTGCCATCGACAGCACCGGTGAAGACGATACCCGCCCGCGCCTGCTGATGAGCCCGCGCGGACGGCCGCTGACACAGCAGCGCGTGCGCGAACTGGCGGCGGGCGACGGCGTCATCATCGTCTGTGGCCGCTTCGAGGGCGTCGACCAGCGGGTGATCGAAGCGCGGGGGCTGGAAGAGGTCTCGATCGGCGACTACGTGCTGTCGGGCGGTGAGCCGGCCGCACTGATCGTGCTCGATGCGATCGTCCGCATCCTGCCCGGCGTCATGGGCAACAATCTTTCCGGCCTGCACGAAAGCTTCGAAGGCGGATTGCTGGAGCATCCGCATTATACCAGGCCGCAGGAGTGGGAAGGCCGGGAAATCCCCTCCGTCCTGACGTCCGGCAACCACGGCGCCATCGAAAAATGGCGCCACGAGGAGGCGGTGCGGCTGACGCGGGAGCGGCGGCCGGATCTCTTCGAAAAGGTTGAATCCGAGAAAAACGGCTGATTCTCCCCTCCCCTTCACAAAAATACCGTGCGAGGGATGACAAGCTCCGGCCTTTCGTGTATTGGCGCACGCGGAAATGGGGTTAGCCCCGTCTGCCAGCAAACAAAGAATGGCGAATCCGCTCCCGCCCCGAAGGGGCAAAATCCCGAGGCTCGCCCAAGGGATCAGTGCCGAGCGCTCTGGCTGTTTCAGAAGAACCAAAGGTTAAGACGATGAACATCATTCAGCAGCTCGAGGCCGAACAGGCCGCCAAGATCGAAGCCAAGCGCACCCTTCCCGAATTCTCCCCGGGCGACACCGTCCGCGTCAACGTGAAGGTCACGGAAGGCAACCGTACCCGCGTTCAGGCCTATGAAGGCGTCTGCATCGCCCGCTCCGGCGGCGGCCTGCAGGAAAACTTCACCGTTCGCAAGATCTCCTACGGCGAAGGCGTCGAGCGCGTATTCCCGGTCTATTCGCCGCTGATCGAAAGCGTCGACGTCGTTCGCCGCGGTAAGGTCCGTCGCGCCAAGCTCTATTACCTCAGAGACCGTCGCGGCAAGTCTGCCCGTATCGTTGAAGACACCGGCGTCCGCGCCCGCAAGCTCAACGACGCCGAGCGCGCCGCCGTTGCCGAGGAAAAGGCACGCATCGAAGCTGAAAAGGTTGCAGCCGCTCAGGCGCTTGCCGCCGAGAAGGCAGCAGCAGAAGCCGCCGAAGCCAAGGCCGCTGCCGAAGCAGCAGCCGCAGCGGAAGCTGCAGCAGAATAAGATCTGCGCAAAATTCTATTTCTGAAAAGGCGGTCTTCGGATCGCCTTTTCTATTTTTTGCGCGCCCGCGCGGCCGGCGGCCTTGCCTTCCGCAGGTCATCCATGACAGTTTTTGCCGTTCAATCTTGGAGCCGTCTCATGCTGTTTCGCCGCACCGTTCTTGCGGGCTTTGCCGCCCTTGCCCTACTGCCGCTGTCCGCATCGGCTGCCGAACTGCCTGATCTCGGCGGCAAGAGCGTCGTCGTCGTCACCGAGAATGCCTATCCGCCGCTGCAGTTCGTCGATCCGAAATCCGGCAAGGCGATCGGCTGGGAATATGATGCGATGAACGAGATCGCCAAGCGGCTGAACTTCAAGGTCGAATACCAGAACACCAGCTGGGACGCGATGATCCAGGCGGTTTCCGACGGCCAGTACAATATCGGCATGACCGGCATCACCATCAAGGACGACCGCAAGCAGAAGGTCGATTTCTCCGATCCCTATATGCGCTCGCAACAGTTCATGCTGGTGCGCGGCGACGAGAAGCGCTTCACCGACGCCAAGAGCTTTGCCGCCTTCAACGACGGCCTGATCGGCGCCCAACCCGGCACATCGCCTTTTTATACTGCCGTCTATGAAATCCTCGATGGCAACGAACAGAACCCGCGCATCAAGCTTTTCGAAACCTTCGGCGCTACCGTGCAGGCGCTGAAGACCGGCGACGTCGACCTCGTGCTGACCGACAGCGTCGCGGCCAAGGGCTATGTCGATTCCTCGAACGGCGGGCTGAAGGTGGTCGGCGAAGCGCTCGGCACCGAGGATTTCGGCTTCATCTTCCCGAAGGGCTCAGATCTCGTCGCTCCCGTCAATGCCGCTATCGCAGCGCTGAAGGCGGACGGCACCTTTGATGCGCTGAACAAGAAGTGGTTCCTCGACTACAAGATGGGCGAATAGTCCCGAGCGATCGCAGATGGCGCCACAACCATCCCTGCGACATGAGAAGGACGACCGTCCCTGGTGGCTGGCCGTCCTTGTTCTGATCGGTCTCGTTCTCGCCGTCGTTATCATCACCAACGACATTTACACCCAGGTCTTCCGGACCGTGGTGAATGGCGCCGGCATTACTGTCTTCGTGACGCTCGTCGCCTTCATGCTGGCGACAGTGCTTGGTCTCGGCATCGCGCTGCTCGGCCTGTCTGACAGCATCGTGCTGCGCCAGATCGCCCGCTTCTATATCGAGATCATCCGGGGCATTCCGATCCTGGTGCTGCTCTTCTACATCGCTTTTGTCGGCGCGCCTGGTCTTGTCGCGGCCTATAACTTAATCATCACGCCGCTGGCGCAGGCCGGCATTGCCGAACCGATCCTCGTGCGCGATCTGTCGCTGATGTGGCGGGCCATCATCGCGCTGATGATCGGCTATTCCTCCTTCATTGCCGAGATCTTCCGCGCCGGCTTCCAGTCGGTCGATATCGGCCAGATAGAGGCGGCCAAATCCCTCGGCCTGTCGCGCTACCGCCGGTTCCGGCTCGTCGTCTTCCCGCAGGCCATCCGGGTCATCTTCCCGCCCCTCTCCAACGACTTCGTCTCGATGGTGAAGGATTCCTCGCTCGTCTCCGTTCTCGGCGTCGCCGACATTACCCAGATGGGCAAGGTCTACGCCTCCGGCTCCTTCCGCTTCTTCGAGACCTATTCGATCGTCACCTATATCTACCTGATCCTGACGATCGGCCTGTCGCTGGCGCTGCGCCGGATCGAGAAGAAGATGAAGCAGATGCCGCGCTGAGCCACATCACGATTCGAATTGCCGTTTCGATCAAAAATTGCTATATCCAGCGCCATGGAATCCAAGTTCAGATGCACTGGCGCGCATATTTTCGTGCTGCAGGATCATTATCGCCTGCCGGCGCGGTTCTTTGCCTGCGTCTCCGGTGCGCTCAACAGCCGACTTCGTTGATCGAATGACGGCCGGCGGAGCCTGATCCGCCTTCTTCCGATTTTCCAAAGCTTCCAATAAACGGACTTAACGCCATGAGCGCACCGCGTACCCTCTACGACAAGATCTGGGACGACCACCTGGTCGACGAACAGGCCGACGGAACCTGTCTTCTCTACATCGACCGCCACCTGGTCCACGAAGTCACCTCGCCGCAGGCCTTCGAAGGCCTGCGCATGAGCGGCCGCAAGGTTCGCGCGCCGGAAAAGACCCTCGCCGTCGTCGACCACAACGTTCCGACATCGCCGGATCGCCATCTCGGCATCAAGAACGAAGAAAGCCGCATCCAGGTCGAGCAACTTGCCAAGAATGCCGCCGAGTTCAACGTCGAGTATTATTCCGAGAACGATAAACGCCAGGGCATCGTGCACATCATCGGGCCGGAACAGGGCTTTACCCTGCCGGGCATGACGATCGTTTGCGGCGATAGCCACACCTCCACTCACGGCGCTTTCGGCTCGCTCGCTCATGGCATCGGCACGTCTGAGGTCGAGCACGTTCTTGCCACCCAGACGCTGATCCAGAAGAAGGCCAAGAACATGCTGGTGCAGGTCGACGGCCAGTTGCCGCACGGCGTCACCGCCAAGGACATCGTTCTTGCCATCATCGGCGAGATCGGCACGGCAGGCGGCACCGGCTACGTCATCGAATATGCCGGCGAAGCGATCCGTTCGCTGTCGATGGAAGGCCGCATGACGATATGCAACATGTCGATCGAAGGCGGCGCCCGCGCCGGCCTGATCGCGCCTGATGAGATCACCTTCGAATATATCAAGGGCAAGCCGCGCGCGCCGAAGGGCGAAGCGCTGGAACAGGCGATCGCCTACTGGAAGACACTGCAATCGGATGAAGGCGCCCATTTCGACCGCGTCGTCAAACTGAACGCCGCCGAATTGCCACCGATCGTTTCCTGGGGTTCTTCGCCTGAAGACGTCGTCTCGGTCCAGGGCATCGTACCGAACCCCGACGAAATCCAGGACGAGACGAAGCGTGCCTCCAAGTGGCGCGCGCTCGAGTACATGGGCCTGAAGCCGGGCACCCCGATGACCGACATCAGCATTGACCGGGTCTTCATCGGCTCCTGCACCAACGGCCGCATCGAAGACCTGCGCGCCGTCGCCAAGGTCGTCGAGGGCAAGACCGTTGCTTCGACCGTCAACGCCATGATCGTTCCCGGCTCCGGCCTCGTGAAGGAACAGGCGGAAGCCGAGGGGCTCGACAAGATCTTCAAGGCCGCCGGTTTCGACTGGCGCGAGCCGGGCTGCTCCATGTGTCTTGCCATGAACGACGACCGCCTGAAGCCGGGCGAACGTTGTGCCTCGACCTCGAACCGCAACTTCGAAGGCCGCCAGGGCTTCAAGGGCCGCACGCACCTCGTCTCGCCGGCCATGGCCGCCGCAGCGGCGATTGCCGGTCACTTCGTCGATATCCGCGAGTGGAACTGATCCGTCCGGCGGAATGAAAGATAGAGCCGCCCGATGCGCCTCAGCGCATCGGGCGGCCTTTTTTATTGCGGCGTCGAGATCGACGGTATTGATCGCACCGGCAATCAAAAAGCCGCCGTCATCGGGTCCGGTCCCATGCGGGCGCTTGCGCTGTCGAGCTTGGCGATCGCCGCCATGTCATCGGCATCGAGCTTGAAGTCGAACACCTGGAAATTCTCCTCGATGCGCGACGGCGTCACCGACTTCGGGATGACGACGAGGCCGCTGTCGATGTGCCAGCGGATAATGACCTGAGCCGGCGTCTTCCGATGTTTCCTGGCGATCTCGCCGATGACAGGGTTCGAGATGAACTGCCCTTGGCCAAGCGGGCTCCAGGATTCAGTAGCGATGTTCAGCTTTTTATGTGCCTCCTGCGCCGCCTTCTGCTGGAAGTCGGGATGCAGCTCGATCTGGTTGATGACAGGAACGACGCCGGTTTCGCCGATGATCCGCTCCAGATGCTCGGGATAAAAATTCGACACACCGATCGAGCGGGCTCGCCCCTCTTCCCTTATGCGCACGAACGCCTTCCAGGTTTCGATGTAGAGGCCGCGATG
This sequence comes from Rhizobium sophoriradicis, assembly GCF_025200795.1. Classification (NCBI taxonomy): domain Bacteria; kingdom Pseudomonadati; phylum Pseudomonadota; class Alphaproteobacteria; order Hyphomicrobiales; family Rhizobiaceae; genus Rhizobium; species Rhizobium sophoriradicis. The sequence goes on from NZ_CP104152.1 coordinate 3,945,656, forward strand.
CGGCGACGGCCAGTGAACGAGATAAAGGTCGACATAGTCGGAGCCGAGCTTCTTCAGGCTGCCGTCGAAGGCACGCAGCGTATTGTCGTAGCCCTGATCGGTGTTCCTGAGCTTGGTGGTGACGAAGATGTCCTTGCGGTCGAGGCCGGAAGAGCGGATGCCTTCGCCGACACCCTCCTCATTGTCGTAACCGGACGCCGTATCGATATGGCGATAGCCGACGGCAATGGCAGTGCGCACAGTCGGCGCGGCAATCTCCTGCGGTGTCTGCCAGACGCCGAGCCCGACCTGTGGAATGGAATGTCCGTCATGGAAAGTGATGATGGGGTGAGCGGTCACAATATATCTCCGGGAGTTTGAAGAATTGGACGAGGCATGAGTTGCGCCCGCCTACAGCGCCGCGCGTCCTTCAGACGCGCAAAGGACGCTGTAGCACTTTGAATGGCGCGGGCGTCCCAGAACGCATCTCAGCCTTAGCGTTCGGTCACCGGAAGGATATAGGCAGCCGCATCCGGAAGACAATCAGACCACCCGGACAATCGTTCCCTTGCGGAGATGCGGCAGGAGGCGGCGCATGTCGCCGAGACTCACCGCCACGCAGCCGGCTGTCGGCTCGTAGCCCGGTCGGATGAGATGGAAGAAGATCGCCGAGCCGCGGTTGCGCGCCCGGCAGGAGATGTTCCAGTCCATCACCAGGCAGATATCGTAAAGCCCGTCGCTGCGCCGCATCTCCTCGTGACTGGCACCGAACGGCGCCCTGACGAGCCGATTGTAGTTGGCATCGCCTGACTGGTCGCACCAGAGCATGCCGGCGCCGATGCGGCGGATGGGAAGCGCAGTGGCGAGCCGGCCGTTCCGCTCGCCGCGCCGGAAGCCTGACAGCAGCTTCATCGATGTGATCGGCGTGGCGCCGTCACCCTCGCGTTTCAGGACGGAGCGGCCGGAGCGGCCGATCGCGGCAGGCACGATGATCGCGCCAAGCCGGACGATCGCGCGGCTCTTTCTCCCCGGTGCCGGGCGCACTACGACCGTCGACGACCTGACCCTCGGCTTGCGCCTTGCTTTTTCCATTTTTCTCGCATGTCTTGCATTGCCTGAGGCTTTGATTGAAATCATATGCAAACATGCCCGGCAACAGCTCCGCCGGCCGATCCTTGCCAAAGCTGCAATTTGGCGTAGGACTAGGAGACCTAACATGAGGACGCAACGGCATGACCGCACGCACCATTCTTCTGGTGGATGACGACGAAGACCTTCGACAGACGCTGACGGAGCAATTGTCGCTTTATGAGGAATTCACGGTTCTGCAGGAAGCCAACGCCGGCAAGGGTGTTGCAACCGCCCGTTCGACGCCGGTCGATCTGTTGATCATGGATGTCGGCCTCCCTGACATGGATGGCCGCGAAGCGGTGAAGCTCCTGCGCAAAGGCGGCTTCAAGGCGCCGATCATCATGCTCACCGGCCATGATACGGATTCCGATACGATCCTCGGCCTCGAAGCCGGCGCCAACGATTATGTCACCAAACCCTTTCGTTTCGCCGTGCTGCTCGCGCGCATCCGCGTGCAGCTGCGCCAACACGAGCAGAGCGAGGACGCAACCTTTACCGTCGGCCCTTATCTCTTTAAGCCGAGCCAGAAGCTGCTGACCACCGACAACGGCCAGAAAATCCGTCTGACGGAAAAGGAAGCGGCAATCATCCGCTATCTCTACCGCGCTGAACAGAAGGTCGTCACCCGCGACGTGCTTCTCGAAGAGGTCTGGGGCTATAATTCCGGCGTCACCACCCATACGCTGGAAACCCATGTCTACCGGCTGCGCCAGAAGATCGAGCGCGACCCCTCAAACGCGGAAATCCTGGTGACGGAAAACGGCGGCTACAAGATCATACCCTAGAACAGGATGATTTTAGGCCGGGCGGCCTGAATCTGAATCCTGTTCTCGATTAAGAGTCAGAGCATGATGTTGCCCGAAAACCGCTCACACTTTTCGGCATCATGCTCTAGAGTATTTTGGTTTCCTCCGAATCACGGGAAATCCTCTATCTCTTTGTTTCCACGCAGTTCCGCACGCAAACCGCTCCGCCGTTTTGTTGGAATTGCTCCAAGGCGAAAAGCCCGCATGGCGCTGACGGACGACATTCACCTGCTCTCGCAGCTTCCGCTGTTCAAGGACATGAGCGAGGACCAGCTGCGACTGATCGCTTTCGGCGCCGACCGGCGCATGATCGCCGCCGGCCAGATGCTGTTTCGCCAGGGCGCGCCGGCCGAGAGCGCCTATGTCGTCTTGAGCGGCAGCCTGGCACTCAGCACCACGAGCAGCGACGGCATGCAGCGGGCCGATGCCGTTGCCGGACCCGGCACGCTGATTTCCGAGCTGGCGCTGGTGACTTTGGTCGAGCGCAAGTTCACCGCGATCGCGCGTGAGGATACGAGCATCATCCGCATCACCCGCGCTCTCTTCCATCGGCTGCTCGAGGAATATCCGGACGCGGCCCGTCTGATTGAAAATCGCATACGCGACAATCTTGCTGAACTTGCTGCCAAGGCCGCAAGCCAGTTTCACCGGTTCAGCTGACTTGTCACAGATCGAAATGCGCCGTCACCGGCACATGGTCCGAGGGCCGGTCCCAGCCGCGCGCTTCCTTCAGGATTTCGATACGCTTGAGATGCGGCCCGAGATCCGATGAGGACCAGATGTGGTCGAGCCGGCGGCCGCGATCGGCCGCTTCCCAGTCCTTGGCGCGGTAGCTCCACCAGGTATAGAGCTTCTCGCTGGCCGGCACGTGCTGGCGCATGAGATCGAGCCAGGCGCCGCGCTTCATCACCTCGAGCAGCCCGTCGGTTTCGACGGGCGTATGGCTGACGATCTTGAGCAGCTGCTTATGCGACCAGACGTCGTGTTCCAGCGGCGCGATGTTGAGGTCTCCCACCAGGATGGCCGAGGTATTGGCCTCGCCATTGGCCTTCAGCAGCTTCATTTCCTCGATGAAATCGAGTTTGTGGCCGAATTTCGGATTGATCGTCCGGTCCGGCTCGTCGCCGCCGGCCGGGACGTAAAAATTATGCAGCCGGATGCGGCGATTGCCGCGTTCGAAGATCGCCGATATGTGGCGGGCGTCGCCGACGCCGCAATAATCCTGCCGGTGATCTTCGGTCAGCGGAATGCGCGAGGCGATCGCCACGCCGTGATAACCCTTCTGACCGTGGATGATGATGTGATCATAGCCCATGGCCCGCAAGGGCGCGGCGGGAAAGAGCTCGTTCGGCACCTTGGTTTCCTGCAGGCATAGGATATCCGGCCTGTGCTTGAGAACGAGCTGCTCGACGATCGGCATGCGCAGCCGTACCGAATTGATATTCCAGGTGGTAATTGAAAAGCCCATGCGGCAAGCCCTTTCCCGCACGCCGGGAAACGGCTTGCTATCATGAAAGGGCTTTAGAACAAAGGCGGACCGGAGGGAACCTGGCCGCGTGCAAAAGCGTCAGGAGATCAACCGAAAAGGCTCAGAGCATGATGCCGAAAAGTGTAAGCGGTTTTCGGGCGACATCATGCTCTAACTCTTTAATAGAACAGGATTCAGATTTTAGGCCTCCAGCCTAAAATCATCCTGTTCTAGTCGCGCGATTGCGGCGTGCCGGGAATACTCTCATAGGGAACCCGGAAGACGCGATCATCGAACTGCACGCCTGTTTTGACGTTGAAGATCATCACCGAAGTGTCCTTGCCCTGATTGTCGGTGATCGTCCACTGACGCAGGTCATAGGTTTTCGGGTCGAACATCATGGTGATGGTCGAGTTTCCGAACACGGTGTTGTTGCCAAGGGCGATCGTCGTCAGATCAGACTCTTCCTTGACGCCCTTCACCATGCCGGCCGACAGGTCGATGCGCTGCGCCAGAAGCAGGCTGAGCGGCGTCTTGGAGAGCGGATAGAGATCCCAGGTCTTGAGCTTGGTATTGCCGATGGCGACGTTCTTGCCGTCGGCGATCACCCGCATCGGCGACGGATCGTCATAGTTGAAGCGCAGCTTGCCGGGGCGCTGGATGAAGAACTTGCCGCCGGTCTGCTCGCCGCGTGGGCCGAACTGCACGAATTCGCCCTGCATCGTCGTGACGCCGGAGAAATGGTCGGCAATCGCCTGCGCCGTGCCGGAGGCGGATGCCGCCGCCTGCGCGCGGGCGCCGAAGGGAATGGCGCTTGCCACCGCAGCCACGGCGAAAGCGCCGAGAAGATCGCGCCGCGTCATCGTCAGGCCGGAGAGGAAGGGATCGGAGTTACGCATCTAAATCTCCTTTATGCGATCTGCATGCTGCCGAAAGGCGGCGTCTTCAAGGCGTTGCGATCGGCCCGCGAGAGGAAACGGCTTTGCTGCGATCGGGTTTCCGCAGTAGCGGCCGTATCTGAAATATATGGCTGTTATCTCAGCGGTCGAGGATGTCGTCTTCTGTGGGAACGAGGATTTCGCGTTTGCCGGCATGGTTGGCCGGCCCGATGATGCCCTCCTTCTCCATGCGCTCGATCAGCGAGGCGGCTCTGTTATAGCCGATGCCGAGACGGCGCTGCACATAGGAGGTCGAGGCCTTGCCGTCACGGAGCACGACGGCGACGGCCTGATCATAGGGATCTTCCGAATCCGAAAGGTTCGACGTGCCGGCCGGTCCGCCGCCGCCATAATCGCCATCCTCGTCGTCATCGGCTGTGATCGCGTCGAGATATTGCGGCGAGCCCTGCGTCTTCAGGTAGGAGACGATCTCTTCGACCTCGACATCCGAGACGAATGGGCCATGCACGCGCTGGATGCGCCCGCCGCCGGCCATGTAGAGCATGTCGCCCATGCCGAGCAGCTGCTCGGCACCCTGTTCGCCGAGGATGGTGCGGCTGTCGATCTTCGAGGTGACCTGGAAGGAGATGCGGGTCGGGAAGTTCGCCTTGATCGTGCCGGTGATGACGTCGACGGAAGGGCGCTGCGTCGCCATGATCACATGTATGCCGGCCGCACGCGCCATCTGCGCCAGGCGCTGGACGGCGCCTTCGATGTCCTTGCCGGCGACCATCATCAGGTCGGCCATCTCGTCGATGATGACGACGATATAGGGCATCGGCCTCAGGTCGAACTCTTCGGTCTCGTACATCGCCTCGCCGGTATGGCGGTCGAAGCCGGTCTGCACCGTGCGCGAGATCACCTCGCCCTTCGACAAGGCCTGTTCGACACGGGTATTGAAGCCGTCGATATTGCGCACGCCGATCTTCGACATCTTCTTGTAGCGCTCTTCCATCTCGCGGACGGTCCATTTGAGCGCGACGACGGCCTTCTTCGGATCGGTGACGACAGGCGAAAGCAGGTGCGGAATGCCGTCATAGACGGAGAGTTCGAGCATCTTCGGATCGATCATGATCAGCCGGCACTGTTCCGGCGTCATGCGGTAGAGCAGCGACAGGATCATCGTGTTGATGGCGACTGACTTGCCCGAGCCGGTGGTGCCGGCGACGAGCAGATGCGGCATCTTGGCGAGATCGGCAATGACGGCTTCGCCGCCGATCGTCTTACCGAGCGCCATGGCGAGCTTGGCCTTGCTGCCGTCGAAATCGCGGGAGGCGATCAACTCGCGCAGGAATACGGTCTCGCGCGTCTGGTTCGGCAGTTCGATGCCGATCGCATTGCGGCCAGGAACGACGGCGACGCGGGCGGCAATGGCGCTCATCGAGCGGGCGATATCGTCGGCAAGGCCGATGACGCGCGACGACTTGATGCCGGGCGCCGGCTCCAGTTCGTAAAGCGTGACGACGGGGCCGGGACGAACATGGATGATCTCACCCTTGACGCCGAAATCTTCGAGCACGCCCTCAAGCATGCGGGCATTCTGCTCCAGCGCGTCGGCCGACAACGTCGAATCGCGGACCACGTTCCTCGGTTCGGCGAGCAGGTGCATCGAGGGAAGCTGAAAACCCTCAGGACGAATGAACGAACCCTGCGCCTCGCGCTCGATGCGAGCGCCGGGTTTTGGACGCGAGATCGCGGGCACGACGCGAGGTTCCGGCTTGCCGACGGCTTTCGCCGGCGCGCGGATCATCCAGTCGTCGTCATCGTCGTCGGGCAGGATATCGGCCGGGCGCGGCGGCATGTCGGTATCGAAGGGCGGATCGTCGTCCTCATCCTCGTCGTCGATGGAAAGCGACGGCGCGGCGACGACGCGCCGCGGCGAAGCCGCCCTCGCCCCCATCGATGGCTCCATCGACGGTTCCATGCGCTCGCCGCGCACGGCCGGCGCCTTGGCGCGCACCGGTTCGTTCAGCGTGCCGAATTCATCATCGTTGAAATCATAGGGTGATTCGAAATCGCCCTGGCGCCGCTTGCGCGGTCCCATGCCGAGGAGCCGACGCAGCCGCCCCTGGCTCATATACCAGGCATGTGTCATCGCGCCGCTGAAAGCGACCCAGCGCGACTCCTCTTCCTCATCTTCGTCTCCGACGACCCGCGCCTTGCTTGTCGTCTCGACGTAATCGTCCTCGATTTCGTCATCAGCTTCGCTGCGGCCGACGAGGCCCGATGCAAACAGCATCATCCAGGCAGTCGGTACGGCAAAGATGCAGCCGACGACCATGGCGAAGGTGCCGGTGGGATAGGCGCCGACGAAGAGCGCGGGAAAACGCAGGATCATATCGCCGACGACGCCGCCGATGCCGTTCGGGATCGGCCAAGTGAGCGGCGGCGGAAAACAGCCGATGACGGCGGAGGAAAGCACCGAACCGGCAAACCAGGCGCCGATGCGGGCGGGAATGCGGCTGAAGCTGCGGCCCGAGATCATCGTCAGCGCCCAGGCGACGATCGGCAGCATCGAAACGACGCTGGCAAGCCCGAGGAACTGCATGACGATATCGGCAAAGGCAGCGCCGCTGTAGCCGAGGATATTCGTCGGCAGGTTGGCGGTGGCATAGGAATAGCTCGGATCCGCGACGTTCCATGTCGCCAGCGCCGCGACGCAGAACGCCAGCAGCAGAAAGATCGCAAAGCCGATGAGCGCCTGGATCTGCCGCAGCATGAATGCCGAGAAGGAGAACCGATCCGGACGGCCATCCATCGCCGGCGACGTGCTTCTTGCCATGTGTCTAACCCGTCCACTGCCTGAGGGCATGCGAATCACCGAAGCTTCGCCATGCCAAAATGCGTCCGCTCTACCTAACCAGAACGGGGTTAAAGCGATATTAACCATGCATGGCTGGACGTGCATTCCGAACAGGGAAATAAAAAAGGCCCGAACCTTGAAAGGTCCGGGCCGAATGCGGTCTATGGTTAGATAGGCCGCGACGGGCCGTGAAGCGGCGCCCTTCTGCCGGGCGCCGCAAACCCTTTGATCAAGACGAGTGGTAGGCGGCTTCGCCGTGGGTCGAAAGGTCGAGACCTTCGCGCTCGGCCTCGACGCTGACGCGCAGGCCGACGACGACGTCGACGATCTTGTAAAGGATCGCCGAACCGATGCCCGACCACAGTAGCGTCGTCAGCACGCCCTTGGCCTGAGCCCAGACCTGGGTTGCCGTGCCGGCATAGGAGGCGGCGAAATCGGCTGTCGAATAATCGACGATGCCTGCACCGCCCAGCGCCGGGTTGACGAGGATACCGGTGCCGAGAGCGCCGATGATGCCGCCGACGCAATGCACGCCGAAGACATCGAGGCTGTCGTCGTAGTTGAACTTGTTCTTCACGACGTCGACGAAGAAGTAGCAGACCGGCGAAACGATCAGGCCGAGAACGATCGAGCCCATTGGGCCGGCAAAGCCGGCCGCAGGGGTGATGGCGACGAGACCGGCGACGGCACCCGAAGCACCGCCGAGCATCGAAGCCTTGCCGCGGGTGAGGCTTTCGATGATGCACCAGGACACGGCGGCGGCTGCCGTCGCAACGAAGGTGTTGATCATGGCGAGCGAGGCATAGCCATTGGCTTCGAGGTTGGAGCCGGCGTTGAAGCCGAACCAGCCGACCCAGAGCAGCGAGGCGCCGACCATGGTCAGCGTCATCGAGTGCGGAGCCATGATTTCCTTCTTATAACCGGTGCGCTTGCCGAGCATGATGGCGCCGACGAGGCCGGCAATACCCGCATTGATGTGAACGACCGTGCCGCCGGCGAAATCGATTGCGCCGTAGGAGAAGATCAGACCGGACGGCGAGGTGTAGGAGCTCGGACCGCCCCAGAACCAGACCATGTGCGCCATCGGGAAGTAGATGAAGGTAACCCAGAGCACGACGAAGAGCATGACGGCCGAGAACTTGATGCGCTCGGCGAAGGCGCCGACGATCAGGCCGGGCGTGATGCAGGCGAAGGTCATCTGGAAGACGATGAAGGTGTATTCGGGAATGGCGACACCCTTCGAGAAGGTTTCGACGAGCGACGAGGTGTTGACGCCGGCAAGGAACGCCTTTGAGAAGCCGCCGACGAAGCTGTTCAGCGAGCCGCCGTCGGTGAAGGCGAGGGAATAGCCGTAGGTCACCCAGAGCAGCGCCACGACGGCGGTGATCATGAAGACCTGCATCAGCACGGAGAGCATGTTCTTGGCGCGGACGAGACCGCCGTAGAACAGCGCCAGGCCGGGGATGGTCATCAGCAGGACGAGCGCCGAGGAGATGAGCATCCAGGCATTGTCACCCTTGTCCATGGTGAAGGCCGGGGCGGCGGCAGCGGCCGTGGTGGCGGCGGGCGCAGCCTCCTGCGCGAAAGCGACAACCGGCGCCAGAAGCGCAGCTGTTGCTGCGCAGATCAGCGCAAAGGGGGAAGAAAACTTCGAAGTCGACATTGAAAAAAGCTCCTTGATCTGCCGCTTACAGCGCTTCTGAATCGGTTTCGCCCGTACGGATGCGCACGGCATGATCGATCGAATAGACGAAAATCTTGCCGTCGCCGATCTGGCCGGTCTTGGCCGACGCCGCGATGGCTTCGACCGCCCGGTCGACGAGTTCCGATGCAACGGCGATTTCGATCTTGAGCTTCGGCAGGAAGCTGACCGCATATTCGGTGCCGCGATAGATTTCAGTATGCCCCTTCTGGCGGCCGTAACCCTTCACTTCGGTCACGGTCAGGCCCTGAATGCCGATCGCCGTAAGGGCTTCGCGGACCTCATCGAGCTTGAACGGCTTGATAATAGCCATCACAATTTTCATCTGGTTTCCCATCCTTCGTTATCCTCGGCACGGAGCCGACTCTCCTTGCCGCTGACGTTCCTGAACAGCGACCGGCGTTATACATTCAAAGGACGTGCCAGATTCGTGGCTCGATATAAGGTATTGAAATACATAGATTAAATTAAATGGCGCCAATAAACAGGCAGATGATTGAGCAATAAGCGCACAAATAATGCCCAAAATTCGAAATATGCCTATTATTTATTCATTTGCCTTTTTACGAATCAAACCTTCCTGGGCGACCGAGGCGACGAGCAGTCCCGACCGGGTAAACAGGCTCCCGCGTGTCAGCCCTCTGGCGCCGGAAGCCGATGGGCTATCCTGCGTATAGAGCAGCCAGTCGTCGAGCTTGCAGGGCCGATGGAACCACATGGAGTGATCGAGGCTCGCCACCTGCAGGCTCTGATCGAAGATCGACGTACCATGCGCATAAAGCGACGTGTCGAGCAGCGTCATGTCGGAGAGATAGGCAAGCACCGCCGCCTGGTAGCGCCGATCGTCGGGAACCGGGCCGGTGGCGCGCACCCAGACGTCCTGTTTGGGGTCGAGCTTCTTGTCGGAAAAATAGTGCGTCAGCGAGACCGGACGGATTTCGATCGGCCGCTCGCGCTGCCAGTATTTTCGGATCGCCTCCGGCGCATGCGCGAGATATTGTTCCTTGATCTGCTGCTCGCCGAGCAGCGCCTCCGGCATCTGCACCTCGGGCATGACGATCTGGTGGTCGAAGCCGAGCTCTTCCAGCTGGAAAGAGGCCGACAACGCGAAGATCGCCCTGCCGTGCTGGATCGCGACGACACGCCTGGTATTGAAGCTCGATCCGTCGCGGATGCGCTCCACCTGATAGATGATCGGCACCGAGGGATCTCCGGGCCGCATGAAATAGGCGTGCAGCGAATGGACGAAACGCTCAGCCTCGATGGTGCGCTGCGCCGCCATCAGCGCCTGGCCGATCACCTGCCCGCCGAAGACCCGCTGCCATCCCGCCTGAGGGCTGCGGCCACGGAAGATGTCGACCTCGATCGGCTCCAGATCGAGCGTCGCAAGCAGCCTCTCCATCGCCGAAGGCCCTGATGTCTCGCGCGTCATTTTGTATGCCTCCCGGCGGTAGGAAGTGAGGTTGCGATGATCTATATAGATCACATCTGAGGCACAAGGTACGGGAGCGGCGCGATGCTTGATATGCTGGTTGTGGGCGGGGGCTATGTCGGCCTTTCCGCGGCCGTCGCGGTCAAGCAGGCAGCGCCGCATCTGAAAGTCTCGGTGGTCGAGGCCGCCCCCGAACATGTCTGGAGAAACGATACGCGGGCTTCTGCCATCATCGCCGCGGCGGCGAAGATGCTTCAGGTCTTCGGCGTCTGGGACGAGATCGAGCCGGAGGCCCAGCCGATCACCAAGATGATCGTCACCGATTCCAGGACCTCGGATCCGGTGCGACCGGTGTTTCTGACCTTCGACGGTGAAGTGGCCGAAGGCCGGCCCTTCGCCCACATGATCCCCAACGTCGCCATGGTCGCGGCACTGCGCGGCGTCTGCGAACGACTCGGCATCGACATCCGCCACGGACTTGGTGCGACGGAGCTCAAAACTGGGGACAGTCATGCCACCGTCATGCTTTCGGACGGCAGCACGCTGGAATCCCGGCTGGTGGTGGCCTGCGACGGCGTGCGCTCGAAGCTGCGTGATCTCGCCGGCATCAGGACCGTCACCTGGGACTACGGCCAGTCCGGCATTGTCGCGACCGTCGAACATGAGCGGCCGCATGAGGGTTGCGCCGAGGAGCATTTCCTGCCGGCCGGCCCCTTCGCCATCCTGCCGCTCAGGAACAACCGTTCTTCGCTGGTCTGGACCGAGCGCACGCATGATGCCGATCGGCTGGTGGCCGCCGACGAGCTGGTCTTCGAGGAGGAACTGGAACGCCGCTTCGGGCACAAACTCGGGGCGCTGAAGGTCATTGGCGACAAGCGCGCCTTTCCGCTCGGCCTGACGCTGGCCCGCGCCTTCGTCGCTCCGCGTTTCGCGCTCGCCGGCGACGCCGCCCACGGCATCCATCCGATATCAGGACAAGGCTTAAACCTCGGCTTCAAGGATGTGGCGGCGCTGGCCGAAACCATCGTGGAAGCCGATCGTCTCGGCCTCGATATCGGTTCGATCAACATTCTCGAGCGCTACCAGACCTGGCGGCGCTTCGATACCTTCCGCATGGGCGTGACGACCGACGTGCTGAACCGGCTCTTCTCCAATGATGCAATGCCGATCCGCGTCGCCCGCGATGTCGGCCTCGGCATTGTCGACCGGCTGCCGCGCCTCAAATCCTTCTTCATCGGCCAGGCGGCCGGAACGACCGCGAAGGACAACCCGCGCCTGCTGACCGGCCAGACGATCTAAAGACAAGGATGAAAAGCGCTACTCGTCGAGGCGCCTCGCCTCGGACACCAGCATGATCGGGATACCGTCGCGGATCGGATAGGCAAGATGCGCCTTTTCCGAAACCAGCTCATTGTGTTCGCGATCATAGGACAGCCGGCCCTTGGAGAGCGGGCAGACCAGGAGCTCCAGCAGTTTCGGATCGACGCGGCTCAGTTTTTCGTCCATGGCCGAAGTTTACTGCAGAACCGTGTCGGAGTCACCGAAGACCCGCGCCAGCACGATTTCGGTAATGGCGATCAGCGTCTCGGCCCGCGTCTTGAGATCGGGCGCCTCCAGCAGAGCCTGTTTTTCGGCCGGTCCGAAGGGCGACATCATAGCGAGCGAATTGACCAGCGTCAGATTGCTCGCCCGCTCGACGCTCTCCCAGTCGGCCTCCAGCTTGTTGGCATCGAGATAGGCTTTGAAGGCGGTGAGCAGGGCGGTGCGATCGACCGCCTCCTCCTCGTTCTCCGCCGAGAGGTCGGCGATGAAAGGCGCGATCCGAAAGGTGCGGAACGGATTGCCGGTTACCTTCTCTTCGAGCAGCCGGAAGCGGCAGACGCCGGTCAGCGACACGATATAGCGCCCGTCGCCGGTCTCGGCGAAGGAGGTGATTCGCCCGAGGCAGCCGACGGTGGCAAGACTGGGCTCGTGCCCCTTGTCCTCATGGTCGCCGAGCGCCGGTTGCACCATGCCGATCAGCCGGTTTCCGGCAAGCGCTGCATCCAGCATCGTCAGATAACGCGGCTCGAAGATGTTGAGAGGAAGCTGTCCGGCCGGCAGGAGGAGGGCCCCGGGCAGCGGGAAGACGGCGATGGCATCGGGCAGATCGCCCGGCTTCAGGTATCTGGCATTACCGACTTGCATGAAACCGTCCCGCATTCTTGTAAACGGGCATGCCCGTTCTGACGAGAATGTGGTGCCCCCGCTTAAAAACGCAAGGGCCGATATTCTAATCTTAGGAGAACAGCATCGCCGAAAGCTTGCGGCGGGCGGCAACCGTCGCCGGATCCTTGAAACCCCAAACCTCGAAGAACTGCAGAAGCTGGCGGCGCGCGCCGTCATCGTCGAAGCTGCGGTCTTTGCGCATGATCTGAAGCAGATGTTCGGCCGCCTCGTCGCGCCGGCCTTCGACGTTGAGGATCTTGGCGAGCTTCAGCCGCGCTTCGTGATTGTCGGGATCGGCAGCCAGGTCACGTTCGAGGGCAACGGGGTCGCCGAGCTTGCGCGCCTCCTCGATCTGGTCGAGCTTCTTCAAGACAGCCTGGATGCCGGCATCTTTCGAGAGCTCCTCCGGCAGATCAGTCAGAGTTTCGCGCGCCCGCTCATGCTGGTTGGCAGCGATCATGCATTCGGCCATGCCGGCAAGCGCCTTGGCATTTTCGGGATCGGCCTGCATCACCGCGGCGTAAAGCTGAGCGGCCTCATTGATCTTGCCGGCGGCCAGCAGTTCTGCCGCTTCCACAAGCACGGCTTCGATCTCGGCGGCCTCGTCGGCGCCGGCCGGGCCGGCGATGCGGTCGATGAATTGCTGGACCTGGCTTTCCGGCACCGCCCCCATGAAGCCGTCGGCGGGACGGCCGTTGACGAAGGCGATGACGGTCGGAATCGATTGAATACCGAGCTGGCCGGCAATCGAGGGATGGTCGTCGATGTTCATCTTGACCAGCCGAACGCGGCCCTTGGCTTCGTTGACCACCTTCTCCAGGACCGGTGTCAGCTGCTTGCACGGGCCACACCAGGGCGCCCAGAAATCGACCAGCACCGGCTGTTTACGTGATTCCTCGATGACGTCCTTGCCGAAATTGGCGGTCGTCGTGTCGGTGATGTAGCTGCCGGCCGCAGCCGCGGGTGCAGGCTGAGCGCCGAAGCTTGTCGTCGCCGTCATCTGATTTCCGAAGGAACCGTTATAGGGGTTGTCGCTGCCGCTCATAGGTATCTCCCGCCGCCGATCCTGCCGGCATCATTGTAGCGCTAAAATCGTATGTCAGGACGTCACTTTCAAGACAAGCGGCTTATGTCCCGTCGCTTCCATGAAACGGACGAGGTCGCCGCTTGCAATCGATGTCGTCGCGTCGTTGGAGAGCGGATGGCAGTTAACGGTCTCCTCAGCCATCAGATCGGCATCGAGCACGAAGGTGACATTTCCTGCCGTATCGTTGATTGCGCCGAAGGCGGTGACCGCGCCGGGAATGACACCGAGATATTCCATCAGCTTCTCCGCCCTACCGAAGGAAACCCGGCCGGATCCGCCGATAAGGGTGTGAACCTGCTTAAGGTCGACCTCGGCATTCTCCTCCACGGTCAGCAGAAAATACCTGTCCTTCTTGTCCTTGATGTAGAGATTCTTGGTGTGGCCGCCGGGGATCTCGTCGCGCAGCGCAACCGATTCTGCCACGGTGAAAACAGGCGCGTGATCGACCGTCTTATGGGCGATGCCGAGCCCGTCGAGGAAGGCAAACAGATCGTCTTTCGTCTTGGGCGTGTTTTCGGGCATCGGGCAATCCGTTGGTGGCGAGGAAAAAGTAAGGCGTCCTGATTAAGTCCGTCCAGATCATTTGGCAATCTTCGCCACCGACGCCCTACCCCCACATTTGCGGCCTTTCCTCCGGGCTCATGCGACCGCACGAATTTTTCTTCGTCTCTTCGTCATTTCCCTGTTGCATTTGAAAATCCGTTAGGCCATATAGCGCCCGTCGCCACGAGGCGGCGCCCACGGTCCAACGACTACCCCGGACCGATGCGGATTGAGCGGGTGTAGCTCAGGGGTAGAGCACAACCTTGCCAAGGTTGGGGTCGAGGGTTCGAATCCCTTCGCCCGCTCCAGTTTTCCCAGCATCATATAGAAGACGCGGCAGCAGACTGTCCTTGTGACATCGATGACAACCTCGTTGCGAACGGGTCTTATGCAAACGCTTGTCGCTGCCTGCTCTCGGCATAGGTGGCGTCAGTCACCTCATAGCGATGTCCTTTCCGTTGGTGAAATCGGCTATGCGGCCTAACCCATCAAGCTCCAGAAGCCATGCTTCTTTCCATGCTGACGGATCAGTTCGTTGACATAAGCGTCGTGGGGTTGGGCCTTGCCGAAATCGTCGATATGAGGCGCAAGCGAAGCGCATTCCGCCAGATGACGCGCGGCATGCCTGTAACGGCTGGATCGGCCGCAATCGAGGGCGAAGCCGATCATCGAGCGCAGCACGATGGTTGCTGCGAGTGGGTGTTTCTCCTGCAGCATTTCAGCGGCCGGCGTCATCAGTTCATAAAGCTCGCCGTCCAGTTCCGCCTGGCGCCTGGAGACAAGTTTGGCTGCCTCGGCAGGGGCGGGCCAGGTGAGGAAGAAGGCAAGGGCTCGATGAACATCGGGAAAGCCGTGTGCGAAGGTGAATGCTTTCTCCTCGGCCTCGAGGTCGTCGAAGTCGGCGAGCTTTCGCAGGAAAGTCCGAAGGTGCTCCCCGTTCAGCGACTGCTCGAAGCATTGCCATCGATAGGCCTGCGCTTCCTCCACTCGTCCGAGCGCTTCGAGCGTTTCGGCGCGGGCTTCCTGCCATTCAAAAGGCATTTCGAACCGGTGATCGACACCGTCCAAAATCCTCAATGCTTCCTCGGCGCGTCCAGCCAGGAGCAAGCGGTCGGAAATCGCGATCGCGACCATCGGCGCCCTTAAGGTCTCTTCCGGCTGCTGGGCGATGAAGGCATCGGCATCATCCTGGGCATCGGCAATGTCCTGCAGAGCGATGCGCGCCGCTTGTTGCCGATGCTTGGCATAGATCTCGTTCAGTCCGCTGCCGCCCCAGTCGAGAATTTTCCTGTCGGCGTCAGCAGGCTCTTCCTCCGCTTCGTTCAACCATTGCACCAGGAGGCCCTTCAAATGTTCGAGGCCGTCCTTGCCCAGCGCCGGAACCATCTCGGCGATCAGCGGGTCATATTGGCCGTAGTCGTTATCCTGCAACACCGTAAAGACCTTGTCGGCAAGGACATCGGTACCGATGCCCGCGGAGCTGGCGATGACGCCGGCATCGGCACATGCCTGATGGAACGTCTCGAGGAAGGCGATGTCGTTGCTGTTGGATCGGTGGAAAATCGAATCGGCAACGGCAAGGAATTGCCAGATGAGATCGAAGGCTTCCTTCGGATCGTCGGCGGCCACGACGGTGACGATCGCGGATCGCTGCGTTTCGAGGTCCGCATTGATGGCTTTTACTTTGTGCCATTCGATGACGCTCTGCGCTCGAGCGATGCTGCTAAGGCGCTTGCGGATCTCACGCGCGACCTCGCTGCTGCCCTGATTGCCGGCCAGTTCCATGCGAAGCCGCCGTTTATGGGCGGCGCTGCCGGTGCTGATTTCGATCAGCAGTTCGGCGAGACGTTGTGCACCGAGAGCTTCCAGGTTCTTCGCGTTGAGAGTGGTCTTTGCTGCCATGGATCACCGCTGTCGTTTCGCGCCGACCCTAACTCGGTATTCAAATCACTCCAAGTCCGAGGAGGAGGCGCAAGCGTGGTATCGCGAATTCGTATGACTTTATCGGCGGTTAGTCTCGCCGAAATCATGGCCGTTAGCCAAAAAATAACGCTGCCTCGTAACGACTCCTAAAGCCCGCTTTGGCACCTTGTCGCCCATCGATATTTTCTTCCAAAAATTCTTCGGCTGGGGTTGGTTATGAGTCACACTAAGGACGCCTGGGTCAGCCAGCGCGCTTATTCGCTGTGGGAATCGGAAGGCCGGCCGGATGGGCGCGGGGAAAGCCATTGGGCGCAGGCGCTCAAGGAGTTCGAGCAGCTGGAGCTGACGAAGGCTTCGCCCGACGGAAACGATCTCATCGCGAAGCTGAAGGCAGCCGGGCGGCTGATGCGGGTTGCGCCCCCTACCAAGGACGACCTGCAGCTTAGGCGATTGCCAATTCCTCGTGCATCGAAATAGTCAGCGGCAATCCAGGCGATGGTCGGCCTTGCCGGCAGTCGTCTTGCGACCCTACCGGCGAGCGGCCCAGTTGAGGCCGCGCCGCAGCATGAGCGGCATGTAGGGATGGTCGAATTCGGCCGCGACATGACCGAGAGCGGAATAGAAGATGCGGCCGGCACCGAAATGGCGCTTGAACACGACCGGCATCACGACATTGCGGGCGGCCGGATCGTATGCGCCGGTGAAGGTGGTGGTTGCCAGGATTTCGACTGTGGGATCGAAATGCAGGTAATACTGCTCCGAGCGGTAGTCGAAGTCGGGAATGCCCTCCATGACAGGATCGTCCTGGCGGGTCACGGCGACGCGGAAATCGATGATGTTGCCGGGATGGGCGACCCAGGTGACGCCGGCGACATAGCGGAAAGGCGCGCTTTCCTTGAAGGAGGTGGCGAGCGCGCCATGATGGCCGGCAAGCCCCAGCCCGCCGCGCACCGCTGCGACCAGGCCAAGGGCATGATCCTTCTCGAGCTTTTCGCCGGTGATGATCGGCACCAGCAGATCTGCTTTCGCCAGTGTCGGAGATCCGAATATGCCGAGATCGCCGGTCACCTCGACCGCAAAGCCGTCCTCGCGCAAGAGATCGGCGACGATACGGGCGCATTGCTCCGGCTCATGGCCCTGCCAGCCGCCCCAGACGACCAATGCCTTCCTCATTCACGCGCTCCCTGGCTGATTGCTGCGGACCGTTGCACCACATGAGCCCTTAAAACGGGCGGTTACGCAAATCACGCGAATAATTCACGAATCGCCGATTCGGCACAAATCGTACGGGGCGTCGGGCGGTTCGGCATTTGAGCGATTGCCGTTCACGCCTGTCGCAGTTCCTTCTTTTTATTGCCGTGTATCTCGTCTAGGTTTCTCCCGTCTTTTAAGAACAACAAGGGTGGTGCATGGCAGGTGAAACGGTTCTTGTGGTCGGCGGCGCCGGTTATATCGGCTCGCATACGTGCCTCGACCTGGCGAACAAGGGCTACAAGCCTGTCGTCTTCGATAATTTTTCCAACGGCCACCGCGAGTTCGTCAAATGGGGGCCGGCCGAGGAAGGCGATATTCGCGATCGCGCCCGCGTGGACGAGGTGCTCGCCAAGCACCAGCCGGCGGCGATCCTGCATTTCGCGGCGCTGATCGAGGTCGGCGAATCGGTCAAGGATCCGGTTTCCTTCTATGAGAACAACGTGATCGGCACCTTGACGCTGCTTTCGGCGGCGCAGGCCGCGGGCATCAACGCCTTCGTCTTCTCCTCCACCTGCGCCACCTACGGCCTGCCGCAGAGCGTGCCGCTCGACGAGACGCACCGTCAGGTGCCGATCAACCCTTATGGGCGGACGAAATATATCGTCGAGCAGGCGCTCGCCGATTACGACCAGTATAAGAGCCTGCGCTCGGTGGTGCTGCGTTATTTCAACGCCGCCGGCGCCGATTTCGAAGGCCGGATCGGCGAGTGGCATCAGCCGGAGACGCATGCGATCCCCCTGGCGATCGATGCGGCGCTTGGCCGCCGCCAGGGTTTCAAGGTGTTCGGCAGCGATTACGAGACGCGCGACGGCACCTGCGTGCGCGATTATATCCATGTGCTCGATCTTGCCGATGCGCATGTGCGCGCCGTCGAATATCTGTTGAAGGGCGGAGAGTCCGTCGCGCTCAATCTCGGCACCGGCACGGGCACGACGGTCAAGGAATTGCTCGGCGCTATCGAGGACGTGTCGAATCGGCCGTTCCCGGTCGAATATATCGGCCGTCGCGAGGGCGATTCGCATACGCTGGTCGCCAATAATGACAAGGCCCGCGACGTGCTCGGCTGGGTGCCGCAATATGATCTGTCCGCGATCATCCGCTCCGCCTGGAACTGGCATGCCAAAACCAACCAGCATTGAAAAGGGCGCTAGGCCGAATGTCCTGCTGATCACGGCGGACCAGTGGCGCGGCGATTGTCTGTCGACCGCTGGTCATGCGTGTGTCGAAACGCCGAATATCGATGCGCTGGCGCGCGAAGGCACGCTCTTCCGGCAGCATTATGCCGGGACTGCCCCCTGCTCGCCGGCGCGGGCGACGCTCTATACCGGCCTCTACCAGATGAACCACCGCGTCTGCCGCAACGGCACGCCGCTCGACGCCCGTTTCGATAATCTGGCGCTGGCGGCCCGGCGGGCGGGGTACGACCCGACGCTGTTTGGCTATACCGATACGGCGCCCGATCCGCGCGGCATGGATGCCGATGATCCGCACCTGACGACCTATGAAGGTGTGCTGCCTGGCTTCACCGCCCGCCAGCTTCTGCCCGAGCATGAGAGACAATGGCTCTCCTGGCTCAGATCCCGCGGCCACACCGAAGCCATCAGCCGCGATATCCATATACCCGTCGGCGCAGAGCCGGGAGCAATCTCCGATGCGGCGCCGGCCTATTCCCGCGACGAAACCCAGACGGCCTTCCTGAGCGGCGAGTTCATCCGCTGGATGGGCGAACAGGACAGACCGTGGTTCGCGCATGTTTCTTTCCTGCGTCCGCACCCGCCATTCTCCGCGCCGGAACCGTTCAACCGGATGTTCGGGCCGGATGACGGGCCGGCATATGCACGTGCGGCAAACGCCCAAGCGGAAGAGGCAAGCCATCCCTATCTTGCCTATGCCATGCCGCGCTCCGACAAAGGCAGCTTCGTCTATGGTGCAACCGGGCCGCTCAGCGGCTGGAACGCCGAGGACTTTGCGGCGATCCGGGCGATCTATTACGGCATGATAGCGGAGGTCGATGACCAGCTCGGCCGCATCTGGCAGGCGCTGAAGGATGCAGGCGCTTGGGAAAATACGCTTGTCGTCTTCACGTCCGATCACGCCGAGATGGCGGGTGATCACTGGACGCTCGGCAAGGGTGGCTTCTTCGACGGCAGCTATCATGTCCCGCTGGTCATTCGCGATCCCGCAAGCGGCGCCGCAGGCGGAAGCGTCGAACAATTCACCAGCGCTGCGGATATTTTTCCGACATTGTGCGAAAAGCTCGGTATCGAGGCGAAAAACGGACTCGACGGCCGGTCGCTCATGCCGTTCGTCAACGGCGGGAGCGAGCCGGGATGGCGGGATGCGGCATTCTGGGAGTTCGATTTCCGCGACATCGCCGCCGGCGAGGCGGAACGGCATTTCGGGCTCAGGTCCAACCAATGCAATCTCGCCGTGATCCGCGATGCGCGGTTCAAATATGTGCATTTTGCCGGCTTGCCGCCGCTGCTCTTCAATCTCAGCGACGATCCGATGGAGCTCAAAAATGTCGCGGCTGATCCGGCCTATGCGGCCACCCGGCTTGAATATGCCGAAAAGCTGCTGTCGCTGAGAGCGCGGCATCTGGATCAGACGCTTGCCTATACCGAATTGACGGAAAAAGGGCCGGTGACGCGCCGGCCCTGACCCCTTTTAGCCGAGATAATCACGCTTGCCGACCGGCACACCCTGATTGCGCAGGATGGCGTGGGCGGTCGCGACGTGAAAATAGAAGTTCGGCAGCGCGAAGATGGTGACATATTCATCACCCGGAAGCACGATACCGCTGTTGCCCGGCAGGGTGATCTGGCGGCCTTCCACGCCTTCCAGCGCTTGCGCCGAAAATGTAGCGAGATAGGCTTCGGTCTTTGCCAGGCGCTCGCGCAACTCGTCGAACGTCTTCTCATTGTCTTCGAACTTCGGGGCGTCGGTGCCGGTCAGCCGAGCGAGGGTGAATTTGGCGCTGTCGCTGGCGCGCTGATACTGGCCGGAAAGCGGCAGCATGTCGGGCGCAAGGCGCGCAGCGACCAAGATGGCGGGATCGACTTTCTTTTCCCGCGCAAAGGCTTCGGCCTTGTCGAGATAGGTTTTCAGGCTGGCGAGGCCGCGCTGAAACATCGGAACGGTGAGGCGATAGATCGAAATGGACATCTGTCCTGTCTCCAAAATCTTCAAATAATCAGGCCGCAGCGAGAGATCGATTGCGCCTGCGGCGGTGCAGTTGTCTTCGACCCCGCCATAGATGGAGGCTTCCGTCGCCTTCCGCAATGCGGCTCATGCAGGCGCCGCTCATGTAGAACATGGCGTCGCGCGTCCGATCGACATCTGGTTGCCGCTAAAGAGGCTTGACGCCGTTCCCAGAAAATGGAATGAATATTCCGCAGAACAAATTTTACGGTTTGTTTGTTCCGTTTTACGGACGCCGCGGGAGAGGCGGCGTAGCGAATTGCGGCTTCAGGGCAGATGCCCGGGGCTCCGGCGTGAGGAGGGTGCAGCCGGGCACCGCTTTGTGGAGGAAGTAAAATGAAAAAGTTCATCCTGGGCACTGCGATGGCGCTCGTCATGTCGGCGGCCGCTCACGCGGAAACGGTCGGCGTGTCGATGGCGAAGTTCGACGACAACTTTCTGACCGTGCTGCGCAACGGCATGACCGATTACGCCAAGACGCTGAGCGGGGTCACCCTGCAGGTCGAAGACGCGCAGAACGACGTTTCCAAGCAGCAGAGCCAGATCCAGAATTTCATCGCCTCCAAGGTCGATGCAATCATCGTCAACCCGGTTGATACAGACGCAACGACGGCGATGTCGAAGCTCGCCGCTGATGCCGGCATTCCGCTGGTTTACGTCAACCGCCAGCCGGTCAACGTCGACACGCTGCCGGAAAAGCAGGCCTTCGTTGCTTCCAACGAGCAGGAATCCGGCACGCTGGAAACCAAGGAAATCTGCCGCATTCTCGGCGGCAAGGGCAAGGCCGTCGTCATCATGGGCGAGCTCTCCAACCAGGCTGCGCGCATGCGCACCCAGGACATCCATGACGTCATCAAGACCGATGAGTGTAAGGGCATCGAGATCGTCGAAGAGCAGACGGCCAACTGGGACCGCACCCAGGGCGCCGACCTGATGACCAACTGGCTCTCCAGCGGCATCGAATTCGACGCTGTCATCTCCAACAATGACGAAATGGCGATCGGTGCTATCCAGGCGCTGAAGGCAGCCGGCAAGGATATGAGCAAGGTCGTCATCGGTGGCGTCGACGCCACGCAGGACGCGCTGGCCGCTATGCAGGCAGGTGACCTCGACGTCACCGTTTTCCAGGATGCCGCCGGTCAGGGCAAGGGCGCGCTCGACACCGCCCTTAAGCTTGCCAAGGGCGAAAAGGTCGAGAAGAAGGTCTACATCCCCTTCCAGCTCGTCACCCCTGAAAACGTCAAGGACTTCGTCGCCAAGAACTGAGGCGAGTGCCAAGCAGGATGCGGGCTCAGCCCGCATCCTTTCCGCCTGTCCGTATCCGGAGGAGATGATATGGCCGTCAGCCCGACAACCATGGCCGCCGTGCGCGCAAGCGGCGCCGTTCCGAATGCGGAGTTTCTGTTGAGCGCCGAGGGCGTTCGCAAGGAATTCCCCGGTGTCGTCGCGCTCGACGACGTACAGTTCCGGCTAAAGCGCGCTTCCGTGCATGCGCTCATGGGCGAAAATGGCGCCGGCAAATCGACATTGATGAAGATCCTCGCCGGCATCTACACGCCCGATAAAGGCGATATCCGGCTGAAAGGGATCGAAATCCAGCTGAAATCTCCGCTCGACGCGCTTGAGAACGGCATTGCGATGATCCATCAGGAACTGAACCTGATGCCGTTCATGACCGTGGCCGAAAATATCTGGATCCGCCGGGAACCGAAGAACCGCTTTGGTCTTGTCGATCACGGCGTGATGCATCGCATGACCGAGGAGCTGTTTGCCCGGCTCAATATCGATATCGATCCCGATGTCGAAGTCCGTTACCTCTCGGTCGCCAACCGCCAGATGGTCGAGATCGCCAAGGCGGTTTCCTATAATTCCGACGTGCTGATCATGGACGAGCCGACTTCGGCGCTGACGGAGCGCGAGGTCGAGCATCTTTTCCGCATTATCCGCGACCTCAGGGCGCAGGGAATCGGCATCGTCTACATCACCCACAAGATGAACGAGCTTTTCGAGATCGCCGACGAGTTTTCGGTATTCCGCGACGGTCGCTATATCGGCACCCATGCGTCGACCGAGGTCACCCGCGACGACATCATCCGCATGATGGTCGGGCGCGAGATCACCCAGATGTTCCCCAAGGAAGAGGTGCCGATCGGCGAGGTCATGCTCTCCGTCAAGGATCTTTGCCTCAAGGGCGTCTTCAAGGACGTCTCCTTCGAGGTAAGGGCCGGTGAGATTCTCGGAGTGGCCGGCCTTGTCGGCTCTGGACGGTCGAATGTCGCCGAAACGCTCTTCGGCGTGACGCCGGCAAGCTCCGGCTCCATCGAGCTCTACGGAAAACCGGTGACGATTTCATCACCGACCGAGGCCATCCGCAACCAGATGGCGTTCCTGACCGAGGATCGCAAGGATACCGGCTGTCTGCTGATCCTCGATATTCTCGAGAACATGCAGATCGCCGTGCTCCAGGACAGATACGTCAAGGGCGGCTTCGTGCAGCAGGGCGCAATCGAGGCGACCTGCGAAGACATGGCAAAGAAGCTGCGGGTGAAGACGCCCAATCTCTACGAGCGGGTGGAAAATCTTTCCGGTGGCAATCAACAGAAGGTGCTGATCGGGCGCTGGCTGCTCACCAATCCGCGAATCCTGATCCTCGATGAGCCGACACGCGGCATCGATGTCGGCGCCAAGGCAGAAATCCACCGACTGGTCACCGAGATGGCGCGAAACGGCGTGGCGGTGATCATGATATCGTCCGAGATGCCCGAGGTTCTCGGGATGAGCGACCGCATCATGGTCATGCACGAGGGACGCGTGACCGGTTTCCTCAATCGCGATGAAGCAACGCAGATCAAGGTGATGGAGCTGGCTGCGCAGTGATGCGCCGTCTGCAATCGCCCAAGGGAGGTTTGACATGAGTACCAAGGCAGCAGAGGGCGCGGCTCCGCTCGCAACCCGGCAAAGGCGACGGCGCTTACCGACCGAGCTCAGCATTTTCCTCGTGCTCGTCGGCATCGCACTCATCTATGAAGCGCTCGGCTGGATGTTCATCGGCCAAAGCTTCCTGATGAATTCGCAGCGCCTGACAATCATGATCCTGCAGGTCTCGGTCATCGGCATCATCGCCGTCGGCGTCACGCAGGTCATCATCACAGGCGGCATCGATCTTTCATCCGGCTCGGTGGTCGGCATGACGGCAATGATCGCGACAAGCTTCGCCCAGTCATCCACCTGGGGACGGGCAGTCTTCCCGTCGCTGACCGACCTGCCGGCTTTCGTGCCGATCATGGTCGGCCTGCTGATCGGGGCGGCTGCGGGTCTGGCGAATGGCGCACTCATCGCCTACACGAAAATCCCGCCTTTCATCGCAACGCTCGGCATGTTCGTGTCGGCCCGCGGCGTGGCGAAGTGGTACACCAAGGGACAGCCGGTTTCCGGCATCACCGAGCAGTTTCACTTCATCGGCACCAAGGCCTGGCCGGTCGTGGTCTTCCTGGTCGTCGCGCTGATCTTCCATATTGCGCTACGCTACACCCGCTACGGAAAGTTCACCTATGCGATAGGCGCGAACCCGCAGGCGGCGCGCGTCTCCGGCATCAACATCGAGGCGCATCTCGTCAAGGTCTATGTGATCGCCGGATTGCTCGCCGGCCTTGCCGGCATCGTCACGGCGGCACGCGCGGAAACCGCGCAGGCCAGCATGGGCGTCGGATATGAGCTCGATGCGATTGCCGCGACCGTCATCGGCGGCACCTCGCTCACCGGCGGCGTCGGCCGCATCACCGGCACCGTCATCGGCACCATCATCCTCGGCGTCATGACATCGGGCTTCACCTTCCTCAGGATCGACGCTTATTACCAGGAGATCGTCAAAGGCTTCATCATCGTCGCGGCTGTTGTGATCGACGTCTACAGACAGAAGAAGCGCCGCAAGCACTGATCCCGGCCGGCATCATTCATGATTTTACGGGGGCTTCGGCCCCCGTTTGCGTTTTCGCGGCGATGGCCGATTTTCAAAAAAAGAGATGGCGAATTCCGTCAGCTTTTCTATTCTGGCCACTTCATTCGCCCGCTACAGCGCCGCGCGTCTGAAAAGACGCGCAAAGGACGCTGTAGCACTTTGAATGCTGCATAATTTTATCCTTAAATCGATTCCGATTTAAGGAATTAGGCAGTAGGGCAGCGCAGGAAGACAGATGCAATTCGTATTTGACGGTCACAACGACGTTCTCCTTCGACTCTGGACACATTCAAAAGACGGCAGCGACCCTATCGCGGAATTTGCGGACGGCACGACGGTCGGCCATATCGATGCGCGCCGGGCGAAAGTGGGCGGTCTGTCCGGTGGTCTCTGCGCCATCTATATTCCCTCCGGCGATCTCGTCTTCGCCGATCCGGATGCCGACGGCCGCTATGTCACGCCGATGGCTGCCCCGCTTGATCCGCTTCCGTCCCTTGCGATCGCCACCGAAATGGCGGCGATCGCGCTGCGGCTCGACCAGGCCGGTGCCTGGCGTCTTTGCCGCACGGTCAAGGACATCCGCGGCGCCATGGCGGAGGAGATTTTCGCCGCCGTCATGCATATGGAAGGCTGTGAGGCGATCGGCGCCGACCTGTCGGCGCTTGAGGTATTCTATGCGGCTGGCCTGCGCTCGCTCGGGCCGGTCTGGAGCCGGCACAACGTCTTCGGCCATGGTGTGCCGTTCGCCTTCCCGATGTCGCCGGACACCGGGCCGGGTCTCACCGATGCCGGTTTTGCGCTGGTGCGGGAATGCAATCGCCTCGGCATTCTGGTCGACCTTGCCCATATCACCGAGAAGGGTTTCTGGGACGTGGCGAAGACGACCGACCAGCCGCTGGTCGCCAGCCACTCCAACGCCCATGCGCTGACGCCGGTCGCGCGCAATCTGACGGACAGGCAGCTCGATGCGATTCGCGAAAGCCGCGGCCTGGTCGGCATCAACTATGCCACCGCCATGCTGCGTCCGGACGGCCGCTCGGACAGCGATACGCCGATTGCCGACATGATCCGTCACATCGACCATCTCGTGAACCGTATCGGCATCGATTGTGTGGCGCTCGGATCGGACTTCGACGGCGCCACCATTCCTGAGGAGATCGGCGATGCCGCCGGCAATCAGAAGCTGATTGCCGCTCTCGGGGAGGTTGGTTATGGTGAGGCCGATCTCACGAAACTTGCCCGCGAAAATTGGCTCCGTATTCTGGCACAAGCTTGGCGGGAGGATTGCGTCTAAAGCGCAGCGCGCCTCTGGACGCGCTGAGAACGGACAATAGTTTTAATGGGGCATGACCGACAAAACGCTTCGTAATCAATCAAGAACAGGGGAACAGACCATGATGATCACCAAGCTCAGCCGTAATTTCCGCCTGCTTTCCGCCGGAGCCGCTCTTTCGCTCCTGATGATGACGGCACCTGCCGCCTTCGCCGAAACGCCCAAAGACACGCTGGTCGAGGGTTTTGCCATCGACGACATCATCACGATGGATCCCGGCGAGGCCTTCGAGCTTTCGACCGCAGAGATCACCAGCAACAGCTACAGCCTGCTCGTCCGTCTCGATCTCGCCGACACATCCAAGGTGAAAGGCGATCTTGCCGAAAGCTGGAGCGTTTCGGATGACGGCCTGACCTATACGTTCAAGCTGAAACCAGGCCTCAAATTTGCATCGGGAAATCCGATCACCGCCGAAGACGTTGCATGGTCGTTCGAGCGCGCCGTCAAGCTCGACAAGAGCCCGGCCTTCATCCTGACCCAGTTCGGCCTGACCGGCGACAATGTCACCGAAAAGGCCAAGGCGGCCGATGCCAATACTTTCGTCTTCACCGTCGACAAGGCCTATGCCCCGAGCTTCGTGCTCAACTGCCTGACGGCGACGGTCGCCTCGGTGCTCGATAAAAAGCTCGTGCTGGAGCATGTGAAGGCGATAACGCCGGATGCCGAGCACAAATACGACAATGATTTCGGCAATGAGTGGCTGAAAACAGGCTATGCCGGCTCCGGCGCCTTCAAGCTGCGCGAATGGCGGGCCAACGAAGTCGTCGTGCTGGAGCGCAACGACAATTATTACGGCGACAAGCCGAAGCTCAACCGCGTCATCTACCGCTACATGAAGGAAAGTGCCGCCCAGCGGCTGGCGCTTGAAGCCGGCGATATCGATATCGCCCGCAACCTCGAACCGGGCGATATCGACGCCGTTTCGAAGAATGCCGATCTGGCGACGACAAGCGCCCCGAAGGGCACGATTTATTATGTCAGCCTGAACAACAAGAACGAGAACCTGAAGAAGCCGGAAGTCCAGCAAGCCTTCAAATATCTGGTCGACTACGATGCGATCGGCGCGACCCTGATCAAGGGTATCGGCGAGATCCATCAGACCTTCCTGCCGGAGGGCCAACTCGGCGCGCTCGACGAGAACCCCTACAAGCTCGATGTCGCCAAGGCGAAGGAACTGCTGGCCAAGGCCGGCGTGCCCGACGGTTTCTCGGTGACGATGGACGTGCGCAACACCCAGCCTGTAACCGGGATTGCCGAATCGATGCAGCAGTCGCTGGCCCAGGCCGGCGTGAAGCTGGAGATCATCCCCGGCGACGGCAAGCAGACGCTGACCAAATATCGCGCCCGCACCCACGATATCTATATTGGTCAGTGGGGATCGGACTATTTCGACCCGAACTCGAATGCCGACACCTTCACCAGCAATCCCGACAATACCGATGCCGGCACGGTGAAGACCCTTGCGTGGCGCAACACCTGGGAGGCGCCGGAACTCGACAAGCAAGCCAAGGCGGCGCTGCTCGAGCGCGACGCTGAGAAGCGTGCGGCCATGTATGAGGACATTCAGAAGAAGTTCCTCGCCAACAGCCCCTTCGTCATTATCTTCCAGCAGACCGAGGTGGCCGGCTATCGCAAGAACCTGAAGGACTTCAAGCTGGGTCCGAGCTTCGATACCAACTTCGTCGGGCCGATCGCCAAGGAATGATCCGGCAGGATTGATCGCTTGAGCACCATCGAAGCAACACAGGTAGCGGCGCGGCCAAAAAAGGGCCGTGCCAGCACCTTAGCCAAGGCGGTTGGGCGGTTCATGTTCGCCGCCGTCACCACCTATCTCGGCCTTTTGGCCGTCACCTTCTTCATCGGCCGCGTCGTGCCGATCGATCCCGTGCTCGCCATCCTCGGCGACCGCGCTCCCACCCATGTCGTCGAGCGGGTGCGCCGGGAAATGGGCTTCAATCTGCCGCTCTATGAGCAGTTCTACATCTATGTCAAAGGCGTCCTGTCCGGCGATTTCGGCAATTCGGTGCTGACGACCAACCCCGTCATGGTCGATATCCGCCGCGTCATGCCGGCGACGATCGAGCTCGCGACGCTCGGAACGCTGATCGGCGCCTGCGTCGGCGTGCCGCTCGGCGTTCTCGCCGCCGTGCGCCGCGGCAGTATCGCCGACCAGGTGGTGCGCGTCATCGGCCTGATCGGTTATTCGGTGCCGATCTTCTGGCTGGCGCTGATCTCGCTCGTCATCTTCTATGCGCAGCTGCGCTGGGTGGCCTTTCCCGGCCGCATCGACATCGTCTTCGAATATACATTCACGCCGATCACCGGCTTCTATCTTCTCGACAGCGCCTGGCAGGGGCAGTGGGATGTTTTCTATGATGTGTTCCGCCACATCATCCTGCCCGCCTCGCTGCTCGGCTATTTCTCGCTTGCCTATATCAGCCGCATGACCCGCAGCTTCATGCTGAACGAGCTGTCGCAGGAATATATCGTTGCCGCGCGCGCCAAGGGGCTTTCGGAAACACGGGTGATCTGGGGGCATGCGCTCCGCAACGCCGCCGTGCCGCTCGTCACCGTCATCGCGCTTTCCTATGCCGGCCTGCTCGAAGGATCGGTACTGACCGAGACCGTCTTCTCCTGGCCGGGCATCGGGCTCTACATCACCAACTCGCTGCAGAATGCCGATATGAACGCCGTTCTCGGCGGCACGATCGTCATAGGCACGGTTTTCATCGGCATCAATCTTCTGTCCGATCTTCTCTACCGGACGCTCGACCCGAGGACGCGAAACCGATGACGGCTCCCGCCAGCCCATTGCCAACGATGAGCCGCCGCGACTGGCTGCTGTCCGACCGGCCGCAATCGCGCATGCAGGCGCGGCTCGGCCGCGCCTATGTCACCTGGCGGCAGTTCACCGCAAACCGGCTTGCCGTCGTCGGCCTGCTGATCATCGTGGCGCTGCTTTTCATCGCCGCCTTCGCCGATATCATCGCCACGCACAATCCCGTCGTCGGCGATCTGCGCAATGCCCGGCTGCTGCCGCCGGGAACGGGTGAATTCCTGCTCGGCACCGACGATCAGGGCCGTGATATCTTTTCGCGGCTGATTTACGGATCGCGTTTGACGCTGCTGGTCGTCGTGCTCGTTGCCGTCATCTCGGCACCGATCGGCCTGATCGTCGGTACCGTCTCCGGTTATGCCGGCGGCTGGGTGGATGCGACGCTGATGCGCATCACCGATATTTTCCTCGCCTTTCCGAAGCTGGTGCTGGCGCTCGCTTTCGTCGCAGCACTGGGGCCCGGCATCCAGAACGCGATCATCGCCATAGCCATCACCTCCTGGCCGCCCTATGCCCGTATCGCCCGCGCCGAAACGCTGACGGTGCGGCGGTCCGACTATATCTCGGCGGTGAGGCTGATGGGTGCCTCGCCGCTGCGCATCATTGTGCGCCATGTCATGCCGCTCTGCATTTCCTCGCTGATCGTGCGCGTGACACTCGATATGGCCGGCATCATCCTGACGGCCGCCGGCCTCGGCTTCCTCGGCTTGGGCGCGCAGCCGCCGCTGCCGGAATGGGGGGCGATGATTGCTTCGGGCCGGCGCTTCATCCTCGATCAATGGTGGGTGGCGGCGATGCCCGGCATCGCCATCCTCATCGTCAGCCTCGGCTTCAATCTGCTCGGCGACGGCCTGCGCGACGCACTCGATCCGAAGGAGAGCGGCCAGTGACGACGCTTCTGACGGTCGACACACTCAAGGTCAGCTACCCCACGCGCACCGGCTTGATCGAGGCCGTGCGCGGCGTCTCCTTCACACTCGGCAAGGAAAGGCTCGGCATCGTCGGCGAATCCGGCTCCGGCAAGTCGCAGACCGGCCGGGCGATCATGGGCCTGACGCCGAAACACGGCATCGTCACGGCCGACAGGCTGGATTTCAGCGGCATCGACCTCCTCAAGGCCTCGGCCGGGCAAAGGCGCAGGCTGCGCGGCAAACGCATCGCCATGATCCTGCAGGATCCGAAATATTCGCTCGATCCTGTCATGACGATCGGCCGGCAGATCTGCGAAACGCTGCGCACCCATGAAAAGGTCGGCAAGGCGGAGGCGCGCGAGCGAGCGCTCGCCATGCTGGAGGCCGTGCAGATCCGCGATCCGAAACGCGTCTTCGACCTGCACCCGCACGAAGTTTCGGGCGGCATGGGGCAGCGTGCGATGATCGCCATGATGCTGATCGCCGGGCCGGAACTGCTGATTGCCGACGAGCCGACCTCGGCGCTCGACGTGACGGTGCAGCTCGATGTGCTCAGAATCATGGACAGGCTGGTGTCGGAGCGCGGCATGGGATTGATCTTCATCTCCCATGATCTCCGGCTGGTTTCCACGTTCTGCGATCGCGTCATCGTCATGTATGCCGGAAAGATCGTCGAGGAGCTTGCGGCCGCCGATCTCAGACATGCGCAGCATCCCTATACGCAAGGACTGCTGAACTGCATGCCCGAAATCGGCGCCAGCCGTCATCCCCTGCCGGTGCTCGACCGCAAGCCGGAGTGGGCGGCATGAGCGCAGCACTCCATGTCGACAATCTCAGCGTCGTCTACGATGAATTTCACGCGCTGAAGGACGTCAGCATCGATGTCGAACGCGGTGAATCCTTCGGTCTCGTCGGCGAGTCCGGCTCGGGAAAATCCACCTTGCTGCGCGCCGTGGCCGGACTTGCGCCGATCAGCGGCGGCGCGATCCACGTCGACGACGAAGCATTGAAAGGCGCAAAGCGCCGCAAGGCCTTCTATCGGCGCGTGCAAATGGTCTTCCAGGATCCTTATGGCTCGCTGCATCCGCGCCAGACGATCGACCGGCTGCTGCTCGAACCGCTTGCGATCCACGGCATCGGGGACAACGACAGGCGCATTGCCCGTGCGCTCGACGAAGTCGGTCTCGGCAATGGTTTTCGTTTCCGCTACCCGCATCAGCTTTCCGGTGGCCAGCGGCAGCGCGTGGCGATCGCCAGGGCGCTGATCGTCGAGCCGTCGATTCTGCTGCTCGACGAGCCGACGTCGGCGCTTGATGCCTCGGTGCAGGCGGAGGTGCTGAACCTGCTCGAGCAGATCCGCAGCGACCGCAAACTCACCTTCA
The DNA here is from genome assembly GCF_025200795.1 of Rhizobium sophoriradicis. Taxonomy (NCBI): domain Bacteria; kingdom Pseudomonadati; phylum Pseudomonadota; class Alphaproteobacteria; order Hyphomicrobiales; family Rhizobiaceae; genus Rhizobium; species Rhizobium sophoriradicis. The sequence goes on from NZ_CP104152.1 coordinate 3,976,551, forward strand.
TAATGGTGAGCCACGATCTCGGTGTGATCACCCATATGTGCGATAGGCTCGCCGTGATGCGCAACGGCGCCATTGTCGAACGATTGAGCTCGCAAGCGTTGGCAGAGGGCGCGGTTCAACAGGACTATACGAGAAATTTGATGATCGCGAGCAAGGGGTTCGTCAAAGCCTGAAAGGCAATCAATTCAAGCCCTTGAAAAGTAACGGCGGGCGGCGGCGTTATGGATAATGATTCCCTAAAAGACGACTAATCAACTAGACTATTGACAGCTGCCCCGCTTCTGTCATGATCCTGTTAACGACTGTTAGCTTTCGTGATCGATGGAGGTCAAGGCATGTTCTTTCTCGGCGGGATGACCATGGGCTACCTCGATCCTCCGGCTAGAGCCAACCGCAAAGAACAGATCACGGTGTCCATGCCTGCGGAAAAGGACCGGCGCCTGATCGAGACCTCCAACCCGCCTCAGGACGAGAACGCCATCGAGCGCTCGTTGATCTGGGCGTGGCGCACGCTCTGCTAAGAGCTGGTCGAATTTTCTCTTCCGCTCCCTCTGGACGGAAATTTATCTCTACCTACCTGATAGAGAATAAGAAATATAACAGCGAGCCGCACAACCGGCCGCACGTGAACAACGGAGGCGACATATGGCAGAACTGGGTATTTCGCATACTCACGTGAACCACTATGGTTCCGTACCGACCAAGAAGCCGCACGCCGCGCGTCACAGGCTTCAGACGGTGCTCCATGGGACAATTTTCACTGCGGCATTTCTGTTTGTGGTGGCGATGGTCTTCGGCGTCGTCGGTTAATTGGCGGATAACAAGCCTCGGCAGCGGCCGGGGCTTTGGCGGGTGCCGCAATTAGTGAATCCGGGCATCTTATCTGTCCCGGTATTCCGCCCTTGATCATTCTCTATCTTTTCCAATTGCAGATGCGCCGCATCCACCCAGATGCGGCGCATTTTTGATCTCGTTCTGTCGACGGCCGATTTTATGATTGCCATGCGACCTCTTTCGCCCCGCACCGGCAAGCGAGCGCTGCTCCGCTGGTCTGCACCCCTTGACTTGAATTGTTGCGATGGTGTCCAACTTTTCGACATGGTTTTGCGCAGAGGGTAACGATCGCCCTTTGGGGGCGATCCTGCTACAAAGCCTCGTCCGTTTGCATCGTCTGCCGACGTCATTCCCCCAGCTTCATCGATCTTCGACGAATCGGGGCCCGTTCATGTAGCAGTCATGATAAGCAGTGCAAAAGGCTGAGCAAAACCAGCCATAACTTTGTTTGGATCCAGAACCGAACCCATGTCTATTGCCATTCTTTCTCCGAGCCTTCCCCGCGAACCCGAGATGAAGCAGATCGATCACAATGATTCGATCCGCTCGACCTATCTTTCCATCGAGGACATTAAGGCGATGGGCGATGCCGTCGCCCGCAACGGCGTCGATAAGCTGCCGGCTTTCGCCCCTTTCGATTTCTTCGCGCGCCACAAGGAAAATCAGAAGGAAATCCTGCGCGTCTATCGCACGACGGCGACGGATGTGGAGGCCGGCGAGACGATCACGCCTGCGGCGGAATGGCTGCTGGACAATCACTACATCGTCGAGGAGGCGATCCAGGAGGTGCGGCGTGACTTCCCCCGCCGCTTCTACCGCGAATTGCCGACCATGCCTGTCGGCGGTGTCGAGATTCCCCGCACTCTGGTGCTTGCCTGGCTCTACGTCGCCCATACCCACAGCACGATCTCGCAGGAAAGCCTGACGGCGCTGGTCGACGGCTTCCAGGCCAACGAGACGCTGAGGATCGGCGAACTCTGGGCGCTGCCCTCGCTGGTGCGCTACGTGCTCGTCGAAAACCTTCGCCGTATTTCGAGCCGTGTGGAAGCCAGCCGCCGCCTGCGCCGCCGCGCCAACGAGGCCGCCGACGAGCTGGTGCGCCTGACCGATCCGGCCAAGGCAGCCGCCTATCTGAAGACGCTGGAACCGCTTGCCGAGGACAATACCTTCTCGACGCAGTTCCTCTACCGCCTGCGTGACGGCTCGCAGACCTCGAGCCTGGCGATCACTTGGCTCGACGAGCGGCTCGAAGAGCTTGGCCGGAACACCGAAGAGGCGACGACGGCGGAACACAGCCGTCTCTCCTCCGGCAATGTGACGATGGGCAACATCATCCGCAGCCTGCGCGAGATCGACGATACCGAATGGTCGGTTTGGGTCGAGCAGGTCAGCCATGTCGACAAACTGCTATGGGAACATTCGGACTACGGCATTCTCGATTCCGGCTCGCGCAACAAATATCGCAAGCAGATCGAAAAGCTGGCGAAGCGTTCGCCGCTGACTGAAATGGAAATCGCCCAGCTGGCGCTCGATATGACGGATGCCGCCAAGGCCTCCGGCGAACCGCAGCCGCATGAACCGAATGTCGGCGGCTTCCTATCCGGCGCGCAGCGACCGAAGCTCGAGGCACGGGCGAATTATCGCCCGACAGTCACCCAGCATTTCGTGCGCGCCGTGCGCCAGTTCAACTGGCTGGCAATTGCCGTACCGGTCATGCTGCTGACTGTTATCGCCATGGCTGTTGTCGGCAACTTCATGGCTAGTGCCGGCATGGGTGCACTCGAAATCGCCGTGCTGCTGATCATGTTCTCGCTGCCGGCATCGGAGGGGGCGACAGGCCTCTTCAACACGCTTCTTTCTTTCTTTGTGACGCCAGCGCGTCTCGTCGGCTACGAGTTCAAGGAAGGCATTCCGGAGGATGCGCGCACGCTGCTCGTCGTGCCCTGCCTGATCTCGAACCGCGACAGCGTCGACGACCACGTTCGCAATCTCGAGGTCCACTATCTCGCCAATCCGCGCGGCGAGATCTATTTCGCGCTGCTCAGCGACTGGCCGGACAGCGATGTCGAGGAGACGCCCGCCGATCTCGAGGTTCTTGACTATGCCAGGCGCGAGATCGCCAATCTTTCCGCCCGCTATGCCTATGACGGCAAGACGCGTTTCTACCTGTTGCACCGCCGCCGCCTCTACAACGCCTCGGAAGGCGTCTGGATGGGCTGGGAGCGCAAACGCGGCAAGCTGCACGAGCTGAACATGCTGCTGCGCGGCGACCGCGACACGACATATCTGCCGGGCGCCAATGCCGTGCCGGCCAATGTGCAATATGTCATGACGCTCGACGCCGACACGCGCCTGATGCGCGACGCCGTCACCAAGCTCGTCGGCAAACTCTATCATCCGATCAACCGTCCGGTCATCAATCCGAAAACCGGTCGTGTCGAAAGCGGCTACGGCGTGCTGCAGCCGCGTGTCACGCCGTCGTTGACGACGGGCAAGGACGCCTCGGTCTTCCAGCGCGTCTTTTCGATCAACCGCGGCCTCGATCCTTATGTCTTCACGGTTTCCGACGTCTATCAGGATCTCGCCGGCGAGGGCACTTTCACCGGCAAGGGGCTTTATCATGTCGATGCCTTCGAAGCCTCGCTGAAGGGCCGGATCGACGAGAATTCCGTGCTCAGCCACGACCTTCTCGAAGGTTCGATGGCGCGCTGCGCCCTCGTCACCGATCTCGAGCTGGTCGAAGATTTCCCGATCCGCTACGAGGTGGAGACCTCGCGCCAGCATCGCTGGGCGCGCGGCGACTGGCAGCTCCTGCCCTACATGTTCAATCCGAAATACGGCGTCACGGCCCTCGGCCGCTGGAAGATGTTCGACAATCTCCGCCGGTCGCTGACGCCGATCGCCTGGTTCTTCGCTTCCGTGCTCGGCTGGTATTTCATGGGTCCGCTCGGCGCGCTCGTCTGGCAGATTCTGCTGATCTTCTGCCTCTTCGTGGCGCCGACGCTGTCGCTGATCAACGGCATCATCCCGCGCACCAGCGACATCGTCGCCCGCGCCCATCTCTATACGGTCTGGTCGGATATCACCGCCGCCAATGCGCAGGTCGCATTGCGGATTGTCTTCATCGCCGACTCCGCCTGCATGATGGCGGATGCGATCGGCCGTTCGCTCTACCGCCTGTTCGTCAGCCGCAAGCTGATGCTGCAGTGGCGGACCGCCGCCAGCGTTCAGGCCGGCGAGCAAGGCACCCTCGCCTCTTATTACAAGCAGATGTGGCATGCGCCGGTGCTGGCGCTGCTGGCGCTTGGTTTCGCCGCTCTTCCCGGCGACAACGCTTTCCTCGTCGGCATTCCCTTCGCGCTGCTGTGGATTCTCTCGCCTGTCGTCGCCTGGTATGTCAGCCAGTCGGCGGAAACCGAGGACCGGCTCGAAGTCGCCGATTCCGTGTCGAGCGAGTTGCGCAAGATCGCCCGGCGCACTTGGCGCTATTTCGAGACCTTCACCACGGCCGAGCAGAATTATCTGCCGCCGGATAATATCCAGGAAACGCCGCATGTCATCGTCGCGGCCCGCACCTCGCCGACCAATATCGGCGTCTATCTGCTTTCCGTCGTCTCCGGCCGGCAATTCGGCTGGTTCTCCTTCGAGGAGACGCTCGAGCGGCTGGAGCAGACGATTGCCACAATCGATAAAATGGAGAAATTCCGCGGCCATCTGTTCAACTGGTATCACAGCGATACGCTGCAGACGCTTGGGCCGCGTTATGTCTCAGCCGTCGACAGCGGCAATCTCGCCGGCCACCTGATCGCCGTTTCTTCGGCCTGCCGCAACTGGGCCGAGGCGCCCTCTGCCCACATGCAGGGCAATCTCGACGGTGTCGGCGATACGGCAGGCATTTTGGGCGAAGTGCTGGCGGACCTGCCTGATGACCGCAAGACCGTGCGGCCGCTACGCCGGCGCCTGGAAGAGCGCATTGTCGGCTTCCAGAACGCGCTTGCCGCCGTCAAGCGCGAGCACGAATTCGCCTCGATCCGCATCATCAACCTCGCCGTTCTCGCCCGCGACATCGAAAAGCTCGCCGCCAATCTCGACCACGAGGTCAAGTCGAAGCAGAGCGAAGAAGTCACCCAATGGGCGGCGTCGCTGGTGAAGGTCTGCGAGGCGCATATATCAGACAGCACCTTCGATCTTTCCAAGGTCGATGCGCTCCGGCCGCGTCTGGTCGCGTTGCGCGACAAGGCCCGCGATCTCGCCTTCTCGATGGATTTCGGCTTCCTGTTCCGACCGGAACGTCGCCTGCTTTCGATCGGCTACCGCGTCGAAAGCGGCGAGCTCGACCAGGCCTGCTACGATCTGCTGGCTTCCGAATGCCGCCTGACCAGCCTGTTCGGCATCGCCAAGGGCGATCTGCCGACCGAACATTGGTACCGCCTCGGCCGTCAGGTCGTGCCGGTGGGATCGCGCGGCGCGCTGGTCTCCTGGTCCGGCTCGATGTTCGAATATCTGATGCCGCCGCTCGTCATGCAGGAGCGCGGCGGCGGTATTCTCAACCAGACCAACAATCTTGTTGTCGTCGAGCAGATGAATTACGCCCGCAAGCTCGGTATTCCGTGGGGTATTTCGGAAGCGGCCTTCAATGCCCGCGACCATAACCTCAACTATCAGTACACGAATTTCGGGGTGCCGACGCTCGGTCTCAAGCGCGGCCTCGGCCACAATGCCGTCATCGCGCCCTATGCTTCGCTGCTGGCCAGCCAGTACGACCCGCCGGGCGCACTTGAAAACCTGCAGCGGCTGCGCAAGGTCGGCGCGCTCGGCAAGTTCGGCTTCCACGACGCCGTCGACTTCACGCCGACGCGCGTGCCGGAAGGCAAGAAATGCGCGGTGGTCTACAATTATTATGCCCACCATCACGGCATGTCGATCGCCGCCGTCGCCAACGTCGCCTTCAACGGCCATCTGCGCGAGCTCTTCCATTCCGACCCGGTTATCGAGGCGGCGGAGCTTCTGCTGCAGGAAAAGGCGCCGCGCGACATTCCGGTCATGAGCGGCAAGCATGAATCCGACACGCCGGCGAGCATCCAGGACGATCTGCTGCGGCCGGAGATCCGGAAGATCAGCGATCCGGCTTCGCGCGACCGTGAACTCGTGTTCCTGTCGAACGGCCACTACTCGCTGATGCTGACGGCGACGGGCGCCGGTTATTCCCGCTGGAACGGCCTTTCCGTTTCCCGCTGGAAGGCCGATCCGACCGAAGACCGCTGGGGCACCTTCATCTTCCTGCGCGATACCGCCACCAACGAATGGTGGTCGGCGACGGCAGAGCCGAAGGGCGTCGAGGGTGAAAAGATCAAGGTCGAGTTCGCTGACGAAAAGGCGCAATTCATCAAGACGGTCGGTGATCTGACGAGCGAGGTGGAGTGCATCATCGCAACGGAGCATGATGCAGAGGCCCGCCGCGTCACCCTGCTCAACATGGGCACGGAAGACCGTTTCATCGAAGTCACTTCCTATCTCGAACCTGTCATCACCTCGGATGATACCGACAATGCGCATCCGGCATTCGCCCGCATGTTCGTCAAGACCGAAATCGGCAAGCGCGGCGACGTCATTCGCGCCGAACGCAACAAACGCGATCCGAATGAGCCGAACATCAGCATCGCGCATCTGATCGTCGACAATGCCGGCGACACCCGTCACACCGAATTCGAGACCGACCGGCGCAAGTTCATCGGCCGTGGCCGCAGCCTCGCCGATGCGGCGGCCTTCGATCCGGGTGCCACACTTTCCGGCAGCGACGGCTTCATGCTCGATCCCGTCATGTCGCTGCGCCGCACCGTGCGTGTGCCGGCCGGCAAAAAGGTCAGCGTGTTCTTCTGGACGATCGCCGCTCCAAACCGCGACGAGGTCGACAAGGCGGTCAACCGCTATCGTCACCCCGACGCCTTCAACCACGAACTCGTCCAGGCCTGGACGCGCACGCAGGTGCAGATGCGCCATGTCGGCGTCACCTCGCAGCAGGCGGCAGCCTTCCAGCATCTCGGGCGCTACCTCGTCTATCCCGACATGCAGTTGCGCAAGGATGAAGCGACGGTCGAGGCCGGCCTGCAGTCGCAATCGGCACTGTGGCCTTTGGCGATCTCCGGCGATTTTCCGATTTTCACGTTGCGCGTCAACGACGACATGGATCTCGATATCGCCCGCGAGGCGCTGCTGGCGCAGGAATATCTGCGCTCGCGCGGCGTCACCGCCGATCTCATCATCATGAACGAACGCGCCTCTTCCTACGCGCAGGACATGCAGCACGCGCTCGACGCCATGTGCGAGAACGTGCGCCGCATGGGCCAGGCCGACGGGTTACGTCAGCATATCTTCGCGGTTCGAAAGGACCTGATGGAGGAGAGCACCTATCATGCGGTGATCGCGGCTTCCCGCGTCACCCTGCATGCGAAGAACGGCAAGGTGGTCGACCAGATCAACCGCGCCGTCGCCCTCTTTGCACCCTCGAAAGATGAACTGCAGGAAATGGAGCGCGCCGAGCGCAACAAGGTTCCGGTCAAGCGCATCGCTCCGGTGCCGCCGCCTGTCGTGCCGGCCGTCGTCATCGAGGAGGGAGGCGATCTCGACTTCTGGAACGGCATCGGCGGCTTTGCCCGAGACGGCCGCGAATATGTCGTTCGCCTGCCCGGGGGCCATGCGACGCCCCAGCCCTGGATCAACGTCATTTCCAACGACAGGTTCGGCTTTCACGTGTCGGCCGAAGGCGCTGGCTTCACCTGGAGCGTCAATTCGCGCGATTACCAGCTGACCTCCTGGTCGAACGATGCGGTGGTCAACCGTTCGGGTGAGGCCTTCTATCTCGCCGATCTCGACAGCGGTGCGGTCATGACGCCGTTCGCAGCGCTGTCGCGCCGGCCGGACGTTCGTTTTGAGGCCCGCCACGGGCTCGGCTATTCGGTCTTCTCGAGCATCCAGCACGATATCGCACTGGAGCTGACGCAGACGGTCGCCCGCGACAAGCCGGTGAAGCTGCAGCGCCTGCGCCTGCGCAACACCGGCTCGACCGGCCGCAGGCTGCGGCTCTACGGTTACGTTGAATGGGTCCTCGGCAGCAATCCGGGACGCACCGCACCCTTCATCTTGTCGAGCCAAGATGAGGAGACGGGCGCGCTGTTTGCCACCAATCCCTACAGCATCGATTTTTCCAACCGAACCGCCTTCTTCGCGGCGAGCGAGACTCCTTCGAGCGTCTGCGCAAGCCGGCGCGAGTTCATCGGCAAGGCGGGAACGATCCAGGCGCCGCAGGCCGTTACGTCAGCGGCTGCTCTTTCGGGTGCGACCGAACTCGACGGCGATCCGGCCGCGGCTCTGGCGATCGACATCGAGCTTAACGCCGGCGAGGAGCGCGACTTCACCTTCTTCCTCGGCGATACGCCGACGGAAGAAGAAGCGCGCGCCGTCATCGCCGATATCCGCAAGGCTTCGTTCGATGATGCCGTCGAGGCAAACCGCAGCTTCTGGCGGGATTTCACCGGCAGGCTGCAGATCTCGACGCCGGATCGCGGGATGAACAATCTCGTCAACACCTGGCTGCCCTATCAGAGCCTCGGCTGCCGGATCATGGCCCGCACCGCCTTCTACCAGGCAAGCGGCGCCTTCGGCTTCCGCGATCAGCTGCAGGACACGCTGGCCTTCCTGCTGCACGAACCCTCGATCGCCCGCCGGCAGATCCTGAACGCCGCCTCGCGCCAATTCCGCGAGGGCGATGTCCAGCATTGGTGGTTGCCGGGAACGGGTGCCGGCGTCCGCACGATGATCTCGGACGACGTCGTCTGGCTGAGCTATGCGATCCACCACTATTGCAGCGTCACCGGCGACAAGAGCGTGCTCGACGAGGAAATCGCCTTCCTGGAAGGTCCGGCGCTTCTCGAGGGACAGCATGACTCCTTCTACAAGCCGGAGATTTCCGAGGATAAGGCGAGCGTCTACGAACATGCGGCGCTGGCACTCGATCTCGCCATCGCCCGCAAGGGGGCTAACGGCCTGCCGCTGTTCCTCGGCGGCGACTGGAACGACGGCATGAACCGCGTCGGCATCGCCGGCCGCGGCACCAGCGTCTGGCTCGGCTGGTTCCTGGCGGGTGCATTGCGCAACTTCATTCCCTATGCCGAAGAGCGCGGCGACACTGCGCGCGCAAAGCGCTGGTCTGCACATCTAAAGGACTTGAAGAAAGCGCTCGAAACCGCGGGATGGGACGGCGGCTACTATCGCCGCGGCACGTTCGACGATGGGGCGCTGCTCGGTTCCAAGGAAAGCCCGGAATGCCGGATCGATTCGATCGCGCAGTCCTGGAGCGTTCTATCAGGCGAGGGCGACCCGGCCCGCGCCGTCAAGGCCATGGACGCCGTGCTCGATCAACTGGTCGACGAGGAAGCCCGCATCATCCGGCTGTTTACGCCGCCTTTCATCAATTCCGCCAGGGATCCCGGTTATATCAAGGCTTATCCGCCGGGCGTGCGCGAAAACGGCGGTCAATATACCCATGCCGCGACCTGGGTGGTGATGGCGCTGGCGGAGCTCAAGCGGGGCGATGATGCGTTGCGCTGCTTCCAGATCCTCAACCCGATCACCCATGCGCTCGACAAGGCCTCGGCCGAGCAATACCGCGTAGAACCCTATGTCGTCGCCGCCGACGTCTATGGACATGAGCCCTATGCGGCGCGCGGCGGCTGGACCTGGTATACCGGCTCGGCCGGCTGGCTCTACCGCGCTGCCGTCGAGGGCATTCTCGGTATCCGGTTGAAAGACGGCCGGCTTTATGTGCGTCCGTCGCTCCCGTCGGAATGGGACGGTTTTGCGGCAGAGGTGGAGCGGGGCGACGGCAAATACCGCATTTCGGTCTCAAAAGCGTCCAATGCCAGCGGCTACACTCTGTCGATCAACGGCAGCGAAATCGCCGATCCCGAAGAGGGATATCCGCTCGGATAAAAGCGTTTCTCCACGCAGACATCACGGCGATTCGCGAACGGCCAAAAGGGAACCCTTTTGGCCGTCGTCGCGTTTGCAAATCGGATAACAGGAGACACCCCATGGCAAGCACGCTGACCGAAGCCATCGGCGCCGAGCGCAGTTCCCTATCGCCAGCTGCGCCAGGGCGCGATACACGGCTTGACGTGCTGCGTGGCCTCGCCCTGATCATGATCTTCATCAATCATGTTCCCGGGCAGTTCTTCGAATATGCGACGACGAAGAATTTCGGCTTCTCCGATGCCGCCGAGGCCTTCGTGCTGATATCCGGCATTGCCGTCGGCCTTGCTTACGGGAGCCGCTTTCAGCCGGGCAACCGGCTCAGCATGGCGATCAAGGCGGCAAAGCGGGCCTTCACGCTCTACCTCGCCCATATGATCACGACATTCATGACGCTGGCGCTGTTCATCTGCGGCGCCTGGCTGTTCCACCGGCCCGGACTTCTTGTCGAAATCAATATTCTGGCGGTGCTGATGAACCTCAAGGACGGTATCCCGGCGCTGCTCCTGCTCGGCCACCAGATCGGCTACAACAATATCCTGCCCATGTACGGGGCGTTGCTGCTGATGGTGCCGATCCTCCTTCTCCTGAACGAGCGAAGCCCGCTGCTGGCGCTTGCCGTCTCGGGCACGGTCTGGCTGCTCGCCGGCATTTATCAGGTGGCGCCGCACAACATGCTGATCGAAGGCTATTGGTTCCTCAATCCGCTCTCTTGGCAATTCCTATTTTCGATCGGCATCGTCTCGATCCTGCATATCAAGCGCGGCGGCCGGATCCCGCGGCATCCGCTATTGCTAGGCGTCGCCGCCGCTTACGTCATGCTGTCCTTCGTCTGGGTGACAGGTCATCTCTGGATTTTCGGCAACTCGCTGGCAGCGCTTGGCCTGCCGCCTGTTATCACCGGTTTCGACAAGACCTTCTTGTCGCTGCCGCGGCTGCTGCATGTGCTGGCGCTGACCTATCTGATTATCAGCATCCCCGCATTCTCCCGCATCCTGCGGCGTCCCGCGGACCACCCGCTGACGATCCTCGGCCGGCATTCGCTCAACATTTTTGTCGCCGGCACGATCCTCGCCATGGTCGGCCAGGTGGTGCTCTACATCACCAACAAGGATCCGCTGGTCGGCCCGATCTTCGTCATCGCCGGTATTGCGACGCAATTCAGCTATGCCTACTATCTCGAGCACAAGCGTCAGCAGGGCAAGGTCAAGAGCAAGCTCGTCAGCGAGGTTGCCGCCGTCCCGGTGCCCGTGCGGATCGGCGGGGCGGCAAACACCTATCGCCGGACCAATCGGAAATAGTAGCTGGCTTTGCCTGGAGAACGGATAGAAGTGAGCCGGCGGGCCATGCCCGCCGGCTCAGTTTTTGTGAACGAGGATGTTCACCAGCCTGCCCAGGGGATCGCGGACATAAAAGCGCCTGACGCCCCAGGGCTCGTCCACCGGGCCGTATTCGATCGGAAAACCGGCGGCCGACATCGCCGCGAAAGCAGCATCGAGATCGTCGACTTCGATCGAGAGATCCGGCACCGGCGTGCCGGAGCCACCTTCGCTGGCGATGCTCACCTGAACGTTCATAGGCCTGGCGGCGCCGAAGGTGGTGATCCAGCCGTGATCCATGATCACGTCGAGGCCGAGGATATCCTGATAGAACCGCCGGGCCGGCGTGATGTCGGGTGCCGCAATATTGGCAACGATGCGCAGGACCTTCATGGGCTTTCCCCCCGATGCTTGGACAAGGCGGAAGGTAGGAAGATCGCCAGGGTGGTCAATCGCGGGAATGGCGACGTGGCGGCGTATGGCACCCCCTCTGCCCTGCTCGGCGACGCGGCCATTGTCCAGGAAGAGCACCATGTCGGCTTCGCGGACCGTCGACAGACGGTGGGCGATGATGAAGGTGGTGCGATTCTCACGCAGATTGTCGATCGCTGCCTTGACGCGGGCTTCAGTCTCGACGTCGAGCGCCGAGGTGGCCTCGTCGAGCACCAGGATCGGCGCGTCCTTGAGGATGGCGCGGGCGATCGCGATGCGCTGGCGCTCGCCGCCGGAGAGCTTGTTGCCGCGTTCGCCGACATGCGTATCGTAACGATCCTCGCGGGTTTCGATGAAGTCGGCGGCGGCGGCGGCTTCGGCCGCCCGGCGCATTTCCTCTTCGCTGGCACCCTCGCGGCCGAGGCGGATATTGTCGCTGATCGAGCGGTTCAGCAGGCCCGCATCCTGGAAGACGGTGGCGATATGGCGACGCAACGACTTGCGGGTCACCTTGGTGATATCGGTGCCGTCGACGAGGATGTGGCCGCCCTGCGGATCGTAGACGCGCTGCAGCAGGTTGACGAGCGTCGTCTTGCCGGCGCCGGTCGGGCCGACGATGGCAACCGTCTGGCCGGCCTTCACCGAGAAGGAGACATTGTGCAGACCCTGCGAGCTGTTGCCGAAGCCGAAGGAGACGTCGCGGAATTCGACTGCACCCTTGACGTTCTTGATCTCACCGCTGCCGGCCGGCTCTTCGCGTTCACGCACCGAATCCTCGAGCGTGTAGAAGTCCTGCAGCTTGGAACGGGCCTCGAAGATCTGCGTGGCGAATTGACGCATCAGATCGAGGCGGGCAATCAGCAGGTTGGCAAAGCCGATGAAGGCAATGACGTCACCGACGCGCAGCTCACCGGACTGGACGAGCATCGTGCCGATGATCAGGACGACCATCATCGCGATGGTTGAGGCCATGCGGTTCAGCGCGCTGGCGATCGCCCACCAGTCGAGCACCGGATACTGCGCTTCGAGCAGCCGGTTAGCGAAGGATTTCAGCGCCTTGGTCTCAGCTTCGATGCGGTTGTAGCTATGCAGCACGGACACGTTGCTGATCGAGTCGCTGACATGCGAGAAGACGGTATGGTAGTGGTTCTCGACCGAAGCCTGGCCGTCCTTGGTGCGACTCATGACGACGCGGCCGATCAGCCAGTAGGCGATGGCGAGCACCATGAGCACGGCGGAAAGGCGCAGGTCCATCGACATTGCGGTCGGTATCAGCAGAGCAAGCGCGATGACCGTCGACAGATGGTTGCGCATGAATTCCAGCCAGAGGCCGAACAGCGTCTCGCAGGCGCGCAGCAGCGTATGCAGCGCGTTGGAGGTGCCGCGCTGGTGGTGCCAGGCGAGCGGCATGGAAATGATCCGGCCGAAAGCCTCCGTCAGCAACGTAGCCCGCCGCCCGTGGGCAAGCCGGTCGGCCTCGCGCGATACCAGGACGAAGGCAACGGTGTTGAACACGGCGAAGCCCGCCCACATGAACAGGATGGGCTTGACTTCACCCTTGCCCGAGATCGCATCGATGATGCGACCGAACAGGATCGGTTCCGCAATGGTAATGGTCGCCAGAACAATATTGGCGATAACGACCAGGGATACGCGGAGCTTGTAGGCGCCAAGATAGCGCAGAGCTCTTGCATAGACCTTGAATAGCGACACGTCTAACCTCTTGTGCATCTGCGAAAACGGGAATGATGCGATGCTACAAAAGGCTACCTGAACCGGCGATTAACGGATCATTCAGAGCTCACCCCGCGGAAAGATCAAGCTGAACGCTCTATCGCCTGCTGCGACGAAATCGGAGCTGCATCAATAGCATAGAGCAGTGGATCGCGTGAAGATTGCTCACATTTTTCGGCATCAGGGTCTGGCAACCGAATTTCTGCGGGATTATATGCCAGACAATTTGCGCTTGCATTTTAATAAATGTTTAGCACAGCATTGAAATTAAAGACTGCATTTTTGAAAGACCGTTTCGCGATGAAATTGAAATGCCGCCAACGGCCTGGATGCGGACTTAAGGTCCGGACAAGGGGCGCTTTGTGAATATCAATTCCTTGATTCAAGTGCTTGTAATTCTGGAAGAGTGCCCAAATCCGGACGCCGTGGTCAACGAGCTCGAGCAGGTCCTCCATGGTTCCGGCTTCGAGTATTACGGTCTGCTACGCCATTTGCAGCAGACACCGGCGCAGCAGAATTCGGAATTGCGGGCCGCACCGCTGGCCGGCCGCTGGCCGGAACGATGGCTGCAGATATATGCCGCAAAAAAATATATCCGGATCGATCCGATGGTGCGCTATCTCGCCCATGCGCAACGGCCTTTCCGCTGGCGGGAGAGTATGGCGGCGTTCAACGGCAGCACGCATCGGCGCCGCATGGAGCAGATGATGGTCGATGCCTTCGGCCACGGATTGGAGGATGGCTATCTCTTTCCGATCCACGGGCGCAACGGCATTCTGGGCAGCCTCAGTCTCGGCGGCAAACCGATCGAATTGTCGCCGGTGGAGATCGCCTTGCTCGAGGCCGTCGCGCGCAAGACCTTCTGGCGGTTGCTCGAGCTGACAGGCGAGGCTGAGGCGTTGGAGACGGTGCTGCCCGCCGAGACGCCGCTGACGCGGCGCGAGATGGAAATCCTGCATTATCTCGCCGAAGGCATGACGTCGATGGAGATCAGCAAGATGCTGAAGATCTCGAACCACACCGTCGACTGGTATATGAACGGCCTGCAGAACAAGCTGAAAGCAAAGAACAGGCAGCAGGCGGTGGCGCTCGCTTTCCGCCATGGCCTGATAAGCTGAGCATTTCCTTATCCATTTCGCCAAAATCGCTGCATACTGCCAGTCGACATGTCTTCGCATGGCGAGAAAGTGCGTTTCGCAGTCGCAAGAGAAATTGAACTTCCTGTGACAAGAAGTTAAGAATTTTCTTCGCGGGTGCAGCATGCTCGCGTCTAAACGTCGGAGGAGACCGTTTTGCCCATTTCCAAGATACTCGTTGCCAATCGCTCTGAAATAGCCATTCGCGTGTTCCGCGCGGCCAACGAGCTTGGAATAAAAACGGTGGCGATCTGGGCGGAAGAGGACAAGCTGGCGCTGCACCGCTTCAAGGCAGACGAAAGCTATCAGGTCGGCCGCGGCCCGCATCTTGCTCGCGACCTCGGACCGATCGAGAGCTATCTGTCGATCGATGAGGTGATCCGCGTCGCCAAGCTTTCCGGCGCCGACGCCATTCACCCCGGCTACGGCCTCTTGTCGGAAAGCCCGGAATTCGTCGATGCCTGCAACAAGGCCGGCATCATCTTCATCGGCCCGAAGGCCGATACGATGCGCCAGCTCGGCAACAAGGTGGCGGCGCGCAATCTGGCGATCTCGGTCGGCGTGCCCGTCGTGCCGGCAACCGAACCGTTGCCGGACGATATGGCCGAAGTGGCGAAGATGGCCGAAGAGATCGGTTATCCCGTCATGCTGAAGGCTTCCTGGGGCGGTGGCGGCCGCGGCATGCGCGCAATCCGCGATCCGAAGGATCTCGCCCGCGAGGTGACCGAGGCCAAGCGCGAGGCGATGGCGGCCTTCGGCAAGGACGAAGTCTATCTGGAAAAGCTGGTCGAGCGTGCCCGCCATGTCGAAAGCCAGGTCCTCGGCGACACACACGGCAATGTCGTGCATCTCTTCGAGCGTGACTGCTCGATCCAGCGCCGCAACCAGAAGGTCGTCGAGCGTGCGCCGGCGCCCTATCTTTCCGAGGCGCAGCGCCAGGAGCTCGCCACCTATTCGCTGAAGATCGCAGCGGCGACCAACTATATCGGCGCCGGCACCGTCGAATACCTGATGGATGCCGATACCGGAAAATTCTACTTCATCGAGGTCAATCCGCGGATCCAGGTCGAGCATACGGTGACCGAAGTGGTCACCGGCATCGATATCGTCAAGGCGCAGATCCATATCCTCGACGGGGCTGCGATCGGCACGCCGGAATCGGGCGTTCCCGCTCAGGCTGACATCCGTCTCAATGGCCATGCGCTGCAGTGCCGCATCACCACGGAAGATCCGGAGCACAACTTCATTCCGGATTACGGCCGCATCACCGCTTATCGCTCGGCTTCCGGCTTCGGCATCCGTCTCGACGGCGGCACCTCCTATTCCGGGGCGATCATCACCCGCTATTATGATCCGCTGCTCGTCAAGGTGACGGCCTGGGCGCCGAACCCGTCCGAAGCGATTTCCCGCATGGACCGTGCGCTGCGCGAATTCCGCATCCGCGGCGTCGCCACCAACCTGACCTTCCTCGAAGCGATCATCGGCCACCCGAAATTCCGCGACAACAGCTACACCACCCGCTTCATCGACACGACGCCGGAGCTGTTCCAGCAGGTCAAGCGCCAGGACCGCGCGACGAAGCTCTTGACCTATCTCGCCGACGTCACCGTCAACGGCCATCCCGAGGCCAAGGACCGGCCGAAGCCGATTGCCAACGCCGCCAAGCCGGTGGTGCCCTATGCCAACGGCAATGGCGTCAAGGACGGCACCAAGCAGCTGCTCGACAGGCTCGGCCCGAAGAAATTCGGCGAATGGATGCGCAATGAGAAGCGCGTGCTTTTGACCGATACGACAATGCGCGACGGCCATCAGTCGCTGCTTGCCACCCGCATGCGCACCTATGACATCGCCAGGATCGCCGGCACCTATGCGCATGCGCTGCCGAACCTTCTGTCGCTCGAATGCTGGGGCGGCGCCACCTTCGACGTCTCCATGCGCTTCCTGACCGAAGATCCGTGGGAGCGGCTGGCGCTGATCCGCGAGGGCGCGCCGAACCTGCTCCTGCAGATGCTGCTGCGCGGTGCCAACGGCGTCGGCTACACCAACTATCCCGACAATGTCGTCAAATACTTCGTCCGCCAGGCTGCGAGAGGCGGCATCGATCTCTTCCGTGTCTTCGACTGCCTGAACTGGGTCGAGAACATGCGGGTATCGATGGATGCGATCGCCGAGGAGAACAAACTCTGCGAGGCGGCGATCTGCTATACCGGCGATATCCTCAATTCCGCCCGCCCGAAATACGACCTGAAATACTATACCGAGCTTGCGGTCGAGCTCGAAAAGGCCGGCGCCCATATCATCGCGGTCAAGGATATGGCGGGTCTGTTGAAGCCGGCGGCAGCGAAGGTGCTGTTCAAGGCGCTGCGCGAGGCGACCGGCCTGCCGATCCACTTCCACACCCATGACACCTCGGGCATTGCGGCCGCCACCGTTCTTGCCGCCGTCGATGCCGGTGTCGATGCCGTCGATGCGGCGATGGATGCGCTTTCCGGCAATACTTCGCAGCCCTGTCTCGGCTCGATCGTCGAGGCGCTCTCCGGTTCCGAGCGTGATCCCGGCCTCGATCCGGAATGGATCCGCCGCATCTCCTTCTATTGGGAAGCGGTGCGCAATCAGTATGCGGCCTTCGAAAGCGACCTCAAGGGGCCGGCCTCGGAAGTCTATCTGCACGAAATGCCGGGCGGCCAGTTCACCAACCTCAAAGAACAGGCCCGTTCGCTGGGACTGGAAACCCGCTGGCACCAGGTGGCGCAGGCCTATGCCGACGCGAACCAGATGTTCGGTGATATCGTCAAGGTGACGCCCTCTTCCAAGGTGGTCGGCGACATGGCGCTGATGATGGTCAGCCAGGACCTGACGGTCGCCGACGTCGTCAGCCCAGAGCGCGAAGTCTCCTTCCCGGAATCGGTGGTCTCGATGCTGAAGGGCGATCTCGGCCAGCCGCCGTCGGGATGGCCGGCAGCGCTGCAGAAGAAGGCACTGAAGGGCGAAAAGCCCTATACGGTGCGTCCCGGCTCGCTGCTGAAGGAAGCCGATCTCGATGCCGAGCGCAAGGTCATCGAGACGAAGCTGGAACGCGAGGTCAGCGACTTCGAGTTCGCCTCATACCTGATGTATCCGAAGGTCTTCACCGACTTTGCGCTCGCCTCCGATACCTATGGGCCGGTCTCGGTGCTGCCGACGCCGGCTTATTTCTACGGGCTAGCCGATGGCGACGAGCTGTTTGCCGATATCGAAAAGGGCAAGACCCTCGTCATCGTCAATCAGGCGATGAGCGCCACCGACAGCCAGGGCATGGTCACCGTCTTCTTCGAGCTCAACGGCCAGCCGCGGCGCATCAAGGTGCCGGACCGGGCGCATGGGGCGACGGGGGCTGCCGTGCGCCGCAAGGCCGAGCCCGGCAATGGTGCCCATGTCGGCGCGCCGATGCCCGGCGTCATCAGCCGCGTCTTCGCCTCATCAGGCCAGGCCGTCAGCGCCGGTGACGTGCTCGTCTCCATCGAGGCGATGAAGATGGAAACCGCGATCCATGCGGAAAAGGACGGAACGATTGCGGAAATCCTCGTCAAGGCCGGCGACCAGATCGATGCCAAGGACCTGCTTGTCGTCTATGCCGGTTGAGCCTTGCCGAGAGGCTTGTTCAGCTGCCGGAGGCTTCGGCCAATCACCCGATTGTGTGTGATCAGGCTGTCGGAAAGCTGATTTTTCGAAGCGTTTACGGCCTCCTCGCCTTGCCCGGTGAGGAGGCTTTCTCATAGACTTCAGGTCGTATTATCCGCCCCAAGACCAACCAGGAAATCCTCTCCATGAACAAGTTGAAGATTGCCGTCATCGTCGGCAGCACGCGTATTGGCCGTTTTGCAGAACATCCGGCCAAGTGGATCGCCGGGCTCGTCGGCCAGCGCTCCGATCTCGAAGTCGAGGTTCTCGATCTTCTCGACTATCCCATGCATTTCTTCGGCGAAGAGCGCGCAACGACGGCGGAAAGCGAAGCCGCCGAACGTTGGAAGAAGAAGCTGCGCGAATTCGACGGCTTCATTTTCACCGTCGCCGAGTACAATCATGCGCCGACGGGGGTTCTGAAAAACGCGATCGATCTCGGCGAGTTCATCCAGAAGCCGGTCGGCTTCGTGGGCTATGGCGGCGTTGGCGGTGCGCGCGCCGTCGAGCAGCTTCGCCTGATCTTCGTCGAAATGAGCGCGGCTTCGGTCAAGACCGGCGTTCACATTGCCTTCAGCGAATATCTTGCCGTTCTCAAGGAGGGCAAGCAGCTTGGGGACTACGCCCATCTCAACGAAGCCGCCAAGAACATGCTCGACCAGCTGACCTGGTGGGGCAACGCCTTGAAGGCCGCACGCGCCGTCGTCACGGCGGCTTGATCGAAATGCCGGCGGTGCCGGGCGACAGCCCGGCACCGTTTTAAATATCGTAGGTATGCGCCGCGTTGATCGTCGAGATGAAGCGCTTGGTGCGTTCGCGCTCAGGCGCGGTGAAGATCGCTCTGGCGCTGCCCGTTTCCACCACGCTGCCGGCTTCCAGGAAGACGACGTCATTGGCGATCTTGGAGGCGAGGCGCAGATCATGGGTCGCCATCACCATGGTCGTGCCTTCCCGGGCCAGCTGGCCCAGCACATCGACCACTTCCGCCGAGAGTTCCGGATCGAGCGCCGAGGTCGGCTCGTCACACAGAAGCACGCGCGGCGACGGCGCCAGCGCCCGGGCGATCGCCACGCGCTGTTGCTGGCCGCCCGATAATGTCGAGGGCCAGGCATCGGCCTTGTGTGCCATGCCCACCTTGGTCAGGAGTTCCGTGGCGCGTTCGCGGGCTTTTTCCTTCGGCCATTTCAGCACCGTGACCAGACCTTCCATGACATTTTCGATCGCGGTTTGATGCGGGAAGAGCTGGAAGTTCTGGAAGACCATGCCGGTCTGGCGGCGGATTTTCTGAATCGCCTGCCAGCCGACGCGTTTGCCGGGCGCGAAGGAAAGCTCTGCCTCGCCGAGACGGATTGCACCTGATGTCGGGATTTCGAGCAGGTTGATACAGCGCAGCAGCGTGCTTTTGCCGCCGCCTGAGGGCCCGACCAGCGCGGTGACGCTGCCTTCGGGAATGCGAATGCTGATGTCCTTCAGGATGATGGCGTCGCCGAAGCGCTTTTCGATGTTGGAAAGCTCGATCATGCATTTGCCTCCAGCATGCCGCCGTAACGCGCGAAGCGGCGTTCCAGCCGCACCTGCAGCTGCGAGAGGATGGAGCTCAGGACAAGATAGATCAGCGCCGCCTCGATATAGAGGATCAGTGGCTCATAGGTGGTGGCGACGATGCGCTGCGCGGCCTGGAAGAGCTCCGGCACGGTGATGGCGGCGGCAAGCGACGTGTCCTTCACCAGCGAGATGAAAGTGTTCGACAACGGCGGTACGGCGACGCGGCCGGCCTGCGGCAGGATGGTGCGGCTCATCGCCTGACGCCAGCTCATGCCGATCGAATAGGCCGCTTCCCACTGACCCTTGGGCACGGAGGAGATGACGGCGCGGATGATCTCGGAGCTGTAAGCGCCGATATTCAGGGTGAAGCCGATGAGGGCGGCGGGAAAGGCGTCGAGCAGGATGCCGATGCTCGGCAGGCCGTAGAAGATGACGAAGAGTTGCACGAGCAGCGGTGTGCCACGGATGACCCAGACATAGAAACGGGCGACGATCGCGACCGGTGCGGGACCGAAGAGGCGGGCGATCGCGGTGATCAGGCCGAGGATCAGGCCGAAGAAGAAGGAGAGCAGGGTCAGGGGAATGGTGAAGATCAATCCCGCCCAGAGGAGCGAGGGAAGCGATTCAGCCATCAGTTGGAGCCAGTGCGGCAAGGGATGTTCCCTCTCGTGGATTAGGGTGACATCTCGAATACCCCTCCCCAACCCCTCCCCACAAGGGGGAGGGACTTATCCAGCTCTCGCCCCGCACGAAATAGCAGCTGAACTGCGGGCCGAAACGGTTGTTTTGAGATGAGGCGGTCCCCGCGGAGCCCCTCCCCCTTGTGGGGAGGGGTTGGGGAGGGTGGGGAGGGGTTGGGGAGGGGACTTTTCCCGAGCTTACTTCGAAACGTCCTGGCCGAAATATTTGTCGGCGATCTTCTTGTACGTACCGTCCGCCTTGATGTCGGCGAGCGCCTTGTTGATTTCGGCGAGCAGTTCCGGCTCGCCCTTGCGGATGATGATGCCGGAGTAATCGGCATTTTCCTGCTCAGCGGCGATCTTCACCGGCGCGTCCGGCTTGTGCTTCTTGAAGTCGAGGAAGGAGAGGCTGTCGTTGATCGTCGCGCGGAGAAATCATATTTCTGCTTGCGGGCTTCGGTGATGCCGACCTGGTTGATGACGGTGTCGTAGCGCTTGGCGTCGAGGCCGGCGATCAGGCCATCCCACTTGCCTTCGACGAATTCAGCCTTGACGCCGAGCTTTGCGGCGATCGCTTCGCCGATCTCGACGTCGAAGCCGACGAGCTTGCCGCTTTCGTCATGATAGGTGAAGGGCGCATAGGTGCCCTCGGTGCCGATTTTGAAGACGCCCGCCGACTTGATGGCGGCAAGGTTTTCGCCGGCATGGGCGGGCAGGAGGGCAGCAGCCTGAATGAGGGCAGCGGCGGCGACGGTTTTCAACCAGTTCATTGTTTTATCCATCCTTGGGAGGGTTGTTAGCGGATGCGCCATAGTTCGCAGAAAACTAGGGCGTCGGAAGCGAAGGAAACTGCGAATAAAAGCAGCAAGTGCGAATATTTTTCTCAAGCGGCCGCTTGGGCCTCGAATTGCCTGCAGCCAGGCCATTTTGCCTCGTTGGCGGGCTGCTTTATTTCAACAGGTCAGAAAACGTGTGACCGTGCATGTTGCATGCACAGTCATAAACGTTTATGCACGTTTCATATCATTCAACCTTCAATCCGGTAAAAACATGCAGGATTTTCTGTTGCGAGAGCGCCAAGGTGTGATTTCCGAGAGGCTGCGGCTGAACGGCCGCGTGCTGGCGGCGGAACTTGCGATCGAATTCGGCGTCTCCGAAGATACGGTGCGGCGCGACCTTCGCGAGATGGCGGCGGCGGGACTCTGCGAGCGGGTCTATGGCGGCGCCTTGCCGGTCGCGCCGGCATATGGAAGCCTGACCCAGCGCATCGGCCTTGCCGCCGACCGGAAGCAGGCACTGGCGCAGGCCGCGGCAAATCAGATCGCCGCCGGTTTGACGGTGTTCTTCGATGCCGGCAGCACCAATCTGGCGATTGCCAATGCCTTGCCGGCCGAACTCGAACTGACGGCTGCGACCAATGCGCCGGCAATCGCCGCAGTGCTGATCGACAAGCCCGCTGTCAACGTCATCCTGATCGGCGGCATGGTGGACCGGCAGACCGGCGGGGCGCTCGGCGCCAAGGCGCTACGGGATATGGAACAGATATCGCCGGATCTCTGCATTCTCGGCGCCTGCGGCGTCGATCTCGAGGCCGGCATCACAGCGTTCGGCTTCGAGGATGCGGAGTTCAAACGGTTTGCGACGTCGAAAAGCAGAAAAGTTCTGGTGGCCGTGACGTCGGAGAAATTCGGCACCGCTGCGCCCCACGGCATCCTGCCGATGGCGCATTGCGAATGCCTGGTGGTCGAGCACGATGCCGACCCGGCCGTCCTTGCCGGCTATCGCGAGCGCGGCTGCAGGACCGTCATCGCCGAGCAAACGAACTGAACCGCTGTCATAGAGTTTAGAAAAACCGGCTTGTTTAGACCGGCAATGAGGAAAGACCGAGAAATGGACAGTCATGTGAGTGCACCGCGGGGAGCCAGGAGCGGCTTCATCACCAGAAGCAGGGCGGCCGTTTCCCTGCTCTTTCTCATGAACGGCTTCGTCGTCGGCTGCTGGGCGCCGAAAATCCCGGATTTTGCCGAGCGTCTCGGGCTCTCCAAGTTCGAGCTCGGGCTTATGATCATCGTCTTCGGTGTCGGCTCGCTGGTCATGATGCCGATCGCCGGCGCGCAGATCGCCAAACTGGGCTCGCGTGTCGTCGTTCGGGCAACCGCCGTTTGCGTGCTGCCGCTGCTCCTGGCTTTGACGCTCGCCCCGAACGTGATCACCGCGGCCATCTCACTCTTCCTGTTCGGGGGCTTCATCGGCGCCATGGATGTGGCGATGAATGCCAACGCCGTCTCTGTCGAAAAATCCATGCGCCGCGCCATCATGTCCTCCTGCCACGCCTTCTGGAGCCTCGGCGGCCTGATCGGCTCCGGCCTCGGCGGCATCGTGATCGCCAAGCTCGGCATTCTCGGCCATGCCCAACTGGCGACCGTGCTGGCGGCGATTTTCGTTGCCGTCGCCTGGCCGATGATCCTTGCCGATCCGCCCCATCCCGATGCCAAGAAGGAGAAGACGCGGCTGCCGATGGTGCCGCTGCCGTGGCTGCTCGGCTTGATGGCGCTGTTCTCCATGGTGCCGGAAGGCGCGGTTCTGGATTGGGGCGCGCTCTATCTCCGGCAGGAAATGGATGCCTCGGTCGCCCTTTCCGGTCTCGGTTTCGCAGCCTTTTCGGCGACCATGGCGACCATGCGCTTTGCCGGCGATCTGGTGCGCGATCGCCTCGGAGGCGTCAAGACGCTACGCATCTGCACGCTTTTTGCCATCGTCGGCATGTTGCTTGCTGGCCTTGCGCCGGATGCCGAGATCGCCATCCTGGGTTTTGCTCTTTGCGGCATCGGCATTTCCAACATGGTGCCAATCGCATTCTCGGCGGCAGGCAATATTCCCGGCCTTAAACCCGGCATCGGCATCTCCGTCGTCACGACGATGGGTTATTCCGGCATGCTCGTCGCACCGTCGCTGATCGGTTTCGTTGCTGAACATATCGGTTTTGCCGTGGTCTTTATGGCGCTGCCGGTGCTGCTGCTGTTCGTTCTCGCGTTTTCGAAGCTGGCCCATTATGCCGACGGAGTTTCCGGAGGCGGCCATTGAGCCGCCTCCAAACAAAAGTGATATAGGGGGCGGTTGACAAGAAAGCGGTCATGATCCACCTGAAAGGCACCATTTTAAGGGGTGCAAGAGCAATCGATGTTGTCAGCCGCCGATTTTGATCCGAAACCGCGCCGGGCTTCCGTTGCCGTCGATGTCGGCGGCGTCATCGTCGGCGGCGGCGCGCCGATCGTCGTGCAATCGATGACGAATACCGATACGGCCGATATCGATTCGACCGTCGCCCAGGTCGCGGCGCTCCACCGGGCAGGCTCGGAGCTGGTGCGCATCACCGTCGACCGCGACGAGAGTGCGGCTGCCGTGCCGAAGATCCGCGAGCGGCTGCTGCGGCTCGGCATGGACGTGCCGCTGATCGGCGACTTCCATTATATCGGTCACAAGCTGCTCGCCGATCATCCCGCCTGCGCCGAGGCACTGGCGAAATACCGCATCAATCCCGGCAATGTCGGCTTCAAGGACAAGAAGGACAAGCAGTTCGCCGAGATCATCGAGATGGCGATCCGCTACGATAAGCCGGTGCGCATCGGCGTCAACTGGGGCTCGCTCGATCAGGACCTGCTGACGGCGCTGATGGATGCGAATGCTGCAGCCGGTTCGCCGCTTTCGGCCCGGCAGGTGACGCGCGAGGCGATCGTCCAATCGGCGCTGCTTTCCGCAGCGCTTGCCGAGGAAATCGGCCTGCCGCGCAACCGCATCATCCTCTCGGCCAAGGTCAGCCAGGTGCAGGATCTGATCGCCGTCAACTCCATGCTCGCCGAGCGCTCCAACCACGCGCTGCATCTCGGCCTCACCGAGGCCGGCATGGGCAGCAAGGGCATCGTCGCCTCGTCGGCCGCGATGGGCTTCGTGCTGCAGCATGGCATCGGCGATACGATCCGCGTGTCGCTGACGCCGGAGCCGAACGGCGACCGCACGCGCGAAGTCCAGGTGGCGCAGGAAATCCTGCAGGTCATGGGCTTCCGCCAGTTCGTGCCGGTCGTCGCTGCCTGTCCCGGCTGCGGGCGCACGACCTCGACGGTGTTCCAGGAACTGGCCCAGAACATCCAGAACGATATCCGCAAGAACATGCCGGTCTGGCGCGAGAAATATCCAGGCGTCGAGGCGCTGAATGTCGCCGTCATGGGCTGTATCGTCAACGGACCGGGTGAAAGCAAGCACGCCGATATCGGCATTTCGCTTCCCGGCACCGGCGAGACGCCGGCAGCACCTGTTTTCATCGACGGCAAGAAGGCGCTGACGCTGCGCGGCCCCAATATCGCCGCTGATTTCGAAGCACTTGTCGTCGATTATATCGAGAAGCGCTTCGGCCAACGGACGGCGGCGGAATGAAGACCGGCGAGTCTAGATGAGCCGGTACTGGTCGCCCATCGTCAGTAAGCTTCGGCCCTATGTCGCAGGCGAGCAGCCCCGTATTCCCGGCCTGATCAAGCTTAACACCAACGAGAATCCCTACGGTCCGTCTCCCAGAGCGCTCGAGGCGATCGAGCAAGCGACGGACGATCGTCTTCGGCTCTATCCCGATCCCGCAGCCACGGAATTGCGCGAGGCGATCGCCGTTCGTTTCGGTCTGGGAGCAGATGAAGTCTTCGTCGGCAACGGCTCCGACGAGGTGCTCGCTCATACGTTTCAGGCGCTGCTGAAACACGAGCGGCCGCTTCTCTACCCAGATGTCAGCTATGCGTTCTATCCAGCCTATAGCCTGCTATACGACATTGAAACGATCGAAGTGCCTGTCGACGACAGGTTCCGGATACGGCTGGCGGATTACGACAGGCCGTGCGGCGCGATCCTCATCCCCAATCCGAATGCGCCGACTGGCATCGGCCTGCCGCTTGCCGATATAGAGGCGCTTGTCGCCGCCCATCCGGATGCGGTCGTGGCGATCGACGAGGCCTATGTCGATTTCGGCGGAGAGAGCGCCGTCCCGCTCATTTCCAAATACCCCAATCTGCTGGTCATTCAGACTCTGTCGAAATCCCGCTCGCTTGCGGGTCTGCGCGTCGGTTTTGCGTTGGGGCAGCGGGAGCTGATCGAGGCGCTGGTGCGCGTCAAGGACAGCTTCAACTCCTACCCGCTCGATCGCCTGGCACAGGTCGCCGCGACGGCGGCGATCAAGGACGAGGCGTGGTTCGAGACGTGCCGGAAGAAGCTCATCGCCAGCCGGGACGCTCTCGTCCGGGAACTCGAAGCGCTGGATTTCGAGGTGTTGCCGTCTCAGGCGAATTTCGTTTTCGCAAGGCACGAAAGCCGATCGGGCGCCGCGCTTCAAGCCGCGCTGCGGGAGCGCGGTGTGCTCGTCCGGCATTTCGCCAAGCCGCGTATTTCGGAATTCCTGCGCATCAGCATCGGCACAGACGAGGAATGCGCCCGTCTGGTGTCCGCTCTCGAGGAAATATTGGCAGCCTGATCGGTCAGTTAGTTCTTCCGGTCGGCGATGAAATGCGCCGCGGCGATGAGGGTCGATGCGCGGGCGCCGTAGGGAGCCAGCAGCGCCTCGGCGTCGGCGACATGCCGGCGAAGCTCGGTCTCGGCCCATTCCATGCCGTGCAGCGCCACGAGCGTTCCCTTGCCTCGGGCCGCATCCTTGCCGGTCGCCTTGCCCATGGTAGCGGCATCCGAGGTCAGGTCGAGAATGTCGTCGGCGAGCTGGAAGGCAAGGCCGATCTTTTCGCCGAAGGCGCGCAGGCGGCGGCGATCGTCCTGCGGGCTTCCCGCGATGATGGCGCCGGCCTCGCAGGCAAAGCGGATCAGCGCACCCGTTTTCATCGCCTGCAGGCGGATAATGCCGGCTTCGTCTTGAGCCTGTTTTTCCGCCGCCAGATCGAGCGCCTGGCCGCCGGCCATGCCGCCGAGACCGGCGGCGCGCGCAAGTGCCAGCACCAGCGATGCCTTGCTGGCATCGGGAAGCGCCGTTTCCGGTGCTGCGACAATGTCGAAGGCGTAGGTCAGCAGGCTATCGCCGGCGAGGATCGCGGTGGCTTCATCGAACTTGATGTGCACCGTCGGTTTGCCGCGGCGCATGTCGTCGTCGTCCATGGCCGGCAGATCGTCATGCACGAGGGAATAACAGTGCACGCATTCGAGCGCGGCGCCGATACGAAGGGCGGCCTGCGCATCACCGCCGAGAAGAGCGGCACTTTCGACGACCAGGAATGGACGCAGCCGCTTGCCGCCGTTCAGCACCGCATAGTGCATGGCGCTGCGCAGGGTCTCGGGCCTGGCGATTTCATCGGAAAGGGCGTTCGGCAACAGCAATGCGTCGAGCAGCGCCTCGATCTCGCGGGCGTTGTTCTTCAGCCTCGTCTCGAAAGTGTCCCGGTTCGCGTCCATCGGCGCTGTTTGGCATGGGGCAAGGGGGCTTGCAACGGAATTGTCGATGGCTACTGCAAGATTTCCCATGTGCTCTGGCATAAGCGCCTCACAGGCGTTATGAGAACGACAGGGAGCGAAGTGGACTGGGGACATTTTGGATATAGCGCCGGAGACAGAGGATATCGCCGACATGCCGGCCCGTCGGCGATGGTTCGAAAATCGGCCTGTGCTGAAGCGTATCGTTCTTGCCGTGCTGGCTCTGATCGTCCTTCCCTACGTCCTGATCTTTTTCTATCTGCTGCCCTTCATCCATCCGGTCTCGACCCTGATGCTGCGCGATCTCGTGCTGTTGCGCGGTTATGACCGCAGATGGGTGTCGCTGGACGAGATCTCTCCGGCCCTGGTGCAGTCGGTGATGATGTCCGAGGACGGGCAATATTGTTTTCACGGCGGCGTCGACTGGGCCGAGATGCGCATGCTGGTCGAGGATACGCTGAAAGGTCAGGCAACCCGCGGCGGCAGCACCATCCCGATGCAGACGGCCAAGAACCTCTTTCTCTGGAACAGCCGCTCCTTCGTGCGCAAAGCGATGGAGCTTCCGCTGGCCGTCTCCACGGATTTCGTTCTGTCGAAACGGCGGCTGATGGAAATCTATCTCAACATTGCAGAATGGGGTCCCGGTATCTACGGCGCCGAGGCGGCAGCCCAACATCATTTCAAGGTGCCGGCCTCGAAGCTGACGCGGCGGCAGGCATCGCTGCTTGCCGTCTCGCTCCCGAACCCGATCGACCGCAATGCCGGCAAGCCCGGACGAGGCCTTCGTCGGCTGGCCGGCGTGATCGAGAGGCGTGCGCAGGGTTCCGGCGATTACGTCAAATGCCTCTATGATTGAGATCATTGCGCTTAAGCCGGGAAAACCAAATCACATTTTTGCTGGAATGGCGGTAGAAGCCGCAAGCGTCATCTGACATTCTTGGTTCTGCCATATGGGCGGTGCAGTCCAATCGGAGTCCCTCAGTCGACCATGACGGCCACGACCTTTTCTCCCGAACTGCTCCTCTATTCGAAGACGCACAATCCGAGCCCGCCCGCTCACCTCGGCAGCCGTTATCGCAGGGTCGGCGGCTTTCTGCCCGAGGCCGGCAGTACCATCGTCTGTCATGTCGAGAAGGCGTCGCGGACGCAGACGGTGCTGATCGAAGCGCGCGAGAAATATCTGGCGATGCCCGAGGCCGAACAGTTCCTCTTCACGCCGATCTCCAGCCTTCACATGACGCTTTTCGAAGGTATCATCGAGACCAGACGCCGGCAGGATTACTGGCCGCGTGATCTCTCTCTCGATACGCCGATCGACGACATGACCGAGCTCCTGGCGGCACGGCTCGAAGGTTTTTCGATGGCCGAGCCCTTCAAGATCGCCGTCGTCGACGCTCAGCCGTCGGGACTGCTCGTCGATGGGGCAACCGAGCAGGACCGCAAGATCATGCGCGCCTGGCGCGACGCACTTGCCGATCTTCTCGGTTATCGCCAACCGAACCACATGGACTACAAGTTCCATATTACCTTCGCCTATCCAATCGAACGGCTGGAGGACGAAGCCCTGCCGCGCTGGCAGGCAATGCTTGACGGCGTGGCAGAGGATATCCGCCGCGAGGCTGCTGTTTTCGAGATGACGCCGCCGGCATTCTGCGTGTTCGAGGACATGAACCATTTCCACGAACTGCTGATCTTCGAATTCGACACCTGAACAGGACAAACCCATGGACAGACCGACGCTCTACATCGCCAACAAGAATTATTCCTCCTGGTCGTTCCGGGCCTGGATAGCGCTGACCGGCACCGGTGTCGGTTTCGAGGAAGTCCTGATCCCCTTCGACTATCCCGGCGGCAATCCCGACATCAAGGCCATCTCGCCGAGCGGCAATGTGCCGGTGCTGCAGCACGGCGCATTGAAGATCTGGGAATCGCTGGCGATCATCGAATATGCCGCCGAGCTTTATCCCGAAGCCGGTCTTCTGCCGAGGGATCGCGCTGCGCGGGCGCTCGCCCGTTCGGTTTCGATGGAGATGCTGTCGGGCTTCCGGGCCCTGCGTGGCGCCTGCCCGATGAATATCCGCCGGCCGAGGGCCAGGATCGTCTTGCCGGATGGCGTCGACGCCGATATCCGCCGCATCGAGACGATCTGGCGCGACCTTCTGCAGAAATCCGGCGGACCCTTTCTCTTCGGTGCCTTCAGCGGAGCGGATGCGATGTTTGCGCCTGTCGTCAACCGGTTCGACATCTATGATCTCGTCGATCGGGACGAGACGCTTGCCTATATGACGACGATGAAGGCGCATCCGGCGTGGCGGAAATGGGAAGAGGCGGCCCGCGCCGAGCGTTGGATCGTGGCGGAAGACGAAGTCTGAGCGAGGAATCAACGGCTCGCAAAAAATATTCATGGGGACTGGTCAAGGCCGCCCCTTGCATGTATAAGCGCGCAAAATTTCCGAAATCGCGACATGTCCGTTTCGGCCGCCAGTCTGGCCGTGGGAATGTTTTGCCCGCAAGTGGAGTAAGAGAAATGGCTGTACCGAAGAGAAAAACGAGCCCGTCCAAGCGCGGCATGCGCCGTTCGGCTGATGCGCTGAAGGCTCCGACCTATGTCGAAGACAAGAATTCCGGCGAACTGCGCCGCCCGCATCACATCGACCTGAAGACCGGCATGTATCGCGGCCGCCAGGTTCTGACGCCGAAGGAAAGCGCATAATTTCTCGATCCGGCTTGTCCGATCGAAGATTTTCAAGGCCGGCGTCATGCCGGCCTTTTGTATTTCTCCGCAGCGGGGTTATCGGCAAATATAATAGTTGCAGCGGCTTGAAGTGGGACGGCGGTTTAGCGCAGTATTCTCCTGGCGCCAGGAGATTTGCCGATGATAGCCGCAATGCCGCTGATGATTATCCCGTTTATTCTTTACAATTTGGCGATGCTCGGCCTGATGGGCGATGGCGGCATTGCAGTGCTGAAGCACGATATCATTGTGCTGTCGATGCTCTCGGGCGCGATCTGGAGCATGGCGCTAGGCGATCTCTTCATCGTCATAGCGCTCGTCGTGCTCTTCTTCGAAATCCTGAAGGCAACCAGAACCGGCCCCGGCAACCTCATCAACCACATATTGTCGATGCTGGTGTTCATCGCCTTCCTGGTCGAGTTTCTGCTCGTCCAGGACGCTGCGACACAGGTATTCTTCATTCTGATGACGATCGCTCTGATCGATGTGATCGGCGGGTTTGCCGTTTCGATCCGAAGCGCCGGGCGGGATGTCTCGATCGGCCTATAGGTTATCGAGCTTGTTCTGAAGGGCGCGGAGCTGTTCCTTCAGCTCGTCGATATCCTTGGCCTCGGCCTTGCGACTTTCCTTGGCCGCCGGCGGCGTCATGAAGGGCGAGAACATCTGCATGGCCTGCTGAAACAGTTCGGTATTGCGGCGAACCTGGTCCTCGACCATCTGCATTGGCAATTGCAGGTTCTTGCCGAGCGGCGTTTCGCCGAAGGCGCGGTTCACCTGCTCGCGCATCTGCGCCTGCTGTTCGGCAAAGGCGCGCATCGAATGTTCGAGAAAGCTCGGCACGACCATCTGCATCTGGTCGCCGTAATAGGTGATGAGCTGACGCAGGAAGGAGATCGGGAGCAGTGTGTTGCCGGTCTTCGATTCCTGTTCGAAGATGATCTGGGTCAGCACCGAATGGGTGATATCATCCCCGCTTTTTGCATCCTGGACGATAAAATCATCGCCCTTCTTCACCATCTCCGCCAAATCTTCCAGCGTCACATAGGTGCTGGTGCCTGTATTGTACAGGCGGCGATTGGCGTATTTCTTGATGACTATCTGACCCTCATTCTTCGCCATATCAGTCTCCTGAACCCCCGTCTGATTTATGGATGTTCCTCCACTTCAGACTGTAAACGCAAAAGAAGGCCGGTGACAATCTCTTTGTGCGATGCGGCAAACCTTTAACAGATCATACGAATTGGCTTTACGGGCCCGCCGCCGAAAAATGGCGGCGGCCGGTCTTCGCGTTTGACTTGTGCTCAAAGCTTTGCCAGTTTCCCCTTATGTTAGTGGGACGAAAAACGAGGAGCCTCCCCATGAGCAATTCACCCATCGTCATCGCCAGCGCAGGCCGGACCGCCGTCGGTTCGTTCAACGGCGCTTTCGCAACGGTCCCCGCGCACGAACTCGGCGCGGCGGTCATCAAGGGCGCGCTCGCACGCGCCGGCGTCGATGCCGGCGAAGTCGATGAGGTGATCCTCGGCCAGGTGCTGGCCGCGGGCGAAGGCCAGAACCCGGCCCGCCAGGCGGCGATCAAGGCCGGTATTCCGAAGGAAGCGACGGCGTGGGGCGTCAACCAACTGTGCGGCTCGGGCCTGCGCGCCGTCGCGCTCGGCATGCAGCAGATTGCCACCGGCGATGCCAAGATCATCGTTGCCGGCGGTCAGGAATCCATGTCGATGGCGCCGCATGCCGTGCATTTGCGCGGCGGCGTCAAGATGGGCGACACGAAGATGGTCGACACAATGATCAAGGACGGCCTGACCGATGCCTTCCATGGTTATCACATGGGCATCACGGCCGAGAATATTGCGCGTCAATGGCAGCTTTCGCGTGACGAACAGGATCAGTTCGCCGTCGCTTCGCAGAACAAGGCGGAGGCCGCCCAGAAAGCCGGCCGCTTTGCCGACGAGATCATCCCCTATGTCATCCAGACCCGTAAGGGCGACATTACCGTCGATGCCGACGAATATATCCGCCACGGCGCGACGCTGGAGGCGATGGGCAAGCTGCGGCCGGCCTTCGACAAGGACGGCACGGTGACCGCTGCGAATGCCTCCGGCCTCAATGACGGCGCTGCCGCAGCGGTGTTGATGAGCGAAGCGGAAGCGGTCCGCCGCGGCATCCAGCCGCTCGCCCGCATCGTTTCCTGGGCAACGGCGGGCGTCGATCCTTCAATCATGGGCACCGGCCCGATCCCGGCGTCCCGCAAGGCGCTGGAAAAGGCCGGCTGGTCGGTTGGCGATCTCGATCTCGTCGAAGCCAACGAGGCTTTCGCGGCACAAGCCTGCGCCGTCACCAAGGATCTGGGTTGGGATCCTGCCATCGTCAACGTCAATGGCGGGGCGATTGCCATCGGCCATCCGATCGGCGCTTCCGGCGCGCGCGTTCTCAACACGCTGCTGTTCGAAATGAAGCGCCGCGGCGCCAAGAAGGGCCTGGCTACGCTTTGCATCGGCGGCGGCATGGGTGTCGCCATGTGCTTCGAGGCATTTTAATAGCACACCATACGATCGTCATTGATTGAAACCCCGCCCCGCGCGGGCGAAAACACAAGGGGAGCGGAACATGAGCAGAGTGGCTCTGGTCACCGGAGGTACACGCGGCATCGGCGCAGCCATATCCATGGCGCTGAAAAACGCAGGCTACAGGGTTGCGGCGACTTATGCCGGCAATGAGGAGAAGGCCAGAGCCTTCCACGAGGTCACCGGCGTCGCCGTATTCAAGTGGGACGTTTCGGACTATGCTGCCTGCGGTGAAGGGATCGCCACGGTTGAAAGCGAGATCGGCCCGGTCGAGATTCTCGTCAACAATGCCGGCATCACCCGCGATGCAATGTTCCACAAGATGACGCCGCAGCAGTGGCACGAGGTGATCAATACCAATCTCACCGGCCTGTTCAACATGACGCATCAGGTCTGGACCGGGATGCGCGACCGCAGCTTCGGGCGCATCGTCAATATCTCCTCGATCAACGGCCAGAAGGGCCAGATGGGCCAGGCGAACTATTCGGCCGCCAAGGCCGGCGATCTCGGCTTCACCAAGGCGCTTGCCCAGGAAGGGGCGGCGAAAAACATCACGGTTAACGCCATCTGCCCCGGTTACA
Organism: Rhizobium sophoriradicis; assembly: GCF_025200795.1. Taxonomy (NCBI): domain Bacteria; kingdom Pseudomonadati; phylum Pseudomonadota; class Alphaproteobacteria; order Hyphomicrobiales; family Rhizobiaceae; genus Rhizobium; species Rhizobium sophoriradicis. The sequence continues at coordinate 4,009,250 of NZ_CP104152.1, forward strand.
TCGGAACGGAAATGGTGCTTGCCGTGCCGGAGAAAGTGCTGAACGAGCGCATCATTCCCCAGATACCCGTCGGTCGTCTCGGCGAGCCGGAAGAGATCGCGCGTTGCGTCACCTTCCTCGTCTCCGACGATGCCGGCTTCATCACCGGTTCGACGCTGACAGCCAATGGCGGGCAGTTCTTCGTCTAGCTCATTCTCCGAGATCGGAATCGATTTCGAAATGATCACGTGGATTGAAAAAGGAGCGCATCCGGCTGGATGCGCTCCCTTTCTGTCCGCATGCCACTGTTGGCGCTGACGGCTGCGGCCGGCAAAGAAAAACGGGCGCCGAAGCGCCCGTTGGGAAGTCCGATATGAGTTTGCCGGTCAGTAGCGGCAACGGGCCTCGTAGCGGCGGCCGTAGCGGTCGCGATAGATGCAGTAGCCGCGCCGTTCGACCGACTGGCCGATCAGGGCGCCGGTCAGGCCGCCGGCAACGGCGCCGACAGCGGCACCACCCCAGCTGTTGGTAACGGCGCCGCCGATGACCGCGCCGGTGCCGGCTCCGATCGCCGTGCCCTGCTCGGTCGCCGTGCAGGATGCGAGAGCGCCTACGAGCGCGCCAATAAGAACAATCTTCTTCATCATGTCGTAACTCCCCAGGTTGTCGGGCTTTAGATGCGGCCCATTAGTACAAGGATAATGATAATGACGAGAACTAGCCCCAAACCGCCGGCAGGTCCATAGCCCCAGCCACGGCTATAACCCCAATTCGGCAAGGCTCCGATCAAGAGCAGAATGAGGATAACCAGAAGTATCGTGCCAAGCATGGTGTGTTTCCTTCATTTCATCCGCAATCTGAATGGACAAGAAACACGCATTGGCGATTTTTGTTCCCGGTTGCGCCCGCGAATTGTGATGCGTCCCGATTCATGGTTTGCGATCCGTCTTCCCTGCCAAATTGTTGGTATGGTTAAAAAGTCGTTTGCATACAATATGTTGCGGTGAACAAATCGAGAAGCTCGCAATGTCGCCGATTCGTCGGTGATTCGTTCCGTTTTCGATCGACCCGATCGCGGCAAGCGGTTCTGGCTTAACGCTGTGTAAATTTCGTCGTCGAAAGGTTAACGCCTGTCCGGAACGGTCGGACATGAGGATCTGTTGCTTGCCTGATCTAGCGACGGGTGACGGCGGCGCTACCGGATCTTGCCGTGAACGAAAGGTGAAAGCGGTCCGGTCGGCGATTCGTCTCCGATTCGTTCCGGATTTGGTCGAGAAATTAATTGGGGTGGAATTTCGCGCGGCAAAAAGCGGGGCGGCAGATCGCCGGCAGGCGAAGCAAATGCGAACAGCGCAGAGTCTCGTGATTCAGCATTTAGTGGGAAAAAGTGATTCAAAATCAATACTTAGCCGTGAACAAAAGCTGAATCAGCGGGAGTCAGCGATTCGTCGCTGATTCGTTCTCAGGCTGTTCCGAATCGGAAATGCAGGCGATCCCGATGACTCGCAAAGGTCGTAATCGCCGAAGCATTTTAAAATCTGCCCTTGCGTTTGCGGCAACAGCTGTCCATGTGTTCTGTGCCTCCGTCGAGGGGTGACAGTTTTCCTGGGGCCGCCTGCCTCATTTGCATGGAATATGACTCTGACTTCGCAGCCGATGATTCTGAGCGGGCGCGGTGTGACCGCGATGCTCGGACCAACCAATACCGGCAAGACCCACTATGCCATCGAGCGCATGGTCGCACACGGGACCGGCGTGATCGGCCTGCCGCTGCGGCTGCTGGCGCGCGAGGTCTATACGCGGGTGGTGGAGAAGGTCGGTGTGCAGAACGTGGCGCTGGTCACCGGTGAGGAAAAGATTTCGCCGGCCAATGCACGTTTTTCGGTCTGCACCGTCGAAGCGATGCCGCGCGACACCAAGGCCGCCTTCGTCGCGATCGACGAGGTGCAGCTCGCCGGCGATCTCGAGCGCGGCCATATCTTCACGGACCGTATCCTGCACCTTCGCGGCCGCGAGGAAACGCTGCTGCTCGGCGCGGCAACGATGCGGCCGATCCTGCAGCAGCTGCTGCCCGGTATCACCATCGTCGAGCGGCCGCGGCTTTCGCATCTTTTCTATGCCGGGCAGAAGAAGATCACCCGGCTGCCGCAGCGCTCCGCCATCGTCGCTTTTTCGGCCGACGAGGTCTATGCCATCGCCGAGCTCATCCGCCGGCAGCGTGGCGGCGCGGCGGTCGTGCTGGGCGCGCTCAGCCCGCGCACTCGCAATGCGCAGGTCGCGCTTTATCAGGCGGGCGACGTCGAATATCTGGTGGCGACCGACGCAATCGGCATGGGCCTCAATCTCGATGTCGATCACGTCGCTTTCGCCCAGGACAGAAAATTCGACGGCTACCAGTTCCGCAACCTCAATCCGGGTGAACTCGGCCAGATCGCCGGCCGCGCCGGGCGGCACGTGCGCGACGGCACCTTTGGCGTCACCGGCCAGGTCTCGCCCTTCGACGAGGAGCTGGTCCAGCGCATCGAAGGCCATGAATTCGACAATGTCAAAGTCCTGCAGTGGCGCACGACCGAGATGGACTTCTCCTCGATCCAGTCGCTGCGCGCCAGCCTCGAAGCGGGGCCGCGCGTCGCCGGACTGACGCGGGCGCTGCCCGCGGTTGACCAGCAGGCGCTGGAGCAGCTGTCGCGCTATCCCGAAGTCATCGATCTCGCCGACCGGCCTGCCCGCGTCGAAAAACTCTGGGAGGCTTGCGCACTTCCCGACTACAGGCGTATCACTCCGGCACAACATGCCGATCTGATCGCGACCCTCTTTTCCGATCTCGTCCGCTATGGCACGGTGAATGAGCAATTCCTTGCGGAGCAGGTTCATCGCTCCGATCGGACAGATGGGGAAATTGACACGCTTTCGGCGCGAATCGCGCAGATAAGAACCTGGACCTATGTGTCAAATCGGCCCGGCTGGCTGACCGATCCGACACATTGGCAGGAAAAGACGCGGGAAATCGAAGATCGATTGTCCGATGCGTTACATGAAAGGTTGACGAAACGCTTTGTTGATCGCAGGACATCTGTGCTCATGAAGCGCCTGAGAGAGAATGCGATGCTGGAAGCTGAAATCAGTGTGAATGGCGATGTCTTCGTTGAAGGACATCATGTAGGGCAGTTGAGCGGATTCCGTTTCACGCCGGTGGCGGGAACGGACGGACCGGATGCCAAGGCGGTTCAGGCTGCGTCGCAAAAAGCGCTCGCGCTCGAATTCGAAGCCAGAGCGGCGCGGATGCATGCCGCCGGCAATAGTGATCTGGCGATAGGCTCGGACGGGTTGATCCGCTGGCTCGGTGATCCGGTGGCGCGGCTTTCGGGCAGCGATCACGTCATGCGCCCGCGGGTGATCCTGCTGGCCGACGAGCAGTTGACGGGCAATGCCCGCGATCACGTCGCCGCCCGCATCGAGCGCTTCGTCAATCATCATATCAGCACGGTGCTGAAACCGCTCGACGATCTGTCGCGCGCCGAGGACCTGCAGGGTCTGGCCAAGGGGCTTGCCTTCCAGCTCGTCGAAAATCTCGGCGTGCTCTTCCGTCGTGACGTGACCGAGGAGGTGAAGTCGCTGGATCAGGAGGCCCGCGCCTCCATGCGCCGCTACGGCGTGCGTTTCGGCGCCTATCACATCTTCGTCCCGGCACTTCTGAAGCCGGCGCCGGCCGAACTGATCACGCTGCTCTGGGCGTTGAAGAACGACGGTCTGGACAAGCCGGGTTACGGTGACCTCATTCCCGTGTTGGCCGCCGGCCGTACGTCCGTCGTGACCGATCCGAGCTATGAGCGGATGTTCTACAAGCTCGCCGGTTTCCGCTTCCTCGGCAAGCGTGCGGTGCGCATCGACATTCTTGAGCGGCTTGCCGATATCATCCGTCCGCTGCTGCAATGGAAGCCCGGTCAGAACAATCGTCCGGAAGGCGCCTATGACGGCCGCCGCTTCACGACGACGACGGCGATGCTGTCAATCCTTGGCGCGACGCTCGAGGACATGGAAGAAATCCTCAAGGGTCTCGGCTATCGCGCCGATGCCGTGAAGGCGGAAGAGGCGTCGGCTCATCTTGCCGCGCAGGACGCCGCTTCGGCGCCCGCAGCCTCCGTGGAGGCATCTGCGGAAGAAACGGTGGAAAAGGCCGATCACGACGACGCCGACGCGGCGGCAGACGAGGCTGTTTCCGAGCCATCCCCAGCCGAGTCGGCCGCAACCGACGCCCCCGCGGCAGAGGCACTTCAAAGCAACCCCGCGACCGAAGCCTCGGCAGAGGTTCCGGCCGCCGGGGAAACAGCCGCTGATTCCGGGGAGACCGGCGAACCGGCGGAACCGAAGCCGGTTCTTCTGTGGCGCCTCGGTGGCCGCAACGATAATCATCGCCAGGCGCGTGGCGGCCATGGCGAACGCCGCGGTGGCCAGGGCCACGATCGAGGCCAGAACCAGGATCGCGGCGAGCGCAATCGCCGCCCCGGCGGCGAAGGCGGCGAGGGCAATCGCGGCGGCGACGGACGCGACAACAACCGCAACAACCGTGGCAAGGACGGCGGTCGCGATGGCCGGCCGCAGCAGGCCAGGGGCGGCGAGCGCAAGGACCAGCCGCGCGGCGACCGGCAGGACCGTGGTGATCGCAAGGATCGCGGCGAACGCAATGACCGGAACGATCGCAACAACAATCGCGGCGCACAGCCGCTGCGCTTCGAGGCCAAGCCGCCACGCAAGGAGAAGCCGATCGATCCGGATTCGCCCTTCGCCAAGCTCGCCGCTCTCAAGGAACAGATGAAGAAGTAGTCATGGGCGGGGAGACACAGCCGGTAAGCGGTTCGCGCCAGCGCATCGACAAGTGGCTGTTCTTCACGCGCATGGTGAAGTCGCGTTCGCTGGCGCAGAGCCATGTCCAGTCGGGGCACGTGCGCATCAACGGCGAGCGCTGCAGCCAGCCGAGTCAGATGGTCAAGCCGGGCGACCGCATTGAGTTGACGCTGGAACGGCGTGACGTCGTGCTGATCGTGCGTCTCGCCGGCGAGCGGCGGGGCCCCTACGAGGAGGCCCGCCTGCTCTATGATGACCAATCGCCGCCGCCGGATGAGACAAAACGCCTCACCCCCTACGAGCAGGCGATCCGAGCGACCGGGACCGGCCGTCCGACCAAAAAGGAAAGACGCGCGATCGACAGGCTGATGTCGGACGAGGATTAGAAAACTCTGTCTGCGGCGGCGGCTTTTGCAGATCGTTTATCCTTGAATTCCGGCGATAAAGCCGATACGTCACTGACAACCTGCCGGAAGCGTGCTTGCCTCCCAAGCCTGTCCACGCTTCGTCCGGCACGGGGATAGGCGCGACGTTCCAGGTTGCCCGGCCCCATCCGCATGGAAATCCTGGAGTTCTTCATGACCTATGTCGTGACCGACAATTGCATCAAGTGCAAATACACCGACTGCGTGGAAGTCTGCCCCGTCGACTGCTTCTATGAAGGCGAGAATTTCCTCGTCATCCATCCCGACGAATGCATCGATTGCGGCGTCTGCGAGCCCGAATGTCCCGCCGAGGCGATCAAGCCGGATACCGAGCCGGGCCTCGACAAGTGGCTGAAGATCAACACCGAATATGCCACCATCTGGCCGAATATCACGGTCAAGAAGGACCCGCTGCCGGAGGCCAAGGAGATGGATGGCCAGACCGGAAAGTTCGAGAAATATTTCTCCGAAAAACCCGGTTCCGGCGATTAACACGGCTGCCCGCCTCGACCGCCGGATTCGGGCGTTTACGCGATGAAACGTTTTATATCCTGCGTGTCTGATATGGGTGATGTGTGTTGCCCGCATGACTCAGGCGAAGCAAATTATTGATTTCCTCATATTTTTATGATAGGTTTCGCCTACTGTTCCATTTGTGGCATAACGCATGCCCAAAACCATCACGAAAGCAAAACCAATCCGTACGCGGTTTCCGTGACATATCAACGCTTTGAGCGCCGGGTCCCAAGATCGCGCGCAAGAAGTCTTTGCTTTTGCCTGATGGGACCAGAGTGAAGTCACCCGACGGATACGACCGTCTCACCCGGGCCTGACTGACCCGGCTCCGGCCGCCGCCGGAAGCGTAACAGGGAGTTTTTGAATAGAATGACGACTCAGCAGAAAAAGCCTTCTACAGCACGTCACGGCTTCAAGACCGGTGAATCGATCGTCTACCCCGCACATGGCGTCGGTACCATCACCGCTATCGAAGAGCAAGAAGTTGCCGGCATGAAGCTCGAACTTTTCGTTATCGATTTCGAGAAGGACAAGATGCGCCTGAAGGTTCCGGTCGCGAAGGCGATGAGCATTGGCATGCGTAAGCTTTCGGAAACGGATTTCGTCGATCGTGCATTGAAGGTTGTGCAGGGCAAGGCGCGCGTCAAGCGCACCATGTGGTCCCGGCGTGCGCAGGAATATGATGCCAAGATCAATTCCGGCGATCTGATTTCCATCGCTGAAGTCGTGCGTGATCTTTATCGTGCGGAAAACCAGCCTGAGCAGTCCTATTCCGAGCGCCAGCTCTACGAGGCTGCGCTCGACCGCATGGCGCGCGAAATCGCCGCCGTCAACAAGATGTCGGAAACCGAGGCCGTCCGCCTTGTCGAGACCAACCTCAACAAGGGCCCGAAGCGCGGCAAGGCCATCGAAGAAGACGATTCGCAGGACGAAGCCGCATAAGGCGACCTTGTTTTCTTTATCAAAAAACCCGGCCTTCGTGCCGGGTTTTTTTATTGGAACTTTTTCCAGACTGCCGCGTTTATCAAACGTAATTGCGGACTGCTCGTCGAGCGTGGCTCGTCGGGCGAACTGCCATTCCGTCAAATGTTCGGTGAGGAGCGGATCATGCCTTTTCAATATTGCCCGTTCGGCAACATGAAAAAACAGGTCCAACCCAGCCGTCTTAGCGGCCCATGATGAAAATTAGGGCTTCCCCCTGAAAAGTCCAGGGGTGAGGCCTTCATGCATTCGGAACCCCATTCAGTCGGGACAGCGATGTTCCGGAAGGTGAGTTGTTTTGTTCATTTTGAGGGCGAAGGCCTGTTTCGGGAGATCGAAATGAAGAACATGTCTGCAGATCGGCGCATGATCAAAATCGCGATGGCTGCCCCCTATCTCGCCCGCCAGGAAGAGCACGATCTCGCCACCCGCTGGAAGGATCATGACGATCGCGGGGCGCGCAACCAGATCGCGATGGCGCATATGCGCCTAGTGATCTCCATGGCCGGCAAATTCCGCAATTTCGGTCTGCCGATGAGCGACCTCGTACAGGAGGGCTATGTCGGCTTGCTGGAGGCGGCCGCGCGTTTCGAACCGGAACGCGATGTGCGCTTCTCGACCTATGCGAGCTGGTGGATCCGGGCGTCGATCCAAGATTATATCCTGCGCAACTGGTCGATCGTGCGCGGCGGCACGAGTTCAGCGCAGAAGGCGCTGTTCTTCAATCTGCGTCGCCTGCGCGCCAAACTCGCCAAGGGCGACACACAACTGACGCTCCAATCCATCCATCAGGAAATTGCCGCGGCGCTGGGCGTCAGCCTTGCCGACGTTCAGACTATGGATGCCAGGCTTTCCGGCAACGACGCTTCGCTGCAGGCGCCTTCCGTCTCCGGCGATGCTGAGAGCGCGGAAAAGATGGATTTTCTCGTCAGCGACGATCCGCTGCCCGACGAACAGGTTTCCAACATGATCGACGGCGAGCGCCGCCGCGTCTGGCTCGCCTCGGCGTTGAAACATCTCAACGAACGCGAAATGAAGATCATCAGCGCCCGGCGTCTGGCCGAAGACGGCGCCACGCTCGAAGAGCTCGGTGCCGATCTCGGCATTTCCAAGGAGCGTGTGCGCCAGATCGAAAGCCGGGCGATGGAAAAACTTCGTACCGCGCTGGTGAGCGCCGACCCGCATATGGCGGCCTACGCATAGACCGGCTGCATACAGCATCCTTTGCGCGTCTGAAAAGACGCGCGCCGCAAACCTCATTCCCTCCAGCAGCACAGACTGGCCCGGCGCAAGCCGGGCTTTTTTTACTCGGCAATGATCTTGACGCGATCGCCGGGTGAAACGGCCGCGCCCATGGGCAGGGCATTGATGAGCTTGAACAGATCGAGCTTGCGGTCGGTGCCCATCATGCGGGCAGAGAGCGTCGAGATGTTCTCGCCCGGCCGCACCGTGACGACACGGATACGCAGCGGCTTCAGCGAGGCCGTTTCCGCCGGCGTCATGCGCCGGAAACTCGCCCGCAGAACATTGGCCGTCGGCTCCAGGGCGTCGCTGCCTTTCGGCACGGCGGTGAGGAAACGGAAGATCTGCGTATTGTTGCGGATCACGGTGACATCGAAATCCCAGCGGTCGGCGCTGGCGCGCGCGGTGGCAGCCTCCATGCCGTTGATGGTGATCTGCTGGATGGTCGACGGGTCGAGACCGGTCACCCAGCCGCTGGAGATATAATTGGTGAGGCTCTGGTTCTGGTTGTCGGCGACGCCATCGAAGCGGACGGCGATGTCGTTCGGGCCGGTCGCCATCACCGCCTCGACCTTGTTGTCGATGTGAAATTCAGGTGGCACGTCGAAACGGATGCCGAGGCCGCCATGCAGGAAAGTCTGGCCGCGCACATAGCCTTCTTCCGGGCTGTCGCCGTACAGCAGGCCGTCTATGCCGTCGAGATAATAATCGCGGCCCTTATCGCCAACGGAACCCTCCTGGCCAAAGGCCCGCGCATGAGTGCGGGCAAGCTCGATACGCTGGGCGGAATTCGGGTGGCTCGAGAGAAAGTCGAGGCTCTGGTCGGCCTCCGGGTCGACCGACATGAAGCGGCTGTACGCCGCCATGGAATCGAGGAATCGGGCGGCGGCATATGGATCGTAGCCGGCTTCGCCGAGCATGCGCACACCGATGACATCGGCCTGCAGTTCCTGCTGGCGCGAAAAGGCGGCGAGCCGCAGCTTGCCGCGGGCCAGCGCCTGTTTGCCGGCGATGTCGCTGGAGAGCACCTCAGCGACGACGCGGCTGGCGATGACCTCCGCCTCTTCGCGCTTCTGCCGCTCGATGCCGTGGTTGGCCGTCACGTGGCCCATTTCGTGTGACAGCACGGCGGCGACCTCCGAAGCATCGTTGGCAAGGGCGAGCAGGCCGCGGGTGACGTAGAGGTAACCGCCCGGCAGCGCAAAGGCGTTGATAGCAGGCGAGTTCAGGATGGTGATGCGGTAGGACTGGCTCGGATTTTCCGACACCGCCGTCAGCGCGCCGGCGATCCGGGCGACGAGACGCTCGGTCTTGGCATCCTTATATTCGCCGCCATAGCTTGCCACGATGCGCGGATGTTCGCGGGCGCCCATCGCCGCACGCGGGTCGTTCTTCTGCACCTCGTCAACGATCTGCGGATTGGAAGACGGCGAGATGCTCGGCTGATAGGATTGTTCGATCAGCGATTGACACCCGTTCAGCGCCATTGCGATGGCTGAAAGCAGCATCAGGCGACGCACGAAACGGCGCGGCGCGCAGATGGCATCACTGGAAAGCGCGGGCGATTTCCACGTCGTCAAGCTGTCCAGTCTGGTTCTCCGCATCATGTCGCTGCTTTGCCGGTTTGCCGCAGATCGGGACCGGCCTTGGCAAGGGGAACTTAACAGGTGCGCACCCCTGATCTCGCGCTGCACGCTAGGCCGATACAAGTCGTTGCTGTAACTGATTTCCGCATCGGTTGCATAGCGAGACTCTGTTTAAATGTGGCGCCGTTGCATTTTGGCAATGCCTCAGTCGTCGAGGCCTCCTTCGCTCGGATGAAATTATGGCGAAAGTTCCGTCACAAGGGGCAGATATGCCGGCGGCGCGAAAAAAGAACGGGGTGATTGAGGCAATCACGGCGGAAACAGCCGCAGCACGCGAAACTTGCAACTACCGATAGTGATTCTGAGGAGAGATCGCCCGATGTGGCGACTTCCATTTTGCGATCGGCTATTCCGCCGCTTCCGCCGTGGCCGGTTGCGGCTGCTTCATCTCGCCGGCGCGCGGCAGCTGCACGGGCTTCAACATCACGGCGGCGGCAAGGCCGATCAGGGCAATGGCGCAGGAGGTCATGAACAGCGGCGAGAAGGCGGCGGCATAGAGATCGGCGACAGCCTGGCGGCTCGCTTCGGGAAGAGCGGCCATCATCTTCGGCGTCAGCTGTTCGATATCGGCAACACCGGCAATGGGAACGCCGGCCTTGCCGAGACCGGAGGCGATGACGGCGCCGTAGATGGAAATGGCGATCGAAGCGCCACCCATGCGCGATAGGGTCACCGAACCGGTTGCGGCGCCGACGTCGCGGGCGGGCGCGGCATTCTGCACGCCGATAACGGGAACCTGCTGGGCAAGGCCGATGCCGATTCCGTGCAGCAGCATGATCGCGCCGATGAAGGCGATCGGCGTTCCGGCCTGGATCTGCGACATCAGCGCGAAGGCGACGGCGCTGCAGGTGAGACTTGCGATGGCGAAAGGTTTGTAACGTCCCGTCCTGGAGATGATGCGGCCTGCCGACAGCGATCCGCAGACGAGGCCGCCTGTGAGGAGGATAAAGAAAAGGCCGGCGGCGGAGGGCGAAAGACCCGTCGTCGTCTGCAGGAAGAGAGCGAAGTAATTGACCATGCCGATGGCGATGGCGCCGCCCGTGATCGAGATGATCAGCAGCAGGCTGAAGGTCGAATTGCGGAAGAGCTGCAGCGGCACGATCGGCTCGGGTGCGCGACGTTCGACCAAAACCCAGGCGACGGCGCAAACGATGCCGAAGGCGACGACGCCGATACTCTCGGGCGAAACCAATGCGCCGAACAATTCGCTGCTATCGGTAGCGAGCACGACGCTCGTGGTCGTCAGCGCAAGCAGCAGCGCGCCGGCATAATCGATCTTGGGACGGCGATGCGGTTTGCGGTAGGGCAGCATGAAGGCCAAGCCGGTCAGCGCGATGAAGCCGATCGGCACGTTGACGAGGAAGATCGAGCGCCAGCCGAAGAGATCGCTCATCGTGCCGCCGAGCACCGGACCGATCGCGCCCGACGCCATCAGCACGAGGCTGGAATAGCTTTGATAGCGCGCCCGCTCGCGCGGCTCGAACAGATCGGCGTTAACGGCGAAGATCGATACCATGATGCCGCCACCGCCGAGGCCCTGCAGCACGCGGGCAGCGATCAGCGTGTCCATCGAGACGGCGAGGCCGCAGACCGCCGAGCCGACGGTGAAGATTGCGATCGCGGTCATCATTACATATTTGCGGCCGAAGAGATCGCCGAGCTTGCCATAGAGCGGCATGACGGCGCTGAGCGCTAGAAGATAGGCCGAGCCGATCCAGCCGAAACGTTCGAGATGGCCGAATTCGCCGACGATTGTCGGCAGCGCCGTGGAGACGATCTGATTATCCAGCGTCGCCATGAACATGGCGGTCATCAGGAAGAAGAAGAGGATAAGCCGGCGACGAGGGTCCGTCACCAGCGGCGCAGGCGCGAGTTGCATGTCCATGGATGCGTCGTTCCGATTGGTCGGCTTTTTATGTGCTGTTAGCATATATTTGTCAATAGCACATTATTGACCTCGACATATTCAGTTTCCGCTGCCGCTCTGTTATGGTGTCGTCATGAATGAAACTCTGACCAGCATCCTGTCCAACAGCCCGGCCGAGCCAGACGACGACAACGTGCCTCTCATCGGCCGGAGCATGGCGCGCATGCGGCTGCTGACAGGGCGGCGGCTGATCGGCCGGTTGGCCATCCAAAGCGCCGCACCGGGCCTCGAGCTTTCGCATCTCGATGTGCTCGATGCTGTGCGCAGGGCGCAGCCTGCCGGCGAGGTCACGGTCGGCCTGATCGCGGAGATGCTGCGCATCGATCCCTCACGGGCAAGCAGGGTGGTCGCCGACATGGTCGGACGCAACGTGCTGCGCCGCGAGGCGTCGCAAGCCGATGCGCGGCGGATCGTTGTCGTCATGACGGCGGCGGGCGAGGCCCTGCTTGCGGAGATCCGTGCGCAGAAATTCGCAATCATCTCTCAGATCGTCTCCGACTGGCCTGAAGAGGATGTCGAACGTTTCGCGACGCTGTTCGATCGTTTTATCGGCGGCTACGAGGCGATCTTCCTGTCGCGTGACAAGGATACGCCGGGTTGAGGTGATCCGCCGATCCTTCGGCCCTTCCCCTCGCCCCCCCGTTTGCGCTAAGGGCAATGCCCATGAGCCAATCCAACTTCACCATTCTGCTCGGCGGCGAACTCAGCCTGACGGAGCGCCTCCGCCGTGCCATCGGCGGCAGCCGCTTCATCGCAGCCGATGGCGGCATGCGGCACGCGGCCGCACTCGGCGTGACACCGGAGCTCTGGGTCGGCGATTTCGATTCGACGCCGGCCGATCTCGACGGGGCGTTTCCCAATGTGCCGAGACAGCCCTACCCGGCGGCAAAAGCGGCAACGGACGGCGAGATCGCGGTATCGGAAGCGATCGCCCGCGGTGCACGGCGGCTGATCCTCGCCGGCGCGCTCGGCGGTGAACGCTCCGATCATGCCCTTCAGCACCTGTTGTCGGCCGTCAGCCTGGCGGAAGAGGGTTTCGACATGCTGCTGACCTCGGGCAAGGAGGAGGCGGTGCCGCTGATTGCCGGCACGATCGAACTCGATCTCCCCAAAGGCAGCCTGTTTTCCGTGCCCGGATTCGGCCCGCTGACCGGCCTTTCGATTGAGAATGCGCGTTATCCGCTGACAGATTTCCATCTGCCTTTCGGCTCGTCGCGCACCATTTCCAACGTGGCGGAAGGCAAGGTTCGTTTTTCGCTCAGCAGCGGCCGGGCGATCGTGCTTGCCCGACCTTATGATCTTTCCGGAGTCTGATTTTTGGCCCCTCCCATTCTGAAACTCGACGACATCTTTTTGAGCTTCGGTGGCGCGCCGCTTCTGGCGGGTGCTTCGCTGCAGGTCGAGCCCGGCGACAAGATCTGTCTGGTCGGCCGCAACGGCTCGGGAAAATCGACGCTCCTGAAGATTGCCGCCGGCCTGGTCGAGGCGCAGTCCGGCGAGCTCTTCCGCCATCCCTCTTCGACGGTGCGTTATCTCGAACAGGCGCCGGATTTTGCGGAATTCAAGACGGTGCAGGCCTATGCGGAAGCCGGGCTCGGCCCGGGTGACGACCCTTATCGCGTTACCTATCTGCTGTCGCATCTCGGGCTGACCGGCGAGGAAGACCCGAAAACCCTCTCCGGCGGCGAATCGCGCCGGGCAGCCCTGGCGCGCGTGCTGGCGCCGGAACCTGACATTCTCCTGCTTGACGAGCCGACGAACCATCTTGATCTGCCGACGATCGAATGGCTGGAAGGCGAATTGCAGAAGAGCCGCAGCGCCCTGGTGCTGATCTCACACGACCGGCGTTTCCTCGAAAAAGTTTCGACCGCGACCGTCTGGCTCGACCGCGGCACCTCGCGCCGGCTCGACAGGGGGTTTGCGCATTTCGAGGCCTGGCGCGACCAGGTGCTCGAGGCCGAGGAGCAGGAGCAGCACAAGCTCGGCAAGGCGATCGAGCGCGAGGAGCATTGGCTGCGCTACGGCGTGACGGCGCGGCGCAAGCGCAATATGCGCCGGCTCGGCGAGTTGCAGACGATGCGTTCGCAGTATCGCGGCCATAAGGGACCGCAAGGCACGGTGCAGGCGACGGCTGCAGACGCGCAGGAATCCGGCAAGCTGGTGATCGAGGCCGATAAGATCACCAAGAGTTTCGGCGAGCGCGCCATCGTTGCGCCCTTCTCCATCCGCGTGCATCGCGGCGATTGCATCGGCTTGGTCGGCCCGAACGGCGCCGGCAAGACGACGCTGTTGAAAATGCTGACGGGGCAGCTCTCTCCGGATAGCGGCACGATAAAACTCGGCACCAATCTGGAGATTGCCACACTCGACCAGAAGCGCGAGGATCTCGATCCGGAGGATACGCTTGCAAACTACCTGACGGATGGGCGTGGCGAAAACCTGATCGTCAACGGCGAGCAGCGGCACGTCACCGGCTACATGAAGGAGTTCCTGTTTCAGCCGGAACAGGCGCGGACGCCGATCAGGAGTCTCTCCGGCGGTGAGCGCGCCCGGCTGATGCTGGCCCGCATACTGTCGCGCCCGGCAAATCTGCTGATCCTCGACGAACCCACAAACGATCTCGACATCGAGACGCTCGACCTCCTGCAGGAAATCGTCGCCGGCTTCCCCGGCACCGTCATTCTCGTCAGTCATGACCGCGATTTCCTCGACCGCACCGTGACCTCGACGATCGCACCCGCCGTGCCGGATGCGCCTGATGGCCGCTGGATCGAATATGCCGGCGGCTATTCGGATATGCTTGCCCAGCGCAAGGGCGCGCTCGAGGAGCGCAAGAAGGCCGAAAAGGCAGCGGAGAAGCCGAAGGTGCAGGAGACGGTGCCTGCCGCCGCAGGCGCGAAGGGCAAGCTCTCCTTCAAGCAGAAATTCGCACTGGAAAACCTGCCGAAGGAGATGTCGAAAGCGGAAGCCGAGATCGCCAAGCGCGAGCTCGTCATGGCCGATCCCAATCTCTTCACGCGCGATCCGGCTGCCTTCAACCGGCTTGCGGCCGAGATGGAGAAACTGCGCGCCGGCCTGATTGCCATGGAAGAGGAGTGGCTGGAGCTCGAAATGCTGCGAGAGGAGCTGGAGGGCTGACTTTCACAAATCAACCGCTCGTTGTAACCAGCGGTCCGGCCAAGGCGACCTAAAGCGCCGGGGAGGGGATGTCGGCGGGGATGGCGGCGGCGCCCGCACTGGCCCTGGCGCCCGGCTGGGCGACCTGCGGCTGCGGCTCTTCGGATTTTGAAGGCAGCGCCTGCAGATGCAGGACGCGCGGCTGCAGCGCCTCAAGATAGGCTTCGGAGCGGCCGATATAGATCATCGCGGTTTCGGGCATGGAGGTCAGCAGCTTTGCCATCGTTGCCTGCCACTCCGGCTCCATGCCTTCCAGCACTTCGTCGAAGATAATCCAGCGCGGGCGCACCAGCAGCAGGCGGGCGAAGCCGATCGCTTTCTGTTCGTCGCTGTCGAGCAGCTTGTCCCAGCGGGCGCGAGTATCGAGCCTTGCGATCAGCGAATGCAGGCCGGCTCTTTCGAGGGCGGCCTCGACGGCCGCCTTCTCGTAGGCATCGGCGCGTTCGGGGAAAGCCAGGGCTTCGCGCAGGGTGCCGCCCGGAACATAGGCGATCTGGGGCACGAACAGCATGTCGTCGACCGGCGGCAGCCCCATCGTGCCGCTGCCGCATGGCCAGAGGCCGGCCATGGCCTGAAACAGCAGCTTGCGGTTGACGCTGTGATCGCCGTTGATCATGATTTTCTCGCCGGCCTTGACCAAGACATCGGTTTCGCGCAGGCGAAAGCCGCCGCATTCCTCGATGTCTTCGCCGATCTTGGCGTTGATCACTACATCCTTCAGCGTCAGTGTGTCGGGCGCGGTGTTCTCATAGGCAATACTGTCCTTCGGGTCGTAGTCCTCGTCCATGTCGAGCAGCGCCTGGCGAAAATCGGTGACGCGCATCAGTGTAGCGCGCCATTCGGCGATCGGGCCGAAATTGGCGACGTACCAGCGCAGCGCCGTATTGACCTGGTTGAAGGCGCCGACCGACATCATCAGCTGGCCGAGGGTCAGGCCGCCGGAGAAATAGGCGGGTGCCGCGACGATGATCGGGATGACGATCACCAGCCAGCCGTAGCCGGCCGAAACCCAGGTGAGATTGGTATTGGCCATGGCGAGCCGCCTGACGACCCGCAGCACCGAGCTGATGTCGGTGTTGATGCGCCGGCGCTCGTTCTCCTCGCCGCGGGCGACGGTGATCGCCGGCATGTTCTCATTGGCATGCATCAGCGTGAAACGAAGCTCGGCCTCCTTCGAAAAGCGGTCGGCATTGAGCTTGACCAGCTTGCGGCCGACGACTTGGCTCAGCACCGAGGCGGAAGCGGCATAGAAAATCGCCGCCCAGACCATGTAACCGGGAATGGAGAAGCTGTGGCCGCTGATGTGGAAGATGAAGCCGCTCGAAAGCTGCCACAGCACGCCGATGAAGCTGACGAGAAGAATGGTCGACTGCAGCAGGCCGAGAACGAGCCCCGTCGTGCTTTCGGCAAGGTTGCGGGAATCCTCATGCAGACGCTGATCCGGGTTCACGCCGATCAGACCGCTGGAGGCGAGCCGCAGCGCCCGCTTGCGCTTCAGCCACTGGTCGACAAGATCGCGCGATAGGCCTTCTCGCATATAAAGCGCGGTCATCTGGTTCAGCCAGGCCTGCAACACATTGAGCAGCAGCAGCGTGCCGGCGATCATTGCGAAGATTTCAAGCTGATGGAAGAATTCGCCGAGATCGCGGCGCTCGAGCGAATCGTAGAAGGGAGCGTTCCATTCATTGAGAATGACCTGGCCATAGGCCGTCGCCAGGATGACAAGGATCAGCACGGTTGCCAGAAACAGCACCTTGCCACGCACTTCAGAATTCCAGAATGCAGAGAACATCACCCCGAGGCGATATGTCAGGCTGAAATCATACCCTACTCCATCCTGCCTCCGGATCCCCGGCCTCCCCTTGGTCTTATCTGCCATCACGCTTTTCCAACACCGCCCATGCTGTCATTATTAACATGCTGGCGTTATCGGTCTATCAACAGATTCTATCAGTCATTAAACTGTGATGAGGCTTGCCTGAGTCGCCGCCGCATGCATTCGGCAGTTGATTCGTCGCTCAACAGCGACTAATTAAGGCATTCCGTGGTGATTTGGCCGGCCGGCTTGCAGCCACGTTAAAAAAGTCGCTAAAGGGCCGCGTGCGGACCGGTAGCGATTTTTTGTCGCCGCCGGTTTTTTATTTTGATCGAGTGACCGCAATGCCCATCAAGATCCCCGATACGCTGCCCGCTTTCGAAACCCTCGTCCAGGAGGGTGTACGGGTAATGACCGAGACGGTGGCGATCCGTCAGGATATTCGCCCATTGCAGATCGGGCTGCTCAATCTCATGCCGAACAAGATCAAGACCGAACTGCAGATGGCCCGCCTGGTCGGCGCCTCGCCGCTGCAGGTGGAGCTGTCGCTGATCCGCATCGGCGGGCACAAGGCGAAGAACACCTCCGAAGATCACCTGCTTGCCTTCTACCAGACCTGGGAAGAGGTAAAGCAGCGCAAGTTCGACGGTTTCATCATCACCGGGGCGCCGATCGAGCTTCTGCCGTATGAGGACGTCACCTATTGGAAAGAGATGCAGGAGATCCTCGACTGGACGGAAACCAACGTCCATTCGACGATGAACGTCTGCTGGGGCGCGATGGCGGCGATCTATCATTTCCACGGCGTTCCGAAATACGAACTGAAGGAGAAGGCCTTCGGTGTCTACCGCCACCGGAACCTGAAGCCTTCCTCGATCTATCTCAACGGCTTTTCCGATAATTTCGAAGTGCCGGTGTCGCGCTGGACGGAGGTGCGGCGCGCCGACATCGAGAAATCCGAAAGCCTGGAAATCCTGATGGAATCGAGCGAGATGGGCGTCTGCCTCGTGCATGAGAAAAGGGGCCGGCGGCTCTACATGTTCAATCATGTCGAATATGATTCCACCTCGCTCTCTGACGAGTATTTCCGTGATGTCGAGGCCGGCGTGCCGATCAAGATGCCGCACAATTACTTCCCGCATAACGACCCGGCGCTTGCGCCGCAGAACCGCTGGCGCAGCCACGCCCATCTCCTGTTCGGCAACTGGATCAACGAAATCTACCAGACGACGCCCTATGACGTCGAAGAGATCGGCATGGATCTCTGAGCGGATGAGCGGATGCCGCGGCATTTCTTTCTGATCCGACCGGTTGCGGATTGAAGCAAATGCGGGCAGGTTCCGGTCCTGAACCCCAAGGATAGAACGGAACGGATGTCGATCATGTCGGAGAAGTTGGAGCGGGAAGTTTTCGGGCAGACGAAGGCGGGGGAAACCGTCTATCGTGTGGTCATCAAGGGCGGCGGGCTCACGGCCAAAATCATCAGCTGGGGCGCGGTCATCCAGGATCTGCGTCTTGAGGGACATGACGCGCCGCTCTCGCTCGGGTTTGAGGAATTCGACAGCTATCCGCTCTATTCCGCCTATTTTGGCGCCACACCCGGCCGCTGCGCCAACCGGATCGGCGGCGGCAAATTCACCCTCGACGGCAAGGCCTATCAGCTCGAGCCGAACGAAAACGGCGTCACGCATCTGCATGGTGGCAGCGACAATATCGCCAAACGCAACTGGACGATCGTCGAGCATGCCGTCGACCGCGTGGTGCTGAAAATCGTCGATCCCGATGGCCGCGCCGGCTATCCCGGCAATTGCACCATCCAGGCAACCTTCTGGGTGCACGGCAACGGCGAACTGTCGGTGACCTACGAATCGACCAGCGATCAGCCGACGCTCGCCAATGTCTGCCAGCACGCCTATTTCAATCTCGACGGCCGCGAGGATGCGCTGGGCCACGACATCATGATCGCCGCCGATCATTATCTGCCGACCGATGAGAGGCAGGTGCCGACCGGCGAGATCCGTTCCGTTGCCGGCACGGAATTCGACCTGCGCGAAATGACGCCGATGAAGCGTTTCGCCGGCAGCGAACAGGTGCTGTACGACCATAACTTCTGCCTGTCAGCCGAACGCACCGCCAAGCGCAGCGTCGCGCTCGCCCGCAGCCTTTATTCCGGTGTGTCGCTTGAAGTGCGCAGCACCGAGCCGGGCGTGCAGTTCTATGCCGGTTTCAAGCTGAATACCGGGGCGCCCGGCCTCGGTGGGCGCAAATACGGCCCCTTCGCCGGCTTCTGCCTGGAAACGCAGGTCTGGCCGGATGCCATCAATCACCAAGGTTTCCCGAATGCGGTGCTGCGCCCCGGCGAAGTGCTGCGCCAGGAGACGGATTATATCTTTACCAAGAGCTGAGCGTCCGCCGGACGAACGCCTGTCAAATTTGAGCGCTATGAAACCCTCTCCGGACACTCGCCGGGGAGGGTTTTTTCTATTGGCATCCGATTGCGTCTTGCCGATTGGTTCTAAATAGGTTCTATTGCCTGCCCATGGATAGAACCAGTCTGATAGGGGAACTGAATAGCCGCGGTCTGCGTGACGCGGGCCTGACCGGGCCGCTCTACAAGCGGCTGGCGCAGGCCCTGACCGGCCTTGTGCAGGAAGGCCTGCTGAAGCCCGGCACCGCGCTTCCGGGCGAGCGCGACCTTGCCGAGGCCTTGAAGCTCGGGCGCGTCACCGTGCGCACCGCCTATCGCGACCTGATGGCGTCGGGCGTACTGGAATCGCGCCACGGAAGCGGTACTTTCGTATCGAGCAGAGTGGAGCGCATGGAACAGTCGCTCTGGCGGCTTTCCTCCTTCTCCGCCGACATGCGCTCGCGCGGGCGGCTGCCGGCCGCACGAATCTTGTCGCGGTCGGTCAACACGCCGTCGCCGGAGGAATCCTTCCTGCTCGGCCTCGGTGGCGACGAGCCGGTTCTGCGGCTCGACCGCCTGCGTCTAGCCGACGGCCTGCCGCTGGCGATTGAGCGCGCCGTGGTGCCGATCAAGTTCCTGGGCGACGATGCCGGCGGCGAAGGATCGCTTTACGACGCGCTGGCGGCCAACGGCCACAGGCCGGTGCGGGCGCTGCAGCGGCTGACCGCGGTCACCCTCGACCCGTCCTCCGCCGCGATCCTGAACGTCAAGGCTGGCGCGCCGGCGCTTCTGATCGAACGTGTCTCGCGCCTGGAAGACCAGCGCGTCGTCGAATACACCCGCTCGCATTATCGCGGCGATGCCTATGATTTCGTTGCCGAATTGAGAATCGGAGATAACCTATGAGTGAGAACCAGTCGCTGATGCTGCAGGAAGCCGGCCAGTCGCCGGAGGTGGTGGCCACACTTCTCGAAAAGGAAAAGCCCATCTTTGCCGAGATCGCCCGGCTGTTTTCGTCCGCCCGCCCGAGCGTGGTGACGACGGCGGCGCGCGGCTCTTCGGATCACGCCGCCACCTTCTTCAAATATCTCTTCGAGATCACCTGCGGCGTTCCGGTCGCCTCGGTCGGTCCGTCGATCGCTTCCGTCTACGGCGCCGCGCTCCATCTGAAGGGCGGCGTGCATTTCACTGTCTCGCAATCGGGTGCCAGCCCCGATATCGTGGCGCTGCAAGAGGCGGCCAAGAAGGGCGGGGCGACGACGATCGCCGTCGTCAACGTCACCGACAGCCCGCTCGCAAAACAGGCCGATATCGTTCTCGGCCTTAATGCCGGCGCCGAAAGGAGCGTTGCGGCAACGAAGTCCTTCATCGCTTCCGTTGCCGCTCTTGCCGGCGTCACGGCTGCGATCGGCGGCGCGTTCGACCTGCAGACAGCGCTCGTCAAGCTGCCGGAGGCGCTTTCGGCCACCGCCGGGATCGATACGGCGGCAGCCGAAGAGGTGCTCTTCAACGCGACCTCGCTCTATACGGCCGGCCGCGGCCCGGCCTTCGCGATCGCGCTCGAAGCGGCTTTGAAGGCCAAGGAAACCGCCGGCCTGCATGCAGAAGCTTTCTCGCTGGCGGAACTGATGCACGGTCCGATGCGCCTGGTGCAGCCGGGTTTCCCGATCGTCGCCTTTGCGCCCGACGACGCGGCCTTCGCCAATAACGGCCAGGCGCTGGAGCGCCTGCAGAAACTCGGCGCCACCACCGTCAGTTTCTCCACGCAGCCGCTCTCTGGCCTCAATCTGCGGGTGCCGACGACGGGCAACGGTCTCGTCGATCCGCTGGTGTCGCTGCTCGTCTATTACCGGCTGATCGAGTCGGTAACACGCCGCAAGGGCTTCGATCCGGACAAGCCGGCAAACCTGCTCAAGGTGACGGAGACGGTCTGATGGCCCGCAAGATCTTCATCGGCGCCCGTATCTTCGACGGCGAGCGCTTTCATGACGACAAGGCGCTGATCGTTGCCGACGGCCGGGTCGAAGCGATCGCCGCTGGAAACGATCTGCCGGACGCCGAGACGGTGACGCTTGCCGGCGGCGTGCTTTCGGCCGGCTTCATCGATGCGCAGGTCAACGGCGGCGGCGGGCGGATGCTGAACGACGAACCATCAGTCGCCTCGATGGAGATCATCGCACAGGGGCATCGGCCCTATGGCACGACGTCGCTGCTGCCGACGCTGATCACGGATACGGCAGAGGCCTCCATTGCCGCGATCGAGGCCGCGATCGAGGCTGTCAGAGGGAACCGCGGCGTCGCCGGTTTGCATCTCGAAGGCCCGCATCTGGCGCCGGCGCGCAAGGGCGCGCATCTGGCCGAATTGATGCGGCCGGTGGAGGATCGCGACGTCAAGGCCTTCATCCGTGCGCGTGAGGCGATCGGCACGCTGCTCGTCACTATTGCCGCCGAACAGGTGACGGTCGCCCAGGTGCGTGAACTGGCCGAAGCCGGCGTCACCGTCAGCATCGGCCATTCCGATTGTTCGAGCGAGGCGGCGGCGGAACGTTTCGATGCCGGAGCGCGCGGCGTCACGCATCTCTTCAACGCGATGAGCCAGATGGGACATCGCGCCCCCGGCCTCGTCGGCGCGGCGATCGATCATCCCTCCACTTGGTGCGGCATCATTGCCGACGGTCATCACGTCGATCCGAAGGCCTTGCGCACCGCGTTGCGCGCCAAGCGGGGCGAAGGCAAACTGTTCTTCGTCACCGATGCGATGTCGCTCGTCGGATCTGAGAAGGATTCATTCACGCTGAACGGGCGCACCGTCCGGCGTGAAAGGGGCGGCTTCTGCTCGAAGCTGGTGCTGTCCGATGGCACGCTCGCCGGTTCCGACGTCGACATGATCTCGACGATCCGTTATGGCGTCACCTATCTCGATCTGACGCTCGCCGAGGCGTTGCGCATGGCGACCCTCTATCCCGCCCGCTTCCTCAGACTTGCCGATCGCGGCCATCTCTCGCCGGGCGCGCGCGCCGATCTCGTCCATCTCACCGATGCGCTGACTGTTACCGTCACCTGGCTTGCCGGCGAAGCGGCCTGACATCAAGGAGACTTGGCATGACTGATATCACCGATGCCTACTTCTCCAATCTGATCGGTCGGCTGGAGACGCTGAAGCAGGTACTTGCCGAGCCGATGGTGCAGGCAGCGTCGGTCATCCTCGATGCCGCCCGCGGCGACAAGCGCGTCTATGTCTTCGGCACCGGCCATTCACATATGCTGGCGGAAGAGGTGCACTATCGCGCCGGTGGGCTCGCTTTCACTGTACCGGTGCTTGTCGGGTCGGCCATGCTGCACGAGGGAGCGGTCATCAGCTCGGTCTATGAACGTACCCAAGGTCTGGTGCGGCCGATGTTGGAGCGTTACGGCATGCAGCCGGGCGACGTCATTATCATTGCCTCGAATTCCGGCGTGAACGCCGCGCCGATCGAGGCCGCCGATTATGCGCATGAAATCGGCGCCAAGGTGATCGCCATCACCTCGATCGCCTATTCCGCAGCGATCGCCAATGGCCGCCGCCGGCTCGCAGAAGTCGCCGATATCGTGCTCGACAACGGGCTGCCGCCGGGTGATGCCGTTCTCGACCTCGAAGGCACGGGGCTCCGGGTCGGGCCGGTGTCGACGGCGGTCGGGGTGACTGTTATCAATGCGATCTTTGCCGAAGTCGCCTCGGAGCTCTCCAAATCCGGCGATGCGCCGGTCTATCTCAGCGCCAACATGCCGGGGGCGGCCGAGATCAATCAGAAGCTGGTGAAGAAGTACAGGCCGCGCAATCCGCATCTCTGATATCGCGGATACAAAAAAGGCCGGTCTGAGCCGGCCCTTTGCGCGAGATGCAACCAGGATTAGTCCTTGGCGCGCTCGACGTAGGAATTGTCTTCGGTCGCGATGACGACGCGGGTGCCGGCATTGATGTGCGGCGGCACCATGGTGCGCACGCCGTTCGACAGCATGGCCGGCTTGTAGGAGGACGACGCCGTCTGGCCCTTGACGACCGGTTCGGTCTCGGTGATTTCGAGGGTCACGTGGCGCGGCAGTTCCAGCGCCAGCGGAATGCCTTCATGGATCGACAGGATGCAGGACATGCCTTCCTGCAGGAAGGCCTTTTGGTCGCCCATCGTTTCGACATCGACCACGACCTGGTCGTAGGTCGCCGGGTTCATGAAGTGGAAACCTTCGCCGTCTTCATAGAGATACTGGAAGGAGACGTCTTCGACGAAGGCGCGCTCGACCTGTTCGGTGGTGCGCCAGCGCTCGGAAACCTTCACGCCGTCGACGATGCGGCGCATGTCGACCTGGGTGACCGGCGTGCCCTTGCCCGGATGAAAGTTCTGGGCGGTGAGAACGACGTAGAGCTTGCCGTCGACATCGAGAACGTTGCCCTTGCGGACCGAAGAGGCGATGACCTTGACCATAAGACTTCCTTGTAACTCGGCTTTCGGCGTCGTAGAGGACTGTCGAAACGCCCTGCAGACGCAAATGTTTTTCTTTGGGGGCGCAACTAACCTAAAATCCGGGAAATAGCCACCCCCATACCGGCTTCTCCGGCGAAGAAAGCTTGGAATGAAATCTTCGGCCAAAGCGTCCCCCTGGTGGACCCCGTCCGTGCATGCCGATCGCCGCCCCTTCCTCATCGGGCGCAATGCGATCCAGGCTGTATTACGCGGGTTTTTCGCGCGCGAGGATTTCATCGAGGTGGATACCGCGGTGCTGCAGATCTCGCCGGGCAACGAGGCGCACCTGCATGCCTTTGCGACGGAAGCGGTGACGACGGACGGGCAGAGGGCGCCGTTTTATCTGCACACCTCGCCGGAATTCGCCTGCAAGAAGCTGCTCGCAGCCGGTGAGCAACGCATCTCCTGTTTTGCCCATGTCTACCGCAACCGCGAGCGCGGGCCGCTGCATCACCCGGAATTCACCATGCTCGAATGGTATCGGGCCGGCGAAAGCTACGAGAGC
Source organism: Rhizobium sophoriradicis (assembly GCF_025200795.1). Lineage (NCBI taxonomy): Bacteria > Pseudomonadati > Pseudomonadota > Alphaproteobacteria > Hyphomicrobiales > Rhizobiaceae > Rhizobium > Rhizobium sophoriradicis. Next base: position 4,033,215 of record NZ_CP104152.1, read on the forward strand.
CTGATGATGGATTGCGTGCGCATTCTGGCGCTTGCGGCCGAGACGGCGAAGACCGACAGGCTTGGCTATCGCGGCCGTGAGAGCGATCCTTTCGCCGGGCCGGAACGGGTGAGCGTCGCCGAAGCGTTCGAGCGCCACGCCGGCATCGATCTTCTCGCCTCCGTCGCCGCCGACGGTTCGACCGATCGCGAACATCTGGCCGCCGAGCTCAGGCGCGCCGGCATGCGTGTGGCCGAAGATGACGGCTGGGCCGATCTCTTCAGCCGGGTGCTGGTCGAAAAGATCGAGCCGCATCTCGGCTTCGGCCGCATCACCATTCTCGACGAATATCCGGTCTCGGAGGCGGCCCTTGCCCGCCCATCAGCCCGCGATCCGCGGGTTGCCGAGCGTTTCGAGCTCTATGCCTGCGGCGTCGAGCTCGCCAACGGCTTCGGCGAGCTCACCAACGCCGCCGAACAGAAGCGGCGGTTCGAGATCGAGATGGCCGAGAAGATGCGGGTCTATGGTGAGACCTACCCGATCGACGAGGATTTGCTCGCGGCACTTTCGTCAATGCCCGAGGCAAGCGGCATTGCGCTCGGTTTCGACCGGCTGGTCATGCTGGCGACGGGGGCTTCGCGCATCGATCAGGTGCTCTGGGCGCCGGTTGCGGAGTATGGGCGATGAACGCCGTCAAACCGCTCAAGAACGTCGATGATCTTCTGCAGGCCGGGCTGGTCTTGCCCGGCCATCGTGCAATTCTCGACGAAGTGGCCGCGCGTTACGCGATCGCCCTGACGCCTGCCGTCACCAGGCTGATCGACCGCGCCGATCCTGATGATCCGATCGCACGGCAATTCGTGCCCGACGCCGCCGAACTGACGGTCGCGCCCGAGGAACGCGCCGATCCGATCGGCGATCATGCCCACAGCCCCGTCGAAGGCATCGTTCACCGCTATCCCGATCGCGTATTGCTCAAAGCCGTGCATATCTGCCCGGTCTATTGCCGCTTCTGCTTCCGGCGCGAAATGGTCGGGCCGCAGGGCCTCGGCACGCTCGATGCGGCGGCGATGCAGAAAGCCTTCGATTACATAGCCGGCCACCAGGAGATCTGGGAGGTCATCCTCACCGGCGGCGATCCACTGGTGCTTTCCGCGCGCCGGCTCCGCGACATCATGGAGGCGCTGGCGGCAATCGCGCATGTCAAGATCGTGCGCTTCCACACCCGCGTTCCCGTGGTCGATCCCGAAAAGATCGACTTGGCGCTGATCGCTGCCCTGAAGGCGAGCGGCAAGACGGTCTATGTGGCGCTGCATGCCAACCATCCGAGGGAACTGACAAGCGAAGCGCGCGCGGCTTGCGCCCGCCTGGTCGATGCCGGCATCGCCATGGTGAGCCAGTCGGTACTGCTGAAGGGCGTCAATGACGATCCCGATGTGCTTGCCGAACTGATGAAGGCCTTCGTCGAGATCCGCGTCAAACCCTATTACCTGCATCATCCGGATCTCGCGCCCGGCACCGGCCATTTCAGATTGACGATCGACGAGGGGCAGCGGATCGTCGCGGCGCTGCGCGGACGGATTTCCGGGCTTTGTCAGCCGGCCTATATCCTCGATATCCCGAGCGGTCACGGCAAGGCCGTCATCAGCGAAAGCGTTGTCAGGGCAACAGGTGACGGATGTTACTCCGTCTCGGATTATCGCGGCGGCGAGCATTCCTATCCCACCGCCGGTTGACGCAAAATGGCGCTTTGCGTGTCATTTCTGTACTCGTCGCGTCGAAGAGCGTCGCAAGTCTCGTTGCCGAAACTCTATTAAGCGATTGATGTAGAATTTGTATTTTTACTCCAGCCGGGCCGATTGCTAAAATCCTAACTGTGAGTGCTAATCATATTTAACCCAACAAATTAGCGGAATGTTCTGTTTTCCGCACTAAAAGAACGCTCATGACAAGGCGATGAACGCCGGTTCGGGATCATGAGAATCTTGGAGTGATGGGATGAATAAGACAATCCGCGACCTCGTAGCCAAATTCGGCAAGCTTCCGACGTCGATCGACCAGATCGCCGACGATGCCGATCTTTATGCAGCAGGTCTGACGTCCTTCGCTTCGGTGCAGCTGATGCTCGGCATTGAAGAGGCGTTCGACATCGAATTTCCCGACAATCTGCTGAACCGCAAATCCTTCGCGAGCATCTCGGCGATCGCCAAAACCGTCGATCTCATCCAGGATGGCCGGAAGGTCGCCTGATGAACTTCCCCGTCAAGATCATGCAGGACGGTCTTACCGCTAGGGTGGCTCGTGTCGCCGAAATCGCGGCCAAACATGCCGATGCCGTCGATGCCGAGGGCCGCTTCCCACGGGAAGCCGTGGATGCCATGAAGGCCGAGAGGCTGCTCGGCATTCAGGTGCCGCACCATCTCGGCGGTGAATCGGCCTCGATCACCGAGATCGCCGAATTGTGCTCGATGCTCGGCCAGGCTTGCGCGGCGAGCGCCATGGTCTTCGCGATGCACCACATTAAGCTGTCGAGCCTTGTCGAACACGGCGCCGACAGCCAATGGCATTGCCATTTCATGCGCCGCATTGCTGCCGAGCAACTGCTGATCGCCTCCGCCACCACCGAGGGTGGGATCGGCGGAAACCTGCGCAACAGTATTTGCGCAGTTGAGGTCGATGGCGATAGCTGCCGCCTCGAGAAGGATGCCACCGTCATTTCCTACGGCTCGCATGCCGACGCCATTCTCATCACCTCGCGTGCGCATGCCCAGGCGGCTTCCTCCGATCAGGTGCTTACGGCCTTCCTCAAAGACCAGTACACGCTTGAGAAAACGCACGTCTGGAACACGCTCGGCATGCGCGGCACCTGCTCCGACGGCTTCCTGTTCAAGGGACAAGCGCCGGCAGAGCAGATCCTGCCGAAGCCTTTTGCCGAAATCGCGGCGCAGTCCATGCTCGCCTCCTCGCATCTGCTTTGGAGCGGTGTCTGGTACGGCATTGCGGTCGATGCCGTCGCTCGCGCCCAGGCCTTCGTGCGCGCCGCTGCCCGCAAGGCGCCGGATGCCCAGCCGCCGGGTGCGCTGCGCCTGGCCGAGGTGTCGAACCTGCTGCAGATGGTGAAATCCAACGTGGTTGCCGGCCTCAAGGCCTATGAACATGCCAAGGCCGATCCCGACAGGCTGTCGTCGATGGGCTTTGCCGTGGCGATGAACAACGTCAAGATCGCCTCGTCCGAGACGATCCTGGAGATCGTCAACCACGCCATGCTGATCTGCGGCATCATGGGCTACAAGAACGGCACGCCCTTCAGCCTGGGACGCCATCTGCGCGACGCCCATTCCGCACAGCTGATGATCTCGAACGACCGCATCCTCGGCAATACGTCGAGCATGCTTCTTGTCCACAAGCAGGACACTAGCCTACTGGGGTAACAGTCATGGATATGCAGACCTCGTTTCTCGACCGGCTTTTCGAATCCGGCCTGCTGATCGATACGGGTATCGACGGGCTCTATGGCCGCAGCGGCCAGTTCGAAGAGGTGATCGCCGCGTTTGAGCGCCTCATCGACAAGGTCGGCGGCGGCGACGGTGCGGAGGCCATGCGTTTTCCGCCCGGCATGAACCGCGCCTTTTTCGAAAAGAGCGGCTACATGAAGAGCTTCCCGCAGCTGGCCGGCACGGTGCACAGCTTCTGCGGCAGCGAACTCGACCATGTGAGCCTGTTGCAATGCATGGAAGTCGGCGAGGACTGGACCAAGGGACAGGAAGCGACCGATATCGTGTTGACGCCGGCTGCCTGCTATCCACTCTATCCGACGGTCGCCAAGCGCGGCAATCTGCCGAAGACCGGCGGCCTCTTCGACCTGCAATCCTATTGCTTCCGCCACGAGCCGTCGAAAGACCCGGCCCGCCAGCAGCTGTTCCGGATGCGCGAATATGTCTGCATGGGCACCGAAGAGCATGTCACCGATTTCCGCCAACGCTGGATGGATCGCGGCGTCGAGATGATGAAAGCCGTCGGCCTCGAGGTGACGATCGACATCGCCAACGATCCGTTCTTCGGCCGCGCCGGCAAGATGCTCGCCAACAATCAACGCGACCAGAACCTGAAGTTCGAACTGCTGATCCCGATCACCTCGTCCGCCAATCCCACCGCCTGCATGAGCTTCAACTATCATCAGGACGCCTTCGGCACGAAATGGGGCCTCAACCTCGAGGACGGCAGTGTCGCGCACACGGCCTGTGTCGGCTTCGGGCTGGAGCGCATCGCGCTTGCGCTGTTCCACCATCACGGGCTTGACGTGAAGCAATGGCCGGCCAGCGTCCGGAAAACGCTGTGGGGCTGATGGGAGCGATGACATCGGTATTTTCGGGGATCGACCCGGAAACCTACCGGGCGCATGCGCTGCATTCCAGCGAGCGCGCCTGGCCGGAAACCAATTGTTATGTCGATCTCTGGATCGAGGTGCTGGCGACGTCGGGCGTTGCGCCCGAGGCGATGCTCGGTTTCACCCTGATCCAGGATTTCGAGGGCGACCAGTTCACCTTCTTCAAGGTGCCGCTCGAAGATCTCGAAGCGCTCTACGGAATCCGCGCCACCGAGCTTGCCATTTACGACCGTGTCGAACGCCATGTCGAAGTGCAGATCGCGCGGGGCCGGCTCTGCCTGATCGAGATGGATTCCTTCTATATGCCGGATACGCGCGGCACCGCCTACCGGCAGGAGCACGGTAAAACGACGGTGGCGATTAACCAGCTGGACGTTGCGGCCAAGCGCGTCGATTATTTCCACAATGCCGGCTATTTCCGCCTTGAGGGCGAGGATTTCGACGGGCTGTTCCAGCTGCAGCTGACGGAAAACGACCCGCCATTCCTGCCTTACACGGAATTTGCACGATTCCCGGAAAAGCCCGCCGATGAAGTGCATCTGCGCGCGACCGCGCGGCGGCTGTTCGGGGCTCATTTCAACAGGCGACCCAGCGAAAATCCGATCCGCGCCTTTGCAAGCGTCTTTCCGCAACAGGTGGAAGCGGTGGCTGAGCGGCCGTTCGGCTTTTTTCACAAATATGCCTTCAATACGCTTCGCCAGGTCGGCGCCAATTTCGAGCTTGCGGCCGATCACTTGGCCTGGCTCTCCCCGGATGAATTCGCCGCCGCCGCCGAGCATGCCAGGCGCATTTCGGACGCAGCGAAATCCGTGCAGTTCCAGCTCGCCCGCGCCGTCGCCCGCAGGAGGTTCGAGCCGCTGCAGGCAGCTCTTGATCCGGCCGCCGATGCATGGGATTTGATGATGGCATCGCTTGCAGAGCGAATCTGAGGCCGGAGATCAGACCATGCGGGGGCGTTTGGCAAGCATCGGAGCCGAGGAAAGCATGCTTTCCGAAGGCTGGAACCTGGTCCTGACGGAACCGGATGCCTGTGCGGTGCCGCACGACATTCCGCTCTCTGCGCAGTTCATTCCAGCACCCGTTCCCGGAACCGTCGCCGCGGCACTCGAAAGGGCCGGGCTTTTCGACCGGGAAAATCCGGAACCGCTGAACACGAAAGACGCCTGGTATCTCTGCCGGCTCTTCGATGCTGAGCCCGGCGAAGCGATCTTGCGTTTCGCGGGACTTGCGACACTTTGCCATGTGTTCCTGAACGGCCAGGAAATCCTGTTTTCCGAAAGCATGTTTACGGCGCACGAAATTCCGGTGACGCTTTCGGGCGGCGACGAGCTGGCGCTCTGTTTCCGGGCGCTCGGACCGCGTCTGTCGGACCCCGGTCCGCGCGCGCGCTGGCGGCCGCAGATGATCACGCCGGCGGGCTTGAAAAATTTCCGCACGACGTTGCTCGGGCATATGCCGGGCTGGTGCCCCGATATCCACGCCGTCGGCCCGTGGCGGCCGATTTCGCTGGTGCGGCGCGATCCCGTCTCGATCGACAATGTCTCGATCCGCACCGTATTGGACGAGAGCAGCGTCGGCCGGCTCAGCGTTTCCCTGCACAGTAGTGCCGACAACCCTTCGATGCTGCTCCGTTGCGGCGGAATGGAGCAGCCGTTCGAAAAGGTCGGCGAGAATCATTACTCGGCTATCCTCAAACTTGCCGACATCGAACCCTGGTGGCCGCACACGCATGGCGCTCCACGTCTCTACGAACTGACGCTGGTTTCCGATGGCGCCGAGTATTCGCTCGGCAGCACCGGCTTCCGGCGTATCGAGGTCGAGCGCGGCGCTGACGGCGATGACTTCGCGCTTCTCATCAATGGCGAGCGCATCTTCTGCCGCGGCGCGGTGTGGACGACAGCGGATATCGCGCGATTGCCGGGGGGGCGGGCGGACTACGAGCCGTTCCTGCGGCTTGCCGCTGAAGCCGGCATGAACATGATCCGTATCGGCGGCACCATGGCCTACGAGACGCCGGATTTCTTCGCGCTTTGCGACGAGCTCGGCCTGCTGGTCTGGCAGGATTTCATGTTCGCCAATTTCGACTATCCGCGCAACGACAAGGCTTTTCTCGGCCATGTACATGCCGAGGTCGAAGAATTTCTGCACGGCGTCCAAGCCTCGCCTTCCCTCGCAGTGCTCTGTGGTGGCAGCGAGATCCACCAGCAAGCGGCGATGCTCGGCCTGCCGATGGAATTCTGGAGCGGGCCGATCACCGATGAGATCATCCCGGCCGTCATCGTGCGCATGCGTCCCGACGTGCCCTATGTCCCGAATTCGCCTTATGGCGGGGCGATGCCGTTCTCTCCCAATTCAGGCATTGCACATTATTATGGGGTCGGCGCCTATATGCGGCCGATTGCCGACGCCCGCCGCGCCGATGTGCGGTTTGCCTCCGAAAGCCTCGCCTTCGCGCATGTACCGCAGCAAAGGACGCTACGACGTCATCTCGATGTGCCGGCTGTCCACAGCCCGCTCTGGAAGGCGCGTGTACCGCGCGACCGTAGCGCCTCCTGGGATTTCGAAGACGTCCGCGATTATTATCTGGAGCTTCTCTACGGTCTTGATCCCGCCCAGTTGCGCCGCGAAGATCCGGAACGTTATCTCGATCTCTCCCGCGCCGTTACCGGCGAGGTGATCGAGGAAACCTTCGCCGAATGGCGGCGCAAGGGTTCCGCCTGCAATGGCGCGCTCGTCTGGACGCTGCAAGACCTCATGCCCGGCCCGGGCTGGGGCGTGATCGATTCCACCGGTGAACCAAAGCCGGTCTGGTATGCGATGCGCCGTGCGTTCCGGCCGATCCAGGCAATCTTCACCGACGAGGGAACCAACGGTCTCGATGTGCATGTCGTCAACGAGACGGATGCCGACCTCGACGTGGAGCTCGAGGTCTTCTGTCTGCGCGACGGCAAGCAGCAGGTCGTCAGCGGCAACATGGCCTTCAAGCTGGCGGCAAGGAGTGTAGAGCGGTTTGCATCTACCGCGTTGTTCGGCGCCTTCTTCGATACGACCTATGCTTTCCGGTTCGGCCCGCCGGCCCATGATGTTAGCGTCGCGCGACTGCGCTCGTTGTCGGACGCCGTGGTTCTGGCCGAAAGCTTCCATTTTCCTTGCGGACGGCGCAACGCGCTACGCGACGCGGGCATCGAAGCATCGCTCGTCAGAGACGGTGACGGCTGGTTCGTCGATCTTCGCACCGACCGGCTGGCGCAGTCAGTGCATATCGACGTCGAAGGCTATCGGGCCGACGACGACTGGTTCCATCTCGCCCCCGGCGCGATGCGTCGCGTGAAACTCCACGCCCGCTCCGGCACCGAGAACGATCTTCCGCCTGCGGGCGAGATCAGAAGTCTGGGCAGCTCACATCGCGTCATGCTCCAGGGCTGATGCTTCCGCCAAGAATAAATACCGACGCATTGAGAAAGATCCGTGGTTTGAGAACGATATACCGCTTTCTGCGTGCCCATCTCCTGCAGCGGCTGATCCCGCGCTCGCGTCTTGCCTTCAATCCGCGCAAGCCGGTGGAAGTCGTCGGCTATCTCTCGATGGCCGTCGGCGTCGGCGAATCGGCAAGGCTCTGCGCCGGTGCTCTGTCGGAAGCGGGGCGGGCGATTTCGCTTTCCGACGTCAGCACCCATCCAGACGAGAAGTCCTTTGCCGGCTGGATGCCGGCAGGTCTCTCCACTGAGCCGCCGGGGAGCCGGATCTGGCATCTCAATCCGCCGATGCTGCCGCGCGCCATTTTGAAGAAGGGCGTCGCGAATTTCACCCGCGCCTTCAACATCGGCAATTTCGCTTGGGAGCTGGAAGTCGTACCGGCGGAGTGGCGCAATGCGATGCATTATATGAACGCCGTCTTCGTGCCGTCGGAATTCACCCGACGGGCAATCGCCCCGCTGACCAAGGCGCCGGTCATCGTCGTTCCGCATCCCGTCACCGAGGCGCCGGCGACCGAAGGCATGCGGGAGAAGTTCGGCATCGAGAAGGACGCCTTTCTCGTCAGCTTCATCTTCAGTGCCGGCTCGTCGATCAACCGGAAGAATCCGCAGGCCGTGATCAAGGCTTTCAGGATATTTGCCACCGAGGCCCCAAGTGCCTTTCTGCTGATGAAGGCCAGCGGCGATGTGAACAAGGATGAAGGCCTGCGCGAGCTGGTTGCCTGGGTCAAGGGTGACAGCCGGATCAGGATCGTCACCGACAGGCTGTCGAACGCCGAAATCAACGGTCTCATCCGCTGTTCAGACGCCTATCTTTCGCTGCATCGTTCCGAGGGTTTCGGGCTGACGGTCGCCGAGGCGATCATGCAGCGCACCCCGGTTATCTCAACCGCCTGGTCGGCCACGGCGGATTTCTGCGATCCGGACAATACATGGCTGGTCGACTCAGCCCTCATTCCGGTGGTCGACACCCATCCCGAATTTGCCGGGCTCGCGGGCGCGGTTTGGGCGGATCCCTCTCCTGATGTAGCGGCCGCGCAGCTGCAAGATATCTTCCGCGCACCCGAGCTTGCACGAGAGAAGGCCGAGAAGGCGCGGGAGTTCCTGCTGCGTTACCTCGCGGAAAACAGCTACGAGAAGGCGCTTCAGACGCTGGCGGCGATGCAGGCCAGCTAGTGTCACTCCCGCTTTATTTTAACATTTTCGCATTAGAAATGGCGGGTATCAGGCCTTAGGCCGATCCTGGCGGATGGACAGATGTCGAAGGGTATTATCGCAAATTCGGTGATGAACGCGGCGGCAGGCATGCTGCTGTTGCTGACGGGCTTCGTCTCCTCGATCATCACGGCGCGTCTGCTTGGGCCGGAGGCAAACGGCATCGTCGCCTTCTCGCTGTGGCTGGTGATGACAGGCGCCTCGATCGCGGAACTCGGCTCCAGCATCACGCTCCTGAAGACCATGCCGCAGCTTTCGGCGGAAGGTTACGATGAGCGCCGCCGGCGAGGATTTGCCGCCATCCTCGTCAGCTTCATGATGTTTTCGACCGTCGCGCTGCTGGCTCTCTACGCCCTGTTCTTCCTGACGTCGGAGGAGATGCACTGGGCCGAGACTGCGCCATCCGTCGCTCTGGTCACCGGCGCGCTGTTCTTCGTTCAGGCGATCGGATCCTTCGTCAAATTCTACCTGATCGGCGAAAAGAAGCTTGGCGCCTTCTTCAAGCTGACGGTCGGCGTCTCGATCGTGCAGCTTGCCGGCGTTGCCGCCGGCGCCGTTTTCTATGGCGTCGAGGGGGTCCTCGTCGGTTATGCGCTCGGTCAGCTCGTGCTGTTTTTCGCCACACTGCCGATCCTGCTTGCGCGGCGCGATTGGTGCGGGGTCTCGCTGAAGTACCTCGCCTCGTCCTCCGTCATCCTGTCGATCCAGTTCATCATCGATTCCATCTTCCTCAACCGGCTCGAGCTGCTCTTCCTGCAGCAGTTCTGGTCGGTGGAGATGGTCGGTTACTACGCCGTCGGCCTGTCGATCGCCAATATCGCGCTGCAACTGCCGATCCAGATGACCGGCAGCCTGCTGCCCTATTATTCCGAGCGGCGGCATAACAGCGACGATTCGACCTTGCCGGTCGAAGTCTTCGCCGCCGTCACCCGCAGCATGGCCTATATCGTATTGCCGATGAGCCTCGGGCTTGCGGCGATCTCAAGCGAACTGGTGCTCGTGGTGTTCGGCGAAGCGTTCCGCCGCAGCGGCACGGTGGTGGCGCTGCTGGCGCTGGTGGCGCCCGCCTATACCTTCATGCAGATCCTCAGCCTCTACCTCCTGTCGATGGACAGGGCCCGCTCCCGCCTGAACATCAGTGTGATAGGTGGCCTTCTGATGGTAGTCGGTTGTTTACTGATTATACCTAGGCTCGCCGCCGAGGGTGCCGCACTCGTGCGCATTCTCGTCTTCGTTGCGATGTCGGTGATGATGATCAGACAGACAGGATTCGGATCTCAGCTTTCAGGCCTCTACACGAGCCTGACGAAGGTGACGCTGGCTGCCGTGCTGTGCGCTTGCGGAGCCATTTCCGTGCTGGAATTTGTCCATGGTCCGGCCGGACTGGTCGGCGCGATCATCGCCGGCACGTTCTGCTATTTCGCAGCGCTGCGGGTACTGCGCGCCGTACCGACCGAAGATGTTGACGTTATGCGCTCCATTCTCGACAAGATGCCGTCCGTGCTGCGCAAGCCGGTCGGGCACGCAATCAATTTCGTTGCGCCGGCGCTTCCCGGCGATCCCGATCGCGCCAAGGTCGCTCCCGGCGAGTTCTCGCTCGAACCGGCCGAGGGGGCTGGACGCAGCGCTGCCCTGCCTGTCGTCTTCGACGGTACGATCGGCCTGTTCATGCCTGAGAATGCAGGGGTGAAGAAGCGGTCGGCCGCCGTGCTCTTCGTCAGCCCATGGGGTTTCGAGGAGATGTGCAGCCGCAAGTTTTTTCGCGTTGCGGCCGAACATTTTTCGGAAATCGGTGTGCCGAGCTTACGCTTCGACTATCGTGGCACCGGCGATGCGCTGGATTTCGACGCGCTGCCGGCAAGGCTGGAAACCTGGGAAAATTCGATCCGCGCGGCGGCCGCCAAGCTGAAGTCGCTCACCGGCTGCGACCGTATCGTCTTGATCGGACAGGGCCTCGGCGCAACGCTTGCCCAACGCATCGGCTCTTCGATCGACGGCGTCGACAGCCTCGTCATGCTGGCGCCGGTGCTGAGCGGCCGGGCCTATCTGCGCGAACTCACCATGTGGTCGAAGATCATCGATGCCGATCTCGGCCTCGGCAAGGAGCATGTCCAGACCGCCAAAGTGCAAATCGCCGGGCTGGTCATGCCCGAGGAGATCGCCGGCGAGCTCGCCAAGCTCAACATCGCCTCGCCACAGGGGTTGGCGGCGTCCCGCTATCTGATCCTCGAACGTCCCGCCAAGGCCGACGATACCGGCTTTGCCGATGCGTTGAAGGCGCTCGGCGCCGATGTCGAGCAGACGGTTTTCGAAGGCTATGACGAACTCGTCACCAATCCGCTCTTCGCCAAGACGCCGATGGCTGTGGTCGCGCTGCTGACGACCTGGCTGGAGGGCGCCACGGTGGAGACGTCCGCCGCCCCTTCGCCGGTAGAAATCGAGAACCCGCCGCTGGCCGGCGATGGTTTTGTCGAAATGCCGGTCCGTTTCGGAAGCCATGATCACCTGGTCGGCGTCGTCAGCCGGCCGCCCGGCGAGATCAAGGGCAGTGCCGTGCTCTTCCTGTCGACGGCCTATGACCGGCATGCCGGCTGGGGGCGGACGACGGTTGATATGGCGCGCGAGCTTGCGCGCCAGGGCGTGGTTTCGCTGCGCTTCGATTCCGCCAATGTCGGCGACAGTCCGCCACGGCCCGATGCACCGGAGCAGGTGCTCTATTCCGATACGCAGACCGCCGATGCGGTCGCCGCGCTCGATCTGCTCGAAGGCATAGCCGCCGGCCCGGTCATGGTGGCCGGCCGATGCAGTGGCGGCTATGTCGCCTTCCGCGCCGGCGTTGCCGACGAGCGGCTGAAGGCCGTCGTGTCGATCAATCCCTTCGTTTATTACTGGGATCCTGAGATACCTGTGCGTAAGGAACATGTTGTCTCCGTTCCCCGCAGCCTTGATGATTACGGCCAGCGCCTGGCGCGGCTCGATACGCTAAAGCGGCTGCTGCGCGGCCAGGTGGACGTCGTCTCTGCGCTGCAGAACATGGTCATCGCTGCCGGTCGTCGTCTGTCCCCATGGATCGCGCCGCTGCTCGAACTGCTCCCCGACCGGCGCCACATCGCCCGCGAAGTCCGGCATTCCTTCGCTGAGTTCGGTAAGCGTAAGGTGCCGTTGACGCTGATCTACAGCGAAGGTGATGTCGGCCTCGATCACGTCTATTTCCACTTTGGACCGCGCGGCGCCAAGCTTTCCCGCTATCCGAACGTGCGGCTGCTGATGCTGCCGGACGCCGATCACAATCTGACGCCGCCGCAATCACGCAGGTTCGTGCTCGATGAGATTATCCGTCTCGCCAAAGCGTGACGGAATTTCAGGCTGGCAGGATCAGACCCGGTCGGCCGCGGCGACGTTCAGCGATCGATAAAGATCGACATAACGTCCGGCGACAATATCCCAGGAATAGCCGCGCACGGCGCTGACCAGTTCGGCGCGAACGACATCCGGTTGGCGCGCAAGTGCTTCATAGGCCGCTTCGATCACTGTTGCGGCGGTCTTCGGATGGGTGAAATCGGCTAGCCTGATGACGGGATGCCGGTCGGCAAGCGTTGTGAAGGCATCGTTGGCATTCAGCACCGGCAGAAGGCCGGCGCTCATCGCCTCCAGTGCCACCAGGCCGAAGCCTTCATATTCCGAGGCAGAGGCAAACAGCGAGGCCTCGGCGATGACGCGCCGAATGGCGTCATTGTCGGGCGAAACGTGCAGGGTGACGCGGCCGGAAAGGTCCCGGCCTTCGATCGCGGCTTCGACATCGGCCCGGTTCAAGTCGGATTCGGCCCCGACGATGTCGAGATGCCAATCCGGGTCACGGGTTTTCAGCACGGCCATCGCATCGAGCAAATGCTCCAACCGCTTGTTCACCGAGAACCGGCCGATGGTGACGATGCGGCGCTTTGCCCGACGCGACGCGGTGTCGGCGAATTTGCCGATATCGGCGCCATTTTCGATCAGCAGGCTGTCGGGTGCGATCGCGGAAAACTGCTTGAGATCGGAGGCGCTGCAGCAGACGACGCGCCGATAGGCCAGTGCCGAAGCGCGGGTCAGCGTGCGGAACCAGATCTTCTTGATCGCGGCGTATTTCCGGGTGTGGAAGAAGCCGCCATGGGTGGTGACGATCATCGGCTTGCGATGCAGCAGCCGGCCCCAGGAGAGCGCGTCGAAGAAGAAGTCGATGGCATGGACATGCACGAGATCGGCATCGGTGAGATGGCGGAAAACCTTGGGCGCCAGCGGATAACGGCTGCTGCCGGACCAGGGAATGCGCACCACCTCGATGCCGTCGATGTCTTCGCACGCCGGCAGTTTATTCTTCGGTGCGGTGAACAGGGAATCGAGTGTGACGACGCGAACGCGATAACCGCGCCGGACGGTCTGGCGGGCAAGATTGGCGACCACATCTTCCAGGCCGCCGCGATTGGGCAAAAACTGGCGCACGACATGGACGATCAGCGGCGCCGTTTCCGGCTGCGGCCTCTCGCGCACCCTGTCTGCCTCGACGATCGCCATTTTCCACCTATCGCTGCGCGTGCCAACTCGTGTTGGCGCGGATTTATAGCAACGACCAGATACCCCCGGCGTTAAGGCGTGGTTGCAGCGGCGTCCTGCGGAGGCGATTCTTCGCGAAAAAGGTTAACCGTGTCTGACGGGAATTCAGAACGCCTTGAAGGTCAACGTCGTCAGCGAGCGGACGATGCCGGGAATATTGGCGAGGTTGTCGTTGATGAACTTGCCGATATCCTGGCCTTCCTCGATATAGACCTTCAGCAGCAGGTCGTAGTCGCCGCTGGTGGAATAGAGCTCCGAGACCAGTTCGGTCTGGTAGATGGCGTCGGCGACATCATAGGTCTTGCCGGGGGCGCATTGGAGCTGGACGAAGATCGGCTTCATGGGATTTCCTGCAGAGATTGTTTGGCTGATATAATGGTCGAAAGCGCCATGCCGATGCAAGCCGTTCCTCACGCAGCCGGATTGGCGGCGGCTTCCGCGACGATCCAGTCGCGAAAGGCGGCAAGCGGCGCATAGTCGGCGCGCTCGCGCGGAAAGGCAAGATAATAGCGCTCACGGCTCTCCATCTCCCGGTCGACGGCGGCGACAAGATCGCCGCGCCTGAGCTCCTCCTGCATCAGGAATGTCGGCAAGAGGGCGACGCCGAGACCGGCGATCGCCGCCTGTGCGGCAGTGGCGAACTGGTCGAAGAGCATGCCATGCACGCTTTCGAAGGACACGCCGTTGCCGGCGAACCACTGCTCCCAGGCATCCGGGCGCGTCGTCAGATGCAGGAGCGGAACGGCGAGCAGATCCTGCGGTTCCGAAATCCGGTGCTGCTTCAGAAATTCTGGGCTGCAGGCCGGCACCGTGCGCTCCGACATCAGAAAGGCGAGCTCGGCACCCGGCCAGTGCGGATGGCCGAAATGGATGGCGGCATCGATCGAATCGAGGCGAAAATCGAAGGGTGAAAGCCGCGTCACCAGATTGATGGTTACGCCGGGATTGGCGGCGAGGAAGCGCCCGAGCCGCGGAGCCAGCCAACGCGTGCCGAAGGTCGGCAGGATGGCGAGATTGAGCGTGCCGCCATGCGGATTGGCGCGCAGGTTCAAGGAGGCGCTGGAGATGCGCCGCAGCGCTTCGCGGATTTCGCGGGCGTAGCTGTCGCCCGCCAGCGTCAGCCGCATGGTCTGGCGTTCGCGCAGGAAGAGCTCGACGCCAAGCTGCTCCTCCAGCGCGCTCACCTGGCGGCTGACGGCGCTCTGCGTCAGATCGAGCTCGCGCGCGGCGGCCGTCACACTGCCGGTGCGGGCAACCGCCTCGAAGGCGGCGAGATGTGAAATCGACGGCAGAAACCGTCTTGAGCCAAGCATGTTCATTCCGTTTCAGAATGAGCTATTTCCGAAATAGCGATATTTCCGGCTTCGCAGCGGTTGTAAAGAGTTTCATCCTGCAAAAACGGAATGAGCCGGAGTTTTCCAGATGCCGCAAGCCTTCGTTTCCACTGACCGCATCCGTTCGCTTTTCACCGAGGCGATGTCGCAGATGTACCGGGCGGAGGTGCCGCAATACGGCACGCTGATCGAACTGGTCGCCGATGTGAATGCCGGCCGCCTCGAACGCGATCCGGAACTGCGCGAGCGCCTATCCCGGGCCGGCGAGCTCGAACGCATCGATGTCGAGCGCCACGGCGCCATCCGCCTCGGCACGGCGGACGAGCTTTTCACCATCCGCCGGCTGTTTGCCGTCATGGGCATGCAGGCAGTCGGCTATTACGATCTTTCGGTTGCAGGCGTGCCGGTTCATTCCACCTGCTTCCGGCCGATCGACGAGGCCGCGCTCAACGTCAATCCGTTCCGCGTCTTCACCTCGCTGCTGCGCCTGGAACTGATCGAGGACGAAGGACTGCGCAGCGAAGCCGACGCCATTTTGGCAAAGCGGCGCATCTATACGCCGCGCGCCGTCGCACTGATCGAGCGTCACGAGCAGAATGGCGGTCTGACGGAAGCGGAAGCGGCGGAATTCGTCGCCGAGGCGCTTGAAACCTTCCGCTGGCACGGCGAGGCGACGGTCAGCGCCGAAACCTACAAGCGCCTGCACGACGCCCATCGGCTGATCGCCGACGTCGTCAGCTTCAAAGGGCCGCATATCAATCACCTGACGCCGCGCACGCTCGATATCGACGCGGTCCAGGCCCGCATGCCGGAACGCGGCATCACGCCGAAGGCCGTCATCGAAGGGCCGCCGCGCCGTCATTGCGATATCCTGCTGCGGCAGACGAGCTTCAAGGCGCTGGAGGAGGCGATCGTCTTTGCCGGTGACGCGGAAGCCGTTCAAGGGACGCATACCGCCCGTTTCGGCGAGATCGAACAGCGCGGCGTGGCGCTGACGGCCAAGGGCCGGGCGCTCTACGACCGGCTGCTCGCCTCGGTTCGCGGCGAGGTGCAGGTCGGCGCCGGCGGCGCCAAGGCCGGCGCTTACGATCAGGAACTCGCCGATCGTTTCAAGGCGCTGCCGGACAGCTGGGACGAGTTGCGCAGGCAAGACCTGGCCTTCTTCCGTTATTCCGCCACGCCAGCAGGCATTGCCGCCGCAGTTAAGGGCTCGCTGGCTGGCGATCCTGAAGCGCTGATCGCCAAGGGTTACCTTGCCTTCTCGCCGATCGTCTACGAAGACTTCCTGCCCGTAAGCGCGGCCGGCATCTTCCAGTCGAATCTCGGTACCGATCAGCAGCAGAATTACGCCACGCGCTCGAACCGTGACGCCTTCGAGGCCGCACTCGGCGCCACCGTTCAGGACGAGCTGGCGCTTTATGCCGAACGCCAGGCGGCATCGCTGGATGCAGCGATGGAAGCGCTCGGCCTTGCCGGCCTGCAGCCGAAGACCGTGGCGTGAAATGCGCGCTTCAACGCTTCATCATATGGGTTAAACTACCGCGATTTCGTTCCGATCGGACTGAACCATGCTGAATGATCCGCGCTCCCACGGCCTCTGGGAAAAGACCGCAGCCGAACCGCCTGTTACCTCGCCTCTCGCAGGCTCGGTATCGGCCGACGTCGTCATCGTCGGTGGCGGCTACACCGGCCTCTCCTCCGCCCTGCATCTTGCCGAAGCCGGCTCAAAGGTGGTGTTGCTGGAGGCAAAGGAGATCGGTTTCGGCGGCGCGGGTCGCAATGTCGGCCTGATCAATGCCGGCATGTGGGTGATGCCCGACGATCTGCCCGGCGTGCTCGGTCCGCTGCATGGCGAACGCCTGCTCGAGCTGCTCGGCAATGCGCCGAATCTGGTCATGGAGCTGATCGACAGGCACGGGATTGCCTGCGAACTCGAACGCAACGGCACGCTGCACTGCGCGGTCGGGGCGGAGGGGCTGAAGGAGATCGAGGAACGCGCGGCGCAATGGTCGGCGCGCGGCGCACCCGTGACGCTGCTCGACGCGGCGGAGACAGCCAGACGCATCGGCAGCGACGCCTATACCGGTTCACTGCTCGACATGCGCGCCGGAACGCTGCAGCCGCTGGCCTATGCGCGCGGCCTTGCCCATGCCGCCGTCAAGGCGGGCGTCGTCATCCATACGTCGAGCCCCGTCATCGCAACGGAGCGCAGCGGCAGCCGCTGGACCGTGAAGACGAAAGGCGGCGAGGTCAGCGCGGACTGGATCATCGTCGCGACCGATGCCTATAGCACCGGCCCCTTCGAGCAGGTGCGCAACGAACAGGTCTATCTGCCCTATTTCAACTTCGCCACCGTGCCGCTCGGCCACAATCTCCGCCAATCGATCCTGCCGGGACGGGAAGGCGCGTGGGACACCAAGGACATTCTGTCCTCCTTCCGCATGGATCAGGCCGGCCGTCTCGTTTTCGGCAGTGTCGGAGCGCTGCGCAATACCGGGCTTGCCGTGCACAAGGGCTGGGCCAAGCGCGCCTTGAAGCGGCTCTTCCCTGTCATCGGCGATGTCGAATTCGAATGCGAATGGTACGGCCAGATCGGCATGACCGACAATGCGCTGCCGCGCTTGCACAAATTTCAGCCCGGTGTCATCGGTTTTTCGGGTTACAATGGCCGCGGCATCGCTCCCGGCACGGTTTTCGGCCGGACACTGGCCGAGCATATTCTCGGCCGGCTCTCGGAAGCCGATCTGCCGCTGCCGCTAACCTCGCCCACCGAACCGAGCTTCCGGGCGCTCAAGGAATTATGGTACGAAGCCGGCGCTCAGGTCGCCCATTTCGCCGATGCCCGCTTCTGACGACAAGCGCTTCCGGGAAGCGGAACTCGCTTCTGAGAACAACAAGATTGGAACCACGACAATGACTATCGCCGTCCTCGATCTCGCAACCGAAACCGCCAAGCTGCTCGCCGAACTCGGCGTCGACGCAAGCCGCTATCACGGCGGCACGCTTTCCGTCACCTCGCCGGTAACTGGCAAGGAGATCGGCAAACTCAGAGAGCACACCGTTTCCGAGACGAAGGCGGCGATCGAAGAGGCGCATAAGGCCTTCCTCGAATGGCGTGCCGTTCCGGCGCCGAAGCGCGGCGAGCTGGTTCGCCTGCTCGGCGAGGAGCTGCGCGCCGCCAAGACGGCGCTCGGCCGTCTCGTCTCGATCGAGGTCGGCAAGATCAGCTCGGAAGGCCTCGGCGAAGTCCAGGAGATGATCGATATCTGCGATTTCGCCGTCGGTCTTTCCCGCCAGCTCTACGGCCTGACGATCGCCACCGAGCGTTCCGAGCACCGGATGATGGAAAGCTGGCATCCGCTCGGCGTGGTCGGCATCATCTCCGCCTTCAACTTCCCCGTCGCCGTCTGGTCGTGGAATGCAGCGCTTGCAATGGTCTGCGGCAATTCCACCGTCTGGAAGCCTTCGGAAAAGACGCCATTGACGGCGCTTGCGGTGCAGGCGCTGTTCGAGAAAGCCCTGAAGCGCTTCGTTGCCGAGGGCGGTACTGCGCCGGCCAATCTGTCGACTTTGATCATCGGCGGCCGCGAGGTCGGCGAGGTGCTGGTCGATCATCCGAAAATCCCGCTCGTCTCCGCCACCGGCTCGACCGCGATGGGCCGCGCCGTCGGTCCGCGCCTGTCGCAGCGTTTTGCCCGCGCCATCCTCGAACTCGGCGGCAACAATGCGGCGATCGTCTGCCCGAGCGCCGATCTCGACCTGACGCTGCGCGGCGTCGCCTTCTCCGCCATGGGCACGGCCGGTCAGCGCTGCACGACGCTGCGCCGTCTCTTCGTGCATGAAAGCGTCTACGACCAGCTGGTGCCGCGCCTGCAGAAGGCTTACGGCTCCGTCACCATCGGCAATCCGCTCGAAACCGGCACGCTTGTGGGACCGCTGATCGACGGCCAGGCCTTTGAGAAGATGCAGGCAGCGCTTGGCGAAGCGACTTCGGCCGGCGGCAAGGTGACCGGCGGCCAACGCGTCGACAACGGTTCGGCCAATGCCTTCTACGTTCGCCCCGCGCTGGTC
Organism: Rhizobium sophoriradicis; assembly: GCF_025200795.1. Classification (NCBI taxonomy): domain Bacteria; kingdom Pseudomonadati; phylum Pseudomonadota; class Alphaproteobacteria; order Hyphomicrobiales; family Rhizobiaceae; genus Rhizobium; species Rhizobium sophoriradicis. Next base: position 4,052,270 of record NZ_CP104152.1, read on the forward strand.
GAAATGCCCGATCAGACCGGACCCGTCGAGCACGAGACCTTCGCGCCCATTCTTTACGTGATGAAATACAGCGATTTCGACGCGGTGCTGGCCCTGCACAATGCCGTGCCGCAGGGGCTGTCGTCGTCGATCTTCACCAACGACATGCGCGAGGCCGAAACCTTCGTCTCGGCGCGCGGCTCGGATTGCGGTATCGCCAACGTCAATCTCGGCCCTTCGGGCGCCGAGATCGGCGGCGCCTTCGGCGGCGAGAAGGAGACCGGCGGCGGGCGCGAATCCGGCTCCGATGCCTGGAAGGCCTATATGCGCCGCGCGACCAATACGATCAACTACGGCAGCACGCTGCCGCTCGCGCAGGGCGTCAAGTTCGACGTCGAATAAGTGCATTTGCGAGAGAGGCGATGCTCACGCGGCGTCGCTTCTTTCGACTGCCGTGAGATTTATGCACGCTCGTAACAAGATATTGTGATGCTTGTTTCGAGGCGACCAAACTTGAAATAGCTAGTCAAGAAAAATATACGCCTCTTACCACCCTCGGGAAGCCAGGGTGACATTGCCATGGAGGCTATCTTGACTATTGCTCTTAACCGTTTTTCCCACGTGCTGGCGCTTGCCGCTTCGCTTCTCTCCGCCACGGCGCTCGCCGGCAGCGCCAATGCGCAGGATGAAGGCATCGTCGTCTACAATGCTCAGCACGAAAGCCTGGGCCGCGAATGGATCGATGCCTTTACCAAGGAGACCGGCATCAAGGTCACCATGCGCCAGGGCAGTGACATGCAGTTCGCCAACCAGATCATCCAGGAAGGCGACGCCTCTCCGGCCGATATCTTCCTGACGGAAAATTCGCCGGCGATGACGCTGGTCGACGGCGCAGGCCTCTTCGCGCCGGTCGAAAAGGAAACGCTGGATCAGGTTCCCGATCAGTATCGCCCGGCCGATGGCATGTGGACAGGCATTGCCGCCCGCACGACGGTTTTCGCCTATGACAAGACGAAGCTTACCGAGGACAAGCTGCCGAAGTCGATGCTCGACCTCGCCGATCCGGCCTGGAAGGGCCGCTGGGGTGCGGCGCCCGCCGGCGCCGATTTCCAGGCGATCGTCGCTTCGCTGCTGCAACTCAAGGGCGAAGACGCCACCAAGGCATGGCTGAAAGGCCTCAAGGACAATGCTACGCCCTACAAGGGCAACAGCGTCGCCATGAAGGCGGTCAATGCAGGCGAAGTCGAAGGTGCGATCATCTATCACTACTACTGGTTCGGCGACCAGGCCAAGACAGGCGAGAACAGCAAGAATGTCGGCCTGCACTACTTCAAAAACCAGGATCCGGGCGCTTTCGTCAGTGTTTCGGGCGGCGGCATCCTCAAGTCCACCCAGCACATGAAGGAAGCCCAGGCTTTCCTGAAGTTCATCACCGGCAAAGCCGGGCAGGCGGTTCTCAAGGATGGCACGTCTTATGAATATGCCGTCGGCAAGGATGCGGCCTCCAACGACAAGCTCACGCCGCTCGCCGATCTGGATGCTCCGAAGGTCGAGGCTTCGACGCTGGACAGCAAGAAGGTCGTGGAGCTGATGACGGCCGCCGGCCTGATCTGACACTTCTGCCGCAGGCTTGCAGCGGCCAAAACTATTGCTTTTGGCTCAAGAAAACCTTAGGGCATGACGAAATCCGGCAACCGTCCTCCAAAGGCGGTTGCCTTCCTTTTTCAGCGTGTGAAGGCATCGGCCTTGCTGCAGGACAACAGATTGCTCGCATCCGGTACCGAGGCGCCGGCCGCGCCGGGGACCATGCGAATGGTTTTGCCGCGCGGGAGCATGCCGCACGCGTCGGTCGTGCTCCTCGCCACCCTGGTCGCGCTATTCAGTCTCGTGCCGCTCGGCTTTATCGGCTGGATCACCTACGATGTCGGCTGGGAAACCGTGAAGGCGCTCGTCTTCCGGTCGCGCGTCGGCGACCTCCTCATCAATACGGTTCTCTTGGAATCGATCACCATTCCGTTGTCAGTCGCGCTGGCCGTGACGCTCGCCTGGCTGACCGAGCGGACCGATGTTCCTTTCGCCAGGCTGTGGGCTTGGCTGGCGATCGCGCCGCTCGCCGTGCCGGCCTTCGTGCACAGCTATGCCTGGGTCAGCCTCATTCCCGGCATGCGCGGCCTACAGAGCGGCGTCTTCGTTTCGGTGATCGCCTATTACCCTTTCCTCTATCTGCCGGTCGCCGCAGCCTTGCGCCGTCTCGATCCGGCCATCGAAGATGCCGCGGCCTCGCTCGGCCTCAATCCCTGGCGTGTCTTCTTCCGCGCCGTGCTGCCGCAGCTGAGATTTGCCATCTGCGGAGGCTCGCTGCTGATCGCGCTGCACCTGCTTTCGGAATATGGCCTGTTCGTCATGATCCGCTTCGACACCTTCGCGACGGCGATCGTCGACCAATTCCAGTCTTCCTACAACAGTCCAGCCTCCAACATGCTCGGCGGCGTGCTCGTCGCCTGCTGTCTTTTCCTGCTTGGCCTCGAAGTGCTGCTGCGCGGCAACGAACGTTATGCCCGCGTCGGCGCCGGCTCGCCGCGTCCGGCCGATCGTCGGCGCCTCGGCTGGTTCATGGTGCCGGCCCTCTCGCTGCCCATCGTGCTGGCGGTGTTGACGCTCGGCGTGCCGCTGGTGACACTTGGGCGCTGGCTCTATCTCGGCGGCAGCGAGATCTGGCGTATCGAGGTCGCCAGCGCCTTCGTGCAGACGATCGTGCTCGCCCTTGCCGGCGGCGTGCTTGCGACGATTGCCGCGGCGCCGATGGCGTGGCTGTCCGTGCGTGCACCCGGCCGCTTGCAGCGCCTGCTCGAAGCCTGCCACTATTATGTGGGATCGCTGCCGGGTGTCGTCGTGGCGCTGGCCCTGGTGACGATCACCGTGCGCCTGATGCTGCCGCTCTATCAGACCTTCGCAACCCTGCTCGTCGCCTATGTGATGCTTTTTCTGCCGCGCGCCATGGTCGGGCTGCGCACCAGCATCTCCCAGGCGCCGGTGGAACTGGAGCGCGCCGCGATGGGTCTCGGCCGCACCCCCGGCCAGGCGGTGCGGCAGATCACCATGCGGCTTGCAGCGCCCGGAGCCGCCGCCAGCGTGGCTCTCGCCGCACTCGGCATCACCAATGAACTGACGGCGACGCTGATGCTTTCACCCAATGGCGTCGATACGCTGGCGACGAAATTCTGGTCGCTGACCAGCGAAATCGATTATGTCTCCGCCGCCCCCTACGCCTTCATGATGATCGTGCTGTCGCTGCCGCTCACCCTGACGCTCTATACGCAATCGAAACGGACCGCCGGCCAATGACGCTGCTTACGATCGAGAACATCAGCAAGCGTTACGGCCCGGTCCAGGCGCTGAAGGATATTTCGCTCGAAGTGCAGGCGGGCAGCCGCACCGCCGTCGTCGGGCCTTCCGGTTCGGGCAAAACGACGCTGCTGCGCATCATTGCCGGCTTCGAGCAGGCCGACGCCGGCAGGGTGACCCTGGATGGCGACGTGCTGGCGGACGGTCCGGCCGCGGTGCCGGCCCATAAGCGCGGCATCGGCATCGTCTCGCAGGACGGAGCGCTGTTCCCTCATCTGAGCGTTGCCGAGAATATCGGTTTCGGTTTCGAAAAAGGGGCCGTGGATCGTGAGAAGCGCATCGCCGATCTGCTCGATATGGTCGAGCTCGATCGCGGCATGCTGGCGCGGCGCCCGCACCAGCTTTCCGGCGGCCAGCAGCAGCGCGTCGCACTTGCCCGCGCGCTCGGCCGCAAGCCGCGGCTGATGCTGCTCGACGAGCCGTTCTCGGCGCTCGACACCGGCTTGCGTGAAAACATGCGCAAGGTGGTGGCGCGCGTGCTGCAGGCAGCCGGCATTACCGCCGTTTTGGTGACGCACGATCAAGAAGAGGCGCTGAGCTTTGCCGATCAGGTGGCGGTCCTAAGGGAAGGGCGGCTGATCCAGGCCGGATCGCCGCAATCATTGTATCTGCATCCCAGGGATCGCGAGACGGCACTGTTCCTCGGCGATGCCGTGCTGCTTCCGGCGATCATCCGGAACGGGCTAGCCGACTGCGCCCTCGGCCGCGTCGCCGTCGATGGCAGCCGGCAGGGCAAGGCGGAGATCATGCTGCGGCCCGAACAAATCCGTGTCATTGCCGATGAAAGCGATCGCGATCATGGCGGACGTGTCGTCGAGGTGGAATTCGGCGGCGCAGTCTGCACGGTTGCGGTTTCGCTTGACGGCGTTGCCCTGCCGCCGATCCGGATCAAGACCTCGAGCGTCGCCCTTCCCTCGCGCGGCGATCTCGTTCGCCTCGATATCTCAGGCAAGGCGCATGTCTTCGAGCGGTAAAATCAACCGACCTTACGCACCACTTCTTCCGGCTCGATGCCTTCGAGCCAGCCGCCGGTAAAGCCGGCGCGCTCGAGGCCGAGGCGGATGGTCGGCGATCGCCGCATCAGCTTCCAGATGAAATCGGAGCGCTCGTTTTCGATGGTCATGACGACAAGACCCTGGTCGATGCCGACGGTGCGGTCGTCGACCCAGCCTTCCGGCCGCTTGGTCTTGACCGTCGGGTTGAAGCCGCCGGGAAAACCGCCTTCCAAGAGCAGGTTCGGATAGCTGGTCAAAAGTGCCTTGGTGCCGTCGAGGGCGGCCTGCCGGTCGTAGGGCAGGCAGGCGAGGGCCGCCCAGGGCGCGATCGTCCCGTCATCGGGGCCAAGCGGGGCGCCGCGGGCGGCGTAACCCAGAACCTTCGGCTGTCGGCCGCCGCGCATGCGCCGGGTCGGCGGCGGGCCATCGCAGGCGGAGAAGCCCCAGATATTCCTGTTATAGCCGACAAACTGGCCGGGATTGCGCTCGGCATAATCCCGCTGGACGTTGATGACGACCTGGGTGTTGCGGAAATAATCCCAGTTGCGCTCCGCCATCGGCTTGTCCCGAATGCCGCGGAAATCGATCCAGGCATGCGAGAAGAGATGGATGAACAGCGGGCCGGCATAGAGATAGGGCTGTTCGCCGTGCATCATCCAGGAATAGCTCACCGTGAAGGCGTCGTAGCACGACTGCGGGATGGGATGCGTCGGCGATGCCAGCGCCAGGGCATAGAGGATGATCGCCTCGTCGAAGCCGTGATAACGCCAGCGCAGAAAACCCGATGAAGGCTTCCAACCCATGGAAATGGTGTCGCCCTTGTTCAGCGCCCAGCGCCAGTCGACGCGTTCGTAGATGAAGGTCGCGAGCTCACGGATTTCAGTCTCGGTCTCGTCCTGGCGATCGAAATATTGCGCTGATGTCAGGATACCGGCAACGAGCAGCGCGGTGTCGATGGTCGAAAGTTCGCTGTTCCAGGCGCGGTTGCCGGTGTCCATGTGCAGGAAATGGTAGAAGAAGCCGCGGTGGCCGGTCGCATGACGTTCCTCGCCCTGGCGCGCCTCGGCAAAGAAACGCAGCGTATTGACCGTGCGTTCTGCCGCTTCCTTGCGGGTGATCCAGCAACGTTCGACAGCAACGGGATAGGAGGAAAGCGCAAAGCCAACGGCCGCGATGCTCGCCGGCACGCCGCCGATCGAGGTATCCGCCACCAGGCCAATCTCGGGATTGGAATATTTCAGGAAGTACTTGAATGCCGAATGCTGCAACCTGTCGATTAGGGCTGCATCAATATCTTCAATCCGTTGCAGCATAGGCTCCTACCCAACTGTTGCATCGCCCCATGGTGGAACATGGGGGCCGTCCCCCGGGCAAATCAAACCTTTTTGATTCGCAAGGATAAGAGAACACAAACGGCGGGTATTGGTCGTTAACAATTATCGGTGAAATAATATCTAGCATAAGTCATATAAGCAGTGCAGCAAAAGGGCGCGATGCGCCGCGGCGGCACAGCGCATCTCCGGCAATACTTGTTGCCTCGCGGCACCCTGCAGGGCGGCCGCTTATCGACCGATCGCAAAAACCCATTCGCAAGTCGCGTGAGGGTCGCGGAGTCGTGCCGAACATTCTTTTGGGAAATCATCTCTCGCTGGCGTCGGTGAAATCTTAAGCCTGTGGCGATCGCGCGGAGAGGAAGACCTGCGGCTCGAAGGCAAAATCCTTGTCGAAAGGATAGGTCGGATGCTGTTTGCGCAGCCGCGGCAGGCGCTCGACGAACTGATCGACGACGCCCTCCGACAGTGCCATGAGGTTAGGATTAGCGATCGGCGCCAGTTCCGGCGAGAGATAGCCCGATTTGACGACGATGATCCGGGCCGCATGCGGGTCGAGCCCGAGCCGGGTGAAGTCGGCGATATTGTGATAGGGCCGCCGTTTGGCCGAAAGCGCCAGATCGATGCCGCCGGTCGAAACCACCGCCTGGCGGTCTGAAGGGTCGGACGTTTCGTGCAGGAACTTGACTGTGAAACGGGCAATGACCGGCCTGCTGCCCTTGGTGTCGAGCGAAGCGCCGACGCTGAGTTCGAGCTCGCGACCCACGCCCGCAGCGTAACAGGCCTCGGTCGCTTCGCGGTCGGCGATACCGGCAAAGACGACGCCGCTGGCGTTCCTGGAAATCAGCTCCGCCAAGATGTCGGCCCGATCTCCGACGCCGCCGCCGGTCGGGTTATCACCGGATTCGGCGAGCACGACAGGAGCCGTCGGGCTGGCGATGGCTCTGGCGACGCATTCTTCGACGGAGCCGGTCTCGCAACCGAAGACGAAGTCCTCGCGCGAATCCCAATAGGCCTGGGCAAGGCGTTTGGCCTCACGCTCGAGCACGGCCCGATCGGTGCCGGTCATGATGGCCGCAGCCGTGGCGCGCGGTTCGTCGGCCCAGACGTAGCCGACCATCAGCGACGCATCCCAGACGCCGTCGATCGCATCGATTTCGGGCAGCATGGCATAGAGGCTCTTAGCCGGCTCATCGACGGTGCTGGTGCGTTCGCCCGGCAGCACGACCGGGATCGGCGCCCAGAGAACAACCGGCTTCACGCCTGTTTTCAGGCTCTTTACCAGCATGGCGACCGAGCGGCGCATCGTCTCCTCGACATCGATATGCGGCGCCGTCCGATAGGTCGAATAGACATCGAGTGCATCAATGATGCGTTGGGTGACGTTGCCATGCAGGTCATAGCTCGCCGAAACCGTACAATCCTCGCCGACCAGCGCGCGGGCGGCACTAATCCAGTCGCCCTCGGCATCCTCCATGCCGTCCACATACATGGCACCGTGCATGGCAAGATACAGGCCGTCGAGCGGCAGCAGCGGTTTTAGCCGCTCGAGGAATTCGCTCTTGAACGCCTCATAGGTGGCACGCGAAACCGGCCCGCCGGCAATGGCGCGGGCATGGATCGTCGGCATGAATTCCGCGTCGTAGTCTCTGAGGAAGGCAAAGTAGGGCGATTCCAGCAGCCCCTCCCCGCGCAACACGCGAAAATCACTCTCCTCGTTCAGAACGGGATTGTAAGTGCTGCATTCAATATGGATGCCACCGACGGCGATGCGCATGGAAAACCTCGGATGTGGGAGCAATTACAATATAGGGCTGGTGATGAACTGAAGATGGGGGGCAGCGATTCGGCGGTCGCGCCGCCGCCCTCTGATCCTGATGATAGTTCGCAAAACAAGCTGATCAACCGCAATAAATGACAAAATGGATCCGAGCTTCTGACTCGATCGATGACGCTGAATCAGTTCCTCGAAAGCTTACCCTGGGAAGCCGTGAAAGGCGGCATCGCAAGATTCGCGTCGATCAACACAATCTCCTGAACGTCGTCGCGAGCCACCCCCACACAGTCAAAGAAGTCCATGTCGATCCTCGGAAGCGGCCCGAAGTCGATCGCCGGGAGGAACTGACGGTGAACTGGCTCAGGGAGCTGTATGGCGATACTCTCGTCTCTGTTGTCCCGCATGAGGATGAAACCTACCAGCACCTTGACGCCTACATCTTGCCGCCATCGCAGGACCTAAAAGCCGCCATCGACGGGATGGAGGGCATTCGAGCATGCGGCGATCGGTTCCGGTGCAGCCATAGGAGCGTCAGCGAAACGCCGCCCAGGGCGGGGCGCGGGACTGACTGCCCCCGAAGTCGCATTCCATACCTCTCCCGGGACGCTGCCGTGGAATGTCTCTTTTTTCCACCTTGCGTTTGTGGCCGTGGCTCAGGAACACGATACCTCCGCTTTTGATTCAGAAGCTGTCATTTTTTGGAGCGACGGCATAGTTCTTTAACGCTACGCCTCTCTTTGGTGCAATTTCGTACCGATGTGGGGTTTTCCCCCTCGCCCTTTTTCAAAAAACTTACGTTTGTGGCTGACTTAGTTTCTTAGCTGAACAGTCTTTGTTTTCTAGCGTTTAAAATTATCAACGATAGAGGGGTAGCTATGTCACTTTCCGCAGTTTTCGTGCCTGAAATTCAGAATCCACAGTATACTTCCAACCATCGTGATGATGTTGTCCTTCCTCGCGAGGAGAGCAAGCGTGTTTTCATCAACGGCGTGGAACTCGATGCAGAGCGTATCTCCGGAAGAGTTGTCGGCTCAAGGATAAAGCAGCACAATCAAATCTATACAACTCATCACAACAACTACATGGCTAACGTTGATAATCACGTACATTCTACGGTTCGAAACGAACAATGGGAAACGAGCGAAGTCCGGCTAAGGTTTGAGGACGGGAAAGAAAGGCTCTTCCAGCTGCCGTTTGCCGTCAGCGTCGGTGAAAACGATATGATGAGCATCATCAGTCTGTATAGGGTAGGCGGAGACGGATACACGGCCGCGGCTCAAAACCATAATATCGGCCAATCGTTCACACAGGACCGCAATGGCTTGCAGCATACATGTGCTCGCCTTGGCGTATTCAAACCGTCGGTATTCCTCAACAACAAGTCATTTCTGATTGTCCTCGCATTGCTGGCGGTTTCACTTTACGGCCTGTCTGGAAGTGTCTTGCTGGCGCTGATCGGCAGCGTCCTTTTGTCTGGGCTTTTTGTCCTCGCGTTTCAGTACCTGGTTCTCCTGCCCTATGTCATCGCCGTGTGGCCCAAGGCAAATCGGCAACTCCAGGCGTTTTTCGACGATTTTGCCGCGTGGTAGCCCCCAGGGGATCGCGCTTCGCCAGCGTGAGGGCGAGGCGTTTGTGCTGAATGAATAACTGATTGCGCCGGGTGTTTTATGTCGTTTTTATCTTCTCTTGTTCTTCTTGCCTCTACCATTCCTTCAATGCCGTCGCCGCCCGTCGGTGACGAGTTTCCATGGAATTCCAAAGCGGTCGCTCCGACAATATTCGAATTCTCTGACTACGGCGGCAAAAACTCGACGATGAAGGCGAAGATCACACCTGAATCCATTCAGAGTTGGTGTGGTAACTGGCATCCGGGAGATACCTCATGTGCTGCGTCGCGAGAGGTCGATTGAAAGGTGTATGAAGCCCGCGCAGACTGCGAAACGGGTGACCTATGGACGGAGGGCAAGCACTACCGTTTTGAGGGCCCCGAAACCGAAAGCAAGGACTTCTACGGCTACATCAGCATGAAAGATACCGAGACAGGTAAACGCGTCGGAATGTCAAATGCAGATCGTGGCCGCGAATTCGGAGCTATGTGGCTCAAGCTGTGTCCTTTCGGATGGCCTTACAATGATATCCCCGTTCAGCGGACATTCGCGACTGAGGATCGCTACGGTGAGTTCATGGGCCACAACGGATCCCTGATGTTCCATCATCAGAAGCAGCACATCATCGTCTATTCGCAACCCAAGGCTTCAATCGCCGGGTCCATCAAGGCCGAAGACCGTCGTTTTCCGTGGCTGGAGTGTTCCGAACGAGTGGATTTCTGGCGTCGCATACACATTCAAGAAGGGCTGCGATCCGGCGCCGTACCTCGTCAGCGGATACGACAACGGCTCACTGCAACTGACATTGCAGGGCAAGGCCCCAGTCCGCGATGGATGCAATGTCGTCGGGTACAGCGACAAGAGTCCCAATGCAAAACTTGTTTTTGATCGTGGTGAATAATGGATAGCAATAAATTTCCACTCCACAGAGCCATGAACTCCAAAGGAAATTCGAATGCTGCGCAGCAGCTAGCAATGGTGGATGTCGTGTGCCGGGGCAATCATCACCATGAAAACGAGAGGATTGGCCAATGTTCGCGTTCTGGCAATCATTTGATAACAAATACTCGATGTATATGCAGTTGAAACAAATGGAAATTTCTCCTGCTCCTGCCGAAAAATATGAGTTCATTCAATACGATTGCCCAAGACCTCATCGATGTGTGGCTACGATCCGACGAGATGACAAACCCGGAGAGCCTGTATGCCGAGATCATCAAAAGGTCGACCATCAAAATGGCGCTCTCCGTCGTCACGACGGTCGCCGACAATCCCTATGACTGGCGGTTTCTCCGGGTGAAGGACTTCGGCTTCAAGAGCCACCTGCTGAACCAGATGAAGCAACAGTTTCCTGATGCCGCCCTACGTGATCTCGATCGAAGCTTTGTCGACGACGCGATTATTCCCGCCTATTCGCGTGCCATAGAAGTGGGACACCCGACACTCGAGCTTGTCAGGACCAGACTTCTCGGTGTCCGGATAGGCTACGAACGCCTTATCCTGCCGCAGAAAGGCAATGGAAAACCCGCCTGGTGCATCAGCCTCGTCGAAGGGCGATTCTTCGTCTCACCTACACGGGAGGCAAAGACCGACATCACGGACGACAATATCATCCAGCTTCTTATCGAAGGGCAGACCACGAAAGAAATCGCCGAGGTTCTGCACCTATCGCCAAGAACGATCGAGCACCGAATAGACAAGCTGAAAAACCGATTTGAGGCGAAGAACCTCGTCCATCTGGTGGCAAAGCTCGTCGCCACCCAGGTCGGCCGTAGGGAGAAGGAGAGCAACTAGTCTATCTGGCTACCGCCGGTTAACCGCTGCCCGCGCCTGGAGGTCTTCCATGGACAGGCCAGTGCTTACCGATGCAACATTGTAGAGCGCGGCGGTGATGTCTTTCGTCTTGAAAGACACGCCTTTGTTACCAAGCGTTGGATTGAAGCCAAGCAGATTCCCATCGCGGCCCAATATTAGGTGAAGGCCGAAGAACATCTGGTCGAAATCCTGGCTTCGGGGCTTGTAGAGGTTTGCGCTTCCGGCGGTGGTGTCGATGTCGCCATCGAAGTTCGCGATAAATAACTGCGTTACTGCGAAGACATCCTGGCTGCGACCAGTCACAATCTCCCCGAACTTACAGGCTCCCAGATGCGGCGCGTTCGGCAGGATGGTTGGGCGGATGGCTTTCCGCATTCGGTGCCCCGTAGGTAGCTTCGAGGTGAACAGATCGCTTGCATCGCCACCGAGAATGGACAGGTTTTCTTTTGTCGCTGCGATGACTTCGGCCGCAGCCATGTCCGTCGTGATCCGGTGGAACTTCTTGGCCGATGTTGCCATAGGCACGGTCTCGCCAGTCTCTCCCCGGAACCATCGCGCATAGCGGGCCGAGGCAACCTCAGCTTCGGACGAGACCGAGGCAATGGAGAGCGCCGAGCGCACGATTTTCTTGACGTCATCGCCGAAGCGTTCGCCATACTGCAGTTTCGATGCTGGACTCATCATACCCTCTCGCTGTTCGTCGGATTGAAAGTATGACCGATTTCTTAACGGCCTGGTTTCAGTGGCTTCGTAGTTTCCCCCTCATTTGGACGGGGTTCTCTCGAAAATCGGTGCTTGCTCAAATTCGTACGCCAGTGCATGCCGTCGGGGTATTCGGCCCTGACGGGTTCTACCCATTTAAATTCAATATCGAATCCTTGAGTGGGAAGGACGAGACTTCCTTTTCACATTTGCGCCGGTCCTCCTGCTGCCTCATCCTTTCCGAAAGGATTGAGGAGGTCGCGCATGGACAGGGAACTCAAGCAGAGAAAGCGACGGCGAACCTGTGCAGATTGGATTCGCCTGAATGCTGCCAGACGGCGGCGACGCGATTCTGCGGCGAAAACCGTGCTCCAACTGCTCGACCTGTTGTCTGCCGCGCTGGCCCTGCTTCCGGAAAGTGCCGTTACTGTGTTTCCTGAACGCAATCGCGGGACCATGGCGGAGAGGGTGGGATTTGAACCCACGATACCCTTGCAGGTATGCCGCATTTCGAGTGCGGTGCATTCGACCACTCTGCCACCTCTCCGCGGTCAGGTCGGCGCTTGTTCGGCGCGGGCGTTCTCATAACGAGCATATGACAGGTTGGCAAGCCGAAATCTCAAGCTTTTCCATCCTTTTGCCTTGACACCTTTTCGTCACTCGCGTATCCCGCATCCGCAATAGGAGTGGAGTAATCCGCCCCTTGCCCGCCTTGCGCTCGCGCGGGGTTCACCGGCAGACCAGAATTCCGGGCTAGACCCCTGAAATCCCTGCTTAACCTGGACTGATAAAAAGACGGCCACCTGCGGAATAGCGGGGAGCGCCGGAACGAACATGAAAGGATAAAAAATGTTCGCAGTCATCAAGACCGGCGGTAAACAGTACCGAGTGGCAGCCAATGACGTGCTGACCATCGAAAAGCTCGAAGCTGTCGCTGGCGACTCCATTGAATTCACCGAAGTGCTCGTGATCGGCGAAGGCGCCGACGCTGCGATCGGTGCGCCCTTCGTTACCGGCGCCTCTGTCAAGGCAGAAGTCGTCGAACAGAACCGCGGCAAGAAGGTCATCGCCTTCAAGAAGCGCCGCCGTCAGAATTCGAAGCGTTCGCGCGGCCATCGTCAGCATCACACGGTCGTCCGTATCACGGACATCGTGGCTGCCAAGTAAGATCAACGGGACAAGGTTTAAAGGAGAACTCCAATGGCACACAAAAAAGCTGGCGGTTCCTCGCGCAACGGTCGCGATTCCGAATCCAAGCGCCTTGGCGTGAAGAAGTTCGGCGGCGAAGCCGTCATCGCAGGCAACATCATCGTGCGTCAGCGCGGTACGCAGTGGCATCCGGGTTCCAACGTCGGCCTCGGCAAGGATCACACGATTTTTGCGCTTACCGCCGGCAATGTGAACTACCGAACGAAGGCCAACGGTCGCGTCTACGTGTCTGTCATGCCGAAAGCGGAAGCAGCGGAATAAGCCGGTAGCGCTCAAAAACAGCCGGCGTCTCATCGACCCGGCTGGCCGTACCAGGTTCAGTCCAGAAAACAGGGGAGATGGGGCGCCATCTCCCCTTTTTCTTTGTCCAAACAGGAGGACTGAACATGCAAGGCGAATTGTTGAGGGCAGACCAATCACGGTCTCCCCGGGAAGACCAGCGGTCTCCCATAGAACGGCTGAGGCCGGAGCGGTTAAGGACCGATTGCCCTGTCTTGTTATCGGAAAGGCTCGTCATGCGCGCGCCCCACGAAGAAGACATCGACGCCCTTGCCCATCTCGCCAACAACGCCAAAGTCGCCACCATGGTATCGCGTATGCCGCACCCCTATACCGCCAATGATGCCGCCGACTTTGTTTGGCGTACGCGAAATGGCGAGATCGGCAAGTGCGTCTATGCGATCACCAAAGCCGAAAACGGCGCCTTTATCGGCTGCTGCGGCGTCGAACCGCATACCGACGGCAAGACCGTCGAGATCGGTTACTGGCTGGGTGAGCCCTATTGGAACCAGGGTTATACAACCGAGGCCTGCCATGCCCTGGTCGATATGGTGTTCAGGACCCGTCAGGACGTCGACCAGATCGACGCCCGCTGCAGGGTGATGAACGTCGCCTCCCGGCGTGTCATCCAGAAGTGCGGCTTCCAGTTCCAGGGTTCGGGGCTTGCCGCCTCGCTGGCGCTTGGCAGCAACGTGCCTGTGGAATGGTACAGGCTCGACCGCAAGACCTGGATGTCGCTGAGAAGCTGGGGGAACATCGCATGAGCACGACCGCGCTGCAAAGGCCGGAAACCAGACCGATGATGCCCGGCCCCGCGCCTGTCATCTCGACATCGCGGCTGACGCTCCGCCCCCACAGGCTGAGCGATGCGCCTGCGATCGCGGAATCGCTTTCTGATTTCGCGGTCACACGCATGCTGTCCCGCGTTCCCGCGCCCTTCGACCGGCAGGATGCGCTGGACTGGCTAATCCCGGTCACCTCGGGCACCCTGCCCGACTGGCCCCTGGCGATCACCGGTCAGGACGATGTCCATATCGGCAACGTCTCGATCGAGCTGCGCCACGGCCGCTGGCACCTCGGCTACTGGCTGAACCGCTACTACTGGCGGCGCGGCTATATGAGCGAGGCGGTGGCGGCGATCATCGAGCGCTTCTCGCGCCGCATGCCGGAGACGCCGATCCATTCCGGCGTCTTCGCCGACAATCCGGCGTCGCTGAGACTGCAGGAGAAGCTCGGTTTCCGCATGACGGGTTGCGGCGAAATCTATTGTTTCGCCCGCAATACCATGGTTTCGCACATCGAAACCGTACTGCAGCCGGGCATGCTGCAGCCACGGAAGGTTGCCTAATCGAAGGAAGGGAGACGCCGCCACCGGCGGCGTCTCGGTCAATCGCCGACCTCGACCCAGAGCGGGAAATGATCGGAGCCGACGGATTGCGTGTCGATCCGGGCGGATTTCAACCGGCTCACGAGGCCGCAACTGACGAAGCAATAATCGAGATGCATGCGTTTGCCGTGATCCTCGGGGTCCATCCAGCTGTAGCTCTCGGGGCGGTAGGCTTCGAGCGTCGCAAAGGCGTCGACCGGCGTGCCGATCCGGGCGACCCGGCCGTAATATCCGCCGGCAGCACCGGCAAGCGCGCTATATTCCGGCGATTCCGGCTCCATGTTGAAATCGCCCATGATGACGTAATCCTCCGGCAGCGGCGGTTCCGGCAGATCGAATTCGGCCGCCCCGGTCAGCGACCCGCCCTCCTGGACGAAAGCATTGATATGCGCGTTCAAAAATTGCAGCTGGCGGATGCGTTCGTCTGGAGAAACGTGGTCGAGATGGACGGAGTAGACGCGGATCGCGCCCTCGGGCACTGTGATGACAGCCTCGGTCGCGCCGCGCTGCGGGTTGATCTTGCCCATCGTGCGGCTGCGCGGCAGAAGCAGCGTCCGGGTCGAGGCGATCGGCCAGCGCGACAGCACCATATTGCCGAACTGGAAGCGGGTGCCGGGTGCCTGCGCGGGCTTGCTGCGATCAGCCTCGACATGCAGGTCGCAGGCCGGCCCATACACCCAGAAATGGTCGGGAAAGAAGGCGGCGATGTCGGCCACCATGTCGGCAAAGCCGTTGCGCGAGAAGCCGCGGGTCACCTCCTGCAGCGCGATGATGTCGGCGCCTTCGAGGCTCCGGGCAATGCGCGCGAGATCGTATCTGCCGTCGAGACCGAAGCCGTACTGTATGTTATAGCTCGCAAAATTCACGATAATCTTTGACCTCCGTCGGAACCGCCTATATCGAATGGGCCAAGACGGGCCGTCCAACTGCCACCGGATACTGGAAGTAAAATGAAATTTCTCGACGAAGCAAAGGTCTATATCCGATCCGGAGACGGCGGCGCGGGCAGCGTCTCCTTCCGGCGCGAGAAATTCATCGAGTTCGGCGGCCCCGATGGCGGTGACGGCGGACGCGGCGGCGATGTCTGGGTGGAAACCGTCAACGGCCTCAATACGCTGATCGATTTCCGCTACCAGCAGCATTTCAAGGCGACGATCGGCACCCATGGCATGGGCAGGAACCGCACCGGCGCCAATGGCAGTGACGTGACGCTCAAGGTCCCTGTCGGCACCCAGATCTTCGAGGAAGACCGGGAAACGCTGATCTGCGACCTCACCGTCGAAGGCCAGCGTTACTGCCTCGCCCGTGGCGGCAACGGCGGCTTCGGCAACGCCCATTTCAAGACCTCGACCAATCAGGCGCCGGATTGGGCCAATCCCGGCCTGCCCGGCGAGGAAAAGACCATCTGGCTGCGCCTGAAGCTGATTGCCGATGCCGGCCTCGTCGGCCTGCCCAATGCCGGCAAATCGACCTTCCTCGCGTCCGTCACCCGCGCCCGGCCGAAAATCGCCAACTATCCCTTCACCACGCTGCATCCCAATCTCGGCGTCGCCACCATCGACGAACGGGAATTCATCTTGGCCGACATTCCCGGCCTGATCGAAGGCGCCCATGAAGGTGTAGGCATCGGCGATCGGTTCCTCGGCCATGTCGAGCGCACCCGCGTGCTGCTGCACCTCGTCTCCGCGCAGGAGGAAAAGGTCGGCAAAGCCTATAAGACGGTCAAACACGAGCTCGAAGCCTATGGCAACGATCTCACCGACAAGCCGGAGATCGTGGCACTCTCGCAGATCGACGTGCTCGACGAGGCCGAACTGAAAAAGAAGACGAAAGAGCTGGCCAAGGCCTGCGGCAAGACGCCGTTCCTGATTTCGGCCGTCACCGGCAAGGGCATGACCGAGGTGCTACGGGCGCTGCGCGATATCATCGTCGAAGAAAATGCCGAGGAAAAGCCGGTCAAGGTGCCGAAGCTCAGGCATCGCGACATGATCGTCTCCGACGAGGGCGAGGATGAGGCCGATGACCAGCCGTAAGCCGCTCGGCCGCTACCGCCGCATCGTCATCAAGATCGGCTCGGCCCTCCTGGTCGACCGCAAGGCCGGGCTGAAAAAGGCTTGGCTCCATGCCATGTGTGCCGACATTGCGGGGCTGAAGGCCAAGGGGATCGATGTGCTCGTCGTTTCCTCGGGCGCGATCGCGCTCGGCCGCTCGGTGCTCGACCTGCCTTCCGGCGCGCTGAAGCTCGAGGAAAGCCAGGCGGCCGCTGCCGTCGGCCAGATCGCGCTCGCGCGTGCCTGGTCGGAAAGCCTGTCGCGCGACGAAATCGTCGCCGGCCAGATCCTGTTGACGCTCGGCGATACCGAAGAGCGCCGCCGCTATCTCAATGCGCGCGCCACCATCAACCAGCTTTTGAAAATCGGCGCCGTGCCTATTATCAACGAGAACGATACGGTCGCGACCAGCGAAATCCGCTATGGCGACAATGATCGGCTGGCGGCCCGCGTCGCGACCATGACTGGCGCCGACCTGCTGATCCTTCTCTCCGATATCGACGGCCTTTATACCGCTCCGCCGCATCTCGATCCGAATGCGGCCTTCCTGGAGACGATCGCCGAAATCACCCCTGACATCGAGGCGATGGCCGGCGGCGCCGCTTCCGAGCTTTCACGCGGCGGCATGCGCACCAAGATCGATGCCGGCAAGATCGCCACGACCTCGGGCTGTGCCATGATCATTGCCTCCGGCAAGACCGATAGCCCGCTGTCGGCGATCGAAAACGGCGCCCGCTCCTCCTGGTTCGCGCCGTCGGGCACGCCGGTGACCGCCCGCAAAACCTGGATTGCCGGGCAGTTGCAGCCGGCCGGAGAACTGCATGTCGATGACGGCGCCGTCACCGCCCTCGGGGCCGGCAAGAGCCTGCTTCCCGCCGGTGTGCGCAGCGTTTCCGGCCTCTTCAGCCGTGGCGACACGGTGGCGATCATCGGCCCTGAAGGTCGCGAGATCGCCCGCGGTCTGGTGAGCTACGATGCCGAGGACGCCCGTCGGATCGCCGGCCGCAAGTCGGCCGAAATCGCGGCAATCCTAGGCTATGCCGGGCGCGCCGCCATGGTCCATCGCGACGACATGGTGATGACCGCACAGATCAGACAGAAATCGGAAAGGCAGAAAAAGGACGCGAGCTATGCTTGATACCGTTGCGCTAAGCCCTGACATTGACGCGCTGATGATCGACATCGGCCGCAAGGCCAAGGCTGCCGCGCGACCGTTGGGCTCTGCGTCCACCGAGGCGAAGAACAGCGCCTTGAATGCCATGGCCGACGCGATCCTCGCGAACAAGGCGCATATCCTTGCCGAGAACGCCAAGGACCTGAAGGACATCGAAGGCAGCGAGATGCTCGCCTCCTTCGTCGACCGGCTGACGCTGAACGACAAGCGCGTCGCCGAGATGGCCGAGGGAATCCGCGCCATCGCCGCCCTTGCCGATCCGGTCGGCGAAGTCATCGCCGCCTGGGATCGGCCGAACGGCCTGAAGATCGAGCGCGTCCGCACGCCGCTCGGCGTCATTGGCGTCATCTTCGAAAGCCGGCCGAACGTCACCGCCGATGCCGGCGCCCTTTGCCTCAAGGCGGGCAATGCCGTGATCCTGCGCTGCGGCTCGGATTCGCGCCGTTCATCGCAGGCTATCCATGACTGCTTGGTTGAGGGCCTGAAGGCCGCCGGCCTTCCAGAGCATGCTATCCAGCTGGTTCCGGTCACCGATCGCGCTGCCGTCGGCGCCATGCTGCGCGGCCTGGACGGCGCGATCGACGTCATCGTGCCGCGCGGCGGCAAGAGCCTGGTGGCCCGCGTGCAGAGCGAGGCCCGCGTGCCGGTCTTTGCCCATCTCGAAGGTCTTTGCCACATCTATGTCGATGCCTCCGCCGATATCGAGATGGCGAAGCAGATCGTCGTCAATGCCAAGATGCGCCGCACCGGCATTTGCGGCGCGGCCGAAACCCTGCTCGTCGACGGTGCCGCGATCGGCACGCATCTGACGCCGCTGCTTGAGGTTCTCACCGAAGCAGGCTGCGAGATCCGCGGCTCCGCGACGGTGCTGAAGGTCGCTCCCGGCATCAAGCCGGCGACCGAGGAGGACTGGACGACCGAATATCTCGACGCGATCATTTCGGTCGCGGTCGTCGACGGCATATCGGGCGCGATCGCCCATATTCAGACCTATTCGTCGAACCACACCGAGGCCGTGATCGCAGAGGACCCGGCGGTGGTCGAGCGTTTCTTCACCGAAGTCGATTCGGCGATCCTGCTGCACAATGCCTCGACGCAATTTGCCGATGGCGGTGAGTTCGGCATGGGCGCGGAGATCGGCATCGCCACCGGCAAGATGCATGCGCGCGGCCCCGTCGGCGTCGAGCAGCTCACCTCCTTCAAATACCGGGTGCGCGGTGCCGGACAGACCCGACCTTGACGTGACGACAGAAAATCTGGATCGGCGCTACCTCCGCATGCCGCACAGCGAACGCGGCATGGCCGTCGGCCTGTTCGGCGGTTCGTTCAACCCGCCGCATCAGGGCCACGCGCTTGTTGCCGAGATCGCAATCAAGCGGCTCGGCCTCGACCAGCTCTGGTGGATGGTGACCCCGGGCAATCCATTGAAGAGCCGCAACCAGCTCGCACCGCTTGCCGAACGCATTGCCGAAAGCGAACGTATCGCCGCCGATCCGCGCATCAAGGTCACCGCTTTCGAACAGGCGCTCGGCGTCAGCTACACCGCCAATACGCTTGCCCGCATCAAGGCCTGCAATCCGCATGTACATTTCATCTGGATCATGGGCGCCGACAGCCTGCAGACCTTTCACAAATGGCAGAAGTGGCAGGAGATCGCCCGCACTTTCCCGATCGCCGTGATCGACCGGCCGGGCGCGACACTCTCCTACCTCTCCTCGAAGATGACGCGGACCTTCGATTTTGCCCGCGTCGACGAGGATGACGCGCGCGTGCTCTGGAAGAAGCGGGCACCGGCCTGGACCTTCATCCACGGACCACGGTCCGGCCTGAGCTCGACGGCAATCCGCAACGGCGCGCAACCGGACAGCGCCGAATAGACTGATTTTTAGGGAAATCCCGGAAACGAGAAAGCCCGACGGGGGAGGATCCGTCGGGCTTATAAACTCGATCGACAACTGGGAGGAGGAGTGTTGTCGACCCGATCGAACGGCTATGGGAGGAGGAGAAGCCGTGTCGATGAGTGTGTTGTACCATATTCCGCCGGAAGATGAATATCGATTTGTGCAATGCAGCAATGCTGACGATGCAACACTGAGGCCGAGAGGCTTCGACTGTTGCCGATTTTATCAGCAAGGCGGAACGAAAATGGCCATTGTCACGGCCGGTCTGGTGGTCAGTCGTCGGCTTTCCCAGGCAAAGGCGTTACCGCCGAATCTCCTACTCTAGGAACAGCCATGCGCTTCAAGAACGCGTGGATCCTCATCTCCAGACAACAGGGTTATATTTCCTTGGATATATCTCTGGCCAGAACCCAAGCGCCGTTATATCCATGAAGATATTTCGAACCGCGGGAAGGAATCATGCACAGCCGCCGCCAATGGATGAAACTGACAACCGCCGCGATCGCGGCTTCCTGGCTTGGCGCGGCAGCGCTGCCGACTAAGGCAGAAGCCGCCGAAAAGCTGACTGTCTTTGCCGCAGCAAGCCTCAAGGACGCGCTCGATGCCGCCAATGCCGCCTGGGCGAAGGAAAGCGGCAAGCAAGCCGTTACTTCCTATGCGGCAAGCGGCGCGCTCGCGAAACAGATCGAAAACGCGGCCCCTGCCGATATCTTCATCTCGGCCGACCTCGACTGGATGGATTACCTTGCCAAGAAGAATCTGATCAAGGCCGACAGCCGCACGAACCTGCTTGGAAACCGGATCGTGCTCGTTGCCGAAAAGGACAAGGCCAAGCCGGTCGAGATCAAGCAGGGCTTCGATCTTGCCGGTCTGCTCGGTGACGGCAAGCTGGCGATGGGTGAGCCGAAATCGGTTCCGGCCGGCAAATACGCCATGGCCGCGCTCGAAAAGCTCGGTGTCTGGACATCGGTCGAAACCAAGGTCGCCGGCGCCGAAAGCGTGCGCGCCGCCCTTGCCCTGGTCTCCCGCGGCGAGGCGCCCTATGGCATCGTCTACCAGACCGACGCGACGGCCGATAAGGGTGTCGCCATCGTCGGCACCTTCCCCGCCGATTCCCACCCGCCGATCATCTATCCGGTCGCAATTCTTGCCGAGAGCAGGAACCCGGACGCCGCAGCCTATCTCGACTTCCTGAAATCCGATAAGGCAGCCGGCTTCTTCACGGCGCAGGGATTTACTGTCTTGAAATGATGGGCTGAATTGATTGCGGAATCGATAGTGACAGCTTAGCGTGAAGCCGCCCCTCACCCTAACCCTCTCCCCGTAAACGGGGCGAGGGGACGTGCCCAGCGACACGTTGGCAAGAGACGGAAGGGTTGCGGCTGCTCCCCTTCGCCCCGCAAGCGGGGAGAAGGTGCCGGCAGGCGGATGAGGGGCAATCGGGTGACCGGATTTTCCAGGGAGACAACTGCGTTTGGATATGTTCGGCCTGAGCGATGAAGAATGGACGGCGATCCTGCTCAGCCTGCGCGTCTCGGTCGTCGCCATGCTGGCGAGCCTGCCCTTTGGCATCCTCGTCGCCCTGCTGCTTGCCCGGGGCCGCTTCTGGGGCAAGTCGGTGTTGAATGGCATCGTTCACCTGCCTCTGATCCTGCCCCCTGTTGTCACCGGTTTTCTTCTTCTCATCCTGTTCGGCCGCCGCGGCCCGATCGGCAGCCTGCTCGATCAGCATTTCGGCATCGTCTTTTCCTTCCGCTGGACGGGTGCGGCACTCGCCTGCGCCGTCATGGCCTTTCCGCTGATGGTGCGCAGCATCCGTCTGTCGATCGAGGCGGTCGACCGCAAGCTCGAGGAGGCGGCCGGAACGCTGGGGGCCGGCCCGATCCTGGTCTTTCTGACGGTCACGCTGCCACTGACCCTGCCCGGCATCATCACCGGCATGATCCTTTCCTTCGCCAAGGCGATGGGCGAATTCGGCGCGACGATCACCTTCGTCTCCAACATTCCCGGCGAGACCCAGACCTTGTCATCTGCCATCTACACCTTTACCCAGGTGCCGGGCGGCGATGCCGGCGCGCTGCGGCTGACGCTCGTCGCCGTCCTCATTTCCATGACCGCCCTGCTCGCCTCCGAGTTCCTCGCGCGTTTCGCCGGCCGAAGGATTGATCCGGAATGACGTTGATCGTCGAGGCAAAACAGAGGCTCGGCGCCTTTCTTCTCGACGCCGCCTTCACATCCGAAGGCGGCGTGACCGCGCTGTTCGGACGCTCCGGCTCCGGCAAGACCTCACTGATCCGCATCATCGCCGGCCTCGCCCGTCCGGACGAGGGCCGCGTTATCCTTGACGGCGAAACCCTGACCGAAACCAAAGCCGGCCGCTTCGTTCCGAAACACCGCCGTCATTTCGGTTATGTCTTCCAGGAGGCGCGGCTGTTCCCGCATCTTAGCGTCCGCGCCAATCTTTCCTACGGCCGCTGGTTCGCGCCAAGACCTGCAGGCGGCGAGAGCTTCGATCACGTCGTCGACCTGCTCGGCATCGAGACGCTGCTGGATCGCAGCCCCGCAAAACTTTCCGGCGGCGAGAAGCAGCGGGTCGCGATCGGCCGCGCCCTTCTCTGCTCGCCCCGGCTGCTGTTGATGGACGAGCCGCTGGCCGCCCTCGACGAGGCGCGCAAGGCCGAGATCCTGCCCTATCTCGAGCGATTGCGGGATCAGACCGAAATCCCGATCGTCTATGTCAGCCATTCGATCGCCGAGGTGGCGCGGCTCGCAAACAAAGTGGTGGTCATGCGCGATGGCAGGGTGGAGGCGGTCGGCCCGGCCGTCGACATTTTGAGCCGCGCCTCTGCGGCCTTCGACCGGAAAGAGGCGGGGGCGCTGCTGCAAGGCATCGTCGAAAGCTTCGACGCACGGCACCATCTCTCGACCGTCGCCCTCAAATCCGGTCGGCTGCATATTCCCGGCGCGGCACTCTCGCCCGGCAGTCCGGTCCGCATCCGCATCCCATCGCGCGACGTCATGCTGGCGACGGCAAGACCGGAGGGGCTCAGTGCCCTCAACATTGTTGAAGGCAGGATCGAACAGCTATTTCAGGATGCGGACGGAACGGTTGAAATCCGGCTCGACTGCGGCGGCGATAGCATCCTCTCGCGCGTCACCGCGCTCTCCTGCGAGCGCCTCGACCTTCGACCCGGCAAGATTGTCTTCGCCGTCATCAAGACGGTTGCCCTAGAACAGGATGATTTTAGGCCTAGTCGGCCTAAAATCTGAATCCTGTTCTAAATTAAAGGTTTAGAGCATGATGTCGTCCGAAAACCGCTCACACTTTTCGGCATCAAGCTCTAGAGGCTTAGCCGTGCCCATCCCGCCGCGGGTTACGCTTTGCCTCGAGCCAGGCAAGGTCCTCGGCAAGGCTCGCTTGCAAAATGCTTTCCATCCGCCGAAACCGCGCCAGCAGTTGCTCGCCGAACGGCGTCAGCGCCGCACCGCCGCCCTTCTGGCCGCCGCGTTGTGATTCCACCACCTGTTCGCAGAACATCCGGTTCATCTCGCTGACCAGCAGCCATGCGCGGCGATAGGACATATCCATCGCCCGCCCTGCTGCGGAGATCGATCCGGTTGCGCGGATATGTTCCAGCAGCTCCATCTTGCCGCGTCCGAGCCGATCCTCATCCGGGAAGCTGATTCGCAAGATGGGAACGAGTGGTTTTGCGGCCGGATCGGTCATTCGAATCTGCAGATGGTGGAATTTCCCGCACTTTACGCTCCGGCCTGAAAACTGTACACCGCGCCGACAAGCAGCGGGGCAGCAATATAGTTCAATTCGGTCGCCAGATCGGATTTTCCGCCGCTCCGTACGTTAGCACGTCTTGAAACATTAATGGTTTGATGCCTATCTTAACCATATCCGGTCGTGATCGGATTTCGTGTTGTGCATGGTTTGTCATTCCAGGAAAGGGAAAGCACTGACAACAGTACACGCCAAGGGAAAAACGCTCGCCGTTGTCCCGAAGAGCGCAGAACGTGGCGCCGATGCCGCTGCCCGCGCCTTAGAAGCCGTCCTCGCCAGCCTTGAGGACTCCAAAGCTGAAGATATCGTCACTATCGACATTGCCGGAAAATCGGCGCTGGGAGACTACATGATCGTCGTCTCCGGCCGTTCGAACAGGCATGTCATGGCGATCTCGGACCACCTGCTCACCGATCTGAAGGACGAAGGCTTCGGTACGGCCCGCGTCGAAGGTCAGGAGGGCGGCGATTGGATCCTGATCGACACCGGTGACATTATCGTGCATGTGTTCCGTCCTGAAATCCGAGAGTTCTACAACATCGAAAAGATGTGGGCGGCTCCTGACATGGATGAAGAAACACGCCACTGACAGCCGGGGCCGGCATTCTGACCGGTACCTGAGAGTGGCATTGACTGGCCGGGAACCATTGTAAGCCGGCCAGGGGGCGCGCTTTGTGCGCCGCGGATGCCTCATAAGCGGGAGCGGGTGAATGCGAGTTGGTCTTTTTGCGGTGGGACGGCTGAAATCCGGCCCCGAAAAGGATCTTGCGGCCCGCTATTTTGATCGTTTCGCCAAGGCCGGCCCTGCGGTCGGCCTCGAACTTGCCCGTATCGCCGAGGTTGCCGAAAGCCGCGCTTCCAATGCGGAGACCCGCAAACGCGAGGAGGCGGCGATGCTGTTGAAATCGCTTGCCGAAGGCAGCGTCCTCATTCTTCTCGACGAACGCGGCAAGGCGCTCGACAGCGAAGCCTTCGCAAATCTGCTCGGCGCCTATCGCGACCAGGGCAAGCGTGAGCTGATGATCGCGATCGGTGGCGCCGACGGCCTCGATCCCGCGCTCTACAATCGGGCCGACGCCACACTCTGCCTGGGCAAAATGACCTGGCCGCACCAGCTCGTCCGCACGCTGATCGCCGAGCAGCTCTATCGCGCCGTCACCATCCTGTCCGGCCATCCCTATCATCGCGTCTGACGTGTTCCACGTGGAACTCAAGCCTTTGACGATGCGTCGCATTGTCACGCAGCCGTGTTTCGCCTGGCCTGCCGTTCGCCTGCGAACTTTCTGGCAAAGCGTGCCAAATCAGCTTAGTCTCCGCGCGATTTGAAAGAGTGCCCCGACACGCATGACGACGACACCAACCAGGCGACACCGCATGATCCTGCCGGCCCTTGCGGCCGGTTTTGGTATCGCCGTCATCGTCGTATCAGGTAACACCTTCACCGTCCGGGCGCAGGAAGCCGCGCCGGAAGCGGCGCAATCTGCAGCGCAGCCGCCCGCAGCCGAGCCGCCGCCACCCGATCCGGCCGCTGAACTTGCCGCCAAACGCGATCAGACCCGCGCCGAGCTCGAAACCCTGGCGAAATCCATCAGTCTTTCCTCGGACAAGGTGAGCGAACTCCAGCAAAGCATCGCCAATCTGGAAAAAAGCACGGAGAGCATCCGCCAGGCGCTGATCGATTCCGCCGCCCGCCGCAAGGGGCTCGAAAAGCAGATCCTCGAAAGCGAGAAGAAGCTGGCCGATCTCGGCGTCAAGCAGGATGGCATCCGCCGTTCGCTGCATGAGCGCCGCGGCCTGCTGGCCGAGGTACTGGCAGCACTTCAGCGCATGGGCCGCAACCCGCCCCCAGCCTTGCTCGTCACTCCCGATGACGCGCTCGCTTCCGTGCGCAGCGCCATCCTTCTCGGCGCCGTCGTGCCCGGCATCCGCAAGGAAACCGACAAGCTCGCGGCAGACCTTGCAAGCCTTGCCGCCCTGCAGACGGCAAGTGCGGCCGAAAAGGCCGGCCTGACGGCGACGATGACCGATGGCATCGAGGAAGAGCGCCGCATGGACCTGCTGCTTGCCGAAAACGACAAGCTCAGCCGCAGCAACGCCGCCGAACTGGCCGCCGAAAGGAAACGTTCGGAGGAGCTGGCGGGCAAGGCGACCAGCCTGGAAGGCCTCGTCGCGTCGATGGAATCCGAGATCGCTTCCGTGCGCGATGCGGCTGCCGCCGCCCGCCAGGCCGAGGAGAACCGCAAGCTCCTGACCGACGAACAGCGGGCTCAGGCGCGGGCTCTGGCCGACAGTGGCGTGCCCGATAAAAACCGCATTGCGCCCGCATATCCCTTCGGAGAATTGAGGGCCAAATTGGAGCTGCCCGTGGCAGGCGACATCCTGCGCCAGTTCGGCGACGCCGACGGCACCGGGCACGAAGCCATGGGAATGACCGTCGCCACCAACCCGGAGACAGTGGTGACGGCGCCTGCAGATGGCTTGGTGGTTTTCGCCGGCGTTTTCCGCAGTTACGGCCAGATGATCATTCTTGATGCGGGCGACGGATATCACCTGGTTCTCTCGGGAATGGATACGATCAATACCCGTCAGGGAAAATTCGTTTTCGCCGGCGAGCCGCTCGCCGTGATGGGGGCGAAAAGAGTGGCAAGCGCAACTGCATTGGCGCTGGAAACGGACCGGCCAACGCTTTACATTGAATTTCGAAAAGACGGTAAACCGGTCGATTCCCGACCGTGGTGGACCGCCAAGGACACTGGAAAGGCACGCAATGATTCGTAGGGCTTCTCTTGTTCTGGTCGGCGCATTGATGGGTGCGACCGCGATGAGCGTCATTTACTCGGCAGGTGTGCCGGCAGAAGCGGCCGGATCCTCTACATATAAGGAACTCTCGGTATTTGGCGATGTCTTCGAACGCGTGCGTGCGCAGTACGTCACGCCGCCGGCCGAAGACAAGCTGATCGAGAATGCCATCAACGGCATGCTTTCCTCGCTCGATCCGCATTCGAGCTATATGAATGCGAAGGACGCCGAGGACATGCGCACCCAGACCAAGGGTGAGTTCGGCGGCCTCGGCATCGAAGTCACGATGGAAGACGAGCTCGTCAAGGTCATCACCCCGATCGACGATACGCCCGCCGCCAAGGCCGGCGTTCTCGCTGGCGACTACATCTCCGAGATCGACGGCCAGTCCGTGCGCGGCCTGAAGCTGGAAGACGCGGTCGAGAAGATGCGTGGCGCCGTCAACACGCCGATCAAGCTGACGCTGATCCGCAAGGGCGCCGACAAGCCGATCGAGCTGACGATCGTCCGTGACGTCGTCGCCGTCCAGGCGGTCAAATCACGCGTCGAGGACGATGTCGGTTACCTCCGCATCATCTCCTTCACCGAGAAGACCTATCCCGACATGGAAAAGGCGATCAAGAAGATCAAGGACACCGTTCCGGCCGACAAGCTGAAGGGCTACGTCCTCGACCTGCGCCTTAATCCGGGCGGCCTGCTCGACCAGGCGATCAATGTCTCTGATGCCCTGCTGCAGCGCGGCGAGGTCGTTTCGACCCGCGGCCGCAATCCCGATGAAACCCGCCGCTTCAATGCCGGCCCGGGCGACCTGACTGACGGCAAGCCGGTCATCGTGCTGATCAACGGCGGTTCGGCCTCCGCATCGGAAATCGTTGCCGGCGCGCTTCAGGATCTGCGCCGCGCCACCGTTCTCGGCACCCGTTCCTTCGGCAAGGGTTCCGTCCAGACGATTATCCCTCTTGGCGAGAACGGCGCGTTGCGCTTGACCACGGCACTCTACTACACACCGTCGGGCCGCTCGATCCAGGGCACCGGCATCACGCCTGACATCAAGGTCGAAGAGCCGCTGCCGGAAGAACTGCAGGGCAAGATGGTGACCGAAGGCGAATCCAGCCTGCGCGGCCACATCAAGGGTCAGAGCGAAACCGATGAAGGTTCGGGCTCCGTTGCCTACGTGCCGCCGGATCCGAAGGATGACGTTCAGTTGAACTACGCGCTCGACCTTCTGCGCGGCAAGAAGACCGATCCGGCCTTCCCGCCGAAC
Source organism: Rhizobium sophoriradicis (assembly GCF_025200795.1). Lineage (NCBI taxonomy): Bacteria > Pseudomonadati > Pseudomonadota > Alphaproteobacteria > Hyphomicrobiales > Rhizobiaceae > Rhizobium > Rhizobium sophoriradicis. Next base: position 4,079,735 of record NZ_CP104152.1, read on the forward strand.
CCTGATAAGGCCGTCGTCGCCAAGTAATCGATCGTCGCAAGGCCGGGCACTCGCCCGGCCTTGACCCTTTATGCTGTTTCCCGGTTTTGGAGCGGGCGAGAAAATTGGGAACGGACCTGCATGCGCCTTTGGGGCGCAACCGCAAAACCGCCAGCCGGCGTCCCGGCGTGCTGCGCCTCGGCCGCATTGCTGCCAGTCTCTGCCTTTTCGCGATAGGCGGCTTTTCTCTCTATACCGCCTTTCGGGGCGACGGGCTGGAGCGCGCCAAACCGCCGACGGCCGAACAGGCCGCAACCCAAGCTTCCGGCAAACCGCCGACGGCCGCTGCCGACCAGGCGGCGGACGGAATGCCCCGCGCCGATCCACGCTCGGGCGCCAATGTCGAACAGATGATCACCGGTGATGGCTCCGTCGTCACCAAATACAGTCCCCACCCTCGCGACGGCAGCGGACCGGTGCTGGTCGATGCCATGCAGATCGGCCAGGACCCGCGCATGGCAGCCCAACCCAATGAAGCACTGCTCGAAGACACCGCCTTTGGCAGGCTGCCGATCGTCGGCCCCGACGGCCGGCGGCCGATGGACCAATATGCCCGTCCCTCATCCGGCGCACGTGGCATCCGCATTGCCATCGTCGTCAGCGGCCTTGGCCTCAGCCAGACGGGGACGCAGCGCGCCATCGCCGAATTGCCGGAGGAAATCACCCTCGCCTTTGCCGCAAGCGGCAACAGCCTGCAGCGCTGGATGCAGGAGGCCCGCCGCGGCGGCCACGAGATTCTTCTGCAGGTGCCGCTCGAGCCATTTGATTATCCGGCCAATAATCCCGGTCCGGAGACGCTGCTGACCTCGAAGCCGGTGGCCCGCAACATCGAGAACCTGCACAAGGCGATGGGTGAGATCACCAATTACACCGGCATCATGAACTATCTCGGCGGCCGTTTCCTCTCCGACCCCGCCGCCATGGAACCTGTCATGCGCGATATCGGCAAGCGCGGCCTGCTGTTCCTCGACGACGGCACGTCGGCGCAGTCGAAAACGGCGACGGTCGCCAAAGGCACCGAACTGCCCTATGCCTTTGCCGACCTGCAGCTCGACGGCCAGCTCGATATCAGCGCCATCCTGAAGAAGCTCGACGAGCTCGAACGCATCGCCCGCAAGAATGGCCAGGCGATCGGCATCGCCTCGGCTTTCGATGAAAGTGTCGACGCTATCGCCAAATGGAGCGAGGAAGCATCCATGCGCGGCATCGAGATCGTCGGCGTCGCGGCGCTTTCCAACGACCCGAGAAGCCCCTGAGATAATTCCTGAACGGAGAAGAAGATGAGCCAGGCGACCGTGAAAGCCGAGGATCTGCCCTACCGTCCCTGCGTCGGCGTCATGATCCTGAACCGCGATGGCCTGGTCTGGGCCGGGCGACGGATCCCCGACGGCAGTTCCGAATATGACGGCTCGCCGCAGCTGTGGCAGATGCCCCAGGGTGGCATCGACAAGGGCGAGGATCCCTTGGACGCCGCCTATCGTGAGCTCTACGAGGAAACCGGGATCAGAACGGTGACCTTGCTTGCCGAAGCAAGGGACTGGATCAACTATGATCTGCCGCCGGCGCTGATCGGCATCGGATTGAAAGGGAAATTCCGCGGCCAGACGCAACGCTGGTTCGCCTTCCGCTTCGAGGGCGACGAAAGCGAGATCGCCATCAACCCGCCGCCCGGCGGTCATGATCCGGAATTCGATGCCTGGGAATGGAAGCCGATGCAGGAACTGCCCGGTCTGATCGTTCCGTTCAAGCGCGCCGTCTACGACCAGGTGATCGCCGAGTTCCGGCATCTGGCAGCGCTGCAGTCGGAAGACTGAGCGCCTTTTTGCGCGAAGACGTGTATTGAAGATGCCAGCCGCGCGGAGTGGCCGGCATTTCCGTCCGAATTATTCGGCTTCGTTGGCCGAATCGGCGTTAAGCTGGCCGTATTTGCTCTCGCCGATTTTCTCGAGCAGATCGAGTTGCGTTTCGAGGAAGTCGATATGGCCTTCCTCATCCGCCAGCAGTTCTTCGAAAAGTTTCATGGAAACGTAGTCGCCGGCATCGTGACAGATATCGCGCGACTTCTTGTAGGCCGTGCGGGCGTCATATTCGCCGGCAAGATCGGCTTCCAGCACTTCCTTGACATTCTGGCCGATGCGCAGAGGCGCCAGAGTCTGCAGATTCGGATGGCCTTCGAGGAAGATGATGCGCGCAACAAGCCGATCGGCATGGTGCATTTCTTCGATGGATTCGGCGCGCTCCTTCTTGGCGAGCTTGGTGTAGCCCCAGTCCTCGAGAAGCCGATAATGAACCCAATATTGATTGACCGCGCCGAGCTCGAGGAACAGTGCCTCGTTAAGCCGCTCGATGACCTTTTTGTCGCCTTTCAATGTCCGCTCTCCTGTTTTCCTCATGGAATCGTTTCAAGCGTGACATGAAATCAAATATTTCGGTCTCCGTCGAGTGGCGACGGGCGTGATATTCCTCGGTCGTCTGGATGATGATATCGACCACATTGGGGAAGCAGCCGCAGCAACGGCCGCGTTTTTCCATGGCGTGGTAGACCTTCGCAGGTACGATAAGCTGCCAACAGTCCTCGTCGAGAAGGTTGGTGATAACCTCCCGGATTTCCTTGTCGGTTATATAATTGCAGCTGCAGACAAGCACGTCTTCATTTCCAAACATGACACTGACTATCGTGTTTTTTGCTAAAGAAGATGATGGCTGTCAAGAAAAAATTCGAATCCGATTGCATCGATTGGAAGCGATGGACGAGGGCTGTTGCAGATTGTCTGAAATTTTGCAGCGAGCGCATGATGAAGGTGTGCCCGGTCAGCGGCCGCTTTGACGTGTTCAATGAAAGTTCCGCCCGCGCGGCATGACCTCGGCGGTTTCCGCCGCACCGCCATGGCGTCCCGCCGCACTCATCCGTCTTTCCAATTCCGCCTTCTCCTGCGCAGTCGCAAATTTTCTCTGCCGTGGGTCGACCCCCGGCCTCAGCACCTCGTCCGCGCGCTCACAAGCGCCGAAACGCCGGGCCTCGCGTTGCAGGATGCCAAGCGCCGGCGTCATGTCCTCGATATGCTCGACGACCGTATGGATCACCCCGCTATGGCTTTGCAGCCTGCCGCGGATTTTCACCAGCCGGGCCCCCATGACGACTGCCCTATATTTGTCGAACATCTTGTTCCAGACGATCGCATTGGCAACGCCGGTTTCGTCCTCCAGCGTCATGAAGATCACGCCTTTGGCCGAACCCGGGCGCTGCCGCACCAGCACCAGACCGGCAATCGTCACTCTCTTCCCGTTGGGCACCGTCAGAAGATCGACATTGCGTGTGATGCCCGCCTTTCGCAATTCCTCCCGCAGAAACGAGACGGGATGCGCTTTCAGCGACAGCGAGAGATAACGATAATCCTCGATCACCTGCTCGCCCGGCAGCATATCCGGCAGCACCGCCGCGGGTTCGGGCTGAAGGTCGATATGACGGACCTGTTCGAAAAGAGGCAGCTCTTCGGCCGCACTCTTCACATCCAGTGCCCGCACAGCCCAAAGCGCTTCGCGGCGCGACAGATTGATGGATCGGAATGCATCCGCATCCGCCAGTCGCTCGATGACGGATTTCGGCAGACCGGATCGCAGCCAGAGATCGCGCACCGAACGATATCCTTGCCCTCGATTGTCGACAAGCCGTTTCATATCGTCTGACGAGAGACCTTTGATCTGCCGGAAACCCAGCCGCACCGCATGCCGGGTCTTGATGATCCCCCGCATCTGCCCATGCCGGAAATCGACAGCCTTTCGGTCGAAGGCAGCCTCTTCCAAAGTACAATCCCAGTCGGATTCATTGATGTCGACCGCTAGGATCCTTACCCCATGTTCGCGTGCATCCCGCACCAGCTGAGCCGGCGCGTAAAACCCCATCGGCTGGGAATTCAGCATCGCCGCGCAGAAGACATCGGGATAATAGGCCTTGAGCCATGAAGAGGCATAGACGAGCAGCGCAAAGGATGCGGCATGGCTTTCCGGAAAGCCATATTCACCGAAACCTTTGATCTGATTGAAACATTGCTTTGCGAACTCGGGATCGTAATTCTTTGCGACCATTCCCTCGATGAAGCGCTTCTCGAAATCGCCGATCGTACCGGTCCGCTTGAATGTCGCCATCGCTCTGCGAAGCTTGTCGGCCTCTGCCGGCCTGAAGCCTGCAGCGGTGATTGCGATCTGCATCGCCTGCTCCTGAAAGAGGGGGACGCCGAGGGTTCTTTCGAGGACCGCTTCCAGCTCCTTGCTTGGATATTTCACGGGAATGTTCCTGGCCCGCTGCTCCCGGCGTTTCAGATAGGGATGGACCATATCGCCCTGGATCGGTCCTGGCCGAACGATCGCCACCTCGATAACGAGGTCGTAGAATATCTTCGGCTTCAGGCGCGGCAGCATGCTCATCTGCGCCCGGCTCTCGATCTGGAAGACGCCAAGCGTATCGGCCCGGCCCATCATCTCATAGACCGGCTTGCCCTCGTCCCCATGCTCCCTGTTGCCGAGGTCTGCGAGCGTCTTCTTGACATCATAATGCAGTTCAAGCAGCGAGAAGGCCTTCCGCAGACAGGTCAGCATGCCGAGCGCCAGCACATCCACCTTGAGGATCTTGACGTTGTCGAGATCGTCCTTATCCCATTCGATCATGTAGCGATCCGGCATCGCCGTCTTCATGATCGGCACGACCTCGTCGAGTCGGTCCCGCGTGATGACGAAGCCGCCGACATGCTGGGTGAGGTGGCGCGGAAAGCCGAGAAGCTCGGAGGCATATTGCAGCACGTTCTGGGTCAGTGGATCCTTGACGTCGAGACCGGCCGCCTTGGCATCCCGATCGGAGAGATTGTCCTCCGACCAACCCCAGACGAGGCTGCTGATCGCCGACTGAACATCCTCCGACAGGCCGAAGGCCTTGGCGACCTCGCGGCCGGCCGAACGGGTGCGGTAGGTGGTCACTCCCGCCGTCAGCCCGGCATGTTCGATGCCATATCGTCCGTAGATGAACTGGATGACTTCCTCACGCCGGTCATGCTCGAAATCGACGTCGATATCCGGCGGCTCGTCCCGGTCCATCGAAATGAAACGGTCGAAGAGCAGCGTGCTCTTCTGAGGGTCAACTTCCGTTATTTCAAGGCAATAGCAGATGACCGAATTCGCCGCCGATCCGCGTCCCTGGCACAAAACCTTGAGGTCATAACGGGCGTGCTGGATGATCCTGTGAACCGTCAGGAAGTAGGAGGCGTAGTTCTTATCGCCGATGAGTTTCAGTTCATAATCGATCTGCTGCGCCACCTTGGGTGGGACACCCTCGGGATAGCGCCTTGCGGCTCCCGCCCTCGTCAGTCTCTCGAGGGTCTGCTGCGGCGTTTCGCCGGGATCGTTTTCAGGCGGGTAATTGTGCTGCAGTTCCTTCAGCGAAAAGGTCAGTTTGCTGAAAAAGACCTGCGTATTTTCGACCGCATCGGGATAGTCCCCGAAGATCCGGGCCATTTCACGTGAGTCCTTGAGGTAGCGCTCGGCATTCGGCGCCAGCAGGAATCCGGCTTGTGATATCTGCACATGCTCCCGGATCGCGATCACGACATCTGAAAGCGGCCGGCGTTCAGGATGATGGTAAAGCGGCTGGTTGGTCGCAATCAACGGCACGCGATTTCGGGCGGCAAGCATGGCAAGCACCGCAAACACCTGCCTGTCGCGACCGTCATAGGCCGGCGCCAGCACCATAAAAAAAGCCTTGCGGAAACGTCTGCGAAACCGTTCCAGATAATCCTCCAGCGCAGTCTGGCCCGCCTGGCTCTCGACAAGGGTACGATCGGCAACGAGGGCAAGCATCATCTCGTCCCCCCATTCCATGAGCTCCGCTTCGGTCAGGATGCAGGTTCCCTTGACCGCTTCCTCCTTCAGATTGCCAGCGCTGAGAAGGCGGCAGAGGTTTGCCCAGCCCCGCCGATTGCATGGGTAGGCGAGGATATCAGGCGTGTCGTCGGAAAAGACGAGACGGGCGCCCGGCTGTATCCGGATTGGATGGAAAATCCTTTCCTTTTTCCCGTTCTCCTCCGCTTGGGCCATGATCGCATCTCTGTTCTTGTATCTCTCCTCAAGCTGTTCCGCCTGGGCATGCGCACGCACGACGCCGGCAACCGAATTCCGGTCGGCAATTCCAAGACCGCCGAGCCGGAGATGAGCAGCCTGCAAGACCATCTCTTCCGGACTGGAGGCGCCTTCGAGGAACGAGAAATTCGTCCTCGCGCCGATCTCGAAAAATGCGCGCCCGCTCTTCATGCAAACACACCGTGCATGAACCAGCGGGGATCGAGTTCCCGGCCATAGAAACCTCGACGATAGATCCAGAAACGATGGCCGCTCTCGTCCTCGATGCGAAAATAATCGCGCGCCTCCGCGTCACTTCCGTCGATCCACCATTCCATGGCAATCCGCTCCGGACCTTCGCTTTTTGCCACTTGATGCTGCATACGCCGCCAGCGAAAGATTTGCGGCGGACCATCGGGCACTTCGGCGAGTACGGTCTCGACCGGCTCCGGCGTTGCAAAAAGCCGCAACGGGCGCTCTTGGCGGAAAGGAAGAGAAGCCTTCTGCTCGGCTTTCCCACGTCTTGAAAGATTGTCCATCGTCGGAACCGCGATGACGGCGCGTTCCGGCACATGGCTCTCGCGGAGTTGGAAACTTTGCAGACAATCCTCACCCAGCCGAGCGGAGACACGGTCGACGAAAGCCGAAAGGGAGATTTCTCCCTGACAATCGCCCTCGAAGTCAGCCTGCGCTTCGTTGAAGGGATCATGCCGCAACACATTCAGCCGCACGATCTCGAAACCATAACCGGCATCGAGATCGTCATAGACCGCCTGCAGGCGCTCGGAAAAAAGCCCGGCGATAAATTTCGGTTCGCGAAGCGGTTGCGAAGCGCCGACAGAAATACGGAAGACCCTGCCGTCGACGCGGAAGAGCACCAATTCGAACACCCGCCCGCCGGCGCCTCGTGCCTCCAGCGACGGCTGCAGCGACACGGCGACCTGCCTGGTGACGGCAAGGATCTGTTCTTCAGTTCCGATTGGCTCGATCAGGCGGCTTTCGGCCGAAAGGCTGGCGACCGGACGACGGGGCGAAACCGCTTCCTCTTCATGTCCCAGCGCCTGGTCGAGACGCAGCAGCAATTCCGGCCCGAACCGGCGGGTCAGCGGTGCCCGCGGCGCATTGATGATGTCGCCGATATATTTCAGACCGAGCTTCTTCAGCGCATCGACGGTTTGCCCCTGCAGCCGCAAAGCTGCGATCGGCAAGGACATCAGCACTTGCTCCGTCTCCTCATCCTCGATCACGTCGCTTTGCCCGAAACGCGACACCGCCCAGGAAAGACCCGGCGACGATGAGATCGCGCCGCGCGCATCGATCCCCATGTGAAACAGCCGCGACAGAACATCCTTGAGAAGCGCCTTTTCGCCGCCGAAAAGATGTGTGCAGCCGGTAATGTCGAGAAACAGGCCGTCCCTGCCGTCGAACGCCACCAAAGGCGTATACCGGTCGCACCAGTCGGCAATTGCCTCCAGCAGCCGGCGGTCGGCCGCCGGATCCTCTTCCACCACATCGAGCGTCGGATACATGGCGCGCGCTTCGGCCACGCCCTGTTCCTTCTTCAGCCCCAGCCGCTCGGCCAATTCGTCCAGTGCCGTCAACCGCATGGCATTGTTGAGCTTGCCCGAACAGACGATGGACGGCGCCTCAGGACGCCCTTTCGAACGCCAGGAGGGCCCCCATCGCCTGCGGGCGATACGATCGGTTGGCAGATGCGGGAAGCTGAGCGCCAGAATGCGCTGACTGTTCGCCTGGAGGACGAAGGAGGTTTGGTTCGGAGACAGGGAAAAATTCGTGTTCATGGGGGTTCCACTCCAGGAGAAAGGAGAGCGGGGCCGGATTGCGGCTCTTCTCCAGCGTGAGACGGAAAACCGGATTGCCGATACTGCCGGCAAGCTTCGATCCATCCGGCAACGGCCGCAGACCAGACGGTGCCGGTTCGACATGCAGGCGCAAGGCCGCACTGCTGGCCTCCTCCGCTCCTGCCTGCCGCAGAAGAAGGAGCGGACGACGGGCAGCATGCGTCCTGAGACTGAGCCTGCGGCTTTCGGTCAGGCCGAAATGCGCAGGATTGCCCCGCACTTCGAGGATGACGGCCGAGAAGGCAGCGCTTTCCACCGCCGCCTCCGCGAGCCAGAGCGCTTCGTCCAGCTTGCGCGGCGCGGCATGGAGAAATCGCTCCGGATATAACCCGAAATCCCGAAGCCCGGGAGCATAGGGACGGCCGGCCTCCAGCGTGCCGACGGCATCGCCGATCCAGAGCAACGGCATAAGCCTGCCGGCATCTGATTCCTGTTTCTGCAGCCGCGCGACAACAGCCATCGCCAGCCCACTTGCCGCGCCCGCATCGCGAGACAGCGCGGAGCGGAATTCGGTAATCCCATCGAGGGGCAGGCCGCCTTCCAGCGCCCGATCGACAAACTCCACCCCAAACGGCAAGGGGGGCAGAATGCGCTCCTGGCCCGTCTTGCGTCCTTGCGCCAAGGCTTCCTGCTCCGCGGCCGCAAGCGCCGGCGCGGGCTTTCCCTCCAACTTAGCGATGGTTTCGCGGAGCGCAAAAAGCCGCTCGCGCGCCAGGGCGTTCTGCGCCATGGCGTTTCTCCGATCCGTCTTGTTCCTGTTATGTTCTTATGGATTCCAGAGAGCGGAAGAAGAGTCAACAACCATTTTCTATGAATTTATTCCTGCCTTTGATTCCGCACTCGAAAATCGGCGATAAAGGTTCTATATGGGCCCGCAAAGGAAGGAATATTCATGGCCCGCATAGACCAGAGCGATGATTGGCGGGACCGCCATGCGCCGACGATCAGCACTTTCGAGTCGCTGGCCATGGAGGCCTATAGCCATCTGCCCGATGAATTCCGTCAGCTGACGACCAACCTCACGATCGAGATCGAGGATTTCCCCGATGACGACGTTTTCGAGGACATGGCGCTGGAAACCCCTTTCGACCTGCTCGGCCTTTTCGAGGGCAGGGGCATTTCCGAACGTTTCACGGTGGAAACCGGCGAGATGCCAAACCGCATCCGCCTCTACCGGCGCCCCATTCTCGATTACTGGGCGGAGAATGACGAGACGCTCGGCGATATCATCACCCATGTCCTGATCCACGAGATCGGCCACCATTTCGGGCTGAGCGACGATGATATGGAGCGGATCGAGGCCAGCGCCGAGGAAGCCGCGGAGCGTTAGGCGTCTATCCTGGAATTAAGTCTTACTGTTCGGAGAGTTTCATCTCCGGATCGTAATCCTTGCCTTCGACGGTCTTGACGACGGCCTGGCCGCACTGCATCGCGCCGGTTGCGGCATTGAAGGCATAGGTCGGCGAACCCTCCAGCGACCAGCCCTTGTTGAGGGCGGCGGTGACCTTGTGGCAGAACGAGGCGTCGTCGGGACCGGTCAGGAAGCGGTAGAGTTTCATCAGGCGGGCTTTCTTGCAGATATCAGGCGAGCTTTATGAACCAGAGCCTCGGCCTGGACAAGATGCAGCCGTTCGATCATTCGCCCATTGGCGTTGATGACATTGAGGCCCCTGGCGTCAGGATCGGCAAAAGCTGATATGACCGCCTCGGCTTCCGCAATCTCCTCCGCACTCGGCCCGAAATGCCGGTTGGCGGGCTCGATCTGCGAGGGATGGATCAGCATCTTGCCGGCAAAACCCATGGCGCGGCCCTGGCCGCATTCGGCGTCGAAGCCTTCGGCATCCTTGAAATCATTGAAGACGCTGTCGATCGCATCGAGCCCATAGGCCCTGACCGCAAGGACGACCTGCATCAGCCACGGCACGAGATAGCTCCGTCCCGGCTGGGGAAGCACGCCCGTTTCCTTGCGCAGGTCATTAAGCCCGACGACGAGACAATCGAGCCTTGCACCCGGCGTGCGGCCGGCTCCGGCGATCGCTCCGACATTCAGCACGCCGCGCGGTGTCTCGATCATCGCCCAGATGCGCAGCGCCTCCGGCGCCTCCGCATCGGCAAGCAGATCGCTGATGTCAGTCACATCGCCAGGTTCGTCCACCTTCGGCAGGAGAACGGCGTCGGGCAAAAGCGCCTTGACCAGATCGAGATCCGCCGCCCCGAATTCGGATGACAAAGAATTGATGCGGATGATCCTCTCCTTGCCCTCAAGCGGCGGCCCGGCAAAAAAGCCGCGTAGATTTTCCCGCGCCTGCCCCTTCTTCTCGGGCGAGACGGAATCCTCCAGGTCGAAAATAACCGCATCGCAATCAAGGGAATGGCTCTTTTCAAGCGCCCGGAGATTGATGGCGGGCACGCTCAGCACCGAGCGGCGCAGATGCAGGGAACGGAGAGGTATGGTTCGGCTCATCACTCATTAGTGCCAAGCTTCGCAAAGCCCGGCAAGACAACAAAAAGCCATGCTTGCCTTGCAGAGAGAAAAAAGAAGGACCACATTCCTTTCTGTAGAAAGGTATCAAACCCATGCAGAACATTCGCTCCATCTTCTTCATGCTTGCCGGCGCCACCGTTTTTGTCGCCATGCTGCTTCTCACCTTTTCGGTGACGCTTGCCGTCGGCGGCATCCTGACCGTGCTCATGGTCGGCCGCGCCCTTTCGATGAAGATGAAGCCCGCTCCGGTCCGCGCCAAGGCAAATAATGGCCAACGCGAAATGCGCATCTGGAATGACGGCCGCGGCACGATCATCGACCTCTGAACTGCTTTCCAGAAAAAACTGACCGACACTGTCGGATCATGCTTCCATGATACGTCTTTGAAGCAGCCAGGCATTCCGCCGGCGCTCAGAAACGATGGAGGACGAGCATGGATACGACGACGGAAAACAATCCGGTTAAAATGCCGCCGGTCAAGAATGGCCTGCTGCCCTATCTGACGGTCGATGGCGCGGTGAAGGCCGCGGAATTCTACATGAAGGCCTTCGGCGCCGAGGAGGCCCATAGGGTGCCGGTCGACGAGAGCGGCCGGACGATGCATATTCATCTCTATATCAACGGCAGCTCCCTCATGCTGGCCGATGCCTATCCCGAATACGGCCATCCCTTCAAAGGTCATGAAGGCTTCGCCATCCAGCTGGTCATCGACGATATCGATTTCTGGTGGGAGCGCGCGGTTGCGGCCGGCGCCGAGGTCGTCATGCCTATCGAACTGATGTTCTGGGGCGACCGCTACGGCCAGCTTCGCGATCCGTTCGGCGTCCTCTGGGGCCTGAACGCCCCGACCAAGTAAGAACGCGCGCACCCTGACGGCCGCGCGAAACGCCGCGTGGCCGCCACTTTCGAAAGATTCTCCTTCATTTCGGCGAAAAACTGGACTAGATGCAAATTCAGGAAAGTACGTTTGCTGAAATGGAGCATGGTCATGGATAAATTCGTCAAGCTGACGGGCGTTGCAGCGCCCTTGCCGGTCGTCAACATCGACACCGACATGATCATTCCGAAGGACTATCTGAAGACCATCAAGCGCACCGGTCTCGGCACCGGCCTCTTCGCCGAGGCCCGTTACAACGAAGACGGTTCCGAAAATCCCGATTTTGTCCTGAACAAGCCGGCCTATCGCGATGCCAAGATCCTGGTCGCCGGTGACAATTTCGGCTGCGGTTCCTCGCGCGAACACGCTCCCTGGGCGCTGCTCGATTTCGGCATCCGCTGCGTGATCTCCACCAGCTTCGCCGACATTTTCTACAATAACTGCTTCAAGAACGGCATCCTGCCGATCAAGGTCAGCCAGGAAAACCTCGATAAGTTGATGGACGACGCCTCGCGCGGCTCCAACGCCATCCTGACCGTCGACCTGGAAAACCTCGAAATCACCGGCCCCGACGGCGGTTCGATCAAATTCGATCTCGACGAGTTCAAGCGCCACTGCCTGCTGAACGGCCTCGACGATATCGGCCTGACGCTGGAAAAGGGCAAGGCGATCGACGAATTCGAAAAGAAGAACGCTTCTGCCCATCCCTGGGCCGCTTAAAGCCCGAACGAATGACGATCGATCAAGCCGGGCCTTTGCCCGGCTTTTTCTTTTCTAAAGCATGCCGCGCAACTGTGCAGCGGTTTTGCGGCAACGACATGCTTCAACAAAGAACTTTAAGCGCAAGGAGGCGAATCCGAAAGAACGCGACGCGCTTTAGAGATCAGAGAAACCGCTCTTTCCAGAGCCTCAGCTTTTCCAGCGACACGCCGATGCCGCCGCAGACTTCGATTAGTGGATTGTCGAAGCGCGCCAGCAGCCCGGCATGGACATCGGCAACGGCAAGGGCGGCACCGCAGGCCGGCTCGACCAGGATGCGCCGCGCATCGGCAAATTTCAGGCAGGCGGCAACGGCATCGGCATCGCTGACGAGAACGCTTTCGATCGGATGCTGTTTCGGCAGGTCGAAGACATGCTGGGCGACCTGCCGCGCGCCGAGCGATGTGGCGATCGAGGTGATGGCAGGCAGGATAATGCGCTCATTTGCCTTGAGGCTTTCATGCAGCGAAGCCGCCCCTTCGGTTTCCACGGCAATCACAGGCACGTCGGGAAGCCCGTTTCGCTTCAGCCCCTCCACAATGCCGGCAAGCAGCCCGCCGCCGCCGACGCTGGTGACGACGCAGTCAAATTTTGCGCCCTTCGCCACCACTTCGTCGACCAGCGTCGCATGGCCATCCCACAAAAGCGGATGGTCGAAAGGATGCACATAACTCGCCTTGCGGCTCCGGGCGCGTTCGACCGCGTGGGCATTGGCCTCGTCGAAAACGGCTCCGTGCACGAGGACACTGGCGCCGGTTGCCGCAATCGTCTGCCGGACGTCGGCCGCCGTCGTCTCCGGCACGACGATCGTGACCGGCACGCCGAGCGCGCGGCCGGCATAGGCTGCGGCAATACCGGCATTGCCGCCGGAAGCACAGAAGATCTCGCGCGCGCCATTTTCCACCTCGTGCTGGCAAAGCCGGCCGACGCCGCGTAGCTTGAAGCTACCGGAGGGCTGCAGTGCGTCGAGCTTCAGCCAGAGCGGCTTGCCGCTGGCGCTGAAATCAGCGGCTGTTCGAGCCAGCGGCGTATCGAGATGGAGAGGCGCTGAAGGCATGGAAACATTCCGGAAATATCTGCTGGAGCCTTCCGTTCTATTCCAGTTGGAGGCGTCGGAGCAACTATCGGCGCTGAGAGCGAAGCGTACCGATTTACCCTTTCTCTCGCTTGAAATGCCCATTTCCGGGGTCTAAGAAGCCGCAGCTTGTTTTTCCAGGAGGGCTCCATGACAGCGCGCAATCTTTTCCTGCTGCCGGGTGACGGCATCGGTCCCGAGGCCATGGGCGAGGTCCGCAAGATCATCGCCTATATGAACGAGGCAATGAATGCCGGTTTCGTCACCGACGAAGGCCTTGTCGGCGGCTCCGCCTATGATGCCCATGGCGCGGCGATCTCGGAAGACGACATGCAGAAGGCGCTTGCCGCCGATGCCGTTCTGTTCGGCGCCGTTGGCGGCCCGAAATGGGATAGCGTGCCCTATGAAGTGCGCCCGGAAGCCGGCCTGCTTCGCCTGCGCAAGGATCTGCAGCTTTTCGCCAACCTGCGTCCCGCCATCTGCTATCCGGCCCTTGCCTCGGCCTCCTCGCTGAAGCCGGAACTGGTCGAAGGCCTCGATATCCTGATCATCCGCGAGCTGACCGGCGGCGTCTATTTCGGCGAGCCGAAGGAAATCATCGATCTCGGCAATGGCCAGAAGCGCGGCATCGACACGCAGGTCTACGATACCTACGAGATCGAACGCATCGCCGGCGTCGCCTTCGAAATGGCCCGTACGCGTCAGAACCGCGTCTGCTCCATGGAAAAGCGCAACGTCATGAAGTCGGGCGTGCTCTGGAACCAGGTGGTCACCGAGACGCACAAGGCGAAATATTCCGACGTTCAGCTCGAACATATGCTCGCCGATGCCGGCGGCATGCAGCTGGTGCGCCAGCCGAAGCAGTTCGACGTCATCGTCACCGACAATCTCTTCGGCGACATGCTCTCCGACGTCGCTGCCATGCTGACCGGCTCGCTCGGCATGCTGCCCTCGGCCTCGCTCGGCGCGCCGGACGGCAAGACCGGCAAGCGCAAGGCGCTCTACGAGCCGGTGCACGGCTCTGCCCCTGATATCACCGGCAAGGGCATCGCCAACCCGATCGCCATGATCGCCTCCTTCGCCATGTGCCTGCGTTACTCCTTCAACATGGTGAAGGAGGCCGACGATCTGGAAAAGGCGATTGCCAACGTGCTCGACAAGGGCATCCGCACCGGCGACATCATGGCCAATGGCGCAAGGCAGGTCGGCACCGTCGAGATGGGCGATGCGATCCTTGCCGAGTTCAAGGCGCTTTCCGCCTGATATATTTCACGTGAAACAGTTTCCCGCCCTTCGCATTACGCATGCGGAGGGCTTTTTTCATGGATGAACAATCCGCGGTTCAGTCGAATTAGCCAAAAAGGGCTATCCTTGGCCATAATCTCGTGTATTTTTGCGCCGGATTTCACGAGCGCATACTCAGCCGTCGTATGAATTTCCGGTTTATGCGCCACAAAGTGATAGAGCGCCTGTCGGACGCGCCGCGCTCGAAGGCTATTTTGAACGGACGACTAAATGCGGGCATTTTGGACTTCCCTGGACAGGCGCTGGCGCCGGAGCGACGCTGCCATGCCGCCTTTGCGCTGGCAGGCCTGCCTCTTCATCACGATCAACGCCGTGATCCTTTCCATGCTGCTCTTCGATGCGCCGATAGGCGCCAGCGAGCCTCCTGAATCGGTGAAGCAGCTTGGCGAGCTCCTGACCGGTTTCGGCGATTCCGCCTGGCTAATCATTACCAGTATCCTGCTCTTCTTCCAGGGCAGGGCGGGCTACAAGCTCTTGAAGACGGCGCGAGCCAGGGCGCAGGCACTCTATGTCAGCTGGATCGGCGCCTATCTCTTCACCACGGTCGTTTTCTCAGGGCTCCTCGCCAATCTTTTGAAGCGGGCGATCGGAAGGGCCCGTCCCGATCACTTCCACGACTACGGCATGTTTTCTTTCACGCCCTTTTCGGGCCATTCCGCTTTCGAAAGCTTTCCCTCCGGCCATTCCACCACGGTCGGCGCCTTCTTTGCGGCCTTCGCGCTTCTGTTTCCGCGCTACCGCGTTGCCTTCATAGCCTGCGCCATCTGGCTCGGCATGACGCGTGTCATGGTCGGCGCCCATTATCCGAGCGATGTCATCGCCGGCCTTGCCTTCGGCGCCTGGTTCTCGTTGTTGATGGCGATCGTCTTTGCCCGCTGCGGGTTGCTCTTCAAGTTGGCGCCGGATGGCTGGCCGCTCGCCAAGCGCCTTTTTCCTGATATGGAAAAGCCCGGCGCCTTGTGAGCGCCGGGCCGTTTCTCGAGCTTCTCGGACGCGAGCGCGTCATCAATCCATCGCGTGGATATCCCTGTTCTTCGTTTCCGGCAGGAAGATCAGGCCGATCACCAGGGTGATCGCCGCAAAGACGATCGGATACCAGAGACCGTAGTAGATATCGCCCGCAGCAGCGCTCATCGCGAAGGCCGTTGCCGGCAGCAAGCCGCCGAACCAGCCGTTGCCGATGTGATAAGGCAGCGACATGCCGGTATAGCGGATGCGGGTCGGGAAGAGCTCAACCAGAAGTGCGGCGATCGGGCCGTAGACCATCGTCACATAGAGGACGAGGACGAACAGGATCGCAACCGTGCCGACCCAGTTGACGCGGGCAGGATCGGCGGTCATGGCGAAATTGCCGCCATTGGCGATGGTATAAACCGCCATGTCGGTGACGCCATTGGCCTCATCCGCCGTCAGCAGCTTGCCTTCGACCAGCTTGGCCGCCGGCATGGTTTCCTTGGCGCCGGCGCGGATAGCTTCGGCATTGAGCGCCAGTTCCGGATTGGCGGCGATGAAGGCATCGAGCTTGGCATCCGGCACCTTGGCGACACCGCGTTTCAGCGGATAGCCGGCATCGTGAAGCGCGATGTTGACGCTCTTTTCGAAGGCGGCAGTCATGCCCTTCGCCTTGTCGCCGGCGGCAGCGGCGTCAAAGCTCGGAACCGTCGCGTTACCAACCTTCACCGTCGCCGGCTGCCCGGCAGGGCCTGCCACGACGTCATAAGGCACCGAGTTCTTCGTCAGGAACGCCGTCGCCACGTCGCAGGAGCTGGTGAATTTCGCCGTGCCCGTCGGGTTGAACTGGAACTTGCAGTCCGCCGGGTCGGCCGTGACCGTCGCGCGGATCGAGGCCTGCGCTTCGGCAAGTGCCGGGTTTGCTGTCCAGGTCATCGCCTTGAATAGCGGATTATAGGTCACCGCGGCGATGAGAAGACCGGCCATGATGATCGGCTTGCGGCCAATCTTGTCCGAGAGCGCGCCGAAGATGACGAAGAACGGCGTTCCAAGCAGAAGCGAGATCGCAACCATGATGTTGGCCGATTGCAGATCCACCTTCAGCACGTTCTGCAGGAAGAACAGTGCATAGAACTGACCGCCGTACCAGACGACCGCCTGGCCCATGGTGGCACCGAGAAGCGCGATGATCGCGATCTTGGCGTTGCGCCATTGGCCGAAAGCTTCGGTCAGAGGCGCCTTGGAGCCTTTGCCTTCCGCCTTCATGCGCTGGAATGCGGGCGACTCGTTCATCTTCAGACGAATCCAGACGGAAATGCCGAGCAGGACGACTGAGACCAGGAACGGAATGCGCCAGCCCCAGGCGGCGAATTGAACCGGACCCATGATGGACTGAACCAGAATGATGACGATCAGCGACAGGAACAGGCCGAGCGTTGCCGTCGTCTGGATCCACGAGGTGAAATAGCCGCGGCGCCCGTTCGGCGCATGTTCGGCGACATAGGTTGCCGCACCGCCATATTCACCGCCAAGCGCCAATCCCTGCAGCAGGCGCAGGCCGATCAGGATGATCGGAGCTGCGATGCCGATCGTGGCCGCACCCGGCAGGATGCCGACGAGGAAGGTCGACAGACCCATGATCATGATCGTCACGAGGAAGGTGTATTTGCGGCCGACGAGATCGCCGAGACGGCCGAATACCAGCGCGCCGAAGGGACGCACCAGGAAGCCGGCGGCAAAGGCGAGTAGCGTGAAGATGTTGCGCGTCGCCTCGGGATATTGGGTGAAGTAGGTCGCGCCGATATAGGTGGCGAGCGAGCCGTAAAGATAGAAATCATACCATTCGAAAACGGTGCCGAGCGAAGAAGCGAAGATGACCTTCTTCTCCTCGCCCGTCATCGGACCGGCCTTCGCGCCGTCGATGCTTGCGACATTTGCCATTGTCTGTCCTCCACAGAGTGATGAGCAACGCGCGCGGCCTACTCTCCTCAAGCATACCCCTGGCCGCGACACGCCTGACGGGAGTGTGCCAGAAACGGCGGATCAAAAAGAGGGATGCTTTGGGATTATGACTTTAGTCTAACAGCGGGGGAGCTCTGTCGCGTGCATCGCGCGCTCCGCTGGAAGGAAATTTCGCTGCGGTTTGCGGCGGACGCCACCTCAGATCGTGCCCGACGCCCTCCTTCGCGTGCTCATGCGCGTCCGTGGATATACCTAGACGGCTGGATCGAACCAGAACGGTCCGTTCCCAGGCGGTCCTTACGACAGCACTCCTTCCGCCTGGCAGCCGTCCGCGCAAAAACCTTGACTCCTGTGGAAAACCTTCTAAGAGCAACAGCGGAAAAGGAATCTCCATGGTTCGAGACGAACACGCCATTGCCGGATGCAATGACCGGGCACGGGTTGCCGGGGTGGATATTGCCGTTCCGGTTTCTGCCAAAACCAAGGCCAAAACGACGACGAAAACCGTCTGACGTCTCTGGCCTGCCGCTCTCTCCCCGGCTCGGCTGGGGACAGGAAGACGCGATCCGTCGCGCCTTTCCCCTCACCGGACAAGAGGAGAGAAGAGAAAGAGAGCTTGAGAAATGGGTTTCAAAGTAGCAGTCGCGGGAGCGACCGGAAATGTCGGCCGGGAGATGCTCAACATCCTCTCCGAACGAGGCTTCCCCGCCGATGAGGTCGTGGCGCTCGCCTCGGCGCGTTCGCAGGGCACCGAGGTGTCCTATGGTGACCGGACATTGAAGGTCTCCAATCTGGAGAACTACGATTTCTCCGACACCGACATCTGCCTGATGTCGGCCGGCGGCGAGGTTTCCAAGAAGTTTTCCCCGAAGATCGGCCAGCAGGGCTGCGTCGTCATCGACAATTCCTCGGCCTGGCGCTACGACGCCGACGTGCCGCTGATCGTGCCGGAAGTGAACCCGGATGCCGTCAGCCAGTTCACCAAGCGCAACATCATCGCCAATCCGAACTGCTCGACCGCCCAGCTGGTGGTGGCGCTGAAGCCGCTGCATGACTTCGCCAAGATCAAGCGCGTTGTCGTCTCGACCTACCAGTCCGTCTCCGGCGCCGGCAAGGACGGCATGGACGAACTCTTCAACCAGACACGCGCCGTCTTCGTCGCCGACCCGATCGAGAACAAGAAGTTCACCAAGCGCATCGCCTTCAACGTCATCCCGCACATCGATAGCTTCATGGAAGATGGCTATACCAAGGAAGAGTGGAAGGTGCTGGCCGAGACGAAGAAGATGCTCGATCCGAAGATCAAGGTGACCTGCACCGCCGTGCGCGTACCTGTTTTCATCGGCCATTCGGAATCGGTCAACATCGAGTTCGAAAACGAGATCACCGCCGACCAGGCCCGCGACATCCTGCGCGATGCGCCGGGCTGCCTCGTCATCGACAAGCGCGAGAACGGCGGCTACATCACGCCCTATGAATCCGCCGGCGAAGATGCGACCTACATCTCGCGCATCCGCGAGGACGCGACGGTTGAAAACGGCCTTAATATGTGGGTAGTCTCCGACAACCTGCGCAAGGGCGCGGCTCTGAACGCGATCCAGATCGCCGAGCTGCTCGTCAATCGCGGCCTGGTCAAGCCGCGCAAGCAGGCCGCCTGACACCATTTGTAAACCATAAGATGTTAAAGCCCTGCTCGGTGAGCGGGGCTTTTTCAAGCAATACAGCTGTATAAGCGTTCGCTAAAAGGTGATCGTGACAAAATCGCGGGTGACTGGCATTCTCTTGCCCGCCTAAAAACTATGCAGATCGAGAGCGGGGTTTCTCAATGCGCATGACAAAGTTGTTTCTGGCGGCCGCTGCGGTAATGGGCGTCCTCCATACGGTACCGGCGTTCGCGCAAGGAGCGCAATGCGGCAATACCAGCGCCGGCTTCGATGCCTGGGTTGCCGATTTCAAACAGACGGCAGCGGCCAACGGCGTCAGCCAATCGGTGCTCAGCCGCGCCTTCGCCAATGTCAACTATAACAAGCCGACGATCGCCGCCGACCGCGGCCAGAAAAGCTTCAAGCTCTCCTTCGACGCCTTCATGCAGAAGCGCGGGGGAGCCGCCATCATCTCCCGTGGCCGCAGCATGAAGGCCGCCAACCAGGCCCTTTTTGCATCGCTTGAGCGTCGCTTCGGCGTTCCCGCCGGCCCGCTGATCGCCATCTGGGGCATGGAGACCGGTTTTGGCAGCTATATGGGCAATCAGCATACGCTGTCGGCTGTTTCCACCCTTGCCTATGACTGCCGTCGTTCGGAATATTTCACCGACCAGCTCTATGCCGCGCTCCAGCTCGTCTCCGAAGGTTATCTGAGCCCGCAGGCAAAGGGTGCCGCCCATGGTGAAATCGGCCAGACGCAGTTCCTGCCGAGGAACGTCGTGCGGTTCGGCGCCGATGGCGACGGCGACGGCCGTGTCGACATGGTCGCCTCCCGCGCCGATGCGCTGGCCTCGACCGCCAATTTTCTCAAGGGTCACGGCTGGCGCGCCGGCGCCGGTTATCAGCCGGGAGAGCCGAATTTCGCTGCCATCCAGGGCTGGAACGCCGCCAGCGTCTATCAGCAGGCGATTGCCTATATCGGCCAGCAGATCGACGGCGGCAGATAAGCCTTCAGAGACAATGATCCCGCGAAACGCCGCTGCAATATGCGGCGTTTTTCATAGGCGCGCATCGAAACCACCGCCGGAGGCTGCCTTGCGGCGCTCCTCCTGCGGCGGAGCCGGCACGACCGGCCCGGAAACGACGCAGTTGCGGCCGGACGCCTTGGCGGCGTAAAGCGCCAGATCTGCGCGTTTGACAAGATCCTCGAAGTTCCGGCTTGCGCCGTCGTTTGCCCGGCCGGCGCATCCGAAACTCGCCGTGACCTTGAGCAGCTCGCCGCTCGGTAACGGGATTTCCGCCATCTCGATCGCCAGCCGCACCCGCTCTGCAACGATTGCAGCGTCGTCTGGCGTCGAATCGGGTAGAAGCGCCAGGAACTCCTCGCCGCCGTGACGCACCAGCAGATCGAAAGAACGGAAATTCTCGCGCGCGACACCCGCGACATGGCGAAGCACGGCGTCGCCCGCGTCATGACCATAGATATCGTTGATCCTCTTGAAATGATCGAGATCGAACAGCACGACGGATATCCAGCGCGATCCGTGTTCGGCCTGGGTCAGAAGCGCGGATGCCGCGACCTCGAAGCCGCGCCTGTTATACAGGCCGGTCAAGAGGTCGGTCTGGGCGGCGTTGCGCAACTCCGCCACCAGCGCCTCGCGGTCCAGCGTCAGCCGGTCGATCAGGCGCAGACCCCGTGCCGCAAGCACCATCACCAACGTGGCGAGGATGAGCAGACCAGCACACAGCGCGAGAATCCGCGTCAAATGCAGGTGCGAACGCGTCGAAAAGTTCTCGCCGGTGTCGTGAATATCTCTGGCGGCCTCGATCATCTTCTGCTGCAGGAAACTCATTCGTTCGTTCTGCGCCGCGGCCCAGACGTCACGTACTGCGCGCGTCGGCCGCGATCCGGCGAGGATCGCATCGGTGATGGCATTCGCCTTCACCTGACTGCTGCGACCGAGATAGCCGACGATATCGCGCTCGATCGACTTTTCGGAGTGGAAGACCATGTGATCCATGCCCTCGCCGATCATCACCTTTCCCTGCACGAACAGCTCCACCGGAAATCTGGCGGAGGGGCCGCGGTCGAGGTAACGCGTGCCAATCCCGGTGATCAGCCTTTCGCCATAGTAGGTCAGCATGATGCCCATCAGCTGGTTGGATTTCTCGAGCAGCACCGGGTCGCTGATCAGCGGCGAGAGCGCATCGACGACGGCAAGCTGCTTGAGGGCCGCGTACCAGTAGATGGAACCGGGATCGCTGCCGGCATAACGGCCCTGGTCGACGGCGCTTCGGGCGGCGATGATGCGGCTATAGGCGAGGCCGAGAGTCGACAATTCGTCCACGAGCTCTTCATCGAGCACATCGCGGGAAGGCAGGCTGGCGTAAAAAGCCCGGCGTTCGTCATCGAGCGTCGCCCGGCTTCGCTGCATGTCCATCGCAGTCTTGCTGCTGGGATGAGCGAGATAGTGGCGCGTGGCACCGATTTCACTCAGGATCTCAGTGGCGGCGATTGACCCGCCGCGGGCAAGCACATCGGCGAACTGCCGGTCTTTCTCGAGGTTCCTGTATTGCGTCAGGGAAGTCCGGATGACGACGACGCCTTCAATGAGCATGAAGACGAAGGGCAGCATGATGGCCGCCAGGATAACCTTTTTGATGGTCTCGAATTTCATCGCCAATCGCCACGGTCATCAAAAACGTCGGTCGCGCGACCACTGACAGAAGCTTAACGGAAATTCTTAAAAAACTGATAAAGCGGCAGGTCCCTAGATCTCGGGACGAATGAAGTCGCGTGTCTCGGCATCCATAACCCAGAGTTCGCCGGTCGAAATATCGAACCACGCGCCGTGGAGATGCAATTTCCCTGCCTCCTCGAGCGCCTTGATCTCGGGAAAGGTTCTGAGATTGTCGATCGAATTGCGGATCGAAACGCGCTCCAGCGCCGTCTGCCGCTCGGCTGCCGTCATCACGTCATTGCTCTGGATCTGCTCGGCTGCCGGTTTGACCAGCGACATCCAGCGACCGATGAAATCGCCCGGCGACAGCGGCTCGACGTTCGGATCGAGTGCTGCACGGATGCCGCCGCAGCGGCCATGGCCCATCACGACGATATCCGAGACCTTCAGCGCCTGCACGGCAAATTCCAGTGCGGCCGATGTCGAATGGAAATGCCCATCCGGCTCGTAGGGGGGCACCATATTGGCGACGTTGCGGATAACGAAAAGCTCGCCTGGGCCGGCATCGAAGATCAGCTCGGGAGCTGCGCGTGAATCCGAACAGGCAATGACCAGCGTACTCGGGCTCTGGCCGTTTTCGGCCAGCTGCCGATATCGGTCGCGGGCGTCGGCATAACGCCCGTTCATAAAGTTGCGATAGCCGTCCAGAAGGGTGTTTGGAAAACGCTGCATTCTTCTGGATTAGCGCGCGCCGAAGACAAGATCAACTGCTGCACCGCAAAATGAGCACACTGGCAGACGCATCATTTTTTCCGCCGCTGCGCCGGATGCACGAGCCGGCGCATCTGCACCATCGCCATCGGCCTCGAAAGGCTTGACGCGTCGCTTGCCAGCATCAACTCGTTGCTGCCGCGCTTGACGGCACGCGCCAGCACTTCGAAAACGCTGGCGGTGGCAAGCTGCAACGCCTTTTCATCCTCAAGACCGGATAGCAGGCGCGACAAGAAAACCGCGGCGAGCAGGTCGCCGAGACCGTTCGGCGGGTTCTCGACGACGCGGTGCTCGGCAAGAAGCGCGTGACGGCCGGAAAGATAGAGATTGCCGGTACCACCCGCCATCATCGGCACCGCCGAGGTGACGAGCATACGCGACGGCCCGAGCGCCAGCGCCGCCTCCATGATCGCGCTGTTGTCGTCAAGCGCTGCTCCCGACAGCCAGGCGAGCTCGTAGCGGTTCGGCGTCGCCAGCGAGGCGAGCGGGATGAGATCGTCACGAATGGCCTCGGCCGTTGCTTCCGGCACGTAGAGGCCGCCGAGGTCGCCCATCACGGGATCGCAGACATAGAGCAGTTCGGGATTGTTCTGGCGCAGTGCAGCGATCAGCCGGGCGACGGAGCGCGCCTGGGCGGCATTGCCGAAATAGCCCGAAAGCACGGCCCGGACTTCACCGATCCAGGGCGCACGAATCAAATCGTCGATCGCCGCGTCGAAATCGGCTTCCGCAAATGTCAGCCGCGTCGAATGGCCATGGCCGGGATGCCAGGGCAGGATGATGGTCGGCAGCGCCCAGACCGGATGGCCGAGCGTCTCCAGTGCGAAGACCGCCGCTCGATTTCCGACCGAGCCGCGCACGACATGGCTGGAGATGACGATGACTGCGCCCGCTGCATTTTCCGACATGGTATCAAGGTCCGCATGATGATGGCGTTTGATGATCTTTTTGACGCCACGCTGTCAACCATTCTTCATCTGCGCATGGAAATGTGCGGCGAAAGAAAAAGGGAAAAGATGGCCGTCGACGTGTGTTTTGGCTACGAAATCGGAAAAATCTCCGACAATTTCCCATTTCCGGCGCCAAAAAAGCGTCAAAACCATCGCGCTGGCCCCTATTTTAGAGATTTTTTCGAAGAATCTTCTGCTAGCTTGCAGAAAATCAGTCCATTGCGGGAGGCGATCCATGGCTGCCAGAAACAATCCGAAACGGGAAAAACAGATCGAAGGCGCGCGTAAGGTCGCCAAGGCGACGGGCGAGGCCCGTCTCGATCCGGAAATTCTCTTCGGCCGGGCAAGCAATGACGATCTCGAACGCTACACGCCTGAAATGCTGGCGCTTTCTGCCGTGCATTCGGCAAAAGAACTTGCCGCCTGGAACGGCAAGACGCCGCGCGTCAGTATCGACACCATCGGCGGTGTGGCCCCTGACGGCATTGCCGTCTCGGTGCTTTCGGTGACCGACCGGAATATGCCGTTTCTCTATGAATCGGTCATGGGTGAAGTGACGAGTACCCACCGCGATCTCTTCATGGCCGTGCATCCCATCCTGGTGATGGAAAAGGGCAAGGCGCCTGCGCTCTATTCCGCCGATCAGCCGAGCGATCCCGCCACACGCGTCAGCCATATCCAGCTCCATATCGCCCCGCTGAATTCCGGCCAGGCGGCCGATCTCGTCAAACGCATCCAGACCGTGCTCGAACAGGTCCGTCTGTCGGTCTCGGACTGGAAGCCGATGCTTTCCAAGCTCGACGTGGTAATCGCCGAGCTTTCGGCCAATGGCGCCGGCCGCAGGAAGGCCGAACACGCCGAGGCGCTGGCGTTCCTCCACTGGCTGCGCGACGAGAATTTCACCTTCCTCGGCATGCGCGAATATGTTTATTCCGGCAAGGGTTCCGATGCCAAGGTCGAGCGCGACAAGGGCACGGGCCTCGGCATCCTCTCCAATCCCGATGTTCGGGTGCTGCGTACCGGCAAGGATGCCGTGACGACGACGCCTGAGATCCTCGCCTTCCTCGACGGCCCCGATTTCCTGATCGTCACCAAGGCAAATGTGAAATCGATCGTCCATCGCCGCGCCTATATGGATTATGTCGGCGTCAAACGTTTCGACGCCGAGGGCAATGTCACCGGCGAACTGCGCATCGTCGGCCTGTTCACCTCGACGGCCTATACGTCGCTCGCCTCGGAAATCCCGCTGCTGCGTTCCAAGATCGAAAAAGTGAAGGAGCATTTCGGCTTCGACCCGATGAGCCATTCCGGCCGCATGCTTGATAACACGCTGGAATCCTATCCGCGCGATGATCTTTTCCAGATTGACACGACACTGCTTGCCAGCTTTGCCGAGCAGATCAACGATCTGGCCGACCGGCCGCGCGTGCGCGTCCTGCCGCGCATCGACCATTTCGACCGCTTCGTCTCGGTGATCGTCTATGTGCCGCGCGAGGAATACGACTCGATCGTGCGCGAGCGGATCGGCACCTATCTGAAGACCGTCTATGACGGCCGTGTTTCCGCTTATTACCCGGCTTTCCCCGAAGGCGGCGTGGCGCGCGTGCATTTCATCATCGGCCGCTCCGGCGGCAAGACGCCCCGCATTCCGCAGGCGAAGCTCGAGCAGACGATCCGTGAAATCACCGCCCGCTGGGACGACCGTTTCGAAGCGCTGGCCGGGCCGAAAGCGCCGAAAATATCAGTCGACCAGGCCTTTCAGGATTCCTTCACCCCGGAGGAAACCGTCGCCGACCTCGCCGATATCGGTGCCTGCGCCGCCGGCGAGCCGATCCGCATCCAGTTCTATCATCGTCAGGAAAACCAGAGCCGCATCCTTTCGCTGAAGATCTTCCACGCCGGCGGCCAGCTGGCGCTGTCGCGGCGTGTGCCGCTTCTCGAGAATCTAGGCTTCAATGTCGTCAGCGAACGCACCTTCGATATCGGAGTGCCGGTTGCTGACGGTCAAACCAAACTCGTGGTGCTGCATGACATGGAGCTCGAGACCCGCAACGGCCGCGACATCGACCTGCAGCGCTATGGCGCCGCCCTCGAGGAAGCCTTCGTCGCCGCCTTTGCCGGCACGATCGACAATGACAGCTTCAACCGGCTGATCCTTTCGGCGGGGCTCTCGGCCCGTGAGACCAATGTGCTGCGCGCCTATGCGCGCTACCTCCGCCAGGCCGGCATCGCCTATTCGCAGGACTATATCGCAACGACGCTCGACAAATATCCCGGCGTCGCCGCCGCCATTTTCCGGCTGTTCCACGACACGCTCGATCCCAAGCTGCCGGAGAAGGCCCGCGTGAAGAAGCTTGCCGAGCTGCACCAGGGGATCGAGGCCGAGCTCGCCGAGGTGCCAAGTCTCGACGACGACCGCATCCTGCGCCGCTACGCCAACATCGTCGACGCCACGCTGCGGACCAACTATTTCCAGAAGAACCCTGATGGTTCGCCGAAATCCATGCTCGCCTTCAAGCTCGATCCGCACTTGGTCGACGGACTGCCGCAGCCGAAACCCTTCCGTGAGATGTTCGTCTACGGCGTCGAGGTGGAAGGCGTGCATCTGCGCTTCGGCAAGGTGGCGCGCGGCGGACTGCGCTGGTCGGACCGCGCCGAGGATTACCGCACCGAGGTGCTCGGCCTCGTCAAGGCGCAGCAGGTAAAGAACGCCGTCATTGTGCCGGTCGGCGCCAAGGGCGGCTTCTACCCGAAAAAGCTTCCCCTCGGCGGCAGCCGCGACGAGATCTTCAATACCGGCCGCGAGGCTTACAAGACCTATATCCGCACCCTGCTTTCGATCACCGACAATATCTCCGGGGCCGAGATCGTGCCGCCGACGGATACGGTGAGGCTTGACGGCGACGACCCGTATTTCGTCGTCGCCGCCGACAAGGGCACGGCAACCTTTTCCGACACCGCCAATGCGCTGGCGCAGGAAGCCGGCTTCTGGCTTGACGACGCCTTCGCCTCCGGCGGCTCGGCCGGTTACGACCACAAGAAGATGGGGATCACCGCCCGCGGCGCCTGGGAAACCGTCAAACGCCATTTCCGCGAAATGGACATCGACATCCAGACGACCCCCTTCACCGTCGCCGGCGTCGGCGACATGTCGGGCGACGTCTTCGGCAACGGCATGCTGCTGTCGCCGAAGATCCGGCTGGTCGCCGCCTTCGACCACCGCGACATCATCATCGATCCCGATCCCGACATGGAAAAGACGCTGGCAGAACGCCAGCGGCTCTTCGACCTGCCGCGCTCGAGCTGGCAGGATTTCGACAAAAACATGCTTTCGAAAGGTGCGATGATCATTTCCCGCGCGGCAAAATCGGTGACGCTGACGCCGGAAGCGATCGCGGCAATCGGCATCGACAAAGCCGTGGCCACGCCATTCGAGATCATGACGGCGATCCTGAAAAGCCCGGTCGACCTGCTCTGGTTCGGCGGTATCGGCACCTATGTGAAAGCGTCCTCCGAAACCGATACCGAGGTCGGCGACCGCGCCAACGATCCGATCCGCATCACCGCGGCGGAGGTACGCGCCAAGGTGATCGGCGAGGGCGCCAACCTCGGCGTCACGCAAAAGGGCCGCATTGCCTATGGCCTCAGGGGCGGGCGCTGCAATTCCGACGCCATCGACAACTCGGCCGGCGTCAACACCTCGGACGTCGAGGTCAACATCAAGATCGCGCTGGCGGCCGCGATGCATGACGGACGGCTGACGCGGGCGAAACGTGATCAGCTTCTTTCGTCGATGACCGCTGAAGTGGCGGCTCTCGTGCTGCGCAACAATTATCTCCAGTCGCTGGCGATCTCGCTGACGGAGCGCAAGGGTACGGCAAATGGGCTGGAGCTCGGCCGCTTCATGAGCGTGCTCGAAGCCGCCGGCCAGCTGAACCGCAAGGTCGAGACCTTGCCCGACGACCAGACCCTCGCCGAACGCTATACGGCGGGCAAGCCGCTGACGCGGCCGGAAATCGGCGTTCTGGTGTCCTATGCCAAGATCGTGCTCTTCGACGCGCTCGCCGCAAGCGATCTGCCCGACGACCCCTATTTTGCGTCGACGCTGTCGAATTATTTCCCGGTCAAAATGCAGAAGTCGAACGCCGACGATATCGCCAGCCACCGCCTGCGGCGTGAAATCATCGCGACCGTGCTAGCCAACGAAGCGATCAACCGCGGCGGGCCGAGCTTTATCGTAGCGATGATGGATGCAACGGCGGCTTCGGCGCCGGAAGTGGTGCGCGCCGCAATCGTCGCGCGTGACGGTTTCGACCTCACCCGACTCTGGGCCGAGACGGATGCGCTCGACGGCAAGATATCGGGCGAGATGCAGAACCGCATCTACGAGGAAATCAGCCACAGCTTTATTGTTCTCACGCGCCTGCTGTTGAAGACCGCCATGACCAAGGCCGATATGGCCGAGGTGATTAGCCGGCTGCAGGCCGCTCTTAAGAAGTTGCGGCCTGCTTTTGCAGAACAAGCAGCCGCCGATGCTGCCGCACGACAGGCGGAATACGTCCAGGCGGGTGTGCCAGAAAAGCTCGCTGCCGAGATCGCCAACCTCCAGAGCTTCGCGCTGGTGCCGGAGATCATGCAGATTGCCGAGCGCACCGGCGAGCCGCTGGTGCGTGCTGCGGAAAATTATTTCGCGGTGTCGAAGACCTTCCGGATCGCCCGGCTGCTTGCGGCCGGTGGCCGGATCCTCACCTCCGACCACTACGAAAATCTGGCACTCGCCCGCAGCATCGACCAGATCGCCAGCGCCCGGCGCGACATCGTCATTTCGGCCCTGTTCGACCACGGCAAGGAAAAGCTGCCCGTCCAGGCCTGGCATGCCCAGGATCGCGTCCGCATCAACCGCATCGTCGAAGAGCTTTCGAGCCTCAGCGACAGCGGCGATCCCAATCTTGCGCGCATTACCGTGGCCGCCGGCATCCTGACCGATCTTGCGCGCGACCGGGCGAGGTGAGACAGTCCGCCAAAAAAGGAGCGGATGTTGAATCGCATAGACTGGACAGGAACGCAGCCGCCGAAAGCCACGGAGAAGGGCATCTGGGGGTGGATGTTCTTCGACTGGGCGGCGCAGCCCTTCTTCACCGTGGTCACCACCTTCATCTTCGGACCCTATTTCGTCTCCCGCCTGACCGATGACCCGGTGTCGGCGCAGACGACTTGGAGCAACATGGCGACGATCTCGTCGCTGATCATCGCCCTGCTCTCGCCCGTTCTCGGCTCGATCGCCGACCAGTCCGGCGCGCGCAAGCCCTGGATCGGCTTCTTCGCCGTCGTCAAGATCGCAAGTCTGTTCGGCCTGTGGTTCGCAGCCCCTGGTTCGCCTGTCCTCTATCCCGTAATCTTCATGATCCTCGCCTCGATTTCGGCCGAGTTTTCGATCGTCTTCAATGATTCGATGATGCCGCGGCTGGTCGCCAAGCACGAGGTCGGCAAGCTTTCCAACACCGCCTGGGGGCTTGGTTATCTCGGCGGCATCATCGTGCTCATTGCTGTCGTCACGCTTCTGGCGGCAAGCCCGGAAAGCGGCAAGACCGTTCTCGGCCTCGACCCGCTTTTTGGCCTTGATCCCAAGACCGGCCAGGATGCACGCATCACCGGGCCGATCTCGGCCGTCTGGTACCTGATCTTCATCCTGCCGATGTTCTTCTTCACGCCCGATGTCGGCAGAGGCCTGCCCTTCGGCACCGCCATCCGCGCCGGCCTGTCGGAGCTCAGGAACACCCTCGGCGAACTCAAAGAGCGGCGCGGCATCCTCAAATTCCTGATTGCCCGCATGATCTATCAGGACGGCGTCAACGGCCTGCTGATCCTCGGCGGCGTTTTTGCCGCCGGCATGTTCGGCTGGGCAACGATCGAAATCGGCCTTTACGGCATCATCCTCAACGTCATCGCCATCTTCGGCTGCCTGATCGCCGGCCGCATCGACAAGGGCGTCGGTTCGAAGGTGACGGTTGTTATCAGCCTCACCATGCTGCTTCTCGCCACCATCGGCATCATCTCGACCGGGCCGGGTTACACGATGTTTGGCCTGGTGGCGTTGCCGACGACGGATTCCGGCGGCCTCTTCGGCACCGCCGCGGAAAAGGCCTATATCCTTTACGGCCTGTTGATCGGGTTCGCCTTCGGGCCGGTCCAGGCCTCGTCGCGCTCCTATCTCGCCCGCAGCGTCAGCCCTGAAGAAGCCGGCCGGTACTTCGGCATCTATGCGCTTTCGGGGCGCGCCACGAGCTTCATGGCGACGCTGCTCTTTTCGCTGGTGACCTATATGAGCGGATCACCGCGGCTCGGAATGGCGACGCTGATCCTGTTCCTCGCCGGCGGACTGGTGCTGCTCGTCCGCACGCCCTATCCGGCCGATCGGGCATAGACGCCCAATTAGTGCCGGAAGTGGCGCATGCCGGTGAAAACCATCGCGATGCTGTGTTCATTGGCGGCATCGATAACCTCCTGATCACGCATCGAACCGCCCGGCTGGATCACCGCCGTCGCGCCCGCGGCAATCATCGACAGAAGACCGTCGGCAAACGGCAGGAAGGCTTCGGAGGCAACCGCCGAACCCTTTGTCATCGGAACCGCGAGGCCGAGCGCCTTGGCGGCCTCTTCGGCCTTCAGCGCAGCGATGCGGGCCGAATCGACCCGGCTCATCTGGCCGGCGCCGATGCCGGCCGTCTGGCCGTCCTTGGCATAGACCACGGCATTCGATTTGACGTGTTTTCCGACCTTGAAGGCGAACTTCATGTCCTCGAGCTCCTGCGCCGTCGGCGCGCGCCTGGTGACGACCTTGAGTTCCAGATCCTCGACCATGCCGTTGTCGCGGCTCTGGACGAGCAGGCCGCCGGAGACGGTCTTCGCCGTCAGCCCTGTAACGCGCGGATCGGGCAGGCCGCCGGCGGACAGGAGCCTGAGATTAGGTTTGCGGGCGACGATCGCCTTTGCCTCTTCGGTGACATCGGGGGCGATGATCACCTCGGTGAACAGCTTGACGATCTCTTCGGCCGTTTCGCCGTCTAATATCTGGTTCAGCGCAATGATGCCGCCGAAGGCGGAAACGGAATCGCAGGCAAGCGCCCGCTGATAGGCTTCGACCAGGCTGGAGCCGGTGGCGACGCCGCAGGGGTTGGCGTGTTTGATGATGGCGCAGGCAGGCGCCTTTTCCGGCAGGAACTCGGCGACCAGCTCGTAGGCCGCGTCGGTATCGTTGATATTGTTATAGGAGAGCTGCTTGCCCTGGAGAAGGACAGCCGTCGAAACACCCGGGCGCTTCTCGCCGGTCACATAGAAGGCGGCCTTCTGGTGCGGGTTTTCGCCGTAGCGCATC
The DNA here is from genome assembly GCF_025200795.1 of Rhizobium sophoriradicis. Classification (NCBI taxonomy): domain Bacteria; kingdom Pseudomonadati; phylum Pseudomonadota; class Alphaproteobacteria; order Hyphomicrobiales; family Rhizobiaceae; genus Rhizobium; species Rhizobium sophoriradicis. Next base: position 4,110,575 of record NZ_CP104152.1, read on the forward strand.
TCTTCCTTCAGCACACCGCCAATGACGCGGTGGCGCGGCGTGTCGATCGATAGCGCTTCGGCAAACCAGTTGGAAATCGCAGCGTCATAGGCCGCGGTGCGGGAATAGGCCTTGGCGGCCATGCGCTGGCGGAAGGCGTAGGCCGTCTTGCCTGCATCGGCCGAAAGCTGCTCCTTGAACTCGGCATAATCGTCGGGATCGGTCAGGATCGTCACATAGGCATGGTTCTTGGCCGATGCCCGGATCATTGCCGGACCACCAATATCGATATTCTCGACGGTCGTCGGGTAATCGCCGCCGGCCGCGCGCACCTCCTCGAAGGGATAGAGGTTGATGACGGCGAGATCGATGGCCTCGATGCCGTGCTTCTTCATCGCTTCCTGGTGTTCGCTGTCGTCACGAATCGCCAGCAGGCCGCCATGCACTGTCGGGTGCAGCGTCTTGACGCGGCCATCCATGATCTCCGGAAAACCGGTGATGTCGGAGACATCGGTGACGGCGAGACCGGCAGCAGCGATCGCCTTGTAGGTGCCACCGGTCGACAGCAGGCGCACGCCTCTTTCAGACAAGGCCTGGGCGAGCTCGACGATGCCGGTCTTGTCAAAGACGGAGAGGAGCGCGGTCTTGATTTCGACCTTGTCCGGTGCGGGGATTTTCTTGGAAATGACGGCCATGAACTTTCTCCGTTCGGGCTTCGGTTCTGCTTGCGCCGCGTTAGCACAGCTTCGCCGCCGCGCAAACAGGCGCTAACCCTTGCGGGATAAAAACCAGCGGATTTCCGTCTTCTCGGCAAGATCGAAGTCGATCTCGATCTGGTCCGAGCCGCAAATGCCGGAGCTGTCGGCAAAGAAAATGTCCTCGGAAATCAGCACTTCGTTGCCGGGGGCGGAAAACAGCCAGCTTTCGCCGTCCGGCGCAGTCAGCAGCACTGACTCGCCGTCGCTTTGCTGCAGCACGATCGAAGGATGGATATGAAACCGGGCGACCGCCTTCAGGGGCTCGTCGCTGTCATATCCGTCACGGACGACCAACCGGTCGTGGCCCGTTACGATCGTGCCGGCGGCATTGAGTGTCAGCTCACGCTCATGCAGCACGCCGAATGCTCTCACATAACCGTCATGGCTGAGCTTGATGCCGTCGCGTCCATCCTCCGTCTCCGCACGCTCGACCGTTACCGTCCTGACCGGTTCGGTGATCGCATGGTTGAGGAAAGGCGAGAGCGAAAAGCGACTGGAGGAAGTGTCGTTGAGGATGACGGTCGAATGCGCCGCGGTCGTGCGCGCCATCTGGACATAGCGGTGCCCGGCAAATTTCGGCGAGCCGGAATTGACGATGAAGCGATGGCGGCCCGACGACATCTCGAAGGAAAGGCTGCCGGCATGCGCAGTGCGCACCGCGCCGCCTGCAGGCGGCGCGCCGCTATCGGCGATGATCACCGTCCTGCCCCCGGCAAGTCGCTGATAGCGCGACTGCGGCAAAGCTTTGAACGGCTGGCCGGCGGTCTCGTCATATCTCAGCACCGACATCAACTCGTTGGCAAGCGTCGAGGTCGCGCCGTTGAAAAGCGCCAGATCCCCATCCTGATGGCGAAAGAACCGCAAGGCCGGATACATGCGGTCGATGCCCGAGATCAGCTTCTGCGGCAGTTCATGGCCAAGATTGACATAGGTCTGCCGCAACGGCAGCAGATCGAGCAGCAGTTCAAGGCCGACGCGCGGATTGCGTGAGATATGGCCGCCATCCGGCAGAATCTGGCTATCGAATTCGCGATCGAGCGCCTGCGCCGCCCTTCTCAGCGTGGAGGCGCGGGCCGGCATGGCAACGGACGCCATGGCGAGCGCGATGCGCAGGCGAAACAACTCCAGGCCGCCGAGCGTATAGGGCGCCATGCGCTGCAGAAATCTCACCTGAAACGCCAGCGACTTCATGAAGCGGCGATAAAAGCCGCGGTCGGCATTCTGCAGCACGACAGGCGAATGCGACAGCCAGGCGATGACGCGCTGGGCGGTGACGTCGGTGTCCCAGGCGATCCCTTCCATGCGGCCGGCATGGATCGAGAGCCAGCTGTCGACGACGGTGCGGGCGGCGGCGGCGCTGCGTTCCGTCTTGTGGGCGCGCATATGCCGCAGCCAGCCGAAACTGTGGAGGCGGGTCGCGAAGGGCCGCGAGGGCAGGGTGAAAGTGAAGGGCGATTTGCCGTTCGTTTCCAGCATGCGCCCGGCCAGAAGAAACCGCCCGTTGAGAATTTCTTCAGCCACATGCGGATCGATGCCGCGAAGATCGGTCGGCGCGACGATCAGGCGCTCGGGCACCTTGATCGAATGGCGAAAGAGCTTCAGGCGCAGCAACGCGACGCGGCGCAAGGCGCGCCGCCAAGCTTCCCGAACATACATGCTCGCAAAACGCCGACCGGACTGCATATTCTATTGTCTATTGACCCTCGTGGTTAAGAATAGGTGAAAAGCGGCCGATTTCATCGCCCGCAATGAATTAATTCGTGACAAAGTTCGAATATATGCAAATTACTGCATTTTAGTTGAGATCATTCGACGGTTCACAACGCACCGTGGCGATGATGCGAGGGTTTAAACCCCGCATGGTTTGCTCCGACTTTTAAGGTTGGTCAGCTCGCTCGTCGCAGCACCGCTGCGTAAAAGCCGTCGAGGCCGGAGGCGATGCCCTCAGGCATCTTCAGCATGGTCGGAAGCGTGCGGAATTCGCCGAGCGGCGTGATCGCTGCCTCAAGGCCGGGCCAGTCGCCCGCATTGATCGGAACGCGCTCGATTGCATCCGTATCAGAAAGAACACGGGCGACGACCTCCTCGCCCTCGGCGGGATCGAGCGAGCAATTTGAAAACACCAGCATGCCCAAGGGCGTCAGCAGGGTCAGCGCATGGCGCAGCAAGCGCTCCTGCAGCGCCGCCAGCCTGGCGATATCATCCGGCCCCTTGGTCCATAACACGTCAGGATGCCGGCGCGTCGTGCCGGTGGAAGAGCAGGGGGCGTCGAGCAGGATCGCATCGAAGCCTTCGGGCGGCTTGAATGTCGTCAGGTCTGCCGCGACCGTTTCCGCCGTCAGGCCAAGCCGGTCGAGATTCGAGCGCAGCCGTCTTAGCCGACTTTCCGACTGATCGAGTGCGGTGACCGCGCCGCCGGCAAGGATGAGCTGTGCCGTCTTGCCGCCGGGTGCAGCACAGAGATCCGCCGCACGTTTGCCCGCGAGATCGCCGAAAAGCCTGGCCGGAATGCTTGCCGCTGCATCCTGCACCCACCAGGCGCCCTCATCGAAGCCCTCGAGCGACGGAATGCCGCCATCGAAAGCGGCAAGCCGCACGCCGCCGGTGGGCAAGGCAACGCCGTTCAACCTCTTTGCCCAGCCCTCGGCGTCGGATTTGACGGTCAGATCGATCGCCGCCGGTTCGAGCTGCGATTGCGAGATCGCCAGCGCTGCCTCCCGGCCATAGGCCTTTTCCAGCCGCGCAAGGAACCAGGACGGCATCGGCGCGACCTTGCCGATCTCTGCCAGCACCTCCTCCTTTTCGCGGCCGAGCCGGCGTAGCACGGCGTTGACCAGCTTGGCGAAACGACGATTGCGCGGATCCTGATTGGCCTGCTCGACGGCAAGATCGACGGCCGAATGGTCGGGCACGTCGAGATAGAGAATCTGCGCCGCGCCGATTGCCAGAACGTGATGCAGCGCCCGCGCGCCCTCCGGCAGCGGCGATTCCAGCAGCGAGGCGATCGCCGCATCGATGCGCGGCAGATGACGCAGCGTCGTGTTCAGAATGGCGCGGACAAGCGCCCGGTCGCTTTCACCGAGCGCTTTATAGGCAGGATTGCCATGTTCGTGATCGAGAGCGCCGTCGAGCGGCAGCTTGCGGTCGACGACAGCGGCGAGAATTTTTGCCGCCGCGGCACGGGCTTGCAGGCCGGGCTTAACAGGCGCCGACCGGTCGGCCGGCCGATCGGCGGAAGGTTTCTGTTTACGGAATGGCTTTTTCGTGCCGTCTGAATTCAAGACCACGGACCTCTTGGCGGTTGCGAACCACCGCGACCCGTATTCGGAACAGAGCGCGATTTGCGCGTCGGATTAACAGCACGAACCGGTCCCGTCGAGACATTCATGCCGCTTTGCGCCATCTCCTGCAGCGCGGCAATGCGGTTTTCCGTGTTCGGATGCGTGGAAAACAGATTGTCCATGCGCTCGCCGGAGAGCGGATTGATGATGAACATATGAGCCGTCGCCGGATTGCGCTCGGCATCCTCGTTCGGCACATGGGCGGCACCGCGGGCGATCTTGCCGAGTGCCGAAGCGAGCCAGAGCGGATTGCCGCAGATTTCGGCGCCGCGGCGGTCGGCCGAATATTCGCGCGTGCGGCTGATCGCCATCTGCACCAGCATGGCGGCAAGCGGCGCCACAATCATGGCGACGAGGACGCCGATGAAGCCGAGCGGATTGTTGTTCTCGCGGTTACCGCCGAAGAAGAAGGCGAAGTTGCCGAGCATCGAGATCGCGCCGGCAAGCGTTGCCGTGATCGTCATCGTCAGCGTGTCGCGATTCTGGATATGGGCGAGCTCATGCGCCATCACCCCGGCGACTTCCTCGGGAGACAGTGCCTGGAGCAGCCCTGTCGAGGCGGCGACCGCGGCATTTTCAGGATTGCGGCCGGTTGCGAAGGCATTCGGCTGCGGGCTGTCGTAGAGATAGACCTTCGGCATCGGCAGCCCGGCATTGCGGGCGAGATCGCGCACGATCGCAAAAAATTCCGGCGCATTGCGCTCGTCGATCTGCTGGGCGCGGTAGGCCGCCAGCACCATGCGATCGGAATTCCAGTAGGAGAAGAAATTCATGCCGGCGGCAATGAGAAATGCGATCATCATGCCGCCCCGACCGCCGATAAGGAAGCCGACAAACATGAAAAGCGCCGTCATGAAGGCAAGCAACATGGCAGTGCGAACGAGGTTCATTGCGAATCTCCAACTCCAATTTCGGCGTCGCAAGCTTTCAATCCCAACGACGGCGCATTATGATTTGGTTATTCACCAGCCATTTTCAATGTTTTCAGGCAGGAGAAGCCATGCAGGACGCCGATAACGACAATAGCCAAACGCCGACGGCCGAAGGATCGGAGCCGCCGCGAAGAATGCTGTCTCCGGCTGCCCAGCGTGCACTTGCCGAGGCCGAGGAGCGGCGAAAGAACCGGACGCCGCTGGAGCTGCCGCCGGAGATCGGCGGCCGCGGCGGAGCCGAGCCGGCCCGCTTCGGCGATTACGAGGTCAATGGCCGGGCGATCGATTTCTAAGCAAGGATTGTCGAGCCCGGGCCTTGTGCAGCCGTCTAATATTCAGCCTGCAATGTAAAGTGAGCCGCCCCAGGTCCTGGAGGCGGAGCGGCTCTGTGTTTGTCAGGCCGTCGCCTTGTTCTGCCGGTTGGCGATCAAATCATCGACGACAGCAGGATCGGCAAGTGTCGAGGTGTCGCCGAGCGCACCGAAATCGTCCTCGGCGATCTTGCGCAGAATGCGGCGCATGATCTTGCCCGAGCGGGTCTTCGGCAGGCCGGGGGCAAACTGGATCTTGTCGGGCGAGGCGATCGGCCCGATTTCGGCGCGCACATGTTTGACCAGTTCCTGGCGAAGCGTATCGGAACCATCATGGCCGGCCATCAGCGTCACGTAGCAATAGATGCCCTGACCCTTGATCGCATGCGGATAACCGACGACCGCAGCTTCCGAAACCAGATTGTGCGAGACCAGCGCCGATTCCACCTCCGCCGTTCCGAGCCGGTGGCCGGAGACGTTGAGCACGTCGTCGACCCGGCCGGTGATCCAGTAATAGCCGTCCTCGTCGCGCCGGCAGCCATCGCCGGTGAAGTACTTGCCCTTGTAGGTGGAGAAATAGGTCTGGATGAAGCGCTCGTGGTCGCCATAAACGGTGCGCATCTGGCCCGGCCAGCTGTCGGCGATGCAGAGATTGCCGTCGGCGGCCCCTTCCAGCACCTTGCCCTCATTGTCGACCAGCTCAGGCTTGACGCCGAAGAACGGCACCGTCGCCGAACCGGGTTTCAAATCGGTGGCACCCGGCAGCGGCGTGATCATGTGGCCGCCGGTCTCCGTCTGCCACCATGTATCGATGACAGGGCAGCGCTTGTCGCCGACGACGTTGTAATACCACTCCCAGGCTTCCGGATTGATAGGTTCGCCGACCGTGCCGAGCAGGCGCAGCGACGAGCGCGACGAGCGCGTGACGAATTCGTCGCCGGCGCCCATCAGCGAACGGATCGCCGTCGGTGCGGTATAGAAGATATTGACCTTGTGCTTGTCGATCACTTCCCAGAAACGGCCCTGATCGGGGAAATTCGGCACGCCCTCGAACATCAGCGTCGTGGCGCAGTTCGAAAGCGGCCCATAGACGATATAGGAATGGCCGGTGACCCAGCCGACATCGGCCGTGCACCAGTAGATGTCGCCATGATGGTAGTCGAAGACATATTCATGCGTCATCGAGGCGTAGACGAGATAACCGCCGGTCGTGTGCAGCACGCCCTTCGGCTTGCCGGTCGAACCTGAGGTGTAGAGAATGAACAGCGGATCTTCCGCCTTCATCTTCACCGGCGGGCATTCCGCCTTCACCGTGGCGATCTCCTGGTGGTACCAGAGATCGCGGCCCGGCGCCCAGCCGGTCTTGCCGCCGGTGCGGCGCACGACCAGCACCTTGCTGACATTGACGTGCTGGCGGGCGGCGATGTGGATCGCCGTATCGGTATTGTCCTTCAGCGGCACCGGCTTGCCGCCGCGCAAACCTTCGTCGCAGGTGATGACGAAGGTGGATTCACAGTCGACGATGCGTCCCGCCAGGGCCTCGGGGGAGAAACCGCCGAAGACGACCGAATGCACCGCGCCGATGCGGGCGCAGGCGAGCATCGCGTAAGCCGCTTCCGGGATCATCGGCATATAGATGGTGACGCGATCGCCCTTCTTGACGCCGTGCTTCTTCAAGACATTCGCCATCCGGCAGACATGCTCGTAGAGCTCGTTATAGGTGATCTTCTTGTCGATATAGGGATTGTCGCCTTCCCAGATAATCGCCACCTGGTCGCCATTCGTCTTCAGATGGCGGTCGATACAGTTATAGGAGACGTTCGTCTGGCCATCCTCGAACCACTTGATCGAGACCTTGCCGGTAAAGGAGGTGTTCTTGACTTTGGTATAGGGCTTGAACCAGTCGATCCGCTTGCCGTGCTTGCCCCAGAACTTGTCCGGATCCTCGACGCTCTCCTCGTACCATTTCAGGTACTTCTCCTTATCGATCAGGGCACGCGCCTTCACCGACTTCGGCACCGGATGGATCTTCTCCGACATGCAACTCCTCCTCATGGGACATGCGACGGGCCAAGCAATTTATGAGCCCGGACTTCAAATCAGGGCAATTCATAGCAGGTCGCATCGCCACGGCAATTAGACAAAGGTCATTTGATTTCGGAAGAATTGCAATTCTGCGACAGTCCGGTTATATAGCGGCATATTTCCCGGACATTGTGGTGACAATCCACGGACCGCGACCGGCGCGGACGATAGAAGGACTATATCCATGGCTCAAACATTGCTCATGCCGAAGGCGACCGCCATCTGGCTTGTCGACAACACGGCGTTGTCTTTCGATCAGATCGCGCAGTTCTGCAAACTGCATCCGCTCGAGGTCAAGGCAATCGCCGACGGCGAAGCGGCGCAGGGCATCAAGGGCCTTGATCCGATCTCGACGGGACAGCTCTCGCGCGACGAGATCGCCCGCGCCGAAGCCAATCCGAACCACAAGCTGAAGCTTTCCGAGCCGAAGGTGCGCGTGCCGGAATCCAAGCGCCGCGGCCCGCGCTATACGCCGGTTTCCAAGCGCCAGGATCGCCCGAACGCCATTCTCTGGCTCGTTCGCAATCATCCGGAACTGAAGGACGCGCAGATTTCCCGCCTCGTCGGCACGACGAAATCGACGATCGAGCAGATCCGCGAGCGCACTCACTGGAACTCCGCCAACCTGGCGCCGATGGATCCGGTGACGCTCGGCCTCTGCAGCCAGATCGACCTCGACATGGAAGTGGAAAAGGCCTCCAAGGGCCGTCCGCTACCGACCGCCGCCGAACTCGGCGCGACGCTGCAATCGGCGCAGGAAACCGAGCGCCTGACCCCGAGCTACGAGCGCGAGGAAGAAAAGGAAAAGGAAATCGACGCCGATGCCGTCTTCCGCAAGCTGAGCTCGCTCCGCTCGGCCCCGAAGGACGAGGACGACGACGATCACTACTGAGAGATCGACGATCTCATGAAAAACCCCGCCGGTATGAGCTGACCGGCGGGGTTTTTGTTGCGGATTGCCTGTTTCGATTTAGCTGCGGAACAGGGTGAGGATGTTCTGTGCCGAGCTATTGGCAATCGAAAGCGACTGGATGCCAAGCTGCTGCTGCGTCTGCAATGCAGAGAGCTTGCTCGATTCCTCTTCCATATCGGCATCGACCAGGCGACCGATGCCCGAGTCGATCGAATCGTGAAGGCCGCTGACGAAATTCTCCTGCAGCTGGATGCGCGTCGAGATCGATCCCAGAGCCGAGCCGGCAGCGGTCATGGCGCCGAGAACCAGTTCGATCCCGGTCAAGGCTGAGTCGAGTTGACCCTGGGTAAAACCGGTAATGTCGAGATCATAGATTGACGGCATGACGATGACGGTGCCGCCATAAGTGCCGTTAAAAGCGGTGCCGATAATGCCGCTGCTCGTCTCGATCGCACCCGTGCTGGTCATGCCGAAGAGCACATTGCCGAGCGTTCCTGAATCGAGCACGTAGTCGGTCATCTTCACCGACACGGCATTGCTGCCGTCACGGACGAAGGAGGAGACGACGCTCTTCGTGCCGGAAGCGCCGGCCACCCAGTTTTCCCCGGAGAAGGAGGCGGACTGGGCGATGCTGAGCAGCTGCTCCTGCAGTTGGTCGAGTTCCTGCTGGATCTTCGTCTTGTCGACGCCCTTTTCCGTGGCGGCGACGATCTTCGCCTTGATTTCGCTGACGACGTCTAGGGCGCTGTCCATGGCCGCATAGGCGGTGTCGACCTTGGCCGCACCGAGGCCGAGGGCGTCGGAGACGGCGGAAAGCGCCAGGTTGTCGGAACGCATGGTCGTTGCGATCGACCAATATGCGGCATTGTCGGCAGCCTTCTCGACACGATAACCGGAGGAAACGCGACCCTGGGTGTCCTTGAGGCTATCGTTTACGCCGCGCAAAGTCTGCAGCGCTGCCATGGCAGCGTTGTTGGTGAGGATGCTCGTCATGATCCGTTCCACAATAGGAGAAAGGGGCATTCCGGACTACGCGCCGCGCGTCCTTCAGACGCGCAAAGGACACTGTAGCACTTCAACTGCTGCAGAATTTTCTCCTAAATCGATTCCGACTTAAGGAATTATGCAGCAGGCCGGTAACGGCGACTGCGTCATGCAAAGCCTGCTGTGCAAGCCTTTGCCGTTAACAAATCCTTGCGCAACTTGGTTAACAATTCCTCAATTGAGCTTATAGAATCCTTAATTTACATCGGCAGAGAGCCGAAACCGCGCTTGCGCAGCGCCTCGGCGATCTCCTCCAGAATCGCCGGATCATCAATGGTCGCAGGCATTTTCCATGGTATGCCGTCGGCAATTTTCTGCATGGTCCCGCGCAGGATCTTGCCCGATCGCGTCTTCGGCAATCGGTTCACTGTAATGGCCGTCTTGAAGGCGGCGACAGGCCCGATCTGATCGCGAATCATCGCCACCACCTCTGATTCGATTGCTGCCGATTCGCGAGCGACACTCCGTTTCAGCACCAGGAAACCGCAAGGCGCCTGACCCTTCAGCGCATCGATGACACCGATGACAGCGCATTCGGCGACATCGGGATGCCGCGCGCAGACCTCCTCCATCGCACCGGTCGAGAGCCGATGACCGGCGCAATTGATGATGTCGTCGGTGCGCGACATGATGAAGAGATAGCCGTCCTCATCGACATAGCCGGCGTCGGCGGTCTTATAATAACCGGGAAACTCATCGAGATAGGCCGATCGAAAACGGTCGTCCGCATGCCAGAGGGTCGGCAGGCAGCCGGGCGGCAGGGGCAGCCTGATGACGATATTGCCGAGCGTTCCCGCCTCGATCGGATGGCCGGCATCGTCGAGCACCGCAACTTCATAACCCGGCATCGGCAGCGCCGGCGAACCATGTTTGACCGGCAGGGCACCAAGGCCGAGCGGATTTGCGGCGATCGGCCAGCCCGTCTCCGTCTGCCACCAGTGGTCGATGACGGGGATGGCGAGCATGCGTTCGGCCCATTTCAAAGTCTCCGGGTCCGCCCGCTCGCCGGCAAGAAACAGCGCCCGCAAATTGGGCATCCTGTAGCGCGCGATCAGTTCGCCGTCCCCATCCTCTCGCCGGATGGCACGAAAGGCGGTCGGCGCCGTGAAGAGCACGCGCACATCATGCTCTGCAACAACGCGCCAAAATGCGCCGGCATCGGGCGTGCCGACCGGCTTTCCCTCGAAGATCAAGGTCGTCACGCCCGATATCAACGGTGCGTAGACGATATATGAATGACCGACGACCCAGCCGATATCGGACGCCGTCCAGAAGACTTCGCCCGGCTTCAGCCCATAGATATTCCGCATCGACCAGTTCAGCGCGACCAAGTGCCCGCCATTGTCGCGCACCACTCCCTTCGGCTGGCCGGTGGTGCCGGAGGTATAGAGGATATAGAGCGGATCGGTCGCCTTGACGGAAACACAGGCCAGCTCGGCGCCACGGTGGGGCGCCACCGCCGCTTCGAAATCCTCATCACGGCCGCCGACGAGTTCTGCCTGAAGCTGCGGCCGCTGCAGCACCAGGCAGCGCTCAGGCTTCATCCGGGCAAGCTCGATCGCCTGATCGACCAGCGGCTTATAGGCGACGACGCGGCCGGGCTCGAGCCCGCAGCTCGCGGTGATCACCAGCCTGGCGCCGCTGTCGTCGATACGGGCCGCAAGCTCACTGGCGGCAAAGCCGCCGAATACGACGGAATGGACCGCGCCGATACGAGCGCAGGCAAGCATGGAAAACACTGCCTGCGGCAGCATCGGCATATAGAGGATGACGCGGTCGCCTTTGCCGATGCCGAGCGCCAGCAGCGTCGCGGCGATGGCCTTCACCTCGCCGAGGACCTCGTCATATGAGAAGCGGCGCTTCTCGCCAGTCATGGCGCTGTCGAAGATGATGGCCGTCTCACTGCCGCGTCCGGCCGCGACATGCCGGTCCAGGCAATTGTGGCAGGTATTGGTTTCCGCCCCCGCAAACCAGCGGCCGTAAATACCGTCATCAGGCGAAAACACCCGCTCCGGCGGCTTGAACCAGTCGATCTCGGCGGCGGCTTCGCGCCAGAAGGCTTCGGGATCGCGTTTCCAGGCCGCATAGGCCTGATGATAGCCGTTCTGCATCTGCTCCTCCCCAGGACATGCAAGCCTCGATGTTAATCTAGGGAGAGGGGAGGGGAACGGGAAGCCCGACCAAAGCAGCGTATCAGCGCGCGCCGAAAATCGCCGATCCGACGCGGACACTGGTGGCGCCGAAGGCGATCGCCGTCTCGTAATCGCCCGACATGCCCATGGAGAGTTTCTCAACGCCGCATTTCGACGCGAGCTTTGCCAGCAGGGCGAAATGCGGCCCGGGATTTTCCTCGGCCGGCGGAATGCACATCAGGCCCTCGATGGAAAGACCGAGCTCGTCGCGGCAAAGCGAGACGAAGGCCGGCGTGTCGTCAGGCGCGATGCCGGCCTTCTGCGGCTCCAACCCGGTGTTGACCTGGACGTAGAGCCGCGGTGTTTTGCCTTGCCGTTTCATCTCCTCGGCAAGGGCCCGGGCAATCTTTTCCCGATCGACGGACTCGATCACGTCGAAAAGCGCCACCGCGTCCGCCGCCTTGTTCGATTGCAGCGGCCCGATCAGATGCAGCTCGATGTCGGGATATTCGGCTTTCAGCGCCGGCCACTTGCCCTGGCTCTCCTGCACCCGGTTCTCACCGAAGACGCGCTGCCCGGCTTCGATGGCCGGGCGGATCGCCTCCGCCTCGAAGGTCTTCGACACCGCAACGAGCCGAACGGAGCCGGCCGGACGACCGGCCGCGCGTTCCGCGGCGGCAATCCTTGATCGTACGTCGTTCAGGCGCTCTTGAAGTTCCATCGTTCTGCCTCGACATTTCCGCATGAGAGTGAAGGCAATGAACTAGCCAGCCATTCTGTGCTTGCCAAGACCCGCTGCCGCGAAATCGCCCGGCCGGGACGAAGATCGGGCGCTTGCAGCGCCTGCAAAACTTGACGCTAAGGTGGTTTCATGGTGAAGGTCTCGACCAACCTCCCCTGATTTTCCGGAATTTCGAATACAATGGCCACCGAACGTTATAATCCGCGCGATGCCGAGCCCCGCTGGCAGCAGAAATGGAACGAAGACAAGGTCTTCGAGACCGACAACGCCGATCCGCGCGAAAAATATTACGTCCTCGAAATGTTCCCCTATCCGTCGGGGCGCATCCATATGGGCCATGTCCGCAACTACGCCATGGGCGATGTCGTTGCCCGCTACAAGCGCGCCCGCGGCTATAACGTGCTGCACCCGATGGGCTGGGACGCGTTCGGCATGCCGGCGGAAAACGCCGCCATGGAGCGCGGCGTCCACCCCGCCTCTTGGACCTACCAGAACATCGCCTCGATGAGGGCGCAGTTGAAGGCCATGGGGCTTTCATTGGACTGGAGCCGCGAATTCGCCACCTGCGACGTCGACTATTACCAGCACCAGCAGCATCTCTTCGTGGATTTCCTCGAGAAGGGCCTGGTCTACCGCAAGCAGTCGAAGGTAAATTGGGATCCGGTCGACAACACGGTGCTCGCCAACGAACAGGTGATCGACGGCCGCGGCTGGCGTTCCGGCGCGCTGGTCGAACAGCGTGAACTGACGCAATGGTTCTTCAAGATCACCGATTTCAGCCAGGACCTGCTGGACGCGCTGGATACGCTCGACCAGTGGCCGGAAAAAGTCCGACTGATGCAGAAGAACTGGATCGGCCGCTCGGAAGGTCTGACGGTGCGCTGGGAGATCGTGCCGGAAACGGCGCCGGCCGGCGAGACCGAGATTACCGTCTATACGACCCGTCCTGATACGCTGTTCGGCGCCTCCTTCCTGGCGATTGCCGCCGACCATCCGCTGGCCAAGGACGCGGCCGCAAAGAATGTCGAGATCGAGGCCTTCTGCGAGGAATGCCGCCGCGCCGGCACCTCGCTTGCAGCACTCGAGACTGCTGAAAAGAAGGGCCTGGACACCGGCATCCGGGTCCGCCATCCGCTCGATCCCGCCTGGGAGCTGCCGGTCTATATCGCCAATTTCGTGCTGATGGATTACGGCACGGGCGCGATCTTCGGCTGCCCCTCCGGCGACCAGCGCGACCTCGATTTCGCCCGCAAATACGGCCTGCCGGTCGTGCCCGTGGTCATGCCGAGGGATGGCGACGCTGCGAGCTTTTCCATCGGCGATACCGCCTATGACGGCGATGGCGTCATGATCAATTCTCGCTTCCTCGACGGCAAGACGACCGAAGAAGCCTTCAATATCGTTGCCGACCGGCTGTCGGCCGCTTCGCTCGGCAATACGCCCCAGGGTGAGCGGAAGATCAATTTCCGCCTGCGCGACTGGGGCATTTCGCGTCAGCGCTATTGGGGCTGCCCGATCCCGGTCATCCATTGCGATGCCTGCGGCGTCGTGCCAGTGCCGAAAAAGGACCTGCCGGTGAAACTGCCGGAAGACGTGACCTTCGACCAGCCGGGCAACCCGCTCGACCGCCATCCGACCTGGCGTCACGTCGCCTGCCCCAATTGCGGCAAGGATGCCCGCCGCGAAACCGACACGATGGACACCTTCGTCGATTCGAGCTGGTATTTCACCCGCTTCACCGCGCCGTGGGAAGCAAAGCCGACCGATCCTGAGGCGGCTAATCGTTGGCTGCCGGTCGATCAATATATCGGCGGCATCGAGCACGCGATCCTGCATCTGCTTTATTCGCGCTTCTTTACCCGCGCCATGCGCGAGACCGGTCACGTCGCCGCGAGCGAACCCTTCAAGGGCCTGTTCACCCAGGGCATGGTCGTTCATGAGACCTACAGCCGCAGCGCCGGCGCCGGCCGTGAATGGGTGGCTCCCGCCGATATCCGCATCGAGGAGATCGATGGCAAGCGCCGGGCCCTGCTGCTGGCGACAGGCGAGGAGGTCGCCATCGGCTCTATCGAGAAGATGTCGAAATCGAAGAAGAACGTCGTGGATCCCGACGATATCATCGCCTCCTATGGCGCCGATACCGCCCGCTTCTTCGTGCTGTCCGATTCGCCGCCGGAGCGCGACGTCATCTGGTCCGAGGCGGGTGTCGAAGGTGCGCATCGTTTCACTCAGCGCCTGTGGCGGCTGATTTCCGAAGCTGCCGGTGTCCTGTCCGCCGTTGAGGCCGCACCGGCGAGCGAGGGCGAGGCGCTGGCAATCTCGCAGGCGGCGCACAAGACGCTCAAAGCGGTTCAGAACGACTATGACAAGCTCTGGTTCAACAAGGCAGTCGCCCGCATCTACGAGCTTGTCAACGCACTTGCTGCGCCGCTGACGAAAGTTGCGGCGGGCGAGGGCGATATCGCCTATCGTGCCGCCGTGCGTGATGCTGCCGAGATCCTGGTCCAACTTGTCGCGCCGATGACGCCGCATCTTGCAGAGGAATGCTGGGCCACGCTCGGCAATACGGAGCTGCTTGCCCGCACCGACTGGCCGCGTTTTGTCGAAGCGCTCGTCTTTGAAAACGACGTTGTGCTGCCCGTGCAGATCAACGGCAAGAAGCGCGCCGAATTGACAATTTCTCGCGATGCCGATCAGAATGCCGTCACCAACGCCGTGCTGGAACTAGATGCGGTGAAGAACGTGCTGAACGGTCAGGCGCCGAAGAAGATCATCGTGGTTCCCCAAAGGATTGTGAACATTGTCGTCTGATATCACCCGCAAGCTGGCCCGCAATGCCGGCATCGCCATGATCCTTGCCGCCTCGGCATTGCTGTCAGCCTGCCAAGTCCGGCCGCTTTATTCCGAGAGCTCGGGCGTCACCGAAAAGCTGTCCTCGGTCGGCTTTTCCGAGGCATCCGGCCGCGTCGGACAGCAGGTCCGCAACCGGCTGATCTTCCTGGCGTCGCGCGGCGCCGGCGAAACGGCAAATCCGCAATATCACGTCGAATTGCGGACCACGTCGAGCGTCGCCGATACGCTTCTGCGGCAATCCGGCGATACCTCGCGCGCCGGCCGTGTGACCGTCACCGTCACTTATACGCTGAGCGCTGTCGCCGACGGTCGCGTCATCAAGGCCGGGAGCCGCCAGGCGACCTCACTGGTGGACTTCTCCGAGCAGGAATTTGCCAAGCAAAGGGCGATCCGAGATGCGGAGAATCGCGCCGCCGATCAGACGGCGGAATTCGTAGGCGCCGATCTCGCTGCTGCCCTCAGCCGCTGAGGGCGGGCAGATGGCGGAGATAAAGTCGCACGAGTTCGAGACCTTTCTGCAGAAATCGGCGCAGAACTACCGGATTTTCGTCATTTATGGCCCGGATCGGGGTCTGGTGTCCGAGCGCGCCGGTCAACTCGCCGGCAAGACCGGCGTCGCGCTGAACGATCCTTTTTCGCTGACAAAACTCGATATCGCCGATTTGCAGAAGGATCCCGGGCGACTGGTTGACGAGGCGCAATCCATCGGGCTGTTCGGCGGCGAAAAACTCATCTGGATCCGCGGCGCCGCCAACGAAAAATACCTTGTCGATTCGCTGGCGCACCTGGCTGAAAAACCGCTCGAGGCCACCTATCTGATCGTCGAGGCCGGCGATCTGAAAAAGGGATCGCTGCTGCGCAAGACAGCGGAAGCCGCGCGAGCCGTCATGACGGTACCGTCTTATGCCGATGACAGCCGCGCCTTGAACGGCTTGATCGATGCCGAACTCGGGGCGGAAAAGCTCGGCATTACACCGGCGGCGCGCCAGGCGCTGATCGCCTTGATCGGCGGCGATCGCATCGCCTCACGCAATGAAGTGCGCAAACTCGCCCTCTACTGCCGCGGCCTTGATACGGTCGAAGAACATCACGTTACCGAAATAATCGGCGATGCCAGCGCGACCTCCGTTGATGATGCCGTCGACGCCATCCTGGACGGCGATCTCAACGGCTTCCTCCACGCCATGCAGAAGATCAGCAGTTCAAAAACAGCGATTTTTCTCGTGCTTCAGGCCTGCCTGAAGCAGTTCCAGCTTCTCGATACCATGCGTGCAGAGATGGAAGAAAAGCGCCTACAGGCGCCGCAGGTGATGCAGACAATGGGACGACATCTGCATTTTCGCCGCAAGCCGATCCTAGAGCAGGCGCTTCGCCAGTGGTCCGCGGAAAGCATCGCGCGTGAATCCAACCGTCTGCAGGCGGCTATTCTTCAGAGCCGGCGTCGGCAGGTGCTGGAAGACAGCGTTGCGATGCAAACACTTCTCTCCACCACCCTGCAATCTGGCCGCAAGTCGGCGTGATTATCGCCGTTCCAGCAAGCGGCAGACTTCCTCGAGCTGCTCAAGCGACTTGTAGGAAATTTTGATCTGGCCGCCGCTGGTTTTGTGATTGATTGACACCTCGAGCCCGAGGGCATCGGACAGCGTGCGTTCCAGCGCCAGCGTATCCGAGTCCTTTTGATCGCGGCGCGAGGCCGTCTGCTGCGGCTCCGATTGCGCCTTGATATTGTTCTGCGCCAGCTTTTCGGCATCACGCACCGACATGCCCTTGGCAACGATCGTGCGGGCAAGGCTTGCCGGATCGGGGGTCGACACCAGCGCGCGCGCATGGCCGGCCGAAAGACTGCCGGCGGCCAACAGATCGCGAACCGGATCCGGCAGTTTCAGCAAACGCAGCGAGTTGGCCACATGGCTGCGGCTTTTGCCGATAATTTCGCCGAGATCATTCTGGGTATAGCCATATTCCGCGATGAGCTGCTCGTAGCCCAGGGCCTCTTCCAGAGGATTGAGATCCGCGCGCTGCACGTTCTCGACAATAGCAATCTCAAGCGCCGTCTTGTCGTCGACGTCACGGATAATCACCGGGATTTCGATCAGGCCGGCAAGCTGCGCTGCCCGCCATCGCCGTTCGCCGGCGATGATTTCATAGCGGTCCCGCTCCATCGTGCGCACCACGATCGGCTGCACGATGCCGTGTTGACGGATTGAGCTGGCAAGATCGTGCAACTCGGTGTCGTCGAAAAAACGACGGGGATTGCGGGGGTTGCGACTGACGAATTCTATCGGGATCATCCGATCGGCGCTGACAGTTCGCTCAGCCTCCACCGGAACAGGTTGATCCATTTCACCAATCAACGCCGCAAGACCACGGCCCAATCGCCTTTTCGATACATCGTCATTCATGATCTACACTCACCTGCATCCTGAAATGATTTTACGCAGCCAGTCTCTGGCGCTCCCGCTGAATGACCTCAGAGGCCAGCTGCAGATAGGCCTGGCTGCCCGCGCATTTCAGATCATAGAGAATGGCCGGCTTGCCGTAGGACGGGGCTTCGGACACCCGGACATTGCGCGGAATTAACGTATGATAAACCTTCTCGCCGAGATGCGTGCGCACGTCATTGACCACCTGTTGGGCAAGATTGTTGCGAGCATCGAACATCGTCAGGACGATGCCCTGGATATCCAGCCGCGGGTTGACCGTCCGACGCACCTGGCTGACGGTTTCGAGCAGTTGGCTCAGTCCCTCGAGCGCGAAAAATTCGCATTGCAGCGGTACCAGCACCGAATGGGCCGCCGCCATCGCATTCATCGTCAGCAGATTGAACGAAGGCGGGCAATCGAGAAGGATATAGGAAAATGCCATGGCTTCGGCGGACGACAGTGCCTTCCGCAATTTAAAGACGCGATCGCTCTGCTGCGAGATTTCCATCTCGATGCCGAGCAGATCCATGGTCGATGGCACGATGAAGAGGTTGGGAACGGCAGTTTCCAGCGTCACCTCGCTGATTCCGCGCTCTCCGACCATCAGGTCATAGGAGGAAAGTTTGCGATCGCGACGGTCGATGCCGAGGCCGGTGCTGGCATTGCCCTGCGGATCGAGATCCACGATCAGGACGCGCTCGCCGATGGCGGCCAACGCTGTTGCCAGGTTGATGGCGGTGGTCGTTTTGCCAACGCCACCCTTCTGATTTGCGATGGTGATTATCCGGTGTCGTTCGCCAGCCATTGCCGCAATATCCGATCTGTTAAACCAAGCGCCGGAGATTCGATATTTCCAAAATCACGGATTCCTGCTCGACGGCGCTCTTATGTTCTACCAGATCGAATTCCCACCGGCCACGCGCTTCATCGATTTCCCTCAGGTAATCCCGGCCTTTGTGAAAAAATCCACGACAATTTCCCTTGCCAAGCATCCAAGGTGCTGCATAGCCGATCAGCCCGTCGAGGTCGGCGAGGGCTCTGGCTGAAATCGCACCACACTCGCCGATCTCGGCATGGGCATCCTCGATTCGAATCGCGTGAACGCTCCCGCGTGCGTTTGTCTCCCGCAGTGCGGTTCGCAAAAATGCTGCCTTTTTGTGATTGCTTTCGACAAGATGCACCCACCCATCCTGCAGCTCCGCCAGGAAGATTGCGGTGATCACGCCGGGAAAGCCGCCGCCGCTGCCGAGATCGACCCAGCGAACTGGCTCGGGGTAAATCTGGAAAATCTGGCTGCTGTCCGCGATATGACGCCGCCACAAATCATCGAGCGTCGATGGCGCTACGAGATTGATGGCTTTTGCCCATTTCTGAAAGAGTGCCGCAAAATGTTGGAGTCGTGCCTGTGTTTCACGTGAAACACGCAAACCGTTCAATTCCATTCTCAAAGACTCTCAAATCTTGTGTTAGGCAATTTGGCGCTCTGCACCGCTCCGGCGGCGCAAATGCACCAGCAACAGCGCAATAGCGGCGGGCGTCATGCCTTCGACAATGGCTGCCTGCGCGACGTTGAACGGACGGGCCGCACTAAGCTTTGTCTTGAGCTCATTCGACAAGCCGGAAAGCGCAGAGTAGTCGAAATCATCGGGGATACGCCGTTCCTCGTCGCGCTGCTGGTCAGCAATGGCCGCAGCCTGCCGGTCGAGATAAACGGAGTAGCCCGCCTCTATCTCCAACGCCTCGGCAACCGTCGGCCGGATCGCGCCCAGAGCATCCGGCCAGACCCGCCGGAGGGCGGCAAAGTCGTAGTCCGGGTAGGACAATAAATCATAGGCCGTCCGGCGCTGACCATCCAGATTGATGTTCAGGCCGGCGCGCCGCGCTTCATTGGGGGTCACCTTCAGCGACATCAACTGGGCGCGCCCGGCGTCGACTTCTGCTTGATAGACTGTGAATCGCCGCTCGCGTGCACGGCTGACGCAGCCAAGCCGCATGCCAAGTGGTGTCAGCCGAGCATCAGCATTATCGGCCCGCAGCGTCAGACGATACTCCGCGCGCGACGTAAACATCCGATACGGTTCCGTAACGCCTCGCGACGTGAGGTCATCGATCATCACCCCAATGTAAGAATTTGTTCGGCTAAAATGGAACGGATCCGAATCGGTGCTTCGCAGTGCAGCATTCAAGCCTGCCGCCAACCCCTGCGCCGCTGCCTCCTCATAACCGGTGGTCCCGTTGATCTGGCCGGCGAGAAACAGGCCTCTCAGCCGCTTGACTTCGAGCGACGGCGTAAGCTCCCGCGGGTCGACATGATCATACTCGATGGCATAACCCGGCTGGAGGATCCGCGCCGTCTCGAGTCCGGGAATGGTCTTTATGAAGTCCGCCTGGACCTCGGCCGGCAGCGACGTCGAAATGCCATTTGGATAGACCGTATCGTCGTCGAGGCCTTCCGGTTCGAGAAAGACCTGGTGGCCGTCGCGTTCGCCGAACTTGACCAGCTTGTCCTCGATGGATGGGCAGTAACGCGGCCCGACACCTTCGATCTGCCCGGAATACATCGCCGAGCGTTTGATATTGTCTATGATGATCCGATGTGTCGCTTCGGTCGTCCGGGTGACGCCACATTCGATCTGCCGCGTCGTGATCGAATCGGTCATGAACGAAAAGGGCACGAGATCCTCGTCCGCACCCTGCCGACCGACGGACTGCCAGTCGATTGTCTTGCCATCCAGCCGGGCCGGCGTGCCCGTCTTCAATCGCCCCAAGCGCAGCCCCAACCGGGCCAGAGTTGCCGACAACCCCAGCGAGGGGGGTTCGCCGACGCGGCCGGCGGGTGTCTTATCCGAACCGATATGGATCAGACCACGCAAAAACGTCCCGGTCGTCAACACGACTGCCGGCGCTTTCAGCCGCCGGCCATCCTTCATGATCACGCCGGCAACACGGTTATCGACGACGTCGAGATCGAATGCGTCGCCCTCGACGATATCCAAGCCTGGTGTCGCTTCGATCGCCGCCAGCATCGCCAGTCGATAGAGCTTCCGATCCGCCTGCGTTCGCGGACCGCGGACGGCGGCACCCTTCTTCCGGTTCAACATTCTGAACTGAATGCCGGCAAGATCGGCGACCCGGCCCATCAGACCGTCCATCGCGTCGATCTCGCGGACCAGATGTCCCTTGCCAAGCCCACCAATCGCCGGATTGCAGGACATGACACCAATCGTGTCTCGCCTGTGGGTGACCAAGGCGGTTTTCGCCCCGAGGCGCGCAGCTGCACTGGCAGCCTCCGTGCCGGCATGGCCGCCGCCGATCACAATCACATCATAGACATTGCCGGTCATCTCAAACTCCAACTCGGCGGGTTTCACGTGAACTCAGGCGACAGCCTCAAGAAAAGGTTTCACGTGAATCATTTACCGATACAAAACTCCGAGAAGATCACATCGAGCAGCTGCTCGACATCCACCCGCCCGGTAATCCGTCCCAAATACTCAGCCGCCAGGCGAAGCTGCTCCGTGCGCAGTTCGAGATTCGTCTCGCTCTGCGAGATTGCCGCATCTAGCGCTGCCAAACATTTCGCCAGCGAATCCTTGTGCCGCTGTCGGCTCGGGATCGCCATAGACAGGCCAGCAAACCGCTCCTTGACGACGCGCCCGATCAGCGCCCGCAATTCCGGCAGGCCCTCACCGGTTGCCGTCGAAATCCGCAGATCATATCGATCGGAGCCAGTCTCGATGAGATCCTTCTTCGTTCCGACCCTAACATGCGGCACAGCCTGGTCCAAGTCGGCAGGAATGACGGGATCGCTCACATCGACCAGCAACAGCACAAGATCGGCATCACGAAGCGCTATGCGTGCCCGCCGCACGCCTTCCATCTCCACCCGATCGTCCGCCTCACGCAGACCGGCCGTGTCATAGAGTTTGACAAGATAGCCGTCAATGTCGAGATCGACCTGCAGGACGTCACGAGTGGTTCCGGCAATATCCGTGACGATTGCGACGTCGCGTCGGGCGAGAGCATTCAACAGGCTCGACTTTCCCGCATTCGGCGCCCCGGCGATCACCACCTTAAAGCCGTCTCTGATAATCTCGCCCGCCGAAGCCGCGTCGAGATGATGCCAGATATCATTGCGAAGCCGATCCATGTCGGCCCAGACCATATCTGACACCGATCCCGGGACATCGTCTTCGTCGGCAAAATCGAGTTCCGCCTCGATCAGGGCGCGCGAGCGGGTCAATCGTTCCGCCCACGAATCGTATACTGCCGAGACACCACCAGCGCTGTGTTCCACGGCGAGGCGGCGCTGCATCTCCGTCTCAGCCTCGATGAGATCGGCCAGGCCCTCGACCTCGACAAGATCAAGCTTGCCATTTTCGAAAGCGCGTCGCGAAAACTCGCCTTCAATCGCCATACGAACACCAGGAGTATCACCCAGCGCCTGAAACAGCGCTGCCAGGACGGCCTTGCTGCCGTGGATCTGCAGCTCGGCGACATCTTCACCGGTAAAAGAGTTTGGAGCGGGGAAAAACAGCACCAGACCGCTATCGATCGGTTGATTGTTGCGCGCCCGAATCGTTCGGTAGGAAGCCAGCCGATCAGCCGGCACTGATCCGGCCAGCCTGATCAAGAGCTCTCGGGTTAACGGACCGCTGATGCGAATGACCGAAACACCCGAGGGCGGGGCGCCGCTCGAAAGCGCATAAATCGTATCATTCACCATGGGCCATCGTCCGCTTGTCAGTTCGAATCCGAATCGATTCCTCTTAAATAAAAAGCTGGCGACATCGAGGCGATGCGCCAGCTCTCAATGGATGAATCCGGCTAAGGATCAGGTATTCATCGAGTCGAAGAAATCGGAATTGTTCTTCGTCTGTTTGAGCTTGTCGATCAGGAATTCGATTGCATCCGTGGTGCCCATCGGAGCAAGGATACGACGAAGAACGAAGATCTTCTGCAGATCCTGGCGTGGCACGAGCAGGTCTTCCTTACGCGTGCCGGACTTGAGGATGTCCATCGCCGGGAAGATGCGCTTGTCGGCGACCTTGCGGTCGAGGACGATTTCCGAGTTGCCGGTACCCTTGAACTCTTCGAAGATCACTTCGTCCATGCGGCTGCCGGTATCGATAAGCGCCGTTGCGATGATGGTCAGAGAACCACCTTCCTCGATGTTGCGCGCGGCGCCGAAGAAGCGCTTCGGCCGTTGCAGTGCGTTGGCGTCGACGCCACCCGTTAGCACCTTGCCGGAGGAGGGGACGACTGTGTTGTAGGCGCGCCCGAGGCGTGTAATCGAATCGAGCAGTATCACGACGTCGCGGCCATGCTCGACGAGACGCTTGGCCTTTTCGATGACCATTTCGGCCACCTGGACGTGACGCACCGCCGGTTCGTCGAAGGTCGAGGAAATGACCTCGCCGCGGACGGAACGCTGCATGTCCGTCACTTCCTCCGGACGTTCGTCGATCAGAAGGACGATGAGATAGCATTCCGGGTGGTTGGCCGTGATCGAATGGGCGATGTTCTGAAGAAGGACGGTCTTACCGGTGCGCGGCGGCGCGACGATCAATCCGCGCTGGCCCTTGCCGAGCGGCGCCACCAGATCGATCACGCGGGGCGATAGATCCTTGGACGTCGGAATGTCGAGTTCCATCTTGAAGCGCTCATTCGGATAGAGCGGCGTCAGGTTGTCGAAATGAACCTTGTGACGGATCTTTTCCGGATCGTCGAAATTGATGGTGTTGACCTTCAGCAGCGCGAAATAGCGCTCGCCCTCCTTCGGTCCGCGGATCGGTCCCTCGACCGTGTCGCCTGTCTTCAAAGAGAAACGGCGGATCTGCGATGGCGAGATATAAATATCATCAGGGCCGGGCAGGTAGTTGGCGTTGGCCGAGCGCAGGAAGCCGAAGCCGTCCTGCAGCACCTCGACCACCCCTTCGCCGATGATCTCCACATCCTGGCTGGCCAGCATCTTGAGGATCGCAAACATCAGCTCCTGCTTGCGCATCGTGCTTGCATTCTCGACCTCGAGCGATTCGGCGAAAGCCAGAAGATCCGTCGGGGATTTGCTCTTAAGTTCCTGAAGCTTCATTTCAGCCATGAAGTGACCAATACTCTTTTCATTTTCGAAGGGGAAAGGCGATGTTGGGTCGTATTCGGTACTGCGAAAGGGGCTCGCAGACGACTGAACTCTTCACACATGCCACGTAGGTGAGATGCGCGGAAAATAGCGAGTCGCAATCGCCGCCGCAAGGGGGCTGATTAAAATGAAGCAAATTTAACCTGAGGAGGATTTTCCTCAGAACGGCTTCACCACCACGAGGATCACGATCAGGATCATCAACAGTGTCGGCGCCTCGTTCATGAACCGCCAATAGCGTGCCGAGCGGCGATTTTCGTCGCGCTCGAAAGCGCCGACCGCACGGCTGAAAAACATATGAACAGCCGTCAGCAGCACGACCAGACCGATCTTGGCATGCAGCCAGCCGCCGTGGAATCCATAGACCGACCAGGCGAGATAAAGACCGAAGATCCAGGTCAGCATCATCGCCGGCGTCATGATGATCCGCAGCAGCCGACGCTCCATCACCTTGAAGGTTTCCGACTGCACCGAGCCCGGTTCCGCGTCGGTGTGATAGATGAACAGCCGCGGCATGTAGAACAGTCCTGCCATCCAGGAAATCACCGCGATGATGTGAAGCGCCTTGATCCAGAGATAGAGGTTGTCGGGGTTCCAGGCGAAAAGCCCGACCGCCATCAGCGCGAAGAAGGCCAGCGCAAAATGGGCACGGCGCCGGGCATAAGCGCCGGGTTTCCGATCCGTCTGCCTTTCCCTCGTCACTTCGCCCCCCGCACGCGCTCGACCAGCAGACGCACATGTTCGGGGTCGGCCTGCGGCGTGATGCCGTGGCCGAGATTGAAGATCAGCGGTCCATGGCCGAGATGCTGCAGAATATCGTCGATGCCCTCTTCCAGCGCCCGGCCGCCGGCAACGACGCGCATCGGATCGAGGTTGCCCTGGACCGGTCCATCTTTCTGAAGTTCGGCAGCGAAGGCCAATGGGACCGACCAGTCGAGGCCGATCGCATCGGCGCCGGTCTTCTGACGATAGGTTTTCAGCTGATAGCCGGCCCCCTTGGCGAAGGCGATGATGCGCGCATGCGGGCGCTGCGACTTGATCGAAGCGATCATCCGCGCAACCGGCCTGATCGCGAAAGCTTCGAACTCCTTCTCCCCGAGAACCCCAGCCCAGGAATCGAAGATCTGAACGGCATCGGCGCCGGCGTCAATCTGGGCGACGAGATAGTCTGCCGACACGTCGGCAAGCAGCATCAGCAGATGCTCGAAAGCGCGGGGATATTTGTAGGCGAAGAGACGGGCAGGGGCCTGATCCGGCGTGCCGTGTCCGGCGATCATATAGGTCGCAACCGTCCAGGGCGCGCCGCAGAAGCCGAGCAGGGTCGTCTCGTCAGGCAACTCCTCCCGCACCCGTCGCACTGTTTCCAAAACCGGTCTGAGATAGGCGACGACCTGTTCCCCGTTCAATCGCCCGATCCCGGCTTCATCGATCGGATCCATCTCCGGCCCATGCCCTTCAGTGAATCGGACATTCCGCTTCATTGCATCGGGGATGACCAGAATATCGGAGAACAGGATCGCCGCGTCGAAGCCATAGCGGCGGATCGGCTGCAGCGTCACCTCGACGGCGTAATCGGGCGTGTAGCAGAGATCGAGAAAACTTCCGGCCTTTGCCCGAGTCTCTCTGTATTCCGGCAGATAACGTCCCGCCTGCCTCATCAGCCAGAGAGGCGGAGGGCTGAGGCTTTCGCCGTCGAGAACCCTCATGATCTTTCGGCGCGTGTCGCTCAAGCGCTTCTTCCCTATATAAAATCAAAGATATTTTAAAAGGTTTCTATTTCTTAGAGTCGGTGTCTATCAAGGATTAAAATCCATCCACTGCCGATGCCATTTGTCGCGCGCCCGCACCAAAACTCGAAAAGAATTTTCCGATTCTTCGAAATTTCCGGGAGAAGGCGAATCCCAAAATGATTCCAAAAACTTGCCAGGCAGCCGATTTTCTCCTTCCTGTGGATAGCTTGTGGACTTGCCTTCGACAAACCAATTTCGTCCCCATCCTCCACAGGACCTGGCAAAACCGGTCCGCAAAATTCGAAATGTGGATAAGGCGGCATGTTTTCCCTTGCCCGAGGCAGCCTCGCCGCCTTAGCTCTCCATCATCCAGTGTTTTCAACAGGCAGCGGAAAATAGCGTGGAGAACAGAACGAACTTCTTTCATCTGCATCTGATTTCTGACTCGACGGGAGAGACTCTGATCTCCGCTGGCCGTGCCGCCTCGGCGCAGTTCCGATCCGCTCAGCCGATCGAGCATGTCTATCCGCTGATCCGCAATCGCAAACAGTTGCTGCCGGTTCTGCAGGCGATCGACGATGCGCCCGGCATCGTGCTCTACACCATTGTCGACCGGGAGCTGGCGAGCCTGATCGACGAGCGCTGCACCGAAATGGGCGTCGCCTCGGTCAATGTTCTGGAGCCGGTGATGAATGCATTCCAGATCTATCTCGGCGCTCCGTCGCGCCGCCGGGTCGGAGCCCAGCATGTGATGAATGCCGGTTACTTCGCCCGCATCGAAGCGCTGAATTTCACCATGGATCACGACGACGGCCAGATGCCGGACGATTACAACGATGCCGATGTCGTCATCATCGGCATCAGCCGGACGTCGAAGACACCGACATCTATCTATCTCGCCAATCGCGGCATCAAAACGGCCAACATTCCGATCGTCTATGGCGTGCCGTTGCCCGAGAGTCTTTTTGTCGCGACCAAACCCTTGATCGTGTGCCTGATCGCCACCACCGATCGTATTTCCCAGGTGCGGGAAAACCGCATCCTCGGAGCGACCCAGGGCTTCGATCGCGAACATTACACCGATCGCGCCGCGATCTCCGAGGAGCTGAAATATGCGCGCTCGCTTTGCGCCCGTCACAACTGGCCGCTGATCGACGTGACCCGCCGCTCGATCGAGGAAACCGCCGCGGCGATCGTTGCCCTGCGCCCGAAGCTGCGCTAAGCGCTGACGCAAAGTCGGCACTCCGAGGAGCCTATGACAACAACAATCATCCTTGCATCGTCGAGCCCGTTTCGGCGGATGCTGATGGAAAATGCCGGCCTGTCCTTCGAGGCGCAGGCCGCAACGATCGATGAAAGGGCGCTGGAAGCGCCGTTGGAAAAAGCCGGGGCGACGCCGGATGCCGTTGCCCTCGCTCTGGCCAGGGCCAAGGCCGAGGATGTCAGCCGGCGCTTTTCGGACAGCCTGGTTATCGGTTCGGATCAGACGATGTCGCTCGGCGACCGGGTCTTTCATAAGCCGAAGGACATGGCCGACGCGGCCGGCCACCTTCACGCCCTGTCGGGAAGAACGCATCGATTGAACAGCGCCGTCGCCATCGCCAACAATGGTGTGGTCCTGTGGGAACATCTCGCCCATGCCGAACTGACGATGCGGCCTCTGACGGCGGAATTCATTGCCGGGCATCTGGCGCGGGTCGGTGACAAGGCGCTTTCGAGCGTCGGCGCCTACCAATTGGAGGCGCAGGGCATTCAGCTCTTCGAGAAAATCGAAGGTGATTACTTCACCATTCTCGGCCTGCCGATGCTGCCGCTTCTGACGAAATTGCGCGAACTCGGAGCGATCGATGGGTGATTCACGTGAAACATTCGGGCCGAAGGCGTTTGTCACAGGCTTTCCGATCAAGCATTCGCGCTCGCCGTTGATCCACGGATATTGGTTGAAGACGCTCGGCCTGCCAGGCAGCTACCGCGCTCATGAAGTCGCACCGGAAGCCTTTGCCGATTTCGTCGCTTCGCTGAAGGATGGCAGTTCCGGCTTTACCGGCGGCAATGTCACCATTCCCCATAAGGAATTGGCCTTCCGCCTCGCCGACAAACCGGACGCGCTGTCGCTCGAACTCGGCGCGTCGAACACGCTCTGGCTGGAGGATGGCCTTCTCCACGCGACAAATACCGATGGCCGCGGCTTCACTGCCAATCTTGACGAACGCCATCCGGGCTGGGACCGGCATGACACGGCCGTGATCTTTGGCGCCGGCGGCGCCAGCCGGGCCGTCATCCAGGCGGTTCGCGACCGCGGCTTCAAGACGATCCACGTCGTCAACCGTACCGTCGAACGGGCCCACGAACTGGCCGACCGTTTTGGCCCGAAGGTTCAGGCCCATCCGGCCGGTGCGCTTGCCGAGGTCATGAAAGACGCCGGCCTGTTCATCAACACCACGTCGCTCGGCATGGACGGCGAGCCGGCGCCGCAGCTCGATTTCACTCCACTTGCTGCCGACGCCGTCGTTACCGATATCGTCTATGTGCCGCTGAAGACGCCGATCCTGGCGCAGGCGCAAGAGCAGGGCTTTGCGATCGTCGACGGTCTCGGCATGCTGCTGCATCAGGCCGTGCCGGGCTTCGAGAAATGGTTCGGCAAGCGCCCCGTCGTCGACGCCGCACTGCGTGCACTGATCATTGCGGATATGGAAGCACACTGATGCTGAAGATCGGATTGACCGGCTCGATCGGAATGGGAAAGTCGACGGCCGGCAAGCTCTTTGCCGAGGCCGGGATTCCGCTGAACGATTCCGATGCCGTGGTCCACGATCTCTATGCCGGCGAGGCTGCACCGCTGGTGGATGCCGCCTTTCCCGGCACGATGAAGGACGGCGTGGTCGACCGGCAAGAACTCGGCCGCCAACTGGCGCACGATCCCGACGGCTTCAAACGGCTGGAGGCAATCGTTCACCCGCTGGTCCGCAAGCGCGAAACGGAATTTCTGGCCCACCACCGTGCCGCCGGCGCCGAGATGGTTCTGCTCGATATCCCGCTGCTTTTCGAAACCGACGCTTGGGAAAGGGTGGATGTCATCGTCGTCGTCAGCACCGATCCACAGATTCAGCGTCAGAGGGTGCTTGCGCGCGACGACATGACCGAGGAAAAATTCGACATGATTCTCTCTCGCCAGACGCCGGATGCAGAAAAACGGCGCCGTGCCGATTACCTGATCGACACCAGCCACAGCATTGAGCAGACGAGGGAACGGGTGCTTGAGATCGTCGCCGATCTGAAAATGCGAATTGCCAAGGGAGATTTCCGGAATGCGTGAGATCATTTTCGATACGGAAACCACCGGCCTTGACAACCGGATGGACCGCATCATCGAAATCGGCGGCATCGAACTCTTCAATCACTTCCCGACCGGCAACACCCTTCATATCTACATCAATCCGGGAGATCAGAAGGTCCATCCGGATGCGCTCGCCGTGCACGGCATTACGGATGAATTCCTCAAGGACAAGAAAGCCTTCGCCGAGGTCGCCGAGGAAATTCTCGCCTTTTTCGGCGATGCCAAGTGGATCGCCCACAACGCCACTTTCGACATGGGCTTCATCAACGCCGAATTCGCGCGGATCGGTTTGCCGCCGATCCTGCCGGAACGGGTGGTCGATACGCTGTCCATGGCGCGGCGCAAAAATCCGATGGGACCAAATTCGCTCGACGCACTTTGCCGGCGTTACGGCGTCGACAATTCGCACCGCGCCAAACACGGCGCGCTTCTCGACTCCGAGCTGCTGGCCGAAGTCTATATCGAAATGATCGGCGGCAGGCAGGCGGCCCTTGGCCTCGGACAATCCGGCCAGGCGCCGGGCGGCGAAATGGCGATGGAAGATGATGGAGCGATATTAGCGGTGCTTGAGCGGCCCCGGCCGCTTGCACCCCGCCTCAGCCAGGCCGAAGCGCAGGCGCATGAGGCGCTGGTCGCCAAGCTCGGCGAAAAAGGCATTTGGTCGAAATTCGCCAGCTCGCCAGCGTGACAAATCGGGCCGCAGCGTCCCTTTCGCGTCTTTCAGACGCGCGGCGCTGAATTAAAAATGCCCGGGACTTGCCCGGGCATCCGCATGTCAGAACCGACGGAATTCGATCAGTTCGGAACGGCCTGAACCTTGGCGCGGGCCTGCTCTTCGGCAACGCGCTGGGCAAACATCTGCGTGAAGTCGATCGGGTCGATCATCAGCGGCGGGAAGCCGCCGTTGCGGGTCACGTCGGCGATGATCTGACGGGCGAAGGGGAAGAGCATGCGCGGGCATTCGATGAAGAGAACCGGCAGCATGTGCTCCTGCGGGAAGCCGGTAACGCGGAAGACGCCGCCATAGACGAGTTCGGTGTGGAACACCGTCTTGTCATCATCCTTGGCTTCGGCATTCAGCGACAGCACGACATCGAAATCCGTGTCGGAAAGCGGATTGGCGTTGACGTTCACATTGATGTTGATCGTCGGCGCCTTGTCGCGCGCCTGCAGCGAACGCGGCGCACCCGGGTTTTCAAAGGACAGATCCTTCGTATATTGCGCAAGGATCGAAAGGGTGGGGTTGGTCGCACCGTTGCTGTTGTTGTCGTCTGCCATTGGCTTTTCCTCGAAGGGCATGGGAATGGTGCCGCCATCTAACATTTCGGGGAGGGGCTTACAACCCTGAGCGCTGGGCGCTGTTGCTCGGTCGAAGCACTTCAATCACCGAGATGTTTGCCGGACCACGGCGAGTTGCGATCCGGCTGCCTATGATAATCCTCCTCGTCGAGATCCACCACCTTCGAATTCCGGTTGCCGTCGCGGGACTGCGGTTTCGGGCCGGCGGAAAAGCCGTCCTGGGCGTTGACGACGACGAAGCGTCTGGCGATCGACCGCCAGACGAGATCGCGCACCGGCGGAATGAGAATGAGGATTGCGATGATATCGGTGAGGAAGCCGGGAATGATCAGGAGCAGCGCGGCGATGACCGTCATCGCCGGCTTCAGCAGATCGCGGCCGGGCATCACGCCGTTCCGTCCTTGGCTCGACATGCGGCGCAGGATATCGATGCCCTGCCGGCGCAGCAGGACCACGCCCAAAACAAAGCTCGCCATGACGAGCGCCAGTGTCAGCACCAAGCCGAGCGCCCGGCCGACGACGACGAAACCGGCTATTTCGCCAAGCGGCAGCAGCAGAATGAAAGCCGGCAGGATTGAAAAACGCATGGTCGTCATGTCCCGGACTGGCCGGTCTCCTCTTGGCGCCGGCGAAGATGCCAGCCATCATTTGAATCATCTGTATAGGCGGACTATATGGGAGTACAAATCAGAGATGTTAACGGCGGCTGCGATACGATATGAGTTCGAACGACTTCATCACATTATTCTTCCTGGTGGCGGCGGTGCTGATTTTCTTTCAGCTCCGCTCCGTGCTCGGCCGCCGCACGGGAAACGAGAAGCCGCCGCGCGATCTCTATACGCCGCGGGACGCGGCGCCTGCTGAAGCTGCCGATGCCGGCAAGGTCGTGACGCTGCCGCGGCGCGATGCGACAGGGGAGGATGAGGATCGCTTCGCCGCCATCGATGCCGTTGCCGCACCAGGAACGCCGCTCAACGAATCGCTGCGCGCCCTGAACAAGGCCGACCCTTCCTTCAATCCGAAGGAATTTCTGAACGGCGCCCGCATGGCCTACGAAATGATCGTCATGGCCTATGCCGACGGCGACCGGAAAACGCTGAAGAACCTGCTGTCCCGTGAAGTCTATGACGGTTTCGATGCGGCGATCGGCGAGCGAGAAAGTCGCGGCGAGAAGGTGAAGTCCACCTTCGTTGGCATCGACAAGGCCGAAATCACCCATGCCGAGACGAAGGGCAGCGAAGCGCAGATCACCGTGCGCATCGTCAGCCAGCTGATATCGGCCACTTACGACAAGGCGGATGCTCTGATCGAAGGCGACGCCGAGAACGTCGCCGAGGTCAATGACCTCTGGACCTTCGCCCGCGATACCCGCTCGCGCGATCCGAACTGGAAACTTGTGGCGACCGAATCGGAACATGAGTGACCACGCATCGGACTTCGTCCTGCAGGCCATAAGCTTCGACACTTTGGAAGGCTGGAAGGATGATGATCCCTCCGGCCTTTTTGAAGTCATGCGTGACTGCCGGCGGCAGATCACCGAGGTCAAACCCTACCGCGCCGGCTCGCTCGGCCTGAGTTCGGAAGACTTGCTTCCGCTTCTGATCGCCGCCGAAGACTTCACACCGTCCTCTCCCGCATCAGCACGCCGCTTTTTCGAAACACACTGCCGGCCATTCCTGATCCGCCGCAAGGATGGCAATCCCGGCTTCGTCACCGCCTTCTACGAGCCCGAGATCGAGGTATCGGAAAAGCCGGATGACGTTTTTAGTTTTCCCTTGTATCGCCGTCCCGACGATCTGATCGATCTCGACGACAGCAATCGCCCGGCCGAACTGGACGAGGCCTATGCGTTCGGCCGCCGCCATGATGACGGCCGGATCGGCGCCTATCCGGATCGCCGCGCGATCGACCAGGGTTTTCTTGAAGGCCGCGGCCTCGAAATCGCCTGGGCGAAGTCGAAGGTCGATGTCTTCTTCGTCCATGTGCAGGGCGCCGCCCGGCTGCGTTACAGAAATGGCCATATCGGCCGCATCACCTACGCAGCGAAGGCCGGTCATGCTTTCTCGGCGATCGGCAAGCTGCTGATCGAGCGCGGAGAAATCGACCGTGCCGAGATTTCGATGCAGTCGATCCGCGCTTGGCTGGCGTACAATCCCGAGCGGGTGGACGAAGTGTTATGGCACAACCGCTCCTATATTTTCTTCCGGGAGGCGGCGGTCGCCGATCTTGAGGCCGGTCCGATCGCGGCCGCCAAGGTGCCGCTTCTTGCCGGCCGTTCGCTAGCCGTCGACCGGCTGATCCATACCTTCGGCTTTCCCTTTTTCATCCGCGCCGAAAGCCTCACCCATCTCGATCATGGCCGGGCCTTCGGCAGGTTGATGCTGGCGCTCGATACCGGCTCGGCGATCGTCGGACCGGCCCGCGGCGACATCTTCACCGGTTCGGGGGATACGGCAGGAGAACGAGCCGGCACCGTCCGCAACGACGCCGATTTCGCCATTCTCATTCCCAATGCTGCTGCCGGACGATTTGACTGATGGTTAGGGATCGCAAGCTCAGCGCCGATGAGAGGATCCTCTGGGGTAAGGTTGCCCGCAGCACCCGGCCGATGCCTGAAAAGGCGGGTGAGTTGAATGAACTCGATGCCTTTCTCGTCGAGGCCGAAGCCGCCGCCGAACAGGAGAAGGCCGGAAAGCAGGCATCCGCCACGCCTCTGCCGCTGCAACCGGCAGCGCCTTCGGCGTCGAAACCGTCGGCCGGGGTGCACCATCCGCTGGAAAAGCCGGTCAAGCGTAAGATCGCCAAGGGCCGGCTGGCGCTCGAAGCGCGGATCGACCTGCATGGGCTGGTACAGAGCGAGGCTTATGTCATCCTTCTCGATTTCCTGATCCGCGCCCATGAGCGCGGCCTGCGCCATGTCTTGGTCATCACCGGCAAAGGCAGCTCGATGGGCAGCGACGGTGCGCTGAAGCGGGCCGTGCCGCTGTGGTTCTCAAAGCCGGAATTCCGCTACCTGATTTCGTCCTATGAACAGGCCGCACAGCATCATGGCGGCGAGGGCGCGCTCTATATCCGCCTGTCGCGGCGGCATGGGGAAAGGCCATGACCCCCTTCGGCGAGGCGGTTCGCCGGCTGAGGGCGCGCAAGGGCGTCTCGCAGAAGGAAATGGCGGAAGCGCTGAACGTCTCCCCCGCCTATCTCTCGGCGCTCGAACATGGCAAGCGCGGTCTGCCGACATTCGATCTGCTGCAGCGCATCGCCGGCTATTTCAATATCATCTGGGATGAGGCCGAGGAACTGTTCCTGCTCGCCCGTTCCTCCGACCCGCGCGTCGTCATCGACACCTCGGGCCTACCGCCGGAATATACCGTATTTGCCAACCGGCTGGCCCGGCGGATCCGCGAGCTTGACAGCGCTGAGATCGCCCGGTTATCGGCTCTTCTCGAAAATAGCGGCAAAGGCGACGGAAAAGCGTCATAATCCCCTGTTTTATGGCTTGTTCAGGGGACTTGCCATTGGGAACAGGGCTCAAAAAACCTATATACGAGAGTGAAGAAAGCCGGTGATTCGCAAGGCGCGCCGCCGCTTACGACAACAGGGAAAATCTCGACAGAATGAGCGATACATCCGCGACGGAAAACGGCGTAAGCACCGAATATGGCGCAGATTCCATCAAGGTCCTGAAGGGCCTCGATGCCGTGCGCAAACGCCCCGGCATGTATATCGGCGATACCGATGACGGCTCCGGCCTGCATCACATGGTCTATGAAGTCGTCGACAACGCCATCGACGAAGCGCTGGCCGGCCATGCCGACATCGTTACCGTCAGCCTCAATCCGGATGGTTCGGTGACGGTCACCGATAACGGCCGCGGCATCCCGACCGACATTCATTCCGGCGAAGGCGTGTCGGCGGCCGAAGTCATCATGACGCAGCTGCATGCCGGCGGCAAGTTCGACCAGAATTCCTACAAGGTCTCCGGCGGTCTGCACGGGGTCGGCGTTTCCGTCGTCAATGCGCTTTCCGTCTGGCTGAAGCTGAAGATCCGCCGCCATGGCAAGATTCATGAAATGAGCTTCACTCATGGCGTAGCCGACGCGCCGCTGAAGGTCACGGGCGAAGCGCCAGACGAGACCGGCACCGAAGTGAGCTTCATGCCGAGCAGCGAAACCTTCACTATGACGGAGTTCGACTACGGCACGCTGGAGCATCGCCTGCGCGAGCTCGCCTTCCTCAATTCCGGCGTGCGCATCCTGCTGACCGATAAGCGCCATTCCGATATTAAGCAGGAAGAATTGCGCTATGACGGCGGCCTCGAAGCTTTCGTCGCCTATCTCGACCGCGCCAAGAAGTCGCTGGTCGACAAGCCGGTCGCCATCCGCGGCGAAAAGGACGGCATCACCGTCGAAGTGGCGATGTGGTGGAACGACAGCTACCACGAGAACGTGCTCTGCTTCACCAACAACATTCCCCAGCGCGACGGCGGCACGCATATGGCCGGCTTCCGGGCGGCATTGACGCGCCAGGTCGTGTCCTATGCCGATAATTCCGGCATCACCAAAAAGGAAAAGGTGACGCTGCAGGGCGAAGATTGCCGCGAGGGCCTGACCGCGGTCCTGTCGGTCAAGGTGCCCGATCCGAAATTCTCCTCGCAGACGAAGGACAAGCTCGTGTCCTCGGAAGTCCGTCCCGTTGTCGAAAGTCTCGTCAATGAGGCGCTGAGCACCTGGTTCGAAGAGCATCCGAGTGAAGCCAAGATCCTCGTCGGCAAGGTCGTCGAGGCGGCAGCCGCACGCGAGGCAGCCCGCAAAGCCCGCGAATTGACCCGCCGCAAGGGCGCGCTCGATATCGCCTCGCTGCCTGGCAAGCTCGCCGACTGCTCCGAGCGTGATCCGGCAAAATCCGAAGTTTTCCTGGTCGAGGGCGATTCGGCCGGCGGCTCGGCCAAGCAGGGCCGTTCGCGCGAAAACCAGGCGATCCTGCCGCTGCGCGGCAAGATCCTCAACGTCGAACGTGCCCGTTTCGACAAGATGCTGTCGAGCCAGGAAATCGGCACATTGATCACGGCGCTCGGCACCGGCATCGGCAAGGACGAGTTCAATGCCGAGAAGCTGCGTTATCACAAGATCATCATCATGACGGACGCCGATGTCGACGGCGCCCATATCCGCACGCTGCTGCTCACCTTCTTCTTCCGGCAGATGCCGGAGCTGATCGAGCGCGGCCATCTCTATATCGCCCAGCCGCCGCTCTATAAGGTCGCGCGCGGCAAGTCGGTGCAGTATCTGAAGGACGAAAAGGCGCTTGAGGAATATCTGATCGGCCAGGGTCTGGAAGATGCCGCGCTGCGGCTCGGCAGCGGCGAGGTCCGCACCGGTCAGGATCTGCGCGAAGTCATTCTCGATGCGCTGCGTATGCGCGCTCTGCTCGACAACCTCCATTCGCGTTACAATCGCGCCGTTGTCGAACAGGCGGCAATTGCCGGCGCGCTCAACGCCGAACTCGTCAGTGACCAGGCAAGAGCCCAGGCATTGGTAAGCGAAGTCGCAAGCCGTCTCGATATTATCGCCGAGGAAACCGAGCGCGGCTGGCAGGGCGATCTGACCAGCGATGGCGGCCTGCGCCTCGAGCGCATGGTCCGCGGTGTTAAGGAAATCGTCGTGCTCGATATGGCGCTGATCGGCTCCTCGGACGCCCGGCACATCGATCAGCTGACGTCACGTCTCAAGGAAATCTACCAGACGCCGCCGTCGCTGCATCGGCGCGAAGGCGACATCGAGATTTCGGGGCCGCGCGCCCTGCTCGACGCGATCTTCGCCAGCGGCCGCAAGGGCCTCACCATGCAGCGCTACAAGGGGCTCGGCGAGATG
Source organism: Rhizobium sophoriradicis (assembly GCF_025200795.1). NCBI lineage: Bacteria > Pseudomonadati > Pseudomonadota > Alphaproteobacteria > Hyphomicrobiales > Rhizobiaceae > Rhizobium > Rhizobium sophoriradicis. Next base: position 4,146,463 of record NZ_CP104152.1, read on the forward strand.
AATGCCGAACAGCTCTGGGAAACGACGCTCGATCCGAACGTCCGTTCGCTGCTGCAGGTCAAGGTCGCGGACGCCACCGATGCCGATGGTCTCTTCGCGCGCCTGATGGGTGACGAGGTCGAGCCGCGGCGCGAATTCATCCAGGACAACGCGCTGAGCGTCGCAAACCTCGATATCTGATCAATATTGTCTCAGCAAAAGGCCCCGCTGTCCTCGAACCGCGGGGCCTTTTGTTTTTTCGGTTGCGCTCAGTTCGCGACGAAACGGCCGTTGAAGGCGACTTCGGAGAGCGGCTTGCGCTGGCTGGGGAATTCGCGCGTCTGGTTGCGTTCGGAGAGTACGGTCTTATCGGCCAGGCGGCCAACCGCAACACCCGCCTCGACCCTGTACCCCTGGGGGATGCCGAAGGTCTTCATGATATCTTCGTGTTTGATACCGCCCATGCCATGGGCGTAAAAACCGGAAAGGCGCGCCTGGAGCGCCAGGTGGCCCCATGCCGCGCCGGCATCGAAGGAATGCGTGTAGCTCGGCTTTTCCTCGCCGGAACCGGCAGCGCCGGTGAAGCTGCGCGACACGACGAAGATTAGCGCTGACGCATTCTTCGCCCATTCCTGATTGGCATCGACGAGCAATGCGACGAATTTCTCCCAATGCTGTGAACCTTTCAGGGCATAGATGAAGCGCCAGGGCTGCTGGTTGGAAGAAGACGGCGCCCAGTGGGCGGCGTCGAGCAGGCCGAGAAGCTGCGCCTCCTCGATGATTTCGCCGGTGAAGGCGCGCGGCGACCAGCGATCGAGAAACATCGGATCAATCGGATATTGGGATTCGCGGTTATTGCTCTTCGTCATGCTTGTTCCGGGGTTGGGAGCAGAAATTCGGGTCAGCTTCGGTCAGTCCATCCAGACGATGTCGAGTTCCTCGCGGAAGGCGAAGCGCTTCAGGTGATCGTCGATAACGTCCTGCATCCTTGCCTGCTGGGCTGGATCGGCAAGGGAAAGCACCATGGTGAGGGCCGCATCATCGGCGGTGAACGTCACTTCAGCGGTATCGCTGAACGGCACCCGGCCCTTATGGGGGTCGAAATCGACACTGAACTTGTGGCTCCAATGTTTGCAAAGCTGCTGCAGGTAGCGGCTTGCATGTTCGGTAGGCACAACGGCTTTGGAGACGTGCATCGAGAAAACTCCATCTCATCTTGAGCTGCGTTCAGAAGTCATATTTCGCAGCTTCGCTGCCTTGGCAAGCGCAGGCATCGTCGCATGCTCGATTGGCCGGGCATGCGCCGAAACTGCCAATCTCGATCATATCAAGCGCGGCTACTACTCGCTGGAAAGCCTCAAACCGACAAAAATCGTTTCCGCCGGTCATGACTTGTCTGAAATTTTCTAGAAGGCCGTACCGCTTCCCGGCAAAGCCGTAATGACACCGATGAATAATTCGTTCATAGGTGATCGCAACTTCGTTTTTGATGAGGAGGAACTCCATGAAGCTGATGCGTGTTGGCGAACCAGGTCGCGAAAAACCGGCACTTCTCGATGCCGATGGCAAAATCCGCGATCTCTCCGGTCATGTCGGCGATATCGGCGGCGAGGCAATCTCGCCGGCCGGCCTTGCAAAGATCGCGGCGATCGATCCGAAGAGCCTTCCCGAACTCGGTGCCGGCCGCATCGGCGCCTGTGTTGCCGGCACCGGCAAATTCATCTGCATCGGCCTCAACTTCTCGGACCACGCCGCCGAAACCGGCGCCACCGTGCCGCCCGAGCCGGTGATCTTCATGAAGGCGACGTCGGCCATCGTAGGGCCGAATGACACCGTCCTCATCCCGCGCGGCTCGGAAAAGACCGATTGGGAAGTCGAGCTCGGCGTCGTCATCGGCAAGACGGCGAAATATGTCAGCGAGGCCGACGCGCTCGACTACGTCGCCGGTTACTGCGTGTCGCACGACGTTTCCGAACGCGCCTTCCAGACGGAACGCGCCGGCCAGTGGACCAAGGGCAAGTCCTGCGACACTTTTGGGCCGATTGGCCCCTGGCTTGTGACCAAGGACGAGATTGCCGACCCGCAGAACCTCGGCATGTGGCTGAAGGTCAACGGCCAGACGATGCAGAACGGCTCCTCGAAGACGATGGTCTACGGTGTTGCCCATATCGTTTCCTATCTCAGCCAGTTCATGTCGCTGCATCCAGGCGACGTCATTTCGACGGGCACGCCGCCCGGTGTCGGCATGGGCATGAAGCCGCCGCGCTATCTTCGGGACGGCGATGTCGTCGAGCTCGGCATCGAAGGCCTCGGCAGCCAGAAGCAGAGCTTCGTCGCCGATCGTTAACGACACTAGTAGCGCTGAAGCTTAAGCTTTCAGTTTTATGGTGATGCCAGGGATCAACACTCTGGCATTTCCTGTGCAGGTTCGGCACGTCCATGTTGCTGTGCAACAAAAACCTGTTAATCTATGTTACGTGCCAGCGTGCGGAAAGGTTCGATGTCTATCAATCGACGTCATCTTTTCGATAGAGAAAGGCAGCGCCTTGTATGTTTTATCAGCTTTATGAATTGAATCATGCTGCCATGGCGCCGTTTCGCGCCGCGGCAGATATCATGCGTTTTGCCTATGCCAACCCGCTGAACCCGTTTGCCCAGACGCCGTTCGGCCGCACGATCGCGGCAAGCCTCGAAATGTTCGAGCGCACGACACGCCGCTACGGAAAGCCTGAATTCGACTTGAAGTGGACGACGATCGACGACCAGACGGTTTCCGTCCGTGAAGAGGTCGTCTGGTCGCGCTCCTTCTGCAATCTGCTGCATTTCGCCCGCAACGTTCCGCCCGGCCGCGCCAGCGACCCGCGCATCCTGATCGTGGCGCCGATGTCCGGTCACTATGCGACGCTGTTGCGCGGCACGGTCGAGGCGCTGCTGCCGAGCGCCGACGTCTACATCACCGACTGGATCGACGCCCGCATGGTGCCGATGACGGAGGGCACGTTCGATTTCGACGATTACGTCGATTATGTCATCGAGATGCTGCATTTCCTCGGTCCCGACACGCATGTGATCGCCGTCTGTCAGCCTTCCGTCCCGGTGCTGGTCGCAGCCGCGGTGATGGAGGAAGCCAACGATCCACTATCGCCATCCTCGATGACGCTGATGGGCGGCCCGATCGACACGCGCATCAATCCGACCGCCGTCAACAAGCTCGCCCAGGAACGGTCGCTGCAGTGGTTTTCCGATAATGTCATCATGAATGTGCCCTGGCCGCAGCCAGGCTTCCTGCGGCGTGTCTATCCGGGCTTCCTGCAGCTTTCTGGCTTCATGTCGATGAACCTCGACAGGCACGTCGTCGCCCACAAGGAATTCTTCATGCACCTCGTGAAGAACGATGGCGAACCGGAAAAACATCGCGATTTCTACGACGAATATCTCGCCGTCATGGATCTGACGGCCGAATTCTACCTGCAGACGGTCGAACAGGTCTTCATGAAGCATTCGCTGCCGAAGGGCGAATTGATGCATCGCGGCAAACGCGTCGATGCCGCAGCGATCCGCAACGTCGCGCTTCTGACGGTTGAAGGTGAGAATGACGACATCTCGGGCGTCGGCCAGACCAAGGCGGCACAGACCATCTGCGTGAACATTCCCGAAGATATGCGTATGCATTATCTCCAGCCGGATGTCGGCCACTACGGGGTTTTCAACGGCTCGCGTTTCCGCCGCGAGATCGCACCGCGCATCGTCAATTTCGTCCGCCAGCATTCGCGTGCCGCGGTCAAGCGCCCGGTGCGGCGCGTCATCAAGGGCGGCCGGACGGCGTAAATCAGGGCCAGCTGAATTAGAAAAGTGGATTCAAGACCTTGTCCGATTTCCCGGGCAATCGTCTTGAAGCCTGCTATTGCGGTAACCACATCGATTTCAGCGTTCGGCATCTTGCCGGCGCAGAACGCGAGGATACCGCACGATGAACCAGTCAGCATTGCTTCGACCGGATTGGACTCCGGCTACCATTGCCCTGATGATCCTCGGCTTCATGGTTTTCTGGCCTCTGGGTCTGGCCATGCTTGCCTATATCATCTTCGGCGAGCGTCTGCGCGGCTTCAAGCGCGACGTAAACCAGGCGACCGACGGCTTCTTTGCCTCCTGCCGCCGTTCGCATGGCCATCACCGCCCGCATTTCTCGACCGGCAACGTCGCCTTCGACGACTGGCGTAAGGCCGAGCTCGACCGGATCGAGGAAGAGCGCCGCAAGCTGGACGAAATGCGCCAGGAATTCGACGAGTATCTCCGCGAACTCCGCCGCGCCAAGGACCAGGAAGAGTTCGACCGTTTCATGCGTGACCGCAAGAATGCCAAGCGCGACGATAACGGCGGGCCGGTCGCGGAATTTCAGACGCCGTGAGTGGATGAGTGATGAAGCGATGACCGGCATCTTGACCGATGCCGGTTTTTCCATGCCCGGCTTCCCGCTGAATCGTTTAGGTTCGCCGGCGAATCGTATAGAAAACACCCATGTTTCCGCTTCTGAAGACACGGCCAAAGGTGCGAAAGCCGGCTCCGCCCGAAACGCGGACGCTTGATGTCGCCGGCCGGCTCATGCCTCTCACCATCAAGCATCATGACCAGGCGACGCGCATCACGCTGCGCATCGAGCCAGGCGGCCGCGCGTTGAAGATGACGGTGCCGAGGGGCCTTGCGGCGCGTGAGGTCAACGCCTTCCTCGATCGGCACCAGGGATGGCTGCTCACCAAACTTGCCAAGTTTTCGACCGACACCGGGCTGCGCGATGGCGGCAAGATCCTCCTGCGCGGCGTTTCCCATCGCATTGTGCATACGGGCAGCTTGCGCGGTTTGACGGAGGTGGTCTCTGTGGGCGGCGATCCGGTGTTGCGTGTCAGCGGCATGCCTGAACATGTCGGGCGGCGCATTGCGGCCTTCCTCAAGAAGGAGGCGCGCGCCGATCTCGAGAGGCTGGCGGCAGCGCATGCCGCAACCATCCGGGCGCCGATCCGCTCGATCTCGATGAAGGATACCCGAAGCCGCTGGGGCTCCTGCTCGTCGGAGGGAAATCTGAGTTTCTCCTGGCGGATCGTCATGGCGCCGCCTTCCGTGATCGACTATCTCGCCGCCCACGAGGTCGCCCATCTCAAGGAAATGAACCACGGGCCCCGCTTCTGGGCGCTTTGCAAGAAGCTTTGCCCCGGCATGGAGGAAGCGAAATCCTGGCTGAAGCGGCACGGTAGCCAGCTGCACGCCATCGATTTCGCCTGATCGAAGCTCGCCCTAAATGCAGCTTTGCATGCAAATTGGCTCGACTCTTGCCGCATTTCGTGTCACTTCGCTGCCATGAAACCGGATATCAAAATCTGTGGCTTGAAGACGCCGGAAGCTGTCGATCGCGCGCTGAAACGCGGCGCGACCCATATCGGTTTTATCTTCTTTGAAAAGAGCCCGCGCTACATCGAGCCGGACCTGGCGGCAAAACTTGCCGAACCGGCCCGCGGCAAGGCGAAGATCGTCGCCGTCGTCGTCGATGCCACAAATGACGAGCTGGATGAGATCGTCTCGCTGTTGAAGCCGGATATTCTGCAGCTCCACGGCAATGAGAGCCCCGAGCATGTGCTGACCATCAAGGCGCTCTATGGCTTGCCGGTCATGAAGGTCTTTTCGGTGCGCACGGCCGACGATCTGAAGCGGGTCGAGGCCTATGTCGGCATCGCCGACCGCTTCCTGTTCGATGCGAAAGCGCCGAAGGGTTCCGAACTGCCGGGTGGTAACGGTATTTCCTTCGACTGGAGCCTTCTCGGTTGGATCGACGAGAGCATCGACTACATGCTGTCCGGCGGACTGAACAAGAACAATGTCGCGGATGCGCTCGCGAATACCAAGGCACGTGGTATCGACGTCTCCTCGGGCGTCGAAAGCGCGCCCGGCGTGAAGAGCGTTGCAATGATCGATGAATTTTTCGATGCGGTCGAAACGGCGGATGCGCCTGTCATGGCCTCAGGGAGTTGAGAGTGAACGAGACGCCTAAACCGAATTCCTTCCGTTCCGGCCCCGATGAAGATGGCCGCTTCGGCATTTTTGGCGGTCGTTTCGTTGCCGAAACATTGATGCCGCTGATCCTCGATCTGCAGGACGAGTGGAACAAGGCGAAGACCGATCCGGTCTTTCAGGCGGAGCTGAAACATCTCGGCGCGCACTACATCGGCCGCCCCAGCCCGCTTTATTTTGCCGAGCGGCTGACGGCCGAACTCGGTGGCGCGAAGATCTATTTCAAGCGCGAGGAGCTGAACCACACCGGTTCGCACAAGATCAACAATTGCATCGGCCAGATCCTGCTCGCCAAGCGCATGGGCAAGACCCGCATCATCGCTGAAACCGGCGCCGGCCAGCACGGTGTCGCCTCCGCCACCGTTGCCGCCCGCTTCGGCCTTCCCTGCGTCGTCTATATGGGCGCCACCGACGTCGAGCGTCAGGCGCCGAACGTGTTCCGCATGAAGCTGCTCGGCGCCGAAGTCAAACCGGTGACCGCCGGCAGCGGCACGCTGAAGGACGCCATGAACGAGGCGCTCCGCGACTGGGTCACCAATGTCGAGGACACCTATTATCTGATCGGCACGGCAGCCGGTCCGCACCCCTATCCGGAGATGGTCCGTGACTTCCAGTCGGTGATCGGCGCCGAAGCAAAAGAGCAGATGCTGGCGGCCGAAGGCCGCCTTCCGGATCTCGTCATCGCGGCCGTCGGCGGCGGTTCGAACGCGATCGGCATCTTCCACCCCTTCCTCGACGATTCCTCCGTCAAGATCGTCGGTGTCGAAGCCGGCGGCAAGGGCCTGCAGGGCGATGAACATTGCGCGTCGATCACTGCCGGCACGCCCGGCGTGCTGCACGGCAATCGCACCTATCTCCTGCAGGACGGCGACGGACAGATCAAGGAAGGCCACTCGATTTCGGCCGGTCTCGATTATCCCGGCATCGGCCCGGAACATTCGTGGCTCAGCGATATCGGCCGCGTCGATTATGTGCCGATCATGGATCACGAAGCGCTCGAGGCCTTCCAGACCCTGACCCGCCTCGAAGGCATCATCCCGGCGCTCGAGGCCGCGCATGCGATTGCCGAGGTGATCAAACGTGCGCCGACGATGGGCAAGGACGAGATCATTCTGATGAACCTCTCCGGCCGCGGCGACAAGGACATCTTCACCGTCGGCAAGCTTCTGGGAATGGGACTGTAAGACATGACCGCACGCATGGACAAACGCTTTGCCGAGCTGAAGGCCGAGGGCCGTCCGGCGCTTGTGACCTATTTCATGGGCGGCGATCCTGACTACGATACCTCTCTCGGCATCATGAAGGCGCTGCCGGAGGCAGGTTCCGACATCATTGAGCTCGGCATGCCCTTTTCCGATCCGATGGCCGACGGTCCGGCGATCCAGCTCGCCGGCCAGCGTGCGCTGAAAGGCGGCCAGACGCTGAAGAAGACGCTGCAGCTGGCGGCCGATTTCCGCAAGACCAACGATGCGACGCCGATCGTGATGATGGGCTACTACAATCCGATCTACATCTACGGCGTCGAGAAATTCCTCGACGATGCGATCGCCGCCGGCATCGACGGCCTGATCGTCGTCGACCTGCCGCCCGAGATGGATGACGAGCTCTGCATTCCAGCGATCCGCAAAGGCATCAACTTCATCCGCCTGGCGACACCCACCACCGACGAGAAGCGCCTGCCGGCCGTGCTGAAAAACACCTCCGGCTTCGTCTACTACGTCTCGATGAACGGCATCACCGGCTCGGCGCTGCCCGATCCGTCGCTTGTTTCGGGCGCCGTCCAGCGCATCAAGCAGCACACCGAGCTGCCGGTTTGTGTCGGCTTCGGCGTCAAGACTGCGGAACATGCCAAGGTCATCGGCGGCTCGGCCGACGGCGTCGTCGTCGGCACCGCCATCGTCAATCAGGTCGCCACCAGCCTGACCAAGGACGGCAAGGCGACGGCGGACACCGTTCAGGCGGTCGCAACGCTGGTGCGCGGCCTCTCATCGGGAACCCGTTCGGCGCGCCTTGTTGCTGCCGAATAGTTTTCCCACATTGGCACTCGTCAATCAGGAGTATTCGAGTTGAACTGGATCACCAACTACGTTCGCCCGCGGATCAATTCCATGCTGGGCCGTCGCGAAGTGCCGGAGAACCTCTGGATCAAGTGCCCGGAAACGGGGGAGATGGTCTTTCACAAGGATCTCGAATCCAACAAATGGGTCATTCCGGCGTCCGGTTATCACATGAAGATGCCGGCCAAGGCGCGCCTTGCCGATCTCTTCGACAATGGCGAATATGAATCGCTGCCGCAGCCGAAGGTCGCCCAGGACCCGCTGAAGTTCCGCGATTCGAAGAAATATATCGATCGCCTGCGCGACAGCCGCGTGAAGACCGAACAGGAGGACACGATCCTCGCCGGTCTCGGAAAGGTGCAGGGCCTGAAGCTCGTCGCCGTCGTGCACGAATTCAACTTTATCGGCGGTTCGCTCGGCATTGCCGCCGGCGAGGCGATCGTCAAGGCGTTCGAACGTGCGACATTGGAAAAGTGCCCGCTGGTGATGTTCCCCGCTTCCGGCGGCGCGCGCATGCAGGAAGGCATTCTCTCGCTCATGCAGCTGCCGCGCACGACGGTTGCCGTCGACTTGCTCAAGGAATCCGGCCAGCCTTATGTCGTCGTACTGACGAACCCGACGACCGGTGGCGTGACCGCCTCCTACGCCATGCTCGGTGATATTCATCTGGCCGAGCCCGGCGCAGAAATCGGCTTTGCCGGCAAGCGCGTTATTGAGCAGACGCTGCGCGAAAAGCTGCCGGAGGGCTTCCAGACCTCCGAATACCTGCTGGAACATGGTATGGTCGACATGGTCGTCAAACGTCACGACATCCCGGAAACGCTGGCGCGCCTCCTGAAGATCCTGACGAAGAAACCCGTCTCGGCGGCCAACGACATGAATGCCGGTGCGATCGCCCTGGCGGCGAGCGCCTGATAATCGACAAGCAGGCGGGGTGCCGAATTGATACCCAGAGGCCAAACCGCGGTGAGTGAGGCAGCGCAAGAGATCGAAAAACTCATGGGATTGCATCCCAAGGGCTTCGATCTGTCGCTCGATCGCATCACTCGTCTTCTCGATCAACTCGGCAATCCGCACCGGAAACTGCCGCCGGTGATCCACGTCGCCGGCACCAACGGCAAGGGGTCGGTCACCGCCTTCTGCCGCGCTTTGCTTGAGGCAGGCGGCTACAGCGCCCATGTCCACACATCGCCGCATCTCGTCAATTGGCACGAGCGCTATCGCATCGGCGTCAAAGGCGGACGCGGACAGCTGGTCGATGACGCCGTTTTCGCTGATGCCGTGCGCCGCGTCGCCGATGCCAATGCCGGACAGCATATTACCGTCTTCGAAATCCTGACGGCGGTCACCTTCATTCTGTTTTCCGAACATCCGGCCGACGCGGCGATCATCGAAGTCGGTCTCGGCGGACGCTTCGATGCCACCAACGTCATTTCCGATCCGGCCGTCTCGGTGATCATGCCGATCTCGCTCGATCACCAGCCCTATCTCGGCGACAGGGTCGAGCTGATCGCAGCGGAAAAAGCCGGCATCATGAAGCCGGGATTGCCCGTCGTTATCGGCCACCAGGAATATGACGCGGCACTCGACGTGCTGATGTCGACGGCCGAGCGGCTGCATTGCCCGAGCGCGGTGTTCGGCCAGGATTTCATGGCGCATGAGGAATATGGCCGGCTCGTTTATCAGGACGAATACGGGCTTGCCGACCTGCCGCTGCCGCGCCTTCCCGGCCGCCATCAATATGCCAATGCCGCCGCCGCCATCCGCGCCGTCAAGGCGGCAGGTTTCACCATCACCGAGACGATGATGGAAAAGGCGATGAATTGCGTGGAATGGCCGGGCCGGCTGCAGCGCCTGAGCGATGGCCGGCTGTTGCAGCATGCGCCCGCCGGCGCCGAAATCTGGGTCGACGGCGGGCATAATCCCGGTGCCGGCGAAGTGATCGCCGAAGCCATGGCCAATTTCGAGGAACGCCAGTCCCGGCCGCTGTTCCTGATCATCGGCATGATCAACACCAAGGACCCGGTCGGCTATTTCAAGGCCTTCGCCGGGCTGGTCGAAAAAGTTTTCTGCGTGCCGATTCGCGGTAGCGAAGCGATGATCGATCCGGTGATACTCTCGCATGCTGCCTATGATGCCGGTTTGGTTGCCGAACCGATGTCGACGGTCGGCGAAGCGCTCGAAGCCATAAAAGCCGTTAGCGATCCGCAAGCGCTGCCGCCGCGCATCCTCGTTGGCGGTTCCCTCTACCTCGTCGGCGACGTGCTTTCCGACAACGGCACGCCTCCCAAGTGAGGGGCGAATGAAGAGCCCGAAATGAAAAAGCCCGGTCAAAGCCGGGCTTTTTCGTAATGTGACATCAATCGATCAGGCAGCGTTCGAAATCCAGTTCGACAGAGCGGTCTTAGGCTTGGCGCCGACCGAGATATCGGCGACTTCGCCGCCCTTGAAGATTGCAAGCGTCGGAATGGAGCGCACGCCGAACTGTGCGGCGAGTTCCGGGTTCTCGTCGATATTGAGCTTGGCAACCTTGACCTTGCCTTCCATTTCGACGGAGATTTCTTCGAGGCTCGGCGCAATCATCTTGCACGGGCCGCACCATTCAGCCCAGAAATCGACGACGACGGGTTCTGCAGATTCCAGAACTTCCGACTGGAAGTTATTGATATCGACTTTCACGGTAGCCATAGGCTGCTCCTTTGACGGAATTGGATGTTGAACCACATGTGATGCTGCGGTGCCAAATTTTCAATGTCCGGTATTTCACTTTGTCTTCAGTCCTGCAAGCGCCAAACCGAGCGCCCTTTCGCTCAGCGTGTAGAGGGAGGCGTTCTCGGTATAGACGAGCATGCAGTCGATGCGCTTGCCGGGATAGAGCGGTGCCAGGATCTCGCGATAGATCGCCAGCTGCGCCCGGTGTGCAAAGGGGATGGCGTCTTCGGACGCCGGCGGCACGCGATTGGTTTTGTAATCGAGAATGACGACGCGATCGGTAAGCACCGCCAGCCTATCGATGCGGCCGGAGACGGCATAGCGCCTGCCGTCGAGGGTCAATGTCCCCATGATCGAGACCTCGGGCCGGGCCTGCTCGCCGAGGACGGGCTGCAAGTCCTTCTCGTCCAATAGTTTCAGAACCGAATCGACCAGCTTGCGCCGTTCGGCCTCGGGCCAGAAACGGGCCGCCCGTTCGCCGTAACGCTGGGCCGCACCGGGCCGCTCCTCCGGCGGAATATCGGGAAGCGCCTGCAGCATGCGATGCAGCAGCCTGCCTTTCTCCAGCGAGCAATCGCTGCGTTGCTTCTCTGAAAAGAGCGGAGAAGCGACAACCAGGCCGCCTTCGTCTTCGTCGATGATCGTCCCGGCGCCGGAAGGGCTGAGGGGCCGAGGCAGTTCCGCCTGTGGCGGCAATGGCCGCAACAGGCCTTCCGGCAGCCTAATTTCGTCGTCGCGCGCCTCACTGCGGATGATACGCTCGAAGCTCCGCTCCACCCGCGGCACGCGCCATCTGATGCCCTGCCATTCCCCGTCGGGGTCGGAGAAGCTGGCTGCCTCCACATGCGGATGACCTTCGCTGAGCGCGGTGGAAATCATCATATGCCAGGTGTCGTTGTTCGCCCGCACGCCACGGTAGCCGCAGACGACCAGCCGGTCGGCGGCCCGCGTCATGGCGACATAGAGCAGTCGGCGATACTCCTCTTCGGCCAGTATCTGGATTCGCGCGGCATCGTTCTGCGTCAGCGAATTGGCGAGGTCGGCGACGGGAACCCAGGCGGGCATCGGCGGCTCATCCGGGTCGGTTTCGATCAGGCGAAGCTTCGGCAGATGCGTATGCGTGAAAGCTTTGGAGCCACCGTCGACCAGGAAAACAATGGGTGCCTCAAGACCCTTTGAGGCATGCACGGTCATGATCCTGACCTCGTTGCGCCCCTTGTCCTGCTCACGCTTGACCTCGGGCGCTTCGAGCTCGAGCGTCGAGATGAAGGATTGCAGCCCGGGAAGGCCGGAGCTCTCATGGTCGAGGGTGAAGGTCAGGAATTCGTCGAGGATATCGCTGACTTCAGTGCCGAGGCGGGCAAGAAACTGCCGCCGTCCGCCGTGGCTGCCCAGCAGGCGCGCATAGAAATCATGCACCGATAGGGTTTTCGATTGTCGGAGGAACAGTTCCAGCTTTTCGACCGCCGCGCGGAAACGCTCGTTACCGTCGGCGGCGAATTTCTTGAGATGGCTCCAGACGCTCTCATTGTCGCCCCGCAGTGCCGCGGCCGCAAAGATGTCCTCCTCAGAGAGATCGAAAAGCGGGCTCTTGAGCACGGCGGCGAGCGACAGGTCATCTTCCGGCAGAAGCAGGAAACGGCCGAGTGCGAGCAGATCCTGCACGGCGATATGGCTGGTCAGGGTGAGCCTGTCGGCGCCGGCGACGGGAATGTCGCCGCGACGTTTCAAGGCGCGTGTCAACGCATTGACGAATGCGTCGCGCTTGCGCACCAGCACAAGAATATCACCGGCCTCGATCAGCCGCTCCTTGCCTTTGTCGACGATCGTTTCACGGCCGACGAGCGCGCCGATCGAATGGGCGATGCGCCGCGCGAGAATTGCGGCCGGCGCGCTTTCCGGCGTCGCATCGAAGGGCGCCGTCCAATCCTCTTCCTTCACCACCGCTTCCGGCGCGACCATTTCCCAGAGGTCGACGGCGCCGGGATGTCCGATGCGGCTGGAACGATGCACGACCGGCTCGCCGACAGCGCTGAGGCCTCGCGCATTGTCGGATGTCCTGAAAATCTCGTCGACGGCCTCGAGCACGTCGGCAGTCGAGCGGAAGGAGAGCGGCAGCCGCACGGAAGAAAAGCTCTGCCCGCTGTCCGAGACGCGCCGCCGCGTCCGGTCGCTCTCTTCCGAAAAACGCTCGGGCCGCGCCCCCTGAAATGAATAGATCGACTGTTTCTCGTCGCCGACGGCAAACAGCGTGCGCACGATCGGCCGGGCGCTCTCGCCGGAAAAGAAATCCTCGGCGAGCGACTGGATGACGCTCCATTGGATCGGGCTGGTATCCTGCGCCTCGTCGACGAGGATATGATCGATACCCCGGTCGAGCTTGTAATGGATCCAGGGACCCACGCCGCTCTTTGTCAGCAGGTCGGCGGTGCGGGTGATCAGGTCCTCGAAATCGAGTTGGCTGCGCTGTTTCTTCAGTTCCTCGTAATCGTGATTCAGCCGATCGGCGAGCACGAGCGCGGCCTGCGTGGCGCCGTGCATCCGCATCAGTTTCAGCCGGTCGCGGCTTGCCGCGACATGCGCGCGGGCGGTGATGATGGCCTCCGCCAATTGCGGCGCTTCAGCAAGCATGGCCTTGACCAGGAACTGCGCGTCCGTTTTCTGCTCGCCCTTCGCCGTCAGGAAAATTTTCTCAAGCATCGCAGCGCGTCTGGCGTCATCCGGCTCCCGGCCGGCGAGCCTCAGGCCATAGGCAACCTCCTGCGCTTTGGCGCCGCCCTTTTGATCGGCCAGCGACAGATAAAGTTCCAGCGTACCGCATGAAAGTTCCGGCAGCGGCCAGTATTGCGCCGCGATCCCTCTCTCGGTGTCATCGGCGGCGAGCCCCAACCTTTTGCGCAGAACCATGTCCACGCCGCCCTGCTGTTCGGCGGCCGCGGTAAAGCGGCGGATGGCGTTGCGGTTGGCGACAATGTCGCCGAGCAGGTTCTCCAGGCCGGATTCGTCGCCGAGATTGAGAACGTAGGCGAAAGCCTCTGCAAGGGCGCCGCCTTCTTCCGGCGCAGTCGCCGTCAGCAGCGCCCGGCGCGCATCGGAAAGCAGCGCCGCGGCGGCGCGGTCGTCGAGAACCGAAAAATGCCCAGCGACATTGGCCTCCAGTGGGAACTGATGCAGCAGCGCCTCGCAAAAGGCGTGGATCGTCTGGATCTTCAAGCCGCCCGGTGTCTCCAGCGCCTTGGCAAACAGCCGCCGGGCCTCGGCCAGTTTTATCCGATCGGGCGCCGTACCTTCGATCTCAATGATCCGCCGGCTGAGATCGTCATCGTCAAGCACGACCCAGTCGGCCAGCCGTTCGAAGACCCGGTTCGACATTTCCGAAGCCGCGGCCTTGGTATAGGTGAGGCAGAGAATGGCCGAAGGCCGCGCGCCGGCGAGCAGAAGCCGGATGACGCGCTGGGTCAGGACATGCGTCTTGCCGGAACCGGCATTGGCCGAAACCCATGCCGAGCGCACCGGATCGGAGGCGATCGCCTGTTGGACCGTGGTCCAGCCGATCCAGGCCCCCGGATCGTCGTTATCAGGAAGGTCGCTCCGCTCACTCATCGCCGCCGCCTTCCTCATTCTCGGCCGTCGACCATTCGGAGACGCGGGCGAGATGATCGTAGTCGCCGCCGAAATCAAATTGCTGCGCCGGGATGAGCCGCGAGGTAAAGCCTTTTTCGCCGGATTGCAGCAGGCTGACGAACTTGATCAGCTGGTCGACCGATTCCTCGGCAAGGTCGATTGCCGATTTCGCCTTGTCGCTGCGGGCGGCGTTTTCATTGTTGACCATATCGACCTGGAATCGGTTTCCGGGACGCAGGCGGACATAAAGCAGATCCTGCGGCGTGAGGCTGCCGGCATCGCGAAAGGCGCCGGCGCGCAAGGCCGCGGCTTCCAGCGCGAGCTGCGGATCGAGAAGCGCGCGTGCCTGCGCCGGCGAGGGGTTGTAGCCGGTCTTGTAGTCGATGATGTCGGCGGCGTTCGGCCCGGTAATGTCGATCCGGTCCGCGACGCCATTGAGCCGGATATTGATCGCCTCCAGCTCCACGCCGCCGCGCACTTCCGTCAGCGTCCGGCGGATGGCTGGCCGTCGTCCGGCCTCCCATTCGAGGAAGGCGCGTGCCACTTCCCGAAAACGCGGCCGCCATACGGCATCGATATGCGGCGGCAGCTTTTCCATGTCGAAAAGCTCGGTCAGGATAAGCTCCATCGCTGCTGCCGCCTCCGGCGTGCCGGCCACATGCGCCGCGCGGATGAACCGGTCGATGATCGTGTGATAGAGCGTACCGCGTTCAGCTGCGCCGGGGTCGCGATTGAACGCGTCGACCGGATCCAGCCGCAGGATGCGGCGGGCATAGATGGCATAGGGATCGCGGCGCAGCCGTCCGACCTCGCTGAAGGAGTAGGATTTCGGCTGCAACGCCAGCGGCGGTTTCGGTGAAGGCCGTTGCGCCGGCGCCTGGCTCTCTCCCCGATCGATGAGACCGGCCCATTGCAAGAACCGGCTGCCGCGCCCCTTGAGTTCCGCTTCGAGCGCCTCCCCGCCCAGCGCCAGCAGCCGCTGCAGCCAGCGCGAGGCGACCGTCGGCGTCG
This sequence comes from Rhizobium sophoriradicis, assembly GCF_025200795.1. NCBI lineage: Bacteria > Pseudomonadati > Pseudomonadota > Alphaproteobacteria > Hyphomicrobiales > Rhizobiaceae > Rhizobium > Rhizobium sophoriradicis. The sequence goes on from NZ_CP104152.1 coordinate 4,161,906, forward strand.
AGCCCTGACGCAGCGCCCTGGAATAGATCAGGTGGCGGGTGCCGTTCGCCATCTCGAAATCATGCGCCAGCTGGCCGATGCGCCGCTCCGGCGGTTCGAGCCCGATCTCCGTCTTCATCATTCGCGGAATGAAGGGATTGTTGGCGCTCTGCCCCGGCCATGAGCCTTCGTTCAGTCCGCCGAGGATCAGCGTATCGACGCTCTGCAGCCGGGCTTCCAGCGTGCCGAAGATGAACAGCCTGGGATGGCTGAGCGCCCGTGGTTTCACCGCATGGCCGGCGGCGAGCGCCGCCATGATGTCGATCCATTGCGGCCCGTCGGCCTCCATCTGCCCGTCCGTGTCGATCACTTCGCCGAGAAGGGAGGCAAGTGCGTCCCCCGCCTCGTTCGACCAGAGATCGGCAAGATTGCCTTGCGGATCGGCCGCGACCGCTTCGAGAGCACGGCCGGTACGCGCGGCCCATTCGGACAGCGTGAAACTCGCCGTCTTGCCGCGATCCTCCGGCCGGTGCCGGAAGAGCGCAGAGGCGAGAGGCTCGGTCGCCTGGGTAATCCGGCGGGCAAGCTCGGATGCGAGATTGGCGGCGTCGGCGGGAAGCGCCTTTCGCCATTGCGGTGCGTGCCGATCCAGGGCCTGTTCGGCAAGCTGATGGGTCAGAAGCACCTCGAGCGCGCTGATATCCACCTCGGTCACGCCGCCGCGCAGCGCCAGAAGCTCGAGCGTTTCGGTGGCGGAAATCAGGGCGTCGCGTTCGAGGCCGAAGCGGGCCAGAGGATGTTTGAGCAGTGAGACGATCGCCACCGGATCACCCGGGCGCAGCGCCGCCTCCAGCAGCAATTGCAGCAAGCTGCCCTGCGGCGTGGCCGAAAGCGGCGTGCCGGCCGAATCGTCGCCGAGGATGCCGAAGCGTGAAAGCTCCGCCATCACCCGACGGGCGAGGTTGCGGTCCGGCGTGATCAGGGCTGCCCGGCTCTCGCCGTCCTGCCCCGGCCGTTCCAGCGCCAGTCTGAGCGCGACGGCAATCGCGGTTGCTTCCTCGCGCTCGTTGGCGGCTTCGATCAGCGAAACGTCGTTGAAGGCCGAAGTCAGCGCTCCCCCGGGGAGCTCGCTCTTCCATGTTCCCCAGTCGCTGGTCGCCTCTGCCGGGGCGAGCGCCCGGGACAGGATTTCGGCGCGCCGGTCAAGATCGGCCTCCGGTCTGTCAAGGATGCTGACATCGGCCCGGGTCAGCCTTAGCCTCTTCAGCAGCGATGACAGTCCGTATTGCGGATGGCTCCGACTGGCCGGATTGGGATGCTGGCCCGGCGCCGGTTCGGGCGCGACCATCTGCCAATGTCCTTCCGGCATGGCGAGATCGAGGCCCGGAAGCACGATCACGCCTTCGGACAGATGGGCGACGGCGGCGATCAGATCGGCAGTCGCCGGAACCGAACCTGTCGACCCGGCGATGATGATCGGACCGCCGGGCTTGGTCGCCGAAAGCCGGGCCGCTTCGGCCCTGAGAATGGCGTTTCTGTGCCGTGCCGGCGAAGATTTGCCGAGTTCGGAAAGCCGCGCCGGCCAGAAGGCGCTGGCGATCTGCAGAAACTCGGCGGTCAGCTGCCACCAGGCGGCATAATCGCCGGTGTCGAGCTTCGACAGTTCCGACCAGTCGAGATCCTCGGTTTCGATGGAATCGATCAGCTCGGCGAGATTGCGGGCGAGCCAGATCGCATCCGCCGGGCTTGCCGGCGCGACCAGCGGCGAGTCCGAATGAATATGGCGGACGATCTCCGGCAGTTTGTTGCGCCAGGCAAGGATCAGGCGCGCCAGTTCCAGCAGCCGCGCAGTATTCGACAGCGGCTGGGCGAGGTCGATCGTCGCTGGCAGCGCCTCGTCGAAATAGCCGCTGTCATCATCGGTTTCACCTAGGGGGCGGATGACCGGCAGGATCGCCGACCGGCCGCCAAGCAGATCGACGAATGCCGAGCGCAACACGCGCACGGCACGCCGGGTCGGCAGGTAGATGGTTACTCCGGCGAGCGACAGCGGGTCGTCGGCATCATGCCGGAAGAGCGGCGTCAATCGGCCGTCGCACAGTGTCGTCGCCAGGGTTTTCAGGAAGGGAAGGCCCGCCGGGATCGTCAGGATGCGTGGCTGGTGCCGCTCCGTCATGGCTCACGCGAACGCCCGCAACCTGCGGATCGTTTCCTCCGCCTCACCGATCGCCTCCGGCGTTCCCACAGTCAGCCAGTGCCCGTCGAGCACCAGGCCGAAAAGCCGGTCGCGTGCAATCGCCTTGTCGAAATAGATATTGAGGTTGAAAGCATCCTTCGGCGCATCGTCGAACAGCGATGGGTTCATGGCGATCGCGCCGGCATAGACGAGGGGATTGGACGGATCGTCGCGGTAACGCCTTAGCCGGCCGTCAGCCGCAAGGCTGAAGTCGTTCTTGCCGTTGTGACCAGTGGTATCTTCGATGCCGACACAAAGCAGCGCCATGTCCATCTGATCGGCATCGAAGAATCCGGCTAAGCGCTGCAGGTTCGTCGGCCGTCCCGGCTGCTCGCCGATCCAGAAGAGGTCGGCATTCATGACGAAGATATCGTCTCGGTCCAGCAGCCTCAGGCCCTTCGCCAGCCCGCCGCCTGAATTCATCAGCCCGTCCCGCTCGTCGGATATGATGATCTGGAGGCCGCGATAACTGCCGAGATGCTCGAGCATCTGGTCGGCATGGTGGTGAACGTTGACGACGGCCCGTTCGACCCCGGCCGCCACCAGCGCGTCCAGCGCATAATCGATCATGGCCTTGCCGTCGATCTTCACCAGCGGCTTCGGGATCGTGTCGGTGATCGGGCGCATGCGGGTTCCAAGACCCGCGGCCAGTACCATGGCTTGTCTGATGCTCATCTTGATCCGGAATTTATGATTCGCTCTGGCCTATTCCAGCCCTTGCGCACCAATCGCGCAAGGGGGCAAGCGCCTCATGCTCGAGCGCGACGTTGAGATAGGCGAGCGTGCGCGGCATATGCCTGAGATAATCGGGCTTCCCATCCCGCTGCAGCAGCCGCACCCAGAGACCGGCAAGTTTGCAGTTGCGCTGCGCCGACATGATCGCCCAGGCCTTCATGAATCCGGCTTCGTCGAAGCCGCCCTGCGCACGGCGAAGAGCGAGATAATCGTCCATCAGCTGCCGGAACAGCTCCGGCTCGATCGTCACGCGTGCGTCCTGGACGATCGAGGCAAGATCATAGGCCGTGGGGCCGATCATCGCATCCTGGAAGTCGATCAGACCGACCCGTCTGATGCCGGCCTCCTGCGGGCGCCAGATGATATTCGGCGAGTGGAAGTCGCGCAGCAGCAGGTTCTTTTCGGCCGCGGCGAGCTCGTCGATCAGCGCGTCCCAGATCGCCAGATAGTCCTTGCGCTCTGCGTCCGAGGGTGCGGAGCCGCGCTTCCAGCCGATGTGCCAGTCTAGCACAAGCTGCACTTCCATCTTCATCGCGGTGCGATCGAAGTCGGGAATGTGATGCGTGTGCGCGGCGGAAACGGGGATATCCTGCGGAAACTGCATGGAATGAAGATGGGCAAGGCAGGCGACGCTTTGCCGGTAACGCTCGGCGATCGGCCGGCCGGCGTCATCGAGCACGCCTTCGGTGCCTAGATCTTCGATCAGCAGGATGCCCTGCTCATAATCAACCTTGTAGATCTCCGGAGCTGCAAACCCCCGTTCGCGCAACGCATCGGCAATCGCAACGAAGGGATAGGCGTTCTGTGCCAGATGCGCGACCTTGGGATAGGGCTTGCCGTCGTAGACCGGCGGTCCCTCGGGATGCGGGCGCCAGTCCATCAGGATTTTTCGCGGGGCAGCATCCGGATAGATCGCTTCATAGGCGCGCAGCGACGCATCGCCGGTGAGGAAGCGTCGTTTGGCCTCGGCATAGCCGGCCCCGTCGAGGAAATCGCGAATCGCGAAGACCCGGCGGATGCGCTGCGCCTGCTGGCCGGCGGCCTCGATCGTTGCCCGGCGACCGCTGCCCTCATGCACCAGCGCCAGGGCGATGCGCTCTGCCGGCAATTCGCTGTCAGCCATCTCCGGCCATTCGACGAGACAGATGCCGTTCTGCAGCGCCTCGTCGAAGCCGAGTTCGGCCAATTCGCTGGCGTCGCCGAGCCGATAGAGGTCGAAGTGCGAAACCGGGATACGCAGGTCGTAAGATTGCACCAGCGTGAAGGTCGGGCTCGGAACCTCAAGCCCATCGTCATCGGCCATGGCACGCAGGATTGCCCGGGCGAGCGACGATTTGCCGGCGCCGAGATCGCCGGAAAGCGCAAGGCAATCGCCGGCCTTCAAAGCAAGCGCCAGATCTTCGCCGAGGCGAATGGTGGCCGCCTCGTCCTTCAGGAAAAGCGAGATCGTATCGGTGGTGGTCATTCGGCAGCGGCGGTATGGGGAATATTAACCGAGGGGATTCGGCAGACGACCGTCGTGCCCTTGCCCGGTTCGCTGTCGATCGTCACGTCGCCGTGATGCAGGCTGACGAAACTGTCGACAATCGAGAGGCCGAGGCCGGCGCCGCCACGTTTGCCGCTTTTAGCGCCCGTGGCGAACCGGTCGAAGACGGTCGCGATCATGTCGGGTGAGATTCCGGGGCCGCGATCGCGCACGGAGAAGACGAAATCCGTGCCTTCGCGTTGGCATTCCAGCGAAATCGAGCTGCCCTCCGGCGAGAAATTCGCCGCGTTGGAGAGAAGCTTCAGGAGAATCTGTTTCAGCCGCTGCGGATCGGCGACGATCGAGCCGAGATAGGCAGGCGCGGTGATTTCGAGCGCCACGCCACTTTCCTGCAGCCGATCGGCGATCTGCATCGAGACGTCGTCAAGCAGGTCGTTGAGATCGATTTCCGCATAGTTGAGGCGCATGATGCCGGCATCGACGGTGGCAAGATCGAGAATATCGTTGACGAGCGTCAAGAGAACCGAGGACGAGGTCGAGATATGGTCGATATATTCCGCCTGCCGCTCGTTCAGCGGCCCCACACCCTGCGTGCGCAGCAGGTCGGTGAAGCCGATGATATTGGTCAGCGGCGAACGCAATTCATAGGAAACGTGCTGCACGAAGTCGTTCTTCAACTCGTCGGCCTTGCGCAGCGCCTCGTTCTTTTCGGTCAGCGCCCGCTCGGCCCGCACGCTGTCCGTCATGTTGACGAAGGTCAGCATGGTCTGGGCGTTCGGCAGCGGGATGACGGCGTAGTCGAGCACGAGGCCGGAGAACAGTTCGAGCGTCCCCTGGCTCGAGCGGCGCTCGTCGTCGAAGCTGGTGATCAGTTCCGCGAATGTCTTCCAGCCGTCCGGCCGGTCGTAGGAGGGAGCGCAGGCTTCGCCGAGCGCACGGATATGGGTGCCGGGCTTGGCCTCGGCTTCGGTGATCCCCCAGAGCGCCCGGAAGGCCGGGTTCGACAGGCGGATGCGTCCATCCGGGCCGAACACCGCCACACCTTCGGAAAGATGATCGATCGTTTCGCCCTGCACCTTGACGAGCGTGTTGTAGCGCGTTTCGAGATCGACCTGTTCGGTCAGGTTTTCGAACACCCAGGTGGCGCCGCCCTGCGGATGGGCGGTGGCGAAGACGCGCAGCGTCTGACCGTTCGGCAGGTGCCAGAGGTCCGATTGCGTATCGAGCGCGCGATAGACGGAAAGAGCCGCTTCCTTCCAGCTTTTCCAGTTGAGCTGGTCCGGCAGCTTCTTGGCCGCCCGCAGGCGCTCGAGCAGCTCGCTATTGTCCGGCCGGCCTTCGAGAAAGGCGATATCGAGCTCCCAGAGCGCCACGAAGGCCTGATTGTAGAATTGCAGCCGGCGCTCGCCGTCGAAGATGGCTACAGGCGTGGCGAGATGGTCGAGCGTCTCGGCATGGCTCTTCAGCGTCCGGTCCAACTCGGCGCGCACCGCCTCGATATCGGACACGTCGACCGCCATGCCGGCCGAGCCGCCGGGAACCGTGACGTCGACCACATCGAAGAATGTACGGTTGCCATGCACGACGGTTGAGATCGTGTCGTGAAACGGCGATTCCGGCGTCGTCGTGGCGCGAATGCGTTCGCGCGCCACCGTCGTCAGCATCTCGCGGCCTTCATTGATCGCCTGTTGCGGCGAGCGCGCCTCGACCGCCTCGCCATAGGCCTGGTTGACCCAGGTGAGGCGACCCGCCGGGTCGCGCTGCCAGGCCGGCATGTCGATCGCGTCGAGCATCGTCTGAAAGGCCGAGATCGAAGTCATCAGCCGGTCGCGCTCGATCCGGAGTTCGGCAAGTTCGGCGCGCAGATTGTTGAGCGCCACGAAGCGGACGAAGGCGCGTCCCCCGGAAACCCGGCCCTGCGCCTCGAGGATCTCATCGCGGATGGTCTCGACCACCATGTCGAAGCTCTGCGCTTCGTCGCGCAGCCGGTCGATCGCCTTTTCCAGCTCGGAGGCCGAACGTGACTTCAGCCAGAGGCCGAAGGCCAGGAATTCGCCGTCCTGCGGCGCGCCGGTCTCCGGCGGGAGCTGGCCGAGCAGCTCCGGACGGGCATTGCCGTCCCAGATGACGATCCGTCGGTTCTTGTCGGCAATCAGCGCCTGATATTGTGAAATGCGTTGCTGGGCATCGGAGAGCGCCGAGCGGATTTCCCGGCTCTCGTTTTCCAGATTGCCGCGCTGGCGCACCAGCCAGAGCGTCGAAAGCAGGGCCGCCGATATGACGCCGATGACAACGGAGACGCCGATAACCTGCGAGGAGGTGAAGAGGTGAGCCGAGGCTGCCGCCTGCTGCTCGCTTTGTGCGAGAACCGGCCGCGCCAGCGCGGCAAGCGCCGTGCCGGCCGCGCAGGTTTTCAGGAAGCGCGCCAATGATCCATGCTCTTGCTTTGCGGCCTCGTGTGCCGTTGCAGATTTATAGTCTTGGCCTGGCGTCGGCGGGCGGCGATGGGCGCGAGCGCCGTCGTCCGCCTGACCGGGCAGGCTGTTTTTCAGTTCCGACATCCGCGGTATGTCTCCGTCCTTCAATGTGCCGCATTACGACAAGACATCCCATTTTCGAAGCGGTCGGACGGGGTCCGGCGCCACGAATCAAGTCTTAAAACAATACTTCGGAAGGGAATCGGCGGGAAGGGAGCGGCCAAAAAATAAGCCGCGGCATTTGTCAATGCCGCGGCTTCTACATCTTGTGGATATCGATGATGAGATCAATATCTGTAGTGGTCGGACTTGAACGGGCCCTTCGGCGAGACGCCGATATAGGCAGCCTGCTCTTCGCTAAGCTGGGTCAGCTTCACACCGAGCTTGTCGAGATGCAGGCGCGCAACCTTTTCATCGAGGTGCTTCGGCAGGATGTAGACCTTGTTCTCGTACTGGCCGGGCTTGGTAAAAAGCTCGATCTGCGCCAGCGTCTGGTTGGTGAAGGAAGCCGACATGACGAAGGAGGGGTGGCCGGTGGCGTTGCCGAGGTTGAGCAGGCGGCCTTCGGAAAGCAGGATGATGCGGTTGCCCCTCGGGAATTCGATCAGGTCGACCTGCGGCTTGACGTTGGTCCACTTGAGGTTCCGCAGCGCGGCGACTTCGATTTCGTTGTCGAAATGGCCGATATTGCCGACGATCGCCATGTCCTTCATCTCGCGCATATGGTCGATGCGGATGACGTCCTTGTTGCCGGTCGTGGTGATGAAGATGTCGGCCGAGGAAACCACGTCCTCGAGCAGCACCACTTCGTAACCATCCATGGCCGCCTGCAGGGCGCAGATCGGATCGGCTTCGGTCACCTTGACGCGGGCGCCGGCGCCGGAGAGCGAAGCGGCAGAACCCTTGCCGACATCGCCGTAACCGCAGACGACGGCGACCTTGCCGGCCATCATCACGTCGGTGCCGCGGCGGATGCCGTCGACCAGCGATTCCTTGCAGCCATACTTGTTGTCGAACTTCGACTTGGTGACGGAATCGTTGACGTTGATCGCCGGGAACGGCAGCAGGCCCTTCTGGCTGAGCTGATAGAGGCGGTTGACGCCGGTGGTGGTTTCTTCGGTAACGCCCTTGATCGCATCGCGCTGTTTGGTGAACCAGCCGGGCGAAGCGGCAAGGCGCTTCTTGATCTGTGCGAAGAGGATTTCCTCTTCCTCGGAATGCGGATGGGACAATACGTCCTCGCCGGCTTCGGCGCGGGCGCCGAGCAGGATGTACATGGTGGCGTCGCCGCCGTCATCGAGGATCATGTTTGAAAGGCCGCCATCGGCCCACTGGAAGATCTTGTCGGTGTAGACCCAGTAGTCCTCGAGCGACTCGCCCTTGATGGCGAAAACCGGAACGCCGGCAGCGGCGATTGCCGCAGCAGCATGATCCTGCGTCGAGAAGATGTTGCAGGAGGCCCAGCGGACTTCGGCGCCGAGCGCCACCAGCGTCTCGATCAGCACGGCCGTCTGGATGGTCATGTGCAATGAGCCGGTGATACGCGCGCCCTTCAGCGGCTTTGCATCGCCGAATTCGGCGCGGCAGGACATCAGCCCCGGCATTTCGGTTTCGGCGATCGTAATTTCCTTGCGGCCGAAATCCGCAAGCCCGATATCGGCGACGACATAATCTTTTTCAGTGCTCATAGAGGTCTCCAGGCTGAAAAACGTCTCAAAAATTGGCGCAGGCGCGAAGATGACCGCGCGACGGATAGGCCGCGTGCCGATGCATGTCGCCCGGATATGTGCAGCAGTTCCGGGAACACGAGATGCATAACAGAGCCAAAGCGCATTGCATGAACCAGGTTCGATGCGACGCGCTTCAGCGCACGGCATGTCCGCCGTTTAGCAGGCTTCTGATGGGAAGGCAATAAGGATATAAAGAAGTCTTTATATGTTTATATGAGCTCAACCGTAGCTCACATCTCTTCGCCGAACCGGTTCTGGATCAATTGGTCCAAGGCCTCCAGCGCCTCCTCGGCTTGGCTGCCGCTCGCCGAAACGACGACGCTGGAGCCTGGGCTCGCCGCAAGCATCATCAGGCCCATGATCGAGGTGCCGCCGACCGTCATTCCATCCTTGGAGACAGTGATGGCGGCATCGAAGGTCTCGACCATCTGCACGAATTTGGCGGAGGCGCGCGCGTGAAGTCCGCGCTTGTTGATGATAAGGAGTTCTCGGGAAAGCGATGTCATAAAGAGCCGTTATTTTCCGCTGAGCACACGGCTCGCGACATTGATATATTTCCGCCCGGCTTCGGAAGCCTCGACCAACGCCTTCTCCATATTGTTCTCGCCGCGCACGCCGGCGAGCTTGATCAGCATCGGCAGGTTGACGCCGGCGATGACTTCGGTATGGCCGCTGCTCATGACCGATATGGCGAGATTGGACGGCGTGCCGCCGAACATGTCGGTCAGGATGACGACGCCATGGCCATCGTCGGCGCCGGAAACGGCTTGCAGAATGTCCTGCCGTCTTTGGTCCATGTCGTCTTCGGGGCCAATACAGACTGTCTCGATGAATTTCTGAGGACCGACGACGTGCTCGACAGCATGACGAAACTCTTCAGCCAGCTTGCCATGAGTGACAAGCACAAGTCCGATCATGATATTACTGCTCCCCTATACGCAAACGATGGCTGAGATATCGCAATGCAGCAATTACGTCCACCGGTGGGGGCACATCTTGGCGATGAAAAGCCGAAGTGCAAGACAAAAATGCAAACATATAAGGCAGATTGATCAAACCGGAAGCCTTCAATCGCCGATATCAGGCGCTTTCGCCATCAGGACTGCAAGCGGCGCTGGCACGCCTGTGAGCAAGCGCAACGCGGGAAGCGAAAACCCGGCGGAAAGGCTGACGAATTCGCCATCGGGGGGTACACGGTTTTCGCCGGAGGCGCTGCCCGGAAGCACCGCATAATGCATGGCCGCCTGAGGAATATGATCCTGCCGGACGATGCCGGTGCCGCGCAGTTCGATCAGCCCGGCGATCGACGGCGGGCAGGTGGCGATCACCGAGCCTGCCTCTCCTGACAGAAGCACCTGATCGTCGGCAACCAGTGCCGTGAACAAACCGAGCCGGCGGGCCTCTGTCATGCAGGTAAAGGCCAGCATCGATTTGCCCCAGCCGGAGGGCCCGCTGAACAGGAGCCCCGTCCTGCCCACGACGATCGCCGTCGCATGGATGTTGGGAGCCTCGCTCATGCTGCGGCATCGAGGGGCAGGGCGAGGATGAAGCGCGCGCCGAGTATGCGCCCGCTCTCGCCGTCGGTGATGTTTTCCGCCCTCAGCGAACCGCCATGGGCTTCGGCGATCTGCCGGCTGATCGAAAGGCCAAGGCCGGAATTCTGGCCAAAACCTTCCGATTCCGGGCGATCGGTATAGAAGCGCTCGAAGATGCGGTCGATATTCTCCGCCTGGATTCCGGGACCGTTGTCTTCGATCGTGGTGACGCAGCGCGACCGTGTGCGTACCAGCCGCACGGTGATCTTGCCGCCCTTCTCAGGGACGAAGGATCGGGCATTTTCGATCAGGTTCGTTATGATCTGGCCGATGCGCAGGTCGTGGCCGTTGACGACGAAGCGCGTCTTGATGTTCGGCTTGCGCTCGATCGCATATTCGATCTCCACTTGCTTCTTGCTGCCTCTGATCTGACGCGACACCTCGATCAGATCGCGTAGCAGCACTTCCATGTCGATGGAGGCGGCATCGACGCGCGCGAGTTCGGCGTCGAGGCGCGAGGCATCGGAAATATCGCTGATCAGGCGGTCGAGACGGCGCACATCGTGCTGGATGACATCAAGCAGCCGCTTCTTGGAATCTTCGGATTTGGCGAGCGGCAGTGTTTCAACGGCGCTGCGCAGTGAGGTCAGCGGGTTCTTAAGCTCGTGGCTGACATCGGCCGCAAAGCTCTCGATTGCATCGATGCGGTCGTAGAGCGCCGTCGTCATCTCGCGCAGAGCGATGGAAAGATTGCCGATTTCATCCTGGCGGGCGGAGAAGTCGGGGATCTCCTCACGTGCCTTGGCGCCGCGGCGCACGCGAATGGCGGCGGCCGAAAGGCGGCGCAGCGGATTCGCGATGGTCGACGACAGCACCAGCGAAAGCAGCACGTTGACGAGCGTTGCAACGCCGAAGACACGCATGATGGCAAGCCGTTCGGCATGAACGATATTGTCGATGTCGCCAGCCTGCGTCGACAAGAGCAGCACGCCGAGCACGGCGCGGAAGCGCTGGATCGGCACGGCGACGGAAACGATGAGTTCGCCTTTCTCCGTGGTGCGCACCACTGCGCCGCGCACGCCGGTCAGGGCGTTCATCACTTCGGGATAGATCGAACCGTCGCCACCCGGCGCTTCTTTATAGAGCGGCAGGTTGCCGGGCTGCAGCGCCTTGTTGAACAGGGTCGCGAACCAATCGCCCCAGGTCTGCTTTTCTTCCTCGACCGGCGGCAGATCGAAACGCAGCACCTGGCCACGCGAATAGAGGTGACGCGAATCGAGCAGCAGATTGGCATCGGCATCGAAGATGCGCGCGCGTGTGCGCGTCGGAGAAATCAGCCGGCGCAGGACCGGGGCGACTTTCTCGGGATCGATCGGAAACTCCAGGTCCTCGTCGTTCGGCACCGGCGTAATGCTCTGGCCGGCTTGCAGTTCGAGCAGCTTCTGCGGATCGATGGTGATCGAATTCGTATCGACCGATGCGGAGGCCGAAACCGCGCCGGCGATGATCTCGCCCTGCGTCAACAGGCTTTCGGCGCGGGCGTCGATCAGGCCCTCGCGAAACTGGTTGAGATAGAGGATGCCGCCGACGAGCACCACCAGCGCGACCAGATTGAAGAACAGGATGCGCCGCGTCAGGCTCGAAAACACCGCATTGCCAAAGATGCGGCGGATCAGCGTGAAGGGATGCGACCAACGGCGGCCTCGGACGCGACGGGTGCTCACGCCCTCCGCATCGTCCAGATCCCTTTCCTGCACCAACTGTGCCAATGACAGGCCCTTTCAAAGGGCGGGGCCGGATGAACCAGCCCGCAACCCTCAACTATGTCTCGCGCCGCGCCGCTGGGCTCAGGCTGCTTCGCGGAAGCGGTATCCCACTCCGTAGAGCGTTTCAATCATATCAAAATCGGTATCGACCATCTTGAATTTCTTGCGCAGCCGCTTGATGTGGCTGTCGATCGTCCGGTCGTCGACATAAACCTGTTCGTCATAGGCGGCATCCATCAGCGCGTCGCGGCTCTTGACTACGCCCGGACGCTGCGCCAGCGAATGCAGGATCAGGAACTCGGTCACCGTCAGCGTCACGGCCTCGCCCTTCCAGGTGCAGGTATGGCGCTCCTGGTCCATGACCAGCTGGCCACGCTCCAGCGAACGGGCCTGCTGCACGGCCCCGGCCTTCGGCGTGCCGCTCGGGCTCGTGCCGCCGGCGGCCGCGGCTTCGCGGCTCGAAGCGCGACGCAGCACGGCGCGCACCCGCTCGACCAGCAGGCGCTGCGAGAAAGGCTTGGTGATGAAATCGTCGGCGCCCATCTTCAGGCCGAACAGCTCGTCGATCTCCTCATCCTTGGAGGTGAGGAAGATTACCGGGATATCCGATTTCTGCCGCAGTCGGCGCAACAGTTCCATGCCGTCCATGCGCGGCATCTTGATATCGAAAATCGCCAGCTGCGGCGGTCGCGCCAGAAGGCCATCGAGCGCCGAGGCACCGTCCGTATAGGTCTCGACCTTATATCCTTCGGCCTCCAGTGCGATCGACACCGAGGTGAGGATGTTGCGGTCGTCATCAACGAGCGCGATTGTCGGCATGGTGTTGGTCTCCGTCATCAGTGCGCAATCTCCCGGATTTTCGTCGTCCCCAGGCGGTCTCAGTGATCGGATGCGCTTATGGAGGATAAAGGTGGAACAAATTGTGGCAAAGATAAAGGGGAGGATTGTCGTAAAATTCGGCGGCAATCTGAGGTAGCGTGCCCAACTGTTGCAACGCCGCCTCTTCAAACGATTTAAAATAGTAGCAACAAATTTAAATCGATTAATTATTTGATATTGCTGAACTTTCTCAATTTTAGTCTCTTGTGTTTTAAAATTTCTCCCCTTATTTTCGAGATCGGTTTTAACGGCAACGCGCCTGAGTGAAGGGAAGTAGCCATGGAAATGTTCGGAGTTCGTAACCCGGCAACGGAGCTGGCAACGGTTGGATTGGGCGGCGCAGCCAGCGTTCGCTATAACTTTTCCGCCGCAGCGCTGTATGAGGAAGCGATCCGCCGGGGCGAAGCCGAACTGACCGCTCAGGGGGCGCTCAGGGCTCTCACCGGTCAGCATACGGGCCGCTCGCCGCGCGACAAATTCGTCGTTCGTGACGCCAATACCGATGACCAAATCTGGTGGGACAACAACAAGCCGCTCTCGCCGGAGCATTTCGCGCTGCTGCGCGACGATATGCAGGCGCATGCCGCCGGCAAGGATCTTTTCGTGCAGGATCTCGTTGGCGGCGCCGAGGAAGGCCATGCGTTGCCGACCCGCGTCGTCACCGAATTCGCCTGGCATTCGCTGTTCATCCGCAATCTCTTGATCCGCCCGGAGACGGCGGCGCTCGCCACCTTCGTGCCGAAGCTGACGATCATCGATCTGCCGAGCTTCAAGGCCGATCCAGCCCGCCACGGCTGCCGCTCGGAAACGGTGATCGCCTGCGATCTGACCAACGGCCTCGTCCTCATCGGCGGCACGTCCTATGCCGGCGAAATGAAGAAATCGGTCTTCACCGTGCTCAACTACCTGCTGCCGGCCAAGGGTGTGATGCCGATGCACTGCTCGGCCAATGTCGGCCCCGACGGCGACGCGGCGGTCTTCTTCGGCCTTTCCGGCACGGGCAAGACGACGCTTTCGGCCGATCCGGCGCGCACGCTGATCGGCGACGACGAACACGGCTGGAGCGAAAACGGCATCTTCAACTTCGAGGGCGGCTGCTACGCCAAGACCATCCGCCTCTCGGCCGAAGCGGAGCCGGAGATCTATGCAACGACGCAGCGCTTCGGCACCGTGCTCGAAAACGTCGTGCTGAACGAAGCCCGCGAGCCCGATTTCGACGACGGGTCGCTGACCGAAAACACCCGCTGCGCCTATCCGATGCATTTCATCCCGAACGCCTCGGCAACGGGCCGGGCCGGGCATCCGAAGACGATCATCATGCTGACCGCCGATGCCTTCGGCGTCATGCCGCCGATCGCCCGGCTGACGCCGGACCAGGCGATGTACCACTTCCTCTCCGGTTACACCGCCAAGGTGGCCGGCACCGAAAAGGGCGTCGTCGAGCCGGAAGCGACCTTCTCGACCTGCTTCGGCGCCCCCTTCATGCCGCGACACCCGGCCGAATACGGCAACCTGCTCAAGGATCTGATCGGCCGCCACGGCGTCGAATGCTGGCTTGTCAATACCGGCTGGACCGGCGGCGCCTACGGCACCGGCAAGCGCATGCCGATCAAGGCAACGCGCGCGCTGCTCGCCGCCGCCCTCAGCGGCAAACTCGGCCAGGTCGAATTCCGCACGGATACGAATTTCGGCTTCGCCGTGCCGGTTTCCGTCGACGGTGTCGACGGCGGCATTCTCGATCCGCGCTCGACCTGGGCCGACAAGCCGGCCTATGACGCGCAGGCCGAAAAGCTGGTTTCGATGTTCATCGCCAACTTCGCAAAGTTCGAGAATCACGTCGACGGCGGCGTCCGCGATGCGGCACCCGGCGTCAAGGTCGCTGCCGAATAAGCCGAATAGAACAACAGATCTCTGACTCACGTGAAACCCGGCATCGCAGGATTGCCGGGTTTTTCGATTGATGGCCGATATTTTCAACCGGCTGCCGATATGAGATAGAACGCCGCATGGCCAGCGACGCGCTCTATATCGACGACAGGATCACCATCTCAGGATGGGAGCTGACGGAACAGTTCGTTCTGGCAGGCGGCCCCGGCGGTCAGAACGTCAACAAGGTTTCGACGGCGGTCCAGCTGTTTTTCAACGTCGCGAATTCGCCCTCCCTCAATGACCGCGTCAAGGCCAATGCGATCAGGCTTGCCGGCCGGCGCCTGTCGAAGGATGGCGTGCTGATGATCGAGGCAAGCCGCTTTCGCAGCCAGGATCGCAACCGTGAGGACGCGCGCGAACGGCTGAAGGAGCTGATTCTGGAGGCTGCCAAGCCGCCGCCGCCGCCGCGCAAGAAGACCAAGCCGACCAAGGGTTCGGTCGAGCGCCGTCTGAAGGAGAAGTCCGGCCGCTCGGAAGTCAAGAAAATGCGCGGCCGTCCCGGCGGCGGCGATTGACATGCCCGAACTGTCGAACGGCGTCCGCCATCTGCCTGAATATTTCGACCGGTCGCGTCAGGAAGCGCTGGTCGAGGTGATCCGTGCCGTGGTCGCCGAGGCGCCGCTTTTCGTGCCCGTCATGCCCGGCACCGGTGACGGACAAGGAGCGCGGCTATCGCTACCAGCCGACGCATCCTGTCACCGGCAGGCCCTGGCCTGATATGCCGCAGCCATTGCTCGAGATCTGGAATGACGTGTCGGGTTATGAAAAACCGCCGGAAGCCTGCCTCGTCAACTTCTATTCCGACGACGCGCGCATGGGCCTGCACCAGGATAAGGACGAGCGCAATCTGCAGGCGCCTGTCGTCTCGATCTCGCTCGGCAATAGCTGCCTCTTTCGCGTTGGTGGCCTCAGCCGCAACGATCGCACGCTATCTTTCAAACTGTCGAGCGGTGATCTGGTCGTATTGGGCGGCGAGGGAAGGCTGTGCTTCCACGGCGTCGACCGGATTCATCCGGCAACATCGACGCTGTTGAAGAACGGCGGCCGCATCAATCTGACGCTGCGCCGCGTCAATCCCTGAACTGATAGGCTGATATGATGGCCTGCTATAGTTTTCGCAGCGCCACCTGCTCGATCAGATGATCCTTGCCTTTTTTCAGGATGAGATCGGCGCGCGGCCGCGTCGGCAGGATGTTCTGGCGCAGGTTCTTCAGGTTGATGTTCGCCCAGAGATCCCCGGCAATTTCGAGCGCTTCCGCGTCGCTGATCGAGGCGTAGCGATGGAAATACGAATTCGGATCGCGGAAAGCGGTCTCGCGCAGCCGCATGAAGCGCGTGACGTACCAGTTGTGGATCTGATCTTCCGCGGCATCGATATAGATCGAGAAGTCGAAGAAGTCGGACACCATCGGCACGATCTTGCCGCCGGCCGGCAGGTCGCGCGATTGCAGCACGTTGATGCCCTCGAAGATCAAGATATCGGGCCGGTCGACGATCTTGTATTCGTCCGGCAACACGTCATAGACGAGATGCGAATAGCAGGGCGCCTGCACGTCCGGCCGGCCGGCCTTGATCGCCGAGAGGAAGCGCAGGATCGCGGCCGTGTCGTAGCTTTCCGGAAAACCCTTGCGCTGCATCAGCTTTTCCCGCTGCAGCACGGCGTTCGGATGCAAGAAGCCGTCGGTGGTGATGAGATCGACCTTCGGGCTGGAGGGCCAGCGCCCCAGCAGTTCCTTGAGGATACGGGCGGTGGTCGATTTTCCCACCGCGACCGAGCCGGCGATGCCGATGACGAAGGGCGTCTTCGTCACGTCGGAGAGGCTCAGGAAGCGGTTGCGCTGTTCGAACAGCATTTGCGAGGATTCGACATGCGCTGACAGCAGCCGCGACAGCGACAGATAGATGCGCCTGACCTCGTCGAGATCGATCGGGTCGCCCATTGAACGCAGCCGCTTGACCTCGTCGCTCGTCAGCGTCAGCGGCGTATCGGCGCGGAACTTCGCCCATTGTTCGGAAGAGAAGAAGTGGTAGGGCGAATAGGATTCCGACTGGAAGTGATCCAATGTTTCCGGCACCCCGATAATCTCAGTCGCGATACTCATGAACTCTGCCGATTGGCCTTTTCCTTGAGACCGGACTGCGCGGTTCTGCGCTCGAGTTCGGCCATGACATTCTCTAACGGTATTTCAGCAATCTTCAATACGACCAATAGGTGATAGAGCACATCCGCGGCTTCATAGGTCAGATTGTCGCGGTCGCCGGTTACCGCCGCCATCACGGCTTCGATCGCTTCTTCACCGAGCTTCTTTGCCGCTTTCGGCTGGCCGGCGTTCACGAGCTTTGCCGTCCAGGATTCTTCCGGCGAGGCTTTCGATCGCTCTTCAACGATCCTTTCGAGATCGGAAAGGGAAAATCCGCTCATATGTTCGCTTTCAAGCTTCAGTCGAGACGCATATCGATGCCGCACTTCGACATATAGTGTTTGGCCTCGGCCACGGAATAGGTGCCGAAGTGGAAGATCGAGGCGGCGAGCACCGCATTGGCATGACCCTCCTTCACCCCGGCGACGAGGTCGTCGAGGTCGCCGACACCGCCGGAGGCAATGACTGGCACGCGCACCGCGTCGGCAATCGCCCGGGTCAATTCCAGGTCGTAGCCGACCTTGGTGCCGTCGCGGTCCATCGAGGTGACCAAGAGTTCTCCCGCGCCGCGCGCCACCATCTTCTGGGCGAATTCGACGGCGTCGATGCCGGTCGCGTTGCGGCCGCCATGCGTATAGATTTCCCAGGCGCTGAGATTGTCGCCGCCGACCGCCTGCGTGCGCCGGCGCTTGGCGTCGATCGAGACGACGATGCACTGGTCGCCGAACTTGTCGGCCGCCTCGGCGACGAAGTCGGGATTGCTGACCGCGGCCGAGTTGATCGAGACCTTGTCGGCGCCGCAGAGCAGCAGCTTGCGGATATCGGCGATGGTGCGCACCCCGCCGCCGACCGTCAGCGGCATGAAGCACTGGTCGGCCGTGCGTGAGACGACATCGAAAATCGTCTCGCGATTGTCGGAGGAGGCGGTGATGTCGAGAAAGCAGAGTTCGTCGGCGCCGGCCGCATCATAGGCCTTCGCCGCTTCGACGGGATCGCCGGCATCGACGAGATTGAGGAAGTTGACGCCCTTGACGACGCGGCCGTCCTTGACGTCGAGGCAGGGGATGACGCGGGCCTTGAGGGTCATTACGCAGTCTCCTTGGCCCTGCTGGCCTTGATCAGCGCCAGCGCTTGCCTGGGGTCGATCCGGCCGTCATAAAGCGCACGGCCCGAAATCGCGCCTTCGAGCTTGCCTGCATCCGGCTCCAGCATGCGTCTGACGTCGTCGAGCGAGGCAAGGCCGCCGGAGGCGATGACGGGAATGGAGACCGCACCGGCAAGTTCCAGTGTCGAAGCCCAGTTGATGCCGGCAAGGATGCCGTCCCGGTCGATATCGGTGTAGATGATCGCGGCGACGCCGGCGCCCTCGAATTTTTTGGCGAGCTCGATGACGCCGAGTTCGGAAGCTTCCGCCCAGCCTTCGACCGCCACCTTGCCGCCTTTGGCATCGATGCCGACGGCGACATGACCGGGAAATTTCCGGCAGGCCTCAATGACCAGATTAGGATTTCTGACCGCCACCGTGCCGAGAATGACGCGACGCAGCCCGCGCGCGAGCCAGGCCTCGATGTGATCGAGCGTGCGGATCCCGCCGCCAAGCTGCACCGGATTATCAGTCGCCTCGAGGATCGCTTCGACGGCCTCGCCATTGGCCGAATGCCCCGCGAAGGCACCGTCGAGGTCGACCACATGCAGCCATTCGAAACCCTGCTCTTGGAAGGATCTCGCCTGGGCGGCCGGATCGGTGTTGTAGACCGTCGCCTGCTGCATGTCGCCGAGCTTCAGGCGGACGCATTGGCCGCCCTTCAGATCGATCGCGGGAAAAAGGATCATGTCGTCTTACGTCCGTAAACTGGTCGATATCATCAGCGCATTCCACGCATCTACGATATCCGAGCGGAAAAAGACAGCGGCAATGGTGGCCGCGCCGAAAAGCAGAAGAAGCAACAGGGTGACGGTCAAGCCGGCGCGAACCTGGCGCCAGAAGCCGAGGCGTCGCTTCATCGATTTCTCGATGTCGCGCACCTCCCGCAGCGCCTGGCTGTTGACGGCGGCGAGCCGGATTTCCGGCTCCATCGCCTCGACATAGGTTTCGGCATAACTGGCAAGGATCTGCGAGGCGCGGTCGCGCAGCGTATTGCGCAGGTCGGTCGACAGATAATTGCCGGAGACGGCGGCAAGCTCGGCCTCGTTGGGCGAACGGCCGGCATTGCGCTTGCGGTAGCTGAGCACGAAGTCGCGCTTCTGCCGCTCGTAGAGGGCATAGGCAAGCAGGCCGATCAGATCGTCCTCGCCTTCGATATAAAATTCCAGCACGGCTTCAGTGATGTCGCTGGCGTTGATGCCGTTGGCGCGCAGTTGCGAATTCTCGTTGCCGGCAAGGAATTCATGGATCATCGGTCCAGCCTTTCTGTCAACGCCTTGGCCGCATTGGAAAGCGCTCTCCTGTGAATGGTCTCATCGACGCGGCGGATGATCGTTCCATCGGGAAGCCGGATGTCCGAGAAGGGCGGCAGGCCCTCTCTGGAGGGTCTCAGCGTATAGAACACCTTGCCTGATTTCCGCGCAGCCGGCATCGAGCGCACTCCTGTTCCACCTTTTCCATAAAGGAAAAATAAGGCGGCGGTATTACGGGTTCCAGCGCAGGAAATTGGCGATGAGGGCGAGGCCGAGCTTCTGGCTCTTTTCCGGATGGAACTGAGCGCCCACCATGTTGTCGCGCCCGACGAGAGCCGTCATCGGCCCGCCATAATCGACCGTCGCGATGACGTCGTCGGCATTTTCGGCGGCGAGATGGTAGGAGTGGACGAAATAGGCGTGCAGCCCTTGCGCTCCCGTCGGAATGCCGTCGAAGAGCGGATGTTCTCGCTTCAAATCAAGCGTGTTCCAGCCGATCTGCGGAATTTTCAGCGCGGGATCGTCAGGCGTCATCTCGATGACGTCACCGGGGATCCAGCCGAAACCGTGCGTCACCGTCTTCTCGAGGCCGCGCGAGGACATGAGCTGCATGCCGACGCAGATGCCGAGGAACGGCCGCGCCCTCCTTTCGACAGCCTCGACCAGCACCTCGGCCATGCCGGGCACGGCATCGAGGCCGCGCCGGCAATCGGCATAGGCGCCGACGCCCGGGAGCACGATGCGATCGGCGGCGGCAACATCCTCAGCCTTGTCGGTGAGATCGATTTGCGCATCGATGCCCGCCTCGCGCGCGGCCCGCTCAAAAGCCTTGGTGGCCGAGCGCAGATTGCCGGAACCATAGTCGATAATCGCGACGCGCATCGTCAGCGTCCTCCATCAAAACCAAAGAGACCAAGCGATGTGGCCTGGCCATGCGGGCTGCTCGGTCGGGTCTTGTTGTCCCAGCTCGGCACGGCGGCGTCAGTATCGGGCTGGACCGCTTTGTCGGAGAAGTAGACGTCTTCGGCAATGCCGATCGTATCGGCCGCGATGAGCGCGTCTTCGTTCCAGCCCTTGCCGGCGAGGTTGCGAATACGCAGGTTCTGGCCCTCCAGACCGACCAGCAGGTTCACGCCCAGCGTGATTGCCGCTCCCGCCGGCCAGAGACCCGGTTCGTCCATCAGCACGCCGCCGATTGCCTGCATCAGAAAGGCCGCCACCGCGTAGAGCCACAGCCGATGGACCAGCAGCCATGCCCATGGAAACAGTAAACCAAGCCATGTGAAGGCGTCGCGGATCACCCGCGTCTCCTCAAGGCGAGTGCCTGCGCTGCCGGGCGGCGTCAGGAAAATATAGCTGGATGTCATTGTCGCCGCTCCCTTGAGAGGCTCAGACGAGCGTGCCCTTCGTTGAGGGAACACGGCCTGCCTGTCTCGGATCGATCTCTGTCGCCGTGCGCAATGCGCGGGCGACGGCCTTGAAGCATGTCTCGGCAATATGGTGGTTGTTGGCGCCATAATGGTTGAGAATATGCAAAGTGATGCCGGCATTCTGAGCGAGCGCCTGGAAGAATTCGCGGACGAGCTCGGTGTCGAAGGTGCCGATCTTGGGCGCGCTGAAGGCGACGTTCCAGACGAGGAAAGGCCGGCCGGAAAGGTCGACCGCGGCCTTGGTCATCGTCTCGTCCATGGCGAGATCGATCGAGGCATAGCGGGTGATGCCGCGCCGGTCGCCGAGCGCCTTGGAGATCGCCTGGCCGATCGCAATGCCGGTATCCTCGACCGTATGATGGTCGTCGATATGCAGGTCGCCCTTGGCGTCGATTTCCATGTCGATGAGGGAATGCCGCGAAAGCTGGTCGAGCATATGGTCGAAGAAGCCGACGCCGGTCGAAATCTTCGATTTGCCTGTGCCGTCGAGATTGACGGAAACGGAAATCGAGGTCTCGTTGGTCTTGCGGGAAACGCTGCCCGTGCGGCTTGCTGCGGTCTCGGCCATTTGGCCCTCCATCGGAATAAGGCCGTTCCTTATCAGGCGCATCGGCAAATATCCAGAAGCCGGAGCAGAGAAAGCCGGCCCATTTGCAATCGGCTCCGGCCTGCTTACATAGGGCTCAACAAGGCCGATGTGCGGTCGAGGTAAAAGCCCGCATCATGGGCAGACAGGTGTTTTATGACAACGATCATTACTGTTCGAAAAGGCGGCAAGGTGGTGATGGCGGGTGACGGCCAGGTGAGCCTCGGCCAGACCGTGATGAAGGGCAATGCCCGCAAGGTGCGCCGCATCGGCAAGGGCGAAGTGATCGCCGGTTTTGCCGGCGCCACCGCCGATGCCTTCACCCTGCTCGAAAGGCTTGAAAAGAAGCTGGAGCAATATCCCGGCCAGCTGATGCGCGCCGCCGTCGAGCTCGCCAAGGACTGGCGCACCGATAAATACCTGCGTAATCTCGAAGCCATGATGCTTGTCGCCGACAAGTCGACTACGCTGGCGATCACCGGTAATGGCGACGTCCTGGAGCCTGAGCATGGTACGACGGCGATCGGTTCCGGCGGCAATTTTGCTTTCGCCGCCGCCCGCGCGCTGATGGACACCGACAAATCGGCCGAAGAGATCGCCCGCCGCGCCCTCGAAATCGCCGCCGACATCTGCGTTTATACGAACCACAATCTCGTGGTGGAATCGCTGGATGTCGAAGGCTGAACCTTATGCTTTTCGGCCGCTGGGCCGGGATTGACTTTCAGGGACTTGACGAAACAACGACGAATTCCGGCCGGGCGCCGCTGAAGGCCCCGTGCTGCCAGGAGAATGATACGCAATGACCACCTTTTCCCCCCGCGAGATCGTTTCCGAACTCGATCGCTACATCATCGGCCAGCATGACGCCAAACGTGCCGTTGCGATTGCGCTGCGCAATCGCTGGCGCCGCCAGCAGCTCGACCCGAGCCTGCGAGACGAAGTCATGCCGAAGAACATCCTGATGATTGGCCCGACCGGCGTCGGCAAGACCGAGATCTCCCGCCGCCTGGCAAAACTCGCCGGAGCGCCTTTCATCAAGGTGGAAGCCACCAAATTCACCGAGGTCGGCTATGTCGGCCGCGATGTCGAGCAGATCATCCGCGACTTGGTCGAGGTCGGCATCGGCCTGGTGCGTGAAAAGAAGCGGGGAGAGGTCCAGGCCAAGGCGCATGTCAGCGCGGAGGAGCGTGTCCTGGATGCGCTGGTCGGCACGACCGCGTCGCCCGCCACCCGCGAAAACTTCCGCAAGAAGCTGAGGGACGGCGAACTCGACGACAAGGAAATCGACATCGAAGTTGCCGATACCGGTACCGGCATGGGCGGCTTCGAGATCCCCGGCATGCCGGGCGCCAATATCGGCGTACTCAATCTGTCGGAAATGTTCGGCAAGGCAATGGGCGGCCGCACCAAGAAGGTCCGCACCACGGTCAAGGCCTCCTATACCGATCTGATTCGCGACGAATCCGACAAGCTGATCGACAATGAGGTGATCCAGCGCGAGGCCGTTCGTTCGACCGAGAATGACGGCATCGTCTTCCTCGACGAAATCGACAAGATCGCCGCCCGCGACGGCGGCATGGGCGCCGGTGTTTCCCGCGAAGGTGTGCAGCGCGACCTTCTTCCGCTCGTCGAAGGCACGACCGTCTCGACCAAATACGGGCCTGTGAAGACCGACCATATCCTGTTCATCGCCTCCGGCGCCTTCCATGTCTCCAAGCCTTCGGATCTGCTGCCGGAGCTCCAGGGCCGCCTGCCGATTCGCGTCGAGTTGCGGGCGCTGAACAAGGAGGATTTCCGCCGGATCCTGACCGAGACGGAAGCGAGCCTCATCCGCCAGTATCGCGCGCTGATGGAAACCGAAAGCCTGAGCCTCGATTTCACCGACGACGCGATCGACGCACTGGCCGATGTCGCGGTGCATTTGAACTCCTCGGTCGAGAATATCGGCGCGCGCCGCCTGCAGACGGTGATGGAGCGCGTCCTCGACGATATTTCCTACAACGCCCCTGATCGCGGCGGCACGGCCATCACCATCGATGCCGCCTATGTGCGCGAACATGTCGGCGATCTCGCGCAGAATACCGATCTCTCGCGCTTCATTCTGTGATGTCGGCGCACCGCTTCGTCTCTTTACCGGCGTGACTGCCGCATTGTGACGAAATCCACTCTCGACAGCGGGCCTTTTACTTTCTAGTGAAGGCCCGTTTTGTTTTCCGCTGCGGCTTTATTCGGCCAAGATTCTGGTCCAGTCAGCCGCATCGCGAACAGGACGATGAACGGACGGGATAGCGGATCGTGCGACGCCTTTTGACAAGCCTTTTGATTGCCGCTGCCCTGGTGAATTCGGCGCCGGCCTTCGCCATGCAGACGGTTCCGGCGGGCAACCGTCACGCCGAGCAGCCCGATATTCCGGGCGCTTCCGTTCGCCGCACCAAGGGCACCAAGAGCAGCTTCGATCTGAAATACGAGAAGGTCCATGAGCTTCTGGCGACCGATCGCGAGCTGATGGCCAAGATCCGCAAGGTTTCCGGCGCTTACGGCATCAATCCCATCCATGTCATCGGCGCGATCGTCGGCGAGCACACCTATAATGTCGACGCCTATGACCGGCTGCAGGCCTATTATGTCAAGGCCGCCTCCTACGCCGGAGAAAGCTTCCGCTTCGCCTATGACGGCGAAAGCGTCGATGATTTCGTGGCGCGGCCGCAGTTTGCTCAGTGCAAGGGCAAGAGCGATTCCTACACGCTCTGGTCCTGCCGGGAAGATGTCTGGGAAAGCGATTTCCGCGGCAAGACGGTCGGCGGCCAGAGCTTCCCCAATAACCGGTTCAGCGCGGTCTTCTTCCAGCCCTTTTATGCCGGCCAGACTTTTGGCCTTGGCCAGGTCAATCCGCTGACGGCGCTGATGCTCTCCGATCTCGTCAGTCGCGTGTCGGGTTATCCGAAGCTGAACGAGAAGAATGCCGGCGCCGTTTACAGGGCGATTATGGACCCCGATATCTCGCTCGCCTTCGTCGCCGCTTCCATCCGCAGGTCGATCGACGACTACAAGGAGATTGCCGGCATGGATATCTCGGGCAATCCCGGCCTGACAGCGACGCTGTATAATGTCGGCAATTCGCGCCAGCGCGCCGCGGCGCTCGCTGCGAAAAACCGCTCTTCCGGTGCGACCGTCTGGCCCGAAGAGAATTATTACGGCTGGCTGATCAACGACAAGCTGGACGAACTCAAGGGCCTGCTCTAGCTTCAAGCCTGACGGGAACGTTGATCTTCCCCGAAAGGCTTTTCCGATGGACATGCGTCCTGATCCCTTCGTTCCGCCGGCGCCGCTGCCGCGCGCCGTGCCGCCGAGCCGGCTTGAGATCATCCGCATCATCCTGCGCAATCCGCTCGAACTGTGGGGCGAGCCGTCCTACACGCTGCCCTGGATCAAGACGAGTTTCTTCGGTCAGCACACACTGATCGTCAACGATCCCGGCCTGATCAAACATGTGCTGGTCGACAACGCAGCGAACTATCGCATGTCCGACATTCGCCAGCTGGTTTTGCGGCCGATCCTGCGGGACGGCCTGCTGACGGCGGAGGGGCAGGTCTGGAAACGGTCGCGAAAAGCGGTCGCACCCGTCTTCACGCCGCGCCACGCAAAGGGTTTCGCCGGCCAGATGCTCCGGCAATCCGAAGACTACGTCGGCAAATACGAGGGCGCCGGTCCGGCCGGCCAGGTCTTCGATATCGCCGCCGACATGACCGATCTCACCTTTGCTATTCTTGCAGAAACGCTTTTTTCCGGCGAAATCGTCTCCTCCAG
This sequence comes from Rhizobium sophoriradicis, assembly GCF_025200795.1. Lineage (NCBI taxonomy): Bacteria > Pseudomonadati > Pseudomonadota > Alphaproteobacteria > Hyphomicrobiales > Rhizobiaceae > Rhizobium > Rhizobium sophoriradicis. Next base: position 4,187,019 of record NZ_CP104152.1, read on the forward strand.
CGGCCATTTCGCCGATGACGTCAACCAGCTTCTCCACCGCATGGGCCGCGTCGATCCGATGGACCTGTTGCGCGCGCCCTCCTGGGTGCCTCGGCTTACCCGAATCGGCGGCCAGAAGGTGCTGGAGAAATTCAGGGCAATCGTGCGCGATACCATGGACATGCGGCTTGCGAAGATGAAGGCTGACCGCGCCGCCGCACCGGACGATTTTCTGACGCTGCTTCTCGAGCAGACCGGTCCCGACGGTCTGACCAAGGAGGAGATCGAGGACAACATCCTGACCTTCATCGGCGCCGGCCACGAGACGACTGCGCGGGCGCTGGCCTGGACGCTCTATTGTGTCGCAAACAGTTCGCATATTCGCGAAGCCATGGAAACGGAGATCGACGCGGTTCTCGCAACCGGCGTCGACCCCGTCGAATGGCTGGATCTGATGCCGGTGACGCGGGCCGCGTTCGAGGAGGCGCTGCGGCTCTATCCTCCTGCGCCCTCGATTAATCGCGCCGCGATCGCCGATGACGTCTGGATCAATGCGAAGGGTGAAAGGATCGAGATACCGGCGGACATCACCGTGCTCATCATGCCCTGGACGCTTCATCGCCACGAGCTCTATTGGGACAAGCCACGCGCCTATATGCCGGAACGCTTCTTTCCGGAAAATCGCGGCAGCATCGGCCGTTTCCAATTCCTACCGTTCGGCGCCGGTCCGCGCGTCTGCATCGGCGCGACCTTTGCGCTGCAGGAGGCGGTGATCGCGCTTGCGGTAATGATGCACCGTTTCCGCTTCGACCAGACGGAAGCGACGAACCCCTGGCCGGTGCAGAAGCTGACGACGCAGCCGCAGAACGGACTGCCGATGCGCGTGTCGCCGCGCATAATTTCCCAAGCGGCATAAATCTTTCGAATTATTGCGGAATTGACTGTGAATGAAAGCCGGGCAAAGTGGCAGCATTCAAAGTCGTTGCCAGGGAGAATGTCGAATGAGCCGTATTGATAAGAACGGTCTTACCGTCGAAGCCGTCCTTCATGATTTCCTCGTCCAGGAGGTTCTGCCCGGTCTGGCGATTGATGCGAACAAGTTCTTTGCCGATTTTTCGGCGATCGTCCATGATCTCGCCCCCAAGAATCGAGCGCTGTTGAAGAAGCGCGACGAGCTGCAGCTCAAGATCGACGACTGGTATCGCCAGCACGGCGCTCCGACGGATATGGATGACTACCAGTCTTTCCTGCGCGCAATCGGCTATCTCCTGCCTGAGGGGTCGGACTTCCAGGTTTCGACCCAGAATGTCGATCCCGAGATCGCCTCGATCGCCGGTCCGCAGCTCGTCGTTCCCGTCATGAACGCGCGTTATGCCCTCAACGCTGCCAATGCCCGCTGGGGTTCGCTCTATGATGCGCTCTACGGCACGGATGCCATTCCCGAGAGCGACGGCGCCGAAAAGGGCAAGGGATACAATCCGAAGCGCGGCGAGAAGGTCATCGCCTGGGTGCGCGATTTCCTCGATGCATCGGTGCCGCTGCAGGAGAGCAGCTGGAAGGATGTCGGCAGCTTCGCCGTTAGGGATGGCGCGCTTGTCATCAAATCGGTCGACGGCGAACAGGCAATACTTAGGGATGCCGGGCATTTCGCCGGATATCGCGGCGATGCCGCCGCTCCGACGCATCTTCTTCTCAAGAACAACGGCATCCACGTCGAGATCGTCATCGATCCGGCAACGGCGATTGGCAAGACCGATCCGGCCCATATTTCCGATGTCTGGCTCGAATCGGCAATCACCACGATCATGGACTGCGAGGATTCAATTGCCGCCGTCGACGCCGAGGACAAGGTCGTCGCCTACCGCAACTGGCTCGGCCTGATGAAGGGCGATCTGCAGGAAGAAGTCGCAAAGGGCGACGCGAGCTTCATCCGCAAGCTCAACCCCGATCTGGAATATACAGGTCCGGATGGGACCGCCTTCGAACTGCATCGCCGCTCGCTGATGCTGGTGCGCAATGTCGGCCACCTCATGACCAACCCGGCCATTCTCGACCGTGACGGCAACGAAGTGCCCGAGGGCATCATGGATGCCGTCATCACCGGCCTGATCGCGCTCTACGATATTGGCCTGGCCGGCCGCAGGAAGAATTCCCGCACCGGCTCGATGTATGTGGTCAAGCCGAAGATGCATGGACCGGAAGAAGTCGCCTTCGCCGTCGAGATCTTCTCGCGGGTCGAGGATGCGCTTGGGCTGGCGCGCAACACCATCAAGATGGGCATTATGGACGAGGAGCGCCGCACGACGGTCAATCTCAAGGAATGCATCCGCGCCGCCCGCGAGCGCGTCGTCTTCATCAATACCGGCTTCCTCGATCGCACCGGCGACGAGATTCATACCTCGATGGAAGCTGGTCCGATGATTCGCAAGGGTGACATGCGCCAGGCCGCCTGGATATCGGCCTATGAGAACTGGAATGTCGATATCGGCCTAGAATGCGGCCTCGCCGGCCATGCGCAGATCGGCAAGGGCATGTGGGCGATGCCGGATCTGATGGCGGCGATGCTGGAGCAGAAGATCGCCCATCCCAAAGCCGGCGCCAACACCGCCTGGGTGCCGTCGCCGACGGCTGCGACGCTTCACGCGACGCATTATCATCGCGTCAACGTCGCCCGTGTCCAGCAGGGGCTGAAGGATCGTGCCCGCGCCAAACTCTCCGACATTCTCTCGGTGCCGGTCGCGGTACGGCCGAACTGGTCTCAGGAGGAAATCCAGCGCGAACTCGACAACAACGCGCAGGGCATCCTCGGCTACGTCGTGCGCTGGGTCGATCAGGGCGTCGGTTGCTCGAAGGTGCCCGACATCAACAATGTCGGCCTGATGGAGGATCGCGCCACTTTGCGCATTTCGGCCCAGCACATGGCGAACTGGCTGCATCACAAGGTGGTCAGCGAAGCTCAGATCGTCGAAACGATGAAGCGAATGGCCACCGTTGTCGACAAACAGAACCAGCAGGACCCGGCCTATCGGCCGATGGCCGGCAATTTCGATGGGTCGATCGCTTTCCAGGCCGCTCTCGAGCTGGTGTTGAAGGGCAGGGAACAGCCGAACGGCTATACCGAGCCGGTGCTTCACCGCCGCCGCCTCGAGCTCAAGGCCAAGTAGGCCGGTTGAGCGCCTAGCATGTCGCGCAAAACTATGCAGCGGTTTTGCGCCAACGACAGGCGCAAAAACAAGGAGCTAAAGCGCAACGAGCGAATCTGAAGATCGCGACGAGAATAAGAAAGGCCGCCGGAACGATGGTCCGGCGGCCTTTTTTATACCGATTAGGCAATTACCTTACTGGATGACGACGACCTTGGACGTGCCCTTGCCGGGACGAACGCGGCTGTAGAGGTCGATGACGTCCTGGTTCATCAGGCGAATGCAGCCCGAGGAAGCGGCGGTGCCGATCGAAGCCCATTCCGGCGTGCCGTGCAGGCGGAAGAGCGTGTCCTTGCCGTCCTCGTTGAAGAGATACATGGCGCGTGCGCCGAGCGGATTGCTGAGACCCGGGCCCATGCCGTCTTCGACATATTTGGCGACGTCGGGGCGGCGAATGGCCATTTCCTTCGGCGGGTGCCAGGTCGGCCATTCCTGCTTCCAGGCGACGTAGGCGGTGCCCGCCCATGCAAAGCCCTGCTTGCCGACGCCGATGCCGTAGCGCATCGCCTTGCCGTTGGGCAGGATGTAATAGAGGAAGCGCTCGCGCGTGTTGACGATGATCGTGCCGGGACGCTCGGTGGTCTGGTAGCTGACGACCTGGCGGCGGAACTGCGGCTTGACCCTGTCGATCGGGATCGCCGGCAGGGAGTATCCGGCATCCTTCGTCACGCCATAGGCGTCATTGAAGATTTGAGCAGTCTGTACCGTCGGGCCTGCGCCCTTGTCGTCGACGGATGCGCTGTCTGATGTCGTGGAGCAGCCGGCCAGTGCGAGCGTCGTCAGCAGGCCAAATACAGGGAATGCATTGCGAATGCGCATAGATGACTCTTGAAGTTTTCGGGCAAGGAGAACGGTCTTTCGACCATCGTTGATTATGGTTTATTTTCGATTAACTTGCGCTTTGCAAGGCTGCTGCTGGGCGGCAAATCCGTCTGCCGCGCAAATTAAAAGCGCATGGTTTTTTTGCAACAACACGCCAGCCCCTGGGATGGTTATCCATGACGATTTTGAGCGTTTACAATAACAATCCGTTAATCGATGGCCGGCAATCGGACAGGGCCATGATGGTGCGGCGGGGAACGCAGATATTGCTGCATGAAATGCGCCACGCCGTGCTGCCCGAACTGCCGCTCGCCAGCGGCCGCCGTGCCGATCTGATTACCATTTCGGAAAAGGGCGAGGTCTGGATCATCGAAATCAAGACCTCGATCGAGGATTTCAGGGTGGACCGCAAATGGCCGGAATACAGGCTGCATTGCGACCGGCTGTTCTTCGCGACTCACGAAGGCGTGCCGCTCGACATCTTCCCGGAGGAGTGCGGGCTTTTCCTCTCGGACGGCTACGGCGCCCATATGCTTCGCGACGCGCCGGAACACCGTATGGCGCCGGCCACACGCAAATCCGTCACGCTCAATTTCTCGCGTGCCGCCGCCCAAAGGCTGATGATGGCCGAATGGGCGAACGGAAAACCGTTCACGGTGGACGACGTCTAACGGCGTAGGAATCCGCCCTCCTGCAAACGATCCGACATGCGAGAGAGTTCTAAAGCGCAAGGCGCGAACTGGAAGGATCGCGGCGCGCCTTATTGGAAACGGCAGCATATGCGCGCGAAACACGCGTCAGGCGTTCTGAATTGGGCCAAAACCCATGGCCAGGCTGATCCGATGCCGTGATGCGCCCCGGTCCGCTAAGGACGATTTCCGGCTCCGAGAGATCCGTCTGATAAAGCCGATCGCTTGGGAAGATGTCGCAGGGATATTTGACGTTGGAGAGCGTCGACAGCGCGAGCGCCGGTCCTTGTCCGACAGCGGATTCAAGCATGCCGCCGATCCAGCAGGGAATATTGCGGGCAGCGCAGAGGTCATGAATGGCGATTGCATTGGTCAAGCCGCCGACCCGGCCGGGCTTGATGTTGATCCAGCCGCAGGCGCCGATATCAATCGCCTTTCGGGCCCGGTCGAGCGATGTGATGCCTCGTCCCAGGCAGATCGGCGTCTTCAGTTCGGCTTGGAGACGCGCGTGGTCTATGAGGTCGTCATAGGCAAGCGGCTGCTCGATCATCGCGAGGCCGAATCGGTCGAGTTCGCGAAACATGGCGATATCATCAAGCGTGAACGCGCTGTTGCAATCGACATGCAGAACCGCATCGGGGAAGGCTTCGCGCACGCGGGCGACCATTTCGAGCCCCCATCCACGACGGAATTTCAGTTTCGTCCTCTGGAAACCGTCCTCCTGCGTCTTGCCGACCGCTGCGACGAGTTCGTCGAGATCATCCAGCACCGATATATCGGCGCCGACGATTGCGTCCGGTCCCTTTCCGCCGATCATCTTCCAGAGCGGCTCGCCGGCGAGCTTCGCGGCAAGATCCCACCAGGCGGTATCGAGGCCGGCCTTCGCGAAATGATTGCCCTTCAGCGGCGCCAGTTCCTCCTGCAGAATTTCAGCACTGTCGATGCGCTTGCCGATCAGTGCCGGCGCCATGACGTCGCGTAGCAGCGCAAAAGCGCCGGAAGCCCATTCCGGCGAAAACTGCGGCAGGCGATAAGGTGCGGTCTCACCCCAGCCGTCTTGGCCCTCTCCCCTCAACCGAACCAGGATCGAGTCGATGGTGGTCTCCTCGCCAAAGGCCGTCCGCCATGGCGCCTTGAGCGGCATCGCAACGTGGAAAAGCTCAATTTCATCAATCAGCATCGCATTTCCTTCTGCTCCGGCCCCAATGCCGGAGCGACATCAATTGCTGGGGTCGATCTCTTCCATCAGCGCAAAGAGATCTTCGATGCGGCTCAGCCTCTCGCGCCCTCCTTCGCCGGCCGCGGCAACGACTTCGGTGCAGAGGTAGTTGGCAAGACTGATCACCGCGACATAGGAATCGAACAGCGACATGCCCCGCACCTGGCAGGGAAAGGTCCAGGTCGCAAACTTCGGGGTGGTGACCGCTACGCGATCGGTGAAAAAGGCGATGGGCACGCCGAGATCGCGAACGATCTTCATCGCGCGCCCCAGCGCCGGCGTTCGGCGTCGCAGGCCGACGGCAATCATTAGATCGTCAGGCGTAGCGCCGGCCAGCTCCTCCATCAACGTCTGCCCGGCAGCCGGGAGAAGCGTGACGTCGGAGCGGACCTGGATCAGTTGCCGGCGGAGGTAGGCGGCGAAAAAGTAGCTGTTGCGAAAGCCGAGAACCCAGACTCGCCGAGCCGTGAGGCAACGGCGAACGACCTCGCCGAGATCGTCAGGACTCACCGCCTCGAAGGTCTGACGCAGATTGGCGATATCGCGCTCGAGATGCTGTTGCAGACGGGTGCTGTCGGGCGCGGGTCCGAGCAGGCCGGTATTGAGATAAACCGGCTCTCCGGCTTCCTGCGCCTCCCGGACCTCGCGCTGCATCTCGCGATAATCCTGATAGCCGAGGCGTTTGACGAAACGGGTAACGGCCGCTTTCGAGACGCCGCCGCGCTCGGAGAGCTCCGTCGCTGAATAAACCAGGAGGTCGCCGGGAAATTCCAGGATCAGATCGGCGAGCGCGCGCTCGCTGCCCGGAAGATCGTCGTACTGGCACTGGATGCGTTTTTCGAGCATGCGCGGCTTGCGCGTCGCTTCTGTCATGAAGGCCTCATTTCGTGGTCGGATTAAAACACTAGTATCGATCTGTTGACAATCTGAAATTTGTGTATCGTAATTGCCAGCAGGGAACGACGCCGAAAAATATGGGCGCGCCAAAGGGGAACTGGGATGAATGGCAGAGCCGCGGCACTGCACATGCCGTCGCACGCTTTCGTATAAGCCCATGACCGTCCAGTCGCGCAAGGAAGATTCGTCTTGCCTGCCTTGGTCGCTCGTTGCCGCACCGCAGACGTGCCCTGCACGTCGAATTTGCACGCCTGCCACTGACGAACGCCAAACTGGAAAGGAACAATCAATGCATAAGAGGCACTTCATCGCTATCCTTGCCGCCGCCGTGGGAAGCGCCGCCCTCAGCCTGGCCCTCCCTGTTTCAGCAGCCCGTGCCGACACGTTGTCGGACATTACGTCCAGCAAGACGGTCCGCATAGCGGTCCCGCAGGATTCCCGCCGTTCGGTTCTGTCGGCACCGACATGAAGCCTCAGGGCTATGATATCGACATGGCGACGCTCATCGCTGAGAAACTCGGGGCGAAGCTCGAGATGGTGCCGGTAACATCCGCAAACCGCGTACCATATCTGCAGACGAAAAAGGTCGATCTGGTAATCTCGAGCCTTGGCAAGAACCCGGAACGCGCAGCGGTGATCGACTTCTCCGATGCTTACGCGCCCTATTTCAACGGCGTCTTCGCTCCAGACGACGTGGCGATCAAATCGCTTGACGATCTGTCCGGAAAGGTCGTCGGCGTGACCCGCGGTTCGATCGAGGATTTGGAGCTCACGAAGGTTGCGCCTGCCGATGCGACCATCAAGCGCTACGAGGACAATATCGGCACGATCTCGGCCTTCCTGTCGGGTCAGGTCGTAGCAGTGGTGACCGGCAATGTCGTGGCCGCCGCAATTCTTGACAAGAATCCGCCCCGTAAACCCGAACTGAAGTTCCTGATCAAGAACTCGCCCTGCTATGTCGGTATGAACAAGAACGAGCCGGAACTGATGGCCAAGGTTAACGAGATCATCGCCGCCTCCAAGAAGGACGGCACGTTGGACGACATCTCGATGAAGTGGCTTCACCAGCCGCTCGACAAGAGCCTGTGACCGTAAAAAGCTGGGCCGGTCGTGCGACTGGCCCGGGAGCCTGGCGAGGCCCGGCTGAAGCCGTAACGGCCGATGTGGAGCTCATCAGCTCTTCTTCATTTATTTCGGCCTGCCGCAGCTTGGCTTGCGCCTGAGTGAGATTGAGGCCGCCAATCTGACGGCGGCGTGTTTGCTATTTCGGCGCGCGTTTGGCGAGGATGCGCTGCAGCGTGCGCCGGTGCATGTTGAGCCGGCGCGCCGTTTCCGAAACATTGCGCTCGCACATTTCATAGACCCGCTGGATGTGTTCCCAACGCACCCGGTCGGCTGACATCGGGTTTTCGGGAAGCTCCGCCTTTTCGCCCGGCCGCTGCGTCAGCGCCGAGAACACGTCGTCGGCATCGGCGGGCTTTGCGAGATAGTCGACGGCCCCGAGTTTTACCGCCGTCACTGCCGTGGCAATATTGCCGTAGCCGGTCAGTACGATGATCCTGGTGTCGTCGCGCCGCTGGCGGATCGCTTCGATGACGTCGAGCCCGTTGCCGTCGCCGAGCCGAAGGTCGACCACCGCATATTTCGGCGGTCGCCCTTTCGATTTTGCAACGCCTTCGGCGACTGATTCGGCGGTCTCCACCTGGAAGCCGCGTGTCTCCATCGCCCTGGCCAGCCGGCGCAGGAACGGCCCGTCGTCGTCAACGATCAGCAGGCTAGCGTCGGGACCGATATGGTCTTCATCTGAGGCGGCGAGATTTTCATGAGTTTGTTCTGTCATCGTCTTCGGTCCCGGCGGTTCCGCGCCCGAGCTCGGTCAACCGCAAATCCTGTTTATGCCCATAATTTCATTTTGTCGAATTTGCATCTATCAGCATCCGCGGCCATTCGATGCGGATGCGCGCGCCGGCACTTTCCGGGTCGCGGTTCTCGAAAATCAGCGATGCGCCGGAGCGTTCCAGCAGCGTCTTGGCGATGAACAGTCCGAGCCCGAGCCCGCCGGCCGTATCCTCCTTCTGCCGCTTGGTCACATAGGGCTCGCCGATCCGCGTCAGAATATCGGGCGCATAACCGTTGCCGTCGTCCTCGATGACGATCCGCACCTTGTCGTGATCATGCTCGACCGTCACGGTCACCTTCTCCCGGGCATAGTCGACGGCATTTTCGATCAGGTTGCCGAGCCCGTACATAATACCAGCATTGCGGTCGGTCACCGGTTCGTCCTTGCGCGGGCTTTTTTCGATCAGCTCCAATCGGATACCGAATTCCCGGTGCGGCGCAACGATCTCCTCGATCATCGAAGACAGCGGCAGGCGGCGCATATGCGCCTCGTCTTCCGAGGAAAGCGTCGTCAGTCGCCGCAGGATGTCACGGCAGCGTTCGCTCTGGCTGCGCAGCAGCATCACGTCCTCGCGGAAGCGGTCGTCGTCCTTGAGTTCCCGCTCCATTTCCTTGGCGACGACGCTGATCGTTGCAAGCGGCGTTCCGAGCTCGTGGGCGGCCGCCGCCGCCAGTCCGTCAAGCTGCGAAAGGTGTTTTTCCCGCTGTAGCACCAGTTCGGTCGCAGCCAGCGCATCGGCAAGCTGACCGGCCTCCATCGAAACCCGGTAGGCATAGAAAGCGGCAAACGCCATTGTCGAGGCGATCGAGCACCAGACGCCGAACTGCATGACATTGTGGACGTTGATCTCCGCCCCGTCGAACCAGGGCAGCGGAAAGGGGGAAAAGGCAAGCACGGTGATGCAGACCATCGCAACGCCGATCAGCGCGGTGCTGTAACGGATCGGCTGCGAGGCAAAGGAGATAATAACAGGCACGCAGACGAGCGCTGCGAAAGGATTGGCAAGGCCGCCGGTGATGAAAAGCAGTGCGCAGAGCTGCAGAAGATCGAAGCCGAGCAGTGCAAATGCAGCCGGTGGTCCCAGCCGGTGTGTCGGAGGGTAGCGGATCGTCAGGTAGAAATTCACCCCGGCAAGGGCGGCGATCAGCGAGGAGCTGGCGATCAGCGGCAAGGGAAATTTCAGCCAAAAGGCAACGACGAAAACCGTCAGCGCCTGCCCACCGACCGCAAGCCAGCGCAGCCGCACCAGCGTCTGCAGGCGCAGCCTGCGGCTGCTGTGCCGATCCTCCAGCGTGGGGCTTTCCGTCTTGTCAATCATGCCGAGGGGCTCCTTCAATGGGCCTCATGTACCACGCGGTTTTGCCCGTGTCGTCGGCAACGCCTCTTCCGGCCGCTCCGGCCAGGGATGGCGGGGATAGCGGCCGCGCATATCGGCGCGCACATCCCTCCACGAGCCGGCCCAGAAGCCCGGCAGGTCGCGTGTCGTCTGGATCGGCCGGTGCGCCGGCGAGGTGAGTTCGAGCAGCAGTGGCAGGCGGCCTCCGGCAATCGCCGGGTGCTGCTTTAGGCCGAACAGCTCCTGCACGCGGATCGTCAGAACCGGCTCCTCGCCTTCATATTGGATTGGATGCCGCTGGCCGGTCGGCGCTTCGAAATGGGTCGGCGCAAGCCGGCTGAGCTCGCGTTGCAACGCGTGCGGCACCAGCGACATCAGGCCGTTCGACAGCCCGGCCGCTGAAATTTCGGAGAGGCCGCGGGCTTCGGTCTGAAACGGGCCGAACCAGTCTTCCAGCCGGGAAAGCAGGGCCTCATCGCTGACATCGGGCCACGGATCGCCGATCGTCCTGTAAAGAAATCCGATCCGCTCGCGAAGCTGCACGGCCTCCTTCGAGAAGGCAAGCTGATCGAGCCCGCGCTCGCGCACGCCTTCCATCAGCGCCTGGGTGACCGCGGCCCCTGAGGGGCGTGGCAAGGGTGTCTCTTCGAAGACGATCGCGCCGAGCCGGGTTGCTCGCCGCGCCCTGACTTGCCGACTTTGCCGGTCGAATAAGATTTGATCGCCGGTTTTGATCTCGCCCGGCAGTTCGGCTTCGATGTCGCCGCGGGTTACCTCGGCTGCCGCCAGAACCCGCGCCTGCGCCGCCCGTCCGGTCAGGTCGGCGATGACAAGCATCTGGCTGCCGGCCAACCTCTCGGTTTCCGGCAGCTCGGCGCCGCGCCCGTTCGCCATCACGAATCGGCCGCGCCCGCCGCGCTGAAGCGCGATCCGATCCGGAAAAGCATGCAGCAGCAGCTGCCCCGCAAGCGCCGGCGCCGCTGCGGCAACTCTGTCGAGGCCGCTTGCCAGCCGCCCGGCCAGCCGCCGCGAGGCCTCTGCTCTTTCGCCGCGCTCGGCCTTGAAGCGCCGCAGCCGCTCCTCGATGTCGATATTCGTTCCGCCCAGTCCCTGTTCAGTGAGAAGCACGGCGATCAACGCCGCATCCCTGGCATGTCCGGATTCGCCTGATGAAACCACCATGGCGGCAAGCCGCGGCGGCAGAGCGAGATCGCGCATCATCTTGCCGCGCCCCGTCAGCGCTCCATCCTTGTCGAGCGCGCCGAGCTGGCCGAGCAGCGCCCGCGCCTCCTTAAGCGTTGTCTCCGGCGGCTGGTCGACAAAAGCAAGCGATGCCGGATCCTGGACGCCCCAATGGGCGAGATCGAGCACCAGGCTGGAGAGATCGCTGGAAAGGATCTGCGGCGGCGTGAAGGCCGGCAGGGCCGCCGTCTGTCCCTGGTGCCACAGCCTGATGGCAATGCCCGGTTTCGTTCGGCCGGCACGGCCGGCTCGCTGATCGGCGGAAGCCCGCGACACGCGCACCGTCTCCAACCGGGTAATTCCGGTTGACGCCTCGAATACCGGCAGGCGCTGCAGCCCGCTGTCGATCACGATCCTGACGCCGTCGATGGTGATCGAGGTTTCGGCAATCGACGTCGAAAGCACGATCTTGCGCGTTCCGGCAGGTGCCGGGCGGATCGCCGCATCCTGCTCCTTCTGGCTGAGATTGCCGTAGAGCGGCGCAATCAGTGTTTCGGGTCCGAATCGTCCTGCCAGGCGTTCGGCGGTTCGCGTGATTTCCGCCTGGCCGGGCAGGAAGGCCAGGATCGAGCCGGCCTCATTGGCGTGTGCGTCGACTATCGCCCGCGTGACGGCATCCTCGATGCGCTCGCCGCCCGGTCGATCCTGGTAACGGATATCGATCGGAAAGCTGCGCCCCACGCTTTCGATGACAGGCGGATGGTCGAGCAGGGCGGCCACACGTTCGACGTCGAGGGTCGCCGACATCACGAGGATGCGCAGATCCTCGCGCAGGGCGGATCGAACGTCGAGCGCCAGCGCCAGCCCGAAATCGGCATCGAGCGAACGCTCGTGGAATTCGTCGAAGATCACGGCGGAGACACCGGTGAGTTCGGGATCGTCGAGGATCATCCGGGCAAAGACCCCTTCAGTCACCACTTCGATCCGTGTCGCCGCCGAGATCCGGTTGTCGAGGCGCATGCGGTAGCCGACCGTGCCGCCAACCTGTTGACCGATCAACGACGCCATCCGGCTTGCCGCCGCCCGCGCCGCCAGCCGCCGCGGCTCCAGCAGGATGATCTTGCCGTCGCCGCGCCAGGCCTGGTCAAGCAGGTAAAGCGGCACGAGCGTCGTCTTGCCCGCGCCAGGCGGCGCGGAAAGGACGGCGCGCCCCTCATTGGCCAACGCCGCACCGACGGCCGGCAGGACGTGTGAAACCGGAAGCTCCGGCAATGATGCGCTGATCGTCACTTTCGGCCCGTCACTGTCTCATAGGCGAGAATCGCCCCGGCAAGATCCTCGAGCGCTGCACCGACCGACTTGAACAGCGTGATTTCGTCATCATGGCTGCGCCCGCCCTGGGCACCACTGACCAGTTCCGCGAGCTCGGCCCGGATATCGCTTTCCCTGAGCACACCGCTTTTCAGCGGCTGGACGATATCACCGGCCTCGCTGACGGCGCCGGCGCGGGTATCGACATAAACCGAAGCACGGCGGATGGCCTCGTCGTCGCTTTCGCGCATGCTCGGCTTGAAGGCGCCGACGAGATCGAGATGGGCGCCTGATTTCAGCCATTCGCCTGAAATCAGCGGCTCGCTGGAAAGCGTGGCGCAGGAAATGATATCGGCCGTTCGCGCCGCCGCTTCCACATGGGTGACCGCCTCGGCATCCAGCCCGAGCGCCCGTGCTTCAGTCGCGATCTTTTCGGCAGCTTGC
>NZ_CP104152.1:4205000-4502135 GCF_025200795.1 Rhizobium sophoriradicis
CATTTAAAGAAAGCGTAACAGCTCACTGGTCTAAATAAGGGTCTTTGCGCCGAAAATGTAACGGGGCTGAAGCCATGCACCGAAGCTGAGGATGTGTAGCAATACACGTGGTAGCGGAGCGTTCCGTAAGCTGATGAAGGGAGACCCGTGAGGGCTCCTGGAGGTATCGGAAGTGCGAATGTTGACATGAGTAACGATAAAGAGGGTGAGAGACCCTCTCGCCGAAAGACCAAGGGTTCCTGCTTAAAGTTAATCTGAGCAGGGTTAGCCGGCCCCTAAGACGAGGCGGACACGCGTAGTCGATGGGAACCACGTTAATATTCGTGGGCCTGGTGGTAGTGACGGATTGCACAAGTTGTTCTGGTTTATTGGATTATCAGGGCAGCGGAGCGGTTCCAGGAAATAGCTCCACCGTATAGACCGTACCCGAAACCGACACAGGTGGTCAGGTAGAGTATACCAAGGCGCTTGAGAGAACTATGTTGAAGGAACTCGGCAAATTGCACGCGTAACTTCGGAAGAAGCGTGACCCCATTTTACGCAAGTATGATGGGGTGGCACAGACCAGGGGGTAGCGACTGTTTATCAAAAACACAGGGCTCTGCGAAGTCGCAAGACGACGTATAGGGTCTGACGCCTGCCCGGTGCTGGAAGGTTAAGAGGAGAGGTGCAAGCTTTGAATCGAAGCCCCAGTAAACGGCGGCCGTAACTATAACGGTCCTAAGGTAGCGAAATTCCTTGTCGGGTAAGTTCCGACCTGCACGAATGGCGTAACGACTTCCCCGCTGTCTCCAACATAGACTCAGTGAAATTGAATTCCCCGTGAAGATGCGGGGTTCCTGCGGTCAGACGGAAAGACCCCGTGCACCTTTACTATAGCTTTACACTGGCATTCGTGTCGGCATGTGTAGGATAGGTGGTAGGCTTTGAAGCGGGGACGCCAGTTTCCGTGGAGCCATCCTTGAAATACCACCCTTATCGTCATGGATGTCTAACCGCGGCCCGTCATCCGGGTCCGGGACAGTGTATGGTGGGTAGTTTGACTGGGGCGGTCGCCTCCGAAAGAGTAACGGAGGCGCGCGATGGTGGGCTCAGACCGGTCGGAAATCGGTCGTCGAGTGCAATGGCATAAGCCCGCCTGACTGCGAGACTGACAAGTCGAGCAGAGACGAAAGTCGGTCATAGTGATCCGGTGGTCCCGCGTGGAAGGGCCATCGCTCAACGGATAAAAGGTACGCCGGGGATAACAGGCTGATGACCCCCAAGAGTCCATATCGACGGGGTTGTTTGGCACCTCGATGTCGGCTCATCGCATCCTGGGGCTGGAGCAGGTCCCAAGGGTTTGGCTGTTCGCCAATTAAAGCGGTACGTGAGCTGGGTTCAGAACGTCGTGAGACAGTTCGGTCCCTATCTGCCGTGGGTGTAGGAATATTGACAGGATCTGTCCCTAGTACGAGAGGACCGGGATGGACATATCTCTGGTGGACCTGTTGTCCTGCCAAGGGCATAGCAGGGTAGCTATATATGGACGGGATAACCGCTGAAGGCATCTAAGCGGGAAACCCACCTGAAAACGAGTGTTCCCTATCAGAGCCGTGGAAGACGACCACGTTGATAGGCCGGGTGTGGAAGTGCGGCAACGCATGAAGCTTACCGGTACTAATAGCTCGATCGGCTTGATCGTTCTCATTGACTGTGCTCATCTCCCGGCGAACACGAAGTGTTCGTCCGGTGAGCGAAAAGCGAATAGGGGGTAGCGAATAGTTGCTCCCAAATCGCTCCAAAGACGTGTTCAAAACCAGCGAAAGAGAAACAAATAGTCCTATTCGCTATTCGCTACTCCCTATTCGCTCAAAACCAAATCCAGCTTCTCAAAACAAAGTTGCGCTTTGCCGACCTGGTGGTTATGGCGGGGTGGCTGCACCCGTTCCCTTTCCGAACACGGCCGTGAAACGCCCCTGCGCCCATGGTACTTCGTCTTAAGACGCGGGAGAGTAGGTCGCTGCCAGGTCTGCAAAACGCAACTATAATCTTCTCATCACATCCAACGGCCCAAAGCCGATCAAAAGGCCGCCCATCAAGCGGCCTTTCGTGTTAATATAACACCGCGGGGTGGAGCAGCCCGGTAGCTCGTCAGGCTCATAACCTGAAGGCCGCAGGTTCAAATCCTGCCCCCGCAACCAAATAAACAAAAGCCCGCCTCGTGCGGGCTTTTTGATTCCAAAACAGATCTGAGCTAGCACTCAGTCAAAGGACCGGGTTCGGATCCCTGGTGTGCAGCGCATTCCGTGCCAGGAATTCCGCCGCCTGGACCGTTTCCAGAGCGTTCGCCGCCTCCCTGAAATATGGCAGGGATTGCCACAGCGTGCGATCGCCGACGATGTAGAAGCGGCGCTTGGCCCGCGTCAGCGCCACGTTCAAGAGGTTTGGCTTGGAGGCGGCCCAGCCGGCCGCTCCGCGGTGAGCGGCATCGGCGCCAAGCACCATGAAAACGCTATCCTCTTCCTTGCCCTGGAACGTGTGCACGGTGCCTATCCTTTCCTGAAGCCACTTCTGCAGTTTCGGGGGAGAGGCGTCCGTATATCCCTCCTGGTCGATCCACCGCGCCTGGGCCAAAGCTCGTCGCAGATTGTTCTTCACTTCCTTGAAGGGCGAGATGACGTAGAGGTCCGGCAATGCACCGGAACGGCGGTAGCTCGCGGTGAGGAGATCGACGATGAAGTCCGTCTGCTCCGCAACCGCCTGTTTGCCCGACACCTTGCCCTTGACGTCGATCCAGGCGCTGTCGCCATAGAAGGGCGGTGCGTCGCCGGCCGGCCGGCGCTCTGCCAGCCCGAAGATCATCTTGTTCTGGTAAGCGATCTGGTTGGCAAGGCTGAACATCGGATCGATGCAGCGTCGATGCACTCTGAGAGGGCTGCCGATCCAGAGTCCGTCTGCTTCCTCGTCTTGAAGCGTTGTTCCGTAGCGATTGGCGGCATCGGCCAGCATCTGCACCGACACCCTGTTCGGCGAATATTGGCCTGCCGCCGTGTGGAGCGAAAGCGCCGAAGCGGCGCCAATCAGTGCGCTCGGAAGGGTAAAGACCGGCTCGATCTGCTGGGGATCGCCGATCACCATGGCGCGGCGCGCCCGCAACAAAGCTCCGACGGCCGCCTGCGGCACGGCCTGGCCGGCTTCATCGATGAAGACCCAGCCGATCGAGCCGGCTTCGAAACCGCGGAACTGCCGGGCAAAGGAGGCGAATGTCGTCGAGACGACGGGAACGATCATGAAGAGGCTTTGCCAGATCGATGCAACGTGTTTGTCATCGACGGGATTGTTGTTGGAAAGCAGTTTGCTGATGGCAACGATATTGCCGCCGAAACCTCCGCCCTTCCGACCGACCTCAGCCAGCCACGCTTCGTGCAGCGTCAATGCTGCTTCGAACAATGCCGAACGCAGAGCCGCCAGTTCGTCCTGATGCCAGAACCCGTCAATCTGCACCTGCGCGCTGTCGAGGTCGGCGAGGCGCTCCGGTGCGGCGGGGTGACCGAGAATTGCTCCCAGCCGCTCGAGCTCTTCGGTCTTCGCAATCCAGATTTTCCGTCGTGACCGCAGTGCGCGTGCGGCTTGGTCATGCGCTCGCAAAGCACGTTCCAGCGCGGGTTTCTCGGCCTTCGCAAGCCGATCTTCGCATTCCGCCAGCGCCTTGCGCAGTTCCAGCTGCTGGCGCGCATTGGCGGCGACATCTTGGCGATGCCGCCGGGCGGGGTTGGTCGCAAGCACTCTCTTCCATCGCGCAGGAGCGCTGCGGTCGAGCAGCTGTTGCTCCTCCATCAAAGAGGACAAACTCTGCTTGATACGGCCCATTTCGGCCGCGACCTCGTCGCACCGGTTCTGCGCATGGCGAAGCTCGTCAGCGGCGGCGGCCAGCTTTTCGAGCGTTTCGCGGCAGAATGCATCCTGCGTAACCAGAGCAATTTCATCACGGAGGTCGGCATAGCGGGCATATTGGCCGATCTTGCCGCGAACCACGTCATCGGCGGCATGGAAGGCGGCCGACGCTTCGGCGAAGGTCGCTCCCTCGTAGCTCTTCAACCATTCCCAGATGGTCTGCGGCTTCTCGGCGCCCGACCAGCCGGGCTTCGACCTGTCGGTGATTTCCATGAAGGCGAACCGCTCCTTGAACGCTCGGCGGTTCCTGGAATTGCCGAGCGCGCAGGCAATCAATCCCCAAGGGCGATCGCTGTCGGAGAGCCTGATGACCCATCCATTGTCCTTCTGGCAGGCGATCTTATGGGCGACCGTCTGGAGATATCGGAAGGAAGATGACTTCGCAATCGCGCTCTGCTTGGGAAGATCGCGCGAAATATTCTCGACCGCGGCGTTGTTGGAGGACGCGACGACCATTTCGAATCCGGTGAGCGCCGGGATCAGCGCCGATATCGAGGCCGAGCTGCGGTCGGCAAAGGTGACGCGCCGCGGCAAGCCGTCAAAGGCATCGCGTGCCGTCTCCAGGGAGGCCAGGACCCGGGCGCGCCGAACGATATTATCCGCGAACATGTCGCGCAGCAGAGTGGTCTTTCCGGTGCCCGGTGGGCCGTTGACCGAAAATAAACGCGTTTCCAATCGGTCGCCAATGGCCGAGTTGATCGCGAACTGTTGCATGAGGCTCATTGCGAGGTGAGGTTCGCTCAGCCAGCGTCCACGGTTGGGATTGCCAGGATGCAGCGCCCGAACGATCGCGGCGCGCCCGTCCTGCGAATAGAGGTCGATCCGCTTTTCATCGGCCAGCGGGGTGAGATATCGCCTGAGCGGCTCTGGGACATTGCCTTGCTTGATGCAGATCATTGCCCGTTCGATGTCCTCGATGAAGAAGCTGTTCAGGATACCAATGTCTTCTTCAACGCTTGCACTTTCGTCCTCCTGGTCGTCGGCATGGGCTGCCTGATCCTCCTGTTGCGGCTGTAACGAGATGAGATCAGGTCTTTCCACCCTGTCACGGTAACGTATTTCTACGGCGGCGACGGGCTTTTCCTCGCGCGAGACAAAGCCTGCCCAATCGCAGAGCAATTCATTGAGCGTCAGGATCTCCGCGGCATCGATCGGCTGATCGGCACCGGCCTCGAAGGACGAAGATGTCAGCTGCCGCTGCGCCTGAAAGTTTTGCAGCAGTTCCGACAGTTGCCGCTTGCTGGCGGCAAAAGCCCCGTGGCTGAGCGAGGCAAGCCCGGATTTCCGCACGCGGCCCAGAGCCCACGGAAGCGTGGAAACCGAAAAGGTTTCGAACATCGGCTCGCCCAAGGGCGTGAGCTGCAGGCTGGCAAAGCAGCTGTCACCATCGAGATCGCCGCGTTCGGCATCCTCGTATTCGGCCATATCGCCCGCAACACCCTCGAAGTGCCTGCGAATATCGGCGATTTCGGATTTGCTGAAAACGCCGAGGAACAAGGTAAAGCCGGTAATCTGCTTCTCCTCGGGTATAACAGGACGGCTGAGTGCAGCCCCATCCTGGAGGAGCGTCTTTGCATGCAGCCAGAAGACCGTCCGTCGATCACCTGAGACGAGGCGGCTGGAGAGATCGTACGGTATAAAAAACTCGATTTTGTGCCAGAAATCGAGAATGGCCAGAAGCCGTTCCCGTTCCGCCCTGTCTGCATCGACCTGCATGACTTCTCACTGAGGAGTTACGAAGAGGCTCGCGCCTCTTTTAGCAACGATTGCAGCTTAAAATCAAAGAGCATGGATGGTGATTACGCGTCCGGCCGAAGCTTCCGCCAGTGGGCGCTGGGTTGAGCCAACAACCTGCGACGGTTTACCCGCCTTCATACTCGTTGAGCAAAGATGATATAAATATTACAATTTGTACTGAAACATTACATTCCTCTGATTATCTATAGTGAGAGCAAATATAAGCCTATAGTATATGGGCCAACAAAAATACAACCGATGTGCAGTAATGTATCGTTTTTTGCTCGCGAAAACTAATCACTTTGGGCCATTTCCTTCCTTCTCAATCCGTATTAACATAATTAAGAAATGTCTAAAGAAGAGGGCGGTGACATCAAGGGGGCGGCATTTCATACTATCTTATACCCGCCATCGCTTCACGTTTGAGTAAAGTGTAACGCTAGGGGAGGCGTATATGTTCATGACAGGCTCAGGAATGGAGAATACCGACCAGGCAAGAAAGTCCAGCGCTTCCGGAGATACTATCGTTGTAGTTGCCAAGGCGGATCTTTTTTCAGAATGCATGGTGGAAGCACTGGCAAAGAAATTCCCGAACTGCGACGTGCCAAGCATATCAAAAACGAATCCGATGCTGGAAAAGGATACCAGCGATCTGAAGCTCGTATTATTCTATCATATACCCCAGCCTGAGCTTCAGGAAGCGTTGAAGGCGGTGCGGGAAAATCACCCGGAAGCCTCTATCGGACTTGTCGTCGAGGCCATCGACATGCTGGAACCCTATGTCAGCCGTTTAGTGGAGGCAAGGATCATCGACGGTGTCCTGCCGCTCAATCTTCGGCTTGATGTGTTCATGGCCGCGGTGGATCTGCTGATGAAGGGCGGGGAGCATTTTCCTTCAGCGCTTCTTAATCGTCTCGGCAACAAGAGCGCCCAACTGGAGCCTTCACTCTATCAGACGAGATCGGTCGATGCTGCGCGCACCAATGCGCTCAAGCTGAGACGCGACAGCATCTCCGCCTTGACGACCCGTGAGGTTCAGATCCTCGATCTCATCTGCAAGGGGACGCAGAACAAGATTATCGCCGACAAGCTGCATCTTTCCGAAAATACCGTGAAGGTTCACGTCCGCAACATCTATAAGAAGATGAACGTCCGAAACCGCACGGAAGCTGCGTCCCGCTTCTTCAATGAACATCCCGCCGGCGATGACGAGATGTCCAGTCGTTGGCGCAACTGATCTATAGCGCAGCGCCTCTGTTCAGAGGCGCAAGGAAAGCCGCAGCACGGTGTACTACGGGATAATCTATCCTTGCCTCGGTGCGATTCCAAGGATTTGCTTCAGATCGATGGACGCGCAAAGCAGCGCGACTTCTGTCCGAAGCCGCTCGGAGAGCAGATATACGGGGCTGATCCGTGATAGGCGACGACGCGCGCAGGTGTTGCGGCCGGCCGTACGGCCCGCTTTTCCGGGTAGGCGTATGCCGTCGAGACGCGTGGCGCCTGAAAGGCGACGACATTCTTCTTAGCGACGGCGGCTAGGTCGTCGCCAACGACCGCACAAGCTGTCGATCCGACCGCAAGAAGCGTCGTGACACAGGCAATCATCGCAAAATGAAATAGACGCCAGCCTTTCGGCTGCGCTGTAGCTTGTTTTTTCGACATGGCCAAACCCCTCGCACATGGCGTTTCCGGATGCAAGTCCGACCGTGCAGTTCCGCGCGGCCGGCGCTTCATTTCTTTGTATCCTTTCTTTATTGAGCAAAGCTTGAGTGAGGTATGGATTCCCGTTCTACGTGAAAAAAGATATAAAATGATTAATTATTTGTTACATTAAAGAACAATTCGATACTTATTTTGGGTTCTATATGCTTTTAATGTTGACCTCTCTAACAGTCTCATTATCATTAAAATAGTAATTCAATTATCCGAAGAATAACTGTTAGCTATCTGAGCAGATATACTAACAACGTGAAATTAACGGCCGGAGAATTGAGATACGCAATGCCTGAATAAATCAAAAGACTGAGATAAGGGAAGGAGTTTGTAATGCGTAGTTTCGTTCCCGGCGAAGGATATTCTGAAGTACAAGGCGTACCGGTGCTCAAGAATCCGGGCACCGCTCTTGTCAATGGCGGAGCGGGTTTTCTTGGTTCGCATCTCTGCGAAAGACTCCTGCTACGCGGCCACAGCGTCATATGCCTCGATAATTTTTCGACCGGCCGCCGTGTGAATGTCGATTATCTCCAGTCGAACCCCCGCTTCCGCATCATCGAGCACGATGTTCGTCAGCCCTTCGATATCGAGGCGTCGCTCATCTTCAATTTTGCCTCCCCCGCCTCTCCGCCCGATTATCAGCGGGATCCGGTGGGCACATTGCTCACCAATGTGCTGGGCGCCGTCAACACCCTGGACTGTGCGCGAAAAACCGGTGCGATCGTCGTTCAATCGTCGACATCGGAGGTGTATGGCGATCCGAACCAGAGCCCGCAGCGCGAAACCTATTGCGGCAATGTCAATCCGATCGGGCCGCGTGCCTGCTACGACGAAGGCAAGCGCAGCGCCGAAACCCTGTTCTTCGACTACCACAGGACCTACGGCGTCGACATCAAGGTCGGCCGCATCTTCAACACCTATGGACCGCGCATGCGCCTGGATGACGGCCGCGTCGTCTCCAATTTCATCGTTCAGGCTCTGCGCAACGCCGACCTGACGATTTACGGCGACGGCCAGCAAACCCGCTCCTTCTGCTATGTCGACGATCTCGTTGAAGGTTTCCTGCGTTTCTCGGCAGCCGGCAGCGCATGCCACGGCCCGATTAATCTCGGCAATCCGGGCGAATTCACCGTCCGGCGCCTGGCCGAAATCATCCGGGATCTGACAAATTCGCGCTCCCGCATCATTCACCTGCCTGCTGTCGTCGACGATCCCCGCCAGCGGCGGCCGGATATTTCCCGTGCCAGAACCGAGCTGGGATGGCAGCCCCAAATCGAGCTCGAAGCCGGCCTGGCGCGCACGGTCGAATATTTCGATGGCCTGCTTGCCCGGACAGAGAAGGCGGAGGCCGTATGACATGCCCCGCTACATTCTCGTCACCGGCGGTGCCGGTTTCATAGGCAGTCACATCTGCAAAGCGTTGTCGCGCGCCGGAATCATCCCGGTTACCTACGACAACCTGTCGACCGGACATGCCGACAGCGTCCGCTGGGGGCCGCTCATCCGCGGTGAACTCGGCGATGCGGTCGCGTTGCGCCGGACGTTGGCTGAATTTTCGCCCGATTGCGTTATCCATTGCGGCGCCAACGCCTATGTCAGCGAATCCGTCGACATGCCGAGAAAATATTACCGCAACAACGTCATCGGCAGCCTGACGCTGCTCGAAGCCTGCCTCGATCAGGATATCGACCGGATCGTCTTTTCGAGCAGCTGCGCCACCTATGGCGTTCCCGCCTCGTTGCCGATACGGGAGGAAACACCGCAGCAGCCGGTCAATCCCTATGGCCGCACCAAGCTGATCTTCGAGATGGCGCTCGAGGATTTTGCCGCCGCCTATGGCATCCGCTTTGCCGCGTTGCGTTATTTCAATGCGGCCGGCGCCGATCCCGATGGTGAGCTTGCCGAGCGCCACGAGCCCGAGACCCACCTCATCCCGCGTGCCCTTCTCGCTGCCGCCGGCAAGCTGGAGCGGCTCGATATCTTCGGCACCGATTATTCGACAGCCGACGGAACCTGCGTTCGCGACTATATCCATGTCAGCGATCTCGCACAGGCGCATTTGGCAGCCGTCAATCACCTGATGGCGGGCGGCGACTCCCTCAGCGTCAATCTCGGCTCCGGCCGGGGCACCTCGGTGCGCGAGATTCTCGATGTCATCTATCGCATGACCGGCCGTGAAGTGCCTGTCCGCTATCGCTCCCGCCGTGCCGGCGATCCGCCGATCCTTTTTGCCAATACGGCGAGGGCGAAGGCGGAGCTCGGCTTCGCGCCGACACTCTCGGATATTGATACGATCATCCGCACTGCCGGCCCCACCTTCGGGCTGGAGGTGACGGCATGAGCCTCATTTCGGAATTAGGTTACCCGATCAAGACGGCGAAAGCTGCCGCCGGCCCGTTCAAGCCTGTTTTCACCCGGTGGAATCGTGTCGCATATGGTTTTGGCATCCTCTGCTGGCTGGCGGCACTCGGCTATTTCTGGATCTGGTGGTGTCAGGCCGCCCATATCATTTCCTGGGCTGCCTTCGTGCTTGTCACAGTCGTACTTGCCTGGATCACGCTCGTCCCAGCCTATTTCATTCTGATCTTCCTCAATGCAAGAACAATCAGCTCACGCACACCGCTGCCGGAAGGACGCATGGCGATGGTCGTCACCAAGGCGCCGTCCGAGCCCTTTGCCGTCGTCCGCGCCACATTGCAGGCGATGCTCGATCAGATCGGCGTCAAGTTCGACGTTTGGCTGGCCGACGAGGATCCTTCCGAGGAAACCAGACGCTGGTGCGCCGAGCACGGCGTGCTGATCTCCACCCGCAAAGGCGTGGCCGAGTATCACCGCACGACCTGGCCGCGCCGGACGCGATGCAAGGAAGGCAACCTTGCCTATTTCTACGACCATTTCGGCTATGCACGTTACGATTTCGTCGCCCAGTTCGATGCCGATCATGTGCCGACACCGACCTATCTCCGTGAAGTCCTGCGCCCCTTCGCCGATCCTGGCGTCGGCTATGTCACCGCTCCCAGCATCTGTGATGCGAATGCGGCGGCAAGCTGGGCGGCGCGGGGAAGGCTTTATGCGGAGGCAAGTCTGCATGGTTCGCTGCAGACCGGCTACAACAATGGCTGGGCACCGCTCTGCATCGGCTCCCACTATGCGGTTCGCACATCGGCCCTGCGTGAGATCGGCGGCCTTGGCCCCGAACTTGCCGAAGATCATTCGACCACGTTGATGATGAATGCCGGCGGCTGGCGCGGTGTCCATGCCGTCGACGCGATCGCTCACGGCGACGGCCCGGCGAACTTCGTCGATCTCGCCGTCCAGGAATTTCAGTGGTCACGCAGCCTCGTCACCATCCTGCTGCGCTACTCCCGCCGCTATGTCGCCCACCTGCCCTG
The DNA here is from genome assembly GCF_025200795.1 of Rhizobium sophoriradicis. NCBI lineage: Bacteria > Pseudomonadati > Pseudomonadota > Alphaproteobacteria > Hyphomicrobiales > Rhizobiaceae > Rhizobium > Rhizobium sophoriradicis. Next base: position 4,215,779 of record NZ_CP104152.1, read on the forward strand.
GCGGTTGAAATTCCAGTTCGTGTTTTCGCAACTTTGGTACCCGCTGTTCTCCGCCGTCATGGCGGTGATGTTCCTGCTGCCGGTTGCCGCTCTGCTGACGGGCCATATTTTCGTCGCTGTCACCTATCCGGATTTCCTGCTGCATTTCGCGCCGATATCGATCGTGCTGATGCTGTTTGCATTCTTCTGGCGGGCGACGGGAACTTTCAGGCCGCATAATGCGAAACTGTTCGGCTGGGAGGGGCTTGCCTTCATCTTCCTGCGCTGGCCGTGGTCGCTTGCCGGCAGCCTGGCGGCTGTTCGCGACCACCTCTCCGGCTCTTTCGTCGACTTTCGCATCACCCCGAAAGGCAGGCAGGAGCAGCATTCCTTGCCGCTGCGCGTTTTGGCACCCTACATCTGCCTCGCCGGCCTTTGCGCCGTCGCCATGGTCTTCGCCGCCGACGCCGCGGCCGCCCAGGGTTTTTATATTTTCGCTGCGATCAATCTGGCAATCTATCTGTCGCTGACGGTGCTGATCGCCCTTCGTCATGCAATCGAGAACGGTCTGCCGCTGCTGCCGCAGTCACGCGGCCTGTGGCTGGCAACGGCGACGGGCTTTGCAATCTGCATCACCGGCAGCATGCAGGTCGGCGGCCATGGGCTGCGCAGTCTCGAGGCTCTTTCTCACGGTCAGTCGTTCATCAGCTTCAGCCAATCGCAATTTGCCGTGGCCGGTGCCGGCCTCGGTGGCAGCAAAACCCGAACCGTGAAGTTCCGCCTCAGATGGAATGGCTTCGGGAGCGTGGGACGGAGCGAACAAGGTGTGTGAGCCGGCGGATCCGGCCAGTGTCGAGGAGGATGTCATGCGTATCGGATCGAGACTCTATGGGGCGGCCCTTGCTTTCAGCCTGTGCCTGCCACTGGCGGCGCAGGGTGCCGAGACCGCAAAGAAGAAAGAGCCGACGCCGCTCAGCGCCTATGAGCTCTATCGGATCTACGGCGACAGGACCTGGACCTGGGACACCGGTGGCGGCCGCTTCATCGAGGATGGCCGGCGGTTTGTCGCCTGGGTGAACGACAAGGGCAAGCAGTCGTTTGCCGAGGGCAAATGGGTCGTGGATGACCTCGGCCAGCTCTGCATGCGCGCCACCTGGACGAATGCCGAGGGTGCGGCGCGCGCCAGCACCTGTTTCGGTCACCGCAAGATCGGCAACACGATCTATCAGCGGCGCCAGCCGAACGGCAACTGGTACGTCTTCCGCCATTCCTCGGTGCGCGAGGATGATGAATTCCGCAAGCTTGTTGCCGCGGATACTGTCAGCGCCAAGGCACGCGATCTGAAGCAGGTCCTGTCGGACCAGGAACTTGCCCGAAAAGGAGGGTAAGCCATGAAGAAGCTGATGAAAAACCACCTCTCGACCGCTGCGCTCGCACTTCTGCTATTGTGCGTCGCGGATCTGCCGGGCCGAAGCGAGGTGCAATATGCCGGCATTGCCCCGAACCAGGCATCCAGCATGCGAACGATCATCGACAAGCGCCCGGTGGTTCATGCCGACGGCATCAAGTTCGGCGCCTATGACCCGCATGGGGATTTCGGCGCTCAGACGAATGTCTCGACCGAAGCCCTGTTCCTGCCCTGGGAAGACGTTGATCTGGAGACGCTGCGTGTCGCCGATGCCTATGCCCAGGCCAGAGGCCGCAACCTGCTGATCACGGTCGAGCCGTGGTCCTGGGACGTCGACTGGCGGCTGACCTCAGAAGAGCTTCGCCGCAAGGTGCTGCGGGGCGATTACGACGTCAACATGCGGGCGATCGCGCAGATGATCTCTCAGCTGAGGAGCCCTGTGATCGTCCGGTGGGGCCAGGAAATGGAGGACAAGTCGGGCCGGTTTTCATGGTCCGGCTGGAATCCGGCGGATTACATCACCGCCTATAAGCGGATGATGGATATCGTTCGCGACGAGGCGCCCGGCACCGAGCTCATGTGGTCGCCGAAGGGGGAGCCCGGCCTTGATGCCTATTATCCCGGCGACGACTACGTCGATCTTGTCGGCCTCTCGGTTTTCGGGCTCCAGCGCTATGACGAGCTTGCCTACAACAAGCACCGGACCTTTTCGGAAGCGTTGAAGCAGGGCTATGATCTCGTCGCCGGCTATGGAAAGCCCATCTGGGTCGCAGAGCTCGGCTACGAAGGCGGCGACGCCTATATGAGACCCTGGATCGAAACCGCGACGCTGAAGCAGAGCGCCTTCCCGAACCTTCAGGAAGTGGTCTATTTCAATGACCGCGACGTGCACGCCTGGCCCTTCAACCTCGGCCGGCCGGACTGGCGCGTGGTCGAAAGCCTGGCAGCCAACTGAAAGGCATCTGAAGCGCAAATCCATAAGATCGCAACGCGCTTCATCAGTAAACCAGAAAGGCCCGCCGGGGTTTTGCGGGCCTCTCCTCTCATATCCGGCAGCCGATCATCCCTTGAGCGTTGCCTTACCCTCTTCGACGAGCCGGGTCGCCGCATCGGCGGGCGAGGTCCGTTCGAAGGCGAGTTCGTCGCAGATCGGGCGCAGCACGCGTTGGTCGAATTGGGTTGCACCCATCGGCACCGGCGGCGGATATTCGCCGACCTGATCCTTGAGCATGTTGACGTATTTGACCGTTTCCTGCTCCGTCGGGTTCAGTTGCGGCAGAATGGCTTCACGCACTACCGGCGACATCGGCACGCCGCGCTCGACGCCGAGAATCTTGCCGGCCTCGATGTCGTTGACGAAGAAGTCGATGAATTTCGCCGCCGCTTCGCCGTTCTTCGTGGTGGCGCCGACACTCCAAATCAGCGCAGGGCGGTAGTAATGGCCCGATGGCCCTCCCTTCTTTTCCCGCGGCAGCATGGTGATGCCGAGCTTGTTCTTGATGATCAGCTGGTAGCCGATCATCTGGTTAGAATAGGCCATGCCGATGACCGACTTGCCAAGACCAAGCGCATTGGTGTCGATGGTGTTCTGGTCGAGCGTCTGGACGTCGGCAGCCACCGTGCCCCCGGCCTTGCGCAGCTTCTCCCAGTAATCGAACCATTCCGTGGCATCGTCGGCCGTGAAGCCGAGCCCGACGCTTTCCCTAGCAAATAGGCTCTTGCCGCGTTGGCGCAGCCAGGCGTCGAACACATAGGCGTAGCGGGCGGCATAGGGGCCTCCGCCCTTGCCGGAGGACTTGGCGAGTTCCACGGCGAGCTTGGCATATTCATCCCAGGTGAGATCGGGTGTCGGCACTGGGATGCCGGCCTTTTCGAATTCGACCGTGTCGAAGAACATCGAAAAGGAGTTGAGGCCGAGGCCGACACCATAGAGTTTGCCGTCGATGGTGGTCAGTTTCAGCATGTCGGGGCCGAAGGACTGGACCTTCAATGCCGAAGGGACGAACTCGTCGAGCGGCATGCAGGCGCCGCGCTTGGAATAGTCGGAGATCGTTCCCGGCTCGAGCTGGAAGATGTCGGCGATCGAACGGCCGGCCATCTGGGTTGCGAGCTTCGTCCAGTAGCCGTCGCCGGAAAGCGATTCTCCGACGATCGTGACGCCTGACGTCTTTGACTGGTAGAGTTTGGCGACGTCCAGCGTGCGTTTGGCGCGGTCGTTCGACCCCCACCACATGGCGCGCAGCGACGTGTCTTCGGCAAAGGCCGGAATGGCGCTTCCCGCGCCGAACGCCAGGCCGGCGGCTGCACCGGCTGAACCCATCAGGAATGAACGGCGGTTGACCTGCATACTATCCTCCTTTTCCCCATCTGCCCGCTGCCATCCTCCAACGGCGCTGCGGGCATTCCGGCAACCAGCCTACGCAAAAAACTAATTATTGCAAGAAATAACGTTAGTCTTGCAAATTTGCGTAGTTTGCATAAGCTTTGCCCATGAACGATCAGAAAATCAGACGGCCGCGACAGGCCGATATAGCCACATTGGCCGGCGTCTCGGTCTCAACGGTCTCGCGCGTGCTGGCGAACGAGCCGGGCATCAGCGAAACCGTCCGGCGTCAGATTTTGAAGGTCGCGGCCGAGCACGGTTACCCGGTCAAGCCGGCTGTTGAGGCCGTCGCCGGCGGGCTGGCGCTGATCGCCAGCGACGGCGTTACAGGTGGCCTCAGCGTCTTCTACGAGGCGATCGTCGAGGGCCTGCGCGCCGGAGCGGCCGAAGCAGGCATGCCGTTCGAAGTCCGGATGGTCCGGGAGGAGCGCATCACGCCGGACGCCGCGCGCGATTATATGCGGGCCGCGGCCGCCGAAGGTCTCTTTCTCGTCGGCATCGATCCAAATGAGATGCTGCGCGACTGGCTGCAGGACGCCATGGTGCCGACCGTTCTCGTCAATGGCACCGATCCCGGAATGCGTTTCGATGGGGTTTCGCCGGCTAATTTCTTCGGCGCCTATCAGGCGACTGGCCGGCTGACGAAGGCTGGCCATCGCCGCATCCTGCATCTGAGCGGCTCTCATCGCCAGACGATCCGTGAGCGGATCCGCGGTTTCGAGGCGGCGATTGCCGCTGTCCCCGGCGCCGAAGGCCGTTTCGTAGCCATGACCTTGCAGGGCAGCGCCAGCCGCGAGGCCCATGAACGCACGGCGGCGATCCTCGCCGAGAATGCCGGTTTCACCGCCGCCTTCTGCATGAATGATTTCATCGCCGTCGGCGTCCTCGAGGCTGTCATCGAAGCGGGCCTGCGTGTGCCGGAGGATTTCGCCATCGTCGGTTTCGATGACCTGCCCTGTGCGCTGATGACCAATCCGCAGCTTTCCACCATGCGCGTCGACCGCGCCGCTCTCGGTCGCGAAGCCATTTCGCTGATGCTGTCCCGTTTCCGCAACAGGACGGCGCCGGCACGCCACATCTGCCAGGCTGTCGTTCCCGTTGCGGGAGGGACCGTTGTGATTGTCGAACCCCGTGAGTAATCCGATGACCTATGATCCCGCCAGCGCCAATCCGCTCGCCGGCAATCCGCTCGAAACGCGCGCTGATATGAGCCGCGCCCTGCTTGATCTCTTCGATCCGCTGCTTGCCTATTTTTCGAAAGGCAATGCCCGCGTCAGGCTGAGCGGCGGCGCCGCCCATTTCGACCGGGCGGCGGCTGATCTCGAAGGTTTCGCCCGCCCGCTCTGGGGCTTGGCCCCGCTCGGCGCCGGCGGCGGCGACTTCGCCCACTGGCATCGCTTTGCCGAGGGCCTTGCAAACGGCACCGATCCCGCTCATCCCGAATATTGGGGAACCGTCAATGGCCGCGACCAACGCATGGTCGAGCTTGCCGCGCTCGGTTTTGCCCTGGCGCTGGTGCCGGAAAAAATCTGGAAGCCGCTCGATGCGCGCGCCCGCAGCAATGTCATCGCCTACCTCAAGCACGCCAGGCAGTTCGACTATGCGGACAACAACTGGAAATTTTTCCGTATTTTCGTCGACATCGCCCTCGATCGTCTCGGCGCCGATTTCGACCGCAGTCTGACACGGCAATATCTGGAAGAGCTCGAGGGCTTCTATATCGGCGACGGCTGGTATCGCGACGGAAACGTGCGCCGCATCGATCACTACATTCCCTTCGCCATGCATTTTTACGGGCTGATCTATTCGAAGCTCGTCGACGACGATTACGCCAAGCGCTACCGCGAACGCGCCATCCTCTTCGCCCGGGATTTTCGCCACTGGTTTGCCGCCGACGGTGCCACGATCCCCTTCGGCCGCAGCCTGACCTATCGTTTCGCCTGCGCCGGCTTCTGGTCGGCGCTGGCCTTCGCCGATGTCGAGGCACTGCCCTGGGGCGAGGTCAAGCACCTCTGCCTGCAGCATCTGCGCTGGTGGAGGGACAAGCCGATCGCCGATCGCGACGGCGTTCTGTCGATCGGTTTCGGCTATCCGAACCTGTTGATGTCGGAGAGCTACAATTCCGCCGGCTCGCCCTACTGGGCGTTGAAGGCCTTTCTGCCGCTTGCGATCGCCGAGAATCATCCGTTCTGGACCGCCGAAGAAAAGGCGCCGGAGCAGGCGCCCGAGGTCGTTCCCCAGCGCCATCCCGGCATGGTGATGATGCGGACGGGCGGCGACGTCGTGGCGCTATCGGCCGGCCAGGAAAATCTGCAGATGCGCTTCGGAACGGAAAAATACGCGAAATTCGCCTATTCCTCCCGTTACGGCTTCAGCGTCGAATCTGACGAACGCGGCTTTGCGCTCGCCGCTTTCGATTCGATGCTGGCCTTCAGTGACGACGGGCTGCATTACCGCGTGCGCGAGACGAATGAGGAAGCCAGGATCGCTGGCAATGTGCTTTACGCGAAATGGTCACCTTTCCCCGATGTCAGCGTCGAAAGCTGGCTGGCGCCCGCGGTCCCCTGGCATATCCGCCTCCACCGGATCAGGGCGGCCCGGCCGCTGAGGGTCGCCGAAGGCGGCTTTGCCATCGCTCGCCGGGATTTCGAGCTGGACACGCTGTCGGCTTCGGATGGGACTGCCTATGCGATCGGCGAAGCCGATTTCAGCGGTATTCTCGACTTGGGATCATCGGTCGAACGCGCCGGGCTCGCGCAGAAGGCACAGCCCAACACCAATATGATCGTCGCCAAGACCATCGTGCCGCAACTGCGCGGCCAGATTCCGGCCGGCGAAACCATCCTGGTGACGGCGGTGCTGGCCCTTGGCGATCCCGCTGCCGTCGCCTCCGCCTGGACGCGGCCGCCAGAAGCGCCTGATATTGCGGCGCTGGAGGCGCTGGTGCGGGAAAAGGGTGTGACCGTCAGCGCCATCGAAGCCCCGGGCCAGATGCCATGAGCCGCCCGGCAATCGTCCTTGCCATGGAGCCGTCGCGCACGGAGCATGTCCTGCCCGCCGAGATCCTGCGCCGGCTCGATACGATCGGCCGCCTGCTGGACCCCGAGCCGCTGCAGCGCCTCGACGACGCGCGGGCAAGGCGACTGCTTTCCGAAGCCGAAATCCTGGTTACCGGCTGGGGCGCACCCTATGTCGGGCCCGAGATTTCCGCCGCCGCGCCGCGGCTTCGCCTGATCGTCCATGCTGCGGGTACGGTGAAGGGCATCATCGACGAGGCCATCTTCGAAGCCGGCATCGCGGTCAGCCACGCGGCCGAGGCCAATGCGGTGCCGGTCGCCGAATTCACGCTGGCCGCGATCCTCTTCGCCGGCAAGCGCGCCTTCCGGTTCCGCGATCTCTATGTCGCCGACCGCCACCGCGATCGCACCTATCCGATGCAGCACGAAGCGATCGGGAATTATGGCCGCACCCTCGGGATAATCGGCGCCTCGCGCATCGGCAGGCGGGTGATCGAGCTGTTGAAACCGTTCGACTACAGGCTGCTGCTGTTCGATCCCATGGTCGATGCCGCCGAGGCGGCAGGCCTTGGAGTGGAGAAGGTCGAGCTCGACGCATTGATGCGACGCGCTGATATTATTTCCCTGCACGCGCCGTCACTGCCGTCGACGCAGCATATGATCGATGCGCGAAGACTGTCGTTGATGAAGGACGGCGCGACGCTCATCAACACGGCGCGCGGCATCCTCATCGATGAGGCCGCTCTGCTTTCGGAGCTGAAGACCGGCCGCATCGACGCGGTTATCGATGTGACCGATCCGGAAATTCCGGAGGCCGGTTCGGCCTTCTACGATCTGCCGAACGTTTTCCTGACCCCGCACATTGCCGGTGCCATCGGCTTGGAGCGGGCGCGTCTCGGCGAGATGGCGGCGGATGAGGTCGAGCGTTTCACGACTGGCCGGCCGCTGCTCTACCAGATCCGCCGGCAGGATCTCGAAAACATCGCCTGACGCTTTAGCGTCAGCGCGGTGTCCTCAGCGAATTGGGTGAACCGTCATTGGCAAGTTCGGGCATCAGCTCGGCGATTTCGACCACCTTGCCGGTGCGCGAACTCGTCAGCGCGGCAATGCCGCAGAGCACGGACATGGCGCCCGCCCGCGTGCCGGCGCGCTGGCCGAGCCGGTCTTCCATGTGGGGTTTGAAGATCATGTTGCGCATCCGGTCGTCGCCGCCGTAATGGCCGCCGGTGAAATGCGGGACGACGATCCGTTCGACCGCTTCCTTGCCATTCGGGAAATTGCGGATGAGAAGAATAGTGTCCTCCTTCGGCTGTTCCCAGGGCTGCGCCTCATACTGGCGGATTTCGATACGGCCCTTGGTGCCGTTGAAGGCGAGGTGATGGCCCTCTATCGGCTGGAACGTATTCAGTGAATAGGAGACATGGACGTTGTTGCGGTAGCGGAGCGACACCACCATCGTGTCGGGAATATCGATATCTTCGCGGAAGACGCAGCCATCGCGGAAATAGCCGTCGATCTTCGAAGGATCCTCGTAAAGCTGATCGAGGAAGGGATCCTTTTCGAGATCGAGATAGTAGTCGCATTCATGCGCGTGCGGACAGAGCTTGCAGCGGGGTCCGCGGAACGGGCCCTTGCGGCCATAGTTCTGCAGATCGGCGAAGGACGTGACGGCCTCGGGGTCGCTGTCGAGATACCAGTTCAGGAGATCGAAATGGTGGGTGGCCTTGTGAACGAACAGGCTGCCGGAATTTTCCGTATAGGCATGCCAGCGGCGGAAGTAGTCGGCGCCGTGCTTGGTGTTCAAGTACCAGTGGAAGTCGACGGAGGTCACCCGGCCGATCTCGCCGGCATTGAGCAGTTCCTTGATCCGGGCCGCCGTCGGCGCATAGCGATAGTTGAAGGAGACATCGACCCGGCGACCGGTGCGCTTCTCGGCGTCGAGAATCCGGCGAATTTTCGCGATCGAGGTGGTCATCGGCTTTTCGGTGATGACGTCGATGCCGGACTCCAGCGCCCGCACGATGATATCGTCATGCGTCTGGTCGGGCGTGCAGACGATGGCCAGATCCGGCTTCTGCTCGGCGAGCATGGAATCGATGTTTTCGTAAAGCGGCGCATTGCTGCCGATCATGTTGCGGGCGCGCTCGCCGCGCAGCGAGTTCTTCTCGACGATGGCTGTGAGGTCGACATGTTCGCGCCAGCCGGCAAGCAGGTCCTTGCCCCACATGGTGGTGCCGCGGTTTCCGGTGCCGATCAGGGCAAAACGGCGTTTCTCCATCGAATGATTCTCCTGCATGCTGATGAAACGAATTTTGAAATCAGATCTGGCAGCAGCTCCGGAAACGCTCGACGCAGGTGGCGATCACCTCGTCGGCCGGGCGCTTCCACCAGGTCTCTGCCGAAAAGATCTCCACCTCCTGCGCCCCGAAGAAGCCGGCGTCCTCGATCATCCGTCTTATGCCCTTGAGGTCGATGACGCCATCGCCCATCATGCCGCGGTCGAGCAGCATGTCCTCGGTTGGCACCAGCCAGTCGCAGATGTGGTGGGCAAAGATCCGTTTCATCCGTCCGGCGCGGGCGATCTGGTTGGCAAGATCGGGGTCCCACCAGACGTGGTAGACGTCGATCGCGACACCGACATCCTCGCCGAGGGCTTCGCACATGTCGAGCGCTTGGCCGAGCGTGTTCACGCAAGAGCGGTCGGCGGCATACATCGGATGTAGCGGCTCGATGGCGAGCTTCACGCCTGATGCCTGTGCATGCGGTAGCACCGCGGCAATGCCGTCGAACACCATCTGGCGGGCCGCGACGATATCCCTGGAAGTGCCCGGCAACCCGCCGACGACGAGCACCAGGCAATCGGCTGAGAATGCCGCCGCCTCGTCGATCGCCCGCCTGTTGTCGTCGAGGTTCTTCTGCCAGTCGGCCTCGTTCGCCGCCGGAAAAAAGCCGCCGCGGCAAAGACCGGTGAGTTTGATGCCGTTCGATTTGACGATGCGCACCGCCTCATCGAGGCCGGCCTTGGCGACCTGGTCGCGCCAGGGCGCAATCGAGGTGATGCCATGCTTCAGGCAGATATCGACGGCTTCGGCAAAGCCACATTGCTCGCGGATTGTCGCCAGATTGATCGAAAGTCCTTCGACCTGCATCTCATTCCTCCCTTGCCGTGCCTGAGATCAGTGAACGCCGTGGACGGCCAGCACCTGGCGCATCCGCGCCGCTGCGAGTTCCGGATCGGCCAGCACCCGCGCCTTGTCGGCCAGGCGAAAGAGTTCGGCCAGATGCGTGAGCGAACGCGTGCTCTGCTGGCCGCCAACCATGGTAAAATGGTCCTGCAGGCCGTTGAGGTAGGCGAGGAAGACGACGCCGGTCTTGTAGAAGCGGGTCGGCGCCTTGAAGATGTGGCGCGACAACGGCACCGTCGGCTCGAGCAGATCGAAGAATTCGTGATTGCTCTTGCGGCCGAGCGCGTCGAGGGCAGCGGAGGCTGCCGGCGCGATCGCATCGAAAATGCCGAGCAGCGCGTCCGAATGGCCCTCTTCGTCGCCGGCAATCAGCTCGGCATAGTTGAAATCGTCGCCGGTATACATGCGCACGCCTTTCGGCAGCCGGCGGCGCATCGCCACTTCCTTCTCCTTCGAGAGCAGGGAGATCTTGATGCCGTCGACCTTTCCGGCATTGGCTTCGATTACCTCAAGGCAGGTTTCCATCGCTTTCAGATGGTCGTCATTGCCCCAGTAACCCTGAAGCGCCGGATCGAACATTTCGCCGAGCCAGTGGATGATAACGGGTTCCTTGACCTGGCGAAGGATGCGGTCATAGACCCTGATATAATCGTCCGGGCTCCTGGCAGTGACGGCAAGCGCACGGCTTGCCATCAGGATGATGCGGCCGCCTGCCGCCTCGACCGTTTCGATCTGCTCTTCATAGGCCTTGAGGATCGTGTCGATTGTTACCTCGGGGCCGGGTATCAGATGGTCGGTGCCGGCGCCGCAGGCAATCAATGCATCCTTGCGGCCGGCGGCTTCGCTAAGCGCCCGACGGATGAGGTCACGCGCTTCCGGCCAGCCGAGGCCCATGCCGCGCTGCGCCGTATCCATGGCTTCGGCGACCCCGAGGCCGAGATCCCAGAGCCGGTGGCGGAAGGCGAGCGTCCGCTCCCAGTCGATCGCCGGCGTCAGCCATGGATCGTTGTCGGCGAGCGGGTCGGCGACGACATGGGCGGCGGCAAAGGCGATGCGCGGAAAGGCCTTGGCGTCGCGCTTCTTCAGTTCGATTGGGGTGCCGGTCAGCGTATAGGGGATGATCTTGCCGTCGAGGGGGAGATTGATCGTCGTCACGGCTCAGAACTCCAGTGCGGGAACATCGAGCCAACGACGCTCAGCCCAGGATTTCAGGCCGAGCTCGGCCAGTTGCACGCCCTTGGCGCCGGCTTCCAGCCCATAGGGCCACGGCGCATCTTCGACGACATGGCGGATGAACATTTCCCACTGCGCCTTGAAGCCGTTGTCGAAAGCCTGCGTGTCCGGAACCTCGTCCCAGGTCTTGTAGAAATCGATCGTCTGCGGCTGGTCGGGGTTCCAGACCGGCTTCGGCGTGTTGACGCGGTGCTGGCTCCAGCATTTCGTCAGCCCGGCGACGGCCGAACCATGGGTGCCGTCGACCTGGAAGGTGACGAGATCGTCGCGGCGCACGCGCACCGCCCAGGAGGAGTTGACCTGCGCGATCACGCCGCCTTCGAGCTCGAAGGTCGCATAGGCCGCATCGTCGGTGTCGCAATTATAGGGCTTGCCCTGCTCGTCGATGCGGCGCGGAATATGCGTGGCGCCGAGGCAGGAGACGGCCTTGACCTCGCCGAACAGATTATCGAGCACGTAACGCCAGTGGCAGAGCATGTCGAGGATGATGCCGCCGCCGTCGCCCTTGCGGTAGTTCCAGGAGGGGCGCTGCGCCGGCACGCCCCAATCGCCTTCGAAGACCCAGTAGCCGAATTCGCCGCGCACCGAGAGGATCTTGCCGAAAAAGCCGGAATCCCTGAGCAGCGCCAGTTTGCGCAGGCCGGGCAGGAAAAGCTTGTCCTGGACGACGCCGTGCTTGAGGCCGGAGCCGCGCGCCTTGCGGGCAAGGTCGATCGCCACCTGCAGATCGTCGGAAATCGGCTTTTCGCAATAGACGTGCTTGCCGGCGTCGAGCGCCTTGGACAGAAGCTCGGCGCGCATCAGCGTCGTGCCGGCGTCAAAGAAAATCGTGTCGTCGGGATTGGCGAGCGCGGCATCGAGATCGGTCGACCAGCGCTTGATGTTATGCTTCTTCGCCAGCTCTTCCATCTTGGCGCCGTTGCGGCCGACGATGATCGGGTCGATCTCGAGTTTCTCGCCGGATTTCAGCGTGATGCCGCCCTGGTCGCGGAAGGCCAGAATCGACCGCACCAGGTGCTGGTTGTAACCCATGCGGCCGGTGACGCCGTGCAAGATGATCCCCAAGCGTGCCATTTTTTCCTCCCTGCAATTTTTTGCGGCGGGAGCGGGCGTCCTGGCCCGGCCCTCCCAAGCCGGTAACTAAACGGTTACTTGATGGCAGAAGAGCGGCGAGCCTGTCAAGAGTCAAATCCTGCTTTCGAGACTCAGCGCTTGATTGAGGCCAGCGTGACGTGGACGATATGCTTTTCCCAGGCGTCGAGATGGCTCGGCTCGAGAAGGTCGCGGCCGAAGATCGTCGAGAGCGTGTACTGGTTGGAAAGGTAGAAATAGCCGAGCGAGGCGATCGTCAGGTAGACGTGCAGGGGATCGGCGGTTTCGATGAAGACGCCCTGCTTCTTTCCCTGCTCGAGCACTTGGGAAAGCTCACCGATCAGATGCGAATGCAGCTCCTTGAGCCGGACGGACTGACGCAGCCAGCGGGCGCGATGTAGGTTCTCCGTGCCGAGCAGGCTGAGGAATTCCGGATGCTGGAGGAAATAGCGCCAGGTGAAGAGCGCCAGTTCGCCGATGCCTTCCTCCGGGCTGCGATCGCCGATATGCAGGGCGCGCTCGGCGGTGCGGATGCCGACATAGGCCTCCTCGAGCACTTTCAGGTAGAGCTGCTCCTTGTCGCCGAAATAGTGGTAGAGCATGCGTTTGTTGGTGCCGGCCCGCTCGGCGATGGCGTCGACGCGGGCGCCGCCCATGCCGTTTTCGGCGAATTCCCGGGTTGCCGCTTCGAGGATCGCCGCGCGCGTCCGCTCCGGATCACGTTGGGCCGTCCGCTCCGGCGACGGTCGCCGGGCCTGCTTCCTTTCCCTGTTTCCCCCGTTGTCGTTCATCAGCTCCACCCCTGTCGTCACGTGTTGCGCTCATAAGCCTTCGATGCGAAATTGTAAAAACCGAATTTCGAATGGCAGCCCGCGCAACAGAAGGTCGGAGCATGACGTCGCCTGCAACCGCGACGCTTTTCGCCATCATGCTCTGACCGACACCGCTTGACAGGGTTGCCGCTTTGCTCGTAGCTTGTAACCAATTAGTTATTTGCGCAAGCAAAACTGGTTTGGAAGCGTGTGGAGGCGCTTCCCTTTGGAGGAGGAAAAAAATGACTCTGCGTGTAAATAGACGTAATTTCGTGGCCGGAGGCGCAGCCCTTCTGTCGCTTTCAGCGCTCGGCACCAGCGCCTTGGCACAGGAAAAGCGCCTGCGTCTCCTGTGGTGGGGCTCGCAGCCGCGTGCCGACCGCACCAACAAGGTGTCGCAGCTCTATCAGACGAAGAATCCCGGCACGTCGATCACCGGCGAATTCCTCGGCTGGGGCGATTACTGGCCGCGCCTTGCGACCCAGGTCGCCGGCCGCAATGCGCCCGACGTCATCCAGATGGATTATCGCTACATCGTCCAATATGCGCGGCGCGGCGCGCTTGCTCCGCTCGAATCCTATATGCCGGCCAAGCTTAATCTCGATGATTTCGACAAGGCCCAGATCGAGGGCGGTAGCGTCGACGGCCATCTCTATGGCGTCAGCCTTGGCGCGAATTCGGCAGCCACGGTGCTGAACACGACCGCTTTCAAGGAGGCGGGCGTCGATCTGCCGACGCAGGCGACCACTTGGGATGAGTTCGCCCGCATGGGGGCGGAAATCACCAAAGCGGGCAAGCGCAAGGGCATGTTCGGTATCGCCGACGGCAGCGGCGCGGAACCGCTGTTCGAGAACTGGCTGCGTCAGCGCGGCAAGGCGCTCTACACTGCCGACGGCAAGATCGCCTTCGGCGTGGAAGACGCATCGGAATGGTACGACATGTGGGCGAAGTTCCGTGAGGCCGGAGTCTGCGTTCCCGCCGACGTGCAAGCCCTTGACAAGAACGATATCGAAACCAACACGGTATCGCTCGGCAAATCGGCCGCCGGTTTTGCCCACTCCAACCAGTTCGTCGCTTATCAGGCAATGAACAAGGACAAGCTGGCGCTCACGAACTACATGCGCGTTAAGCCGGATTCGAAGGGCGGCCACTATCGCAAGCCTTCGATGTTCTTCTCGGTCTCGGCCCAGTCGAAATCGATCGACCTGGCGGTGGACTACGTCAATTTCTTCGTCAAGAATCCTGAGGCAGTGCTGCTCCTGGATGTCGAACGCGGCATTCCGGAATCGGCTGCCATGCGCGAGGTTGTTGCGGCGAAGCTCGATGAAAACGGCAAGGTCGCATTGGACTATGTCAGCGGTCTCGGCGCTCTCGCGGGCAAATTGCCCCCGCCGCCCCCGGCCGGCGCCGGTGAAGGCGAGCTGACATTGCGCAACATCGCCGAGCAGGTCGCCTTCGGGCAGCTGTCTCCTTCCGACGGAGGCAAACAGCTTGTCGACGAAATTACGCAAATTCTCGCACGAGGCTGATCCCGTATGAGCAATGCGATGCGCACGCCCGCAGGGGCCATATCAGTGGAAAGATATCAGGGGGCCGCCGCCGAGGGACGCTTGCGGCGTCTCTGGAATGCCAATGCGCCTGGTTATCTCTTCCTTCTGCCATGGCTCGTCGGCTTTTTCGGGCTGACGCTCGGGCCGGCCCTGATTTCGCTCTACCTCTCCTTCACCGACTTCGACATGCTTCAGTCGCCGCGGTGGGTGGGAATGGCGAATTACGTGCGCATCGCCACGGCGGATCCGAAATTCTCGGCCGCCATGAACGTCACCCTGACCTATGTCGTCTTCTCGGTGCCGTTCAAGCTGACCTTCGCCCTGCTGGTCGCCATGGCGTTGAACCGCGGCCTGCGCGGGCTGACCTTCTATCGCGCCATTTTCTACCTCCCTTCGTTACTCGGCGGCAGCGTGGCGATCGCCGTGCTCTGGCGCCAGCTTTTCGCCAGCGATGGTCTTGTTAATGCCGCCCTCTCGCAGTTCGGCATCGAAGGTCCGAGCTGGATCTCGCATCCGAACTATTCGATCTACACGCTGGTGGCGCTGTCGGTCTGGCAGTTCGGCTCGCCGATGATTATTTTCCTCGCCGGCCTGCGCCAGATTCCCCAGGATATGTATGAGGCGGCAAGCCTCGATGGCGCTTCGAAATTCCGCCAATTTTACAAGATCACCCTGCCGCTGCTGACGCCGGTGATCTTCTTCAACGCCGTCGTCCAGACGATCGAAGCCTTCAAGGCTTTCACGCCGGCCTTCATCATCTCGGGCGGCACCGGCGGCCCGATCAATTCGACGCTGTTCTACACGCTCTACCTCTATCAGGAAGCCTTCGGCAATTTCCGCATGGGCTACGCCTCGGCGCTCGCCTGGATTCTGGTGGTGATCATCGCGATCTTCACCGCCTTCTCCTTCCTGACCTCGCGTTATTGGGTGCACTACGATGACTGAGATGACCACTTCCGTCACAGCCGCCCGGCCGCCATCGGACATCACCAAACGCAGCTTGCCGGCCTCGCTCGTCATCCATGCGCTGCTGATCGCCGCCTCGCTTCTGATGCTCTATCCGCTGTTGTGGATGGTTTCGGCATCGGTCAGGCCGGAAAACGAGATTTTCTCGTCGACCTCGCTCATCCCGTCGTCGATCGATCTCTCCTCTTATGTGCGCGGCTGGACCGGGCTCGATGTCAGCTTCGGCCGGTTCTTCTGGAATTCGCTCGTCATTTCGGTGCTTGTCGTGACGGGCAATGTCATCGCCTGTTCGCTGACGGCCTACGCCTTTGCTCGGCTGCGTTTTGCCGGCCGGAATTTCTGGTTTTCGATCATGCTCGGCACGCTGATGATCCCCTATCACGTGACGCTGATCCCGCAATATGTGCTCTTCCTCGACCTTGGCTGGGTCAACACGATCCTGCCGCTTGTCGTGCCCAAGTTCCTGGCAAGCGATGCCTTCTTCATCTTCCTGATGGTGCAGTTCTTCCGCGGCATCCCGCGCGAACTCGACGAGGCGGCGATGATGGACGGCTGCAGCGCCTGGCGCATCTATTGGAAGATCATGCTGCCGCTGTCGCTGCCGGTGCTGGCAACCGCCGCCATCTTCTCCTTCATCTGGACCTGGGACGATTTCTTCGGACCGCTGATCTACCTGAACGACATGAACACCTATACGATCCAGCTCGGCCTGCGCACCTTCGTGGATTCAACCAGCGCATCGGATTGGGGCGGCCTGTTTGCCATGTCGACCTTGACGCTGGTGCCGGTGTTCTTCTTCTTCCTGTTCTTCCAGCGCCTGCTGATCGAGGGCATCGCCACGACGGGCATGAAGCGTTGATGGCGACAACGGAAAAGAGTGACATGAACATCAAGACGGTGGCGATCGTCGGCTGCGGTATCGGCCGCTCGCATATCGTCGAGGGCTATCTGCCGCATTCCGACAAGTTCAGGGTGGCAGCGATCTGCGACCTGAACGCAGAACGTCTGGCGGCAGTTGGCGACGAGTTCGGCATCGAGCGCCGCACCACCTCTTTTGAGGAGTTGCTTACCGACGACACGATCGACATCATCGATATCTGCACACCGCCCGGCATCCATCTGGAACAGGTGGTCGCGGCACTCGCCGCCGGCAAACATGTCGTTTGCGAAAAACCGCTGACCGGCTCGCTCGCCGGCGTCGATCGGATTATGGAGGCGGAAAAGAGCGCCAAAGGCGTGCTGATGCCGATCTTCCAGTACCGTTATGGCGACGGCATCCAGAAGGCCAAGCGGATCATCGACGCCGGCATTGCCGGTAAAGCCTATACGGCCTCGGTCGAAACCTTCTGGCTGCGCAAACCGGAATATTACGCCGTGCCCTGGCGCGGCAAATGGGCCACCGAACTCGGCGGCGTGCTCGTCACCCATGCGCTGCATCTGCACGACATGATGATGCATCTGATGGGCCCGGCGGCCAGGGTCTTCGGCCGTGTCGCCACCCGCGTCAACGATATCGAGGTCGAGGATTGCGCCTCCGCCAGCCTGCTGATGGAAAACGGCGCCTTCGTCTCGCTGTCCTGCACGCTGGGTTCGCAGGAACAGTTGAGCCGGCTGAGGCTGCACTTCGAGAATGTCACCTTCGAAAGCAGTCATGAGCCCTACACACCCGGCAAGGATCCCTGGAAGATTATCGCTGCCAATGACGACGTGCGGGAAAAGATCGACCGGGTGATTGCCGACTGGAAGCCGGTCGCGCCGCGATTCACCACCCAGATGGGTCAGTTCCACGCCTTCCTCAGCGGCCAGGGGCCGCTGCCGGTGACGACAGTGGATGCCCGCCGCGCGCTGGAGTTGGTGACCGCCATCTACCAGTCATCCGACAGCGGCGCCGAAGTGCCGCTGCCGGTCGGTCCCGACAGCCCGAAATACGCCGATTGGCGCGCAAGAACGAAGCAACGATAAATTACGAGAGGGGTTTGAGACGATGGCAACCAGTGTCGTTCTTCAGAAGGTCGAGAAGCGCTACGGCGCAATGGATGTCATCCATGGCATCGACCTTACGATCGATCCCGGCGAATTCGTCGTTTTCGTCGGGCCCTCCGGCTGCGGAAAATCGACCCTTCTGCGCATGATCGCCGGCCTCGAGGAAATATCAGGCGGCGCGCTGCTGCTCGACCACGAGCGCATGAACGAGGTGGCGCCGGCCAAGCGCGGCATTGCCATGGTCTTCCAGTCCTATGCGCTCTATCCGCATATGTCGGTCTACAAGAACCTCGCCTTCGGCCTGGAGACGGCGGGTTACAAGAAGGCTGACATCCAGCCGAAGGTCAAACGCGCCGCCGAAATCCTGCAGATCGAGAAGCTCCTGGAGCGTAAGCCGAAGGCGCTCTCGGGCGGCCAGCGCCAGCGCGTGGCCATCGGCCGGGCTATCGTGCGCGAGCCGCGTATCTTCCTGTTCGACGAGCCGCTGTCGAATCTCGATGCCGAACTGCGCGTGCAGATGCGCGTCGAAATTTCCAGGCTGCACCGGCAGCTCGGCAACACCATGATCTATGTCACCCATGACCAGGTCGAGGCGATGACGATGGCCGACAAGATCGTCGTCCTGAATTCCGGCCGCATCGAGCAGGTCGGCGCGCCGCTCGATCTCTACAACAACCCGGCCAACCGCTTCGTCGCCGGCTTTATCGGCAGCCCGAAGATGAACTTTCTGCAGGCGCGCATCGAAGAGGTCGGTGAAGCCGAAACCAGCATTCATGTCTGCGGCAATTCCGTCCGCCTGCCGCGCCGCCTGAAAGGCGAGGCCGGCGAGGCCGTCACCTTCGGCATCCGCCCCGAGCATCTCTCCCTCACGCAGGGCACCATCACGCTTTCGACCGTGAATGTCGATCTCGTCGAAAATCTCGGCGGCGCCACCATGCTCTACACCACGACGCCGGATGGCCAGCTGCTGACTGTGGCGCTCGACGGCCAGCAGAAGGTCGAGCCCGGCGCCAATGTAAAGACCTTCTTCGATCCGGCCCGCTGCCACGTCTTCGACGCCACCGGCAAGACCATCTGACCCGATAGCGCCCTTTGCGCGTCCGGAAGGGCGCGCGCGGCTGCTTGACAGCCTATCCTGCTCTGCCCCATCATTTTGCCAGCGCCGCAAGGGGGATAGCATGACGCCTGAGGATAGGATTCATGCGCTTGGCATCTGGCAGGGTCCGATTGAAATTTCGCCGATATCTGGCGGCATAACCAACAGGAACTATCTGGTCAGCGATGCCGTCGCGCGCTGCGTGGTGAGACTCGGCACCGACATTCCGATCCACCACATCGTCAGGCAGAACGAGCTTGCCGCAAGCCGTGCGGCGCACGCCGCCGGCCTGTCGCCCGCCGTCATCCACCATTCGCCCGGCGTGCTGGTGCTCGACTATATCGAGGCGCGGGCGCTGTCGCCCGAGGATATCAGGACGCCGGAAATGCTGGCCCGGATCGTGCCGTTGGTGCGCGCCTGCCACCATGATATCGCACGGCATTTCCGCGGCCCGGCGATGATCTTCTGGGTCTTCCATGTCATCCGCGACTACGCCGCCAGCCTGAAGGAGTCGGGCAGCCTCCACCTCCCACTGCTGCCGGCGTTGATCGCCAAGGCCGAGACGCTGGAAGAGGCGGCAGCGCCGTTCGAGATCGCCTTCGGCCATAACGACCTGCTGGCCGCCAATTTTCTCGATGACGGCAAGCGGCTCTGGCTGATCGATTGGGATTATGCCGGCTTCAACACGCCGCTGTTCGACCTCGGCGGATTGGCCTCAAACAATGAGTTCTCGCAAGCTGCCGAGCAAACGATGCTCGAGACCTATTCGATCGGCAGCTGACCGATGAGCTCAGCCGGCGCTACAGCGCGATGAAATGCGCCTCGCTGCTGCGCGAGACGCTGTGGAGCATGATTTCGGAAATCCATTCCACCATCCAATTCGACTACGCCGCCTATACGGCCGAAAATCTCGGGCGTTTCGAACGCGCCTACCAAGCCTTTAAACAGGAACGATAAATGACGAAACAACTCCCGAAGACGGCAAAAGTGGTGGTCATCGGCGGCGGCATTATCGGCTGCTCGACGGCCTATCATCTCGGCAAGCTCGGCTGGACCGATACGGTTTTGCTCGAGCGCAAGAAGCTGACATCGGGCACCACTTTCCATGCCGCCGGTCTTGTCGGCCAGCTGCGCAGCAGCGCCAATATCACCCAGCTGCTCGGTTATTCCGTCGATCTCTACAAGCGGCTGGAAGAGGAAACCGGTCTCGGCACCGGCTGGAAGATGAATGGCGGCCTGCGCCTTGCCTGCAACGAGGAGCGCTGGACGGAGGTCAAGCGCCAGGCGACCACGGCGCAGTCCTTCGGCCTTGAAATGCAGTTGCTGACGCCGCAGGAGGCCTTCGATCTTTGGCCGCTGATGACAATAGACGATCTGGTCGGCGCCGCCTTTCTTCCGACAGACGGCCAGGCCAATCCCTCCGACATCACTCAGGCCCTGGCGAAGGGCGCCCGCATGGCGGGCGTTTCGATCTTCGAGGATACCGAAGTCCTCGACCTCGACATCGACAAGGGCAGGATCCGTGCCGTCGTCACCGCTGAGGGCCGTATCGAATGCGAGCGCGTCGTCGTCTGCGCCGGCCAATGGACGCGCGCCTTCGCTGCCCGCTTCGGCGTCAATGTGCCGCTGGTCTCGGTCGAGCACCAATATATTATTACCGAATCCTTCGGCGTGCCCTCCAACCTGCCGACGCTGCGCGATCCCGATCGCCTGACCTACTACAAGGAGGAGGTCGGCGGCATGGTCATGGGCGGCTATGAGCCCAATCCCATTCCCTGGGCAAAGCAAGGTATCCCCGAGGATTTCCATTACACGCTGCTGGACAGCAATTTCGACCATTTCGAGCAGATCATGGAACAGGCGCTCGGTCGCGTTCCGGCGCTGGAGAAAGTGGGCGTCAAACAGCTGCTGAACGGCCCGGAAAGTTTCACGCCGGATGGCAATTTCATTCTCGGCGAAGCGCCGGAGCTCAAGAATTTCTTCGTCGGCGCCGGTTTCAACGCCTTCGGCATCGCCTCGGCCGGCGGCGCCGGCATGGCGCTCGCCGAGTGGGTGACCAAGGGCGAGCCGCCCTACGATCTCTGGCCGGTCGATATCCGCCGTTTCGGCCGGCCGCATTTCGATACCGACTGGGTGCGCACCCGCACGCTCGAAGCCTATGGCAAACATTACACCATGGCCTGGCCGTTCGAGGAGCATTCGAGCGGCCGCCCCTGCCGCAAGTCGCCGCTCTATGACCGGCTGAAGGCGCAGGGCGCCTGTTTCGGCGAAAAGCTCGGCTGGGAGCGGCCGAACTGGTTTGCCGATCTCTTCGCCAATGAGGAGCCGAAGGATATCTACAGCTACGGCAGGCAGAACTGGTTCGACGCCGTCGGCCGCGAGCATAAGGCGGTGCGCGAGGCGGCCGTCATCTTCGACCAGACCTCCTTCGCCAAATTCGTGCTGAAGGGAAGGGATGCCGAGGCGGCGCTCTCCTGGATCGCCGCCAACGATGTCGCCAAGCCGGTCGGTTCACTCATTTACACGCAGATGCTGAACGACAAGGGCGGCATAGAATGCGACCTGACCGTCGCCCGCATTGCCGATAACGATTATTACATCGTCACCGGCACCGGTTTCGCCACCCACGACTTCAATTGGATCGCCCGCAATATTCCGGCGGAGATGCATGCCGAACTGGTCGACGTCACCTCGGCCTACTGCGTGCTGTCGCTGATGGGCCCGAATTCACGCGCCGTGCTGGAAAGGGTGACGGGCAGCGACGTCTCGAACGCCGCCTTCCCCTTCGGCCAGGTCAGGACCATCGGCATATCGGGCTGCCCGGTGCGGGCGCTGCGTATTACTTATGTCGGCGAACTCGGCTACGAACTGCACATCCCCATTGAATATGCGACCACGGTCTATGACGCGCTGATGGCAGCAGGCGGCGAGCTCGGTCTTGCCAATGCCGGCTACCGCGCCATCGAGAGCTGCCGGCTGGAAAAGGGCTATCGCGCCTGGGGTTCCGATATCGGCCCCGACCATACGCCCATCGAGGCCGGCCTCGGCTGGGCGGTGAAGATCAAAAAGAACATTCGCTTCCGTGGCCGCGAGGCGATCGAGCGGCAGCTTGCCGACGGCGTCAAGAAGCGCCTCGCCTGCTTCGTGCCCGACGATCCCGATACCGTACTGCTCGGCCGCGAAACCATCTATCGCGACGGCAAGCGTGTCGGCTGGCTGTCAAGCGGCGGCTTCGGTTACACGCTCGGCAAGCCGATCGGCTACGGCTACGTCCGCAATGCCGAGGGCGTCTCGGAGGAATTTGTTCTCTCCGGCAGCTATGAACTGGATGTCGCCAGGGAACGCATTCCCTGTAAGGTGTCGCTGGCGCCGCTCTACGATCCCGACATGGCGCGCATCAAGGCGTAGTGACGCCGGCCGATTGCCCAAACTTGCATTGCGCGCGGCTTCCCTGTTAAAGCATTGTCGACACATGCGTCTGAGCGCGTGTCGTTTGGCTGGTGATGCTTACGCTAAGACAGATTGAGGTCATACGCGCCATCATGGTGACCGGCAGCATCGCAGGCGCTGCGCGGTTGCTGAACGTTTCGGCGCCCGGCCTCAGCCGCCTCATGAAATATACGGAAGATTCCCTCGGTATCCGGCTCTTCGACCGGCGCGCCGGCCGCTTTGTGCCCACATCCCAGGCGCGCAATATTTTCGACCTGCTCGATACCGTGCATCGTAAGATCGACGATCTCCAATCGGCCGTAGCCGGGCTTGGGCGGGGACAGAGCCAGGAGCTTCGCATCGCGTCCGTGCCGAGCATCGCCAACGTGATGGTACCCCGGGCCATCGCCAAGCTGCGGCAGCGCTTTCCGGATCTCGGGCTCGATGTCAACATTCTCAAGATCGAGGAGGCGATCGATTACCTGCTCCTCGGACGCGGCGAACTGGTCGCGATCTCGTCCCGTTTCGATCATCCCCTTATTGAATTCGAGCCTCTGGCGAGCGGCAGGCTGTTGTGCATCGTCCCGGAGACGAGCCCGCTGGCGGCCCGGGACAAGATCACGCCCCAGGAAATGTCCGGCTATCCGTTGATCGGGATCGACCCCAAGGACCCGTACGGCGCGATCATGGCGGCCATGTTCACCAATAGCGGCATCGCCTATCAGATGAACATCAAGGCTCGTTTCGGCACGACGGTTTGCAGCCTGGTGGCGGCGGGTCTGGGGATCGCGATCATCGACGAGTTCACCGTGGCGCATGGCGTCGTTCGCGGATTAAAAGGTATCGAAATCGACGCCGACAGCGTTTTCCATACCTACATCGCCTATCGCCGGGATTTGCCTCTCTCCGCCTATGCCGAGCACTTTCGGCAGCTTCTTCGCCATGAAATGCAGAGCGCGAGTTCGCTGAGGCCCGCCGATAGAGCGTCAACGCGGAAGAAATAGCATTTTCGGTCGCCGGCAGAGCTTGCGGCCCGATCCCACGATCTCGGGCTCACTCGGCACACGATTTGATCATTAACATGATGTTACGGAAGCCTGCGAAAATGATACTCGATATAGCGGTCTTTCATCGCTACGCTTCTGTGGAGATTTGACACAGGTCGAGCGCTATATCGGCCGCACAAACCAAGTGCGGCAGGATGTTCCGGCTCCCTGGCTAGGAAACGGACGGCAGATGGCGGGAATTATTCCTTCTGGAAATACGAGGCTCTTCATAGTCGTGGGCGACCCCATCGCGCAGGTGCGCTCGCCGGATGTCATCACGCGGCTTTTGACCGATCGGAAGGAAGACGCCGTCGTCGTGCCGATGCATGTGGCTTCTGCTGATCTGCCCACCGTTTTTGACGCGCTGCGGGCGGTTTCCAATATCGGCGGAATCCTCGTCACCGTTCCGCACAAGCAAGCGGCATTCGGCCTCTGCGCGACGACCTCGGATCGCGCCAGCTTCGTCGAGGCGGTCAATGTCGTGCGCCGGACGGGCGACGGCTGGCATGGCGACAATACCGACGGGCTCGGATATCTGGACGGAATGGAGAAGGAAGGTTTTTCCGTCGACGGCCGCAGATGCCTGCTGGTGGGGTGTGGAGGCGCGGGTTCGGCGATCGCCCTCGAAATCATGAGGCGCGGAGCGGGAATGCTTGCGATCCACGATATCGACACCGAGCGGCGCGATGCTATTATTGAAAAGCTCGAAAGGCTTTATCCAAGGCGCGTCGTCTCCGGAGATGCGAATCCGGCAGGCTATGATCTCGTTGCCAACGCCACCCCGCTCGGAATGCGGCCGGATGATCCTTTGCCGATCGACGCATCCAAACTGGAAGCCCGGCAATTCGTTGCTTGCGTCATCACCAAGCCGGAAGTTCCGCCGCTCATCCAGGAGGCACGCCGGCGTGGGTGCCGGACGATGACGGGCGTTGGGATGTTTGACGCGCAAGCTCTTGTCCTTGTGGACTTTCTGTTGATGCGACCGCCTGAACCGGAAGTGTGCTTGAAAAGCGGCTAGCTTTCGTCTCCTGCTGATGGGAGGCCGGGGCGCTTTAGGAGACGGCGCCGCAAAAGCCGGTCTTATTTTTACTGGGAGGACAGTATGTACCTGAAAAATCTGCTTACAATATCAACTGCCGTCTTTGTCGGATTGGGTGTCGCTCATGCCGAAGACACAGTCAAGCTCGGCATGGTGGCCGAGCTTTCCGGCGCCGGCGCCCCCGCAGGAACCAATTGGCGCGACGGAATCAAGATCGCGGTCGAGGAAATCAACGCCGAAGGCGGGATTCTCGGCAAGAAAATCGAACTTGGCGAATATGACACGCAGACCGATCCGCAGGTTTCGCGCGCCCTTGTCCAGAAGGCGATCGATGAAGGCGCCTATGCGATCCTCGGCACGATTTATTCCGGCTCGACGATGGTCAATATGCTGGTCGCGCAACAGAACGGCACGCCGCAATTCGTCGGTTCGGAATCTCCGAGCATCGTTCAGAAGGGAAACCCTTTCGTTTTCCGGACGTCGTCCGGTTCCCAAAAAGGCATTCCCGCGCTGACCAGCTACTTCACCGGGACGATCAAGGCCAAGAAGGTCGCCGTCGCCTGGGTAAATAACGAGTTCGGCAAGGGAGGCCATGACGTCTTCACCCAGGAAATGAAGAAGGCCGGAATCGAGATTGTCGCCGACGTGCCGTCCGAGCAAGGCCAAGCCGACTATGCCGCCGATATCGCCAAGCTGAAGCAGGCCGGCCCCGATGCCGTTTTCGTCTATATGAATCAGGAGGAGTCCGCTCGCTTCCTCATTGAGGCTAAGAAGCAATCTCTGCCCATGCCGCTGGTCGGCGAAGTCACCCTGACCGAAGCCAAGGTGGTTGAACTGGCAGGCAGCGCCGCGGATGGCGCCATCGCCCATGTCGGCCTGACCGCGAGTGCGACGGACGTACCGGGCATCGGCGCCTTCGACAAGAAGTTCGAGGAGACCTTCAAGCGCAAGCCCACGCATGACGCCATCAAGGGTTATATCGGCGCCTGGACGACGAAATACGTCACGGAGATGGTCGGCGAGCTCGATGGAGAGGCCTTCGCCGAAAAGATGCACGGACTGTGCCTGAAGGCCGCGGACTACCCGAAGATCCTTCTCGACACATGCTGGGACGAACACGGCGAAATGTCGCGTCCGAGCTTCATGGTCCAGGTGAAGAATGGCTCGCCGGTCGTGATCGGAACTGTTCCGGCCAACTGATCATCCCCTGCTCTGCCGCGGCCGCTTCGGCTGCCGCGGCCATCGAGAGAGTGGCACAATGTCTCAATTCCTACAGGTCCTACTGTCCGGTCTGGCGACCGGTTCCATCTACGCGCTCGTCGCCATCGGTTTCACCCTCGTCTGGCAGGCGGCGCAGACGGTGAATTTTGCCCAGGGCGAGTTCGTCATGCTGCCGGCATTTTTCGTGCTTGCCTGCATGAGCATTCTCGGCATGCCCTTCTGGGCTGCGCTGCTGGCCGGGCTCATACTGTCGGTCGTCATTCTTGGCGTTCTCTTCAAGAAGCTCATGGTCGAGCCGATCCTTCCCCATGGCGGGATCACTTTGATCATCGCGACCATGGCGCTCGGAATTCTCCTGAAGGAGAGCGTCAAGGAATTCTATTCGGCCGAAGCTCAGCCTTTTCCCGCGATGTTTCCGAATGATCCGATCGACGTCTTTGGCGCTGTCCTTTCGATGCAGGACATCCTCAATCTCGTGCTTTGCCTCGGCATCGTCGTGCTGCTGACCTTGTTCCTGAACCGCACCCGCACCGGGCGCTGCATGCAGGCCACCGCGCAAAATCCGGCAGTCGCGGAAATCCTCGGCGTCAACGTCAAGCGGATGATCCTCTACACGTTCCTGATCAACGCAGCGCTTGCCGCCCTTGCATCCTATCTGATCACGCCCGTTTATCTCGCCAAGTTCTCCAACGGCGAAACACTCGGACTGATCGCTTTCATCGCGGCAATCGTCGGCGGTTTCAACCAGATCCGCGGCGCGTTGGTCGGCGGCCTGCTGATCGGCGTTCTCGACAACCTGACCGCTGCCTACGTCACGGCCCAGTATCGCGCGGCGCTTCCCCTGGTGCTCCTGATCGTCATCATCCTCGTCAGGCCGCAGGGCATCATGGGAACGTCCGAAGGGAGGACCGTCTGATGGCGAAGAGTTCCACTATACGTATTCTGGTCATTCTTGGGCTGCTCGCACTCGCTGTCGCCGCCCCCATCGGTCAAAAGAACTACATCATTTACATCTTGACCTCCTGGCTGATCTTTACGATCGCGGCCATGGGACTGAACCTGACGCTGGGCTATGCCGGCCAGATATCGCTGGCGCAGGCCTCGTTCATGGCGATCGGCGCCTATATTACCGCGCTGCTGACGCTCGCAGGCTGGCATTGGATTGTGGCCATGCCCCTGGCGCTGCTTGCATGCTTCGTCGTCGGCCTGCTCCTCGGCTATCCGGCGCTGCGTGTCAAAGGTCACTTCCTCGCCTTTGTGACCTTGGCCTTCAACACGCTCGTCTTTCTCGTGCTGAGAAACGAAGATTGGCTGACGGGCGGAAGCATCGGCCTCGTCGGCATGCCGCGTCCCGACTTCGGCCTGTTCTCGACGATGAAGCAATTGCCTTTTTATTATTTCACACTTGCCGTCACGGCATTTGCGGCGCTTGCGATGTGGGGGATCGTCCGGTCGCCTTGGGGCCGCGCCTTCAAGGCTCTGCGCGAAAACCCGATCCGCGCCGAAAGTCTCGGCGTCGATACGCGGCGCATCACCCTTCTCGCCTTTGCCATCGGCTCGACATATGGCGGACTTGCCGGCACCTTGATCACGCCTCTCGTCCAATTCATCGAGCCCGGATCCTTCGCGCTCGCCCATTCCCTTCGCATCCTGCTGATGGTGATCGTCGGTGGCGCCGGGTACTTCTTCGGACCGTGGGTCGGCGCCGGCGTCGTCATTCTGCTGCCAGAGATCCTGCGCTTCACCGAAGGATATTATCTCATCATCTATTCGGCGCTGGTCATCGTCATGCTGATCTTCGTGCCGTCGGGGCTGATTGGTGTCGGCGCCAGGATCCGTGACAAAATCTGGCCGAAGCAACAGGTCCGCGCAGACATGGCGGAAGGAGCCAGCCTGAAATGAACACGCCCATCCTCTCCGTTCGCAATATTGGCAAGAGCTTCGGCGGAATCCGCGCCGTCGACGGCGTTTCCTTCGAGGTCAACAAAGGCGAGATCCTCGGCCTGATCGGCCCCAACGGATCGGGTAAGTCGACGCTCTTCAACTGCATCCTCGGCCAGTTGACCCCGGATGCGGGCGAGGTGACGGTCAACGGCAAAAATGTCTCCGGCATGCGCGCCTCCGATTTGAACAAGCTCGGCGTCGGGCGAACCTTTCAGCAGCTTTCGGTTTTTCCGAAAATGTCGGTGCTCGACAACATCATTCTTGCCGGGCAGGAGCATCACGGCACGATGCTGGCACGTCTCTTCGGCCCCGGCGACGCCGGCTTGACGGCCGAAGCGGAGCGCATGATCGCCTTCTTTCGCCTCAGCCATCTGCGCGACACACTGGCGGGTTCGCTCTCCTACGGCCAGCAAAAGCTGGTCGATGCGGCGATGGCCTTCATGGCCGGCCCGAGTCTCGTTTTGCTCGACGAGCCGGCGGGCGGCGTCAACCTGACGATGCTCGCCAACCTCAAGGACCGGCTTGTCGCCTACAATGCCGAGCACGGCACGACGTTCGTCGTTATCGAACACAACATGGAGTTCGTGATGAGCCTGTGCTCCCGCATCATTGTTCTGGCGGAAGGCAACATCATCGCGGAAGGCACACCGGACCAAATCCGGTCGAACCAGACCGTCATCGACGCCTATCTTGGAGGTTGACAATGCTCGAGCTCAAAAAAATCCAAGGCGGTTACGGCAAGATCACCATCTTGAACGGCGTGTCCTTTTCGATCCCGAAAGCTTCGATCACCACCGTCATCGGGCCGAATGGCGCCGGCAAGTCGACCGTCTTCAAGGCCATCTTCGGCCTGCTGAACATCCATTCCGGTCAAATCTTGCTCGATGGCCAGGATGTGACCCGGCAAACACCGCGGCAGATGATCGGGCATGGCGTCACCTATGTTCCGCAAGGCCGCAACGTCGTTCCGCAACTCTCCGTCTATCACAATCTGGAACTCGGCGGCATCACCGCAGGCGACCAGGCGAATGTGCGCAAGCGAATCGACATGGTGATGGACCAGTTCCCGATGCTGCGCAAATTCTCCGACCGCAAGGCGATCGAACTGTCGGGCGGGCAACAGAAGCAGCTGGAGGTGGCGCGCGCCCTGCTGCTTGACCCGAAGCTGATCCTGATCGACGAGCCTTCGATCGGCCTGTCACCCAATCTCGTGCAGGAGGTTTTTCAGACCCTGATCAGACTGCGCGACCAAGGTGTCACCATCCTGATGGTGGAGCAGAATGCCAAGGCGGCGCTCGCCATGTCCGATTACGGCCTCGTTCTCGAGCTCGGTCAGACGCGCATGCACGACAAGGCTTCGGCTTTGCTTTCCGATCCTCGCGTCGGGCAGCTCTTCCTCGGCGGCCATATCGAGGCCGAGCATGCGCATTGACGCGCTCGACTGCGCCCCTGCCAAGACTGTCCGGCAGGGGCGGCGCATCAAGTGGCAGCACGGCGCTACGGTTCGCTGGCATTGCGTTAGGCAGGCAAGTTTTAAATTGGTGCGCCCTTCGGGAGAGCGACAGCGAGCCATCTTTCGCCGGTAGAGAGGCGAGCTGAGCCATTCGCCGGCCGGATGCTGGCGCTCGAACCCGGCCTTCGAGGCAGACCGGAATTTCTCACCGCCTTATAGGCAAGGCAAGGAGCAGACCGATGAAAACTTCGATTGCGACGGTGTCGATCAGCGGAGAGCTCCCCGAGAAGCTGGATGCGATCGCTAAAGCCGGCTTCGATGGCGTGGAAATCTTCGAGAATGATTTTCTGGCTTTCGACGGCAGGCCGACGGATGTCGGCAGGATGGTGCGCGACCGCGGGCTTGAAATCACGCTGTTCCAACCATTCCGCGATTTCGAGGGCATGCCCGAGCCGTTGCGCAGTCGCGCCTTCGATCGCGCCGAACGAAAGTTCGATGTGATGCAGGAACTGGGCACAGAGCTCATCCTGGTTTGCTCGAACGCCTCGTCCGCCTCGCGCGGCGGCATTGATCGGGCGGCGGCGGATTTTCACGCGCTCGGTGAACGGGCTGCCAAGCGCGGCTTGAAGATCGGTTATGAGGCGCTCGCCTGGGGGCGGCATATCAATGACCATCGCGATGCATGGGAAATCGTGCGCAGGGCCGATCATCCGAATGTCGGTCTGATCCTCGACAGTTTCCATACCCTGTCACGAAAGATCGACATCAACTCGATCCGTTCGATCCCGAAAGACAAGATCTTTATCGTCCAGCTTGCCGATGCTCCGCTGATCGACATGGACCTTCTCTACTGGAGCCGGCATTTCCGCAACATGCCGGGTGAAGGCGACCTTCCGGTAGCGGAGTTTGCCGCTGCCGTCGCCGAGACCGGCTATGACGGTTATTTTTCGCTCGAAATATTCAACGATCAGTTCCGCGGAGGGTCATCCCGCCTGATTGCCGCCGATGGCCACCGCTCGCTGATTTATCTGGGCGATCAGGTGCGGCGTATGCCGAATACTCGGAGCTTTTCGGCCAAGGCGATGCCCGATCGAGCGATCGTCAAAGGAATAGGCTTCGTGGAGTTCTCCGCCGATGAAGAGGAAGCGACCGAACTCGTCGGCATCCTGCGGACCCTGGGCTTCCGGAAGGAGGCCGTTCATCGAACCAAAAATGTCACTCTCTATCGCCAGGGAGACATCCGTCTTATCGTCAATGCCGACGGCGGTGGCTTTGCCGGTGCGTCCTTCGTCGTGCACGGGACCACGGCCTATGCCATCGCGCTGATGGTCGACGATGCCGGCAAAGCCTTCGAGAGAGCCATGGCGCTGGACGCCGAGCCTTTCAAGCAAGCCGTCGGCGCCGGCGAGGTCGAAATTCCGGCAATCCGGGGTGTGGGCGGTGGGCTAATATACCTGATAGACGACAAGGGTGATCTCGGCCGTTTTTCGGAGATCGACTTCCTGCCGGTCGAAGACGATGCGCAGATTGCTCCCGCTCATCTCTTGCATGTCGACCATATAGCCCAGACGGTCGCCTACGACGAAATGCCCACTTGGCTGCTGTTCTACGCCTCGATCTTCGAAGCGCGGAAGACGCCCGTGTTCGACATCATCGATCCCGCCGGCGTGGTGCGCAGCCAGGTGTTGGAAAATGCGTCCGGTTCGCTACGGATCACGCTGAACGGCGCGGAGAACCGGCGCACGCTCGCGGGGCACTTCATTGCCGAAACATTCGGCTCGGGCGTGCAGCATCTGGCTTTCCACACCGACGATATTTTCGCGACAGCGGCCAGCTTGCGGCAGAACGGCTTCAAGCCGCTGAGCATTTCCCCGAATTATTACGATGACGCGGAGGCCAGGTTCGGTTTGGAGGCGGCGCTGAGCGACCGGTTGAGGGCGGAAAACATCCTGTACGACCGGGACGAGTTCGGCGAATATTTCCAGCTCTACAGCCCCACATTCGGCGAAGGCTTCTTCTTCGAGATCGTCGAACGCCGAGGGTATAAGGGTTATGGCGCCGCCAACGCGATCTTCCGGATAGCCGCCTTGAAAAAGCATCTGCGGCCGGAGGGCATGCCCAAGAGTTGAAGCAGCGTCGCATCTTCTCCTCAGGATCCGCGACCGGTCGTCCGATGTCCAACCGATTGTGCGCAGCTCAAAACAACGGCAGCCGGTCGTCCTGGATAAGAATCTCCAGCTTGTCCGAGACATCCTGCGTCCAAGCCCGGTTTCCGGTCAGAGCGGTCGGGAACAGTCCAGGCAGGGTGAAGAGAGCCGCCGAAAGCGCAAGGCCCGTGCGCGGGACACCGGCGATGAGAGCGGCGATTTCCGCGGCCCGGGGATCGCGCAGCTCGTAGCGCTCGCCATTGCCGTGTTCGCCGATCGCATAGCGCATCCAGGCTGCCACGGCGATGGCATAGGTCTCCGCCCTGTCGCCATTGGCCAGCGCCTCGCATGCCGGTTCCAGCAGCCGCTGCGGCAGTTTCTGGGTGCCGTCCATGGCGATCTGGTAGGTGCGATGCGCGATCGCCTTGTTTGCAAAGCGCGCTATCAATTCATTGGCGTAGTTATCGAGATCGATGCCGGGCACCGGATCGAGCGTCCGCGCCGCCGCATGCATATGGCGGTAGGCCAGGGCTGCCAGGGCGGTATCGTCCATCACATCACGGATTAATTCATAGCCGCCGATATAACCGAGATAGGCGAGCAGCGAATGCGCGCCGTTCAGCATCCGGAGCTTCATCTTCTCATAGGCCGAGACGTCTTCGACCATCAGCGCGCCGCGCACTTTTTCCCAGGCTGGGCGGCCATTGGCGAAATGGTCCTCGATCACCCATTGCGTAAAGGGCTCGGTCTCGATCGCCGCCATATCGGTGCGGCCGGTCAGCCGTTCGGCATCGGCATAGGTCGCCTCGGTGCTGGCCGGCGTGATGCGGTCGACCATCGTCGACGGGAAGGGCACGTTCGCCTCTATCCAGCGATGCAGATCGGCATCGATGCGGGAGGTGAATTCGAGCACCAGGCGCTTCAGCACGGCGCCGTTGCTCGGCAGGTTGTCGCAGCTGAGCGGCGTAAACGGGGCGATCCCCTTCTGCCGGCGGCGCGCAAGACCTTCGACGAGATAGCCGATGACGCCGCGCGGTGCATGCCGGTTGGCGAGGTCGGCGACGATATCGGGATGTTTGAGGTCGAGGCCGCCCGTTGCCGGATCGAAGCCATAGGCCTTTTCCGTCACCGTCATGCTGACGATGCGGATAGCAGGATCTTCGAGCCGCGCCAGCAGGCCGGCCGGATCGCGCGGCGCCACATGCGCCTTCAAGATCGAGCCGATCACTTCAGCCGTCGTGCCCGAGGTGTCGCGGATCAATGTCGTGTAGAGCCCGTTCTGGGCGCTCAGATTATCGGCGACATCGGGCGTGCGCAGGCTTGCCACCTCAATGCCCCAGTCGCCGCCTGCAGCGGCGAGCGCGCCATCGGTAAACGGCGCGAAATGCGCGCGGAAGAAGGCGCCGGGGCCTAGATGCAGAATACCGCTTTTCAGCCGGCTGCGGTCATAGGCGGGAAGCTTCGCCGTCGGGGCGAGGCCGGAAAGGGTCTGCAGTCGTTCGGTCACAGCTTGTAGGCCTTCTTCGCGTTGCCATAGGAGAGTTCGCCCGCCACGATTTCGGCTTCCCGCTTGGAAAGCCGGTGTTCGGCGACGAGCCCAGCGAGGAAACGGCAGACTTCGCGGCGCCAGACATCGTGCCGCGCCGGGATCGAAAGCAGCGCTCGCGTATCGTCATTGAAGCCAGCCATATTGGCAAAACCCGCCGTTTCCACCACCTGGTCGAGATAGCGGCGGATGCCGAGCGGGCTGTCGTGGAACCACCACGGCGGGCCGATCATCAGGCAGGGCCAATGGCCGGCCATCGGCGCGAGTTCCCGGGCATAGGTCGTTTCGTCGAGGGTGAAGAGCAGTACGCGCAGCCCCGGCGCATGGCCGTATTTCGACAGCAGCGCATTGAGGCCGCCGACCCAGTCGGTGCGGGTCGGAATATCGGCGCCCATATTCGGGCCACGGGTCGCAAACAGCCCGCTGTCGGTGTTGCGTCGCGAGCCGGCGTGGATCTGCATGACCATGCCGTCCTCGGCCGAAAGCCCCGCCATCTCGGTCATCATCTGGCCGCGGAAGAGCTCCGCATCCTGAGGCGAAAGCGGACCCTTCAGCGCCTTGTCGAGCAGCGCCTGCTTTTCGGCAAGCGGCAGGTCGGCGGTGAAGGCTGTGGGTACGCCGTGATCGGTCGCGGTGGCGCCGAACTGGCGGAAATAGGCGCGGCGGCGCCGATGCGCCTCGATCAGGCCGTCCCAGCGCGTCGCGTCAGCGCCGGTGATCTCTCCGAACTTGACGAGATTGTCGCGGAAACCGACGGCATCGGGATCGGTGACGCTGTCCGGCCGGTAGGTGGTGCGCACTCTGCCGATCCAGCCGTCCGCGGCCATCTTCTGGTGATGTGCCAGCGGGTCGAGCGCGCCCTCGGTCGTCGCGATCGTTTCGATGCCGAATCGCTGATGCAGCGCCCGCGGCCGGAATTCCGGCAGGGCGAGCTGGGCATTGATGTGGTCGTAGAGCGCATCGGCATTGTCAGGTGTCAGCGGCTCGGTGCAGCCGAGCACGGCCGACATGGCGTGGTCGACCCAGAGGCTCGACGGCGTTCCGCGGAAGAGATGGTAATGTCTGGCAAAGGTCTGCCAGATCGCGCGGCCTGCAGCCACCGGCTCGCCGTCGAGCCGCGGCACGCCGAGCGCGTCCAAGGGAACGCCGACGCTGTGCAGCATGCGGAAGAGATAGTGATCGGGAATGACGAGCAGCGAGGCCGCATCTTCGAAAGGCTTGTCGTCGGCGAACCAGGCGGGTTCGGTATGCCCGTGCGGGCTGACGATCGGAAGATTGCGCACCGTCTCGTAGAGGTCTCGCGCAATGGTCCGTGTTGCCGGATCGGCCGGAAAGAGCCGGTCCGGATGAAGAAAGCCGTTTCCTGCATCCATCAGTATTCCTCCCTGATGGATAAGGGCCTACCCCACAACATCAGGCGCGGCAAGGTCTTTTAGTAACCAAACGGTTCAGTTTTGCGCGCGGCTGCGCCGGCCATCGAAAACATTGACGAGATGGCCTATTTCCGCTTTGGGAGAAGCATCTATTCTGCCGGTGTCGGCAAAGGAGGATCGATGTCCGACGAGACGAACCGCATCACCCGGCTAGAGGAAATGCTGGCCTATCAGGCAAAGACGATCGAGGAGCTTTCCGATCAGCTTGCCGGACAATGGAAGATCGTCGAGCAGATGCGCACCAAGCTCGACCGGCTGACCGAACGCTTCCTGTCGCTGGAGGAGCAGTCGCTGGAAGCGCCTGCCGTCACCCGTCCGCCGCATTATTAACGGCACGCGGCGAGAGGCCGCGTGCCCGGTTTTCCCGGCCGGCGGATTAGACGCCGCCGATGCAGAGATATTTCATTTCCAGATAGTCGTCGGCGCCGTGGCGCGAGCCCTCGCGGCCGAGGCCGGATTGCTTGATGCCGCCGAAGGGCGCGGTCTCGGAAGACATGATGCCGGTATTGATGCCGATCATGCCGTATTCCAGCGCTTCCGCCACTCGCCAGACCTTCTTCAGGTCGCCGGCATAGAAATAGGCGGCAAGACCGAATTCCGTATCATTGGCCTCGGCGATCACATCCTCGGCCGTCTCGAAACGGAAGAGCGGCGCCACCGGCCCGAAAGTTTCCTCGCGCGCCACCTTCATGCCGCGCGCAACGCCGGTCAGCACCGTTGGGGCAAAGAAGGTGCCGGCGCCGTCGATGCGCTTGCCGCCGGTCAGCAGCTTGGCGCCCTTGGCAAGCGCGTCGCCGACATGGTCTTCCACCTTGGCAAGACCGTGCTCGTCGATCAGCGGCCCGATCTCGACACCCGCCTGGAAGCCGTCGCCGACCGACATTGCGGCGACCCTGGCGGCAAGCTTGGCCGCAAAGGCGTCATAGACGCCCGACTGAATGTAGAGGCGGTTGGCGCAAACGCAGGTCTGGCCGGCATTGCGGTATTTGGAGGCGATCGCGCCTTCGACGGCGGCGTCGAGATCGGCATCGTCGAAGACGATGAAGGGCGCGTTGCCGCCTAGTTCCAGGCTCACCTTCTTGATCTGGTCGGCGCATTGCCGCATCAGGATGCGGCCGACCTCGGTGGAGCCGGTGAAGCTGATCTTGCGCACCTTGTCATTGCCGCAGAGCTCGCGGCCGATCGCCGGGCCGTCGATGCCGACGATGAGATTGAAGACGCCGGCGGGGATGCCGGCCTGTTCGGCGAGCACGGCAAGGGCGATTGCCGTCAAAGGCGTCTGTTCGGCGGGCTTCGAGACGACCGTGCAGCCGACGGCCAGTGCCGGCGCAATCTTGCGGGCAATCATCGCCGCCGGGAAATTCCACGGCGTGATCGTGCCGACGACGCCGACCGGCTGCTTGATGACGATCATGCGCTTGTCATTCGAAGGCGCGGGGATCGTCTCGCCGTAGATGCGCTTGGCTTCTTCCGCATACCACTCGACATAGGACGCGGCATAAAGGATCTCGCCGCGCGCTTCCGCGAAAGGCTTGCCCATTTCGGCGGTCAGGATCGCGGCGAGTTCGTCGGCATTGGCGACCATCAGGTCGAACCATTTGCGCAGGATGACGCTGCGTTCCTTCGCCGGGCGGGCCGCCCAGGCCGGCTGGGCGGCATAGGCCGCATCGATCGCCGCCCGCGTCTCGGCGGCTCCCATATCGGGCAGCGACGCAAGCAGCTCGCCGGTTGCAGGATTGAGCACGTCGAAGGTCTTGGCGGCATCGCCCGATGTCCAGACGCCGTTGATGTAACCGGCATCGCGCAGGAACGGCGAAGAAAAGGGGACGTGCCTGGTCAGGGCGGTGGTGAAAGCCATGTCAAATCTCCTTGGAAGCGGCTGCCGGTCGCCGGCAGCCGTTGAAACCTGGTACTGTCCCGTCACTTGGGGGAAGTGGCTTCCAGCATCGAAGCCTCGAGAATGTCCAGCGCCTCGGCGAGAACCTCCTCCTGGATAGTGATCGGCGCGAGGAAGCGGATGACGTTGCCGTGGACGCCGCAGGTGAGCAGGATCAGGCCCTTGTCGAGGGCGATCAGCCGCACCCGGTTGGCGAATTCGGCACTCGGCAATCCGGTGGTCAGGTCGTTGAATTCGACGGCATTCATGAAGCCGGGCCCGCGGATATCGGCAATTTCGGGCACGCTCTCGCGCAGCGATTCCAGCCGCTGCTTCAACCGGCCGCCGAGCAGGTTGGCACGGTTGCAGAGATCCTCTTCGGTGATGACGTCGAGCACGGCATGCGCGGCGGCAATGCCGAGCGGGTTGCCGCCATAAGTGCCGCCGAGCCCGCCCGGTCCCGGTGCGTCCATGATTTCGGCGCGGCCGGTAACGGCGGCGAGCGGAAAGCCGCCGGCAAGGCTCTTTGCCATCGTCGTCAGGTCGGCCGCCACCTCGTGATGGTGCATCGCGAACATCCGGCCGGTGCGGGCAAAACCGGTCTGCACCTCGTCGGCGATCAGCAGAATGCCGTGCTGGTCGCAGAGTTCGCGCAGCGCCTTCATGAAGGCGGCGGGTGCGGAATAGAAGCCGCCTTCGCCCTGCACCGGCTCGATGATGATGGCGGCGACGCGCTGCGGATCGACATCGGCGGCAAAGAGCTTCTTCAGCGCCGCCAGCGACTGGTCGGCAGTGACGCCGTGCAGCTCGACCGGGAAGGGAACATGGAAGACGTCGCCCGGCATTGCGCCGAAGCCGACTTTGTAGGGCACCACCTTGCCGGTCAACGCCATGCCCATGAAGGTGCGGCCGTGGAAACCGCCGCCGAAGGCGATGACGGCCGAGCGGCCGGTTGCCGCACGGGCAATCTTGACGGCATTTTCGACCGCCTCGGCACCCGTCGTGACGAAGATCGTCTTTTTCTCGAAGTCACCCGGCAGCAACGCGTTCAACCGTTCGGCAAGGCTGACATAGCTTTCGTAGGGAACAACCTGGTGGCAGGTATGGGTAAAATGGTCGAGCTGATCCTTGACGGCTGCGATGACCTTGGGATGGCGGTGGCCGGTGTTGAGTACGGCGATGCCGGCGGCGAAATCGATATAGCGGCGGCCTTCCTTATCCCAGATTTCAGCATTCTCGGCGCGGTCCGCATAGATCTGGGTGGTCATGCCGACGCCGCGCGAAATCGCGGCGTTCTTCCGGTCCGTAAGGCTTGTCGCGGTCATCGATCCTGCTCCTGTAGCGAAGGGTGAGAAAATTATCTTGCATAAGTTCTGCAAGGCATATCGAAATTCCTACATTTTTCCTGCAAGAAAACAAGGGGCATTTTTTGCTTCAAACATCAGGCGTTTTGATCAATGCTCGCGCGACGAGAATCGGGGAAACTGGCGGATGAACGATAACGGGGCTGTGCGCTACAAGGTGGCGGAGGCCGCGCGGCTGGCGGGCGTTTCCGCCTCGACGCTGCGCCTCTGGGAAAGCCAGGGTCTGGTGGTTCCCGGCCGCTCCGACACCGGTCATCGGCAATATAGCGCCGACGACGTGGCGCGCCTGAAGCGCATCTCCTGGTATCGGGTCGAGCGCGGCCTCAATCCCGCGGCCATCCGCGAGGCGCTGGAAGGTGAAGACCCCTCGGCCGAGGGGGAGGCAAGCCAGGATTCCGGCCTCGGCCGTAGGCTGCGCAGCCTGCGCCATGCCGCCGGCAAGACGCTGGAACAGGTGGCCAGCGATAACGGCATCACCGCTTCGACGCTCTCGACGCTG
Source organism: Rhizobium sophoriradicis (assembly GCF_025200795.1). Lineage (NCBI taxonomy): Bacteria > Pseudomonadati > Pseudomonadota > Alphaproteobacteria > Hyphomicrobiales > Rhizobiaceae > Rhizobium > Rhizobium sophoriradicis. Next base: position 4,253,480 of record NZ_CP104152.1, read on the forward strand.
GAGCGCACCTCGCAGGGCGTCGGCTTCAAGACGCTGCACGATCTCGCCGAATATTACGGCACCACCGTCTCCCGCCTCTCCGGTGAGGAAAGCGGCGAGGTGCCGGTCCTGGTGCGCGCCGGCGAATGGCGCAGCTGGCCGGAAACGACGCCTGGCGTCACCGTGCAGCTGCTGGCGGAAGGCCCCAGGATGATGGATTGCCATCGTTTCGTGCTGGCGCCCGGCGCGGCCAGCGAGGGCGCCTATCGCCACGAGGGCGAGGAATTCATGCATGTCCTGTCCGGCCGGCTCGAGCTGGTGCTCGACGGTGATCAGTTCTTCGAACTCGGTCCGGGCGATTCGCTGTATTTCGAAAGCCGCCGCTACCATTCCTGGCGCAACCGCCACGACGGCGAAACCGTGCTTCTCTGGATCAACACGCCGCCGACATTTTGACCCGCCCGTCGCAGGAAGCGGTTTCGCACCGTGCGCCTTTGCGCTATAGCGACTGCATTATTCCTTAAATCGGAAGCGATTTCAGGTAAAATTATACAGCAATACATAGTGCTGCAGCTTTGCCCGTCTGAAAGGACGCGCGGCGCCGCAGGAGACGCATTCGAACGAAAGATTGTCTCATGGCCGCCACCATACGTTATCACGAAGGCGATATATCGGCGGCCGATGCCGCCCGCTACACCGGCGCGGTAGCTATCGACACCGAAACGCTCGGCCTGGTGCCGCGCCGCGATCGGCTCTGCGTCGTCCAGCTTTCGCCGGGTAACGGCACCGCCGACGTCATCCGTATCGCCGCCGGCCAGAAAGAGGCGCCCAACCTGGTCGCCCTGCTCGAAGATCCGACCCATCAGAAAATCTTTCACTATGGCCGCTTCGATATTGCCGTGCTCTTCCACACTTTCGGCGTCACGACGACCCCGGTCTTCTGCACCAAGATCGCCTCGCGCCTGATCCGGACCTACACCGATCGCCATGGTTTGAAGGACAATCTCAAGGAGATGCTCGACATCGACATCTCCAAGACGCAGCAATCTTCCGACTGGGCGGCCGAAACACTGTCTCCGGCCCAGCTCGAATATGCCGCTTCCGACGTGCTTTACCTGCATGCTTTGCGCGACAAGCTGACCGCGCGCCTGATCCGCGACGGCCGCTTCGACCATGCCACCGCCTGCTTCGAATTCCTGCCGACCCGCGCCAAGCTCGACCTGCTCGGCTGGGAAGAGGCCGATATCTTCGCCCATAGCTGAGCGAACCGCCCGACGGCATTGCCGACCAGCACGCGAAGGCCGGCACCAGCCCGTGCGTGGCCTCGCGACCGCTGCACACTTCCGGACGAGCTGCATTAGCGTTTCGTTAAGGTCTCTTTACTAAAATTCTCGTTAATATTTATGCATTCGATGACGCGGAATTGCGTCATGCGGATAGGAGGATCTGCTGGGATGCAGAGGGATCGGATGAGCACGGTCCTTTAATAGAGCCTGCTTTCATCGTCACTTTGCGAAAGGAGCATGCCATGTTGACTCCCGTTCGTGCAGCGTCCAATGCAAGCTTTTCATCTCAAGGCCAGACTGCGGCGGTCGTCGCCGGCGGCCTAGGCCGTTCTGTAATTGCGCCCGCGCCCGTCAACCCTGTTGAAGCCGCCGACCTGAATTCCGCCATTGCCGGCAAGCTCAATATCCTGCTTCTTGCCGCGCGCGAGCGCATGGTTGAAGCCCTTCTCGATATTATCAATGCGGCAGGCCGCTCGATCTCCCTGGACCGCGACGACGACGAGACCAATCTTGCTTTCGCCTCGCGGCTCGCTGACACCATCCGGCAGCTGCCGGCTGCCAAAATCAATGAGATCGAACGCCAGCTCGCGGGAGAAGGCCATAACCTCCCGCTCAGGATGGTCGCCGAGGCCTTGAAAAATCCGACAGGTCCGGAAGCAGCCCGGATCGTCGCTTATCTCGAAATCGTCCGGTACAAGGACCGCGATCTCGCCGCCCGCGCCGTGGTGCGTTCCTATGGCCAGAACGACGCTTCGCCGATGCGCACCGACGTCCGCCCTGAAATCCAGCTGCATGAGGGCGGCCTGGCAACCGCCATGCGCCAGCCGGCAGAAAAGGCACCCGCGCCGGCTGATGCCCATGTCGGGGCCGAAGCACTCATGACGGACGAGAAGACGATCGCCGCCGAAGCCTTGGACGCTGCCGATCCGGAAACGCCGCGGCCTGATCACCGGACTCAGTCCGCGGCGGCGGCTGCAAGGGCGGTCGCGCCCGAAAAATCTGCGCCGCAGGAAATCGAAGCCGAGCAAGCCTTGCCGGCCGAAGCCACAGCGGCGGACGACGTGCCGGAAACGCCGGAGGCGCCTGCCATCCAGCCTAGCGCCATGCTGGAAAAAGCCGATCCCGTTATTCCCAGGAACTGGACGGGAATTGTCGCTTCGATGACCGAAGAGGTCTCCGAGATGATCGTCACCATCATCCGCGAGCAGGACGTCGAAGCCGTTCTGGAGGATGGACCGGTCGAAGCGGCCGTGGAGATCGATACGATCCTCGATGAGGCCGTCATCAGCGATGCCACCGAAACCTTGACCAGGCAGCCGGCGGAACTCGCAGCACCCGATGCGCGCCCGTCCGCAGCGCCGCGCTCTTCGCCGGTGGAAACGGAGATCCTGGCTGCCCGCCAGCCGAAAGAGACTGCCGCGCCACCGCCAATGATGCCGATAGCCGAGACGGCCGAGGCTGCCTATGTACCACTCGCGGCAAGGATGCCGGAGGGATTTGCCTATACGCAGCTGCCCTATCAGTTTGCCAAGGATGTCCCGTCGAACGAGAAGGCCGGTGAAACCAGCCACCAAAATCCGCATCATCACGATGAGGCGCCGCCGGATCAGCAGCAAGAGGATGAGCAACAGGCGCAGTCCGGCGGCGGGGATGCCGCGGCCGATGCCGAAGCGGCCGATGCGGCGCCCGAGCGCAGGGCGCCGAGGATGATCGATGCCGAGCCGACGCCGTATCAGTCAGGCGCGGCCGCCGACCCTGTTTATGCGCTCTATCAGCGTATGGTCGGCTGGGAATAAATGACCTGAAAATAAAGAACCCGCCGGATCGCTCCGGCGGGTTCTTCAATTCAAATGCGGATGCGAGGCTTATTCGCCGCCGCGGTTCTTGAGCGCTGCGCCCAGGATGTCGCCGAGCGAAGCGCCGCTGTCGGACGAACCGAACTGAGCAACGGCTTCCTTCTCTTCCGCAATCTCCAGAGCCTTGATGGACAGCATGATCTTGCGGTCCTTCTTGGAGAAGTTGGTGACGCGGGCATCGAAGACCTGGCCGACCGAGAAGCGCTCGGGGCGCTGTTCGTCGCGGTCGCGGGCGAGGTCGGCGCGGCGGATGAAGGAAGTGATGTCCTCGTGGTTGACGAGCTTCACTTCGACACCGCCGTCGTTGACCGCGATGACTTCGCAGGAAACGACTGCATTCTTGCGCAGGTCGCCCGATGCAGCGGCGTCGCCGACCGCATCCTTGCCGAGCTGCTTGATGCCGAGCGAGATGCGTTCCTTCTCGACATCGACGTCGAGAACGACGGCCTTGACGACGTCACCCTTGTTGAATTCCTCGATGACCTGTTCGCCCGGACGGTTCCAGTCGAGGTCGGAGAGGTGCACCATGCCGTCGACATCGCCGTCGAGACCGATGAACAGGCCGAATTCGGTCTTGTTCTTGACTTCGCCTTCGACTTCAGTGCCGGCCGGATGGCTGCGGGCGAATGCTGCCCACGGGTTTTCCAGCGTCTGCTTGAGGCCGAGCGAGATACGGCGCTTGGACGGATCGACTTCGAGAACGACGACTTCGACTTCCTGGCTGGTCGACAGGATCTTGCCGGGGTGAACGTTCTTCTTGGTCCAGGACATTTCCGAAATGTGGATCAGGCCTTCGATGCCCGGCTCCAGCTCGACGAACGCACCGTAGTCGGTGATGTTGGTGACGGTACCGGAAATCTTCTTGCCTTCCGGATACTTCGCCTGGATGCCATCCCACGGATCGCTCTCGAGCTGCTTCATGCCGAGCGAGATGCGGTGGGTTTCCTGGTTGATGCGGATGATCTGAACCTTGACCTGCTGGCCGATGTTCAGGATTTCCGACGGATGGTTCACACGGCGCCATGCCATGTCGGTGACGTGCAGCAGGCCGTCGATGCCGCCGAGGTCAACGAACGCACCGTAATCGGTGATGTTCTTGACGACGCCGTCAACGACCTGGCCCTCTTCGAGGTTCTGAACGATTTCAGAACGCTGCTCGGCACGGGATTCTTCCAGAACCGTACGGCGCGAAACCACGATGTTGCCGCGACGCTTGTCCATCTTGAGGATTTCGAAGGGCTGCGGGTTGTGCATCAGCGGCGTGACGTCGCGGATCGGACGAATGTCGACCTGCGAACGCGGCAGGAAGGCGATCGCACCGTCGAGGTCGACCGTGAAGCCGCCCTTGACCTGGTTGAAGATCACGCCTTCGACGCGCTCGCCGGCTTCGAACTTGGCTTCGAGCTTGACCCAGCTCTCTTCGCGGCGAGCCTTCTCGCGCGACAGAACGGCTTCGCCGAGCGCGTTTTCGATACGCTCGACATAGACTTCGACTTCATCGCCAACCTTGAGCTGGCCATCCTTGGCGCGTGCGCCGAATTCCTTGAGCGCGATGCGGCCTTCAACCTTGAGGCCGACGTCGACAACGGCGACGTCCTTCTCGATGCCCGTCACGATGCCCTTGGTGACATAGCCTTCGGCCAGGTCGTTCTTGGCAAAGGACTCTTCGAGAAGAGCCGCGAAATCCTCGCGGGAGGGAGTAGCTACTGACATAAAATCTCCTGCGTGTCCCGAACATGGAATCGGACACGTGCGCGCCGGTTGGTTTGCGTTGAACGGGCCTGAACCCAGTCCGCCCTCTCTCACGAAGGCAATCCGGCGCTTGGACGGAATTTCAGGCTGCATAAAAGCGATCCATGCGTCTCAGCATGCAAAATCGCTTGAATTTAGGCATTTCGGTTCAAGACTGCATCGATGATCGATTGCGCAGCTTGAAACGCGGCCTCTATACTCATTTCCGACGTATCAAGCAAGTGCGCATCATCAGCTGGTTTCAAGGGGCTGTCGGCCCGTCCCATGTCGCGTTCGTCGCGCCGCTTGACGTCCTCGAAAATCGCATCGAAATCCGCCGTCGCACCCTTGCCGACAATCTCGTCATAACGGCGTCTCGCGCGCACCTGCGGCGACGCCGTCACATATAATTTTACCGGCGCATCCGGGCAGACGACCGTGCCGATATCGCGCCCGTCGAGCACCGTGCCGGGCGCCTTTTCCGAGAACCGCCGCTGCGCCTCGACGAGCGCCCGGCGCACCGCCGGCATGACGGCGATCTTCGAGGCGGCTTCGCCGATCTCGTGTTGCGAAAGTATATCGCGATCGAGCCCGCCAAGTTCAACCTCCAGCGCCATCTTCTCCGCCACCGCCTCGTCGTCGAGCGGCAGACCGGCGTCGAGCAGCGCCTTGGCGGTGGCGCGGTAGGTCAGGCCGGTGTCGAGATGGTGGAAGCCGTATTGCTCGGCGATGCGGCGCGAAAGCGTGCCCTTGCCGGCCGCCGCCGGGCCGTCGATGGCGATGGTAAAAGTCTTGGTCGTCATGGGATCAATCCTGGAGCAGGCGCTTACGGGCCTCGATGCGGCGCCACACGTGGCATAATGCTTTGTATAAGGCGCAGCATTTCCTTCGCAAGCCCGCCCTTTCCGGCGACCGTCTCCGCCTGCTTCCGCAGCCTCCGCGCCTCGTTGCGAGAGGGACGCCGGCCGGGTATCCGCCGGCGCCGGAAATACCCGGCACTGCGATCATAAAGTTTGGCTTTGACATGGGAAGCCGCAGCGATTAAGGGGACCGGCTTATAAATTCCGATGGAACGCCGGCTTGAACGGCATTTTGCCGAATCGCGGATTCGGCCATTCTCACGAGGCTTATAGTGGCGAAAGCGGAACTTGGAACCAAGCGCACCGATCCGGAAACCGGCAAGAAGTTCTACGACCTGAACCGGGATCCGATCGTTTCTCCTTATACCGGCAAGTCCTACCCCCTGTCCTTCTTCGAGGAAACCTCGGCGATCGCCGACGTCGCCGAGGAAGACGAGGTTGCGGAAGTCGATACCGAAAACACCGAAGTCGAACTGGTTTCGCTTGAGGATGCCGATGACGCCGCCGGCGGCGACGACATCCCGGATATGGGCGACGACGATGTCGAAATCGAAGGCGATGACGACGACGATACCTTCCTCACACCCGACGAAGACGATGACGATGACGACATGAGCGACATCATCGGCGTGACCGGCGACGAAGACGAAGTCTGATCAGACAAATGCCGGCCCGGATTACAAAAAAATTCCGGGTCGGATTTTTTAGGCTTGCCATCTGCGAAAACCGCAAGTAAGAAGCCGCCACCCCAGAGGGAACGCCTCTGGAGTATCCCAGGACCGGCCACGCCGGACCACCTTTGATGGGGCTATAGCTCAGCTGGGAGAGCGCTTGCATGGCATGCAAGAGGTCAGCGGTTCGATCCCGCTTAGCTCCACCACGCTTCGCCCTTACGGGCTTCGCGTGGCGCAGCCGCGAGAAACCGTTAGCCCGAAGCAGTGCCCGGCATAGCCCGAAGGGCGACGACGGGCTGAAACGCTGATGTGGTATGTCTATATTATACCGGCTCTACCGCAGATTTGAAGCAGCGCCTTGCGGCACACAATGCCGGCAAATCCACCCACACCGCCAAATTCGCGCCTTGGAATTTGCTCTGGTATTGCGCCTTTCCAGACAAGTACAAAGCGCTTGAATTCGAATCCTATCTGAAATCGCATTCCGGTAGAGCTTTTGCCAGCAAGAGATTGGTCCAGCCGAATCTGGATCCAAGTCGCCTCGATACCTGAAGGCCGATTACGAATAAGTGTCGGTGCGTGCGCGAAAACTATTCAGCTGGATCACGTGATATGCGCGAGGCATTTACAAAGCAACGACTCTAGCCGCGCCCTCAACACCGCCAGGCCGCCCCCACAGCCCACCGGCGCCTCGCTTAAGTCTCGAGGATAACCGCCGTCAGCCGCTTCACCACCAGCAGCACGGGAAAGGTGATCGCCCAGGACAGCGCCCATGCGGACGGCCACATGGCAAACGCAGTTGCAGTCGGGCCTTGTGATTTGAGGAAACTGATCGCCGACACGACTGACGTCATCAGCAGCGAGAGGGTGAGCGGCATGACGACGGCATTGTAGCGTTTGGGGAGTTTGCCTTTGGGCATTTTTGTCTCCGTAACATACCGATCAGAACAACGCGCAGCGCCGATCGGCGGGTTGCGCGTTGATTGGCGTAAACGCTTACGGAGCTTCGGTCTGAAGCGACGCCGTTTTATGGCGTATCGCGCTGCTCAAGCCGTTCCAACCACTTTTTGCCAATTCCTCAATAAAGAGGATCTATCCTCGTTGCCGGAAATTCAGCGATTCGGCTCCAGGACCCTCGCCCAATGACCAGAGCAAGACGCCGCCGTATCATTCGTACACGACGCACCCTGACCGGACTTGCGCTCGTCGGCTCGATATCGTTTCTGGCCGGCATGACGGATGCGACCGGTCTGCTGCTGACCGGCGATTTCGTCTCCTTTATGACCGGCAATACGACACGGGCGGCGCTGGCTTTGAGCGAGGGCAATCTTTATCACGCGGCGGTGCTGATCTCCGCCATCGGCGTTTTCGTGCTCGGCAACGCGGCCGGCATCGTCATCGCCCATGTCTCGCACCGCCGGATTTTCGTGGTGCTCGGCTGCGTCGGCCTTGTCCTGGCGCTCGCTTCGATGACGACGGGGCAGAGTTTGATGCTGGCGCGCTTCTTCATGATCGTCTGTTCCATGGGCATGGTGAATGCCGCCGTCGAACATATCGAGGGCCTGCCGATCGGGCTGACTTATGTCACCGGCGCGCTGTCGCGTTTCGGCCGCGGCATCGGCCGCTGGATCATCGGCGATCGTCGGATTGAATGGACGATCCAGATCGTGCCCTGGGGCGGCATGGTGCTCGGCGCGATCGCCGGCGCCGTCCTGACGCGGCTGACCGGTGCGCATGCCTTGTGGCTGGTCTCGATCTTTGCCATGGCGCTGGCGCTTGCCGCCATGTTCATTCCCCGGCCGCTTCAGCGGCGCTTCAACCAGAAGATCGCGCCGCACAACCGGGCCGCTGTGCGCGGCAAATAGAAGCGTCGCATTCCTGTTACCATCGAATCGGATAGGAAGGAGCGCCGTCCGTCCTCGAGGAGTAGATCTTGTTTCTGATTTCGAAGCTTGTCTGGATTTTGGGCCAGCCGCTGTCGCTGGCATTCCTTCTTGTCTTCTTCGCGCTCCTCGCCGGGCTTCGGCGCTGGCGCGCCTTAAGTCTTTTCGCGACAGCCGGTGGCGCCCTCATCCTCTTCGTCACGCTCTATACCACGGCCGGCAACCTGCTGATGCAGGGACTCGAGCAGCGGTTTCCAAAGCCTGCCGGCGATCCGGAGAACCTGCAATGCATGATCGTGCTCGGCGGCGCCTTCGAAAATGAGGTGAACACGGCGCGCCACGGCATCGAATTCAACGCAGCGGCCGACCGCTTCGTCGAAGCCCTGCGGCTTGCGCAGAAATTTCCGCAGTCGCGCATTCTGATCTCGGGCGGCGACGGCTCGCTCTCGGGCATCTACGAAGGCGATGCGGCGGCATCCGAGCGGTTCTTCCCGCTGTTCGGCATCGGCAAAGATCGGCTGATTGAGGAGCGGCAATCGCGCACCACCTTTGAAAACGCCGTCAACACCAAGGAATTCCTGGCAAGCCAGGGGCTTTCCCATTGTCTGCTGATCACCTCGGGCTTCCATATGCCGCGTTCCGTCGGCATCTTCCGCAAGCTCGGCATCGATATCGTGCCCTGGCCGACCGATTATCGCACCGACGGGCAGGTGAGGCCGGGCCTGGATTTCACCCAGCCGAACCTCAATGCCCAGAACATGGCGACGGCGATCCGGGAATGGTACGGCCTGGTCGGCTATTACCTCGCCGGCCGGACGTCGGAGCTCTATCCCCGCTGAGTCACTTCTTCGAGATGGTGACGAATTTCGTGCCGCGCACGCGCGCCGTGACGATGCAGGGATCACCTTCGGTGCGGTCGCAGAACCGCGGATGCATCTTCATCGCCAGCACCATGTTGCCGAAGCGCTGGACGAAGTCGTAGCCGTAGATCTGTGCCGTCGCGATCATGAAATAACCGCCTTCGGCGACCTGCAGGTAGAAATTATAGGTGCAGCCGTCGTCATTGCATTGCGGCCCCTTTTGCCCGTCGCAGGTGAGCAGGCCTTCGTTGACCACCGCGTCGATCAGCCCGTCATTGTTGATGTCCTGCCGGGTGATGAAGCCGTCGGCGAATTCGGCCGCCTTGCACTGCTCCTGGAAATGCTTCTTCTCGTAGATCTCCGGGTCGGAGATCAGCGATTGCTGGCCGAAGGCCGCAGCCGGCAAGATGAGCAGCAGGAGGACATTCAGAACGGCGAGCACCAGCGTTTTCACGGGCTTTCCTCTTTTGGATAAAGCTCTATCGGCTCGCTTTATGGCCGCCCCGCCTTGCGCCGCCCTTGCCGCCGTGGTTCTTTCCAGAAACTGTTCGCCGGCTCCGGGGTCCTGATGTCCTTGCTCGTCTATCTCGATTATGCCGGCATTGCGCTGTTTGCCGCCACAGGCGCGCTCGCCGCCTCGCGCAAGCAGCTCGATCTGATCGGCTTTCTGTTTTTCGCCATGGTGACGGGAACCGGCGGCGGCACGGTGCGCGATATCGTGCTCGGCCGCGTACCGGTCTTCTGGGTGCTGAACCCCGGCTATATTCTCGTCTGCTGCATCATGGGCGTCATCGTTTTCTTCACCGCTCACCTCCTGGAATCGCGCTATCGCCTGCTGATCTGGCTGGATGCGATCGGTCTGGCCGCCTATTGCGTGCTCGGCGCCGCCAAGGGACTTGCCGCCACCGGCTCGCCGACCATCGCCATCGTCACCGGCACGTTGACGGCAACCTTCGGCGGCATCCTGCGCGACTTGATGGCAAACGAGCCTTCGGTGCTGCTCAGGCCGGAAATCTATGTGACTGCGGCTCTTATCGGGGCCGGCGTGTTCACGCTCGCCAATGGGCTGGGGATGCCGCTTTATCTCGCCTCGGGCTGCGGCGTCGCGGCGGCCTTTGGCGTTCGCGGCGGAGCGCTGTGGTTCGGCTGGACCTTCCCGATTTACAAGCACAAGCCCGGCCGGCATCCCGACGATGTCATGTAGAGACCGAGCATGATGCCGAAAAGTGTAAGCGGTTTTCGGACGACATCATGCTCTAGCTATTTAAACCAGAACAGGATGATTTTAGGTCGAATGACCTAAAATCATCCTGTTCTAAGGCGCCGTCAGCCCCGCTTGGCCCGCAGGCGGATCACCACGTCGACATGGGCGATCTCCATGCCCTCGGGCGGCTCCGGCAGATTGTCTATCGTCAGGTTGCTGACGGGAATGTCGAGCACCTCGTTTTCGCCTTCGACGAAGAAATGATGGTGGTCGGAAACATTGGTGTCGAAATAGGTCTTGGCGCTCTCCACGGCGAGAACGCGGATCAGGCCGGCCTCGGTGAACTGGTGCAGCGTGTTGTAGACGGTCGCCAGCGAAACCGGCACGCCGGCGGCAACCGCTTCCTCATGCAGCTCCTCGACGGTCAAATGCCGGTCGCCCTTGGCAAACAGGAGGTCGCCGAGCGCGACACGCTGGCGGGTAGGGCGCAGGCCTGCGCCACGCAGCCTAACCTCTATTGCGATCGGGAGTGCACCCGTCATCAAGACCAACTCCGGTTATTCCTGCATAAAGCAATCATGTTTCTACAAGCGGTATAACTTTTGCATTGCAGCCTTTCAATAGTTCAATGGGGACAAGAGCCTGAGAAAGGCGGCAAAAACGGGCTTTTGACGCAAATAGGTCTGGTCGCGGCTCTGGCCTTCCTGTATGCGACCACCAAATAATGGGGTAGGCCTGGTCCGGGACGATGAGTGAAGCTGCCTTGCTTGTGCTTCATTTTCTGAAGAACTTGGACTACACGTTCACATCCATCGGCTTCACGCGGGGGGAAAAAGAAATTTATGACAACCAGACAGTCCAGCTTCTCGTATGAAGAACTCATCGCTTGCGCTCATGGCAAGCTGTTCGGCCCCGGCAATGCGCAGCTGCCGCTGCCGCCCATGCTGATGGTTCACCGCATCACGGAAATTTCCGAAACGGGCGGCGCCTTCGACAAGGGCTATCTCAGGGCCGAATACGACGTACGCCCCGACGACTGGTATTTTCCCTGCCATTTCGAAGGCAATCCGATCATGCCCGGCTGCCTCGGTCTCGACGGCATGTGGCAGCTGACCGGCTTCTTCCTCGGCTGGCTCGGCGAGGAAGGCCGCGGCATGGCGCTTTCGACAGGCGAAGTGAAATTCAAGGGCATGGTGCGGCCGCAGACGAAGCTGATCGAATACGGGATCGACTTCAAGCGCGTCATGCGCGGCCGCCTCGTGCTCGGCACGGCGGACGGCTGGCTGAAGGCGGACGGCGAGACCATATACCAGGCGGCCGATCTTCGCGTCGGTCTGTCGAAAGACAAGACCGCCTGAAACCGCATTTCGAGCGGCTGACGAAAACAACAAAGGTTGATCAGATGAGACGGGTAGTTGTCACGGGTCTGGGTATCGTTTCCTCGATCGGAAGCGACGCGGCCGAAGTCACCGAATCCTTGCGCCAGGCAAAGTCGGGTATTTCCTTTTCCAACGATTTCGCCGAACACGGCTTCAAGTGCCAGGTCTGGGGCAGCCCGAAGCTCGGCCCGGCGGAACTTGCCGAGCTGGTCGATCGCCGCGCCATGCGCTTCCTGTCACAGGGCGGCGCCTGGAACCATGTCGCCATGAAGCAGGCGATCGCCGATTCCGGTCTGGAAGAGAAGGACTACGCGCAGAACGAACGCGCCGGCATCATCATGGGCTCCGGCGGCCCGTCCACGCGCACCCTGATCGAAGCGGCCGACATCACCGTCAAGAACAACAGCCCGAAGCGCATCGGCCCCTTCGCCGTACCGAAGGCAATGTCTTCGACCGCGTCGGCCACGCTCGCCACCTGGTTCAAGATTCACGGCGTCAATTATTCGATTTCGTCGGCCTGCTCGACCTCGGCGCACTGCATCGGCAATGCCGCCGAGATGATCCAGTGGGGCAAGCAGGACGTGATGTTTGCCGGCGGCCACGAGGATCTCGATTGGACGATGTCCAATCTCTTCGACGCTATGGGCGCCATGTCCTCCAAGTACAACGACACGCCCGACAACGCCTCGCGCGCCTATGACGTCAACCGCGACGGCTTCGTCATCGCCGGCGGCGCCGGCGTGCTGGTGCTCGAAGAACTCGAGCGCGCCAAGGCCCGCGGCGCCAAGATCTACGCCGAAATCGTCGGCTACGGCGCCACCTCTGATGGTTACGACATGGTCGCTCCTTCGGGCGAGGGCGCAATCCGCTGCATGCGCCAGGCGCTTGCCACGGTGAAGGGCGACGTCGACTATATCAACACCCACGGCACGTCGACGCCGGTCGGTGACAGCAAGGAAATCGGCGCCATCCGCGAGGTGTTCGGCGCCAGGATCCCGCATATCCAGTCGACCAAGTCGCTGACGGGCCATTCGCTGGGTGCGGCCGGCGTGCAGGAATCGATCTACTCCCTGCTGATGATGCAGCAAGGCTTCATCGGCGAGAGCGCCCATATCAGCGAGCTCGATCCCGAATTCGAAGGCGTGCCGATCGTGCGCAAGCGTATCGACGATGCGAAGATCGATATCGCCCTCTCCAACTCCTTCGGCTTCGGCGGGACGAACGCCACGCTCGTCTTCCAGCGCCATAACGGATAATAATATGACTGGAATCATGCAGGGTAAGCGCGGCCTCGTCATGGGCGTCGCCAACAACCACTCGATCGCCTGGGGAATTTCGAAGGCTCTCGCCGCTGAGGGTGCGGACCTCGCCTTCACCTATCAGGGCGAAGCGCTCGGCAAGCGCGTCAAGCCGCTTGCCGCCGAAGTCGGCTCGGATTTCGTGCTGCCCTGCGACGTCGAGGACATCGCCTCGGTCGATAGCCTGGTCGATGCGATCGAACAGCGCTGGGGCAAGCTCGATTTCATCGTTCATGCCATCGGCTTTTCCGACAAGAACGAGCTGAAGGGTCTCTACGCCGATACGACGCGCGAGAATTTCAGCCGCACCATGGTCATTTCCTGCTTCTCCTTCACCGAGATCGCCAAGCGCTGCGCGCCGTTGATGGAAGACGGCGGCGCGATGCTGACCTTGACCTACAATGGCTCGACGCGCGTCATCCCGAACTACAACGTCATGGGCGTCGCCAAGGCAGCGCTCGAGGCTTCGGTGCGCTATCTCGCCGCCGATTACGGCCCGCGTGGCATCCGCGTCAACGCCATCTCCGCCGGCCCGATCCGCACGCTTGCAGGCGCCGGCATCTCCGATGCGCGCGCGATCCTCTCCTGGAACCAGCGCAATGCGCCGCTGCGCAAGACCGTGACGATCGATCAGGTCGGCAGCTCGGCGCTCTACCTGCTCTCGGACCTTTCCGCCGGCGTCACCGGCGAAATTCACTTCGTCGACGCCGGCTTCAACATCACCTCGATGCCGACGCTGGATACGCTGCGCAGGGCAGACGTCGAGTAATCGGCACCCGATAGGAAGCTCAAAGGCCGTGCGCAGATGATGCGCACGGCCTATTTTCTTGCGATCGATGAAAGAACGGTTCGAGGCCTGAGCCTTATTTCTTCGCCCACAACACCTTGAAGCGGGCATTGCGGCAGGTTTCACCGCTTTCCCTGAATTCCGCCGCCAGAACCGGCTCGTAGGGCAGGCCGCGATTGGCGACCAGCAGCAGTCGGCCGCCGCCGCGAAGGGCGGTTGCGGCGGTCTTGATCATCGCCTGGCCGAGCGACGGCTCGGCGGCATGGCCCTCATGGAAGGGCGGGTTCATGATGACGAGGTCGTATTTGTCCTTGACCGGCTCGCCCGCCAGATCGTGCCAGAAGAAGCGCGCAGGCGCGTTCGGGCAGTTCTCCGCCATATTGTCCCGCGCAGCCTCCAGGGCCGCGTGATTGGCTTCATAAAGGTCAAGGCGCCCCAGTCCGCGCGATCTCTGCGCCATCTCGACAGAGAGATAACCCCATCCCGCGCCAAAGTCGGCAACGTCGCCGGTAAAATCCTGCGGCAGGCGCGAGGCGAGCAGCTCAGATCCGGCATCGACACGGTCATGCGAGAACATGCCTGCCGTCGCATGGAAGCGGTCGTCGACGCGCACCGGCGCTTTCGCCAGCTTGGAAACGATGTCGCCGGCATCGGCCGGCCGGCCGAACCAGAAGGCGACGCCGTGATATTTCGGCATATGGTCGATGGCGAGGCCGAACCCTTCCAGGCGCTTGCGCAGCGGCTGGATGCCGTCTTCCTTGGCCCCGGCAACGACGATCAGGCCGCCCGTCCGCGTGCGGGCGATCGCAGCGGCGAGATTGGCCTCGTTCTCGCCCTTGTGCTTGGTGCAGAGCACGAGTGCGGCGTCATAATCCTCGCCGTCGATCTCCGGCTTGGCGTCGATCCGCTGCGCCAGAAGCTGCCGGTAGAGCGGCCGGAAGCCCTGGACGGCGCTGAGCGAGGCGGCAAAGCCTTCGGGCAGCTGAAAGCCTGCCTCGGCGCCGAGAAAGAGCACGCGCTCGCCCTCGCCGGGCGCCTCGACTGTGCCGCTGGCAAAGGGATGGAACAGGGTCTTCAGCGTCTCGCGGCTCATGGGTCTCGTCTCGTTAAAGCGTGTCGGGCAAAATTGTGCAGCGGTTTTGCGACTACGACATGCGCAAAACCAGGATACAAAAAGGGCGCGGAAGATTCCCGCGCCCGGAATTCAATCTGGGAGACGCGGCTTATTCGGCCGCTTCTTCCTTCTTCTTCTCGTTCGCGATCTCCTGGCCGGTGGCCTGGTCGACGACCTTCATCGACAGGCGAACCTTGCCGCGTTCGTCGAAGCCGAGCAGCTTGACCCAGACCTTGTCGCCTTCCTTGACGACGTCCTGCGTCTTGGCAACGCGCTCGGAAGCGAGCTGCGAGATATGGACGAGGCCGTCGCGGGCGCCGAAGAAGTTGACGAAGGCGCCGAAGTCGGCGGTCTTGACAACCGTGCCTTCGTAGATCTGGCCGATTTCAGGCTCGGCAACGATCGAGTGGATCCACTTGCGGGCCGCTTCGATTTCCTTGCCGGAAGAGGAGGCGATCTTGACGGTGCCGTCGTCCTCGATGTTGATCTTCGCACCGGTCTTTTCGACGATTTCGCGGATGACCTTGCCGCCAGAGCCGATGACCTCGCGGATCTTGTCGACCGGAATGTTCATGACTTCGATGCGCGGCGCGAATTCGCCAAGCTGGCCGCGGCTTTCGGTAATGGCCTTGGCCATTTCGCCGAGGATGTGTTTGCGGCCGCCCTGGGCCTGGCCGAGCGCGACCTTCATGATCTCTTCGGTGATGCCGGCGATCTTGATGTCCATCTGCAGCGAGGTAATGCCGTCGGCCGTACCAGCAACCTTGAAGTCCATGTCGCCGAGGTGGTCTTCGTCACCGAGAATGTCGGAGAGAACGGCGAAGCGGTCGCCTTCGAGGATCAGGCCCATGGCGATGCCGGCAACCGGCTTGGCAAGCGGAACGCCGGCATCCATCAGGGCGAGCGAGGTGCCGCAGACGGTTGCCATCGAGGACGAGCCGTTCGACTCGGTGATCTCGGAGACGACGCGCAGCGTGTATGGGAACTGCTCGGCCGACGGCAGCATCGGACGGATGGCGCGCCATGCAAGCTTGCCGTGGCCGATTTCGCGGCGGCCCGGGGAGCCCATGCGGCCGGTTTCGCCGACGGAGTAAGGCGGGAAGTTGTAATGGAGCAGGAAGCGCTCCTTGTACATGCCCGTCAGGCTGTCGACATACTGTTCGTCTTCGCCGGTGCCGAGCGTGGCAACGACGATCGCCTGGGTTTCGCCGCGGGTGAACAGCGCCGAACCGTGGGTGCGCGGCAGAAGACCGACTTCCGAAACGATCGGACGAACGGTTTCGAGGTCGCGGCCGTCGATACGGCTCTTGGTATCGAGGATGTTCCAGCGGACGATCTTGGCCTGCAGGTGCTTGAAGATCGCGCCGACTTCCTCGGCCGTGTACTTGGCTTCGCCTTCCTCGGGGAGGAAATGCGCCTTCACCTTTGCCTTGACGGCGTCGACGGCGGCGTAGCGGTCGGCCTTCTGGGTGATCTTGTAGGCTTCACGCAATTCGGCTTCCGCCAGGCCGAGCATTTCGCTTTCGAGCGCGGAATAGTCCTCCGGCTGGAAGTCGCGCGGCTCCTTGGCGGCAACTTCGGCGAGCTTGATGATCGCATCGAGAACCGGTTGGAAACCCCTGTGGCCGAACATGACGGCGCCGAGCATGACGTCCTCGGGCAGTTCCTTGGCTTCGGATTCGACCATCAGCACGGCGTCGTAGGTGCCGGCGACGACGAGGTCGAGGCTCGACTCGTCCATCTCGTCGAGATGCGGGTTAAGAACATATTCGCCATTGATGTAGCCGACGCGCGCACCGCCGACCGGGCCCATGAAGGGAACGCCGGAGAGCGTCAGCGCTGCCGAGGTCGCGACCATCGACAGGATGTCGGGGTTGTTTTCAAGGTCGTGCTGGATGACGGTGACGACGACCTGGGTGTCGTTCTTGTAGCCTTCCGGGAAGAGCGGGCGGATCGGGCGGTCGATCAGGCGGGAAACGAGGGTCTCGTTTTCGCTCGGGCGTCCTTCGCGCTTGAAATAGCCGCCAGGGATCTTGCCGGCTGCGTAGGTCTTTTCCTGGTAGTTGACGGTCAGCGGAAAGAAGTCCTGGCCGGGCTTCGGCGCCTTGGCCGAAACGACGGTGGCGAGAACGACGGTCTCGCCGTAGGTGGCGAGAACCGCGCCATCGGCCTGGCGGGCGATCTTGCCGGTTTCAAGCTTCAGCGGGCGGCCGGCCCACTCGATTTCCACGGTGTGTGTATCAAACATATCTTGTCCTTCAATGCGGGAGCACGCGCCATCGCCGATATCAGGGCGCAGCGCACAGTCGACCGCAATCAATGCGACGTATCACGGGCAAGACAACGAGAGGCTTTTCGTCTCAGCTTCCTCAGGAACCCTTGTTCCCGGGAAAACCGGGCCAAAGCTTCGAGAAGCTCTGGCCGAAAGCATCCGGCAATCCTGCCCCATGACAGGTCAGCGGTTGGTTTGGCAGAACCGGCCCATCCGGGTCTGCCGGTCGTTCCTCCGCTTGAGATAGGGCGCGGCCGGAACATTTCATCGGAACATCGTCCGAAACAGATCCGGCGGACGCTCGAAAGCGCCCGCCGGACAATTTTAGCGGCGGATACCCAGGCTGGAGATCAGCTTGGAATAGCGGCCTTCATCCTTCTTCTTGAGATAATCAAGAAGCGAGCGGCGGCTCGAAACCATCGTCAGCAGGCCACGGCGGGAATGGTTATCCTTCTTGTGGTCCTTGAAGTGTTCGGTCAGGTTGTTGATGCGCTCGGTCAGGATCGCGACCTGGACTTCCGGAGAACCGGTATCGCCTTCGGCGGTTGCGTATTCCTTGATCAGCGCAGCCTTGCGCTCAGCAGTGATCGACATCGGATGGTCCTTTCTATGAGAGGAGAAGAAGTCGCCAAAAGCCGGGATGCCGTCCAGCTTTGGCCGCGAATGCAATCGGGCGTACCCGATGCTGGCGCTGCCTATAAACCAAATAAGCAGCGATGGAAAGAGGGAGCCCCGCAGCAGCTTTCAGCGGCCCGTCATCGCGTCACGGATCATCGCATTATAGCCTGCAGGATCCTGCAGCATGGCGAAATGGCTGGCGTCTTTCAGGATGACGAGCTTTGCGCCCGGAATTTCTTTCGCCATCATCTCGGTATGATCGAGCTTTACGGCCTCATCATGATCACCGATGGCAAGCGTGACCGGCAGCGTGATCTTGCCAAGCTCCGTCGCCGTCCAGTTCGGCTGCGTCGCCCACATTTGCGAAATCTGCGTAACGAAGGCGTCGTATTCGTTCGGTGTCGGCGACAGCTTCCGGTATTGCTCGCCGGCGACTTTGATGTATTCGTTGAAGGTCTTGTTGCTCAGGACGTCCGGCTTGACGCCGTCCGTGGTGACATTGGCAGCCTGGGCAATGACCCGCGTCAGCCTTTCCGGATATCTCATCGCCATGTCGATGCCGATGATGCCGCCGTCCGACCACCCGACGAGCGTCACCTTGTCGATCTTCAGATAATCGAGCAGGGCGACATAATCCGATGTCATCAGATCGTAGCCGAAAGGCTGCTGGCTGCGCGTCGAGCGGCCGTGACCGCGGCTGTCGGCAACGATGACCAGATGATCCCTGGCGAATTCGGCGATCTGGCGACCCCAGACGCCGGTATTGCCAAGGCCGCCATGGATGAAAAGGATCGGATCGCCTTCACCATATTCGGCATAATACATCTTGATGTCGTTCACATCGGCCATGCCGCTCACCTTCGGCGCCGGCATGGCAGGAAAGGCCGGAAGCTCGGCCCAGCGCTCGGCGGATTGCGCGCCGGCGACGGTCAGGACCATCGAAAAGAACGTCAGTATTGCAATTGCGATTGCGCGCATAATTCTCCCCTCGGGCCGTTATGGCCGGAAAGGAAGATATCGCATCGCCACCGCATGGCAACCGTCAGCTGTAAACTCAGGCAAAAACCCGCTTTGGGCGAAACTCGCCCTGGCCGATCTCGCCGATCGCGATCAGCCTGCCGCGAGCCGTAGCATAAGCTTCGCTTTCGGCAATCGGCGCATCGCGGCCGCGCACCAGGATCGGATTGCCCATCTTCAGCCGGTGCGCCTGGTCGTCGTTGATGACGAGGTGAGGCAGGGCGGAAAGCGCCTCGCATGTGTCGATCAGCAATGCGTCGAGGGCGGCGAGCCGCTCATCCATGTCCTCGATCGCTTCGAGCGCCACGAGATTGGCAAGCGGCACCATGGCTTCTTCCTGGAAAGGCGCGACGAAAGTGCGCCGCAGGCCCGATATATGGCCGTAGCAGCCGAGCTCGCGGCCGAAATCGCGTGCAAGCGCCCGGACATAAGTGCCCTTGCCGCATTCTACTTCGAAATGCGCGGTATTCGCATCCGGGCAGGCAAGCAGGGTCAGCCGGAATATCTCAACTTCGCGTGAGGGAATCTCGACGGCTTCCCCGTCGCGGGCCAGATCATAGGCGCGTTCACCTGCGATCTTGATGGCGGAAAACTGCGGCGGCACCTGGCTGATCGTGCCGATATAGCGGGGCAGGATATCGCGGATCTGCTGCTCGGTCGGGCGTCTTTCCGAGCTCTGGGTCACATCGCCTTCGAGATCGTCGGTAGCGCGCTCCTCGCCCCAGCTGACGGTGAACTCATAGATTTTCCGGCCGTCCATCACATAGGGAACGGTCTTGGTCGCGTCGCCGAGCGCGATCGGCAGCATGCCGGAGGCAAGCGGGTCGAGGGTGCCGGCATGGCCGGCCTTCTGCGCCTTGTAGAGCCATTTGAGCTTGGAAACGGCTTCCGTCGAGCCGAAATCCACCGGCTTGTCGAGGATCAGCCAGCCGGAAATCGGCCGGCCCTTGGGTTTGCGTGGTTTGGACATGCGTCTCTTCTGTTATTGTTCGTCGTTGTCGCCGTCGAGATCGCGGCTCACCTCGGGCGAACGCAAGAGCTCGTCGATCTTCTTGTAATTGTCGAAGCTGGTATCGTCGCGGAAACGCACCTCCGGCATGTATTTCATCTGCCGGAGCTGCGGTCCGAGCCGGCCGCGGATGAACTTCGCATGGCGGTTCAACGCCTCGATGACGATGCTGTGGTCGGAAACGCCGAGCGGCGTCACATAAGCGGTGGCGATCTTGAGGTCGGGCGACATACGCACTTCCGAGATTGAGATCACGGTTGCCTCGATGATGTCGTCGCGCACTTCGCCGCGCTGCAATACCTGGGTGATCGCGGCGCGGACCTGTTCGCCAACGCGCAGCATGCGCTGCGAAGGCGCGGAGGATGTTGGTCTGGTCATTGTTATCTCTGTTTGCCGATGCGGCTGGGAATCGAACCCGTCAAAGGAGAGCGTCCATGACTCTTTTGGCTGCAAAGGTCAAGGCCGCCAGATACCAGAAGCCATCCGCCGGCTGGCGGATGGCTTCTGGAAAGCTGTTGTTGCGCGAGGCGCCTGGCGGTTAGAGCGTGCGCGTGATGTGTTCGACGCGGAAGCACTCGATGACGTCGCCGACGCGCATGTCCTCGTAATTTTCGAAGGCCATGCCGCACTCCTGGCCCATGGGCACTTCGGAGACTTCGTCCTTGAAGCGCTTGAGGGTCTTGAGCTTGCCTTCGTGGACGACGACGTCGTTGCGGATGAGGCGGACGCCTGCCCCGCGCTCGACCTTGCCTTCGACGACACGGCAGCCTGCGACCTTGCCGACCTTGGTGATGTTGAACACCTCCAGGATCTCGGCATTGCCGATGAAGGTTTCGCGCCGTTCCGGCGACAGCAGGCCCGACATCGCCGCCTTCACGTCATCCACGAGATCGTAGATAATGTTGTAGTAGCGGATTTCGAGGCCCTGGCGTTCGGCGAACTGGCGTGCCTGCGCATTGGCGCGAACGTTGAAGCCGATGATGGCGGCGTTCGAAGCTTCGGCGAGCGAGATGTCCGACTCGGTGATGCCGCCTGCGCCTGAATGGACGATGCGGGCGCGGACTTCATCGGTGCCGAGCTTCTCCAGCGCGCCGGCAATCGCTTCGATCGAGCCCTGCACGTCGCCCTTGATGACAAGCGGGAACTCCTTGATACCGGCGCTCTGGCGCTGGATCATCATCTGTTCCAGCGAGCCGCGCTGGCTAGACTGGCGGGCAGCCGCCTTGTCGCGGGCAAGACGCTGACGGTATTCCGAGATTTCGCGGGCGCGGCTCTCGCTTTCGACGACAGCGAATTTGTCGCCTGCCTGCGGCGTGCCGGAAAGACCGAGGACCTCGACCGGAGTCGCGGGACCTGCTTCCTTCACATGGTCGCCCTTGTCCGTCACCAGCGCACGCACACGGCCCCAGACATCGCCGGCGACGATGATCTGACCCGGACGCAGCGTGCCCTTCTGGACGAGCACAGTCGCGACTGAACCACGGCCGCGGTCGAGCTGGGCTTCGATAACGGTGCCTTCCGCCGTCCGGTCGGGATTGGCCTTGAGGTCGAGAATTTCGGCCTGCAGCAGGATCGCCTCGAGCAGCTTGTCGAGGTTCTTGCCTGTTTTGGCCGAAACCTCGACGTCGAGCACTTCACCGCCCATGGTTTCAACGAAGACTTCGTGCTGCAGCAGCTGGTTGCGGACCTTCTGCGGATCGGCCTCGTGCTTGTCGATCTTGTTGATCGCAACGATGATCGGAACGCCAGCCGCCTTGGCGTGATTGATCGATTCGATCGTCTGCGGCATCACGCTGTCGTCGGCTGCAACGACCAGGATTGCGATGTCGGTAGCCTGCGCGCCGCGGGCACGCATCGCCGTGAACGCGGCGTGGCCTGGCGTGTCGATGAAGGTGATCTTCTGGCCGTTCTGCTCCACCTGATAGGCGCCGATATGCTGGGTGATGCCACCGGCTTCGCCGGAAACCACATTGGCATGGCGGATGGCGTCAAGCAGCGAGGTCTTGCCGTGGTCGACATGGCCCATGATGGTGACGACGGGCGGGCGTGAAACCAGTTCGCCGGCCTCGTCGGAGACGTTGAAGATGCCGAGTTCGACGTCGGACTCCGACACGCGTCTGACAGTATGGCCGAATTCGCCGGCGATGAGTTCCGCAAGGTCGGCGTCGATGACGTCGCCCGGCTTCATCATCTGGCCTTCCTTCATCAGGTACTTGATGACGTCGACGGCGCGTTCGGACATGCGCTGCGACAGTTCCTGAATGGTGATGGTTTCGGGCAGGACGACTTCGCGGGAGATCTTCTCGCGCGTTTCCTGCATCTGGCTGCGGCGGAATTTCTCCTGCCGGCGGCGCATTGCCGAAAGCGAACGGCCGCGGGCGTTGTCGTCGCCGTCCGCGTCGGCGGTGGTAATGGTCAGCTTGCCGCGGCGGCGCTCTTCATCCGTCTTCGGACGCGTCGTCACCGGTTTTGCGGGTTCGGGGCGAACGACGCGGCCACGGGCGGGACCGCCGCGTGCTGCGCCACGATCTTCGTCTTCCGTTTCAGGGCGACGGCCACGGGCACCGGCCGGCGCGGCGGCGCCTGGCGCCGGACGGGCGGCAGCGGGGGCTGCAGCATCAGGCCGGCGTGCAGCAGCAGGCCGCGGAGCGTCCGAACGAGCTTCGGCGGCGACGGGAGCCGGTGCTGCCTCAGCGGCTGCCGGTTCAGCGACAGCGGGTGCCTCGGCCTGCCGGGCAGCCTCTTCGGCTGCCTTGCGGGCGGCTTCTTCTGCTTCGGCTGCCTTGCGGACAATCTCCTCGGCGGCGCGGCGCTTGTCTTCCTCGGCGCGGCGGATCGCATCCTGTGCGTCACGCGCCTGGGATTCGGCAAGCGCACGGCGGCGGGCGTCCATCTCTTCCGGCGACAGATGGTTCAGCACGACAGGGCGCGGACGATCGTTCGAGCGCTGCGGCTGATAGGACTGCTGCGGACGCTGATTGGTCTGGCTGTTGCCCGGCTGATGAACCCGCGGTGCAGGCGTCGGCTGCGGCGGACGCGCCTGAACGGGCGCCGGCGCCGGTTCGGCTGCGCGGACCGGGGCCGCGGGGGCAGCGGGCGTGATCGGCTTTTCGTCTTCCGGGCGCATCGGGCGCCGCTTGCGGGTCTCGACCACGACCGCTTTGGTGCGACCCCGACCCATATCCTGGCGAACGGTGCCCTGGCTCATCCCCGATGGTTTCAGGGTAAGCGTCTTCTTGCCCGTTACGCTGAGTGTCTTGTCGTCGTTACTATCGGTCATTCGTTCCCGTTCCTTCGGACAGGGAGCGATGACGAGATCAGACCCTGTCGTTCAAATACTGTCGATCAATGAGAATGAGACCGGCCGATGCCGGTGACCGTCTCATTGTTTTTGCCGGCCAGCGCCGCCCGCTGCCCGGGACTGACCGCCAATACGGTACTGTTCGAGCATCTTTGCGCGCTTCACTACACCTTCACCCGCCTGCCCTGCAAGCACTGCGGCATGGATAAAAGCATTCTGGCCCATCAGGCCTTCCATTTCGCTCTCCGAGAAGAAGCGGTAGGAAGGTATCTCCTCCTCGGTCTCCATTCCGAGGTGCCAGGCCTTGCGGGCCTGGTCGATTTTCCGGACTCCGTCGTCCGCTGCTTCAGTCGCGTGGAACACCGCAAGGGCTGCTCCGCTTCTCACTGCGGCATCCACTTTCGCGGAGCCGCTGATGAACTGGCCGGCTTTGCGCGCCATGTTCATCATCTGCATTAATTGCGCCGCCAGCAGCCGGTCGACATTCGCGCCGAGATCGTCTGCAGCCTTCACATCGCTTTTCAGCGCGCGGGCGAAGAGCTTCTTCGCCACCGCCTTGTCGACCAGCGACCGGTCGGCTTTCACCCAGCATCCGCGTCCCGGAAGCTCGCGCTTCAGGTCGGCGACGACGGTTCCGTCGGGAGCCGCGACGAAGCGGATCAGCTCATCCGGCGATCCGCTTTCACGCGTCACGATGCACATGCGTCCGTTCACGTCATAACCTGCAAGATCGTCGTCCTCAGGAAGAGCGTCCGGCTCATGCGTGGTCATCATGCTTCCTGTTCGGCTTCGGTGACCTCTTCTTCGGTCCCCTTCGCCAGGTCCTCTTCGGTGATCCAGCCGGCCGCAAGCCGAGCCTGGACGATCATCTGTTCGGCCTCGACGCGCGAGACGTCGAATTTCGAGAACAGGCCTTCGAACTTCTTCGTTTCGCCGTTCTTGCGTTCCGTCCAGCCGACGAGATCGTCAGCGGCGCAGCCGGCGAAATCCTCGATCGACTTGATGCCGTCTTCGCCGAGCGCCACCATCATCTGGGCGGTCATGCCGTCGATTTCGCGCAGCTCGTCCTGAACGCCGAGCGCCTTGCGCTTCTCGTCCATCTCGGCTTCGAGACGCTCGAGGAATTCGCGAGCGCGGGTCTGGATTTCCTGCGCCGTATCTTCGTCGAATCCGTCGATCGAAGAAATTTCGTCGAGATCGACATAAGCGAGTTCCTCGACGGCGGCGAAGCCTTCCGAGGCCAGAACCTGGCCGACCATCTCGTCGACGTCGAGCGAATCCATGAACAGGTTGGTGCGCTCGTTGAATTCCTTCTGGCGGCGTTCCGATTCCTCGGCCTCAGTCATGATGTCGATGTCCCAGCCGGTCAGCTGCGACGCCAGGCGAACGTTCTGGCCACGACGGCCGATCGCAAGCGACAGCTGCTCGTCGGGAACGACGACTTCGATGCGCTCGGCATCCTCGTCGAGAACGACCTTGGCGACTTCGGCCGGCTGCAGGGCGTTGACGACGAAGGTCGCCGGATCTTGGCTCCACGGAATGATGTCGATCTTCTCACCCTGAAGCTCGCCGACGACGGCCTGAACGCGCGAACCGCGCATACCGACGCAGGCGCCGACCGGATCGATCGAACTGTCGTTCGAGATCACGGCGATCTTGGCGCGCGAGCCCGGATCGCGGGCGACCGACTTCACCTGGATGATGCCGTCGTAGATTTCAGGCACTTCCATGGTGAAGAGCTTCACCATAAATTGCGGATGCGTGCGCGACAGAAAGATCTGCGGGCCGCGCTGCTCACGGCGGACGTCATAGACATAGGCGCGGACGCGATCGCCATAGCGCACGTTTTCGCGCGGGATCATTTCGTCGCGGCGGATGATGCCTTCGCCACGGCCGAGATCGACGATGACATTGCCGTATTCGACGCGCTTGACGGTGCCGTTGACGATTTCGCCGACGCGATCCTTGAATTCGTCGAACTGGCGATCGCGTTCGGCTTCACGCACCTTCTGCACGATCACCTGCTTGGCGGACTGTGCGGCGATACGGCCGAAATCCATCGGCGGCAGCGGATCGGCGATGAAATCGCCGAGTGCGGCGTCCGGGTTGCGGTCGCGGGCGAGCTCGAGCGGGATCTGCGTCGAATAATCTTCGGCCTTGTCGACGACTTCGAGCAGGCGCTGCAGCCGGATTTCTCCGGTCTTCGGATTGATGTCGGCGCGGATGTTGGACTCGGTGCCGTAACGCGAGCGTGCCGCCTTCTGAATGGCATCGGCCATTGCGGCAAGCACGATCTCGCGGTCGATGACCTTTTCGCGCGCCACTGCATCTGCGATCTGCAGAAGTTCGAGCCGGTTCGCACTGACTGCCATTGTCTTGTTTCTCCGTCTTTACTCCGGGGTTCCCGTCCCTGGGAGCGGTCTGTTAATCGGTTATTCCTGCTCGTCCGCTTCGTTCTGGTTGGCGGCCTGCGCTTTAGCCAGCTTGTCGGCGCGCAATGCATCGCGGATCAGATCGTCAGTCAGAATGAGCTTCGCATCGCTAAGCGCCGTGAAGGGAATGGAGACTTTCGGCTCTTCCCCATAAGCGATCTGGTCGCGCTCAAGCGTAAAACAATCCGCGTCCGCTTCGACGATTTTGCCACGGAAACGCTTGCGATTGCCGATCATGATCGACGTCTCGCATTTCACCAGGTGGCCTTGCCAGCGGACGAAGTCGGATTTCCGCACCATCGGACGGTCGATGCCGGGCGAAGACACCTCGAGATGATACTCTTTATCGATCGGATCTTCCACATCGAGGACGGGAGAAATCGCCATCGAGACTTCTTCGCAGTCCTGAACCGTCATCGTCCCGTCGTTGCGCTCAGCCATCACCTGCATCGTCATGCCGTTCTGGTTCAACATGCGCACGCGGATCAGCCGGAAGCCCATGCCGACGAGCACGGGTTCGATGATATCGGCAAGACGCTGGTCGAGCCCAGTTTCGGTAATCAGTCGCGGCTCAACTTCGTTGTCTGCGTTTGTCATGTCCGACAAGCGGTGCGCTCCTCGCAATTTCTGCTGTTCGGGCGATCGCGCTAATAAAAAAGAGCGGGTCCTTGCGGCCCACTCTTCATCAAGCGATCAAGAATTTGAGACGCATATAGTCCGGTTTTTACGAAATTGCAAGGTCTCAGCCAATTCGCTTGTCAGGGCGTGGATGCGTCTATGGCCAGCCTCGGTCTTGCGCATATATTGCCTTGGGGCCGGACGGCAAAACGGGAGGAATCGTGGCGTATACTTCGTCGACATTGGCGCCTTTGCGGCACGAGACCTATCGCGCCATATGGGTTGCGAGCCTTTCCTCGAATTTCGGCGGCCTGATCCAGGCGGTGGGCGCTGCCTGGATGATGACGACGATCACCGCTTCGGAAGATATGGTGGCGCTGGTTCAGACCTCGACGGCGCTGCCGATCATGCTGTTTTCGCTGATATCCGGGGCGCTCGCCGACAATTACGACCGTCGCCGCGTCATGCTGACGGCGCAGTGCATGATGCTGACGGTCTCGGCCCTGCTGACGGCTTGCGCGCTTCTCGGCTGGATCACGCCCTGGCTGCTGCTCTTCTTCACCTTCCTGATCGGCTGCGGCACTGCGCTCAACAATCCTTCCTGGCAGGCCTCCGTCGGCGACATGGTGCCGCGCGCGGATCTGCCGGGCGCGGTCACGCTGAACAGCATGGGTTTCAACATCACCCGCAGCGTCGGCCCGGCGATCGGTGGCGCGATCGTGGCGGCCGCAGGCGCTGCCGCGGCCTTCGCGGTGAATACTTTGAGTTACCTGCCGTTGATCTACGCTTTGTCGCGTTGGCGGCCAAACACGCCCGTTGCGACCCTGCCGCGCGAGGCGCTCGCCAGCGCCATCTTCGCCGGCCTGCGTTATGTCTCGATGTCGCCCAATCTCGAAAAGGTCCTGGTCAGGGGGCTCATCTTCGGCATCGGCGCCAGTTCGATTCTGGCGCTGCTGCCGATCGTCGCCCTCGATCTGGTTGCCGGCGGACCGCTGACCTATGGCTTCATGCTCGGCGCTTTCGGCATCGGCGCAATCGGCGGCGCCGTGCTGAGTGCGAAAATTCGCCAGGCCTTTTCCAGCGAGATGATCATCCGCCTGGCCTTTGCTGGCTTTGCGCTGAGCGCCGTCATCGCCGCGGTTAGTCCAAGTGCCGTCCTCACCTCAGCGGGGCTGCTCGTCGCCGGCGCCTGCTGGGTCTCGGCACTGTCGCTCTTCAACACCATCGTCCAACTCTCGACGCCGCGCTGGGTGGTCGGCCGCGCGCTGTCGCTCTACCAGACCGTCACTTTCGGCGGCATTGCCGGTGGCAGCTGGCTCTGGGGTGTGGCCGCCGACCGCTACGGCGTCGCCGATGCGCTGCTGATGTCATCCGTCGTCATGCTGCTCGGCATTGCGATCGGTTTGCGGTTTTCGATGCCGGCCTTCGCCTCGCTCAATCTCGATCCGCTGAACCGCTTCACCGCGCCTGCGCTCAGCCTCGACATCACGCCGCGCAGCGGCCCGATCGTCATCCAGGTCGACTACGAGATCGCCGATGCCGACCTTGCCGAATTCATGGCGCTGATGGGCGAGCGGCGCCGCATCCGTATCCGCGACGGCGCAAGGCACTGGGCCTTGATGCGTGATCTCGAAAATCCCGGGCTGTGGACGGAAAGCTACCATACGCCGACCTGGGTCGAATACATCAGACATAACCAGCGGCGCACCCAGGCCGATGCGGAAAACATCGACAGGCTGCGCGCGCTTCACCGCGGCGAAGGCCCGCCCCATGTTCATCGTATGATCGAGCGTCAGGCCATCCCGCCGGGCGATGACGTCTTCCATAAAGCGCCGATCGATCTGCATCATTGAGGAGAGGCATGTACAGTTTCAGGCTCGCCCGCCAATCCGATCTTGCCGAGATCGTCCGGCTCTTGGCCGATGACGATCTCGGCAGCGCCAGGGAGGTCGTCTCGGATCCCATCGATGCGCGTTATCTCTCCGCTTTCGCCGCAATCGAGGCGGATGCCAACCAGATGCTCGCCGTGGCAAGCGATGCGGACGATCAAGTTGTCGGCTGCCTACAGCTGAGCTTCATTCCCGGCCTGTCGAGGGCGGGCATGTGGCGCGGGCAGATCGAAAGCGTGCGAATCGCGCGGGATTTCCGCGGCTCCGGCCTCGGCTCCGAGTTCATCGAATGGGCGATCGCCCAATGTGTCGAGCGCGGCTGCGGTATCGTGCAGCTAACATCGGAAAAGGCGCGCACGGATTCGATCCGCTTCTACGAGAAGCTCGGCTTCCTCGCGAGCCATGAAGGGCTGAAGCGCAGTCTCTGAAAACGGCTACTTCAGCTTGCCTTTCATCGTGGCCTCCGGAAAGCAGGTCGGCTTCATGCCGTTCTTCGCTTGCCACTGACCGATAGAACGCCGCGTCTTGTAACCCGGCAGGCCGTCGGAACCGCCGACATCATAGCCCTGCCGCTCCAGCGCCTTCTGCATGGCGGCGACATCCGAACGCAGCATCTTGCCGACATCGCCCCACCGGCCCTGGAAGGCGCCGCCGTTGGAGCCGATTCGGTCGGCGAGATTGCCGATAAAGAGCGCGTAGAGATCGGAGTTGTTGTACTCCTTGATGATGTAGAAATTCGGCGTGACGATGAATTCCGGCCCGTCGCGGCCTGCCGGCACCAGCATCATGCCCTCAGCCTTCATCTCGCTTGCGGGAAAGTCCTTGCCGGAGATGCGCGCGATGCCGAGCGAAGCCCAATGCGAAAGCGGCTTCGCGAGGTCTGGACCCTCCTGCGCGCAGGAGACTGCCTCCGGGATCGAGACCTCGAAGCCCCAGTCACGATCGCGCTGCCAGCCCTTCTTGACCAGGTAATTGGCAATCGAGGCGAGTGTGTCCGGCACCGAGGTCCAGATATTGCGGTGGCCGTCGCCGTCGAAATCCACCGCATATTTCAGGTAGCTTGTCGGCATGAATTGCGGCTGGCCGAGCGCGCCGGCCCACGAGCTCTTGAAATCAGCGGGCGTCACGTCACCGCCGTCGAGAATATGCAGGGCCGCCACCAGCTCGGTGCGGAACATTTCTTTGCGGGTCGACATGAAGGCTTTGGTCGCAAGCACCTCGATCGCCGAATTCGGGATCTTCGCCGCGCCGAAGCCGGTCTCCCGGCCCCAGATGGCCAGCACGATCGACCCCGGCACCCCATAGGTCTTCTCGATCCGTTTCAGCGTCGAGCCATATTGCCCGGCAAAGCCTTGCCCGGTTGCGGCAAGCCTCTTCAGATGGTCCTCGTTGAAATAAGGGCCTGGCGAGGAGAATTCGGCTTGCGTCTGCTTCTGCTCCTTCGGCGGCGGGAAGCCGGGCGGGGCGAGATCGGGCAGGTTCCAGTTCAGCGTGATGCCGGAGAACGCGGCCTTAAAAGTCTTCTCGGAAATGCCGCCTGCCTTGGCCTGCGGCCAGAGGTCCTTCTGCACCCAGTTTTCGAACTGCGCTTCGACATCGGCTTTCGAAGGGGCTGCATAGGAGGGGAGAGGAAGTAGGGCCGTCATTATCGCCAATGCGAGTATTCGCAGGCCTCTTGGAACACCCCCCTCTGTCCTGCCGGACATCTCCCCCACAAGGGGGGAGATCGGCTGGGGGCACGCTGTTGCCCCAATCAAACGCGGCAGGGGAGCGGAGCCGCTTGGCTCACGATTAGGATTTCGCGGGGCCGGTGCATCTTGCCGATCTCCCCCCTTGTGGGGGAGATGCCCGGCAGGGCAGAGGGGGGTGCCATGCAACATACGTAAGCCTCTCATATCACCGTCCGCGCCCGTAGCGCCGCCGCCAGCGTGCCCTCGTCGAGATAATCGAGTTCACCGCCGACCGGCACGCCATGGGCCAGCCGCGTGATCTTGACGTCGAGCCCCTGCAGCTGGTCGGTGATGTAGTGTGCCGTCGTCTGCCCCTCGACGGTGGCGTTGACGGCGATGATCAGCTCGCGGATGCCGCCTTCGCCGATCCGGTCGATCAGCCCGCGGATATTGAGATCATCGGGCCCGATCCCGTCGAGCGGCGACAACGTGCCGCCGAGAACGTGATAGGCGGCGTTCATCGCGCCGGCCCGCTCCAGCGCCCAGAGGTCGGAGACATCTTCGACGACGATGATGATGGATTGATCGCGCTGCGTATCGGTGCAGACGGTACAAGGATCGACAGTATCGACATTGCCGCAGCGCGAGCAAATCTTCACCTTGTCATAGGCTTCGCCCAGCGCATTCGACAGCGGCCCCAGCAGCTGGTCCTTCTTCTTGATCAGATGCAGTGCCGCCCGGCGGGCCGAGCGCGGCCCGAGGCCCGGCACCTTTGCCAGAAGCTGGATGAGTTTTTCGATCTCGGGGCCGGTGACTCGTTTTGCCATGCGCCGTTCTTAACTGATATGCAACGAAAACGGAATCGTCGGAGGATCGGCTGCCCCATGAAAATCCTGGCGCTTTGCACCGGCAATCCGGAAAGGCTCGCCGGCAAGAGCTACAAGACCGGCATTTTCAAACATGCCGTCAACGGCGCCGTGATGATCGATGCTCAAGGTCTCGTCGGCGACGCCATCTGCAACCGCAAACATCATGGCGGCGTCGATCAGGCAGTTTATGTCGAGGGATCGCTGACGATCGACTGGTGGGCGCAGCAACTCGGCCGCCCCTACGAGCCCGGCACCTTCGGTGAAAACATGGTGATCGCGGATCTCGACAACCGCGACGCCGCTGTCGGCGACCGCTTCTCATCAGGCGATCTCGTCCTCGAAGTCACGTCATGCCGCATTCCCTGCGCCACCTTCGCCGCCAGGATGGCCGATCCGAAATTCGTCAAGCGCTATACCGATGCCGCCCGCCCTGGAATCTATTGCCGCGTCATCCGCGGCGGCATCGCCGAAGCCCGAATGCCGGTTGAGCACCAACCCTTTCCCGGAGAAAGGGTCATGATGCCGGAGGTGATGGAAACCTTCGGCCGACGGCTTTCGGAGGCGGACCGGGCGCGATATCTCGCCGCTCCCATTCACTACAAGCTGCGGGCGAAGCTGGAAATGCAGCGCTGAGAACGGTTTTCTTCCGCGCAACGCGAGCGCAATAGCCGCACCGAGCGACGTAACCGGAATTCGAATTGCCTGCTATCAGAACGGCAGCTTGAAGCCCGGCGGGATCGGCAGGCCGGCGGTCAGCGCCTTGGTCTTTTCAGCGGCGAGAGCCTCGGCCTTGTCCTTGGCGTCCTTATGGGCGGCGACGATCAGGTCCTCGAGGATTTCGACATCGTCCTCCTTGAAGAGCGACGGGTCGACCTTCAGGCTCTTGAGCTCACCCTTGCCCGAGATGACGACGGTGACGAGGCCGCCACCGGCCTTGCCTTCGGCGGTGAGCTCGGCGATCTCCGCCTGCATCTGCTCCATCTTGGCCTGCATTTCCTTGACTTTGCCCATCATGCCCATGATGTCGCGCATCGTCTCGCTCCTTCTTGAAACCTTAGAATTCTATGTCGTCGCCGGGCAGGATATCACCTTCTTCGGATTCGGCGACAGCGGGCGGTGTGATCTCTTCCGCCTCCTCCTCCGGCGTCGGCGCCCTGACGCGCACGTCGATGATCTTGGCGCCCGGAAACTGCGCAAGAATGGCCGCGACATCGGGGTCCTGGCGCGCATCGCTGACCCGTTGTTGCTGCGCCTTGGCCTCCGCCTCCACCATCGTCGGCCCGCCTTCTTCGCGGCTGGTGCTGACGATCCAGTGGATGCCTGTCCATTCCTTGAGTTTGACGGCAAGCTCGTTCAGCAGCGTGCCAGGCGCGCCCTCGGTGAGATTCACGTCCAACCGGCCAGGCTCGATGCGCACGGGCCGCACGAAGTTGCGTACCAGCGCCTTCAGCTTGACGTCACGCTTTTCGGCGGCAAGGTCGACAATATCGCTGATCGAATTGACCCGGACGAGCGGCTTCGGTGCCTCAGCCGGTTTCGTCTCAATTCTCCCGACAGGCATCGTCTCCGGCTGGCTGCTCGGCACGGCGCGTAGCATCGCCACCGGTGCGGACGGCTGCGGCGGGCTCGGTGAGATTTCAGGAGCGCGGGCCGTGACACTGCTTTGATAGGGAACGCGGGTTCCGCTGCCGCCGCCATTGCCGGAAGGCGGGGAGGCGGGGCGCGGACCGGCATTGTCGCCGGAAAATTCGGCAAGCCGCCGCGCCGCATCCTCGGGAGCCGGCAGATGCGCCGCATGCGCCAGCCGGATCAGCACCATTTCGGCGGCCCCTGCCGTGCGTGACGAGCCTTCCGTTTCGGGAATACCCTTCAGTAGCATCTGCCAGATGCGCGACAGCGTCGTCACCGCAACGCCCCTGGCGAATTCAGCCGCTTTCGTGCGCTCGATCTCGCTGAGCGAAGGATCGTTTGCCGCATCCGGCACATATTTCTGCCGCGTCACCAGATGGGTGAAATCGGCAAGATCGGTCAGCACCACGACCGGATTGGCGCCGGCCTCGTACTGGCTCTGGAATTCGCCGAGGGCGCCGGCGACATCGCCCTTGACGATATGCTGGAAGAGATCGACGATCCGGGCGCGGTCGGCAAGGCCGAGCATGCCGCGCACGGCTTCCGCCTGCACGGCGCCGGCGCCATGGGCGATCGCCTGATCGAGCAGCGACAGGCCGTCGCGGGCCGAGCCCTCGGCGGCGCGCGCGATCATCGCCAGCGCGTCCGCTTCCGCCTCGATGCCTTCCTTGGCCGCGATCGTCGAAAACAGTCCGACGAGGTCCGACGCGCTGATGCGGCGCAGGTCGAAGCGCTGGCAGCGCGACAGCACGGTGATCGGCACCTTGCGGATTTCGGTGGTGGCGAAGATGAACTTCACATGTTCCGGCGGCTCTTCGAGCGTCTTCAACAACCCGTTGAAGGCCTGCGTCGACAGCATGTGCACTTCGTCGATGATATAGACCTTGTAGCGCGCCGAAACCGGCCGGTAACGCACCTGCTCGATGATCTCTCTTATATCGTCGATGCCGGTATGGGATGCGGCGTCCATCTCGATCACGTCGACATGCCGGCCTTCCATGATCGCCTGGCAGTGTTCGCCGGGCACACGAAGGTCGATCGTCGGCTTGTCGATCTCTGATGTCTTGTAGTTCAGCGCCCGCGCCAGGATGCGTGCCGTCGTCGTCTTGCCGACGCCGCGCACGCCGGTCAGCATGTAGGCCTGCGCGATGCGGCCAGTTTCGAAGGCGTTGGTGAGGGTGCGGACCATCGGCTCCTGGCCGACCATCAGGTCCGTGAAATCCTTGGGGCGGTATTTGCGAGCCAGCACCCGGTATCCGGTGCCCGTCGAGGCGGCATCTTTTGATTGTCGCTCGGTGTCGCTCATCGCCCTGCTTGTCGCCCGGATCGTCGGGCACTTCGTAAAGAGAAGGTGGGAGGCTGGCACGATGACCCGTGCCGGGCTCGTTAGGGCTGCTTCCTTCCGGACCTGACCCGGTTGGCGAGTGGCTCGTCCACCACCAACCTCCCGGATGCACATATCGGCAATATCGTCATCAAAAGCAAGCCAACATGATAAAAAACTGCTAGTCGTTGGAAAAGACAGGAGGAATGTCCCTTGAACGGCTTTTCGCTTGACCCCCGGCTGGAAAACGACAGCATCAGCGTCATGGTCACAGGCCTCTGTGATCTGAGATTGTCGAGGGATGCCCGCTGGCCCTGGCTCATTCTCGTGCCGCGCCGGGCCGATATCACCGAAATCTTCGAGCTGACGCCGCTCGACCAGGTGCTGCTCGCCTTCGAGACGGAGCTCGTCGCCAAAGCGCTCAAGCAGATTACCGGGGCGACAAAAATCAATGTCGGGGCTCTTGGCAACATCGTCCGCCAGCTTCATGTTCATGTCATTGCCCGCTTCGAAGGCGATGCCAACTGGCCGGGTCCTGTCTGGGGCTTCGGGCGAGCTGAGCCCTACGAGGACGGGAAGAGAGACGAATTCATAGCGAAGCTGCGGGAAGCCCTTTCATCATGAGTCATTCGCTTTTCGATTCGGACGTGCCGCATCCGGAACCCAGCAATCTCACCGCCTTTGCCGCCAACGACCTCAATCGCGATTCCGAACATCGCGACGAACAGTCGGTCGAAAAGGCGCTAGCCAGGGAAGGCACGCATATCTTCGCCTTCGCCAGGGACAAGCTGGTGCTGAAGCATGACGGCCAGGTGCTCGATCCGCTCTTTGCCCGCTACGAGCTGCAGGAACTGCAGCCGGATTGGGATGAGACGGTGCTTCTCGGCTACCGCAAATCAGGCGAGCCGCGACTTGCCGTGCCCGTCGGCATCGACGTCGAGGATCTCGCCAGCCAATACAAGCCCGCCGACGGCCGCACGCTGTTTCGCGAAATGCTGATCGATGAGGTGCTGCTTGGCGAATTCGCCCAGGCTGCAAGCCTCATCCGCTGGAACGGCGACAACCGCTTCTGCGGCCGCTGCGGCTCGGCGATGGAGATTCATATCGGCGGTTACAAGCGTGTCTGTGCCGCCTGCGAGCACATGATCTTTCCCCGCACCGATCCCGTCGTCATCATGCTGACGATCGATGAGAGCCGCGACCTCTGCCTGCTCGGCCGCAGCCCGCATTTTTCGCCCGGCATGTATTCTTGTCTTGCCGGCTTCGTCGAGCCGGGTGAGACCATCGAGAATGCGGTGCGCCGCGAAACGCTGGAAGAATCGGGCATCCGCACCGGTCGCATCCGCTATCACGCCTCGCAGCCCTGGCCGATGCCGCATTCGCTGATGATCGGCTGTTACGCCGAGGCGAAATCCACCGAGATCAAACGGGATGAGACGGAGCTCGAGGATTGCCGCTGGTTCACTCGCGAAGAGACGCTCGAAATGCTGGAGCGCCCCGGCGCCAATGGCAAGGCATCGCCGCCGAAAGGAGCGATCGCCCATCGCCTGATGCGCGACTGGGTGGAGTGGAAGCGCTAGTGCCATGCCCGTCGCCCGTTCGGAACGGCTCCTGACGCTGCTCCAGACGCTTCGGCGTTATCGGCGGCCGGTGACCGGCACCGTGCTCGCTCAGGAGACCGGCGTCAGCCTGCGGACACTCTATCGCGATATCGCCAGCCTGCAGGCCCAGGGCGCGATGATCGAAGGCGAAGCCGGCATCGGTTATGTGCTGAAGCCCGGCTTCATGCTGCCGCCGATGATGTTTTCCGAGGAGGAGCTCGAGGCACTGGTGCTCGGCTCGCGCTGGGTCGCCCGCGCCGCTGAACCGCGTCTTGCCGGTGCCGGCGCCGACGCTCTGGCCAAGATCGCCGCCGTTCTGCCGGACGACATGCGCGACATGATCGATTCGGCCGCTCTCTTCGTCGGCCCCAAACGCCGGGATGAGGACAGCGCGGATGTCTCGGCCATCCGCAGGGCGATCCGCCTGGAGCGTATTCTCGAACTGCATTACGGCGACGAGCAGGGCCGGATCTCGCGCCGCCGGGTCTGGCCTTTCGCGCTCGGCTATTTCGAGCACGTGCGCGTCCTCATGGCCTGGTGCGAGCTGCGCCAGGATTTTCGCCATTTCCGCACCGATCGCATCATCGACATGGCACTGCATGAGGTGCGTTATCCGCGCCGCCGCACAGTGCTTCTCAAGGAGTGGCGCGAGACGCAGGACGTGCCGATCGAGAGGTGATCGCTGCTGCCATAAACTGTCAGCAGTTGGCGTTATGATCAGTCTCAATCCACTAAGAAAGGAGTACCGATCATGGCAACGTCTTCATTCATCCGCCAGACCAGCGACCGTTTTGCAGTTGACGCCTTTGCCGATGTCATTTCGGCCGAAACCTTCGCCGATGTCGGGCAGCCCGCGCACTCCGGCCTTCTGCGCCTGGTCATGAACATCTTTCGGATTCGCAGTGCAAACCACACCAGCCTCGATCTCGAGGCTGCACCGGATTGCCGCAAGCGCGACCTCGGCTTCATGGATGGACGCGGCCCGCGCCGCGAGAGCCGTTTTTCGCTTTAGACTATCCGATCATTATCCACACCGCCGGTCGAGGACGGGGCGTGCTTTCGCAGCGCGCTCAGCTTCCTGCTGCCATGAATTGGCAGCAGGCGATCTCTCGCGGTGCCCCAATTGGCAGCAACAGGAGAACCGAAATGAGCAGCCCCAATCTGATTATCCTCTACGTCAAGGATCCCGGCGAAAGCGCCAGCTTCTACCGGAATCTCTTGAACCGCGAACCGGCCGTGGAAGCCCCGAATTTCGTCGCCTTCCCGCTCGACGGCGGCTTCACGCTCGGCCTCTGGCGGCGCAGCAAGGTCGAGCCGCAGCCCTCCGCCATCGGCAACCGCGGCGAAGTGGCCTTCATGGTGGCGGGGGAAAATGCCGTCGCCAGGCAGTATGAAGACTGGCGCCAACGGGGTTTGCCGATTGCCCAGGAACTGACGGAGCTGGATTTTGGCCCGACCTTCGTGGTGCTCGATCCGGACGGGCATCGGCTGCGCGTCTGCGAGCCGGATAAATAATAGCCTGAATGGACGGGGCCTGCTTAGAGCAGGCCTCGCATCGCATGCCCCTTGTAGACGCCGAGGATGCGCACCTTCTCGGAGAAGAAACGCAGTTCCTCCAAGGCCCGGCGAACGTTCGGATCGTTCGGATGGCCCTCGATATCGGCGTAGAACTGCGTCGCCACGAATTTTCCGCCGAGCTGGTAGCTTTCCAGCTTCGTCATGTTGATGTTGTTGGTGGCAAAGCCGCCGAGCGCCTTGTAGAGCGCGGCCGGAATGTTGCGGACGTTGAAGACGAAGGTGGTGACGACCTTCTCCTCAGCCGAATTGCGCTGCGCCCATTCCTCGTCACGCGACAGCACGACGAAGCGGGTGACGTTGTTTTCCGTATCCTCGACATTTTCGGCGACGATCTCCAGCCCGTAGAGATCGGCGGCAAGACGCGGCGCGAGCGCGGCCATCGAGCGATCGCCTGTTTCCTTCACGAGTTTTGCAGCGCCTGCGGTATCGCCGGCGATGACAGGCTTCCAACCATGGGCGCGCACGATCTTGCGGCACTGGCCGAGCGCGTGGATATGGCTGTGCACCGTGCGGATCTCGTCCTTGGTCACCCCGGGCAGCACCATCAGCTGGAAGCGGATCGGCATGAAATATTCGCCGATGATGTGCAGCCGCGATTCCGGCAGCAGATGATGGATGTCGGCGACGCGCCCGGCGATCGTATTTTCGATCGGGATCATGGCGAGATCGGCGTCGCCGTTGTCGACCGCGGTGAACGCATCCTCGAACGTCTGGCAGGGCAGCGGCTCCATGGTCGGAAACATGTCGCGGCTGGCCATGTCGGAATTGGCGCCGAACTCGCCTTGAAAGGCGATCCTGTTGGTCTTGATGTTCATGATGGTTCCGTCAGTTCGACTTAGAGCATGATGCCGAAAAGTGTGAGCGGTTTTCGGACGACATCATGCTCTAACTCTTTAATTGAGAACAGGATTCAGATTTTAGGCCAACCGAGCCTAAAATCATCCTGTTCTGGCGGAGAGGATGCGCCGCGCTTTTTCAAGGTCGGCGGGAGTATCGACACCGAGCGGAACCGTGTCAACGATCTCCACGTCGATGCGCATGCCGGCCTCCAGCGCCCGCAACTGCTCGAGCGATTCCCGCTTTTCGAGCGTCGACGGGCCGAGCGAGACGAATCGCTCCAGCGCCGCACGCCGATAGGCATAAAGGCCGATATGGTGATAGAGCGGCCCCTTGCCGTGAGGTGCAGTCGCGCGCGTGAAGTAGAGGGCGTGCAGGCGGGTATCTGAGACCGGCGAACCGACGATCTTGACGATGTGCGGCGCGGTCTTGTCCTCCTCATTGTCGATTTCGGTCGTCAGCGTGCCGATATCGACCGCCTCGTTGTCGAGCGGGCGCAGGGCCGCGCGCACGGTTTCCGGATCGATCGTCGGCAGGTCGCCCTGAACATTGACGATGATTTTCGCCTTGCCGGCGGGATCGACTTTCGTCAGCGCTTCGAAGATTCGGTCGGAACCCGATTGATGATCCCTGCTGGTCATGACGACGTCGAAGCCGGCGGCGGAAACGGCATCGAACACCTGTTGGTCGTCGACGGCGACGACCACGCGGCCGATGGCTGCCTCTTTGGCGCGCATCGCCACCTGCACGATCATCGGCCGGCCACAAATATCGGCGAGCGGCTTGCCCGGAAGCCGGGTGGAGGCCATGCGCGCCGGGATCAATACGAGCACCTCGTCTAAACTCATCGTTCGGGCCTTCTATTCCGGGCTAAAAAGTGTCAAAAAGTCTCACGCATAAGACCATTTAGACAGTTGCAACGATCAGTCAAAAGACATAGGTTCCGCGCGATTTCAAGATGGTCCGGTTTGGTCTGCCGGCTGCAAGGGGAGCATTGCAGATGAATTCATACGTCAATACGGCCGTGGGGGCGCTGCTCGGAACGATTTTCGTTCTGATGTCGGTCTCCATCGCGTCCGAGGGGATCTTCCATTCCGAAGCGCCGGAAAAGGAAGGTTTCGCGATCGTCGCCGAAGAGGCCCCTGCCGCCGGTGGCGAAGCTGCGCCGGCCGCTGCCGTTCCGATTGCGCAATTGCTCGCTTCTGCAGATGCCAAGGCCGGTGAAGCGGTCTTCAAGAAGTGTCAGGCCTGTCATGACGCCACCAAAGGGGGGCCGAACAAGGTCGGTCCTAACCTCTTTGCTGTCGTAGATCGCCCGATCGCCGGGCATGAAGGCTTCGCCTATTCCTCCGCCATGAAGGATTTCTCCAAGGGCGGCAGCGAGAAGTGGACCTTCGAAAATCTGAACAAGTTCCTTCTGGCGCCGAAGAAGGACATTCCCGGCACCGCCATGGGCTTTGCCGGCCTGACGAAGGATCAGGATCGCGCCAACGTCATCCTCTACCTGCACACGCTCGCCGATTCGCCGGTTCCGTTGCCGGATCCGAATGCCGCGACGCAGTAAGGCGGCAACATACGCGCACGACATGGAAGCCCGGCCGCAAGCCGGGCTTTTGTTGTCGAGAGCTACTCAGGCGCCGAGGAAATAGGCCCAGAGCGACACGGTGATAGCCCCGAGCGCCGTTGTCACCGAGATTGTCGAGGCGGCGAGGCTGTGGCCGACCCCGAAGCGATTGGCGATCAGCCAGGCATTGACGCCTGTCGGCACGGAGGAGGTCAGCACGATCGCCGCCGTCCATTCGGGGCTGAGACCGAGGAGACGGCTCACCGCCCAGACGCAGCCCGGCAGCAGCAGCAGCTTTAAGCTCGAAGTGACGCTGGCGATGCCGAGATTGCCGGAGACGCCGTATTTTTCCAATGCCATGCCGAGCGAGATCAGCGCTGCAGGGCCGGCAATGCCGGCGATCTGATTGACGACCGTCGCCAGCGTCGCGGTCATGGTAAGGCCGGAAAGATGCACGGCCATGCCGGCCGCAAGCCCGATCACCAGCGGATTGCGGATGAGATTGACGGCAATCTGGCGAAGCACGTAAATCATGCTCCGGTCGCTCTTGCCGGCGATCTTTCGTTCCGCATGCTCCATCAACACCGTGCCGGCGACCATCATCACGGGCAGATGCACGGCAAGCAGGATCGACAACGCCACCAGCCCTTCGTCGCCGACGGTTCGCTGGACGAGCGGCAGCCCGATGAAAACATTGTTTGCGAAAGCCGAGGAAACGCCGGCCAGCACGCCGATCCGTTCGTCACGGTTAAACAGGCGCGTGGCGGCGATATGGCCGGCCGTCCAGGTGATGGCGACGCCGGAGAAGTACACGATCCAGAGCCGGAAGGGCGAGGCGCCATGGAAATCCGCCTCGGCGATGGTGCGGAAGAGCAGCAGCGGCACGGCGATCTTGAAGACGAATTCGCTGAGCGCATCGCCGACATTTGATGCCATCAAGCCGCTGCGAACGATTACCCAGCCGATGAGGATCAGGATGAAGATGGGAAGGACGTCGAGAATGATGGCTGACATAAGGAAGGATGCTCTGCGGGGAGGGAGTATCCGAGGTCTAGCAGCAAAAGCCTGGCGTTGAAAACGCAATCGGCCCGCAGTCGCCGATGGAGTGCATCCGCACGCAAAAAAAGCGGGCATGGCCCGCTTTTCCGCTCCGGCCTTGCCGGATATCCGGATCGCGAGGCTGCCAGTTCATCCGTGGTCAGCACCGCGCCGGTAAGATCGAAGGGATCATCCCTCGTCGTCCGGCTGCAACTAAAAGCTGCTCATGCCGGTCTTCCTGCGAGCATTTGTAGGTTTCGAAAATGACAGGGACATGACGAATAAGCGGCACTTTTGCGAAGATAGAGACGTCGATTACCATTTATCCTTCCAAACGGCGGAAATTTCGCTAAGACCGAACCCCGGATATCACAAATTCGGGACTCCCCATTCCATGACAAGATTCGATGTTCTGACAGTCGGCAACGCCATCGTGGATATCATTGCCCGGTGCGACGACCAGTTCCTCATTGATAACAAGATCACCAAGGCGGCGATGAACCTCATCGATGCCGAGCGCGCCGAACTCTTGTATTCGCGCATGGGACCGGCGCTCGAAGCTTCCGGCGGCAGCGCCGGCAACACGGCGGCGGGCGTGGCGAACCTCGGCGGCAAGGCTGCCTATTTCGGCAATGTCGCAGAAGATCAGCTCGGCGAAATCTTCACCCACGACATCCGCGCCCAGGGCGTTCACTACCAGACCCGTCCCAAGGGCACCTTCCCGCCGACGGCGCGATCGATGATCTTCGTGACCGAGGATGGCGAACGGTCGATGAATACCTATCTCGGCGCCTGCGTCGAGCTCGGCCCGGAGGACGTCGAGGCCGATGTCGTTGCCGACGCCAAGGTCACCTATTTCGAAGGTTATCTCTGGGATCCGCCCCGCGCCAAGGAGGCTATTCGCGACTGCGCCCGTATCGCCCATGAAAACGGCCGCGAAATGTCGATGACGCTCTCCGACAGTTTCTGCGTCGACCGTTATCGCGGCGAATTCCTCGATCTGATGCGCTCCGGCACGGTCGATATCGTCTTTGCCAATCGCCAGGAAGCGCTGTCGCTTTACCAGACCGAAGACTTCGAAGAGGCGCTGAACAGGATCGCTGCGGACTGCAAGATCGCCGCCGTGACGATGAGTGAGAATGGCGCCGTCATCCTGAAGGGCCGGGAGCGTTATTACGTCGATGCGATCAGGATCAGGGAAGTTGTGGACACGACGGGCGCCGGCGACCTTTTCGCCTCCGGCTTCCTCTACGGCTATACCCAGGGACGCTCGCTGGAAGATTGCGGCAAGCTCGGCTGCCTCGCTGCCGGCATCGTCATCCAGCAGATCGGCCCGCGCCCGATGACCTCGCTCAACGAGGCCGCCAAGCAGGCAGGGCTTATTTGAAGGCTTCGCCGGGATACGCGCCCCAGATTTCCGACTGCGCCACCCAGCCGGTGGCGCCGTCGGTTTCGGCGCGGCACCAGTCGCCATTGCATTCGCCGATCGTCAGCATCACGCCGGGTTCCAGCTTGGCGATGATCGACGCGGAGGGCTGCGCCTCGCGGCGCAGATTGACGAAGATGCCCTTGCCCTTCGTCTTCATCCAGGGTGCGGCGATCGCCGCGCGCTGGCCTGACAGTAGCGACTGGTTGACCCAGCCTTCGGTGCCGTCGGCATCGCGGATACGGCGCCAGTTGTCGTATTCCTGGATGATCTCGACCGGCAGGCCGGATTTCAAATACATCCATGAAACCGCGTAATCCGTTCCCGGGCCGATGCGCAGGTTGACGCGCTTCGATTTCAGCGTGACGAAGCGCGGCAGCGGCAGGCCGCTCGGTCCCTTGGCCGCCTGCGCATGGGCAAATTCGACGGGGCCGAGCGATGCGACCAGGGCGATCGCGAGGGCGAGGCAGGACTTCAGGACTTTGCTGCGCATGGAGGCATCCGTTTGCTCGAATTCACGGGCAGGCCCGCCTGCACGCTGTCCGGGTTGTGATATTCGCCGGCTGCACCACGAGTTTTGTTTGTCTTCGCGTGCGGGTCTGGTAGAAATTGCCCGGAATGAGAAAATTATCACCCCTCTTGGTTAAAGACCTCTGAACAAGGCACCGCAGGCAGCCATGACAGCGAAGAAAAAACCGAAGGTCTACATCACCCGTAAGCTGCCGGATGCCGTCGAAACCCGCATGCGCGAGCTCTTCGATGCCGAGCTGAACATCGACGACGCGCCGCGCTCCGTGCCCGAGCTCATGACGGCTGTCCGGACCGCCGACGTGCTGGTGCCGACCGTCACCGATCGCATCGATGCGGCGTTGATCGATGCGGCCGGCCCGCAGATGAAGCTGATTGCGAGCTTCTCCAACGGCACCGACCATATCGACGTCGAGGCGGCGGCGCGCAGGGGCATCACCGTCACCAACACGCCGAACGTCCTGACCGAGGACACCGCCGACATGACGATGGCGCTGATTCTCGCTGTTCCGAGACGGCTCGGCGAGGGGGCACGGGTATTGACCGACAAGCCGGGCGAGTGGGCTGGCTGGTCTCCCACCTGGATGCTCGGCCGGCGCATTCACGGCAAGCGCATCGGCATCGTCGGCATGGGTCGCATCGGCACGGCGGTCGCGCGCCGCGCCAAGGCTTTCGGCCTTTCGATCCACTACCACAATCGCAAGCGCGTCAATCCGGCCGTCGAGGACGAGTTGGAGGCGACCTATTGGGAAAGCCTCGACCAGATGCTCGCCCGCGTCGACATCGTCTCGGTCAATTGTCCGTCGACGCCTGCAACCTTTCATCTGATTTCAGCCCGCCGCCTGGCGCTGCTGCAGCCGACCGCTTATCTCGTCAACACCGCGCGCGGCGACGTGGTCGACGAAAGCGCGCTGATCAAAAGCCTGAGGGAGGGCAAGATCGCCGGCGCCGGGCTCGACGTTTTCGAAAACGAACCGGCCGTCAACCCGAAGCTCGTCAAGCTCGCCAATGAGGGCAAGGTCGTGCTGCTGCCGCATATGAGCTCGGCGACGATCGAAGGCCGCATCGATATGGGCGACAAGGTCATCATCAATATCCGCACCTTCATCGACGGCCATAGGCCGCCGAACCGGGTGCTCCCCGGGCGTTGATCCCGCTTCAGACGATCCCGGCCTGAGGCGCAAGCATCTTCCGCATCTCGATGAAGGTCGTTCTGGCAAAGCCCGGATGCGCCTTCTCGGCGGTTCTCGAGAAACCCCAGGCGCCAAAGACTGCATGATTTTCGGTGAGTTCGATGCGCGTCTCAAGCCGCAAAGCGGCAAGGCCAAGCGCTGCCGCCGTCGCCTCGGCGGTTGCCAGCAGCCGCTTGCCGAGCCCCCTGCCTTGCGCCTCCGGGAGAACGGCGAGCTTGCCGACATAGAGACAGTCGGCCTCCGGCCTCAGAAACAGGCAGCCGATCAGCTTTTCGTCTTCGATGACGACATGACCGATCTCGGCCTCGGCCTTTTCGGCCAGGGACTTCGTCGTCAGCTTGAGTGCGGACGATGGCGGGTCGATCCTGCCGTTCATCGAGGCGAAGGCAGCGAGGATGAGTGTCAGCAGTTCGTCCCAGCGCGTGAAGCTCTGATCCAGGCGGATGATCGTCATAGGGTCTGTCCTTACCTTTCCAGGCGGCGTTTGTAGCGTATCGTGTCGAAC
Organism: Rhizobium sophoriradicis; assembly: GCF_025200795.1. Taxonomy (NCBI): domain Bacteria; kingdom Pseudomonadati; phylum Pseudomonadota; class Alphaproteobacteria; order Hyphomicrobiales; family Rhizobiaceae; genus Rhizobium; species Rhizobium sophoriradicis. The sequence continues at coordinate 4,297,309 of NZ_CP104152.1, forward strand.
CGGGCCGAGAGCGCGTCGTAGAGCAGCAGCCGTCCGATCAGCGGTTCGCCAGCACCGGTGATCAGCTTGATCGCCTCCATCGCCATCATCGTGCCGATGACGCCGGTCAGCGCGCCGATGATGCCGGCTTCGGCGCAAGTGGGGACCAGACCCGCCGGCGGCGCTTCCGGAAACAGGTCGCGATATCTGGGATTGGCTGTTCCGTCCTCGCCGGTCTCATAGGGCTTGAGCACCGTCAGCGAACCGTCGAAACGCCCGACCGCTCCGGTGACAAGCGCAAGCTGCGCCGCCTCGGCGGCGTCGGCGGCGGCATAACGCGTGTCGAAATTGTCGGACCCATCGATCAGCAGGTCGAAGCCGGCGAGTTGCCGCTGGGCGGTCTCCCCGCAAAACCGTTCCTCGAAGCGGATCAGCCGCACATGCGGATTGAGCCTGGCAATGGCGAGCGCAGCACTTTCGGTTTTCAATTCGCCGATGGTGCCGGAATCGTGGATCACCTGGCGCTGCAGGTTGGAGAGCGACACCCGGTCATCATCGACGATGCCGAGCGTGCCGACACCGGCGGCGGCCAGATATTGCAGGATCGGCGCTCCGAGGCCGCCAGCGCCGATCACCAGCACGCGGGCGGCCTTCAGCCTTTGCTGGCCGGCGCCGCCGATCTCGGGAAGCAGGATGTGACGGTGATATCGGGCGATTTCGTCGGGGCTGAGCGGTTCCATGGCGGCGATGCTATCATGACGCCCGACGCCAGGAAAAGCCGCCGCCGTCATCCTAACACCTTTCCGTCGGCAACGGTGAAGAACTGCGCCCGGTCCGCGAGCGCCGAAAACATCGTCTGATCCGTGCCCGTCATGAAAGCCTGGCCGCCGAGCCCGTCGACGAGGTCGAACAGCGCGGCGCGGCGGCCTTCGTCGAGATGGGCGGCGATCTCGTCGAGCAGCAGGATCGGCGCATGGCCCGTGAGATTGCCGACGAGCCGCGCATGCGCAAGCACCAGGCCAACGAGCAGCGCCTTCTGCTCACCGGTCGAGCAACGCTCCGCCTCCATCGCCTTTTCGCGGTGGTGGACGATGAGATCGGCCCGGTGCGGCCCATCCAGCGTGCGCCCCGCACCGGCGTCCCGATACCGGCTCTCCGCCAGCATCGCCGCATATTCGTCCTCGAGATCGACCGAGGGGCGGGAGAACTGGCCGTCCATGAAGCCCGAAAGCTGCAACGATGCCGAAGGGAAGGGCGAGTTCTCCGGCCTTTCCTCGATCAGCCGGGTAAGCAGGCCGAGCATTTCCTGCCGGGCGAGCGCCATCGCAATGCCGAGGCTTGCCATCTGCTCCTCGATGCCGGCAAGCCAGGAAGGGTCGAATCGGCCTTCATCAAGCAATTTGTTGCGGCTGCGCATGGCGCGCTCGAAATCGCTGGCGCGGCGGCCATGGGCCGGATCGAGCGACAGCACCAGCCGGTCGATAAAGCGCCGGCGGTCGGACGAGGCGCCGGTAAAGAGCCCGTCCATTGCCGGCGTCAGCCAGAGAAGACGCAGGTGATCCGTCAGTTCGTCGGCGGTTTTTGCCGCAGTGCCGTTGATCCGCAGCCGGCGGGTGGTGGTCTCCTCACCGGTTTCGACGCCGGTGCCGATCTCGACTTCGCCCTCCATGCCGTCAAGCGCGGCAAATATCGAGAAACCGCCGGCCGCGCCGACGCGGGTAATATCGCCATAGGCGGCGCGGCGAAGCCCTCGGCCCGGCGAAAGCAGCGAGACCGCCTCCATGAGATTGGTCTTGCCGGCGCCGTTGTTTCCCGTCAGCACGGCATGCCGGCCGTCGAGCGCAAGGCTCACTGCCGCATAGTTGCGGAAGTCCGTCAGCTTCAGGCGAGAAAGGCAAACCTTGTGCGGCATCGCGTGTCCGGGTTGGTGAAGCCTGACAGCTATGCCGAAGCGGCGTCGATAGCAAGGCTTGCGGCTCCACGGCTACGGATCACGCGTAAATACCCCTGCGGTTTTTCCGCAGGCTCCGGCAAATGAGCCCGGATTCAAGAACTGTACGGTACGCTTTTTTAGCGCGTCCCAAAAAAATACAACCGCATCGAAACGACCGACATCGCGTCCTAAGCCGCGTCATCGCTCTCAAACCGCCTGAATACCAGGGGCTGCGTTCATTTTTTCGGGGCCGCTGGCGTTACGCAAAACCCAGAAAAAGTCGGTTGAATTTTGCAACTAAAGGGTTGAGTTATGCGGGAGAAACGTTATGGTAAACGAAACGTTTGCGTATGAGAGAATGAAGAAGTGCCAGATCCGGTTGATATTATCGTTGGTCGCAACATAAGACAGCTTCGCGCCCTTCGCCGGGTTTCCCAGCTCGAGCTTGGTGAAGCACTCGGACTGACCTTCCAGCAGATTCAGAAATACGAAAAGGGGACGAACCGCGTTTCTGCCAGCAAACTGCACCAGATCGCGGTTTTTCTCGATGTCGAAATCTCGGTTCTTTTCGAGGGGGCCGACATGCCGCAATTCGGCAGCCGCATCGAGCTCAGCCCTGACGCCTATGCGCTTGCCCTGAGTTACGACAAGCTGAACTCACCAGCCGGCAAGGAGGCGGTCAAGACCATCCTTACCCTTATAAGCGGTGGGCAGGCGGCCGAAAAGGCGGCTTGATTCAGACCGTACTCGCAGACAATACAATCTGTTTAAGCTCGGGGTTCCGGGCAGGCCTATGAACAGCGCGAGCTGCAACGCGCCGCAACATCCGCGTTTGATAAGAAGCGTCAGTGAAATTCGCGCTCGTGCAACGCCGTCAGCAGGTCGTCCTGCGTCTGGTGGCCGGCATGATAGAGGTCGATTGCGATACTGGCGATCGAAAGGCCCTGTTGGCTGCGAAGCTTGATGTTGCGCTCGGCGCACCATGTGTAAATGGCGCCGGCGAGAACGTCGACATCGTCGTGCTGAGAGGAGAAGGCTGGCGCCATGGCAGTTACTCTTGCTTTTGATGATTCCCGAACAGAGCGTAGCGTCCGAAAGGACGGCCGAGGCGCTCCATCATTCCAAACTGCGCCTGATCCTTCGAAAGCCGGTCCGATCTCCGGGTTGTGCGCCGACGACAGAGAGTGATGTCATTTGGAAAACTTGCAAGCGCCATTATCCGGCTGCGTTAACGCAAGTCGACTTTCATCCCGCCGCTGTCTCAATGCGGTGCAAATTGCCCGGCGCGCCAGGCGAATGTGCCAAAACAGATCGTCATGACGAAAAAGCCGGGCACGTTTCCGTACCCGGCTTTCGGAACGGCTCTTCAGGTCTCAGCTCAGCCTTCGAAGAATTCCTTCATCCGGGCAAAGAAGCCCGTCGATTCCGGATTGTTCTCCTTGGAGGAAATCTGCTCGAATTCCTGCAGCAGCTCGCGCTGGCGTTTGGTGAGCTTTTGCGGCGTCTCGATCTGGATCTGGATATAGAGGTCGCCCGTCTGTGCCGAACGCAGTACCGGCATGCCCTTGCTCTTGAGGCGGAACTGTTTGCCGGCCTGCGTGCCTTCGGGCACGGTCACCCGCGATTTGGTGCCGTCGAGCGTCGCCACGTCGAAGGTCCCGCCGAGAGCCGCCGTCGTCATCGAGATCGGAACGGCGCAGTAGAGATCGGCTCCGTCGCGCTGGTAGAATTCGTGCGGCTTCACTGACAGGAAGATATAGAGGTCGCCCGCCGGTCCGCCGCGAGCCCCGGCTTCGCCCTCGCCCTGCAGGCGGATGCGCGTGCCGTCCTCGATACCGGCAGGGATATTGACCGAGAGCGAACGTTCTTCGGTTACCCGGCCCTGGCCGTGGCACTTCTGGCAGGGATCGGGAATGATCTGACCGCGGCCGTGGCAGGTCGGGCAGGTCCGCTCGATCGAGAAGAAGCCCTGTGCGGCGCGCACGCGACCCGACCCCTGGCAGGTGCCGCAATTCTTCGGCTGCGTGCCGGGCTTTGCGCCCGATCCCGAACAGACATCGCAGGTGATCGAGGTGGGAACGCGGATCTGCGCCGTCTTGCCGGAGAAAGCCTCCTCCAGCGTTATTTCCATGTTGTAGCGAAGATCGGCGCCGCGCTCGCGCCCGCCCGATGAGCGTTGGCGCGCCCGTCCGCCACCCATCATCTCGCCGAAAATATCCTCGAAAATGTCTGAGAAGCCGCCGCCGGCAAAACCGCCGCCACCGCCGCCCATGCCGCCATGCTCGAAGGCCGCATGGCCGTAGCGATCATAGGCCGCCCGCTTCTGCGGGTCCTTCAGCATCTCGTAGGCTTCGTTGATTTCCTTGAACTTCCGCTCGGCGTCCTTGTCATCCGGGTTCTTGTCCGGATGGTATTTCATCGCCAGCTTTCGGAAGGCGCTCTTCAGCTCTTTCTCGTCCGCCGACTTGGCTACACCCAGAGTTTCGTAAAAGTCCGCTTTTGCCATTAAGGATTAAACCCCGGAAATGGATTTCCGGCTGCCATGGTGAGCAGCCGGATCAGGTGTTGAAGCATTACCACGCCGCCGCGAATTACGCGGACTTCTTGCGGTCGTCGTCCTTGATTTCCTCGTAGTCGGCGTCGACGACATTGTCGCCGCCTTCCGCGGAGGCATCGGCAGCAGCGCCGCCTTCGGCCTGCTGTGCTTCATAAATCGCCTGGCCGAGCTTCATCGACACTTCCATCAGCGTCTGGGTCTTGGCCTTGATGTCGTCAGCATCCGGTTCGGAGGCTTCCGATGCCGTCTTCAGCGCGGCGATCGCATCCGAGATCGCCGTGCGGTCGGCTTCGGAGACCTTGTCGCCGTAATCCTTCAGCGACTTTTCCGTCGAGTGGATCAGGCTTTCGGCCTGGTTCTTGGCTTCCACGGCCTCGCGGCGCTTCTTGTCTTCAGCTGCATGCGACTCGGCATCCTTGACCATCTTCTCGATGTCGGCGTCGGAGAGACCGCCCGAAGCCTGGATGCGGATCTGCTGTTCCTTGCCGGTGCCCTTGTCCTTGGCCGAAACCTGGACGATGCCGTTGGCGTCGATGTCGAAGGTCACTTCGATCTGCGGTACGCCGCGCGGCGACGGCGGCAGGCCGACGAGGTCGAACTGGCCGAGCAGCTTGTTGTCGGCAGCCATTTCACGCTCGCCCTGCGAAACGCGGATGGTGACGGCCTGCTGGTTGTCCTCGGCGGTCGAGAAGGTCTGGCTCTTCTTCGTCGGAATCGTCGTGTTGCGTTCGATCAGACGGGTGAAGACGCCGCCGAGCGTCTCGATGCCGAGCGACAGCGGGGTGACGTCGAGGAGCAGAACGTCCTTGACGTCGCCCTGGAGAACACCGGCCTGGATGGCGGCGCCGAGGGCGACGACTTCATCCGGGTTGACGCCCTTATGCGGCTCCTTGCCGAACAGCTGCTTGACGACTTCCTGCACCTTCGGCATGCGGCTCATGCCGCCGACGAGAACGACTTCGTCGATCTCGGCGGCGGTGACGCCGGCATCCTTGAGGGCTGCCTTGCAGGGCGCGATCGTGCGCTGGACGAGATCGTCGACCAGGCTTTCGAGCTTGGCGCGGGTCAGCTTCAGCGTCAGGTGCTTCGGGCCGGAAGCGTCAGCGGTGATGAACGGCAGGTTGATTTCGGTCTGCTGCGAGGACGACAGCTCGATCTTGGCCTTTTCGGCAGCTTCCTTGAGGCGCTGCAGGGCAAGCTTGTCGTTCTTCAGGTCGATGCCGTTGTCGCGCTTGAATTCGCCAACGAGATATTCGACGAGACGCATGTCGAAGTCTTCACCGCCGAGGAAGGTATCGCCGTTGGTGGACTTCACTTCGAAGACGCCGTCGCCGATCTCGAGGATCGAAATATCGAAGGTGCCGCCGCCAAGGTCGTAGACGGCGATCGTCTTGCCTTCTTTTTTGTCGAGACCGTAGGCGAGCGCGGCAGCGGTCGGCTCGTTGATGATGCGCAGCACTTCAAGACCGGCGATCTTGCCGGCATCCTTGGTTGCCTGGCGCTGCGCGTCGTTGAAATAGGCCGGGACGGTGATGACGGCCTTCTCGATCTTTTCGCCGAGATAGGATTCGGCGGTTTCCTTCATCTTCTGAAGGATCATCGCGGAAATCTGTGCGGGCGAGTAGCCCTTGCCGTTGGCTTCGACCCAGGCGTCGCCATTGTCGCCCTTGACGATGCTGAAGGGGACGAGATGCTTGTCCTTCTCGACGGTCGGATCTTCGTAGCGGCGGCCGATCAGGCGCTTGACCGCAAAGAGCGTGTTCGTCGGGTTGGTGACCGCCTGGCGCTTGGCCGGCTGGCCGACGAGGCGTTCGCCATCATCGGAAAAGGCCACCATGGAAGGGGTCGTGCGCGCACCTTCCGCATTCTCGATGACCTTCGCGTCCTTGCCGTCCATGACTGCGACGCAGGAATTCGTCGTTCCAAGGTCGATACCAATTACTTTTGCCATGTCATTCTCTCCTTGAAGCAAGCTGTCGGAACCCCCAGAAGGCATTTCCCTGACAGCCCCTTACGGGATGGGCCTACTTAAGATTACGCAATCGTGATTGCGGTGATGCGGCGTATATAAGGAGCGGTTTTCTGGACTGCAAGGCGGGAAATAGCCCGGAATCCAGCAAAACGAATGTGTTGCCTTCAATTTTGCCGGTCGCCGGGAAAGAGGTCCGTCCATATCGGGAAAGCGGCTGATTTCTGAGTACGTCCCGCAGAATGGACAGCGGTTTTGCGACTGAAAGAACGCGCTGCACATTAAGGGATCGGGCTTGCACCGGGCATGCCGCAAGGTTCTCACTGGCCCATGATGAGATCGAGCAGGGTGGTGCGTCGCGGCTGCACGGAGGAGGTCGTTTGCGGCGCCCCGACATCGCCGGGCGGCACCACGTTTCCGTACCCGCCGCCATTACCTTCGGCAACGTCGGCAGGCGGAATCGGACCATTTCCGGCTGTTGCCGTCGGCTGCCGTACAGGCGCCTGCGGGTAGCGGTTGGCATTCTCGTTGCCGCCGAAGACGCCGGAAATGATGCCGCCGATCGTCATGGGCGGCACCTCGGCGGTGACCGGCTGCCCGCCGTCGGGCGCCGTCTGCGCCATCGGCTGGCCGTTGGGATCGCCGATCAGCTGGCCGTTGCCGAACAGTGGCGCCGGCGAAAGACCCTTGTGGGCGGCGATCATGAATTCCTTCCAGGCCTTGGCCGGCAGGCCGCCGCCGGTCACCTTCTTCATCGGCTTGCCGTCGTCATTGCCGAACCAGACGCCTGTCGTGAGGTTGCTGGTGAAGCCGACGAAGAGAGCGTCGCGTGAATTCTGCGTCGTGCCGGTCTTTCCCGCCGCCTGCCAGCCGGGGATCTTGGCGCTCTTGCCGGTGCCGTTGTCGATAACGCCCATCATCATCGCATTCATCTGCGCGGCGATCTGCTCGGACAGCACACGCGGCGGGCTGTCATAGGTATTTTCGTAAAGAACCTTGCCGTCTGCGGTCGTCACCCGGCGGATGACGTGCGGCGTCGCCTTGTAGCCGCCGTTCATGAAGGCGGCATAGGAGGCGGTGAGTTCCATCAGCGACACTTCGGATGTCCCGAGCGCAATCGAGGCGTTCGGCTGCAGCTCGCTTTCGATGCCGAGCCGGTGGGCGAGCTTGATCACCTGGTCCGGCCCATCATACATCACCAGCTGGGCGGCAACCGTGTTCAGCGACCTCGAAAGCGCAGTGGCGAGCGTCACTTCGCCATTGTATTTCTTCTCGTAATTCTCCGGAGTCCAGTCGCCGATGCGGATCGGCGCGTCGTTGAATACCGAAAAGGGCGTCAGTCCCTTTTCCAGCGCTGCGGCATAGACGAAAGGCTTGAACGAGGATCCCGGCTGGCGCTTGGCCTTGACGGCGCGGTTGAACTGGCTCGTTGCATAATCCCTGCCGCCGACCAGCGCCCGGATCGCGCCGGTGCCGTCGATCGAGACGAGGGCTGCCTGCGAGGCGTCGAGCTTGCCGCCTTCCTTGTCGAGCACGTCGACCAGCGATTGCTCGGCCTTTTTTTCCAGCGACTTGTCGATTGTCGTATCGACGATGACGTCTTCCTTGACGTCGCCGATCAGGCCCGGCAGCTGATCCATCACCATGTCAGCGACGTAGTGTCCGGCGCCCGACCAGTAGCTCTTGGCCGAAGCCGGGGTCTGCGACATCGCGGTCTTGACCTCGGAATCGGTGATGAAGCCCTGCTCTCGCATCGCCGCGAGCACGAGTTGGGCGCGTGCATTCGCGGCGTCCGCGTCGCGGGCCGGCGAAAGCCGCGACGGCGCCTTGAGCAGGCCGGCCAGCACGGCGGCCTCGCCGAGGTTCACATCACGCGCCGACTTGTTGAAATAGCGCCTCGACGCCGCCTCGACGCCATAGGCGTTCGATCCGAAGAACACCCTGTTAAGATACATCGCAAGGATCTGGTCCTTGGTATATTTCTGCTCCAGCCACAGGGCGAGCAGCACTTCCTGCACCTTGCGCTCCAGCGTTCTTTCCGGGGAGAGGAAGAGGTTCTTGGCGAGCTGCTGCGTCAGTGTCGAGCCGCCCTGCACCATATGGCCGGCCGTGAAATTGGTGACGATCGCCCGGCCGAGACCGAGCGGATCGACGCCGAAATGCGAATAAAAACGCCGATCTTCGATGGCGATGACGGCTTCGGGAATATAGGGCGACATGTTTTCGAGCGACAACGCCTCGCCGCCGGTGGCGCCGCGATTGGCAATGACGCTGCCGTCGACGGCGGTGATCTTGACGTTCGGCGGCCGCTCGGGAATCGCCCATGTGCTGGCGCTCGGCATGCGCGAACCATAATAGACAACAAGCCCGGCAACGCCGATCCCGGCCCAGATGAACAGCACGACGCACCAGTAGACCACACGGCGCAGAAAGCTGAAAAAGCCGCCGCCTTCAAGCTCGCGCGGCTCGCGCCGCCGCTGGCGGGCGGGACGCTGCGGTGGCGGCCTGGAACCGCCGCGCCGCGCCGATCTGCTGCCGATGACGCGGTCATCGGCATCCAGCGAAAATTCGTCATCGTCGCGGGCCGGGCGGCCGCTGAAGGACGGTTCTATTCTGTCGCTTGATCTGCCTCTGCCTGCCATCGCCGACCGGTCGCATCCCCTGTTCGATCGCGAAGCCCACTTCGCATAACGGCGCCCCTGCAGCGCCGCGTGTCTTTCCGGACGCGCAAGAACGCTGTAGCACTTTGAAGGGCTGCGTGATTTTGCCTTCAACCGATTCCAGTTCAAGGAACGACGCAGCGGGCGACGCGATCATCCGGTTGAACTTTAATTGCGGCGATTTAACGGGGTGTTAAAGGGCGGCAAACGAGGGCGTCGCGCCGCCTCCCGTTAAATCGTCTCTTCAATATTGGCGGGCCTCGTAATCGTCGGGCGTTTCCGGATCCTGCTTATATTCCCACTCGCCGAGATGAAAGCGGCGCCAGATCTGGCCGGAAGGGTTGAGGCTGGCCCCATCAGTCAGGCGTACGGGAAGGATGGGGTTGTATCTATGCCAAACGGCAACGTCCGTGGCGGCCGCCCGAGGGCCGAACAGCCCGAAGAAAGCCAGGTAGTCTTGCGTCATCAGGGTTCCAGCCTCGAACGGATCAGAATCGATCCGCAATTCCGCAAAATTGTTATAAGCAACCCGGCAAAACAAGAGCGGCAGGCTATACTCACAGCAAATTGCCTATAACCTCGCGCGGACCAACGTAGCCGCTGCCGCGCTGCCTTCGTCACTCGCGCTGAGGCCGGCAGATCGCGCCCGTTTCGGATCGCCCTTGCGGCCACACCCGGCATGCACAAAGACCAACGACGCGTTGCATCGATCAAATGCGATTTCTGATTTAAGGAATTATGCGCAGGGTGGAACCAATAGGCTCGACGATTGTTTATTGAGCAGCGGGACACCCCCTCACGTCCCGCCTAGATCGGCCGTCTCCCCTCAACGCGGCCGATCGACATCAGGCCCGGTGCATCCCCCCAAGGAGCGCCGGGCTTTTTTTCTGGCACTGCTGTCGCATTGGACCCGTCTATGCAGAGAGGGCGGCATTGCTGCCGCCCTCGATATTTCAGTTGTCGCAGGACGGATCGCCCGGACGGCAGACAAAGGGCGAAGCCCTGGGATCCGGGCGGTTGTAGGTATCGGCCTTCCCGCCCCTGAACTGCGGCAGATCACGGAAATTCGAACTCCTGTTGTCATCATCCCTGCGGACCTCTCTGCGGCGTTCCTCCCTGCGGGCGTCGTCGCGCCGGTCGCGGTCACGATCCCGGTACTCGCGGGCCTGGTAATCCCGATCCCGATACTCCCGCGGCCGGTAATCCCGGTCCCGGTAGTCGCGGTCGCGGTAATAGTAGTCCGGGCCGCGGCTCCAGCGGTCACGCTCGCGATAGAAATCGCGGCCGCGGTAGTAGCGGTCCCAATAATTGCCGACGCTGAACGTAACCATCGGAATGCCCAGCGGACGGTAATATTGCGGACCGACATAGACACGGCGTTGCTGGTAGACGGCCTGCACATACTGCCCGGAAACCCAGCCGCGGCCGCCGTAGAATTCGACGTCGCACCAGTTGACGTTGGAAAGACATCCACGGATTTCGACCGAAGAGCCGGCGGGGATGACTGCGACGGCGGGATAGCGCGTGCTTGGTCCCGCACGCATGTTGACATTCGCCGTCGAGTAGCCCTCGGCGGCCTGTACTATTGCCGGAGCCAGCACAAGCAGCGCGGCCGCGGCGATCTTGACGATGAGGTTTTTCACGCTTCTCACTCCTGGTTGGCGTGTTTTCGGCAGCGCTTGGCTGCGCTTGTTTGCGGCATATGCCATATGCGCAAAGATAGAGCGATCGCCGGCATTTGTTAGGGCGTCACCATTTTCCTTGTCTTTCAAAAGGTTATACTGACTTCCCGATGAACGCAGCTTGAACGAGGGGGATTTTGTGATGCGATATGGCGTTCTCGATGCGGAAATGCTTGTGCAGGTGTCGTTAACCGCTCGTTAACCTTTCGAAGGCAGTCTCATGGCAATACCGCTTGCTCCTTGACCACGGATGAACTGGCACTGAGACGAGCGGATAACGAAAGGCCGGTTTGAACCGGCCTTTTTGTTGTCGCGATTATTCGTGCTGCGACGCGTCAGTCTCTCTCAGGCGGCAAGGGCCTGAAGAATCCGCACCCAGGAGCGGATGCCCTTGTGATAGGAGACAAGCTCGTATTTTTCGTTCGGCGAATGGATGCGGTCGTCGCTGAGGCCGAAGCCGACGAGCAGCGATTCCATGCCGAGCATCTTCTGGAAATCGCCGACGATCGGGATCGAGCCGCCCATGCCGATGACGATGGCGGGTTTCGGCCATTCGTCGGAAAGTGCGGTCTTTGCCTTGGTCAGCAGCGGCGAGTCATAGGAGAGATGAATCGCTGGCGAGCCGCCATGCGGATGAAACTCGACCGAGCAATCGGCCGGAATTTTCGACCTGACATAGTTGCGGAAGGCCTCGCGGATGGCGGTCGGATCCTGGGTACCGACGAGCCGGAACGAAACCTTTGCCGAAGCCTTGGCGGCGATCACCGTCTTGAAGCCTTCGCCGGTATATCCGCCCCAGATACCGTTGATTTCGGCGGTCGGCCGCGCCCAGGTCAGCTCCAGCACCGACCGGCCCTTCTCGCCGGAGGGAATGGAAAGGCCGACTTCGCCGAGGAATTTTTCCGCGCTCTTGCCGAGCGTTTCCCATGACGCCTTGATGTTGTCGGGTGTCTCCTCGACGCCGTCATAGAAACCGTCAAGCGTGATGCGGCCGGACTCGTCGCGCAGGCCGGCAAGCGCCTCGACGAGAATATGAATCGGATTTGCTGCAGCCCCTCCGAACAGACCGGAATGCAGGTCGCGGTCGGCGGCCGTCACGACCACTTCCTCGCCGACGAGGCCGCGCAGCGCCGCGGCGATGGCCGGCGTGTCGTGGTCCCACATGCCGGTATCGCAGACAAGCGCATAATCGGCCTTCAGCTCGGCGGCGTTGGCTTCGAGGAAAGGTTTCAGCGACGGCGAGCCCGATTCTTCCTCGCCTTCGAAGAGAATGGTGATGCGGCAGGGAAGCGAGCCGTTGATCTCCTTATAGGCGCGGCAGGCTTCGACGAAGGTCATCAGCTGGCCCTTGTCGTCGGATGTGCCGCGGCCGGTCAGGATCTTGCGGCCCTCGCCAATATCCTTGATCGACGGCTCGAAGGGATCGTTTTCCCAGAGCTCGATCGGATCGACGGGCTGCACGTCGTAATGGCCGTAGAACAGAACATGGGGCGCGTCGGCGGATGCCCCGGCATGGTGGGCGACCACCATCGGATGGCCGGGCGTGTCACGCACCGAAGCGGAAAAGCCGATTCCCTGGAGATAGGCGACCAGCCATTCGGCCGCTTTGCGGCATTCCGCCTTGAAGGCGGGATCGGTGGAAATCGACTGGATGCGCAGAAGCTCGAACAGCTTTTCGAGACTCGAGGAAAGGTTCTGATCCGCGCGTGCAAGCACCTGTTGTACATCCGTCATTTTCGACTCCTTTTTGAAATTTGGCCGGACGATAGACCAAACCAGCAGGGCAAGCGAGGCGGAAAAAGCAAAACTGGGCGCGGCGGAGGTGAGCAGGTCTGGATCAGCGTCGGGAAGATTTGCTAGATGTATAGAAGAACATCCTAATTCAATTTACAGTTATTTAGCACAACCAAACTAACGTGACCGAATTCAGCTGTACGAGGGGCGAGATGTTTTCGGTCATTACTTGTATTCGCGACTATCACGATTGGCGGCTGGTGCTCGCGGCGGCCGCGGTCTGCCTGATCGGCGCGATGGCAGCGATGCTGCCGCTTTCCCGCGCCGGGGAATGCGATGCCGGGCGTCGCAAGCTTTGGATCGGCGCGTCGGCTTTCGCCTTCGGCACCGGCGTATGGGCAACTCATTTCATCGCGATGCTGGCCTATGACGGCGGCATGCCGATCAGCTACCAGCTCGGCCTGACGGCGCTTTCCTTCCTCTTGTCGGTTGTCGGTTCGTGGGCGGCAATCCTCGTCGCTTCGCGAAGCCGAGGCAATTTTTCGCGCTTCCAAGGCGGAGTCTTGATGGCGCTCGGCATCGCCTCGATGCACCTCACCGGCATGCAGGCGATCGAGACACAGGCTGACATCCTCTACGATCCGTACATGACGTTGAGTGCGGTACTCGCGGGGGCGCTGCTGTCGAGCATTGCCTTCCACGCCTTCTTCCAGTTGAAGGGACTGAGACGGCTCTTCGTCTCGTCGGTCACCTTCGTCCTTGCGATCTGCGCCCTCCACTTTATTTCGATGGCCAGCATCACACTCGTGCCGGATCCCGGCAAAGAGGTTCCGGCAACGGTGCTGGATACCAGCCTGCTGGCCGCAATCGTCGTGGTGGCGGCCACGGCTCTCATTCTGATCGCTATTTCATTGGTCTTTGTCGAAAGCCACCTGACGGATCTGAGGGGGCTGGCAAATGCGTCGCAGGAAGGATTGCTGATCCTGCGGGAAGGCAGGATTATCGATACCAACGAACGCTTTCAGGGACTTTCCGGCTGGAAGCTTGCGGATCTCTCGGGCAAGGCGCCGTCCATTGTCTTAACCGCCCTCCAGGGACAGAACGGGCCCGGCGAGACGCTGCTCAACACCAGAAACGGCAGGGAGATCGCCGTCGAAGTGAACACGAGCAGGATCGTCTATCGCGGCCACAACTGCGACGTGCTGGCGGTGCGCGATCTTACGGAGCGAAGACAGGCCGAGGAGATTATCGAGCACCTCGCCCACCACGATGTTCTCACCGACCTTCCAAACCGGTCGTTGTTCGATAAGCGCATCCGCCAGGCACTGCAGATGGCCAAGGGGAAAAACAGCGAGGTTGCTCTCTTCTATATCGATCTCGATCGCTTCAAGACCGTCAACGATATCTTCGGCCACGCCGAGGGTGACCGCATTCTTTGCAAAGTCGCCTCGATCCTGCGTCGCGTGGCCGACGAACGCGATACGATCGCCCGTCTCGGCGGCGATGAATTTGCCATCATTCAGTCCGCCGGACAGCAACCGGCGGCCGCGCAGAAGCTCGCAGCCGCGATCCTCGACGAATTCGCCGCCGAGATGGACATGGCGCGCGACCCGACCGCCGTCGGCGTCAGCCTCGGTATTGCCCTTTACCCGGCCGACGGAAGCGATCCGGACGAGATCTGCAATAACGCCGATATCGCACTCTATCGGGTCAAGCACGGTGGTCGCGGCAAGGCCTGTTTCTTCAATGCGGAAATGGACGAGGCGACGCGAGCCCGCCGCCAGATCGAAAGCGAACTGCGCCACGCCATCACCCGCAATCAGATCCATGTCAGCTATCAGCCGGTTCTCAATGCACAGAGCGGCGAGATCAGCGGTTACGAGGCCTTGATGCGCTGGAACCGTCCGGGCCACGGCCTGAGCGAGCCGGATATCTTTATTCCGATCGCCGAGGAAAGCGGCTCGATCGTCCAGCTCGGCGAATGGGTGTTGCAGCAGGCCTGCAAGGAGGCCGCGCGCTGGCCGAATCCGTTGACGATCGCCGTCAACGTTTCGCCGGTGCAGTTCATGCTGCCAAACCTTTGCGAGCGGATCGAGGCCATCCTCAAGGAAACCGGGCTTGCGCCCGGCCGGCTGGAAATCGAGATCACCGAGGCCGCTCTCATCCGGGATCGCGACCGGGTGATGGCCACGCTGCAGCGTCTGCGCAGTCTGGGTGTTCATATCGTCATGGACGACTTCGGCACCGGTTTTTCCTCGCTTTCGAACCTGCGAACCTTCCCTTTCGACAAGATCAAGGTCGACCGCAGCTTCACCGGCATGCTGGAGCATGACGCGGCGGCGCGTTCGATCGTGCGCGCGATCATCGGCCTCGGTCACAGTCTCGGCATGCCAGTGGTGACCGAGGGCGTCGAGACCGAGACGCAGCGCCAGATCGTCGTCGAAGAAGGCTGTGCACAGGTACAGGGGTTTTTGCTCGGCAGACCGGATGTCGAGCCGAGCACCAAGCTCGCTGCCCGCGAAAGCCTCCTGTCCTCGACAGCCTAATGCATGTCGCAGCGGTTCCGGGACAACGACATGCATAAAAACAAAAGGCTAAGGGACGATCCGTCGCTACCGTGGCGGCAACCCACCCGTCTTGCCGGCGAGTAATGCCGCTCAGAGCGCCTTGGCGTTTTCCAGCAGACGGCGGATATATTCGAGCGTCAGCTCGCGCTCGAAAGTCCGGAAGCCCTTGAACAGCGCGAGGTCGGCCTCGCGCGCGCTTTCGATCGCCTCGGCTTCCATGGCACGTGCTTTCGGCGTCAGGAAGATCAGCTGCGCCCGCTTGTCGGATGGATGCGGCCGGCGTTCGATCAGCCCGTCGCGGACCATCCGCGACAGCGTATTGGCCATGGTCGCCTGCTCGATATCGACCCGCTCGAGAAGCTGTTTCTGGGTCAGGCCGTCTTCGCCCCAGAGTTCCAGCAGAATGGGAAACTGACCGGGGGAAAAACCGAGCACAACCGCGCGCCGGTGCAGCGAGCGGGCAAAACCCTTCGCCAGCTGGCTGGCGAGGTAAGCTCCCGAATCCATACGGTTAAATCCCATGACTGCAAGTTAGGCGCAAAACCATGCCGGAGACAATGCAGCAAATCGTATAGGACGCTCCAAAAAATGCAGGCTCGCCCAGCGTTTCGAGCGGCTGGAAAAACAAAAGTCGCCATGGCCTGGAGGTTGGCCATGGCGACTTTAAAATGGGGACAAAGGCCCGGAGAGGGGGATAAGGCCTTTGTCCAAGCCTGATGCGGCGGGGGACAAGCCGGTAATCAGACCCGCGGCGCGATCAAGCGCCGGTGACATTGATTTGTAACTGCGAATGTGGTTTTTCAAGGGTCACGCAACGTTACAAATCGGTAACAGTTTGGTGAGCAGGAATCCCTTCTGCAAAATTCCTTGAAGCTGACGCCATAATCTCTTGGCGCGCCGAACTTTATATGGACCTCGTTCCGTGCCCGCGCTATCCATGCACGCATGAAAAATGGCGATCACCTCTTCCTAGTCGACGGTTCCGGATTCATATTTCGGGCGTTTCATGCATTGCCGCCGCTGACGCGCAAGTCCGATGGCCTGCCGGTCGGCGCCGTCTCCGGTTTCTGCAACATGTTGTGGAAGCTCTTGAGGGATGCACGCAATACCGATGTCGGAGTGACGCCGACCCACCTTGCCGTCATCTTCGATTATTCCGCCAAGACCTTCCGCAAGGATCTCTACGACGCCTACAAGGCGAACCGATCGGCTCCGCCCGAAGAGCTCATTCCGCAATTCGGGCTTATTAGAGAGGCGACCCGTGCCTTCAACCTGCCCTGCATCGAAACTGAAGGCTTTGAGGCCGACGACATCATCGCCACTTATGCCCGCCAGGCCGAGGCAACAGGCGCCGATGTCACCATCGTCTCCTCCGACAAGGATCTGATGCAGCTCGTCACAGCAAATGTCCACATGTATGACAGCATGAAGGACAAGCAGATAGGCATTCCCGACGTCGTCGAGAAATGGGGCGTGTCGCCGGAAAAGATGATCGACCTGCAGGCGATGACCGGCGATTCCGTCGACAATGTGCCCGGCATTCCCGGCATCGGCCCGAAAACCGCCGCCCAGCTGCTTGAGGAATACGGCGATCTCGACACGCTGCTCGAACGCGCCACCGAGATCAAGCAGGTCAAGCGCCGCGAGACGATCCTGGCCAATATCGAGATGGCCAGGCTCTCGCGCGAACTCGTGCGGCTGCGCACCGACGTGCCGCTCGATCTCGATCTCGACGCGCTGGTGCTGGAGCCGCAGAACGGTCCGAAGCTGATCGGCTTTCTCAAGACGATGGAATTCACTTCGTTGACGCGCCGCGTCGCCGAAGTCTGTGATTGCGATGCGAGCGCCATCGAACCGGCGGTCGTTCCTATCGAATGGGGCGCGGCTGCCCGTGGTCCCGATCTCGATGCGGCCGAGCCGGAGCCGGTTGCCGGCGGCATTCCCGACGTCTCAGGGCAATCCGTGTCCGTGCCGGCGCGTGCGAAGGCTGGCGTCGAAGGTACCTTTTCGCCTGCCGATCTTGCCAAGGCGCGGGCTGAAGCGTTTGCCACGCTGCCCTTTGACCATTCGACCTATGAAACGATCCGCGATCTGGCGGCACTCGACCGATGGATCGCCGATGCGCGCGACACCGGCCTCGTCGCTTTCGATACCGAGACCACGTCACTGGATGCGATGCAGGCGGAGCTTGTCGGATTTGCGATGGCGATCGCCGACAATGTCGCCGATCCCACCGGCACGAAGATCCGCGCCGCCTATGTGCCGCTTGCCCACAAAAATGGTGTCGGTGATCTGCTCGGCGGCGGCCTTGCCGAAAACCAGATCCCGATGCGCGATGCTCTGCCGCGCCTGAAGGCATTACTTGAAGACGAATCGGTTCTGAAGGTCGCCCAGAACCTGAAATACGACTATCTGCTGTTGAAGCGCTACGGCATCGAGACGAAGAGTTTCGACGACACGATGCTGATTTCCTACGTGCTCGACGCCGGCACCGGCGCTCATGGCATGGATCCGCTTTCGGAAAAATTCCTCGGTCACACGCCGATCCCCTACAAGGACGTGGCGGGCAGCGGCAAGGCGAACGTCACCTTCGATCTGGTCGATATCGACCGCGCCACCCATTACGCCGCCGAAGACGCCGATGTGACGCTGCGCCTCTGGCTGGTGCTGAAGCCGCGGCTGGCGGCGGCAGGGCTGACCAGCGTCTATGAACGGCTGGAGCGGCCGCTGTTGCCCGTGCTCGCCCGCATGGAAGCGCGCGGCGTCACCGTCGACCGGCAGATCCTGTCGCGCCTGTCCGGCGAACTGGCCCAGGGTGCGGCGCGGCTGGAGGACGAAATCTATACGCTGGCCGGCGAGCGTTTCAATATCGGTTCGCCGAAGCAGCTGGGCGATATTCTGTTCGGCAAGATGGGTCTTGCCGGCGGCAGCAAGACGAAGACCGGGCAATGGTCGACCTCCGCCTCGGTGCTCGAGGATCTCGCCGCCGCCGGGTTCGAACTGCCGCGCAAGATCGTCGACTGGCGTCAGCTCACCAAGCTGAAATCGACCTATACCGACGCGCTTCCAGGCTATGTGCATCCGGAGACCAAGCGGGTCCACACCTCCTACTCGCTGGCATCGACGACGACAGGGCGGCTGTCTTCCTCCGAGCCGAACCTGCAGAATATTCCGGTGCGCACCGCTGAAGGCCGCAAGATCCGCACCGCCTTCATCTCGACACCGGGCCACAAGCTGATTTCCGCCGATTACAGCCAGATCGAACTGCGTGTGCTTGCCCATGTGGCCGAGATCCCGCAGCTGACCAAGGCCTTCGAGGATGGCGTCGACATCCATGCCATGACCGCGTCGGAAATGTTCGGGGTGCCGGTCGAAGGCATGCCGGGCGAAGTTCGCCGCCGCGCCAAGGCGATCAATTTCGGCATCATCTACGGCATCTCGGCCTTCGGGCTCGCCAATCAGCTTTCGATCGAGCGGTCGGAAGCCGGCGACTATATCAAGAAATATTTCGAGCGTTTCCCCGGCATCCGCGATTATATGGAAAGCCGCAAGGCCATGGCGCGCGACAAGGGTTACGTCGAGACGATTTTCGGCCGGCGAATCAACTATCCCGAAATCCGTTCTTCCAATCCGTCGGTGCGCGCCTTCAACGAGCGGGCCGCGATCAACGCGCCGATCCAGGGCTCGGCCGCCGACGTCATCCGCCGGGCGATGATCAAGATGGAGCCGGCGCTTGTTGAAGCCGGTCTTGCCGAGCGTGTCCGCATGCTCCTGCAGGTGCACGACGAACTCATCTTCGAAGTCGAAGATGAGGATGTCGACAAGGCCATGCCGATCATCGTCTCGGTCATGGAAAACGCCACCATGCCGGCGCTCGAAATGCGCGTGCCGCTGCGCGTCGATGCGCGCGCCGCCACCAATTGGGATGAGGCGCATTAACCGCCTCCCCAAAACCAAAAAGATTTTCCGGTTCACGCAACTCATTGAAATGGCAACGGTTTGTCTCTGCAGGGCGTACCGGAACGATGCGGCTGGAAGGAACTTATTAACCTTCCTTTTCTATCCCGGTAGGGTCGTAATTTGTCAGGCATGAGTGAGTAGCGGACGCATGCGTTTTCCCAGAACCAATTTGACGGATGCCGCAGATTTTTCCAGCGGGCTTGAAACCGAGCTTGCGGAGGAAAATCCCGGCGAAAAGCCGGCGGCGCCGATCTGGCAGAGCAACTTCTCGCTCGCGCCAAATGTTCGCTTCACCCGCACCCCGGAAACGCTGATCAGCCGGCGCCGTCCGTCGAACGAGCCCGTTCGCGACGAATCGCAGCTCGAGCAGCAAGCGATACGGATAGAACCGGTCGCCGTCGATGTGCCTTTCGACATCTATCTGCCGGAGCCGAGCGAGCTTACCGCAGCGCCGGCTCTGATGATCGAGACGCCACAGCCGCCGGCCCCTGGCCGGGCGGAGACGCCCGCCTTGCGTGCGGCTTCCGAATTGTCTTCGATTTCCGATTTCGCCTTCTGGGAGGTCATGGCCTTCGAAGAGGGCGAGCCGGTCCGCACGCCCTCGATTGTTGTTCCGAAGATCGAGACCACGCCCGAATCGATCACCGCCCTGTTCCGCGTCATGGAATGGCGCCCGGGCGCGCCGAAATCGGCTCCCGCCGCATCGCGCCCGATCCAGCCGCCGGCCGCAAGACCCGCAGCGCCAGCCCTGCGGCCGCCGGCCGCGATATCCCTGGAAAAGCCGGCTCGTGCTCCGGAGCCGATCGTGCTGGCGCCTCAAGGCGCGCCCCAGGTACCCCAGACTGCGCCAATGCCGCAGGCTGCACCGGTGCTCCAGGCGGCGCCGCTGCCCCAGGCTACACCGTTGCCCCAGGCGGCGCCGGCGCCCCGGCCGACGCCTCCGGTGGCCGCCGTCCTGCCGTCGCCGCGCCTGATGGCAAGGCCGGAAAAAGTCGATGCGTCAGGCTATGAATTCCCGCCGCGCGCCCTGTTGCAGGAGCCGCCGGAACGGCTTGGCGAGATCATGTCGCAGGAGACGCTGGAGCAGAATGCCGGTCTCCTGGAAAGCGTGCTGGAAGATTTCGGCATCAAGGGCGAGATCATTCATGTTCGCCCCGGCCCCGTCGTCACCCTCTATGAATTCGAGCCGGCGCCCGGCGTGAAGTCATCGCGCGTCATCGGCCTTGCCGACGATATCGCCCGCTCGATGTCGGCGCTTTCGGCCCGCGTCGCCGTCGTTCCCGGCCGCAACGTCATCGGCATCGAACTGCCGAATGTCACCCGTGAAACAGTCTATTTCCGCGAGATGATCGAGAGCCAGGATTTCGACAAGAGCGGCTATAAGCTGGCGCTCGGCCTCGGCAAGACCATCGGTGGCGAGCCCGTGATCGCCGAGCTTGCCAAGATGCCGCATCTGCTTGTCGCCGGCACCACCGGCTCGGGCAAATCAGTCGCCATCAACACGATGATCCTGTCGCTGCTCTATCGCATGACGCCGGAACAGTGCCGGCTGATCATGGTCGATCCGAAGATGCTCGAACTCTCCGTCTATGACGGCATTCCGCATCTGCTGACGCCCGTCGTCACCGACCCGAAGAAGGCGGTCATGGCGCTGAAATGGGCGGTGCGCGAGATGGAGGAGCGTTATCGCAAGATGTCGCGCCTCGGCGTCCGCAACATCGACGGCTATAATGGCCGCGTCTCCCAGGCGCGCGAAAAGGGCGAGACCATCCATATCATGGTCCAGACCGGTTTCGACAGGGGAACCGGCGCGCCGGTCGAGGAGCAGCAGGAGCTGGATCTCGCGCCGATGCCCTATATCGTGGTCATCGTCGACGAAATGGCCGACCTGATGATGGTCGCCGGCAAGGAGATCGAAGGCGCGATTCAGCGTCTGGCGCAGATGGCGCGTGCGGCCGGTATTCACCTGATCATGGCGACGCAGCGCCCGTCGGTCGACGTCATCACCGGCACGATCAAGGCGAACTTCCCGACCCGCATCTCCTTCCAGGTCACCTCGAAGATCGACAGCCGCACCATTCTCGGCGAACAGGGCGCCGAGCAGCTGCTCGGCCAGGGCGATATGCTGCACATGCAGGGCGGCGGCAGGATTGCCCGCGTGCACGGTCCGTTTGTTTCGGATGCCGAGGTCGAAAAGGTCGTTGCCCATCTGAAAACGCAAGGGCGTCCCGAATATCTCGACACCGTCACCGCCGACGAAGAGGAAGAGCCGGAAGAGGAAGAGGCCGGCGCCGTGTTCGACAAGAGCGCCATGGCCTCCGAGGACGGCAACGAGCTCTACGAGCAGGCCGTCAAGGTCGTCATGCGCGACAAGAAGTGCTCGACCTCCTACATCCAGCGCCGCCTCGGCATCGGCTATAACCGCGCTGCCTCATTGGTCGAACGGATGGAAAATGAAGGCCTGGTCGGCCCGGCCAATCATGTCGGCAAGCGCGAGATCGTTTCGGGACGAGGCGACGGGGAATAGTCGCCAAGTCGCCTGTTCCGATTGTTCAATTGAAAGATAGGCAACTTCTTCAGATGAGTCATTCACGGCGCGGACGCGCCGTGGCTGGATCTCTGTGACAAGCACAGAGATGAGGGTGGGTGGGTAAGCGCTTCCGCCAAGATTTCTAATGGCAAAAGCTGTTCCGTCCCGCGACAGTGGATGGGAAGCTCTACCTCTCCTCCCTCATCTCTGTGCTTGTCACAGAGATCCAGCGCGCCGAGGACCTCTCTTCGCGGTACATCACGTCGCTTGCCGGACGTGCAATTCCTGCCGCTGGCCTGATCAGTTGCCTATTTATCCGGTTCGGACAGCGAGGGCCTGCGGCATCGCAAATTTCTGCTGTCGTTCGTCTACTGAACGTCCGCCAGCAGTCCGTCGAGGATCGCGATCATCTTCTGCTCGGCCTCTTCGATGGAACCGCTATTGTCGAGCTCCGTCACATCGTAGTCGCCGCGCACCGTCAGCGGCCCGCGGGCGAGTCTCGCCATGATATCCTCATGCGTCTCGCGCCCACGCGCCTCCAGCCGGCCGGCGAGCACCTCGGCGCGGGCGGTGACGTTCATCACCTTCAGCCGCGGGAAGGCGGCCTGGAAGCGATGCAGTGCCGAGCGCGAGCCGTTGGCGACAACGATATGGCCCCTCGACAGCGCCACCGAGACTTCGGCCGGAATGCCGTATTTCAGACCATGGGCTTCCCACCAGACGGCAAAGGAGCCCGACTGCTCCATGGCGGCAAACCCTTCGAGGGAGACGGAAAGATGATCCTCGCCGCCGGCGCCGCGGTGGCGGGTAATGACGCGGCGGGTGAAGTGAATGTCAGCGCGGCCGGCGAAATGCCGGGCGGCAAGGTTCATCAGCGTGTCCTTGCCGGCGCCGCTCGGCCCGACGACGACGACCATGATGCCGCGTTCGGCGCCGGCACCGGGATGGGGTTCGTGCGGGCTCATGCGACACGGCGTCCCTGGCGCCAGACGGAGCGTGTCACCGGCACGCCATGCGAACGGTGGACGCGGACGAGATCGGCGCGCAGCCCGGTCGCGATCCGTCCGCGATCGTCGAGGCTGACGGTGCGGGCGGGCGTCGACGTCACCATGGCGATCGCCTTCGGCAGCGTGATGCTCTCGACCTCGTCGGCGAGGATGAAGGGCGCGTGCAGCAGGCTGAGCGGCACGTAGTCGGAGGACAGCACATCGAGCACGCCCATTTCGGCGAGGTCGCGGGCGGCGATGTTGCCGGAATGGGATTTGCCGCGAACGATGTTGGGCGCCCCCATCAGCACGCTCATGCCGCGCTCGTGCGAGGCGCGGGCGGCATCGAAGCTGGTCGGGAATTCGGCGAGCCGCACGCCGTTGTCGATCGCCTCGTCGACATGGGCGAGTGTGGCGTCGTCATGGCTTGCCACCGTGATGCCGCGTTCGGCGCAGACCTTGGCGATGGCGTTGCGGTGCGGGGTCGAGTTGCGCGCCGATTCCGCCTGCCGCTTGGCGACGAAACGGGCGAAGACCTCGTCGCTCAAGCCCCGCTTCTTTTGGTAGTAGAAGATATATTGATCCATCGTCTGGAACTGCCGCTGGCCGGGCGCATGATCCATCAGCGAGACGAGCCGCACATGCGGATCCTCCTCGAAATCCGCGAAATGTTCGAGCACATTGTCGGCCGAGACCTCGCAGCGCAGGTGCAGAAGGTGCTCGGCGCGCAGCCGGCCCTCCCTCTCCGCCGACTGAATGGCGTCGGCCATGTCGCGCATCTCGCCAAGTTCGAAGCCGCCGTCCTCGTCCGCACCCATGCGCAGGCAATCGAACACCGTGGTGATGCCGGATGTAACGATCTGGGCGTCATGCGCCTGGACCGCGGCGGTCTTGTTCCAGCGAATGCCGGGACGCGGCTGATAATGCCCTTCGAGATGGTCGGTGTGTAGCTCGACGAGCCCCGGAATGATGAAGTCCCCTTCGAAATCTTCGCCGGCTACCGAGTTTCCTTCGGAAATATCGGCGATCTTTCCGTCGCGGATGAGGATCGATCCGGCGAGGACGTCATCCTCGAGAACGATGCGGGCATTGGAAAACACGGTCTCTTTGCTCATCTCGTCAGGTCTTTCAGCTTTTGGCGCCGGAAAGCGGCAACCAGGAATGAACTTTGAACGGGGCGCCGCGCGTCTCCTCGACGAAGACGGCAAGGCCGGAAATCGACAGCGGCCGGCCGGTAAAACCGGAAAAACGCTCGGCCAGAATCGTTTTCATTACCGCGGCGCGGGTCTCGGGCACTTGCCCGCTCAGCGTCATGTGGAAGCCGAAATCCTCCATGACGTAGGGATAACCCCAGCGCTGCAGATTGACGCGCTGGCTGTCGCTGAGCTTCTCCGGGTTGCGCCTGATGATATCGGCTTCCGAAAGTGCCGCGCGAAACGGTTCGAAAGACCTTACCACCTTCGCGGCGAAATCCTGAAGAGGTTGATGAAGAGAACCGGGGACGAGGGCAAAAAAACGGCCGAGCTGGCCGAGCACGAGTTCGGGAATCTCGAAGGCCGGCGTGCGCGCGGCAAAATCCTCGGCAAAGGCCATGAGGTCCTTTTCGGTGACGGAGGCGGCAAGCGCAAACGGCGCCTTGATCGTCGCATGGAAGCCATAGCGGCGTGGATCGGCGGTCAGTTCGAACTGCTCTGCCTGGCCGAGCTGCTCATAGGCCGGGGCAGGATAGGTTTCGCCGGTAAAGGCGTCGCGGCCGAGCCAGAGCGAGGCCGCGCCGGTCAGGGGATCATCCTTCGGCGGCGAGAAATAGAGAGCGTAGCGCAAGGCTTTGTCCTGGGGATCGTCGAAACGGGGAGCGCAATGTGCAGTGATTTGGCGGCGAACCGCAAGCAGGCTCCCCGGCTAAAAGAATTCCGTGACAGAATGATGATGGCGGCAGCTTGTCAGTGGTTCTTTTTCCCCATCACGCGCGAGCGCAGCGCATTCGACAGATTGTCGAAGGCGAAGACTACCAGGAGTATCAGAAGCACCATATAGGCGACTTTGTCCCAGTCCGAATTGGTCTTCATGGACTCCAGCAACTTCAGGCCAATGCCGCCCGCACCGACGGCCCCGATCACGGTTGCCGAACGGGTATTCGACTCCCAGAAATAAAGAGATTGCGAGATGAAGACCGGCAGGACTTGTGGGACGACGCCGAAACGTTGAACGGCAACTGGCGCCGCACCGACCGATTTCACGCCCTCACGCTGCTTGTCGTCGATGTTCTCGAGGGCTTCGGCATAGACTTTTCCGAGCGCGCCGGTATCGGTGAAGAAAATCGCCGCGATCCCGGGAAGCGGCCCCGGACCGAAGGCACGGGTGAAGAACAACGCCCAGATCAGCATATCGATCGAGCGCAGGAAATCGAAGAGGCGCTTCGTGGCCCAGTTCACGGCGCGGTTGCGCATGATGTTGCGTGCGGCGATGAAGGCGAGCGGGAAAGCAACCAGCGTGCCGAATAATGTGCCGACAAAGGCCATGACGAGTGTCTGCATCAGTTTCGACAGGATGTCGCCGTGCTGCCAGCTCGCGTTGTTGAGGAAGTTGTCTAAGGCCAGCGAGGCGTTGGATTGATTTGCATCCAGTCGTGCGCCGGAGAACATCAGGCCGACAACCTCGGGCAGGCTGCGGCCCCAGAAGGGCGATTGCGTATCGAAGAAAAAGTTCGCCCAGCCGAGAAAACGGCGCTGCACGTAGACCTGGCTGGTGCGGATTTCTGCCTGTCCGGAAAAACCGTAATAGACATTCACCTTGTTGTCGTCCTGCTGCATCTGGACTGGCGCGTCGGCAGGCAGGGAAGCACGGTCGCGGGTGATGGTGACGGGATAGAGCTTGCCGTCGATATAGACGTCCACGCGGGTCGGGCTCACCTCCAGGCGGTCGCCGTCGCTGCCGAAGGTGACGGTGTATCTGCTTCCATCGGCACTAGGCTTCAGCCAGTAGATGTCGGCGCCTTCCGGATACTGGCGGCGGCTTGTCCATTGCGGGACGACCTGATCGTTCTGGAAACGGAGGCGCGGCTGGGCACGCCAGGAATACCAGTCCTGAACATAGATCGCCGCGCGATCCCAGTTGCCGTTGACGAACGTGGGAATGACGTTGAAGAAGGCGAAGCAGAAGGCAAGGTAAACGAGGACTGCCGCCGAAACGACAAGGAGGCCCCAGCGCTGCATGAAACTGCGATGGAAGACGTCCGGATAGGCGGCCAACAGGCGGTTGCGTTCGACAGCGTTCATGGTCAGGCCCGAGGTCATCACGCCGCTCCCCGGCCAAATTCGAAGGACTGCTGGCCGATCAGCCGTCGGCGCAGCCAAGCAGAAAACTGGTCGACGCAAATGACCGTGATCAGCAGCAGGATGATGATTGCGTAAGTCTTGGCGGCATGGTCGCGGCCAATCGAAAGGCTGAAGACTTCACCTATGCCGCCGCCGCCAACCGCGCCGATAATGGTCGAGGCACGCACATTTATCTCGGTGCGCAGCAACGTGTAGGAGACGAAGTTCGGCAGGACCTGCGGCAGGATGGCAAAACGTACACGCTCCAGCCAGCCGGCGCCGACGGCGCGCAGGCCTTCATCCGGCTTCATGTCAGCATTCTCGACGACTTCGAAGAACAGCTTTCCGAGCGCGCCGATAGTGTGGAACCACACCGCGATGATCGCCGAGATCGGACCGATCGACAGGATCGCCGCGAGAAGACCGGCGATGACGATTTCCGGGAAGGCGCGCATGATCTCCATGATGCGCCGGACAATCCAGCGCGTCACACCCGCACCGACCAGATTGGTGGACGCGAAAAAGCAGAGCAGGAACGCACCGCTGGCGCCCAATATGGTGGAGACGATGGCGATGTTGAGCGTGATCGCGAGCTGGTAGAAGAAATTCGGGATGTAGAAATTGTCGGTGATCCAGACGCGGTCGCTTGTGTAGTCGTATTTTATCGAACCGTCGGAGTAGGGCGACGGCAAGTCGAACATGGCGCGGAAGATCTCCAGCGGGCTGTCCGGTACAAAGCTCTTCATGAAATCGAAGAAATAGGGCAGGCGCTCGAAGAACTTGCCCGAATTGACACTGTTGGCGAAGTCGAGCGAGGCGCCGAGGATGATTAGGAACACCACGATCGAAACGACGGTATAGATGCGTCGCGTTCGGACTTGGCTCTGATAATGATCGAGGATGGTGCGGGAGCTCTCCTGCAATCCGCTGAGAGAATCCGCGCCGGCCGAGTGCGCCATCTATGGCTTCCTTCTTGAAAACGGCGGCACCATCATGATGCCGCCGCAAGACTGTTCAGGCTGAGGATCAGCCGCCGATGACCGCCTTACGGGCGTCGATGATCGTCTGGTAGAAGCTCTGGTCGACCGGCGCCCAGTCAACGTAGCCGCCGCCGGTGAACGATTCGAAGCAGCTCTTGTCCTTCTTCGGCAGTTCGGCGAAGTAGGCGGTAACCTTCTTCTGCAGGTCGGCCGGCAGCTTCTGGGAAACCATCAGCGGACCGTTCGGGATAAGGGGCGACTTCCAGACTTCGACGATATCGTCCATGTCGAGCAGGCCCTTGGTGACCATCTGGTGCAGGTTGCCGGATGTGTAACCCTGCGCCCAATCGCCCTGACCGGAACCGAAGGTGGTACCGACGTCGAACTTCTTGTCGAGAACGCCGAGAACGAGGTTCTCGTGGCCGCCGCCGAAGCCTGTTTCAGAGAAGTACTGCTTGACTGGAGCGCCGGTGTCCTTCGGAAGGGCAACGTTAGGAACAAGGTAGCCGGAGGTAGAGTCCGGATCGGCGAAGCCGAGCTTCTTGCCCTTCGCGTCCGCCAGCGTCTTGATGCCGGAATCCTTGCGGGCAACCATGATCGAGTAGTAGCCGGTCGAACCGTCCGCCTGCTTGGTGGTGAGAACCGGGGTGACGGCGTTCGGATCCTTGATATAGACCGCGGCGTAAGAGGCGGCGCCCATGACGGCGAGATCGATCGTGCCGCCGAGCAGGCCCTGGATGACGCCGTTGTAGTTCGGCGACGGGAAGAGCTGCACTTCGGAAACGCCGGTGGCGGCGATCAGGCCCGGCTTGACGCACTCGGTGCGACGAACCTGGTCGGCTTCGTTTTCACCGCCATCGAGACCGATGCGGAGGACTTTGACCTCCTGAGCGGCGGCATTGCCGGCGAGGGCGGCTACGGCGATGGTTGCCATCAAAATCTTGCGGAATGCAGACATAGAAGTCTCCCTGTTGTGACGTGGCTCGTCAGTTGGTTCTCCGGCCGTTGTCCCGTCGGCCGGACACGGATCAATGCATGGCGGCTGTTTTGGCCATCATGCCGGAGGATGGGGTCTCGGCGCGGCGCGTGGATTCAAGGCTGGTCGACGTCATGGTTTCGTCGATGCCGGCGCCGTCCTTGTCAGTCCCGTATATTTCCTTAACGGCCTCCCCGGTCAGCTCTGACGGCTTACCGTCGAAGACGACGCGGCCGCCGGCCATGCCGACGATGCGCTCACAATAGTTGCGGGCGGTATCGAGTGTGTGCAGGTTGGTGATGACGGTGATGCCCTCGCGCTCATTGATGTCGCGCAGCGCATCCATGACGATCTTGGCGTTCAGCGGATCGAGCGAGGCGATCGGCTCGTCGGCAAGTACCATCTTCGGGTTCTGCATCAGCGCGCGGGCGATCGCCACACGCTGCTGCTGGCCGCCGGAGAGTGTACCGGCCGCCTGCAGCGCCGTCTGCTCGATGCCGAGGCGCTCGAGCGCCGCGATCGCATGCACGCGCTCCTCGCGCGTGAAGACGTTGAGCAGGCTGAGAAGCGTCGAGCGGTGATTGAGCCGGCCGAGCATGACATTGGTCAGCACATCGAGGCGGGGCACCAGGTTGAACTGCTGGAAGATCATCGCACAGTCGCGCTGCCAGTTGCGCAAGCCTTGGCCACGAAGCCCAGAGACTTCGACTCCGGCGAAACGAATGGAACCGGAGCTTGGTTCCTGCAGGCGGTTGATCATGCGGAGCAGCGTAGACTTGCCGGCACCGGAGCGCCCGATGATGCCGACCATCTGGCCCTGGGGAATGGTTAGTGTCACGGCATCAACGGCGAGCTTGTTTCCGAAACGACGGGTGACATCCTTCAGCTCGAACATCATGCTCTTCCCCTTGTATTCCAGGCGTTGATGAGCATCGCATTAGTCCCGCTTCATGAACGTCGCGTGTCATATTTGTGTAAGTGGCGTCACAATTCTCGGCGTTGCGAAGACCGCTTCTAGCCCCCGTAGCGCGCTAGGAAATCTTCCGCGCTTAGGTTGCGAAAATCCTGCAAGGCCAGGCGCAAACGGTCGTGCTCCCAGTCCCACCATGCAAGCCTGTCCATGCGCTCGCCGACCTCTTTCGGAAAGCGCTCGCGGATTATATTAGCCGGCACGCCGCCAACGATCGAGTAAGCCGCGACGTTCTTCGAGACGACGGCGCCGGCGCCGATCACCGCGCCGTTGCCGACGCTGACGCCAGGCAGGATCGTCGCCCCATGGCCGATCCAGACGTCGTTGCCGATCGTCACCCGGTTTGCGCGCCGCCAGGCGAAGAAGTCCTCCTCCATGTCACCGTCCGGCCAGTAATCGGCGGCGCGATAGGTGAAATGATGCAGCGTCGCGCGCCAGGTCGGATGGTTGGTGGCGTTGATGCGCACGGCGGCGGCGATATTGACGAACTTGCCGATCGTCGCGCACCAGACGGAGCCGTCCTGCATGATGTAGGAATAGTCGCCGAAGGTCGCCTCGCTGATGCGGCAGCGCTCCGAAACCTCCGTATAGCGCCCGAAGCTGGAATCGCTGACGGACGCGGTCTCGTGGACATAGGGTTCAATGCCAAGCCTGCGGCTCATGCGGCAATCTTTCTGGGAGAAAACTGCTGGACGTCGAGGATGCGGTCGGCGACGGCCTCGCGCACTTCCTCATCGTGAAAGATGCCGAGAAGGGCGACGCCCGCCTGCTTCTTTTCCGAAATCATGCCGACGACGACGGCTCGGTTGCGGGCATCGAGCGAGGCGGTGGGTTCATCGAGCAGCAGGATTGTATGGTCGGTGATGAAGCCGCGGGCAATGTTGACGCGCTGCTGTTCGCCGCCGGAGAAGGTAGCGGGCGGAAGCTGCCAGAGCGCTTCCGCCAGGTTGAGCTTGGCGAGCAGGGCGCCCGCCTTCTCTCGTGCTGCACGGGCTTCCTCGCCACGCGCCACTAGCGGTTCCGCCACCACGTCGATTGCCGCGACGCGCGGCACGGTGCGCAGGAACTGGCTGACATAGCCAAGCGTATTGCGCCGCACATTGAGCACGGTGCGCGGATCGGCGGCGGCGAGATCGACGACGCGGCCGTCGTGGCGGATGAGAATCTGACCGGTGTCGACCGCATAATTGCCGTAGATCATCTTCAGCAGCGAGCTCTTTCCGATGCCCGACGGGCCGCCGAGCACGACGCATTCTCCTGAAGCGACCGAGAAGGCGACATCGGAGACGACGGGCAGCCGGATGCCGTCGCGCAGATGCATGGTGAAGCTCTTCGAGACTTCGGAAACGACGAGGGGCGTTGGCATGATGTCTTCCCTGGTTTTGGACCTGCAGCGGCGCTCAGACCTGCAGGATCGAGGAAACGAGCAGTTGCGTGTAGGGTTCGCGCGGATCGTCGAGCACCCGGTCGGTGAGCCCGTGTTCGATGACGTAGCCGTCCTTCATCACCATCATGCGGTGCGACAGAAGCCGGGCGACGGCGAGATCGTGGGTGACGATGATGGCCGAGAGGCCGAGATCGTTGACGAGGCCGCGAACGAGATCGAGCAAACGCGCCTGCACCGAGACGTCGAGGCCGCCTGTGGGCTCGTCCATGAAGACGAGGCGTGGGCCGGTGACGAGATTGCGGGCGATCTGCAATCGCTGCCGCATTCCGCCGGAAAAGGCGCGCGGCTGGTCGTCGATGCGGTCGGCGTCGATCTCGACGCGTTCCAGCCAGTCGATAGCGGTGGAGCGGATCTTGCCGTAATGCCGGTCGCCGATCGCCATGAGGCGTTCGCCGACATTGGCGCCGGCGGAAACCGTCATGCGCAGGCCATCGGCCGGGTTCTGGTGCACGAAACCCCAGTCGGTGCGCATCAGGAAACGGCGCTCGGCCTCGTTCATATGGTAGAGGTCGCGATAGGTGCCGTCGCGCATGTGGTATTCGACACTGCCGCTGGTCGGCATCAGCCGGGTAGAGATGCAGTTCAGCAGCGTCGTCTTGCCCGAGCCGGATTCGCCGACAATGGCGAGCACTTCGCCGGGCCAGAGCTCGAAGGACACATTGCGGCAGCCGATGCGGTTGCCATAGAACTTCGACAGGTCGTTGACTTTGAGAAGCGGCGTATCGGTCATTCTGCAGCCTCCCGGGCCAGCATTTCGCCGGCATGTCCGTGTGCCCGGCGATCTTCGCAATGATCGGTATCGGAGCAGACGAACATGCGCCCGCCTTTGTCGTCGAGGATCACCTCGTCCAGATAGACATCCTCGGCGCCACAAAGCGCGCAGGGCTTGCCGAAGCGCTGGATTTCGAAGGGATGGTCCTCGAAATCAAGGCTGACGACGTCGGTATAGGGCGGCACGGCATAGATGCGCTTTTCGCGGCCGGCGCCGAAAAGCTGCAGCGCTTCCGACTTATGCATCTTGGGATTATCGAATTTGGGCGTCGGTGAGGGATCCATGACGTAGCGGCCGTAAACCTTGACCGGATAGGCATAGGTCGTGGCGATGCGGCCGTTGCGGGCGATATCCTCGTAGAGCTTCACGTGCATGAGACCGTATTCTTCCAGCGCATGCATCTTGCGCGTCTCGGTTTCACGCGGCTCGAGGAAGCGCAGCGGTTCGGGGATCGGCACCTGGTAGACGAGTACTTGGCCGGCCTTGAGCTTTTCCTCGGGAATGCGGTGGCGCGTCTGGATGATCGTCGCCTCGCCTGTATGCGTCGTCACCGCCACATTGGCGACCTTCTGGAAGAAGGCGCGGATGGAGACGGCGTTGGTGGTGTCGTCGGCGCCTTGGTCGATGACCTTCAGCACGTCGTCGGGGCCGATGATCGAGGCCGTCACCTGCACGCCGCCGGTGCCCCAGCCGTAGGGCATCGGCATTTCGCGCGAGGCAAACGGCACCTGGTAGCCGGGAATGGCGATGGCCTTCAGGATGGCGCGGCGGATCATCCGCTTCGTCTGTTCATCCAGATAGGCGAAGTTGTAGCTGGCAAGATCGCTCATTCGGCGGCTTCCTTCAAATCTTCGCCCCTGTTGCGGGCGGCTTCGAATTCGCTTCGCATGCGGCGAACGAGATCGAGTTCGGCCTGGAAGTCCACATAGTGCGGAAGCTTCAGGTGCTCGACGAAGCCGGTCGCCTGGACGTTGTCGGAGTGCGAGATGACGAATTCCTCGTCCTGGGCCGGCGCGGTGATATCCTCGCCGAGCTCTTCAGCCCGCAGCGCGCGATCGACCAGCGACATCGCCATCGCTTTGCGCTCGCTCTGGCCGAAGACCAGGCCGTAACCGCGGGTGAATTGCGGCGGCGCCTTGGCGGAACCCTTGAACTGGTTGACCATCTGGCATTCGGTGATCTGGATGACGCCGAGCGAGACGGCGAAACCGAGTTCCGGCACCTCGAATTCGACCTCGACCTCGCCGATGCGGATCTCGCCGGTGAAGGGATGGTTGCGGCCGTAACCGCGCTGGGTGGAATAACCGAGCGCCAGCAAAAAGCCTTCGTCGCCGCGGGCGAGCGCCTGCAGGCGCAGGTCGCGGCTCATCGGGAATTCCATCGGCTCGCGCGTCAGGTCGCCGACCTCGTGATCCTCCGGCATATCGCCATCGGCCTCGATCAACCCTTCCTCGTCGAGGATTTCGGAGACGCGCATGACGCGGCCGGTTTCGGCTGTACGCAGGGCGGGCCCCTCGACCGTCTCGTCGGTAAGCAGCGAGGGATCGAGCAGGCGATGGGTATAATCGAAGGTCGGTCCGAGAAGCTGGCCGCCCGGCAGATCCTTGTAGGTCGCCGAGATACGGCGTTCGATCGTCATATTAGCCGTGTCGAGCGGCTTGGAATAACCGAAGCGCGGCAGCGTCGTGCGATAGGCGCGCAGCAGGAAGATCGCCTCGATCATGTCGCCGCGCGACTGGCGGATGGCGAGGCCTGCGAGCGTGCGGTCGAAAAGCGAGGCCTCGGCCATGACACGGTCGACGGCGAGTGCCAGCTGCGCGACGATCTGGTCGATGCCGATCGCCGGCAGCGAACGGTCGCCGCGGCGGCGGTCGGCAAGCAGGCGGTGGGCATGGGCGATGGCGGCCTCGCCACCCTTGACGGCAACATACATGAGCTCAGATTTCCGTTGCTGTGATCTTGGTGGTGCGCGGCAGGCAGAGGAAGCGCTCGCCCGAGGTCAGCACGATGTCGATGCCCCGCGGGAAGAGCGCGCGGTTCTCGGCCCAGAGCCGCAGAAAGGTCTCCGGCAGGCCGACAGGAGCGATCTCGGTCACGCTCTGGATGCCGGGTCCGATCAGTGCCAGCCGGCGCCCACCCTCGAGGTCGGAAAGTTCGATGATGAGCGTCGTCGAGCGGTCGGGATATTCCTGCGTGCCTGAGGCGAAGAGGCCGAAGGGGCAGAGCGCGGCATCGGCTTCTGTGAAGGCGAAGCGTGCCTCGGCCTTCTCCGTGGTCAGCGGCGCGCCGGCGTGGAAGCCGAGCCAATCCGGCACGGCGGATTTCGCCAGCCCCTGGGAAAGCCAGACCGGCGTATCGTGATCGCAAAGCGTCAGCGCGATCGCGCCGGCGGCAACGCCGAGCGGCACAGGCGGCGCGACGTCGGGCTGAACGGTCTCAATCGTACCGGGACGGGCCATGCCGTCCATCAGCAGCTTGAAGACGCCCTGGGCATGGAAGACCGGCTCGGCAAAGCCGCCGGTCAAGGCTTCCGTCTTGAAACCCATCAGTTGTCTCCCCGCACCATGGTGAAGAAGTCGACGCGGGTCGCCGCCGTCTCGTCGGCCTTGCGGCGTTCGGCAGCAGCGATTCGCTCAGTGATCGGCAAAAGCAGCGCCCGTTCGACGAAATCCTTCGTCGCTTCCTCCTGCCAGAGCGCATCGAAGATCGCCGCAAGCCGCGCCTTCTCGTGGTCGGTGCCGAGCGCCTGCGCATGGCCGACCGAACCGGAGTCGAGCCGGACCGTCGCGCGCGTTACCGTCACCTCGCCAAGATTGAAGGGAGCGCCGCCGCCGCCGATACGTCCGCGCACCATCACCAGCCCGGTCTCCGGTCCGCGCACCGGATGCGCCGCAGGCTTTTGCGGCAACGCAATCCAGGCCGCCGAGAGTTCGCTGCGTTCCGCCCGCGCCAGCAGATCGGCGGCGCGCTTGCGCCCGGATGCCGTCTGTGACGCAGCGTTTTTCCTATCCGCTGATATCATCGCCGCTTCCCTTAAAATGTCTATTGATATAGACAACCATACAAGCTATGCCTAATCCTAAATCGATGTCGTGACAAGCGTGTGACGTCGTCAGGATGAAATGGCAGGGCTGGGCGGAATGGCGGGATTGAAGCAGGTGCAAAGGCAGACCGGTGTGGCGCTCTGGCGCCAGATCGCCGATCGGATCCGCGAAGCGATCAGCGGCGGCGCCTATGACGAAACCGGAATGGTGCCGCCGGAAACTGTCCTGGCGCTGCAATTCGGCGTCAACCGGCATACGGTCCGCAGCGCTTTGGCGGCTTTGGCGCAGGAAGGCATCGTGCGCGCGGTACAAGGCCGCGGCACGCTGATCGAGCGCAAGGAGCGGCTGAATTTCCCGATCACCCGACGCACCCGCTTCACGTCAGGCATCGGCGACCAGGCGCGCGAGATGCGTGGCCTTCTGCTCGATGAGGCCGAGGAGGAAGCGAGTGCCGAAGTCGCCCGCTGGCTGGGGCTGAAGCAGGGGGAACGGGTGATCCGGCTGGAAACATTACGCCATGCCGACAAGCGGCCGGTTTCGAAGGCGACCAGCTGGTTTCCCGCCAAGCGTTTCGCCGGGATCGGGCAAGCCTATCGTAAACACGAATCGATCACCAAGGGCTTCGCCGAACTCGGCGTGTCGGACTATGTCCGCGCGACGACCGAGGTGACGGCCGCCCATGCGAGTGCAGCCGATATGGCCGATCTCGAACTCACACCCGGCGCGATCCTTTTGATCGCCAAGGCGATGAACACTGATCTCGACGGCGTGCCGGTGCAATATTCGATCAGCCGTTTCGCGGCCGACCGGGTGC
Organism: Rhizobium sophoriradicis; assembly: GCF_025200795.1. Lineage (NCBI taxonomy): Bacteria > Pseudomonadati > Pseudomonadota > Alphaproteobacteria > Hyphomicrobiales > Rhizobiaceae > Rhizobium > Rhizobium sophoriradicis. The sequence continues at coordinate 4,332,186 of NZ_CP104152.1, forward strand.
AGTTCACGATCGAAAATTGAGATGCGACGTGCCGGCCGCTTACGGCCGGCACGTCACGACCGGGCTTTAATGCGCGCCGGACATGTCGCCGAGCACTTCCTTCGACGCCACGGTCGAATCCGCCTTCAGCTTGTAGACCATGGGAACGCCGGTCGCGAGGTTGAGGGCAAGCACGCCTTCCTTGGTCAGCTTGTCCAGCACCATGACGAGCGAACGCAGCGAATTGCCGTGCGCGGCGACCAGCACTTTCTCGCCGCGCAGCACCCGGGGCAGGATGTCGGTGAGATAATAGGGCCAGACGCGGGCGCCGGTATCGCGCAGGCTTTCGCCGCCGGGAGGCGGAACGTCATAGGAGCGGCGCCAGATATGCACCTGCTCCTCGCCCCATTTGGCGCGGGCATCGTCCTTGTTGAGCCCGGAAAGGTCGCCGTAGTCGCGCTCGTTCAGCGCCTGGTCGCGGATCGTCTGCAGGTCTGGCTGGCCGACCTTGTCGAGGATGAGCTTCAGCGTGTGTTGGGCGCGCACCAGCGCCGAGGTATAGGCGACGTCGAATTTGATCCCGTATTCGGCGAGTGCGGCGCCGCCGGCATTGGCTTCCTGGATGCCGAGCTCGGTCAAATCGGGATCCTTCCAGCCGGTGAAGAGATTCTTCAGATTCCAGTCGCTCTGGCCGTGGCGAACGAGGACGAGGGTTCCGCTCATGAATATGTCTCCGAAATGTCGTTATTGGGAAGAAAGCCCGAGCACGTCGAGCATGGAATAGAGACCCGGTTTCTTGTCGCGCGCCCAGAGAGCCGCCTTGATAGCGCCGCGCGCGAAGATCGAGCGGTCTGCCGCACTGTGCGACAGGGTGACGATTTCGCCTTCTCCGGCGAAAAGCACGGAATGCTCGCCGATGACGGAACCGCCGCGCAGCGTCGCAAAGCCGATCGTGCCGGCCTCACGGGCGCCGGTATGGCCGTCTCGCACCCTGACCGATTTCGAGGCAAGATCGATATTGCGGCCCTTGGCCGCGGCTTCGCCGAGGAGAAGGGCGGTGCCGGAAGGCGCATCCACCTTGTGCTTGTGGTGCATTTCCAGGATTTCAATGTCCCAGTCATCATCGTCGAGCGCGCGGGCTGCCTGCTGCGCCATCACGCTGAGCAGGTTGACGCCAAGGCTCATATTGCCCGATTTGACGATGCGGGCGTGGCGGGCGGCGGCGGCGATCCTGGCATTGTCTGCTTCCGAACAGCCGGTCGTGCCGACGACATGGACGATGCGGGCTTGGGCGGCGAGGCCGGAGAATTCCACTGTTGCAGCAGGCGAAGTGAAGTCGAGCACGCCTTCGGCGTGCAGGAAGGCCTGCAGCGGATCGTCGCCGATGATGACGCCGGTCGGGCCGAGGCCGGCAATTTCGCCGGCATCCTTGCCGATAAAGGGCGAACCGGGGCGTTCGACGGCGGCATGCAAAGTCGCGCCCTCGATGGAATGGATGAGCCGGATCAGCGTCTGTCCCATGCGCCCTGCCGCGCCGACCACCACCAGTTTCATCGCAGCATCGCTCATTTCGGTCTCTCGTAGCTCAGTATGTATCGGAGGCCGAAGGCCTCTGCAGATTGTTGAGGCGAGCGTAAAGACCGTCGCTGACCTTCGCAAGCGTCTCGTGATTGCCTTCCTCGACGACCCGGCCCTGCTGCATGACGACGATCTTGTCGGCGCGCACCACGGTCGAGAGCCGGTGGGCGATGACGACGACGGTGCGGCCGGTCATCGCCTCGTCGAGCGCCTTCTGCACGGCGGCTTCGGATTCGGTGTCGAGCGCCGACGTCGCTTCGTCGAGAAGCAGGATGGGCGCATTGCGCACCAGAGCCCGCGCGATCGAAAGCCGCTGGCGCTGGCCGCCCGAAAGCGTCACGCCGTTTTCGCCGACCGGCGTATCGTAACCCTGCGGCTGGGCTGAGATGAAGTCATGCGCATAGGCAAGCCTGGCAGCCTCCTCCACCTCAGCGTCGGTCGCTTCCGGCCGGCCATAGCGGATGTTGTCGCGGATCGTGCCCTCGAACAGATAAGGCTGCTGCGAGACGTAGGCGAGCTGCTGGCGCAGCGACTTCTTGGTGATGTGGGCGATGTCCTGCCCGTCGATCAGGATCTCGCCTTCGCGTGGGTCGTAAAAGCGCGGAATGAGGTTGATGACCGTGGATTTGCCGGCCCCCGAGGGCCCAACCAGCGCTGTGGTCGCGCCGCCCTCGGCGATGAAGCTGACGCCGCTCAGCACGCTGTCATTGCCGTAGCCGAAGGAAACGTTGCGGAATTCGATCCTGGCTTGCGTCACCGTCAGCGGCTGAGCATCCGGCAGGTCGCGCTGGCGCGGCTCCATGTCGAGCAGTTCGTAGATCATCCGCGCATTTACGACGGCGCGCTCCATCTGCACCTGCAGGCGGGCAAGCCGGCGGGCCGGGTCATAGGCCAGCAGCAAGGCGGTGACGAAGGAGAAGAAGGCGCCCGGCGGCACATTGTAATAGATCGAGCGGTAGGCTGCATAGGCAAGCACGCTGGCAACGGCAAAGCCCGCAAAGCTCTCGGTCAGAGGCGAAGTGCGTTCGGAAAGCCGGGCAATCCGGTTTGCCCGGTTTTCAGCGCCTTTGATAAGCTTGTTGACCTTGCGTTCCAGCTCCTCTTCCATCGTGAAGGCTTTCACGATGGCAATGCCCTGGATCGTCTCCTGCATGGCGCCCAGCACGTGGCTGTTTAGATGCACGGCCTCGCGGGTTGCCGAGCGCAGCCGTTTGGAAACATAACGCAACGCATAGAGCAGCGGCGGCGCCATGATGAACACGGCAAGACTGAGCAGCGGGTCCTGGAGGACCATCACGCCGATCAGCGAAACGAAGGTCAGGAGGTCGCGGACCGTCGAGGTGATCGTCAGGTTGAGCACGTCGCGGATGCCGCTGACGTTCTGGCTCACCTGCGCGGCGATATGGGCCGAGCGCGCTTCGCTGAAGAAGCCGACGGAAAGTGTCATCAGATGAGCATAAAGGCGGCGCTGATATCGCGCGACGATATCGTTGCCGACCTTGGAAAGCGCCACCGCCTGGCCGTAGCTCGCGAAACCGCGCAGCACGAAGGCGACGAAGATCGAAAGACAGATGATCCAGACGACGTCGGCGCGGCGATTGGCGAAAGCCTCATCGATGATCGCCCGCATGATCCAGGCAGTGAACGCCGTCGAAAGCGCCACGATGATCAGGCAGGCAATCGCGAAGACATAACCCCAGAGATGGTCGCGGCCGTTTTCAGCGATAATGCGCTTGAGGATGCCGGTGACGGTATCGCTGCTGACGCTCTGCTTTCTGCTTTCCGCCGCTTCCAATAATGAGCTTTCCTGTCTCGACCAAACGCGGCGCAGGGGCGACGCGTGCTTTTGGCGGCTCTATAAAGAGTTGGGATCGGTTTGGCTAGAGCGCCGCGCGTCCGGGTGGGACGCGCCGGGATCAGCGCCGCCAGCGGCGGCCTTCCGTCGAGACGCCGAAATTGGCCGGCATGCGCGCATAGGAGGAAAGCCCGGCAAGGGCTGCCAGCGGGTGCGTCACGACATAGGTCGGGATGGTGCGAAGCAGCGCGGTGTGCGGCGCCTTGTCCTCGAAGGCCCTGCGGAATTCCGGCTTCTTCAGCGCCGGGAGGATCTTCTGCGAGATGCCGCCGGAGAGATAGACGCCGCCGCGCGCCATGAACACCATCGCCATGTCGCCCGCCACGCGGCCGAGATAGGTGGCAAATAGCGAGACGGTCTCGACGGCGGCCTTGTCGCTGCCGGCAAGCGCGTGCGAGGTGATGTCGGCCGGATCCTTCATCGTCGGCTGAATGCCGTCGACGATACAGATGGCGTTATAGAGGTTGACGAGGCCGCGCCCGCAGAGGATCTGCTCGGCCGAAACGCGGCCTTCGATCGTCTCGATATGCGGAAAGATGTCATAATCGCGTTTGCTGCGCGGCCCAAGATCGATATGGCCGCCTTCGCCGGGGACCGGGATCCAGCTGTGCTGGGCATGCACGAGGCCGCCGACGCCGAGGCCGGTGCCGGGTCCGAGCACGACGCGCGAGGCGATCATGTCGCCGGTGGCGCTGCCGATGCGCTCGCGGTTTTCATCCGACAGGGCAGCGATCGCCAGCGCCTGCGCCTCGAAATCATTGACGACGAGCACGTCCTCGATGCCGAGGCCCTCGATCATCGTCCTCGGCCGCACCACCCAGTCGCAATTGGTCAGCGGGATCTCGTCGTCGTTGATCGGACCGGCGACGGCGAGGATTGCCGAGCGCGGCTGCACCGCGGTCTTGTCGAGCACGCCTTGCTGGATCGCTTCGTCGATTGTCGCGAAATCCGCCGTGCGCACATTCGGAAACTGCTTCGGCTCGGCATAGGCATCGGACAGGATGGAGAAGCGGGCATTGGTGCCGCCGATATCGCCGATCAGGATCGGGAAAGGCAGCGGAGTGCTGTGGTTCGGTTTTGGCATGGCCGGTTCCGTGCTGATCAGGCTTCGAGGGTGGGAAGGAGCTTTATAGCGGTCGCGTGGTTGAGCGCCATCGGAATGTCGTAGACGATTGCCAGCCGCATCAGCGCCTTCACGTCGACATCATGCGGCATCGGCGTCAGCGGGTCGACGAAGAAGATCAAGGCATCGACCTCCCCGGTCGAAATCAGCGCGCCGATCTGCTGGTCGCCGCCGAGCGGGCCGCTTTTCAGCCTGACGACGTTGAGGTCGGGCGCGGCATCGAGCACCCGCCCGCCGGTCGTACCTGTCGCGACGATTTTCCAGCGCGAGAGAAGATCCTTGTTGGCGCGGGCGAACGCCGCCATGTCGTCCTTCTTCTGATCATGCGCAATCAATGCGAGGCATTTGCCGCCAGCCATCAACCCCTCCGCCCGGACAATTCAATCGATTTGACCGCTTCTATACCAAGAATTTGCGATTTGAAAGACAGCGCCGGGCGCTCCTCATTGCATCGCCGGCTTGTCGTTCGGAACCGGGCCGACATCGGGCAGTTCTCCGTCGTCATCGTCGGTGGCCGGTGCCGCCGTCGGCGCGGCGACAAGCGCGCTTGCGGCAGACGGTCCGCTGGCGGCAGAAAGTTCGCCCGCGGCAGAAGATCCGCCATAGGTGGCGGCCTGCATCGAGGTGACGGAAGCGGCGTCGAGCACGGCAGCGCAGGCCTTTGGCAGGTCGGAGACCATCATCTCGCGCGGCGGTTTCGGCGGCTTGGCGCCGGGTTTCGGCGGCTTTGGTGGCGCCCATGGCGCCGGCGTGAACCAATAGGCGAGTGACTTGTCGCAGCCGTCTCCCGCGGGGACGGGAGCTTGCGGGGTGCATCCGGCTGCACCGGGCGGGCACTTTATACGGATGTGAAAATGCGAGTCATGACCGTATATCGGCCGGAGCTTGCCGAGGTTGGTGCGGTCGCCCGTCCAGGTGTCGCACATCTTTTTCTTGATGGCGGGATTGACGAAAATGCGCTCCACCTGGGGATAGCTTGCCGCCAGCATCAAAAGTCGAGCCCGCGATTCCGTCCATACCTTGGGATCGACGGTCAGGAATTTGTTCTTTTGCAGCATGGTGGTGAAAGGCAGGTACTGACGCTCCTCGGCCGTCAGGCGGCGCGCGGGCATCGGAGTGAACCATATATCGGCATCGAGGCCGATCTGGTGCGAGGAATGGCCGTTAAGCATCGGCCCGCCGCGCGGCTGGGCGATGTCCCCGACGAGAATGCCCGGCCAGCCGGCATATTTGACCGCATCCTGCGAAAACCGCTCCAAGAGCGCGATCATCGCGGGGTTGCCCCAGCGGCGGTTGCGCGAAAGCCGCATCGCCTGCCAGGTCGGCCCGTCGGTCGGCAGCGCCACAGCGCCGGTCATGCAGCCCTTGGCATAAAAGCCGATCGGCTGCGCCGGTCCCTGCGTCGGCAGGCTGGCGCCGCCGAACAGAGCCTTGGCGCTGCCCGGGCTCGGCGTCTTCTGCTCGGCGCCGACGTCGCCGGCGGCAAGGCCTGCGCCGATTGCGCCGGCGAGCGCCAGTCTGCCGAATGTCCTGAAAGCTTGAGTGAAGCCGAATGCCATGCTGTTCCCTTGAGAAGTGATTTGTCTGCGAATCTAACGTGAAAAGAGATTTTGGTGAATCGATGATTTGCCGGGCGGGCGCCGGAGGCGGCGGTGACGGATCGCCGCAGCGGCTTAAGCCTCGAGGATCTCAGACACGGCCGGGTAGCTTGAATATTTCGTGAGCCTAGCAAAAATCAAACTCTTACCTGTTTTTCGCCCCTATTTCTCGTATTGTCGAACCATCAATAGTCAGGGGAAAGTGGGAATGGCATTTCTGTCGTTGAAGATCGGTTTGTTTCTCTCGCTTGCGGCTGTTTTGGCGCCGGTGGGGGCTGTTGGTCAGGACCAGCCGTTTCTGATCGGAAGCTCGGTCATCAGTGAGATGAAGTACAAGCCGGGCTTTGCCCATTTCGACTACGTCAATCCCGATGCCCCGAAAGGTGGAGACCTGCGTCTTTCGGCCAGTGGCGCCTTCGACACCTTCAATCCTCTGCTCGCCAAAGGTCAGGCAGCTGTAGGTCTGTCGCTTGTTTACGACACGTTGATGAAGCCGGCCGAAGACGAACTCCTTGTCTCCTATGGTCTGCTCGCAGAGGGCCTGTCCTTTCCGGCTGACGTCTCCAGCGCGACCTTTCGCCTGCGCGAGGAAGCGAAATGGGCGGATGGTCAGCCGGTCACGCCTGAGGACGTCATCTTCAGTCTTGATAAGACGAAGGAGCTCAATCCTCTCACGGCCAATTATTATCGTCACGTGCTGAAGGCGGAAAAGACCGGCGAGCGTGACGTCACCTTCACTTTCGACGAGAAGAACAATCGCGAACTGCCCAATATTCTCGGGCAGTTGGTGGTCGTGCCCAAACATTGGTGGGAGGGACAGGGGCCGGACGGCAAACCGCGCGATATCTCAAAGACGACGCTCGAGCCCGTAATGGGGTCCGGGCCTTACAAGATCGCATCCTTCTCCCCGGGCGCGACCATCCGCTATGAACTGCGTGACGACTATTGGGGCAAGGACCTCAACGTGAATGTCGGCCAGAACAATTTCCGCAACGTCACCTACACCTATTTCGGCGATCGCGATGTTGAGTTCGAAGCGTTTCGCGCCGGCAACAGTGACTATTGGCAGGAAACTACGGCTGCCCGCTGGGCAACGGGATATGATTTTCCCGCGGTAAAGGAAGGGCGCATCAAGAAGGAAGAAGTTGCAAACCCGCTGCGCTCGACCGGCATCATGCAGGCTCTCGTGCCCAATATGCGACGCGACCTCTTCAAGGATATCAGGGTCCGCCAGGCCTTGAACTACGGCCTGGATTTTGAGGAGCTGAACCGCACCGTTGCCTTCAACAGTTACAAACGCATCGACAGCTATTTTTGGAACACTGACCTCGCCTCCACCGGCCTTCCGCAGGGTAGAGAGCTGGAAATCCTTCAGGGTATGAAGGACAAGGTTCCGCCGGAGGTCTTCACGACGCCTTATACCAATCCGGTCGGCGGCGATCCGCAGAAAAGCCGCGACAACCTCCGCAAGGCGATTGGGCTGCTGAAAGAAGCCGGCTGGGAGATCAAGAACAACCGGATGGTTAATACCAAGACCGGCCAGCCGATGAGTTTCGAGATCCTGTTGTCAAGCCCGATGTTGGAGCGCTGGGCGGTTCCTTACGCCAACAACCTCAAGAAAATTGGAATAGATGCCCGCGTCCGTACGGTCGACGCCTCGCAAGCTGTAAATCGCGAACGCAGCTTTGACTACGACATGATTTGGAACGTCTGGGCGCAGACCTTGAACCCAGGTAATGAGCAGGCCGACTATTGGGGCTCCGGCTCGGTCAACCAGCAAGGCTCTCGCAATTATGCCGGCATCGCCAACCCGGCCGTCGATGAACTCGTTCGCATGATCATCTTCGCGCCCAACCGCGAAGAACAGGTTGCAGCGATCAAGGCCATGGATCGGGTATTGCTGGCAAATCACTACGTAATTCCGCTATTCTACCGCGATACCTATAACATCGCCTATTGGAACACGGTCACGCATCCTGCCGAGTTTCCGGCTTATGGCCTTGGCTTCCCCGATGCCTGGTGGTCCACCTCGGCAAAATGAGCGGGCTTGCAAAGCAGGGGCTCTGGGCTCCAAATGGCCCGAGCGAATCACGACAAGCCGGCGGGGCCGGCAAGGGAAGGCTGGCGGATTGAGCGGCATTGGACTGAACGGCGTGCAGACAAGAAAAACATTCCCGGAGGCTGAAGGCTGATGGGCGCTTATGTCATTCGCCGCCTGCTTTTGATGATTCCGACCATCGTCGGCATCATGGCGATTTCCTTCATTGTCGTTCAATTCGCACCCGGCGGTCCGGTTGAGCAGGTTATTGCCCAATTGACCGGCCAAGCCGACAGCGCCGATCAGCGCCTGTCCGGCGGCGGTGATCTTCTCGGCGGAGGAGGAGGCGAAGAAAGTTCGAAATATCGCGGCGCCCAGGGACTCGATCCGGAGCTGATCGCCAAACTTGAAAAGCAATTCGGCTTCGACAAGCCGCCGCTGACGCGTTTCGGCGAGATGATGTGGAACTACATCCGCCTCGATTTCGGCGAAAGCTTCTTCCGCAACACTTCCGTGCTCGACCTGATCAAGGAAAAGCTGCCGGTGTCGATCTCGCTCGGCATCTGGATCCTGATCTTCTCCTACGCGATCTCCATCCCGCTCGGCATTCGCAAGGCGGTCAAGGACGGATCGACCTTCGATGTCTGGACGTCGGGCGTCATCGTCGTCGGCTATGCCGTGCCGAGCTTTCTCTTCGGCATCCTGCTGATCGTGCTGTTCGCCGGCGGCTCCTTCTACGATTGGTTCCCACTGCGGGGGCTCGTCTCCGACAATTTCGACCAGCTCCCTTGGTGGCAGAAGCCGCTCGATTATTTCTGGCACCTCACTCTGCCGCTGATCTCGCTTTCGCTCGCCGCTTTCGCCACCACAACGCTGCTCACCAAGAATTCCTTCATCGAGGAGATCAAGAAGCAATATGTCGTCACCGCCCGCGCCAAGGGGCTGAACGAGCGGCAGGTGCTTTATGGCCATGTTTTCCGCAATGCCATGTTGATCATCATCGCCGGTTTTCCCGGCGCTTTCATCTCCGCCTTCTTCACCGGCTCGCTGCTGATCGAGAACATCTTCTCGCTCGATGGTCTCGGTCGCCTCGGCTATCTCTCGGTGGTCAACCGCGATTATCCGATCGTCTTCGCCACGCTCTACATCTTCTCGCTGCTCGGCCTTTTCGTCAGCCTGATCTCCGACCTGATCTACACATGGATCGATCCGCGCATCGATTTCGAGCGGAGGGATGTCTGATGGACGCTGCCGCAAATCCTGCCGTCGCAACCCCGGTCAAGCCGCCGCGCAAGGGACTGCTGTCGCCGACCAATATTCGCCGCTGGAAGAATTTCCGGGCGAATGGCCGCGGCTACTGGTCCCTGTGGCTGTTCCTGCTGCTGTTCGGGCTCAGCCTGTTTGCAGAATTCCTCGCCAACGACCGGCCGATCATCGCCTCCTACAAGGGCGAAATCCTGTTTCCGGTGCTGATCGACTATCCCGAGGAGAAGTTCGGCGGCTTCCTCGCCGAAACCGATTACCGTTCCTCGGTGATATCAGACGAGATCAACGCCAATGGCTGGATGATCTGGCCGCCAATCCGCTATTCCTACCGCTCGGTCAACTCCAACATTCCGCATTCGGCGCCAACGCCGCCCTTCTGGCTGATGACCGAGGAGGAGCGCTGCTCCGGCTATCCGCAAGGGGTCAACGATCCCGCCTGCACGCTCGGCAACCTCAATTGGCTCGGCACCGACGATCAGGCCCGCGACGTGCTCGCCCGCGTCATCTACGGCTTCCGCATCTCGGTGCTCTTCGGGCTGGCGCTCACCATCTGCTCGGCGATCATCGGCGTGACGGCCGGCGCGGTGCAGGGTTATTTCGGCGGCTGGACCGATCTTTTGCTGCAGCGCTTCATCGAGATCTGGTCGTCGATGCCGGTGCTCTACATCCTGCTCATCATCGCCGCCATCCTGCCGCCCGGCTTCTTCGTGCTGCTCGGCATCATGCTGCTCTTTTCCTGGGTCGGCTTCGTCGGCGTCGTGCGCGCTGAATTCCTGCGCGCCCGCAATTTCGAATATGTCCGCGCCGCCCGCGCCCTCGGCGTCAACAACCGCACCATCATGTGGCGCCATCTGCTGCCGAACGCCATGGTCGCGACGCTGACCTTCCTGCCTTTCATCCTCTCCGGCTCGATCACGACGCTGACCTCGCTCGATTTCCTGGGCTTCGGCATGCCGCCTGGCTCCCCCTCGCTCGGCGAGATGATCGCCCAGGGCAAGACCAACCTGCAGGCGCCATGGCTCGGGCTGACGGCCTTCTTCGCCATGTCGATCATGCTGTCTCTGCTGATCTTCATCGGCGAAGCCGTGCGCGACGCCTTCGATCCGAGGAAGACGTTCCAATGATTGGAGAAGTCTCGTCATTTGCAGGCGTTCGGACTAAAGTTGCTTTCGATGCAACTTTCGAGGCATAGGCGATGAACAAGATCGTGTTTGAGCATTATCCTGCATCGAAGCTGCCGGAAGAGCTTCGAAAGGGCCTGGAAAAAGACGCCATGGTGCGTGTGGTGATCGAGGAGGAAGCGCAGGACAAAGAGAGAGAACCGTTTCCGGGCTTCGGAGATCTGCCGAAAATCGAGCGGAAACCGATGACCATAGGCGAAACCCTCACCGCCATTCGGCGGCTAAAAGCGGAAGACAGGCCATCGGTGACCGTCGAGGAAGCGGTCGCCAGGATTCGCCGGCTGCGAGATGAATGGGACGATTGATGCAAGGTGTCAGTAGGGTCTATCTCGACACGAATATTTTCATCATCGCATTCGAGAGGCGGGACGAAACCAGCGATCTTCTCTCGCAGTTGTTTGTCGCAAGCGATGGTTATGCCGAGCCGAGATTCGTGACGAGTGAGCTGACGCTGTCCGAACTACTGGTGACGCCCTATCGAGATAACGATGATAGCCTGATTGATACCTATGAGGGCCTGATCCTGACGAGCAGCTGGCTCGAGGTGCTTCCGATCGTTCCTCCCGCGCTTCGTTACGCTGCCGTATTGCGGTCCCAATATGGTGGGCTGAAGTTACCAGACGCCATTCACCTATCGACAGCCATCGGTGCAAACTGTTCGCACATCCTGACCGCCGATTTGGGAATAAAGGACGAATACCAGCTTACCCATCGCAAATATGGGATAACGAAAGCCCGACCCTTGGCCGTTCTCCGTCCGGACGAACTCACTCTTGCCTCCCTCCTGAGAAGCCCAGCCGAATGACAGAACCGCTCCTTTCCGTCCGCGATCTCTCGGTTGCCTTTCATCAGGGCGGCGAGACGTCGCTTGCCGTCGATCACATCTCCTTCGATATCGCCAAGGGCGAGGTCGTGGCGCTGGTCGGCGAATCCGGTTCCGGCAAGTCGGTCTCGGCCAATTCGATCCTGAAGCTTTTGCCCTATCCCTCCGCAAGCCATCCCTCCGGCGAAATCCTGTTCAAGGGCAAGGACCTCTTGAAGGCGTCGGAGCGGGCGTTGCGTGAGGTTCGCGGCAACGACATCACCATGATCTTCCAGGAGCCAATGACCTCGCTCAATCCGCTTCATACGATCGAGAAGCAGATCGCCGAAATCCTCGCCCTGCATCAGGGCATCACCGGCCAGCCGGCGCGCCAGCGTGTGCTGGAATTGTTGAACCAGGTCGGCATCCGCGAGCCGGAAAAGCGGCTGAAGGCCTATCCGCACGAACTGTCCGGCGGGCAGCGCCAGCGTGTCATGATCGCCATGGCGCTCGCCAACCGGCCGGAATTGCTGATCGCCGACGAGCCGACCACCGCGCTCGACGTCACCGTGCAGGCGCAGATCCTCGAACTGCTGCGGCAATTGAAGGCGGCGCACGGCATGTCGCTGCTGTTCATCACCCATGATCTCGGCATCGTGCGCAAATTCGCCGATCGCGTCTGCGTGATGACCAAGGGCAGGATCGTCGAGACAGGGACCGTCGCGGAGGTCTTCGCCAATCCGAAGCACGATTATACCCGCCACCTCCTTGCCTCCGAGCCCCGCGGCGAGCCGCCGCTTGCCGATCCGTCGAAGCCGGTGGTGATGGAAGGGTCCGATATCCGCGTCTGGTTCCCGATCAAGGCAGGGCTGATGCGCCGTGTCGTCGACCATGTGAAGGCGGTCGACGGCATCGATCTTTCGCTGCGCGCCGGCCAGACGCTCGGCGTCGTCGGCGAGTCCGGTTCCGGCAAGACGACGCTCGGTCTGGCGCTCACGCGGCTGATCTCCTCGCAGGGGCGGATCGCTTTCGTCGGCAAGGATATAGCCGGCTATTCGTTCAGCGAGATGCGGCCGCTGCGCAACCAGCTGCAGATCGTCTTCCAGGATCCTTACGGCTCGCTCAGCCCGCGCATGTCGGTCGGCGATATCATTGCCGAAGGGCTGAAGGTGCATGAGCGCGCTTTAAGCGCCGAAGAGCGTGACCAGCGCGTATGCTGGGCGCTGGAGGAGGTTGGTCTCGACCCCCTGACCCGCTGGCGTTACCCACATGAATTTTCCGGCGGCCAGCGCCAGCGCATCGCCATTGCCCGCGCCATGGTGCTCAAACCGCGCTTCGTCATGCTCGACGAGCCGACCTCTGCGCTCGATATGAGCGTCCAGGCCCAGGTGGTCGATCTCCTGCGCGACCTGCAGAAGAAGCACGACCTCGCCTATCTCTTCATCAGCCATGATCTGAAGGTGGTGAAGGCGCTCGCCAACGACGTCATCGTCATGCGTTTCGGCAAGGTGGTGGAGCAGGGGCCGTCCTCGGAAATCTTCCGCGCTCCGAAGGACGATTACACCAAGGCGCTGATGGCCGCCGCCTTCAACATCGAGGCGGTGCCGACGCCCGCCGTGCAACAGTAAAGAACACCATGTCCGCACATCCTCCTGTTCTCGTCGACATCAAGTTCAATCCCGAAGGTGTCGCCCGCGTGCTGAAAACGGCATTTGCCGACCGTGGCAGCATCAATCTCGCCTATCCGGCCGATCGGACCCGGGATCTCAGCGTGGCCGAATACGCGCTTCTCTGGAAGCCGGATGCCGATCTTTTCAAAAGGGCGCCGAACCTTAAGGTGATCTTCTCGGGCGGCGCCGGCGTCGACCATATCGTCGGCATGGACGGCTTGCCTGAGATACCGATCGTTCGGTTCGTCGATCGCAGCCTGACCACCCGCATGAGCGAGTGGGTGGTGATGCAATGCCTGATGCATCTGCGCGGGCAATACGCCCATGATATCAGCCAACGACGGCGGGAATGGGCCAAGCTGATCGCGCCCGAAGCGGCGGAAGTGACGGTCGGCGTCATGGGCCTCGGCGTGCTCGGGCAGGACGCGGTCGCCAAGCTGAAAGTGATGGGGTTCAACGTCGTCGGCTGGTCGCGGACCCGCAAACAGATTGATGGCGTAGAGACCTTCGATGCGCGCGAACTGGACGGGTTCCTCGCCAGGACCGACATTCTCGTCGGCCTCTTGCCGCTGACACCTGACACCACGGGGTTTTATGATGGCGGGCTGTTTAAGAAGCTCCGCCGCGACGGTGCGCTGGGGCGGCCGATCTTCATCAATGCAGGCCGTGGCCGGAGCCAGGTCGAGTCCGACATCGTCTCGGCCATCCGCAGCGGCATCCTCGGCGGCGCTTCGCTTGACGTTTTCGAGGTGGAGCCCTTGGCGTCGGATAGCCCGCTGTGGGAGTTGGAAAACGTCTTCATCACCCCGCATGACGCGGCGGTCTCCGAAGAGACCGCGCTGTTCCGCCATGTCGAGACGCAGATCGCCCGTTTCGAGCGCGGTGAATCGCTGCAATTCGTGATCGACCGCGCCGCCGGTTATTGAGCCTCCGGAACCTTCGAGACGACTGACCGTTTTCTCTGCGAACGTTTCTTGCGGCCGCATCGGCCGCTAGAACAGGATGCTTTTAGGCCCGGTCGGCTTGAAATCTGAATCCTGTTCTAAATTAAAGAGTTAGAGCATAATGTCGTCCGAAAACCGCTCACACTTTTCGGCATCATGCTCTAAGTCAGCGGAAGGAGACGATGATGGCGCATCAGACGGAAACACGCTGGGAAAAATCCGACGGCAAGCTTCACAAGGAAGAGCAGATCCCGCCGGTCAAGGCAAAACAGGGGCGCACGGGATACCGCATCCTGACGGTGCTGCTCGTCGCCCTGATCCTCGCTTTCGTGGTCTGGATCCCGGTCGAGATCTGGGGTAATCGCGAGGCGGACGAGGTTGCGCCGCAACAGCCCGGCCAGCAACTCCAGCAGCAGCAATCGGACGCAGCACCTGCCCCGACGCAGCAGAACAGCAATGCGGTGCCGACCGAGACGCCGGCGACAGCACCGGCCCCGGATGCGGCGCCTGCGGCACCCGCCCAGCCCGCGGCACCGACCCAGCCGGCGGCGCCGGCCCAATAGAGCAAATCAAGGTATCTTCCATCCCGCCGCCAGGACGCGGCGGGATGTTTATGTTTTATCTGGACTTTGCCCGCTGATTTTTCGATAAGAAGACGCACGAGCCGGTTTCGTGCGCCGGCCCGCTTGGCAGCACCTGACCGGATGGGACAGGGGCAGGAATTCATGGCCAAGACCGATATTGCAAGACGCGTCTACAATCACGCGTGGAAGCTCGACCCGATCATCCGCAGCCTGATCGATACCGACTTCTACAAGCTGCTGATGCTGCAGATGATCTGGAAGCTCTATCCAGACGTCAATGCCTCCTTCACGTTGATCAATCGGACGAAACGCGTCCACCTCGCCGAGGAGATCGACGAAGGCGAATTGCGTGAACAGCTGGATCACGCCCGTACGCTGAGGCTTTCCAAGAAGGAGATGATCTGGCTGGCTGGTAACAGCTTCTACGGCCGCGCGCAGATTTTCGAGCCGGAATTCCTCGCCTGGCTTTCCAACTTCCAGCTCCCGGAATACGAGCTGTCGAAGAAGGACGGCCAGTATGTGCTGGATTTTCACGGGGCCTGGAAGGAAACCACGATGTGGGAGATCCCGGCGCTCGCGATCGTCAACGAGCTGCGCTCGCGCTCGGCGATGAAAGCGCTCGGCCCTTTCACCCTTGACGTGCTCTATGCCCGCGCCAAGGCGAAGATGTGGTCGAAGGTCGAGCGGCTGAGGGAACTGCCGGGTTTACGCATTTCCGATTTCGGCACCCGCCGCCGCCACAGTTTTCTCTGGCAGCGCTGGTGCGTCGAGGCGCTGAAGGAAGGCATCGGCCCGGCTTTTACCGGCACCAGCAATGTATTGCTGGCAATGGATTCCGATCTCGAAGCGGTCGGTACCAATGCCCATGAGCTGCCGATGGTGGCCGCTGCCCTGGCGCAAACCGACGAGCAGCTGCGCAACGCCCCTTATAAGATCCTGCGCGACTGGAACAAGCTCTATGGCGGCAACCTTCTGATCGTCCTGCCGGATGCCTTTGGCACCGCGGCTTTCCTGCGCGACGCGCCGGAATGGGTGGCCGACTGGACCGGCTTTCGCCCGGACAGCGCGCCGCCGATCGAGGGCGGTGAGAAGATCATCGACTGGTGGAAAAAGATGGGCCGCGATCCGCGCCAGAAGCTGCTGATCTTCTCCGACGGCCTCGATGTGGACGCCATCATCGACACTTACCGGCATTTCGAAGGCCGCGTGCGGATGAGCTTCGGCTGGGGCACGAATCTGACGAATGATTTTGCCGGCTGTGCCCCGACCGAAATATCGGGCCTCAACCCGATCTCGGTCGTCTGCAAAGTCAGCGACGCCAATGGCCGTCCGGCGGTGAAGCTCTCAGACAATCCGCAGAAGGCGACGGGCGAACCGGCAGAGGTCGAACGTTACCTGAAATTCTTCGGCACCGAGGACAGGGTCGATCAGACCGTCCTGGTTTAGGCTCGCCGCGCCGTACGGCCGTCCCGGGGCATATCGATGTGCCCGGCCATCGCGTCCTCGATCGACCAGCCGAAGCGCCAGGCGTCGAACATCGAATACCATTCCTGCAGATCGGTGATCGGCAGGACATCCGGCTTCGACATCGGATTGTCGGCCAGGCTGCGGCCGAGCGCACGGTCGCGTGCGCCGCGTTCCTGCATCTCAAGCAGATCCTCGAACATCGTCACCCCCTCTTTTGATTGGGTTTATGCAATCATGCTAATGAAGCATTGTCGAGTCCGGATGCGGGGATTCCGGTTTTTCACAGGATTAGCCCTAATTTGCTATCTCGATGCTGAGTTGACGGGGAGGCCCGGCTTCCTGGCTGGGGTCCGCCGCCGAGCCTCCCGGCTGGCCGATCTTCAAGTCGGCAGCGCCGACAACTTGTCGCCTTCCGGCCGGGGCGATCCAACCAAGATCAGATCAATGGTGAACGGTCGGCTAATATCCACCGGATCTGTGCCGATCCCACACGATCCGGCAGGTCGGCTGCGGCATTCTCGACTGTTCAGGCCGCCAGCCTGCGAAACCGGGTTCTGATCCGGTCGAGGTAATAATGGCCGGGAGACGGTGCCGCCGTCATCGCATGGGCTTCCGAAGAGGGAACGCCCTCGAACAGCCGCTCCTCGCCATTCCTAAAGCAAATCCTGAGCCGCCCGTCTTCCTGGCTGAAATAGACGGATTTGATGATCTTCGACTTCACCGAAAGTTCTTCCACCTGTTTTACCTCTGTTTTTAGTTTTGCAGACGGTAAACCCAAACGTGCAAAGACGCGGTGAAGCAGCGTGGTAAAAATTCAGGAATCTTTCTGATCAACCCTGGCGTTTCCTTCGATGGGGATCGGGCCGTCGTTTCCGCACGTTATGGGAGATCAGCCGATGTTGACAAACTTTGCCAAACAACTCAATTTTGATGAAACGGAGAGCTTCGATGGCGACCATGAACGTATCGCTGCCCGATCCCATGAAAGATTGGGTGGAAGCGCAAACCAAAACAGGCCGTTATGCCAATGCGAGCGATTATGTCCGCGACCTCATCAGGAAAGATCAGGAGCGAAACGACAAGGTCGCAGCTATGCAGCGCTTTGTCGATGAAGGCTTGAAGAGCGGCGTCGGGTCGCGGTCGAAGGACGAGCTGTTTGAGGCGGCTCGGGCGCGCGAGGAAAGCTCTCGCGGCAATTGATGATGGGCTTTCGCCTTGCGGAAGAAGCGGAAGAGGACATTGTCGGCATAGCCGAAACGGGCATTCGCCTGTTTGGCTCAGCGCACGCTCGGCGCTACCATGATGAACTCTACGCCATTTTTGATCTGATTGCTGCCAATCCCCGTATGGCGCGCGAACGGCATGAAATTTCTCCTCCGATGTGCATTCATCCGTTCAAGGCCCATCTCGTCGTTTATACGATTGCGGAGGGCGATAATGTTCTCATTGTCCGTATTCGCCACGGACACGAAGATTGGTCCAGTCAGGTTTAAAATTTCACTCTGTTGGATGAAAATGCGAAGAATGGCGGACAGGGAGGGATTCGAACCCTCGGTACGCTTTCACGTACACACGCGTTCCAGGCGTGCGCCTTAAACCACTCGGCCACCTGTCCTTTGGCGTTCGCACCAGGAGAGGAGCAAATCGTCGGAACGGCGCGATATATACCGATGAATTTTTGCCGATCAACCCAAATCTAACAGTTTTTTGACTTCTTCGGATAAAACTCGCCTGCGCCCGTCCATTGTGCTTCACCCCATCGATGACTATGTAATTCTCAAGGCGGAGAATGGCGCGGGGTCCGCCGGAATTGTCCGGCATATCGAAGCGTCGGAGGAGTTGATGCGTTTCCTGTTGCGTCTGGCCAGTCTTGTCGCGCTTGCGGCGGCCGTTATTGCCGGGACCATCGATTCGATCCAGTCGGTTGCGGCATCCGCCGTTGTCATGACGCCGATGTCGGAGGCCTGGCAGGATGTGAGTCCGGACACGCTGACCTCGCTGCAATCTGCGCTTTCCTACTATATCCATCCCCGTTTCTACGCCTTTATCTTCCAGTGGCTGATGCTCCAGCCGGCCTTTGCCGTCTTTCTGGTGATCGCGCTGCTTCTCTGGATGATCGGCTATAAGAAGCCGCCGATCGCCGGTCGCTTCACTGCATAGGTGCTTGAGCCGTCGATCCGGCAAAAGACCGGGTGCATTTGCCCGTCCCCGGTTTCAGCAACGGCCAGCGGATCGGCTAAAAAATCCGCATCCCGGTCGGCGAGATGTCCAAAAATCCGCCCGGCAGAACTGATTTTCAGCAATTGCTGCAAATCTTTACCGCCTGAAAAATTTCTGGTGAATTTTTCCGTGAGCCATGCAAGGATGCGCGCAGCCAGGCCTCCGGGGGGAGGTCGGTGGTTCCGCAGACATGTCCGCAAAGGACTTGCGGGAGGACCCCTAACGAATAGCAACAACAGGGCTGCACAATGAAAAAATCCCTTCTCACTCTTATTGCCGTGGCTGCCATGTCGACGACGGCGCTGGCCGCCGATGTCAAGCCGGCGCTGGTTTACGGCACCGGCGGGAAGTTCGATAAGTCCTTCAACGAGGCAGCCTACAATGGCGCCGAGAAGTTCAAGGCCGAGACCGGCATTGCCTATCGCGACTTCGAGCCGACGGGCGACACCCAGGGCGAACAGGCCATCCGCAACTTCGCAAGCCGCGGCTTCAACCCCGTGGTCGCCGTTTCCTTCGCCTGGACTTCGGCCATTGAGAAGGTCGCAGCCGAATTCCCCGACACCAAGTTCATCATCGTCGACTCCGTCGTCGACAAGCCGAACGTCCGTTCGGTCGTCTACAAGGAAGAAGAAGGCTCCTATCTCGTCGGTATTCTCGCCGGCATGGCCTCCAAGACCGGTAAGGTCGGTTTCGTCGGCGGCATGGACATTCCGCTGATCCGCAAATTCGAATGCGGCTATGAGCAGGGCGCTCGCGCCGCCAAGGCCGACATCCAGGTTTTCCAGAACATGACCGGCACAACAGGTGCGGCCTGGAATGACCCGGTTCGCGGCGGCGAGCTCACCAAGAACCAGATCGACCAGGGCGCCGACGTCATTTACGCGGCAGCCGGCGCCACCGGCCTCGGCGTTCTGCAGACCGCCGCCGACAACAAGAAGCTGTCGATTGGCGTCGACTCCAACCAGAACCATCTGCATCCGGGCTCGGTGCTGACTTCGATGGTCAAGCGCGTCGACCTTGCCGTCTACAACGCCTTCACCGACACGAAGAACGACAAGTTCACCGGCGGCGTCCAGGCGCTCGGCGTCAAGGAAGATGGTGTCGGCGCCGCGATCGACGACAACAACAAGTCGCTGATCACGCCGGAAATGCAGGCTGCCGTTGACAAGGCCAAGGCCGATATCATCGCCGGAACTGTCAAGGTTCACGATTACACCTCGGACAATTCTTGCCCGAAGTGATCCGCGCCCTGATGTAATTGACGATTGAGATCGGGCGTATGGCGGAGGGGATTTTCGCCATACGCCCTTTTCTTATTTGGAGCCTGCTGTGACAGATAAGCCCGCTATCGAGCTTGTCGGCATCGATAAGAAATTCGGTGCCGTCCACGCCAACAAGGACATCAATCTCACCGTTGCCAAGGGCACGATCCACGGCATCATCGGCGAGAACGGCGCCGGCAAATCGACGCTGATGTCGATCATTTACGGTTTTTACCACGCGGACAGCGGCGAGATCCGCGTCAACGGCAAACCGGTCACCATCCGTGACAGCCAGGCGGCGATCGCAGCCGGCATCGGCATGGTGCACCAGCATTTCATGCTGGTCGATAATTTCACCGTGCTCGAGAATATCATGCTCGGCGCCGAAGGCGGCTCGCTGTTGGCCAGAGGCGTCGCATCGGCCCGTGCCGAGCTCAAGCGGCTGGAAACGGAATATGGGCTGGAAGTCGATCCCGATGCACTCATCGAAGAGCTGCCGGTCGGCCTGCAGCAGCGCGTCGAAATCCTGAAAGCCATGTATCGCGGCGCAGAGATCCTGATCCTCGACGAGCCGACGGGCGTGCTGACGCCGGCGGAGGCCGACCATCTTTTCCGCATCCTCAAGGTGCTGCGCGACCAGGGCAAGACGATCATCCTCATCACCCACAAGCTGCGCGAGATCATGGCGATCACCGATACCGTTTCGGTCATGCGCCGCGGCGAGATGGTCGCGACCCGCAAGACGGCGGAAACGACGGTTGAGGAGCTTGCCGAGCTGATGGTCGGCCGTCGCGTGCTGCTGCGCGTCCAGAAGGGTGAGGCGAACCCCGGCGCTCCGGTGCTCACGGTTCGCAACCTGACGGTCAAAGACAATCGCGGCGTCACCATGGTCGACAACGTCTCCTTCGATGTCCGCGCCGGCGAGATCGTCGGCATAGCCGGGGTTGCCGGCAACGGCCAGTCCGAATTGCTGGAGGCGATTGCCGGTATCCGCAAGCCCGCCTCCGGCGAAATCCTCCTCGACGGCCAGACGATCGACAAGGCCGATCCAGCCCGCCTGCGCGATCTCGGCCTCGCCCATATTCCCGAGGACCGCCACCATATGGGCCTGGTCCTGAAATTCGAGGAATATGAAAATTCCGTGCTCGGCTATCACCGCCGTCCGGGCTACAGCAAAGGTCCGCTGCTCGATCTCGAAGCGATCCGCAGGGATGCGATGGAGAAGATCGAAAAATACGACATCCGCCCGCCGAACCCGCGCCTGAAGACGGCGAATTTTTCCGGCGGCAATCAGCAGAAGATCGTCGTCGCCCGCGAAATCGAACGCGACCCGAAGATGCTGATCATCGGCCAGCCGACGCGCGGCGTCGATATCGGCGCCATCGAATTCATCCACCGCCGGATTATCGAAATGCGCGATGCTGGCAAGGCGATCCTGCTCGTCTCCGTCGAACTCGACGAAATCCGCGCCCTTTCGGACCGTATCCTTGTCATGTTTGCCGGCAACATCGTCGGCGAGAAGACGCCCGATGCCGGTGAACAGACCCTCGGCCTGATGATGGCCGGCATTGCCGCGTGAGGCCCTTATGAGCACTGCTTCCGTTCCGCTACCAAACTGGATCAACTACGGCCTGATCCCGCTTCTGAACCTCATCGTCGCCTTCCTGATCTCCGGCTTCGTCGTCTGGCTGATCGGCGAGAGCCCGCTTGCCGCCCTTTCCCTGCTTATCGAGGGTGCTTTTGGCAGCGGTGAAGGCATAGGCTTCACACTCTATTATGCGACCAGCTTCATCTTCACCGGCCTTTCCGTCGCGGTGGCGATCCATGCCGGTCTCTTCAACATCGGCTCCGAAGGCCAGGCCTATATCGGCGGCCTCGGCTGCGCACTGGTGGCGCTGGCGCTCGACAATTACGTACCCTGGTACGTGACGATGCCGGTCGCCATCGTCGGCGCCGGCATTTTCGGCGCAGCCTGGGCCTTCATTCCCGCTTTCCTCCAGGCCAAGCGCGGCAGCCACATCGTCATCACGACGATCATGTTCAACTATATCGCCGCCGCCCTCATGGTCTATCTGCTGGTGCACGTGCTGATCGTGCCGGGCAAGATGGCGCCGGAAACCCGCACCTTTCTCGAAGGCGGTCAGCTTCCCAAGCTCGGTTGGCTGATGACGATGTTCGGAGCCAAGCTCGGTGCCGCCCCGTTTAACGTCTCCTTCATCGTCGCCCTCTTTGCCGCCTGGTTTGTCTGGATCCTCATCTGGCGCACCAAGCTCGGCTTCGAGATGCGCACGCTGGGTGTAAGCTCGACAGCCGCCGACTATGCCGGCATTCCGTATGCGCGCATCGTCATCATCGCCATGCTGCTTTCCGGCGCGCTGGCCGGCATGATGGCGCTCAATCCGGTCATGGGCTCTTCCGCCCGTCTGCAGGTGGAGTTCGTCGGCGGCGCCGGCTTCGTCGGCATCGCGGTCTCGCTGATGGGCCGCAACCATCCGCTCGGCATCATCCTGGCGGCGATCCTCTTCGGCACGCTCTATCAGGGCGGTGACTGGATCTCTTTCGAAATGCCGAATATCACCCGTGAGATGATCCTCGTCATCCAGGGTCTGGTGATCCTCTTTGCCGGTGCGCTGGAATACATGTTCCGGCCAGCAATGGTGCACATCTACCAGCAGTTCAAGCCAGCCTGAGGAGCGGACGATGGATTACTACGAGATTTTCATCAACGTCCTGAGTTCGACGGTCCGGCTCTCCATCCCGCTGATCTTCACGGCACTCGCCGGCCTGTTTTCCGAGCGCGCGGGCGTTTTCGATATCGGCCTCGAAGGCAAGATGCTGGGCTCGGCCTTCGCCGCTGCCTGTGTGGCCTATCTCACCGGCTCGGCCTGGCTGGGGCTCGGCGCCGGCATCGTCTGCTCGGTGGCGCTGAGCCTGGTGCACGGCTTCGCCTCGATCACCAACCGCGGCAATCAGATCGTTTCGGGCGTGGCGATCAATTTCTTCATCGCCGGCATCACCATCGTCCTCGGCCAGGCCTGGTTCGGCCAGGGCGGCCGCACGCCGCAGCTGCCGCCGGATGCGCGCTTCGCGCCGATCATTCTGCCGGGCGCCGATGCCATGCGTGACGTGCCGATCATCGGCCCGCTCTACGCCAATGTCATATCGGGCAACAATATCCTCACCTATCTCGCCTTCCTCGCCGTGCCCTTCTCCTGGTGGGTGCTTTACCGCACCCGCTTCGGCCTGCGCCTTCGCGCCGTCGGCGAAAATCCGGGTGCGGTCGACACTGCGGGCATCTCGGTCGCCTGGCTACGCTACCGCGCCGTCATGTGCGCCGGCATCCTCTGCGGCTTTGCCGGCACCTATCTGGCGATCGCCCAGTCCGCCGCCTTCATCAAGGACATGTCGGCCGGCAAGGGCTATATCGCGCTCGCTGCTCTGGTTTTCGCCAAGTGGAAGCCGGTGCCTGTCATGTTCGCCTGTCTGCTCTTCGGCTTCCTCGATGCGCTGGCGAATTTCATGCAGGGCAAGCAGGTGCCGCTGATCGGCGCAGTGCCGGTCCAGGTCTTTCAGGCGCTGCCCTATGTCCTCACCTGCATCCTGCTTGCCGGCTTCATCGGCGTCGCAATCCCGCCGAAGGCCGGCGGCGTGCCCTATACGAAGGAACGTTGATCATGTCCCACGACCTGTTCGAAGCCGCGCGCGGCGCCATGGCCTTTGCCCATGCGCCCTATTCGAAATTTCCCGTCGGCGCGGCGATCCGGGCTGAGGACGGCAAGGTCTACACCGGCGCCAACATCGAAAACCTCTCCTTTCCGCAAGGCTGGTGCGCCGAGCCGACGGCAATCAGCGCCATGATCATGGGCGGGGCGAAGAAGATCGTCGAAATGGCTGTCATCGCCGAGAAGCTGCCGCTCTGCCCGCCCTGCGGCGGCTGCCGCCAGAAGATCTCCGAATTCGCTTCCAAGGACACGAAGATCTACCTTTGCGACGAGGCCGGCGTGCAGAAGACCATGACGATGGAAGAGCTTCTTCCCTTCAGCTTCGAGACGGAACTCGGATGAAGGCGACGGTCGAACTGCTCGCCGCATTGCTCGGCACTATCAAACCGCGCCATGGCATCGTGCTCGGCTCCGGTCTCGGCTCCCTGGTTGGCCAGTTGGACGGCGCCGTGCGTATTCCCTATCGCGACCTGCCGGGCTTTCCCGTCAGTGCCGTCTCCGGCCATGCGGGCGAAGTCGTTGCCGGCCGGCTCGGCGGCGCTCCTGTCATCATGCTTTCCGGCCGCGTGCATTATTATGAGAAGGGCGATGCCAATGCCATGCGCCTGCCGATCGAGGTGTTGCAGGCGCTCGGCGTCGAGGCGCTGATCCTGACCAATTCGGCAGGATCGCTGCGCGAGGACATGCCGCCGGGTTCGGTGATGCAGATCACCGATCATATCAACTATTCCGGCATGAACCCGCTGATCGGCGAGGAAAGCGATCACCGTTTCGTCGGCATGACCAACGCCTATGATGCCGGCCTTGCTAGCGCGATGCGGAAGGCTGCGGCAAAGCTCAAGATCGAGCTGGCGCAGGGTGTCTATATGTGGTTCTCCGGTCCAAGCTTCGAAACGCCGGCCGAAATCCGCATGGCGCGCATCCTTGGCGCCGATGCCGTCGGCATGTCGACGGTGCCGGAGGTCATCATCGCAAGAATGCTGGGCCTGAGGGTTGCCGCAGCCTCGGTTATCACCAACTATGGGGCGGGCATGACCGGCAATGAGCTCAGCCACGAAGAAACCAAGGACATGGCGCCTGTCGGTGGCGCCCGTCTCGCCGCCATACTGAAAGAGATGATTGCGGCCAGAACAGGATGATTTTAGGCCGGGTCGGCCTAAAATCTGAATCCTGTTCTACACTAATAGCGAGAGCATGATGTTGTCCGAAAACCGCTCATACTTTTCGGCATCATGCTCTAGAGGAAGTGAAGATGAATAGCCATTCCATCCGGGAAACGGCGGCGGTCGCCCTTTCCCTTCTCGATCTCACCAATCTGAAGGACGATTGCACCGAGGCGCAGATCGAAGCGCTCTGCGCCCGCGCGCAGACGCCCTATGGCAATAGCGCTGCGATCTGCATCTGGCCGCGCTTCGTCGCCCAGGCCCGCAATATCCTCGGCACCGGCCATGCCGTACGGATCGCCACCGTCGTCAATTTCCCGGCGGGCGAGATGGAGGTGGCCGATGTCGCCGCCGAAACCCGCGAGGCGATTGCCGACGGCGCCGACGAGATCGATCTGGTCATCCCCTACCGCACGTTCATATCAGGCAACGAGAAGGCGGTGACCGATATGGTCAAGGCGGTGCGCGCCGAATGCGTCGGCCCCGTTCTGCTGAAGGTCATCATCGAGACCGGCGAATTGAAAGAGGCGGCATTGATCCGCCGCGCCTCCGAACTTGCCATCGAAGCCGGCGCGGATTTCATCAAGACCTCCACCGGCAAGGTCGCCGTCAATGCGACGCTCGAAGCCGCCGACATCATGATCCGGGCCATTCGCGAAAGCGGACGCAAGGTCGGCTTCAAGCCGGCCGGCGGCATCGGCTCGGTGGCCGATGCGGGCCTCTATCTCAGCCTTGCCGAAACCATCATGGCGCCGGATTGGGCGATGCCCTCGACCTTCCGCTTCGGTGCTTCCGGCCTGCTCGACGACATATTGGCGGTTCTAGGCGGAGCGCAGCCGGCATCGGCGGCGGCGTCGGGCTATTGAGATGATCCCGCAGGAGCTCATCCGGCGCAAGCGCGACGGCGGCGAACTTGACGCTGCCGATATCCGGTCCTTCATCGATGCGCTTGCCGCCGGTCGATTGTCCGAAGGCCAGATCGGCGCCTTCGCCATGGCTGTCTGGTTCAAGGGCATGTCGCGCGAGGAGATCGTGGCCTTGACCCTGGCGATGGCCGATTCCGGCGATCGGCTGCAATGGGCCGGTATCGACCGCCCCATCGCCGACAAACATTCGACCGGAGGCGTTGGCGACAACGTCTCGCTGATGCTGGCGCCGATTGCCGCCGCCTGCGGCCTTGCCGTTCCGATGATATCGGGCCGCGGCCTCGGCCATACCGGCGGCACGCTCGATAAGCTCGAATCCATTCCCGGCTATATGATTACCCCGGATGCGGATCTGTTTCACCAAGTGGTCAAACAGGCAGGATGCGCCATCATCGGTCAGACCGGCGCCTTGGCGCCTGCCGACGGCAGGCTCTATGCCGTGCGCGATGTGACCGCCACCGTGGATTCCATTCCCTTGATCACGGCCTCCATCCTCTCTAAAAAACTTGCCGCCGGTCTTCAGACGCTGGTGCTCGATGTCAAGGTCGGCAACGGCGCCTTCATGGCTGAGCGCGATCAGGCGGAAATTCTGGCACGGTCGCTGGTCGAGGTGGCGAATGGCGCGGGCGTGAAGACTTCGGCACTGATCACCGACATGAACGAGCCGCTCGCCGATAGCGCCGGCAACGCCGTCGAGATGCGCAGCTGCCTGGATTTCCTGGCCGGCAGGAAGGGGAATACGCGGCTCGATACTGTCATTCTTGCCTTCGCCGCCGAGATGCTGGAGAAATCGGGCATTGCCGCTTCGCCTGATGAAGGCGAGGCAATGGCGCGCCGGGCTCTGTCGTCGGGAAAAGCGGCCGAGGTTTTTGCGCGCATGGTATCCATGCTCGGCGGCCCGGCCGATCTCATCGAAAACCCGGACAAATACCTGGCCCGAGCGCCGGTCGAAAGGCCTGTCGCAGCTAGCCGGTCCGGCTGGCTTGCCGCCTGCGACGCCCGCGGCATCGGTGTCAGCGTCATCGATCTCGGCGGCGGACGGCGTCACCCCGCGGATCGGATCGATCACCGCGTCGGTTTCTCCGAACTGCTGCCGCTCGGCACCCGCGTGAATGCCGGCGAGCCGATCGCCATCGTTCACGCCGCCGACGAAGCCGCGGCGGAGAGGGCAGTCGCAGCACTTGCCGCGCACTACAGCATCAGCGAGGACGAGCCGGCGCTGAACCCCGTCATTGCGGGTCGTATCTGACGCTATCTATTGCTTGAGGCTGAGCGAGCCGTCGGCGACGGAATAGGAGGCGAGCTTCTTCAGGAAGCTCATGCCGACCAGCGTCGTCGTCAGCGCTTCATCCCTAAGGACGAAGGCTTCGACATCCCGGACGCGGATGCCGCCGATTTCGATCCGGTCGAGTGTCACATGCGCGGCTTTGGTCTGGCCGTTTGCGGTGTTTACGCCATAGCGGAAATCGAGCTGGTGGGCTGTGAAGCCCATCCGGCGCGCCAGCGTCTCGTTGAGCGCGACATAGGTGGCGCCGGTATCGATCAGGCCTTGCACCGGCTTGCCGTTGATCTTGAAACTGCCGGTATAGTGGCCCTGCGCATCTGCCTGCAGGCGGATCACATTGCTGCCGGAGACGGGTGCGGCGGCTGCGGGCATGCCGCTTTCGCTCGAGATGTAATTGGCGGAAAGAGTGTCGGCGGGCTGTTGGCCGGTGCCGGCGAAGAAGGACGGCACCTGTGTGGCGAGCACCGCGGCGATGCTGGCGAATATGACGGTACGCACGAGCATGAAACAGAAATCCTTCCTGTATAAACCCCGCTTCATGCGGGGCCTCATGCTTCCAGATTGCTAAGCCGCAAGTGCTGATAAGTTGCTAATATCGGCAGGAAAACGGCCCGGGGCGAACCGCCGGGCCGTTAAACTCTTTCGATTTGGTAAAGGAAGGCTGAAATTACTTGGTGCCGTACATGCGGTCGCCGGCGTCGCCGAGGCCGGGCACGATATAGCCCTTCTCGTTGAGGTGGCTGTCGATCGCTGCAGTGAAGACGGGAACGTCGGGATGCGCCGCTCGGAAATTTTTGATGCCTTCCGGGGCGGCAAGCAGGCAGAGGAAGCGGATATTGTGGGCGCCGCGCTCCTTGAGCTTGTCGATCGCCGCGATCGAGGAGTTGCCGGTCGCCAGCATCGGATCGACGACGATGATCAGGCGCTCGGCCACATCTTCCGGCGCTTTGAAATAATATTCGACCGGCTGCAGCGTTTCGTGGTCGCGATAGACGCCGATATGAGAGACGCGGGCGGAAGGCACGAGATCGAGCATGCCTTCAAGCAGGCCATTGCCGGCACGCAGGATCGAGGCGAAGACCAGCTTCTTGCCTTCGAGGATCGGCGATTCGATGGTCTGCAGCGGCGTCTCGATCGTTTCCATCGTCAGCTCGAGGTCGCGGGTGACCTCGTAACAGAGCAGGGTGGAGATTTCGCGCAGCAGGCGCCGGAAACTTCCCGTCGATGTCTCCTTGCGCCGCATGATGGTGAGCTTGTGTTGCACAAGCGGATGATCGATGACCGTGACGCCGTCCATGGGGAAGCCTTTCATTCTTTCTATCGCATGTTTCTTTCACGGAAATTGGCCCGACCGCAAGAGTGCAGCCGAATTTGCGCCGGTCTTCCCCAACCTCCGGAGCCTTTCCCGTTTAGGAAGGTTCTGGCCTCAAAGGCGGGCGAGCAGCGCCTTCCGCGTCTCTCCGTCGACGAAGGCCGCTTCGATTGCGGTGCGCGTCATGGCGTCGATCTCCGCATCGCCGAAGCCGAAAACCTCAGCGGCAAGCGCATACTCGCGCTCGAGCGACGTATGGAAGAAAGGCGGATCATCAGAGCTGATCGTCACCTGCACCCCCGCTCCCTTCAACCGGCGCAGCGGGTGCGAAGCGAAATCGGGAAAGACCCGCAGTGCGATATTGGAGCCAGGGCAGACCTCAAGCACGGTGCCGAGATCGGCAAGCCGCTTTACCAGGTCGAGATCCTCGATGGCGCGCACGCCATGGCCGATGCGCGCGGGGCGCACCGCGTCGAGCGCATCGGCGACGCTGAAGGCGCCGCAAACCTCGCCGGCATGGATGGTGAGCCCCAGGCCGGCATCGCGGGCGATATCGAAGGCTCTGATATAATCAGCGACGCGGCCCATGCGCTCTTCGCCGGCCAAGTTGAAGCCTGTTATCAATGGATTGCCGGCCTTGGCCGCATATTCCGCCGCACCGATCACGCTCTCCGGGCCGAAATGCCGCTCGCCAGTGACGATCAGCCGGGCCTCGATGCCGCTCTTCTCCTTGGCGCGCCGGATGCCCTCGCAGACACCCGCTATATAGGCATCGGCGCCGAGCCCGATGCGCTTGCCGTGATCGGGCGACACGATGAGTTCGCTGTAGATCGTGTTGATGGCGGCCAGTTCATCGAGATAGGTTTCGGTCAGAAGCGCATAGTCTTCCTCAGTCTTGTAGACCTCAGAAACCGTGTCGTAGCATTCCAGGAAACTTGCGAAGTCATGCCAGACATAGGCGCCGTCGCGAAGCGCCCCGCTGATGTCGATGTCGTATTTCCGCGCCTGCGCCTCGGTCAAAGCTGGCGGCGCCGCGCCCTCCAGATGGCAGTGCAGCTCGACCTTCTTCAAATGTGATGTCACAGAAAACTCCTTCCGTGCGGCCCGGCCGGAATGCCGAGATGGCGCGCAATGCTTTCGCCGATATCGGCATAGGTGCGGCGTATGCCGATCGAACGCGAGCGGATGCCGGGGCCGTAGGCTATAACAGGCACGCGTTCGCGCGTATGGTCCGTGCCGCGCCAGGTCGGATCACAGCCATGATCGGCGGTGAGCACGACGAGGTCGCCGGGCTTCAGCTTCTTGTGCACTTCCGGCAGGCGCGCATCGAAGGCTTCGAGGGCTGCGGCATAGCCCGGCACATCACGGCGATGGCCGTAATTCATGTCGAAATCGACGAAATTGGTGAAGACGAGATCGCCGTCGTTCGCCGCGTCGATCGCCGACAGCGACGCATCCATGAGCGCCTCGTTGCCTGTCGCCTTGATGACGCGCGAAATTCCCTGATGGGCGAAGATATCGCCGATCTTCCCGACGGCATGCACGTGCCGGCTGTTCTGGAGCAGCCTGTCCAGCAATGTCGGTTCCTGCGGCAGCACCGAGAAGTCGCGCCGGTTTCCGGTGCGCTGGAAGGTGGACGCCGACTGGCCGATGAAGGGCCGGGCGATGACGCGGCCAATATTGTAGGGATCGACGATGCCACGGGCGATACGGCAGAAGGTGAGCAGGCGTTCGAGACCGAAGTGTGCTTCGTGGGCGGCGACTTGGAAGACTGAATCCGAAGAGGTATAGCAGATCGGCTTGCCGGTGCGGATATGCTCTTCGCCGAGGCGGGCGATGATTTCGGTTCCGGAAGCATGGCAGTTGCCGAGAATGCCGGGGACATCGCCGTCTCTGCACAGGGCCTCTATCAGTTCCGGCGGGAAGGCGTCGCCTTCCGTTGGGAAATATCCCCAATCGAAATTGACCGGGGTTCCCGCGATCTCCCAATGGCCCGAGGGCGTGTCCTTGCCGCGGGAGATTTCGTTGGCGGCGCCATAAACGCCGTAGACCTTTTCCGGAAGAGACATGCCGGCCGGAAACTGACCGGAGGCCGCGCGCGCAATATGCATCAGCCCAAGCTCGGACATATTCGGCAGGCGAAGCGGTCCGCTGCGCAGCCCAGCGCGATCGCCGGCTCCGGCGGCGCAGAATTCGGCGATATGGCCGAGCGTATCGGCGCCTTCGTCGCCATAGGCGGCCGCATCCGGCGCGCCGCCGACGCCGAAGGAATCCAGAACGAAAAGAAAGGCACGCGCCATTTTACCCCCGAAAGGACCGATCGCCGACCTCCGGATGTCGGAAGCGGTTGCGGCCCAGGCATATAATGCCGCGCCCGGCTTGGCAAATTCGAGATGGGGGAGGTCAGCAGTCGCCGCAAGGGATCGAATCGCCCTGTCGCTGGCGGTAGAAATAGCTGCGGCTGATGTTGATCGTGCGCACTCCATCCGGCATGAAATTCGGCGCGAACAGGAACATCGTATAGGGAATGCTGAGTTCGCTACGGACGAGGAAGCTGTTGGCTGTCTTCATGTCCGAGGGTATGTCGCTGACCGCGGCATTCTTGGCATACGGCACGCTCCCGTCCTGCGCCCAGGACCAGAGCACCGTGGCATTGGCGCTGGCGTCGACAGTAATCCCGGTGATCTTCAGCGACAGCGAGGACGAGTTGTAGGGCACGAAGATCGCGGTTGCGACCGACCGCATCTCTGCAAGCGTGCTCTTCGTGACGGATTGCTGCTGGGTGACAAGATCGGCGATCGAACCGGCGGCACGGGTCGCGCGCTTGGAGACGCTGAGGCCGATCGTGATCTCGAAAGCGCCGATATAGAGCATGACCAGCACGGGAAAGAGGATCGCAAACTCGATCGCGCCGGCGCCCTGGCGCTCTCGGATCAGCCGCCGCGCCGTCAGTGCCAGTCTGGTGAACGGGTTGCGCAATGCCATTATGGATACTGCTCGTTCTGGAAGGCCGCGGTCGCGATGATCAGATATTGTGTCGGCATCGAACCGTCGGAGGGGCGGATCGTCGTGATGTAAGGCCGGACCAGATCCGTGATGATTTCCCAGCGATAGTAGGCGCGCAGCATGTTGATCGTGCCGGCGCCGCCGGGCGAATATTTGATCGCCGCCGTGTTGATGTCGGAATATCTGTCGGTGGAGAGCTTGGGAATCGTCGTCGGAATGGCCGAGAAGGCGGCGAAGGTCTGCACATCCAGGTAGAGCTTGCTCGGCGTCGCCGCCTCGGTCGCCGAGCAGCTGATCAGGATTGAGATCTCGCCGCAGAAGGCCTGCCGGAATTGCGTCTGGGTCATATCGGTCGTACGACCGAGATTGTAGGTGATCTGTCCGGTCCGCATCCGCCGGCTCATCGTATCGACGGCATTGGAGACGAGTTCTTCGGCGGCGAAGGCGATGAAGGTTTCGAGGATCGCGAAGATCACGACGAAATAAGGGATGGCAAGCAGGGCGAATTCGATCGCCGCCGCGCCGTCGCGCGAGCGGGCGGCAGCGCGAAACTGGGAGAAACGGAACGGCGCGAAGGCGCGCTGCTCATCCGTCTTCTGATCAACTACCGTCATTGCCTGGACCCGAGCGACATCTGCCTGCCACACTAGGGTCCGTTCGTTGATTTTCCGTTTCAGTCCGATACGACGATTTTAACGAATACGAAGATCCGAGCCGGGCCGATCAGGGGGACGTGGTGCCGCCGGCCGCTTGCTGCGCGTGCTGCTCGCAGTTCGGCGTGCACGACAGCACGGAGCGCTCCGTCTGGCGGTAGACGCGCACCGTGTTGCCCTCGTCGATCGAGACCAGGATGCGCTCGTCGAGGATGGCGTTGCCGTCGGCGTCCAGCAGAACGAGATTGGTGGTGCCGAAGCTGCGTCCTGTCAGCACGATCGTCTTGGCATCGGCGACGGTCGCGTCGGCGACCTTGGCATTGCCGACGATCACCTTGCTGACGGGGCGGTCGAGTTTCAACACCCGCGCGTGATCCATATAGACACGCAGCATGTCATCGTCTGCGGCCGCGGAAATTCCCGAAACACCGAAAACGGCGATCATGCCGGCAAAGAAAACGGTTTTGCCGTTCGATGACATTTGGTCCTCTTTCATGATCACAGCGCAATAGGCGCATAGAATGGAAAAAAATGGTGAATGAAGCTTTAAGCTCACCATGGTGTTTCGAGGTGAGGCAGGATGACCCGATTTGGCACGCGCTCCGGGCGGAACACGTTCCAATTGGATGCGGCGCCTAGGCTATTACAGATGAAACCCGTCGTTAATCCAGGAGTATCGTTAAATATTGAGCGAAATTAATCACGTAATACTTACCCTACAGCAGCTTCTTATTGCCTTCACACCTGGTTAACTCTTTTTCTTAAGCCGATGGAAACGCCCATTCACTAGATTGCGGTCATCCGATCAACGGCAACAGTTGGCGGACGTGCTGAACATCAACTGGAGTTAGGAGTAACCATGACCAAGCTTTTTAGCCGTTTTCTGAAGGACGAATCCGGCGCGACCGCAATCGAATACGGCCTGATCGCCGCTCTCATTTCCGTGGCGCTCATCACCGGCGCAACGAGCCTGGGCACCAATATTGGCAACACGTTCACCTCCTTGAGCACCAAGATGGGCAACGCGGCCACTACGGCGGCCAAGTAAGCGAGGTGCCGCGAGGCGGCATCTCCCTGATTCTGGCCGGATCTGCTCTGGCTGGTCTATTGAGCGGGCTCACGCGCTGCACGCCGTGAGCCTTTTCGTATTGCACGATGATCGGGTATACGCATGATCGCAGCTGCAGTCTTTGTCATTCTGCCACTCTGCCTCGCCATGGCGGCCTTCTCGGATCTGTTCACCATGACCATTCCGAACCGCGTTTCCCTGATCCTTATCGTCTCCTTCCTCGTGCTGGCGCCCTTCTCGGGCTTTGGCCTGCAGGCAATCGGCATGCATCTTGCCGCTGCCGCTATCGTGCTTGCCGCCTGTTTTACGCTTTTTGCATTCAATGTGATGGGCGGTGGAGACGCCAAGCTGTTGAGCGCCACCGCGCTCTGGTTCGGCCTGAACCAGTCGCTTGCCCTGCTGATGGTCGATGTCGCCATGATCGGCGGTCTCATCACCTTGCTCATCCTGCTGGTGAGAACCCAGTCGAACACCATTCTCGCCATCGGCCTGCCGGTTCCGAACTCGCTGCTGCTCGCCAAGAAGATCCCTTACGGCATTGCAATCGCGATCGGCGGCTTTATGGCCTTCCCATCCTCGCCGATCTTCATCGCCACGTTGGAAAGCCTGAAAATAACGGGATTTTAAATGCCCGTTAACTTAAAATGTAAGCGTTCCATTAACCATAATTATACCAATTGCTGAGCATTCTGCAGGGCGAACATATCGTGCCTTGAGGAATGATCGATGAAACCGGCCCGCCTTATAATTCTCGCTGTCGCCGTGGTGGCAGCCGGCCTCGCCGGCCTCCTGGCAATGCGGATGGCCGGCAGCGGTGGTGTCGTCACCCAGGTGCAGTCGGTCATCGAGAAGGAACCCACCGTCAACGTCCTCGTCTCCAGCGGCAACCTGGCGGTCGGCCAAAGGCTGGAAGAGGGCTCGGTGCACTGGATGGCCTGGCCGCAGGGCGGCGTCGTCCCGGGCCTCATCACCGAAGCCGAAAAGCCCGATGCGATCAAGGACCTGCAGGGCGCCGTCGTGCGCCTGCCGATCTTCGAAGGTGAGCCGATCCGGCCGGAAAAAGTCGCCGATTCCAGCAGCCGCATCCTGTCATCGCTGTTGCCGGCCGGCAAACGCGCCGTTGCGACCGAGATATCCGTGGCAACCGGCGCAGGCGGCTTCATCCTGCCGAACGACCGCGTCGACGTCATCATGGTCCGCAAGGGCACCGAGGCTAACAAGCTCATCACCGAGACGGTGCTCAGCAATGTCCGTGTTCTCGCCATCGACCAGCAGATCCACGAAAAGGACGATGGCTCGAAGGCGGTCGTGGGAACGACCGCGACGCTCGAGCTCACGCCCGATCAGACGAAGGTTCTGGCCGTCGCACAACAGATGGCCGACCGGCTATCGCTCGCGCTGCGCTCGGTCGCCGATGCGCAGGAGCAGGACACCAGCGCCGCCGACTATCTGCTGAGCGGCGACAACGGCAGTGCGATCATTCAGGTCATCAAGTCGGGCTCCATCGTAACGGATGCCGGCGCAGCGCCGAAGCCGGAGTAAAGGGACGTGCAAATGGGCAATTCAACGCGGCGCGCCAAGCTTCTCCTGACAGGCAGCCTTTCGCTTGCGATCAGCGTCACCGGCATGGCGCCGGCCTCTTTCGGGCCGCTTCTCACCGTCGATGAGGCGCGTGCCGATTCTGGAAACCTTATCCGCATCGCGCAGACCGGCCCCGACGCTCACCGTCGCCTGAAGCTCGGACTGAACAAGGCTGTCGTCGTCGATCTGCCGGAGGATGCCCATGATATTCTCGTATCGGATCCGAGCATGGCCGATGCCGTAACCCGGACGTCGCGACGCATCTATCTATTCGGCAAGAAGGTCGGCCAGACGAATATTTTTGTCTTCGGCGCCGGCGGGCAGGAGATCATCAACCTCGATATTGAGATCGAACGCGACGTCTCCGGTCTCGAAGCCAATCTCCGCCGCTTCATTCCCGATTCCGCCATCAACGTCGAAATCGTCTCCGACAACATCGTCCTGACCGGCACCGTGCGCACCCCGCAGGACGCCACGCAGGCCGCCGATCTGGCCCAGGTCTTCCTGAAGGGCGGCGAGGCGACGACGAGAACGGAGACGGCGTCCGGCA
Source organism: Rhizobium sophoriradicis (assembly GCF_025200795.1). NCBI lineage: Bacteria > Pseudomonadati > Pseudomonadota > Alphaproteobacteria > Hyphomicrobiales > Rhizobiaceae > Rhizobium > Rhizobium sophoriradicis. Next base: position 4,367,020 of record NZ_CP104152.1, read on the forward strand.
CCGGCGGCGACAGCGCGGTGGCGCTCTTTGCCGAAGGCCGGCAGACCTCCCAGGTCGTTAATCTGCTGAAGATCGAGGGTGAGGACCAGGTCACCCTCAAGGTGACGATCGCTGAGGTCCGTCGTGAGGTGCTGAAGCAGCTCGGCTTCGACAACCTGGTTTCCAACTCCTCCGGCATGACGGTTGCCCAGCTCGGCACTCCTAGCGCCGACAGCGCGACGGCAACGGTTGGCGGCGGCCTGGCGGCTCTCTTCAAGAGCTCGATCGGCAAATACGATATCTCCACCTACCTGAACGCGCTGGAACAGGCCAAGGTGGTCAGGACGCTCGCCGAGCCGACATTGACGGCAATCTCGGGTCAGGCGGCGACATTCAATTCCGGTGGTCAGCAGCTCTATTCGACGACCGACAATGACGGCAACGTTACTGTCGTTCCCTTTAATTACGGTATCAACCTCGCCTTCAAGCCGGTCGTGCTGTCGTCGGGCCGCATCAGCCTGGAGATCAAGACGAACGTCTCCGAGCCGGTCGCCGGCAGCGGCAACGCCACCTATCAGCGCCGTTCGGCCGAGACCTCGGTGGAGCTGCCCTCGGGCGGCTCTATCGCGCTCGCCGGCCTCATCCGCGACAATGTCTCCCAGACGATGGGCGGCACACCCGGCGTCTCCAAGATCCCGCTGCTCGGAACGCTGTTCCGTCAGAAGGGCTTCGAGCGTCAGGAAACCGAACTTGTCATCATCGCAACGCCCTATCTGGTGCGTCCGGTGGCGCGCAATCAGCTGAACCGGCCGGATGACAATTTCAGTCCCGAGAACGACGGTGCAACCTTCTTCCTCAACCGTGTCAACAAGGTCTATGGCCGCCGCGAGGCGCCCGTCGCCGATGCGCAGTTCCACGGCTCGATCGGGTTTATCTACAAATGAGTGGAGAGGCATCGGCAGCAATGGCACAGAACAGAGATCAGGCGATGGCCTTCATGAATTCGACGACACCCCGGCTCGCAATCTCCAAGGCGCTTTACCTCACGGCCGCCGTTTCGATGGCGATCCTTTCCGGATGCGCCGGTCCGCACGACCAGCTGACGACCGGCGGCATTCCGGATGATTACCGTGCCCGGCATCCGATTATCGTCACCGAGGCCGAGCAGACGGTGGATATTCCTGTTGCTTCCACCGATCGGCGCCTGACCATCGCCCAGCGCGATCTCATCCGCGGCTTTGCCGCAAACTATATCTCCCGTGCCTCCGGTCCGGTATACGTATTGTCGCCGGAAGGCTCGCCGAATTCGGCGGCCGCCTATCAGTTGCGCAAGCAGGTCCGCGCGGAGTTGGCGTCGAGAGGGATCGCGAGCTCGAAAATCATCAATACTTCCTATGCCGCTGCCGGCGCCGGCGATGCGGCGCCGATCCGCCTGAGCTTCACCGGCACGACCGCGATCACCACGCAGTGCGGTCAGTGGCCGAAGGACATCTCGAACGATTTCGCCAATCAGAATTACTATAATTTCGGCTGCGCCTCGCAAAACAACCTCGCCGCCCAGGTCGCCAATCCGGAGGATCTGGTGGCACCTCGCGGCATGACGCCGATCGACGCGCAGCGGCGCAACAACGCGATCCAGGAATACCGAACGACGACATCGACGATCGAGGATGTCGGCGGCAGCGACAGCAGCTTCTGAGGCGAGACGGGACGATGAGCGCCATCGAGTACGAAATCAAGAACCCCAGCGAGCTTCGTCATGCCGAAGAGGCTGTGCGCATGGCTGATCTGGAGGCCATGCGGCCGCTGCCGCGTATTTCCGTCCACGCCTTCTGCGAGAGCGAGACCCTGCAGCAGGTCATGGAACGCTGCGCCAATGACCGGCGCATGGCGAAGGTGAGCCTGCGCATCACCAGCGGCGGCATTGCCGCTGCCGCCAATATGTTTTCCGGCGCGCCGACTCCGAACCTCATTATCCTCGAGACCAAGGCGAATGTCGGAAGCCTCCTTGCCGAACTCGCTCCGCTCGCCGCGGTCTGCGATCCGACCACCAAGGTCGTCATCGTCGGCTATTACAACGATATCGGACTGTATCGCGAACTGATCCGCAACGGCATTTCGGAATATATGGTCCAGCCCGTCGCCATGCCCGATATCCTTGCCGCGATGGCCTCGATCTTCGTCGATCCGGAAGCCGAGCCGCTCGGCCGCAGCATCGCCTTCATCGGCTCGAAGGGCGGCACCGGAGCCTCGACCATCGCCCATAATTGCGCTTTCGGCATTTCCAATCTTTTCTCCACCGAGACGATCCTCGCCGACCTCGACCTCCCCTATGGCACGGCGAATATCGACTTCGACCAGGATCCGGCCCAGGGCATCGCCGAAGCGGTCTTCGCGCCCGACCGTCTCGACGAGGTCTTCCTCGACCGCCTGCTGACGAAATGCTCCGAGCATCTGTCGCTGCTCGCCGCACCCTCGCTGCTCGACCGGGCGTATGACTTCGACGGCCAGGCTTTCCAGCCGGTGCTCGACGTCTTGCAGCGCAGCGCCCCCGTTACCGTGCTCGACGTTCCGCATGCATGGTCGGAATGGACCCGCTCGGTGCTGGCGAGCGTTGACGAGGTGGTCATCACGGCGGTTCCCGATCTTGCCAATCTGCGCAACACCAAAAACATGCTGGATGCGCTGCGCAAGATGCGGCCGAATGACAAGCCGCCGCATCTTATCCTCAATCAGGTCGGCATGCCGAAACGTCCCGAGATCTCGCCATCGGATTTCTGTGAGCCGTTGGAGATCGATCCGATCGCGATCATCTCCTTCGACATCAATCTCTTCGGCAACGCCGCCAACAGCGGCCGGATGATTTCGGAAGTCGATCCCAGGTCGCCGACGGCGGAAACCTTTTCGCAGATATCGCACATCGTCACCGGCCGAGCCGCGATCAGGAAGGCGAAGAAGGGAGGCCTGCTAGGCCTTCTGAAGCGCAAATAGACGATTAGAACGAGCAGATTGGATTAAGCGGCATGTTTGGAAAACGCGGAAACGAAGGTTTCGGAAAGGCTGGAGGCGCGATCGCTCCTCCGCCGCCGGCTCCGGCCGCGCCCGCACCCGTGGCTTCCTCTCCCTCCATTCTGGTCGAACCCGCGCGCGAGAACCAGCGCCAGCAGGTGACACCGCCGCCGATGCAGGCGCCGCAGCGCAAGCGGCCGGTGCGCACCGACGAATATTACGACACCAAACAGCAGGTATTTTCTGCACTGATCGACACGATCGATCTCTCGCAGCTTTCCAAGCTCGACGGCGAAAGCGCGCGTGAGGAAATCCGCGACATCGTCAACGACATCATCACCATCAAGAATTTCGCGATGTCGATCTCCGAGCAGGAAGAGCTGCTTGAGGATATCTGCAACGACGTCCTCGGTTACGGCCCGCTGGAGCCGCTGCTGGCGCGCGACGACATCGCCGACATCATGGTCAACGGCGCCGGCCAGACTTTTATCGAAGTCGGCGGCAAGACGATCGAATCGGAAATCCGTTTTCGCGACAACGCGCAGCTTCTCTCCATCTGCCAGCGCATTGTCAGCCAGGTCGGCCGCCGCGTCGATGAATCGAGCCCGATCTGCGACGCGCGCCTGCCCGATGGTTCGCGCGTCAACGTCATCGCACCGCCGCTGTCGATCGACGGGCCGGCGCTCACCATCCGCAAGTTCAAGAAGGACAAGCTGACGCTCGATCAGCTCGTCCGTTTCGGCGCGATCACGCCGGAAGGCGCAACCGTGCTGCAGATCATCGGGCGGGTGCGCTGCAACGTCATCATCTCAGGCGGCACGGGTTCGGGTAAAACGACCCTCCTGAACTGCCTGACCAATTACATCGATCGCGACGAACGCGTCATCACCTGCGAGGACACGGCCGAACTGCAGCTGCAGCAGCCGCATGTCGTGCGTCTTGAAACGCGTCCGCCGAATATCGAAGGCGAGGGCGAGATCACCATGCGCGATCTCGTCAAGAACTGCCTGCGCATGCGTCCCGAGCGCATCATCGTCGGCGAAGTGCGCGGACCTGAAGTTTTCGACCTGCTGCAGGCGATGAACACCGGTCACGACGGCTCGATGGGCACGATCCACGCCAACACCCCGCGCGAATGCCTGAGCCGTATCGAATCGATGATCGCCATGGGCGGCTTCACCCTGCCGGCAAAAACGGTGCGTGAGATCATCTCCACCTCTGTCGACGTCATCATCCAGGCGGCGCGCCTGCGCGACGGTTCGCGCCGCATCACCCAGATCACCGAGGTGATCGGCATGGAAGGCGACGTCATCATCACCCAGGATCTGATGCGCTACGAGATCGAAGGCGAAGACGCGGGCGGCCGATTGATCGGCCGGCACATGTCGACCGGCGTCGGCAAACCGCATTTCTGGGATCGGGCTCGTTACTTCAACGAGGAAAAGCGCCTGGCCGCCGCCCTCGACGCGATGGAAGCGAAATCCAAGGATTAGGCTGATGTTCGGGTTCGATCCGGTAGTCCTGGCAATCGTCGTCCTCGCGGCAGTCTCCGCGGCGGCGGTCGCCTATGCGCTCATGTTTACGCGGATCGAGGCCGACAAGAAATCGGCAAGCCGCATCAATCGTGTGAAGTCGGCAGAGGTCGACCGGGTCAAGGTCAAGGCTGCCCGCGACCGCGTGCAGGAACTGTCGAAGCGGCGCAAATCGGTGCAGGACAATCTGAAGGATCTGGAAAAACGCCAGCACGAAAAAACCCGCAAGACCCTGTCGATGAAATCCCGCCTGTTGCAGGCCGGCCTGCCGATCAGCGTGGGGAAATTTTATCTCATCAGTGCCATCTTCGCCTCGGTGCTGCTGATCGTGGCTTTCATCGTCGGCGCATCGTGGATGGTCATGATCGGCATTGCCGTCGTCGCCGGTCTAGGCCTGCCGCGCTGGGTTCTCGGCTTCTTGATCAAGCGCCGCCAGAACAAATTCCTCAACGAGCTCCCCAATGCGCTCGACGTCATCACCCGCTCGATCAAGTCAGGCCTGCCGCTCAACGATGCGATTCGCCTGATCGGAACCGAAGGCACCGAGCCGGTCAAGAGCGAGTTCCGGCGGATAATCGAGGCGCAGCAGGTGGGCCTCAGCATTCCCGACGCCTGCGCCCGCATGACGCTTCACATGCCGCTCCAGGAAGTCAACTTCTTCGCGATCGTCATCGCCATCCAGTCGCAGGCGGGCGGCAATCTGTCGGAAGCGATCGGCAATCTCTCCAAGGTGCTGCGCGAGCGCCGGAAGATGAAGGCCAAGGTCTCGGCGCTGTCAATGGAAGCCAAGGCGTCGGCAGTCATCATCGGCGCGCTGCCCTTCATCGTCGCGACCCTCGTCTACCTCACCTCGCCGAACTACATGATGATCCTTTTTACCGATCCGCGCGGCCATTTCATCATGGGTGTCTCGGCGATCTGGATGTCGATCGGCATCTTCGTCATGCGCAACATGGTCAATTTTGACATCTAGCGGAAGGAAGCACCATGTCGCAGGACCTCGCCGCAACGCTGACCAATCCGGGCATGCTGATCGCCGTCTTCGTCGCGATCGCCGTCTTCGCCACTTTCTACACGATCGCCATCCCCTTTTTCGAGCGCGGCGATCTGACCAAGCGCATGAAGGCCGTTTCGACAGAGCGCGAGCAGATCCGCGCCCGCGAACGCGCCCGCATGAATGCCGACCCGGCTGCCGGCAAGGCGTCGCTCAGGAGCCAGAACAACCGCTCGGTTCGCCAGATCGTCGAGCGGTTCAACCTGCGCAAGGCGCTGGTCGACGAAAATACGGTCAACAAGCTGCGTGCCGCCGGTTTCCGCTCGGAGAATGCGCTGAATACCTTCCTCGTCGCGCGCTTCCTGCTGCCCTTCCTCTTCCTGGCGCTTGCCGCCTTCTGGGTCTTCGGCCTCGGCAACCTCGCCGAAAGGGGCATGCCTATCCGCCTCTTCGCCGTCATCGGCATCGGCTATCTCGGTTTCTACGCGCCGAACATCTACATCTCCAATCGCATGGGCAAACGCCAGCACTCGATCAAGCGCGCCTGGCCGGATGCGCTGGACCTGATGCTGATCTGCGTCGAATCCGGTATCTCGATCGAGGCCGCGATGCGTCGTGTGTCGGAAGAACTCGGCGAGCAGTCGCCGGCGCTCGCCGAGGAGATGGTGCTGACCACGGCCGAGCTCTCCTTCCTGCCGGATCGCCGGGTGGCGCTCGAAAATCTTGCCACGCGCACGCAGATCGAACTGGTGCGCTCGGTCACTCAGGCGCTGATCCAGGCCGATCGCTACGGCACGCCGGTCGCCCAAGCGCTGCGCGTTCTCGCTCAGGAAGGGCGCGACGAGCGCATGAACGAAGCGGAAAAGAAGGCGGCCGCCCTGCCGCCGAAACTGACGGTGCCGATGATCCTGTTTTTCCTGCCGGTGCTGATTGCCGTTATCCTCGGCCCGGCCGGCATCCAGGTGGCGGACAAGTTCTGACGGTTGCGCAGACGATATGTCGTCCGTGCCCGTGACGGGCGCCGGCATAACTGCTACACGAGATGGACGATGATCGAGTGGCGCGGAGGCCGTGCCTCTCTGCGCGTTCCATCCCGAAGGCGAGGTTCACATGTCTTCTCAGGGCATTTTCATCAGCATCATGGCAGCCCTGATGGTCGGCGCGATGAGCCCCGGCCCGAGCTTCGTCGTCGTCTCCAGGATCGCCATTTCACAGTCACGGCTGGACGGTCTTGCGGCCGCGCTGGGCATGGGTGCAGGCGGTGTCGTTTTCGCCGTGCTGGCGCTTGCCGGACTGACGGCGCTGCTGTCTCAGTTCGAATGGCTGTATATCTTGCTGAAGGTCGCAGGCGGTGTCTATCTCGTCTATATCGCTGTCAATATCTGGAAAGGCGCCGGTCGGCCGCTCGAGGTTTCCGACGCCGTCCATGGACGCCGCGCGCCGATGCGCAGCTTCACGACCGCGCTGCTGACCCAGCTCAGCAACCCGAAGACCATCATCGTCTATGCCAGCCTGTTTGCCGCGCTATTGCCGAGGACGGTGCCGCTCGATCTCATCTTCGCGCTGCCGCTCGGTGTCTTTGCGGTGGAGGCGGGCTGGTATTCGATCGTAGCGATCGCTTTTTCGGCCCGCCATCCGCGGCGGCTCTATCTCCATGCCAAGGGCTGGATCGACCGAGCCGCCGGTGCCGTCATGGGCGGCCTCGGTCTCCGTCTCATCCTTTCGGGCCTCAGCGTCCGCTGAACACGGTTTAGTTGGTATTGCTGCCGTCCGCCGCGCCCGGCGTCTTGTCCTTGGCGGCGAGCTTCTGCCAGGAATTCTGCTGCGACAGCATGCTCCTGAGATAGGCGACATTGGCATCAGCCTGCTGCGGCGAGAGCTCTCGCCGCGCGATCTGCTCGGCTTCCGCAAAACGTCCCTGCAGGCCGACGACGAGCGCCAGGTTCTGCCTGACGCGGCTGTCGGCGTTTGGTTGGCCGGCGGCCGAGCGCAGATAGGTTTCGGCCGTGCGCAGATCGCCGGTCAGGACGTAGGACATTCCAAGATTGGAAAGAATGGACGGTTCGTTCGGCTGAATGTCGAGCGCGTCGCGGTAGCGCTGCCTGGCCTCGCTTGCCCGGCCCATCTGATCAAGGATCGCCCCTTGGGCCGAGATCAGCCTCCAGTCCGGACGATCCGGTGTCTGGGCCCGGCCGATAGTGTCGAGCGCCTGCTGGAACTGTCCGGCTGCCGCTTGCGCCTTGCCATAGGCGGCCAGCACGTTTCGGTCGCCGGGATTGGCGATCGCCACCTGCTGCATGACGGCGAGCGCCTGCGCGTCACGGCCGTTCATGCGCAGCAGATTGGCATAGCTGACGCCGGTGACGGGATCGCGCGGGTTCTTGTCATAGGCCTGGCCGAGCCGATCCGTTGCCGAGCGCAGCTCGGTCGCGTCCATCTCTTCGACCGGCTTGGTGAGTTTCGGCACCGAGCCTGTCGTCATCCGGTCCTTCGTCGTCGTCGAGCAGCCCGCCAGCGCAACGACGATCAGCGACGCCGCGACGCCCTGCAGGAAGCGGTTGGTGGATATGGTGGTGAGCGAGGCAGGCATGACGCGTTCCTGATTCCGAAATCGGCGCCTCACCTCGAACGCGGAACAGGGAAAGGTTTGACGCAATCTTCGCTCCAGCAATAGTCTGTTAACCCTAACAGACCGTTAAGGAACGATTCCTGACGACCGCCGAAGGACAATCATGGCCCCCTATCAGTTCATCGAAAGACCGACCCCCTTCAACACGAAGGGCGGTTCGACGCTGCCGATCTTTGCCGTCACGCCCGCCCATATCGAGACCGGCACGATCGATCCGATCGCCCTCGACTGGGCAAAAAAGGCAGGGTTCAAGGCCGAGAGCGGATCGCTGCTGCTGATCCCGACCGCCGAAGGCCATCTCGGCGGCGCGCTTTTCGGCCTCGGCACCAATCCGTCCGAACAGCCCTATATCGCCGGCAGACTCGCGCGTGCGCTGCCGGCCGGCGACTGGCACATCGAGACCGCGCCGCTGACGGCAAATCGCCTGGCCCTCGGCTTCGGCCTCGGCAGCTACCGTTTCGACCGCTACAAATCGGAAAAATCTTCCGTCGCGACAATGCTCATTCCGAGCGATGCCGACGGCGCCGACATCAAGCGCCAGCTCGCCGGTGTCTTTCTCGCCCGCGATCTCATCAATACGCCGACGAACGACATGGGTCCGGACCAACTCGAGGCGGCTTTCCGCGGCCTGGCTCAGCGTTACAAGGCTGATGTATCGGTTATAACAGGTGACGCGCTGCTTGAGCAAAACTTCCCGCTCGTCCATACCGTCGGCCGCGCCAGCGCCGATGCGCCGCGCCTTCTCGAGCTGCGCTGGGGCAAGAAGGGCCATCGCAAGGTGACGCTCGTCGGCAAGGGCGTCTGCTTCGATACCGGCGGTCTCGACATCAAGCCGGCCGCCTCGATGCTGCTGATGAAGAAGGACATGGGCGGCGCCGCCAACGTCATGGGGCTCGCCCTGATGATCATGGACGCCAAGCTGAAGGTCGATCTGCGTGTCATCGTCCCGGTCGTCGAAAACGCGATCTCCTCCAACGCCTTCCGCCCAGGCGACATTTATCGCAGCCGCAAGGGCCTCACCGTCCAGATCGACAATACCGACGCCGAAGGCCGCCTGATCCTGGCCGATGCGCTCGCCTATGCCGACGAGGAGGAGCCCGATCTCTTGATCGACATGGCGACGCTGACCGGTGCCGCGCGCGTTGCGCTGGGTCCAGATCTTCCGCCCTTCTTCACCGACGACGCCAATCTGGCGCATGACCTCACCGAAGCGAGCCTGGAAACGGACGATCCGATCTGGCGCCTGCCGCTCTATCCCGGCTACGAAAAGGATATCCGCGCCAAATTCGCCGATCTCACCAACGCGCCGGCCGGCGGCATGGCGGGATCGATCACCGCCGCGCTCTTCCTAAAGCGTTTCGTCAGCAAGACGAAGAGCTGGGCGCATTTCGACATTTACGGCTGGGCCCAGTCTGAGCGGCCGCATTCGCCGGGCGGCGGCGAAGCGCAGGCGATCCGCGCGCTCTTTCATCATATCCGCACGGGCCTTTTCTAGAGCATGATGCCGGAAGTCGCCCCGGCAGAGGAGATCATTAAAATTTTATTCACCCTGCCGGATGGCAATTGCCGGCCGCCCTTGCATGTCCATGGCAACTGCCGGAAAATGAAACGCTAGCGTAACGATTTTCCGGAGGGGCCGTGCCGATCGAACTGACCGCCTCGCAGGCGCTGGGGCTCTGGCATGGCGTGGCGCTCGATCAGGTGCGCCTTGACGATCGCGATTTGACGTTGCGCCAGATGGCGATCCTGCTGCATATTTATCTGGTGCCGCCGCCCCACACCGTGCGCGGGCTTGCCGCCACGCTCGGTGTCACCAAGCCGGTCATCACTCGCGCGCTGGACACGATGGGCGAGATGGGCCTGGTCGACCGCGTGCGTGACGATGCCGACCGGCGCAACGTGATCATCAAGCGCACCGTCGGCGGCGCGCTTTACCTGGAAAAGCTGGGCGATCTCGTCCGTGAGCAGGGCCGGCGTCTGCCGATCTGAACGGGCGATCTGAAAGGAATGGGAATGACGATGTTCGACCGCCGCCTGCATGCCTATAGGCCCGATCTCGCGGAAGCAGAACTCGAAGGCAAGGTGGAGGCGTCGCGCTTCGTGGAAGGCGCCCCGGCACGCGTCGCCGTTCCCGTCATTGCCTTGCGCCCGGAGCCGGCGCTTGCGCGCGGCATCGATACGGAGCTGCTCCTTGGCGAGCAGGTGACGGTTTTCGATCGCGCCGACGGCTGGTGCTGGGTGAAGGCCGCGTCGGACGGTTATGTCGGTTATGTCACCGCAGACGCGCTCTCGCAAATTGACCCGGTACCGACCCATATCGTCACCGTGGCGCGCACCTTCCTCTACCCGGAGCCCGAACTGCGCAAGCCGCACCTGACGACGCTTTCGATGGGAAGCCGCATTCACGTCGCCGGCGAGGCGGAAGTGCGGGGCAATCATTATGTCGTGCTCGAGGATGGAACCGCGATCTTCGCCAGGCACGTCCAGCCGATCGGCGCTTGCGACGGTGCCGATTATGTCGAGATCGCCGCCCGGTTCCTGGAGACGCCCTATCTCTGGGGCGGGCGCTCCGGTCTCGGCATCGATTGCTCCGGCCTGGTCCAGCTTGCGATGCTGATGACCGGCCGACAGGCGCCGCGTGATACCGACATGCAGGCAGCCGGCCTCGGCGAAGCGATCGATCGTACTGAAATCCGTCGCGGTGACCTGGTGTTCTGGAAGGGCCATGTGGCGATTTTCGAGGATCCGCAGAGCATCCTTCATGCCAATGGTCACAGCATGACGGTGGCGCGCGAGAATTTCGATGCCGCCGTCGAGCGCATCGGCTCGCTCTACCAACAGCCGACCGGTTATCGCCGCCCATTCAAGTGACTGGTGGCTGCGGCCAGGCGCTCACGCCGCCCGTCCAGTCTTCGAAGGCTCTCGACAGCCTGAGGACCCGCATGTCGTCGAAGCGTGGTCCGACGATCTGCAGCCCGATCGGCATGCCCGACCGGGAGAAGCCGCAATTGATCGAGGCGGCCGGCTGTTCCGACATGTTCCATGGCACGGTGAAGGCGATATGTTCGAACGGCCTTGCCGGATCGTTGGTCGGCGATGCCCATTCGGCCGGATAGGAAATGATCGGGTTTGTCGGCGAGAGCAGCGCGTCGATCATTGTGAACAGCTGTCCGCAGCTCCTGCGCATTTCGATCGTCTGGTTAAAGCCTCTGACCGCATCGACGCCGCTGACATCGGCGCCGGCCTTCGCCCAATCGCCTATATAGGGCAGGATACTGTCGCGCCGCTTTTCCTCCAGGCCTGCTATATCGCTCCAGAGGCGGGCGCGCCAAAAGCTGTCGAGCCCATCAAGCATGGCGCGCGTCAGCACCGGTTGGGCGGATATGATGGTGGCGCCGGCCTTCTCGAAACCTTTTGCCGCCGCTTCGACCGCGCCCCCGATTTCGTCATCCACCGCAAGCCCGCAACCGGCATCGAGCATCAGGCCGATCTTCATCCCTGACATGTCGATTTCGAGATCCATCCAGTTGAAATCGTTCGGCGGCAGGCTGGTGCCGTCGCGCCAGTCCGGCCGTGACAGCGTCGCCATGGAATAGGCCGCATCTTCGACCCTGCGCGTCATCGGGCCGAGGCAGCGCCCGACATAATAGGGATCGGCCGGGATGCGCCCGTGGCTCGGCTTGAAGCCGAAGATCCCGGTCCAGCCGGCGGGCAGGCGCACCGAGCCGCCGATATCTGTGCCGATATGCAGCGGCCCGTAGCCGGCCGCCGCCGCGCCGGCAGCCCCGGCGCTCGATCCGCCGGGGTTCTGTGTGATGTTCCAGGGATTGCGGCTAAGGGGATGAAAGCTCGAAAGGCCGGAGGATAGCATGCCGTAATCGGGGCAGGTGGTTTTGGCGAAGATCACAGCGCCATCCTCGCGAAGCCGGGCGGCGGCCGGCGCATCGGCTTCCGCCGGTTTCAGCTCCACCGCCTTGGTGCCGAACGGCACCGGCTGGCCCTTCGTAGCGATCAGTTCCTTCAGCGTCACCGGAATGCCGTCGAGCGGACCGAGCGGCAGTCCCTTCGCCCACCGCGCCGTCGATGCTTTCGCCTGCACACGCGCTGCTTCCGGATCGTAGAGGTAGAGTGCTGAAATCGACGGTTCCCAGGCGGCGATATGGTCTTCGAGGGCGAGCCAGTACTCGAGTGGCGAAAGGCTTTTATCGGCGAAGCGCCGTCGGAGCGCGCGGATGGTCAGATTGGTATCGCTCGCCGCAGTCTTGGGCCTTTCTTTTCTCGAGGACATCAGCGGCTTGCCTCGCGTGGATCGAGAAGATCGCGCAAGCCGTCGCCGAGCATGTTGAAGCCGATGACAGCAAGCGCGATGGCAAGGCCCGGCAGGATCGCCAGCCAAGGGGCCAACGCCAAGTAGGTTTGCGCATCGGCGAGCATCCGGCCCCATGTCGGCGCCGGCGGCGCCAGGCCGAGGCCGAGGAAGCTGAGACCGGCTTCGGTCAGGATCGCCAGCCCGAGCTGGATCGCCCCATGCACGATGATCTGGCTGATAATATTCGGCAGCACATGGCGCAGCGAAATAGTCAGGCGCGTGTTGCCGATCGCGCATGCTGCCGTCACATAATCCCGGCTCCAGGCCTGCAGCGAGGTTGCAAGCGTCACCCTGGCAAAGACCGGGATCATGAACACGGCGATCGCCGCGATCGCGGTGGACCGTCCCGGCCCGAGAAAGGCGCCGAGCACCATCGCCGACAGGATCGGCGGCAAGGCAAAGATGACGTCGCAGATGCGCATCAGCAGCGCTTCTAACGGGCCGCGGATCGCCGCCGCCGAAATGCCTGCGACCGAACCGAGCGTCCCGCCGATCGCCACCGCGGTGATGGCGATCGACACCGAATTCCAGCATCCCGCCATCAGCATAGACAGCACGTCACGGCCGAACTGGTCGGTGCCGAGCAAGCCGAAGGCAAGCGGCGGCTGCAGTTTGTGGACGATCTGCATCTTTTCAGGCGGCAGCGGCGTCCAGACGAGCGACAACAGCGCAACCGCGATCAGCACGCCAACGATGACAGCACCGGAGATGAGGTTTGTTCGCCGGCTAAGTCTGGAGCCCGGACGGCGGCTGGCGATGGCCGTGGAGGTAATCGGCACCATGGTCAAGCCGCCCTTCTCATCCTGGGATCGATCGCGAGGTAAGAGAGATCGACGATGAAATTCACCACGATGACGAGGGCAGCGAAGAACAGCACCACGTCCTGCATCACGATGATGTCGCGCTGGGAAAGGGCCTGCAGGGCAAGCCGACCGAGGCCGGGCAGGTTGAAGACGTTTTCCACCAGCACTGCGCCGGCGACGAGAAAGGTGAACTGCAGGCCGATCATGGTCAGGATCGGGATCAGCGCGTTCGGCACGACGTGGCGCCACAACACAGCGCTGCGCGAAAGTCCTTTGGCGACGGCGGTGCGAGCAAAGTCCTCATGCATCGTCTCGAGCACGGCCGAACGCGCCACCCGCGTCAACACGCCAGCCTGCGGCATCGCCAGTGCGACTGCCGGTAGAACAAGCGCCTGCAACGCCGGCAGCAAACCGGCGCCCCAGCCCGGGAAACCGCCAGCCGGCATCAGTCTGAGCATCGTCGAAAACAGAATGATCAACAGCAAGGCCACCCAGAAAGCCGGCATTGCGATACTGATCTGTGAAAACAGCGCTGCGGCGATATCAAAGGCACGGCCGCGGCGCGAGGCGGCGAGCACCCCCAGCGGCAGGGAGATCGCCACCGAAAGCGCGATCGCCATCAACGCCAGCGGCAGCGTCACCGCCAGCCGCTCGACGATCAATTCCGCGACCGGAACACCATAGGTGTAGGATTCGCCGAGATCGCCTGACAGCACGCCGGCCAGCCATTGTCCGTAACGCAGAATCAGCGGCTGGTCGAGCCCGAGATCATGGCGCAGCGCCGCTAAGGTCTCCGGGCTTGCCGAGGTGCCGAGCATGATCGCGGCGGAATCTCCGGGCAGGAGATCCATGACGGTGAAGATCAGCAGTGAGACGATCAGGAGGGTAACGATGAGACCGGCGAAGCGGCGGGCGAGGAGGGCGATCATGGGTGCCACGCTTTGGGTGTGGCTATTGAGGGATGGCCTCCTCGCCGGATTTTCGAGGTGATGTGACGACCGCCCCACCCACCCTCATTCCTGTGCTTGTCACAGGAATCCAGCCACGGCGCGTCTGCGCCGTGAGTGATCGTGACCCAGTCAAGAGCGTCTCCCGCGCCCAAGGATTTGGGCGCGCTGGATTCCTGTGACAAGCACAGGAATGAGGGGTGGAGAGGGCGGTGACCGGCATTGGACGGCTCGCCGTCAGGCTTCGTTTCGTTCACCTCCACGCCTCACGCCTCCCGCATCAATGCCGCCTCACTCCTCCCAGGAAACTCCGGACAGCACGTTGGAAGGGATCGGCTCGTTCTCCCACAGCCCCTTCAGCTTCCTGTCCCAGACGCCGAGTTTCGGCATGACGAAGAGGTAGAGCGCCGGCACGTCCTCGGCGAGGATCTTCTGCGCTTGCGCATAGATCGCATTCTGCGCGGCGGGATCGGCCGTCTCCTGGACCTTCTTCATCAACGCGTTGAAATCAGGGTTCTTGTAGTTGAAATAATAGGGATCGCGGGCATAGATGTCGATGTCGAGCGGCTCGGCATGGGCGACGATCGTCATGTCGAAGTTGCGGTCCTTCATGATGTCCTGGATCCATTTCGCCGGAAACTCGGTCGGCTCGATATTCATCGTCACGCCGATCTCGGCAAACATCGCCTGCATCACCTGAGCGCTGCGCGGCGCATAAGCCATCTGCGGCGATTTGATCGTGAAGGTCAAGCCGTTGGGGTAGCCTGCTTCGGCCAGCAGCGCCTTGGCCTTCTCGACGTCATAGGGCAGCACGCCGGTCATATCCTGATAACCCGGATCGTTCGGCGTGTAATGGCTGCCGATCGGCGTTCCGAGGCCCGACCATGCGCCGTCGATCACCGTCTTGCGGTCGATTGCCATCATCAGCGCCTGGCGCACGCGCTTGTCGTCGAAAGGCTTCTTGGCATTGTTCATGCCGGCGACGACCTTGAGCTCGGTATTGCCGATCCTGGTGACGAGCCTGGCATCCCCGTCGAATGAGCTCATCAGCTCGGGTGCGGCAAATTCCGGAAAGGCGTCGAGATCGCCGGATTTCAGCGCGGCTGCCTGCGCCTGCGGGTCGGCGATGAAGCGGAAGGTCACCTTGTCGAGCTTGGCGGCCGCATCCTTGTTCCAGTAGTCGGCATTCCTGATAAGTTCGACCCTGTCGCCCTTTGCCCAGCTGACGAATTTGAAGGGGCCGGTGCCGATCGGCGTCACCTTGTCATCGGCCGCCGTCTTCGGCGCGACCATCACCGAAGCCGGCCAGCCGAGCCAGTAGAGCAGACTGCCGGTCGGCGCTGAGAGATGCAGCACCAGCGTTTTCGCATCGGGCGTTTCGATCGAGGCGATCGAGGCGAAGAAGCGCTTCTGCGGATTGACCGAATCGGCGCCGCGGGCGCGGTCGAGCGAAAACTTGGCGCTGGCGGAATCGAAAGTCTCGCCATCATGGAATTTGACGCCGGTCTGCAGCTTGAATGTATAGGTCAGGCCATCGGGCGAGACCTCCCAGCTCTTTGCCAGCTGCGGCTGGACCTTGCCGCTCTGGTCGATCCTCACCAGTCCCTCGAACACGTTCTGCCAGGTGACCTGGCCGATGGCGACGGGGGCTGCGATCGTCGGGTCGAGCCCGGTCGGCTCGACGCTCATGCCAAGGTTGAGGGTGGTTTTCGCCGCTTCCGCCGGCGTCATCGCCGTCATCATCAGACCGGCCGAAAGCGCAGTGCCAAGGGAAAGCCGCCGGACGAAACGTCCCGAAGGCGCAAACGAAAGCTTATTCATCATGCCCATTCTACCAGGTTGCGACCATAAGGCGTGTCGCGATCTTTCAGATCTGCCTGCCGCTTCCGGTCTTTGTTGTCCGCATGTCTTTGACGCAAACGCTGCACAGTTTTGCGAGACATGTCTATTCAATCAATGACCGTCTGGATAGCGGTCGCGCCACGCCTTCTGCGCGCCTTCGGCCGGAAGGGCGCTCGCCTCGTAGACGCCGCGGGCGATCGCCCGCGCCATCACGATGGTGGCGAGGTGGCAAAGCTCCATCAGGCTTGCCATGTCGTCTCGTCGATGCCTGCCTGTTGAAGCGGCAAAGACGGTGTCGCCGTCGAGCGGCAGGTGCGCCGGCAAAAGCGCCCGGGCAAAGCCGTCATGGCCGGCCAGCGAAAGCCGGTGCGCCTCCGCCTTCGTCAGCTGCGCGTCGGTCACCACCGCGCCGATTGTCGTTGCCGGCGTGTTCGTCCCCTTGAGCCGCATCCGGTGGTCGGTCACGGCAGGCATGCCGAGCCCGCCGAATTCGCCGTCCTTCTCGAAGGGCGCCGCCCAGAAATGCGGCCCGTCGCCGATCGTTGCCGAGCCGAGTGCGTTGACAGCGACAACAGCCGCGACGCAGTGCCCGGCGCTGCTGACGGCACTGGCCGAGCCGAGCCCGCCCTTGAAGGTGGCCGTCGTCGCCCCCGTCCCGGCGCCTGTCGTGCCGAGCGCGAAGGCGCCCTTGGCTGCTGCCTTCAAGGCCGCATAACCCATGTCGCGATAGGGCGAGTGCAGGCCCCAGTCCTTGTCGCCGCCGTTCAGCAGGTCCATCAGGATCGCCTGCGGCACGATCGGGATGCGCATCGAACCGACCGCAAAACCGCGGCCGATCTCGCGCAATCCCGCCTGCACGCCGCCGGCGGCGTCGAGCCCGAAAGCCGAGCCGCCGGAGAGCACGAAGGCGTCGACGGCGTTGACGGTCATCGACGGGTCGAGCAGGCCGGTATCGCGCCCGCCCGGCGCGCCGCCGAGCACCGTGCCCGATGCGACGGCCGGCTCGTCGAAGACGATGACCGTAACGCCGGAACCGAGGGTGAGATCGGTGGCATGGCCGACGGCGACGCCGTCAATATCGGTGATCAGATTGAGAAGGTCAGGCAAGGGCGGATCCTTGTGCACGAAGGGCCGCCGATAGGACTGCAATTGTCCTCAAAAAACAAGACCGGCCCCTAAGGACCGGTCACAACAGAAAGCCGCCAAACGCGGCAGCGGCTGCATGCCCTCAGGCATGAAGGGGCTTCGGATGACGGCGGGTCATCAGGTCGTGAATGGCCAGCCGCACCTCATCCGGCGAAGCGAAACGCTGCTCGTCGAGGTCGTGGACGTGGTATTTCACGGCGATGAACTTCAGCCGGTCTTCGTCTGGAATGACGATCCCGACGGGAACGCCTGCATATTCGATAACTTGCTTCTTCATAGATAGAACTCCTGCCGCGCGATAGGCGCAGCCATGGCGAATTGACTTGTCTGGTACCGTTGAAAAGGAGGACGAACGTCACATTCGACAGTTCGGGCGGGAGAGGGCGCCCGGACGGTCATTGCCAAGCACAGATCGCCAAAGGAAAGTGGCGAGAATATCGATGTCTATCATGTCTCGTTCCTTGCGTTGGCGTTGCGCTTGAGTGGTCTCGGAAGAGCCCGGGACCGGTGATGGCTGACTTGGTAATCTACTAACTTGGTAGACATTACCCGATAGCCTGTCAGAAACATATTCCGAAACGTGTCAAAAAATCGACGATCCGGAAAATTCTATTCCATCCCAGCTAAACTTACGGAAAGACACATATCAGCTTTTCGTAAAATTCGCATGACAGAATCGAAACTCTTTCGATCGCCGCAGCAGACATAGGAAGCCCGGCTGAATCAGGCAATGGGCCGTTTCATTAAAAATCGAAATGCCTCGAAATGACCGATTTGGTTAATGTCGGAAAGGCCGCGCTCACCAGCCTTCGTCGAGCACCTTTTCCAGCATGTCCGCGAAGAAATCCGCGCTTTCGATGCTGAGGCAGAGCGGCGGTTTGATCTTCAGCACGTTTTGGTGATCGCCGGTCGGCTGCATGATGACGCCGAGTGTTAGAAGCCGGTCGCAGATGGCCGCCGTCTCTGCCGTCGCCGGCTCCAGCGTCGTTCTGTCGCGGACGAATTCCAGGCCGAGATAGAGGCCCATGCCATGCACGGCGCCGGCGATCGGGTAACGGTCGATCAGCGCCGCAAGCCGCCCCTTCAGGTGATCGCCGACCGTGCGGGCATTTTCCTGCAGCTTTTCCTCGGCCATGATATCGAGCACCGCCGTGCCGGCGATGCAGCTGACCGGGCTGCCACCGGTCGAGGAAAAGAAGGGGCCTTCCTTCTCCAGTGACTGCGCGATCGCGCGTGTGGTGATGACGGCGCCAAGCGGATGGCCGTTGCCCATGCCCTTGGCGACGGTGATGATATCGGGCACCACTCCTTGTTGTTCGAAACCCCAGAAATAATGACCGAGCCTGCCATAACCGACCTGCACCTCGTCGGCGATGCAGAGGCCGCCGCGGGCGCGCACCTGGGCGTAGATCTCCCGGAGATAACCGTCCGGCAAGGGAATGCCGCCGGCATTGCCGTAGACTGATTCGCAGATGAAGCCGGCCAGGCCTTGGCCGCCGGCGTCGATCGTCTCCAGCATCGGCATGACGGCGCTGAGATAGCTCGCGGCCGTGTCGGGCCCGCGAAACGCGCCGCGATAGGTATTCGGCGAGACGACCGCATGCACCCAATCCGGCCTGGTGCTCAGCGCCTCAGGATTGTCGGCGATCGAGGTGGAGACGGCGTCACTCGCCGCCGACCAGCCGTGATAGGCTTCGAGCAGGCACAGCATATCACGCGCGCCGCTATGGGCTTGCGCCAGCCGGATCGCCAGATCGTTCGCCTCGGAGCCGCTATTGACCAGAAAGACCGTATCGAGCCCCTCAGGCGCAAGCGCGGCGAGCCGTTCGGAAAATTCCGCGATCGCGGCATAGTGGAAGCGAGAATTCGTATTGAGCCGCAGCCATTGTGCGCCGATTGCCGCCGCGAACCTGGGGTGGCCATGGCCGAGGATGGTGACGTTGTTGACCATATCGAGATAGGCGCGGCCCTCGACATCGAACAGATGTTCTTTCCAGCCGCGCTCGATCTGCGGCGGCGCGGCATAATAGTGCTTCTGCGCGTTTGCGACATGCGCCTGCCGAGTGACGAGCAGACCAGCGGTTTCCGGTTGCGGAGCATCCGCTTGCCGGTCGAGAAGGGGCGAGGGTGAAGGGCAGAGCACCGACCAGGCCGCTGCCTCGCGCGGCGTGGCAAAGAGCGGCGGTTCGAGGCCCGCGACGCTGCAGAGCTGGAGACGCAGCCCGCCGAGCGACGACGCCTCTCCGGCGACCGTGCCCAGCAACTCGCCGCTGGCAACCTCGGCTTCATTCTCGACCGAGAGGTCGAGCCCGTCGAGGTGCAGGGTCACCGTCTGGGAGGTCAGGATCAGATGCTGGTCCTTCCAGCCGGTGCGGCCGGCAAAGGGTGCTGCGACCGCGCTTCCCGCCGCAAGGCATATATCGACATGCAGAGCGCAGGTCGCCTGTTCCTTGGTGTTTGCGAGGGCCGCGCGGGAGAGCCGATATTCACCGTAGCGCGTTGCCGCCGTGCCGCTTTCGGTCGCAGCCCGGGCAAGCAGCCGCCAGTCCATATCGGCATTCAGCCAGTTGCCGGCGGAAAAATGCGGGCTCTGCACCCCGAGATCGATATAGGCGATCGCGGCAGGATCGATGTCGGGCAGCAGCGGCAGCCATTCCGATGCGTCCGGGGCGGCGACGCCCACGCCGGCCGCCTTGAGGATGGCGGCCTCCATCAGTTCGAACGGAACCGACATCGCCGTATCGAAGATCGCCCGCTCGCGGTCGAGATTGCCGCGGACATAGTCGTTGTCGGGATCGACTGAAATCTGCTGCTCGCTGCTGGCGACGAGGATGACCGCGCGCGCGACGATCAGCGGCCACAGCGCCTTCAGTTCGTCGTCGCTCAGCGGATAGATCGCCTGATAGGCGGTGACGGCGGGTAGGATATGAAAGGGGTCGCCATTCGCCTGATGCAGCAGCGAGGCGCAGGTGACGGCGAGGTCGCCGACCAGCCAGCCGCGGATGATGTCGCCGAAATCGATCACCCCGTCGGGGATGGTGTGGCCACGGGCATCGCGATGGCCGACAACATTGTCGCCTGTGACGTCGTGATGGACGGCCTGCAGCCGGAGCGACGGCGCCAGCGGCTGGATGCGACGTACGGCCATGACCATGGTCTTGGCGATCCGATCGCGCGCGGCGCTATCGGTGATGGCGGAAAGCAACTGCACGGCAACCGGCCCGGCCCGCCTCAGGTCCCATTGCAGGCTGCGGTCGAGGCCCGGATGGTCGAAATCGGCAAGCGCCAGCGCCAGTCTCGCGCAGAGAGCGCCAAGCGCCGCGACGGAAGCCGGCGCCAGATATGTCAGTTCCGTCAGCCCTCGACCTTCCAGATATTCCAGCAGCCTGACCTGATAGCCCTGCCCGCGCACGGTAAGGACAAGGATCTCCCGCCCGTCATTCGTGGCGATCACAGTGGGAACGCGTGGCGCGTCCGCCTTGCTTTTCAGGTGATGGATCGCCGCGTTCTGCGCTTCGAGTTCGCGGGTCTCGTAAGCCGCATGGCAAATCTTCAGCACATAACGGCCGCGATCGCTGTCGACGCGATAGTTGCGATCCTGCTGGCTGCCGAGTTCGGCAAGCGTGCCGGACAGGCCGTAATGGGCAAGCAGGATCTCTTCCGCGTCTGCGATGGTGACGTCGGGACGCGGCAGCGCCATGCGATCAACAAGCGCCTCGTCGTTCATGACACCCCCTCCCGCAGCATGATTCGATTACCCGTTGAGCGAGATAATCAAATACTTGCTGTCGGCAGGCAACGGGTGATTGTCGTTTGCCAGCAAAAGAGATGCCGGCCTTGGCGGCTTCACCCCATGCGTTCGGAGGCGTAGCTTCCGGGGCTGGCCGGGAAGACGACGGTGCGGTTGCCGTTGATGAAGGTGCGGTGGTGGATATGGGCGTGGATGGCGCGGGCCAGCACCTGGCTTTCAACGTCGCGGCCGATCGAGACATAGTCGTCGGCGCTCTGGGCATGGGTGATGCGCGCCGTGTCCTGCTCGATGATCGGGCCTTCGTCGAGATCGGCGGTGACGTAGTGGGCGGTTGCGCCGATCAGCTTGACGCCGCGCTCATAAGCCTGCTTGTAGGGGTTGGCGCCCTTGAAGGACGGCAGGAAGGAATGGTGGATGTTGATGATCCTGCCCGACATCTGCTTGCAGAGCTGGTCTGAGAGGACCTGCATGTAGCGGGCGAGCACGATCAGTTCGGTGCCGGTCTGGTTGACGAGCTCGACGAGCTGGGCTTCGGCCTGCGGCTTGTTTTCCTTGGTCACCTTGATGTGGTGGAAGGGGATGTCGTGATTGACGACGACCTTCTGGTAATCGAAATGATTGGAGACGACGCCGACGATGTCGATCGGCAGCGCCCCGATCTTCCAGCGGTAGAGCAGGTCGTTGAGACAATGGCCGAAGCGCGACACCATCAGCAGCACCTTCATGCGGCTTTCGCTGTCGTGGAACTCGTAGTCCATTTCGAAAGGTGCGGCGACGGCGGCAAAATCGGTGCTGATCGCCGAGCCGGACAGCCCCTCTTCCGAAATGAAGCTGACGCGCATGAAGAACTTGCCGGTATCGAGATCGTCGAACTGTGAGCTGTCGATGATGTTGCAGCCCTTCTCCGCCAGATAGCTGGAAATCGCCGCAACGATGACACGCGTCGATTTGCAGGATACCGTCAATACATAGCTTCTCATATCTGTCCCTCTTCCCTCTTCAAGAGCGCCGCCGTGCTTAGATCAAAGCCCGGGCCGCGAATAGGCCGGTGCGCTTTCATTCATGCGACAAATTGCAAGATGAACCATCACGTTTGTGCAAGTTCTCTCGCTTCCAGGCCTTAGCTTAGGAGAAGTTGCGCAAAAAACTGTGCCGCCAGCGCCGTGGGGATGCGTATTCTCGCCTTCGGCACGAAAGTCAGGCCGGCGGACGGCTTGCTGCGGCCACCTTGCGGCGCGGCGTGGTGATTTCGTGGACGATGGCACCGCCGACCGACGAGAGCACCAGCGACAGGATCACGAAGAGCACCGGCTGCTGCAGGATGCCGATCGGCAGGCGGTCGGCGGCGACCCTGAGGAAAGCAAGCGTGAAAGCGTGGGTGATGTAGATGGCGTAGGAGCAGTCGCCGAGATAGTTGAGCCATCTCAGAACCGGCAGCCGGGAAAAATCGGTGGAGACCGCGCCGTAGAGGATGAAGACTGCCGGGACCCCCCAGGCGTAGAACCGGCTCTCCGGCGGCATCAGCGCCTCGTTGACGAGGAGGAACGCAAAGCCAATGGCGAGCGCCGCCCATGCCCAGCGGTTCGGCAGGAGCGCCTTCTGCCCATATAGCCAGCCAAGCACCACGCCGGCGAGAAACTCCAGCATGATCGGTTCGCCGTAGAACCGGGTGGCCGTTGTTTCCGGCAGCAGCCGGCAGGCTATCAGGATCACGGCAAAGACGGCAAACATGGCCGGAATCCGGCGGGCTTCCGAGAGCGGCAGCAAGAGGGCAAACACGAAATAGAAGAACATCTCGTAGTTCAGCGTCCAGCCCGGCACGACGACGGGGGTGATCGTGCCGGGATCGGCGGCATTGGCCCATGGCAGAAAGAACAGCGAGGCGATTAGATGCGGAAGGTCGAACACCGTCGATTTCAGCAATGATGGGGCCGCCAGCGCCACGACAGCAGAAAACAGCGTTGCCAGCCAATAGAGCGGGACAATCCTTCTGATGCGGCGGCGGGCGAAATCGAAGGGGCTCATCGCGCGCCCGCTCGTCGTCAGCCACATCACGAATCCGCTGAGGACGAAGAAGATGTCGACCCCGGTTTCACCATAGAGAAAAGCCGTCGCGTCAACGGCGGGATTGACTTTGGCAAGCTGCAATATCGCATGGAAATAAACGACCATCAGCGCCGCGACAGCGCGCAGATATTGAAGCTGGACAAGCATCGAGCGTCTTGCTCCTCGGGCTCGCGCCGGCGCCGGTCCCTTCCGCGCGGCTGCGGTCAACTCGTTACATCTGCCGCACGACCCTGCCGGATGCGCGGGTTGTCGTGGAAGCGCATATATCCGACGACGAACCACAGGAGGCCGGCAATCTTCATCGAGAAAACCGCCGTCCCTCCGATCATCATATTCAGAAAAATGAAAAGAGAAAGTGAATGAGCGCAGCGCCGCTGCGCCGCCGTGCGGCCTGCTGGGAAGAGGCAGACGAACAGCCAGAAGGCGATGACGCCGAAAATGGTCGCCGCGTAGATCAGGTAGACATAGCCGCTGTCGGCGAATTCGGCGACCCTGTCGACCGAAAGGCCGAGAACGGCAAGAGGATCGAGCTCCATGATCTTCTTCATCGTCAGATTGATGCGGCCGGTGAAATTGTCACCTGTCGCATTGGGCTTCATGGTGTAGACGAGGAAACCTGCGGCGATGATCAGCGGCATCAGCGCCAAGTTGAAATTCTTCGGGATCTTCGGAAAGACGAAATAGCCGACGATGCAGGCAAAACAGAAGATCAGCATCGTGCGCGTATCGTTCGTCACCAGGATCAGCACTGCCGTGGCGATGAACAGCAGCCGGTCCCACCGGCTAATTCTGTCCCACATCGACACCAAATAGATCGCAATCACGCCGCAGAAATTGGCGAGCGACACCTGTTCGAGGAAGATCGATGACGAGCGATGGTCGATGATGCCGAAGGAGAAGCGCTCGGGAAAACCGAGTGCGTTCTGGAACAGGCCTGTCTTATTGTAGCTCAGCGGCAGCAGTCCGCGCGTATTGGCGAAATAATCGGACGGATGCACGATGCTGACATAGAACGGCACGCTGACGATCTCAAAGATCAGGAAGATCAGCACCTCAAGGCTGGCCCAGCGAAAGGCCAGCTTCATGGTTTTCTCGTTGCTCCAGCCGCCGAGGCCGGAAAAGCAGAAAATGATCAGCACATTGCGGAAATGATCGACGAACGGCAGGCGGTTGAGCACGCTGACATAGATGGTAACGACAAGCGTGAACAGCAGAAACAGGAAGGCCGGCAGGTCGGTTTCGTAAATCCCCTTATGGAGGAGGTAGATGATGGCGCTTGCCAGAATCAGGCCCTCGCTGGCGGCGACATGCGTCAACGAAAGCGGCACGATGTTGTGGTTGATGAAGGCCAGGATGCCGTTATAGAGCACCGACAGCAGCCCGAGCCAGAGCACCGGATGGTCGACGCGCGATCCACTCGCGGCCGCATCGACCCGGTTGCTCGCCACGGTGAACGTCACTGCTTTCTGATCGAGCGCTGCCACGGTCAGTTCTCCGCGGGCTTGACGGCGGTGCAGGCGCCGGCATCGGCTTTGGCCGACTCGGCGAGAAGCCGCATCTGCGGCCGCTCAGGGCCCTGACGCGGCTGAACGTTGAAAGGTTCGTTCGCCGGCCACCATTCGCCGGCCGCCCAATAAGACCAGCCGAGCCAGACGTCGCTATTTCCAGACATGGTGGCGTAGATTTCTCTCAGCCCGCCCATGCAGTCCTTGTCGGCGGAGGCGCCGAATTCGCCGAGAAAGCCGCGCTTGTGGTTTTGCTTCAGCCAGGCGGTGACCCCGGCGATCGCTTCGACCGCGGCATCCGCACCTTCGCAGGTTGGATGGGTTCCCGACGAATCGACGTCGAGATATTGGTGGACCTCGTACGCGTAGAAATCGAGAGGATCGCGCACGCCGAGCATCACCGTGCCGTTGGCGCCGCCGATCACATCCTTTTCCCAGCTGTGAGCGCCGCTCCAGGCCGTGCCCGGCACGAGGATGAGATTGCGTGCGCCGACGGCCCGGATACCGCGGATCGCGGCGTTGGCGGCATCGAGCCAGTCCGTTGCCTTAATGTCATGCGGTTCGTTCATCAGGCCGAAGAGCACGCCGTTCTCATTGGCGAATTCGACCGCGAGCCTCGCCCAGAAGTCGGCGAACGCGGCGTCCGTCGCCGGCGCAGTGCCGATCTGTACTTTGTCGTAATAGCCGAAATTATGCGGGTCGAGCAGGACCGCCATGCCGTGCTTGCGGATTAAAGCAGCGGTATCTTTGATCCGCTTGATTTCGTCATCGTCGAGCCGGCCGCCGAGCGCCGGCTGCAGCCGCTCCCAGCGGAAGGGCAGCCGGATGATCGTCATGCCCTTTTTGGCGAAATAGCCGATCGTCTCTTCGCTTGGATAGATATAGTTCGTGCCGTAGGTGCCGCCGCGCTCGCCATATTCGCCGCCCGAGAGATTGACGCCGCGATAGCAGGGCGCACCGGCCGCAAAGACCGACGACGGGGTGAGAGCGGCCGCAAGCAGCAGCGCCACCAGATGTCGTGTCGTCCTCATCCTACCCTCGAATCACGGCAAATCGCGACATCGACGTCGCTCGGGCCCATCTTAACGGTCCGTTAGCTAAGAATTTCTAAAGTCTCGGCACCTCGGCTTCAGTCTTTCACGCTGGGCGGGACACGAGTGCGCGTATGAGCCAGTATGACAGGAATAGAGTAAGCCGGCTGCCCGGCTGGCGCAGTTATGAGCCGCCTCAGCCTGCGCCGGAAGGCGTGCGGCTGCGCAGTCCTATCGTCCGCCCGGATGATTTCGCCCGCCCGGCGCCCGAACCCGCTCCTCCGCCTTTCGTGCCGCCGCCGGCAAGCGTTGCGCAAACGCGCCGTTACGAACAGCCGTCGCCTCCGCCTGCCGAGCGGCCCGCGTTTGATGTGCCGCCGCAGAGCGTGTCGGCACCCGCCGCTCCGCTTCTCGACCTCCGCTCCAGCATCGCGGCGATCTGGAGCCACCGCCTGGTGGTGCTTGCCCTCGCCCTTCTCGGCGCCGTCGCCGGCGGCGCGCTGGCGCCGTTCATCGGCCAGAAATACACGGCCGTCAGCAGCCTCTATTTCGATCCGCGCCAGATCGGCCTTGCCGAGGCCGGTGCGCAATCTTCCGGTCCGTCGCCTGAAATGATCTCGGCGCTGATCGACAGCCAGGTGCAGATTCTGACTTCGGGCAATGTGCTGCGCCGCGTCGTCGAGGCGATGAAGCTCGATCAGGATCCGGAATTCACCGGCGGCCGCACCGATGGCGCTGCCGTCATCGGCACCCTGCAGAAGGCGCTTGTCATCACCCGCCAGGCCACCACCTATGTCGTTTCGCTTGCCGCGACGACCAATGATCCGGAAAAATCGGCAAAGCTTGCCAACCAGGTCGTCACTGCCTTCACCGAAGAGGAAAACAGCGCCTCGAACGGCCTCTACGAAAACACCTCCTCGACACTCGGTGGACGCCTCGACGACCTGCGCCAGAAGGTGCTGGAGGCCGAGCAGGCGGTCGAGACCTTCCGCGCCGACAACGACATGGCCGCGACCGAGGGCAACCTGATTTCCGATCAGCGGCTCGGCTCGCTGAACACGCTGCTGGTGACGGCGCAGGAAAAGACCATCCAGGCCAAGGCCCGCGCCGACGCCGTCGCCAATCTGCGCGTCGAGGACATCGTCGCCGGCAATCAGACCGAGGGCGGCGCCACCTCGCCGCTGGTCAGCCTGCGTCAGCAATATGCAGCCCAAGCCGCCGCCGTCGGCAGCCTCGAAAGCCAGATGGGCACGCGTCATCCGCGCCTGCAGGCGGCCCGCTCCTCGCTGCAGAGCATATCCGGCGAAATCAAGGGTGAATTGCAGCGCCTCGCCACCTCGGCACGCGGCGAATACGAGCAGGCGAAGGCCGCCGAAGACAGCATCGCCAAGGAGCTTGCCGTCCAGAAGGCGCTGCAGGCGACGACCTCGGACAAGCAGGTGGAATTGAACGAATTGCAGCGCAAGGCGACGGCGGCGCGCGATATCTACGAGACGGTACTGAAGCGCTCGAGCCAGACGAGCGAGGAGCAGAACCTCAGCCAGAGCAACATTCGCGTCATCTCGCCGGCCGAACCGCCGGTCAAGGCCGATGGCCCGGGAAAAAAGATCCTGCTGGTCGCCGGCATCATCGGCGGTCTGCTTGCCGGTTTCGTCGTCGGCGCCGGCTTTGCGATCCTCGCCGGCCTCTTCAGCCATCCCATCGTCAGAAGCTATTTCAGGAAAACGCCCGCTGCGGCTGCTTGATCACGATCCTCGGTTTTCCTACATCCTATGGGCGGCCGGCGATGCCGACAGGAGAGTTCCATGCGGCTTGTGATGATGTTTCCGATATTGCTCGTTGCCACATCAGGCCTTGCGCCAGCCTCCGCCTTTGCCGTCGATTGGTCAAAACCGGTGAATTCGGACGTTCAAGCCCTCTATCCCTACAAGGGTCTGCCCGGCGTCAAGGCGCAGCCGGACAAGAAGGAAGAGGAATCCTATAATTGCCGCACTGAAACCGTCCAGATCCGCCGCCGCTACGACGAGATCTTCCGCTCCGGCGGCATGCCGACGCTAATGTATGTCTGCGAGCGCGACGGCTTCGTCACCATGGGCGGCAAGGTGCCGCTGCGCGGCCACTATCAGCCGGTGCGATAAGCGCCTCAGCCGGTCAACAAAGCCGTTGGGTGCGCCTGTCGGAACCGTCGGGCCGCCACATCGAGCAGCGTTGCCGCCACCCGACCGATATCGGCTTCGCTCATATCGTAATAGCTGGGCAGATTGATTGCGCGGCCCGTAATGCTCCAAGCGTTCACGTTCCCGGGCAGGTCTTCGAACATGGAGAGGCTGGAGAGGGATAGAAGAAGACTCGCGCGTCGATATTTTCTGCCGGAGCTCGCTGAGGCCCCGACAGGCGGGATGACTCAACGGAACAACTGAGCTTGATCACGGTA
Source organism: Rhizobium sophoriradicis (assembly GCF_025200795.1). NCBI lineage: Bacteria > Pseudomonadati > Pseudomonadota > Alphaproteobacteria > Hyphomicrobiales > Rhizobiaceae > Rhizobium > Rhizobium sophoriradicis. The sequence continues at coordinate 4,395,058 of NZ_CP104152.1, forward strand.
CTCATGCGCTTCGGTGCCGGGTGGTCAAAAAGGACAAAACCGTTCTGTCCGGCAACAACGCCGCTTTCGCCTTGCGCGGCATGCTAATTGCATTATTACTAATATTCTAATCCGTGGGGAGAAAGTGCCATGCAATGGAACACATCGGTGGATTTTGCGCCTCTCGTTCTCTTTATTGGGGGCCGGGGAAAGTACAAGATCGTCCGGACGCTCCGAGACGTAGCCGAGGTTCTGATGATCGAATGGCCGCTTGACGACGGAGAGGAATATGTCGCGGCCGTGAAGGCTTGCGCCGATGCAATCACCGGGCAGGCCGGAATGGACGAACTCAGGGACTTGCTTCTGAGCGCCGCCACAGAAGCCGGCATCGTGGTTTTGTCGGTGATTGCAGACGGCGGGAAGACGGCGCCGCACATGGCGGCGTGAAGGCCGGGAATCGCGCCATCATAGGCTGCGCTGGTTAGGCTTCCAGAATCAGCATCATGGTACCAGCCATATCGATAAGCGCATCGTCAACGACCTTCGTTGGAAGGTACCAATGCGCCATTTTGGAAGGCTTGATTATCTGATCTTGGTAGAGATCAATATTGGAATGGTGCCCAGAAGAGGACTCGAACCTCCACGCCTCGCGGCACAGGTACCTGAAACCTGCGCGTCTACCAATTCCGCCATCTGGGCGACGGAGAGCGATGTAAGGGGGTGGCCGGCGACTGTCAACTGGGTTTTTGAAGTTTTCCTGACAGTTGGCAAAAAACTGCTGATCACATCAGGAGGCGTGCTGCCGGACAGGCATAGCGCCTGTCATTGGGCGTCCTATATAAGGGAGGATCAACAGGAAATGGACGATGCCTGCTTCCCGCATGTTTCTGCTCGCCGGCCTCTTGGCCGTTCTGTCGCCTGCAATTGCAGCCGCCGATTCGCCGAAGGTGGGTAAGCCTGGGCTCGGGCCGCTCAATAGGGGCTCGACGCTTTGCGATTTTCGCGGCTGCTTCGGCTTCGGGCCGCAGCAATGGCATCGCCCCGCCTATGTTCAGCCGAACTACCGCCCGCGCGGCGCCGGCCCGACCTATTATCTGCCGGGTGCGGCCGGGCGGCCGCAGCTGACCTATGATCCGCCGCCGGTGCGGAGGGTTCAGCCGGCTGCTCGCGATATGAACAAGCATATCGCCTGGTGCACCAACGAGTACCGCTCCTACAATCCGCGGAGCGATCACTTCCTCACCTATGAGGGCGTCTACCGGGTCTGCCGATCGCCCTATCGCTGAGGTCAGCTTTCGAGCGAGGCGCGGTCGACATGACCGAGATCGCGGCCGGGCTCGACGATGTCGCGAACCCGCTGCTTCAGCTCCTTCGGCCCTGGGAAACCGCCGTCGCGCTTGCGCTCCCAGATGAGATCGCCATTGACGCGGATCTCGAAATTGCCGCCGGTGCCGGGGATCAACGCCACTTCGCCGAGGCTGTCGGAAAAGGTATGCAGCAGCTCCTGCGCCATCCAGGCGGAGCGCAGCAGCCAGTTGCACTGGGTGCAGTAGAGGATCGAGACGCGGGCTTTTTCGGTCATGGCGATTTCCTTTCGTTCCGCTTGGTTTAAGCGCGTTGACGTGGCCGCGCAATTGCTCTGATAGAAGCGTCTTGCCTATGGTCTTGCGGCATGGTCTCCTCCACGTCGATCATATCGGGAACGCCTATGCGAGTCGCTGTCGTCGAAAACATGAAGAATACCGGTCTTGGGGCGCTTGCCAGAGCGCTCGACGAGGCGGGCGCTGAGATCGAGTGGTTTCGCGTCTGGCAGGACGGCATCCTGCCGCTCGATATAGCGAGCCATGACGCGCTGGTTGTTCTCGGCGGGGAGCAGAGCGCGCTGGATGACGAGGCCCATCCCTACCTGCCGGAGCTCGCCCGGCTTGCCCGCCGCTTCGGCGATGCCGGCAAGGCCGTGCTCGGCATCTGCCTCGGCAGCCAAATCCTCGCTCGCGCCTATGGCGCCGACAATCATCTCGGCACCGCCCGCGAATTCGGCTGGCACAGGATCGGCGTCACCGCCGAGGGCCGGGCCGATCCGCTGCTATCGGCGCTTGGCGGCGAGTTCACGATCTTCGAATGGCATGCCGACACCTTTGCCCTGCCCGAGGGCGCGGTGCGCCTGGCGACGAGCTCCGTCGCCGATAACCAGGCCTTCCGCATCGGCCGCGCCGTCTACGGCACCCAGTTCCATTTCGAGGCCGACCAAGCGGTCGTCGAGCAGTGGAAGGCGGAATTTCCCGAAACGATCGCCCGCATCGCCCCCGGGTGGCTGGAAAACCATGCCGAACTGGCGGCGCACCATGGCGTTGCCGCCGGTGCCGCCGGCCTGGCCATCGCGCGTGCCTGGGTCAGCCTGATCACCCCGGCAGAGATCGGAATATTGTCGGAGGCCTCGGCTTGAGAGGCGAAGCGATGCCGGTAGGCGAATTTGAAAGGATGGCGGCGGGTGAGTGGTATTGCTGCCTCGACGATGAGCTCGATCGCCTGCGCCAGCAGGCGCGCCTCGCCGTTCACGCCCATAACACGCTGTCCCCGGATGAGCGCGGGGCCGTCGCCCCGGCGCTCAGGGCGCTCTTTGCGATCGCGGCGCCCGACATCTTCATCGAAGCGCCGTTTCACTGCTCCTACGGCATCAATATCACCCTCGGCGAGCGTGTCTATTTCAATGCCGGCTGCACCATCCTCGATTCCGGCCGGGTGACGATCGGTGACCGCACCATGCTCGGGCCGGGCGTGCAGATCTATTGTGCCGAACATCACAAGGATCCCGCACTGCGCAGCCAGGGTATCGAGATCGCCCGGCCGGTTGCGATCGGCAGCGACGTCTGGATCGGCGGGGCCGCCGTCATCCTCAGTGGCGTGACCATCGGCGATGGCGCGATCGTCGGCGCCGGCGCCGTCGTAACGAAGGATGTGCCGCCGGGTGCAACCGTGGTCGGCAATCCGGCGCGCGCCCGATGAACCGCCTCTGAGATTTACGCCGGCGGGCTCCCTCGACAACGGCGCCAGCTCCGCTAGATCACGTGGCGGAAGGGGAGAGATATCATGACGGCACACAATTTACCCATGGAAGGCGGCTGCCGTTGCGGCCGGGTGCGGTTGAAGATCAGCGCGCCGCCGCTGCTGACCATGGCCTGCCACTGCACGGGCTGCCAGAGGATGACTGCGAGCGCCTATTCGCTGAGTGCCGCCATCCCCAGCGAAGGCTTCGAGGTGACGAAAGGCGAGCCGGTCATCGGCGGCCTGCACGGCACGACGAAACACTACTTCTGCCCGCATTGCATGAGCTGGATGTTCACCCGCCCGGAAGGCATGGACTGGTTCGTCAATCTGCGCGTCACGATGCTCGATGACCCCAGCTGGTTCACGCCGTACATCGAGACATGGACGAGCGAGAAGCTGCCCTTTGCCGAGACCGGCGCGGTGCACAGCTACGCGGCGCTGCCCGAGATGGCGGCCTATGAAGGACTGGTGAAGGAATATATGGGCAGCGCGTGACTCAAAACTGCCTGTATTTGGCGAACGGCAGGCCATGCTTTGCGACATCCTCATTTTGCTCCGCGATCGCCTCGGCATTTTCAATTCGCCAAAGTCTTTCGCGTTCTGCACGAGGCAGCGCTTCATCGTCGCTTGTTTTTTGACGGGCTTTGCCGCGCTTGCTAATCGTTGGATCGGTATTTGCGCCAGCCGATGCAGGCTTTCCCGTCGCTCGGCTTTCATTCATGGCAGCTTCTCCCTAGCAAATGCCAACGCATTAGCGCTGGCATCATACCTTGTTCTTCTCCGGGCGCTACACCTCGTCAATACGACTTCCCAGCGACCGACGTGCTTTCCTTTTTTCAGAACTTCATTCGCGCGGGCCGGATGCCGTCGAAGCTTCTCGCAGTTCGATTCTGAAACTCGCTACGCCAGTGACGAAGCCAAATCTGGAAGGCGGGATGAGGACCTATATCTCGCTGAACGACTGATGGAGCGTGACCACGTCTCCTCCGTCATACTCGGGCCTGTCCCTGGGCCTGTCCCGAGCATCTGCAGCCGGTTGATATGTTGGCAGATCCTCGGCACAAGGCCGAGGACGACGGAGAAATAGAGCGATGCTTGTCAACAAACCAAGGAGACTCAGGACTCTTCGTCGAAGAGAGGCCCTGCGAAAGCCTATTCGTCGCCCATCTTCAACGCTGCGATGAAGGCTTCCTGCGGAATCTCCACCTTGCCGAACTGGCGCATGCGCTTCTTGCCGGCCTTCTGCTTGTCGAGCAGCTTGCGCTTGCGGGTGGCGTCGCCGCCGTAGCATTTCGCGGTCACGTCCTTGCGCAGCGCCGAGATCGTCTCGCGGGCGATGACGTTGCCGCCGATCGCCGCCTGGATCGGGATCTTGAACATGTGCTTCGGGATCAGTTCCTTGAGCTTCTCGCACATGTCGCGGCCGCGCTTTTCGGCGGCGGTGCGGTGCACCATCATCGATAGCGCGTCGACCGGTTCGCCGTTGACGAGGATCGACATCTTCACGAGGTTGCCCTCGCGGTGATCGGTGAGCGTATAGTCGAAGGAGGCATAGCCTTTCGAGATCGACTTCAGCCGGTCGTAGAAATCGAAGACGACTTCGTTGAGCGGCAGGTCGTAGGTCAGCATCGCGCGCGTGCCGACATAGGTCAGTTCGATCTGGATGCCGCGGCGATCCTGGCAGAGCTTCAGGATGCCGCCGAGATAATCGTCGGGTGTTAGGATCGTCGCGCGGATCCACGGCTCGTGGATCTCCGAGATCTTGACGACGTCGGGCATGTCGGCCGGGTTGTGCAACTCGCGTTCCGTGCCGTCGGTCATGAACATCTTGTAGACGACGGAGGGGGCGGTGGCGATGAGGTCGAGGTCGAACTCGCGCTCCAGCCGCTCTTGGATGATTTCGAGATGCAGCAAGCCGAGGAAGCCGCAGCGGAAGCCGAAGCCGAGGGCGGCAGACGATTCCATTTCGAAGGAGAAGGAGGCGTCGTTGAGGCGAAGCTTGCCCATGGCGGCGCGCAGATCCTCGAAATCGGCGGCATCAACAGGGAAGAGCCCGCAGAACACCACCGGCTGCGCCGGCTTGAAGCCCGGCAGTGCCTGTGCGGTCGGCCGCTTGTCCTCGGTGATCGTATCGCCGACGCGGGTATCGGCCACTTCCTTGATCGAGGCGGTGATGAAGCCGATCTCGCCGGGGCCGAGGCTGTCGACATTGACCATCTTCGGCGTCAGCACCCCAACGCGCTCCACCTGGTATTTCGCATCCGTGCCCATCATGCGAATGGTCTGGCCCTTGGTCAGGACGCCGTCGATGATGCGCACGAGAACCATGACGCCGAGATAGGTGTCGTACCAGCTGTCGACAAGCAGCGCCTTCAGCGGCGCCTTTTCGCCGCCAGGGCTCTTCGGCGCCGGCAGCTTGTGGACGATCGCTTCGAGCACATCGGGAATGCCGAGGCCTGTTTTGGCCGAGATCAGCACGGCCTCCGAAGCGTCGATGCCGATCACCTCCTCGATCTGTTCCTTGATGCGGTCGGGTTCGGCGGCCGGCAGGTCGATCTTGTTGAGCACGGTGACGAGCTCGTGATTGTTGTCGATCGCCTGGTAGACGTTGGCGAGCGTCTGCGCTTCCACACCCTGGCTGGCGTCGACGACGAGCAACGAGCCCTCGCAGGCCGACAGCGACCGCGAGACTTCATAGGCGAAGTCGACGTGACCGGGCGTGTCGATCAGGTTGAGGATGTATTTCTCGCCATTGTCGGCCTGGTAGTGCAGGCGCACGGTCTGAGCCTTGATGGTGATGCCGCGCTCGCGCTCGATATCCATATTGTCGAGCACCTGCTCGGACATTTCACGCTCGGCAAGGCCGCCCGTCGTCTGAATCAGGCGGTCGGCCAGCGTCGATTTGCCGTGGTCGATATGGGCCACGATCGAGAAGTTGCGGATATGGGACAGCGGAGTGGTCGAATTGGTGCTCATGCGCGCCATATAGCAGCGCCGCCCCCGGCCGCAAAGCGGTAATTATCCCGCCGTTTACGCTATTTTACGAGGCGGTCGAGCGCGTCTCAGACCGGCCAGGTCTCCAGCCGCCAGGCGGAATCCCAGAACATCCATTCATATTGCGAGGCGCGCACGAAAACATCGGTCATCTCTATGCGTTCCGCCGGCGAGGCGGCGCGGGCGGCTATGTCGGTCAGCGCGATCACCTCGCGGGCGCCGGCGGCAAATTGCGGATCGCCATAGGTGTTGATCCAGGCCTGAAAGGCATTGCCCTCGATAACCGGCCGGTTCTTGATCGCCTCGCCGACATGCCAGTAGATCCAGAAGCAGGGGAGAATGGCGGAAAGCGCCACCGCGTAGGAGCGGTGATAGGCTGTGGCCAGCAGAAAATTGGTATAGGCAAAGCAGGTGGGCGACGGCTCGGCCGCGGTCACATCCGCAGCCGTGATGCCGAATTGGGTGAGAAAGCCGGCATGCAGGCCCTGCTCGACGGTGATCGCCTTCTGGGCCGAGCCGAGGAAACGCAGCACCTGCGCATTGTCGGGCGCCTTGGCGGCGACGATGGCAAGGCAGCGTGCATAGTGCTTGAGATAAAGCGCGTCCTGCAGGATGTAGTGGCGAAAGATTTCCGGCGGCAGCGTGCCGTCGGAGAGCCGCGTCAGAAGCGGCAGTGCCTCGATCTCGGCCATGATGGGCGCAATCCTGTCCCAGGCGGCGGTCGTGAAGCTTGCCGTCAGTTCCGTGTTCTGCGTGCTGGCGTCCATTCGTCTCTCCATCGACCGCGCTGACATATACCGGCCAGGCTGCGGTGAAAGCAAGGTGCGTGCGCACCGCCTATGGGCTTGATTCCATCATCGGATCATGCATTTCTCTTATAGTAGATAACGGATCGGAAGATGGAACAGCAACTCGAACAGGCGATCGGCATTCGCATCCGCACGCTGCGGCTGGAAAAGGGCTTGACGCTGGACGATCTTGCCACCGCCTCCGGCGTCAGCCGCGCCATGATTTCACGCATCGAACGGGCCGAGGCGAGCCCGACGGCCTCGCTGCTGGCAAGGATCTGCGCCGCCCTCGGCCTGTCCCTCTCGGCCTTTTTCGCAGAGGAGGGGCAGCAGGCCTCGCCGCTCGCCCGCCGGCAGGAGCAGCAGGTCTGGCGCGATCCGGAAACCGGTTACATCAGGCGGTCGGTCTCGGCGCCCGGCACGGCCTCCGATGTCGATATTGTCGAGGTCGAATTTCCCGCCGGCGCCCGCGTCAGCTTTCCCCCGCACGCGGCCTCGCGCGGCATGACGCAGCATGTCTGGCTGTTCGATGGCGAGCTGGAGATGACGGCCGGTGAGACGCTCTACCGCCTGCGTCCCGGCGACTGCCTCTTCATGCCGGTCGGCGAGGGTCATGTGTTCCACAATCCCGGCAACGCACCGGCGCGCTATTGCGTCGTTCTCGATCGCGGCGGCCGATAACAGCTTCATTTCAGGAGAACAGCATGCCTGACATTCGCACCCTTTCCGCCGAGGAGGCGCGCGCCGCCATTCCCGCCCTGTCGGAAGTGCTTGCCGATTGCGTCGCCGGCGGCGCTTCGGTCGGCTTCATGCAGCCCTATGCGCCTGAAGATGCCGAGTCCTATTGGCATGACGTCGCCGATGCCGTTGCCGCGGGCGGCAATCTGCTGCTGGTCGCCGAACTCGGCGGCAGCATCGTCGGTACCGTGCAGGTGGGCGCTGCCCAGATGCCGAACCAGCCGCATCGCGGTGATCTGAAGAAACTGCTGGTGCATCGCTCCGCTCGCGGCAGGGGTCTCGCCCGGCTGCTGATGGATGCCGCCGAGCGGGAGGCGAGAAAGCGCGGCAAAACCCTGCTCGTGCTCGACACGGCAACCGGCAGCGATGCCGAGGCGATTTATCCGCGCCTCGGCTGGGAGCGCGTCGGCGTCATCCCCGATTACGCGCTGTGGCCGCAAGGCGGCTTCTGCGATACCACCCTGTTCTACAAGCGGCTCGCCTGATTGCGCCGGCTCCACTCACGCCGTATGGCTGAAGGCGGAAAGCGTCTCGTGCAGCTTGGCGCCCGCCGTCCATTGCGCCGCGCTCCAGCCGAACTGCCGCGCCACCTCGATGTTTTCCGCCATATCGTCGATGAAGGCGATTTCGCCGGGCAGGGCGCCGGCGCGTTCGGTCGCCAGCCGGAAAAACTCCGGCGAAGGTTTGCGGTGCCCGAGCGCGGCGGAATAGATGATGCCGTCGACATGCGCGCCGAGGCCGGCCTCTTCCATCAGATAGCGCGCCCGCCTGTGCTCCTGATTGGTCGCCAGAAAGAGGGCAACACCGCTTTGCCGGAGGGCGGCAAGCTCTTCCAAGAGATTGAGATCGAGGCGGGAATCGTTTTCGAACCAATAATCGATCAGGGTTGCGGCGCTGAGATGGGGCGCGATCTCTGCAAGCACGGCCGAGAGTCGCGGTTCCAACGCCTCGCGGCCGATGACGATATCGTTCCAGTGGGTCTGGAAGAATGCCTGCTGCAGCAGGTCCAGGCGCAGCCCAAGGTCGCGTTCCAGATAGGTGAAGAGAGGCAGGCCATCGGCCGGCCGGCCATGAATGAGCACGCCGTCGACATCGACCATCAGCACTTTCATGCGGAAAATTTCCTCGTTCTGAAAATATCGGCGAAGGTGGCGTTATTTAGCTCGGCGATCAAGCCGACACGCCGCTTTTTCGTTGGAGCGAAGCCGTGTAAACCTCGATGTTCAATCAGGGGCAGGATCTGCAATGCGCGTCATCTATTCCGAGGATCACAAGCTGCGTGACGCCAGGACCGAGCTCTACGCCGGCCAGCTGGTGACGCCCTTCGAGGCGCCTTTCCGCGCCGAATGGATCCTGGCGGCGGTGAAGGAGGCGGGCTTTGCCGATGTCGTCGCGCCCGATGCACACGGGCTGGAAACGGCCAACAAAGTGCATGATCCCGCCTATCTCGATTTTCTCGCCACCGTCTGGGACCGATGGGTGGCGGCCGGCTTCAAAGGCGAGGCGATCGCCAATTCCTTCCCGGTGCGCCGCACCAGCCAGCGCGTGCCCGACAATATCGTTGGCGCGATCGGCCATTATGCCAATGCCGCCGATACCTCGATCACCAACGGCTCCTACGAGGCGGCGATCGCCTCGATGCGTTGCGCCATAACGGGCGCCGACTGGCTGGCGGAGGACCATCGTTTCGCCTTCGCGCTCTGCCGCCCGCCCGGCCATCACGCCGGCATCGATCTCTTCGGCGGCTATTGCTTCATCAACAATGCCGGTGTCGCCGCCCAGCGGCTGCTCGATCATGGGGCGGCCAAGGTTGCCGTGCTCGATGTCGATTTCCACCATGGCAACGGCACCCAGGATCTCTTTTATCACAGAGGCGATGTTTTCACCGCCTCACTGCATGGCGATCCGATGCACGCCTTTCCCTATTTCCTCGGCCATGCCGAAGAGGAGGGCGAGGGGGCGGGCACGGGGACCAACCGCAATTATCCGATGCCTCCGGGCACGCCTTTCGAGGTCTGGTCCTCTGCCCTTGCCGATGCGCTTGCTCGCATCAAGGCCTTCGGCGCCGAGGCAATCGTCGTCGCACTCGGTGTCGACACCTTCGAGCGCGATCCGATCTCCTTCTTCCGCCTTACCTCCGACGATTTCATCCGTATGGGCGCGATGATATCCGCTGCCGGCCTGCCGGTGCTTGCCTGCATGGAAGGCGGCTACGGCGTTCCCGAGATCGGGCGCAATGTCGCCAATGTTCTCAAGGGTCTGGAAGCCTGATCGCTTGATATGACCGACGAGACCGATCCATCCGATATCCCGACCTCACGCATGCTGAGCTGGGCGCGCAACTCCGCCATCTATCGCCTGGAGCGGCGGATGATGACGGAAAAGCAGCTCTTCGACGCCATCACCCGCAAGGCCAGGGAGAAGTTCGAAGACATCAGCGCGGGCCAGCTCAAGGCCGTTGCCGATTTCGCTGTCAAATTTGCCTATGACAACAAGCTGCTCGACGATGGCGCCTATGCCGAGATCAGCACGCGCTCTGCCGTACGCGGCGGCAAGTCGAAGCGTGCGATCGCCCAGAAGCTTGCTGCCAAAGGTGTCGCGAGCGACAAGGTCGAGGCCGCACTCGGAGAGGCTGACGATCTCTATGCCGCGACCATATTCGCCCGCAAACGCGCCTTCGGCCCTTTTCGTCGTGTCGAACTCGACGACAAGCGCAAGGCAAAGGAAATGTCGGCCTTCGCCCGCAACGGTTTCAGCTTCGAGATCGGCAGGAAGGTCTTCGATATGAGTGTCGAAGACGCCGAAGAGGTGATCTTCTCCGGCCGTCTCTGAGATGCATCAGGTCTTTTGCTGCCTCGATCAGAAGATTGAATTTGTCGGTTGCAAGCGGCCTCCGTATGAAGAGCGCTCGATCGGAGATGCGGATGAAAGACGGAACGAACGACGGCGCCGGCGTGCTGGCATTGGAAACGCCTGCAACGTCCTCTGGCCTGGCGGCCGGCGGGCTGATGTGCCTCCTGTCCATGTCTTCGATCCAGTTCGGCGCAGCTCTGTCTTCCCACGCGATCACCACCTATGGACCGGCCGGCGCGAGCTGGCTGCGCCTCGTCTTTGCCGCCATCATCCTGGTCGTCGCCGTCCGTCCGCGCATCTTCAGCTACTCGAGAGAGCAATGGACAAGCGCGCTCGTTCTCGGCACGACGACAGCATTGATGACCATGAGTTTTTTCGCAGCGATCGAGCGCATTCCGCTTGGCCTTGCCGTGGCGATCGATTTTCTCGGCCCGCTTTCGGTCGCGACCATCGGTTACGGTCTCAGCCGGCGTCTCGTCTGGCCGCTCATTGCCGCGCTTGGCGTGCTGGCGCTTGCCCATGACGGCGAAGGCTGGATCGGCGATATGTGGGGCATTCTCTTTGCCGGCGGCGCGGGGACGGGCTGGGCGATCTATATCGTGCTGACCAAGAAAATCGGCGCCAGCTTCAATGGCCTGGAAGGGCTTTCCATGTCGCTGATGGTTGCTGCTGCGGTTGCGACGCCCTTCGGCTTTTCGGGCGCAGCGCCGGCGCTTGATACTTATGGCCTGATCGAAATGGCGGGCCTCGCTGTTCTCGTGCCGCTGCTGCCCTATACGCTGGAGCTGATTGCCCTGCGGCGCATGCCGACGACGTCATTCGGCATTCTCATGAGTCTGGAACCGGCCATTGCGGCTCTGGCAGGCTTCCTCATTCTGATGCAGCCGATGACGTTTCTGCAGATGGCAGGGACGGCTCTGGTCGTTGCCGCAAGCGCCGGCGCAACCTTCTCAGCCAGGCAATGATGCGTCCGCCCGCCTTCTTCGTGGGGTCGTCGAGCGCCGGATTGTAGAACAGCGACAGCGTCAGGCTCTTGGCGATCCGCTCCGCCGTCCCCATGAACCAGGCCTTGGCCTCCGGCGACGGGGCGACATCGTCGAGCGTTGCGGCAAATAGCGCCAGCCACTTCGGAAAGAGATCCGGCGTCAGATCCGCGACGCCGGTATGCGCCTGCACCGGCTTGCCGCCATAGGCGCCGCTGCGGAAGGCGACGGCCGACCAGAAGCTCTTCATCTTCTCCATATGCTCCGGCCAGCGGCCGGAGAGCCTGGCGTCGAACACCGGACCGAGATCGGGATGCGTCAGGACGCGCCCGTAAAAAGTCTCGACCAGCCTGCCGATGAAGACCTCGTCGACGCCCATCGCCCGCATCTCGACCTCCGCCCTTTCGCGGATCGCCGCGACATGGGCAGGACGGCCCTGAATGTCATTATCCATCATGAACCCCGGCGCCGCATGATGCGGCGCCCTCTCATATAGGTGTTTGCGCAGGCGCGCCAAAGGCATGCTTGCGGCTTGCGGCAATCTGTCAGCCGGCCTGTCTGCACCCTTGACCGCCATTGGCTCCTTCTTTAGATTTAGAATAATTCTAAATTATGGAGATTAGTTATGTTGGCGCGATTTTTCAGATCACCGAAACGGTCTTTCGAGTCGCTGTCCGAGCAGGAGATTCTCGCCCTCGCAATCGCCTCCGAGGAAGACGATGCCCGCATCTATCTTGCCTATGCCGACAGGCTGCGGAACGAATTCCCGGCCTCGGCAAAGGTTTTCGAAGATATGGCCGAGGTCGAGGATACCCATCGCAAATCCCTGATCGAGATCCATCGCCAGCGTTTCGGCGAGCGCATCCCGCTGATCCGGCGCGAACATGTGCAGGGCTTCTACGAACGCAAGCCCGACTGGCTCAGGGCAAGCCTTTCGCTCGATGCGATACGGCAGGAGACCGAGGCAATGGAGGAGCAGGCCTACCGCTTCTATGTCGAGGCGGCAAAGCGGACCTCGGACGCCTCGACGCGCGAGCTTCTCGGTGATCTGGCGCTGGCCGAGCAGGGACATGAAGATATTGCCCGCATGCTGGGCGACAAACATACGCCCGAAGACGTCAAGCGCGATGAGGACGAGGCGGCCCACCGGCAATTCGTGCTGACCTATGTGCAGCCGGGCCTTGCCGGGCTGATGGACGGCTCGGTCTCGACGCTGGCGCCGATCTTTGCCGCCGCCTTTGCCACCCAGGACACCTGGCAGACCTTCCTCGTCGGCCTTTCCGCATCCGTCGGTGCCGGCATCTCGATGGGCTTCACCGAGGCCGCCCATGACGACGGCAAGATCTCCGGCAGGGGGTCGCCGGTCAAGCGCGGCCTTGCCTGCGGCATCATGACGACGCTCGGCGGCCTCGGCCACGCGCTGCCCTATCTGATCCCGCATTTCTGGACGGCGACGATCACCGCCGGCGTCATCGTTTTCTTCGAACTCTGGGCAATCGCCTTCATCCAGAACCGCTACATGGAAACGCCGTTCCTGCGCGCCGCCTTCCAGGTGGTGCTCGGCGGCAGCTTGGTGCTCGGTGCGGGGATTTTGATCGGGAATGGGTGAGCTGCGGTCGGGCAGAGCCCGAGCAATCGATCGAGTGAATCGATTGCAGCAGCGAACGCCCGGAGCCATGCGGAGGGCCGGCTTGACCTTCGTGAGGACCATTTCGTTGTGCTGCGACCCCAATTGATTGAGGAAACCGGTGCGTCCAGCCGATCTCCCCACCTGTGGGGGAGATGCCCGGCAGGGCAGAGGGGGCTCTTTCTGCGCATAAACTGACTTGGGAGGAGAGGCGAAGCTAGCCCCAAAAGCAAAAGGCCGGCTTTCGCCGGCCTTTTCCCCGCATCCCCCTAAGAATGTCAGCGCAGTGCGCCGACCAGAACGTCGCGGCCGTTCTCGATGGTGACCCAGCGGCCGGCATTGTAGCTCGACTGCCGCTTGACGAAGGAATAAGGCGTTCCGAACCACGGCTTGACGTCGACGGCGAGGTTGTCGAGCACAAAGTCGCCCTCGGCGCTGCGCAGCGTCAGGACGGCATGGCCCTCACCGTCAGGCTTGCGCACGACGGTCATCAGCAGATCGGCGGCCGGAATGCCGCGCTGGATCAGGATGCGGCGCTTCAGGAGCGCGAAATCCTCGCAGTCGCCGGCAGTCGTTGGGTAGGCCCAGACTTCATCCTTGCCGTAGATTTCCTTGTCGGTCATCGGTGTGATCGTGCGGTTGACCGTGGCGTTGATCGAACGGACGAGCGACCACTTGGCCGGGGTCATCTCGACAGGGCCCGCATTGCGGTTTGCGCCGCATTCACTGCTGTGGGTCTGACAGAAATCGTAATGGCCGATCGGCTGCGAAGTGGCGTTGCCTGTTACCATGGAAGCATTTCTGCTTGGAGCTGGGATGGCGGCTGTCGCCATCGCAAACACGGCCATCATGGCCACAAAGATACCTTTGATCCGCACGCCCGCTCTTTCCTCGATCGCCCCTTAATTATTAACAAACTGTTAATGGAGAGGGCCGAGAAGAGTCAATCGTTACTTCTCGGGAGGACCTTGCGACCCGTCGACATGGTTAAAATGCAACATGACGCGGGCTTGGCTCAGCAGCTCATTGCCCGGCCATGGCGGTGCGGATGACGCCTTTGACGGCGCTCAGAATAAGGGCGATATCGCCTGGGCGGGACAGGCGATGGTCGCCATCACGGATGAAGGTCAGCACCACGTCGTCGGCAGGAAGGTGCTCGACAAGCCTCATCGCATGCGCATGCGGCACGTCGGGATCCTTCATGCCCTGGAGGATATGCACCGGGCAGCCCGTCTCGATCATGCCGTCGAGCACGCGGTTCTTACGGCCGTCCTCGATCAGTGCCAGCGTATAGATGTTCGGTTCCGGACTGTATTGCGAGCGCTCCTCGAAATAGCCGCGCTCGGCCAGCGACTTGCGCTCCTTGGCCTTCAGGTTCGGCTCGATCAGTTCGGAAGTGAAATCGGGCGCCGGCGCGATCAGCACCATTCCTTCGAGTTTTGGGCCTTCGAGCTTCGGACCGTCCAGTCGCGCCAGCTCCTGCGCCAGCCTGAGCGCAATCCAGCCTCCCATCGAGGAGCCGACGAGAATGACCCGCTCGGGCGCGACGTGGCGGATGACGGTCAGCGCCTCCTCCAGCCAGCGTGAGATCGTGCCGTCGCGGAAGCTGCCGCCGGAAAGCCCGTGGCCGGAATAGTCGAGGCGGATACAGGCGGTACCGAGTTCGCCCGCCAGTCCGTCGAGCTCCAACGCTTTGGTGCCGCTCATGTCGGAACGGTAGCCGGACAACCAAACGAGCGTCGGAGCATTATTTGCGGCATGCGCCGGGCGCACCAGCATGGCGATCTCACGCGCCGCTTCGCCTTCGCCGACCGTCAGGAACTGCGGCTGGAGATTGGGCATCTGATCGGACATCGGCAAAACTCCTATTGTTTTGGCCTATAAAACAGATTCTTGGCAGGCTGACAGCACGTGATTTTTCCGCTAAAGGATGATATTGACTCCGTTGCAGCGATAACGAGATACGTTTGTGCACCCTGATCGGGAGCGCGCGGCTGCAACGTTCCGAAACAACGCGAGGAGAATACGACCATTCGCAGACCTTTTAAGACCGATGCGCCCGTGAAGGACGGCCCGCGCTCGAACCGTGAAATCCGCATTCCCAAAGTTCAGCTGATCGCGGCTGACGGACAGAATATGGGCATCGTGCCCACCGACCAGGCCTTGAGAATGGCAGAAGAAGCCGGCCTCGATCTCGTCGAAATTTCTCCCAATGCCGAACCGCCGGTGTGCAAGATCCTCGATCTGGGCAAGCTGAAATATGCCAACCAGAAGAAGGCTGCCGAGGCGCGCAAGAAGCAGAAGATCGTCGAAGTCAAAGAAATCAAGATGCGCCCGAATATCGACACCCATGATTATGAGGTGAAGATGAAGGCGATGGGCCGCTTCTTCGACGAGGGCGACAAGGTCAAGGTGACGCTGAAGTTCCGCGGCCGTGAAATGGCCCACCAGGAACTCGGCATGAAGCTTCTGCAGCAGGTCAAGGCCGATACGACCGAGATCGCCAAGGTCGAAGCCGAGCCCAAGCTCGAAGGCCGCCAGATGATGATGGTGCTGGCGCCGAAGTAAGCGCCAGATACTTTTTCGCCCAAGGCCGTCCGCAAGGGCGGCTTTTGTGCTTTCGGCCATCCCGCCTCCGGGTTGGCGAAGATTCCTCCGCGGCCCCGTTGCACTTTCACCACGCTGCGGTTATAAGCGCGCGTCCGAACTGACCGGCAGGGCATGCCGTGGCAGTTTCGAATGCTTGCGGAACGGTTCGTCGCCGAAGCCGCAGATCAACAACAAACGCTCCCGCACCTTGTTGCGACGGCCGGAGAACCGGACTTCGCGAGAGGGCTTTTTTGATGAAGCGCGCAGGGAGGACAGAAGGAGTAGCAAAATGCCCAAGATGAAGACGAAGTCCTCTGCCAAGAAGCGGTTCAAGATCACCGCCACGGGCAAGGTCAAGGCTGCCGCTGCCGGCAAGCGCCATGGCATGATCAAGCGTACCAACAAGTTCATTCGCGATGCACGCGGCACCATGGTTCTCGCAGAACCGGATGGCCGCAAGGTTATCAAGAATTACCTGCCGAACGGTCTCTGAGACTCGTCCGCGAACGCTAGATTTAAGGAGATCATGATATGGCACGCGTAAAAAGAGGCGTCACCGCCCACGCCAAGCACAAGAAGGTTCTGAAGGCCGCCAAGGGCTTTTATGGCCGCCGTAAGAACACCATCCGCGCCGCCAAGGCCGCTGTCGACCGGTCGAAGCAGTACGCCTACCGCGACCGCAAGGTCAACAAGCGCAACTTCCGTGCGCTCTGGATCCAGCGCATCAACGCTGCCGTCCGCGAATTCGGCCTGACCTACGGCCGCTTCATCGACGGTCTGAACAAGGCCGGCATCGAAGTCGACCGCAAGGTTCTCTCCGACATGGCGATCCACGAGCCGGAAGCATTCGGCGCGCTCGTCAATGCTGCCAAGAAGGCCCTTGAGTACCTCAAGGAAACCGGTACGGCCAACGAGTTTGAAGGCGCGGTTCGTTAACCAGCGCTTCCCAGGCTCTATGCTTATCGAATTTTGGGAAACCCGCGCTGGTTTGGGCTAGCGCGGGTTTTTCTTTCTTTATATCCCTTGCGCCGGTCGGCGCCGCCTGCCTCCCGATCCCCGCCTGATACTGGACGGAAAGAAGTGACAATGTCAGATATCGACCAGCTCAACTCATCGCTGCTCGCGGAAATCGCCGCCGCCAATGACGAGGCCGCCCTGGAAGCCGTGCGCGTGTCTGCGCTGGGCAAGAAGGGCTCGGTCTCGGAACTCCTGAAGACGCTCGGCGCGATGACGCCGGAGGAGCGCCAGACCAAGGGCGCTGCGATCAACGCCCTGAAGAATGCCGTGACGGACGCCATCGCCGAACGCAAGTCGGTGCTGAAAATGGCGGCGGTCAATGCGCGGCTGAAGGCCGAGACGGTCGATGTCAGCCTGCCGGTGCGCTCCTCGCCGGCTGAGCGCGGCCGCATCCACCCGATCAGCCAGATCGTCGACGAGATCACCGCAATCTTCGCAGATATGGGCTTCTCGATTGCCGAAGGCCCCGATATCGAGACCGATTACTACAATTTCACCGCTCTCAATTTCCCCGAAGGCCATCCGGCCCGCGAGATGCACGACACCTTCTTCTTCAATCCGGACAAGAATGGCGAGCGCAAGGTGCTGCGCACCCATACCTCGCCGGTGCAGGTGCGCACCATGGAGGCGCAAAAGCCGCCGATCCGCATCATCATCCCCGGCAAGACTTATCGGCAGGACTCGGACGCCACCCATTCGCCTATGTTCCATCAGGTCGAGGGCCTGGTGATCGACAAGAAGGCCAATGTCGCCAATATCCGCTGGGTGCTCGAGGAGTTCTGCAAGACCTTCTTCGAGGTCGACAGCGTGACGATGCGCTTCCGCCCGTCCTTCTTTCCCTTCACCGAGCCCTCTTTCGAGGTCGATATCCAGTGCGACCGCTCCGGCCCGATCGTCAAGTTCGGCGAAGGCACCGACTGGATGGAGATTCTCGGCTGCGGCATGGTCCATCCGAACGTGCTGCGCTACGGCGGGCTCGATCCGGACGAATATCAGGGTTTTGCCTGGGGCATGGGCCTCGACCGCATCGCCATGCTGAAATACGGCATGCCCGACCTGCGCGACTTCTTCAATGCCGACGTCCGCTGGATGACGCATTACGGCTTCCGCCCGCTCGACATGCCGACGCTGTTCGGCGGCCTCAGCGCTTGAACGGAGATTTGGAACGATGAAATTCACGCTCTCCTGGCTGAAAGAGCATCTGGAAACGGATGCCACGCTCGATGAAATCTGCACCCGCCTGACCGAGATCGGGCTGGAGGTGGAGGATGTCGACGACAAGGCGGCGTTCAAGCCCTTCGTCATCGCCAGAGTTGTTTCGGCGGAAAAACATCCGCAAGCCGATCGCCTGAAGGTGCTGATGGTCGACACCGGCTCCGGTTCACCGGTCCAGGTCGTCTGCGGCGCCCCGAATGCGCGCGCCGGCCTTATCGGCGCCTTCGCAGCACCCGGGACTTATGTTCCCGGTATCGACGTGACGCTTGCCGTCGGCAATATCCGCGGCGTCGAAAGCCGCGGCATGATGTGCTCCGAAAAAGAACTGCAGATCTCCGACAATCACGACGGCATCATCGATCTGCCCGACGATGCGCCGGTGGGTCAAAGCTACGCAGCATATGCGCATCTCGACGACCCGGTCATCGAGATCAACCTGACGCCGAACAGGCCGGACTGCACCTCGATCCACGGCATCGCCCGCGATCTCGCCGCCTCCGGGCTCGGCACGTTGAAGACCCGGACCGCGCCGTCATTTTCCGTGGAAGGCGAGACGCCGATCAAGCTGACGCTCGATCTCGACGATGCCAAGCTCTGCCCCGGCTTTTCGCTCCGCCTCGTGCGCGGCGTCAGGAACGGCCCGAGCCCGCGCTGGATGCAGCAGCGGCTGACCGCCATCGGGCTGCGCCCCATCAATGCGCTGGTCGATATCACCAATTACATGACCTTCGATCAGGGCCGGCCGATGCACGTCTTCGACGCCGCCAAGGTCAAGGGCAACCTCACCGTCCGTCGCGCCAGGGAAGGCGAGACCGTGCTGGCGCTCGACCAGCGCGAATACAAGCTCGGTCCGAACAACGTCGTCATATCAGATGAAGACGGGATCGAATCGATCGGCGGCATCATGGGCGGCGAACACTCCGGCTGCGACGAGAACACCGTCGACGTGCTGATCGAATCGGCCCTCTGGGACCCGATGAACATCGCCAAATCGGGCCGCAGCCTGGGTATTATCACCGATGCGCGCTACCGTTTCGAGCGCGGCGTCGATCCGGAATATATGGTTCCCGGTCTCGAACGCACGACGGAACTGGTGCTCGAACTCTGCGGCGGCACGGCCGCGAGGGCCGAGGTCGTCGGATACAAGCCTCACGAGCCGAAGGTCGTCGATTTCCCCTATTCGGAGGTCAAGCGCCTAACCGGCCTGGAAGTCTCGACGGAGGAAAGCAACTCGATCCTCGCTCGCCTCGGCTTCACGGTTTCCGGCTCCGGCGAACGCGTTTCCGTCTCCGTTCCGTCGTGGCGCCCCGATGTCGACGGCAAGGCCGATCTCGTCGAGGAGGTCATGCGCATCCACGGCGTCGACAAGATCAAGCCGGCGCCGCTCGAAAGCCATGCCGCCGTCAACGGCAGGATCCTGACCACGCTGCAGATCCGCACCCGGGCGGCCAAGCGTGCGCTTGCCTCGCGCGGCATGCTGGAGGCCGTCACCTGGTCCTTCATTCCGGAAGATCAGGCGAAGCTCTTCGGCGGCGGCTCGCCGGCCCTCAAGCTTGCCAATCCGATCGCTGCCGAAATGTCGGATATGCGCCCCTCGCTGCTGCCGGGCCTGCTGACGGCGGCCCAGCGCAATGCCGACAAGGGTTATGGCGACGTGGCGATTTTCGAGGTCTCGGGCACCTATGAGAACGACAGACCGGACGGTCAGCGTCGCGTTGCCGGCGGCATCCGCCGCGGCACCGCCTCGCTCGCCGGAGGGGGCCGCATGTGGTCGAATGCTGTGAAGGGCGGCGGCAAACCGGTCGACGTCTTCGACGCCAAGGCCGATGCGCTCGCCGTCATCGAAGCTTGCGGCTTGCCGATGGGCAATATCCAGATCGAGCAGGGCGGCCCGGAATGGTATCATCCCGGCCGCTCCGGCACGATCAAGATGGGGCCGAAGGTGGTGCTCGGTTACTTCGGTGAATTCCACCCGTTGACGCTGGAAGCGCTCGATGTCTCCGGCGCCCTCTGTGGCTTCGAGGTCTATCTCGACGCGATGGCCGAGCCGAAGAAGAAGGCGACCCGCACCAAGCCGGCGCTGGAACTGTCACCCTTCCAGGCGGTCAAGCGCGACTTCGCCTTCGTCGTCGACAAGACGGTGGAATCGGGCGCCATCATCAAGGCTGCGACCGGGGCAGACCGCAGACTGGTCACCGGCGTCAACGTCTTCGACATCTTCGAAGGTGCGTCTGTCGGCGAAGGCAAGAAATCGGTGGCGATCGAGGTTCAGATCCAGCCGGTCGAGCGCACGTTGACGGATGAAGATTTCGAAGCGCTGACGCAGAAGATCGTGGCGAGCGTCGCGAAATTCACCGGCGGCGTCCTCAGAAGCTGATCCCGCGGTCTCCCGAAAACAAAGAACCGGTCGTTGCGGCGGCCGGTTCTTTCACGTGTGAAGATGGTAGAGCTTGCTGACGATCACCCATCGGCCGTCGATCTTCAGCAATGAGAGATAGTCGGTAAAGCGCATTCCGGCGAAATCGTCGGTGACCTTGACGCTCGCCGCCTCACCCTCGACATCGACGCTTTGTATATCCATGAAGGGCTGCGTGCCGGGCGGCGCCGGTTCCTCCGCCAGGATCGCGGTGATGAATTCGTCCCGGGTCAGCCATTCGACGGCATTCTGGTAATAGCCGATGATCGAGCTTTGCGGGTGAAAGGCCTTCTTCAAGGCTGCCGCATTGCCGAAGGCCATGCCTTCGACATAGAGATGAACCGTCTGTTCGACTGCTTGCCTGTCCGACATGTTTCCATCCCGTTCTCCGAGATGGGGTTAGATAGTTTCGTCGGCGGCGAAGGCAAGCCCGGCCGATTGTATCAGGCCGGGCTTCTTCGATTACAGATTCGTCATCGCAAGCGAGGCGTCCGAAGCGTTTTCCCGCCACCTGTGCGGCGGGGATCGCTTCGCCGAGCTGCTGGAGCTCTGCTGCGCTCAGCGTGATATCGGCGGCGGCGGCGTTCTGTTCGAGATGGTGAAGCTTGCGGGCGCCGGGGATCGGCACGATGTCGTCGCCCTGGCTGAGCACCCAGGCCAGCGCCAGCTGCGCCGCCGTCACCCCCTTCTCGGCGGCAAGCCGCTCGAGCGCTGCGACGAGGGCGGCGTTGGCCTCAAAATTTTCCGCCTGGAAGCGCGGCACCTGCCGGCGGAAATCGTCGGCGGCGAGATCGTCGGCCTTGCGGATCGCCCCCGTCAGGAAGCCGCGGCCGAGCGGGCTGTAGGGCACGAAACCGATGCCGAGTTCGCGGCAGGTGGCAAGCACGTCCTCTTCGGGATCGCGGGTCCAGAGCGAATATTCACTCTGCAGCGCTGCGATCGGATGGACCGCTTGCGCCCGGCGGATGGTGGCGCTGCCGGCTTCCGAGAGGCCGAGCGCGCGAACTTTGCCTTCCCTCACCAGCTCGGCCATGACGCCGACAGTCTCCTCGATCGGCACGTTGGGGTCGACCCGGTGCTGGTAGAGCAGGTCGATGGTCTCGATGCCGAGACGTTTCAGCGAAGCCTCGGCAACCTCTCTGATATGTTCGGGGCGGCTGTCGACGCCGGTGATGGCGGCAGCGCCCGCCTTACTGGTATCGATCTTGAAGCCGAATTTGGTGGCGATCACCACACGATCGCGGAAAGGCTTCAGCGCCTTTCCGAGAAGAACCTCGTTGGTAAACGGGCCGTAGACCTCGGCAGTGTCGAAGAAGGTGACGCCGAGATCGACGGCGCGATGGAGCGTCCGGATCGATTCCGCTTCGTCACTGGCGCCATAGGCAAAGCTCATGCCCATGCAGCCGAGGCCGACGGCGGAGACGGTCAAATCATTTCCGAGTTTACGGGTCTTCATGATGGGGTTCCTTTGCTGAGCTGATTTTGGACCGCTGGAAGCATGATGCCGACACGTGTGAGCGATTTCGGATCACGCTTCCGGAGAAATCGTTGATTGGCGGTACGGACAGACCATAACGGCCACCGATCGATCGGAAAATACATGCAGTTTCAAACAAGCTGTTCTATTGTTTCGATCAATGAACAGGACACAGCTCTCCCAACTCGCCGTTCTTGCCGCCGTTTCGGAGCATCACAGCTTCCGGGCCGCGGCCAGGGAACTCCTCGTCGCGCCGTCAGCGATCAGCCATGCGATCTCAAGTCTCGAGGAAAGCCTGGGCGTCAGGCTTCTGGCGCGCACCACCCGCAGCGTCGCGCCGACCGAAGAAGGGCGCCTGCTTCTCGAGACGCTGCGACCGGCGCTGGAGGAGATCGATATTGCGTTGGAGGCCGTCCGCGACACGCGCGCCAAGCCCGCGGGAAACCTGCGCATTACCGCCCCGCGCTTCGCCTCGGATATCCTGCTTGCTCCGCGCCTCGGCGATTTTCTCAATCTCTATCCCGATATCACCTTGGAGATCGCCAATGAGGACGGCTTCACCGATATCGTCAAGGAAGGTTTCGATGCCGGCCTGAGGCTGGAAGAGAGTTTGGAGGCCGATATGATCGCGGTCAGGTTCTCGCCCAATCTGACGACTGTCATCGCCGCCTCGCGGGACTATTTCGAGCGCCATCCGAAGCCGGAGCATCCGCGTGATCTCGTCAATCATCGATGCATCAAACGACGCTTCACCAACGGCTCCATCTATCGTTGGGAATTCGAAAAGGACGGTGAGGAACTCGTCGTTGCCGTCGACGGGCCGCTGGTTGTCAGCGAGGACCGGCTGGCCCTGCTCGCGGCACTGAACGGCGCCGGCCTTGCCTATCTCTTCGATATGCGGGTGCATGCGGAACTGGCGAGCGGCAGGCTTGTGCGCGTGCTGGAGGATTGGTGCGCGCCCTATCCCGGGCCGTTTCTCTATTATCCGAGCCGGCGGCAGATGCGTCCGGCGCTGCGCGCCTTCATCGATTTTTTCAGATATGTCGAGAAGGATAGGGGCGGCCGCTAGGAGCCGCCCGTTCCTGGATCCGTCAGGCAGCCTTCGCCTTCTGGTTTGCCGCGGTCGTGGCGAGCCGGGAGAGCGTCTTGTCGGTGGCCGTCTCCTCCTGCAGCGTCTGGTCGAGAAGGCTGACGACATCCTTGAGGCCGAGCGTCGCAGCCCAGGTTTTCAGCGTTCCGTAACGGGCGATTTCATAGTGCTCGACGGCCTGGGCTGCCGAGATCAGGCCGGCATCCAGCGCCGGTGTGCCCTTGAACTCCTCCATGATTTCC
This sequence comes from Rhizobium sophoriradicis, assembly GCF_025200795.1. Classification (NCBI taxonomy): domain Bacteria; kingdom Pseudomonadati; phylum Pseudomonadota; class Alphaproteobacteria; order Hyphomicrobiales; family Rhizobiaceae; genus Rhizobium; species Rhizobium sophoriradicis. The sequence continues at coordinate 4,418,114 of NZ_CP104152.1, forward strand.
TCGCCTTCGGCGATAATGCCCTGGATCGCCTCGCAGGTCTTGCCCTGGGCGCGCTTGCCAATCTTCTCGAAGACCTGCTGCAGGCGCTCGACCTGGGCTTCGGTTTCCTCGAGGTGCTTCTGGAAGCCTGCCTTCAGTTCGGAGGACTGAGCGGCGCGCGCCATCTTCGGCAGGGCGCGCAATATCTGCCGCTCGGCGAAATAAATGTCCTTGAGCGTGTCATAGAAGAGATCTTCCAACGTCTTTTCCTTGGCCATTTTCTCGATCCTTGTTTTGGGAAAGGCCGCGAACGCGGCGACACATTAAGAAGCAAGGATCGCGGAAATTGTTCCCGAGCGAATTCGGGTGGACTGGAAATCGGCTCCGGGCAATCATCCCGCCTTTGACGCCGGGAGAAAAATGATGCGGAAGCCGGGTTCGATGAAAGGTCTGGAGGATCTTGGCCGGGTGCGGCTATCGCGGAATTTCTTCTTCCGCGATTTCCTGCATTCCGAAATCGCCGATTTCTATCGCATCCCCAACATTCCCGAGGATCCCGATCTGGCAATCGAGGCGGGGAGGCGGCTTTGCGAGGATCTGCTGGAGCCGCTGGAGGCAACGTTCGGGCGCCTGCACATCCGCTCCGGCTATCGCTCGCCTGATGTCAACAGGTTCGGCAACGAGAACAAGCTGAACTGCTCGACCAATGCCGCCACTGCAGCCCATCACATCTGGGATATCAGGGATTTCGACGGCTGCATGGGCGCCGCCGTCTGCATCGCCGTGCCGTGGATGATCGACCGCTATCGCGATGAAAGCGATTGGCAGCGGCTCGCCTGGTGGATCCACGACCACCTGCCTTATGCATCGCTCTGTTTCTTCCCCAAGCTCTGGGCCTTCAATATCCAGTGGCACGAACAGCCGAAGCGGATCATCCAGAGTTATGTCAGCCCGCGCGGCATCCTCACCAAGCCAGGCATGGCGAACTGGGAGGGCGATCACGGCGCTTTCTACGAGGGATTTCCCGCGCTCAGAAGCTGATGCGATAGCGGATGTGGCCGTCGCTCTCGACATAGCTGTCATAGAGGGCCCGGGCCGTCTTGTTGTTTTCGTTCGTATGCCAATAAAGCCGCGACCAGCCATTCGCCTTCCCGAGCGCCACGAGATCGTTCATCAGCGCCCGGCCGACGCCCTTGCCGCGCGCATCGGGATCGACGAACAGGTCTTCGAGATAGCAGTCCCTGCCGCGGATCCAAGTGCCCTCATGGGTGAGATAGAGCGCAAAACCGATGATCCTGCCGTCGATGTCGGCGACCCGCATCGCGATCGCCGAGGCGGGATCGAAGACCCGCCGCCATGTCTGGTCGGTGATATCGGCCTCGACAGTCACGTCATAAAAGTCGAGATAGGCCGCCCAGAGTTCGCGCCAGCGGGTTTCGTCCTCAGGGCGGGCATCGCGTATCGTCACCGTCATGGCTCGGTTCCTTCAGTGCCGGCTTCGTCGAGCAGCGCCATCGCCTCATCGGAGAGGGACAGTGTCGCCGCTCTCGCCAGGCTTTCGAGTTGCGACAGGCTGGTAGCGCTGGCGATCGGCGCCGTCACGCCTTTCTTGCGCAAGAGCCAGGCAAGCGAGATTTCCGCAGGCTTGGCGCCCGTCTCGGCAGACACCTTGTCGAGTGCCGCAAGGATGCGCAGACCCCTTTCGTCTAAATATTTGGAGACGCGGCCCTCGCGTGCCCGGCCCTGCGTATCGGTCTTGCTGCGATATTTACCGGTGAGAAAGCCGGCGGCCAAGCTGAAGTAGGTGATGACGCCGATATCCTTGTTGACGCAAAGTTCAGCGAGCGATCCCTCGAAGCTTGCGCGCTCATAGAGATTATATTCTGGCTGCAGCACGTCGTAGCGTGGCAACCCAGCCTTTTCGGCCGCATCGAGGGAGGCCTTCAAAAGGCCCGCATCATAGTTCGAGCAGCCGATGGCGCGAATTTTTCCTTGCTGTTTCAGCTTGGCAAAAGCGCCGAGCGTTTCCTCGTGCGGCGTATCGGCATCCGGCCAGTGCGAGAGATAGAGATCGATGTAGTCTGTCTGCAGCCGGCTGAGCGACGCTTCGACCGCTTTCAGAATATAGCTCTCCTTCAGCGTCTTTCCGTGACCCATGTCCGAACCGACCTTGGTGATGATGACGGCTTTGTCGCGCGAAACCCCTGATTGCTTCAGCCAGCGCCCGATGATCTCCTCGGAATCGCCGCCCTTGTTGGCCGGAACCCAGGAGGAATAGACATCCGCCGTATCGATCGCGTTCAGGCCCGCATCGAAAAAGGCGTCGAGAATGGCAAAGGATGTTTTTTCATCGGCCGTCCAGCCGAAGACATTGCCGCCGATGACGATCGGCGCGACCGAAAGCCCTGTTTTTCCAAGCCGGCGCATTTCCATGACGCTCTCCAAAATCGTTAACTGAGTGAAATCGCGGATGCGGCAGAACGCCGCCCCGGAGCATGATGCCGAAAAGTGTATGCGGTTTTCGGACGACATCATGCTCTAACGATCTGAGCTAAACTAGCGCGATGCCGGCATCCGGGAAACCAAACTTCCGTGATTTCATGTCGCACCATTGCGCCGCAGCTGAGCCCTGAATATGGTTCGCGGACATCAGTCTGGGAGGCTTGGACATGCTGCGTTTCGGTATCATTTCGACGGCGAAGATCGGGCGCGACAACGTCGTGCCTGCCATTCAGGACGCGGAAAATTGTGTCGTCACGGCGATTGCGAGCCGCGATCTCGGGCGTGCAAGGGAGATGGCTGACCGCTTTTCCGTGCCGCACGCCTTCGGCTCCTATGAGGAGATGCTGGCTTCTGACGTCATCGACGCCGTCTATATCCCGCTGCCGACCTCGCAGCATATCGAATGGTCGATCAAGGCAGCCGATGCCGGCAAGCATGTGCTCTGCGAAAAGCCCTTGGCGCTGAAGGCCGACGATATCGACGCGGTGATCGCCGCTCGCGACCGCAATAAGGTGGTGGTCACGGAAGCCTATATGGTCACCTATTCGCCGGTCTGGCAGAAGGTGCGTTCACTGATCGATGACGGCGCGATCGGTTCGCTCCGGCATGTGCAGGGCGCCTTCACCTATTTCAACCGCGATCCCGCCAACATGCGCAACGTTCCCGAGCTCGGCGGCGGCGGGCTTCCCGATATCGGCGTCTATCCCGTCATGAGCACGCGATTTTCGACCGGCAAGGAACCGCTCCGGATCCAGGCGATCACCGAGCGCGATCCGGATTTCGGCACCGATATCGATTCGAGCGTCAAGGCCGACTTCGACGATTTCGAGTTGAGCTTCTATGTCTCGACGCAGATGGCCAACCGCCAGATCATGGTCTTTCACGGCACCGACGGTTACATCGAGGTCAAGTCGCCCTTCAACGCCAATCGCTGGGGGCCGGAGGAGATCGAACTGGCCGATCGCAGCCACAATGAATCGCGCATCTTCCGCTTCCAGGACAATCGACAGTACAGGCGCGAGGTCGAGGCTTTCTCTCGGGCGGTAAAAAGCGGCAAGGAAGAGATCGTCACGCTCGAAAATTCGAAGCTGAACCAGAAAGTGATCGATGCGATCTATCGCGCCAGCGAGAAGGACGGCTGGGAGGCGGTCTGATGATCACGCGCGGAAGACGAAGCGCGAATAGCCGAAGAAGCTGAAGACCATCGCGGCGACACTGGCAACCACCATCGCCGCAAGCGGCTGAAGCCCGGGCAGCGAAAGCAGCAGCGCGGAATAAAGCCCGTAATTGACGAGCGCCGCCGTGACGCCGACCGAGCCGTAGCGGAAGCCTTCGTCGGCGAGCGAACGGCCGGAGCGATCGAAGGTGAAGTTCCGGTTGAAGGCCCAGGTCGCCGCCATTGCCAGGGCGATCGCGATGAGCCGCGCCCCGAAGGGGCCGAGCGGCGTCAGATCGAGCAGCGCCGACAGCACACCTGCATCGACGAGAAAGCCGATGCCGCCTGCAATCGCGAAACGGATGAGCTTCTTCACGCTGCATCCGCCTTGCCGCGGCCGGCGCGCGGCGCCGGCGCTGGCTGGCGATCAGGCAGCTTGGCTGCGCTTGCCGTTACCAGGCTCATATAGTGGATACGCAGCTGTTCGGCGCGGGCCCGCGCAACCGAATCCAGGATGACGCCGGCGGTAAAGAGCATGAAGGAAATCATCATCAGCGCCATCGACAGCACCCAGGTCGGCATGCGGCTGACGAGGCCCGTCTCGAAATATTCCGCCAGCACCGGCGTCATGAAGCCGAGGCTCGCCAGCATGAAGGCGGCGCTGATTGCACTGAAGAAGGCGAAAGGCCGCGTCTCCTTCATTAGCATCGCGAACATCCAGAGGATCTTGCCGCCATCGCGGAACGTCGAAAGCTTGGAATGCGAGCCTTCCGGCCGGCGGCCATAATCCAGTTCCAGCTCGCTGACCGGCAGTTTCAGCCGGGAGGCGTGGACGGACATTTCGGTTTCGATCTCGAAGCCGCCCGAGACCGCCGGGAAGCTCTTGACGAAGCGGCGCGAGAAGGCGCGGTAGCCGGAAAAGATATCGGTGAAATCAGGGCCGAAGATCGTCCGGTAGAGCAGGTTGAAAAGCCGGTTGCCGAGCGCATGGCCCTGGCGGCCGGCATCGGCATGCACGTCGCGCCGGGTTCCCACAACCATGTCGGCGCGCTCGGTCAGCAGCGTGCGCACCAGTTCCTCGGCGTCACTTGGGGCATAGGTGCCGTCGCCGTCCGCGATGATGTAGATGTCGGCTTCGATGTCGGCGAACATCCGGCGCACGACGTGGCCCTTGCCCTGTCGCCGCTCGCGAACGACATGCGCGCCGGCCAGCATCGCCTGCAGCGCGGTCCCATCGGTGGAATTGTTATCGTAGACGTGGATCGCGGCTTCCGGCAGCGTCGCCCGGAACCCTCGCACGACAGAACCGATCGTCGCCGCCTCGTTGTAGCAGGGAAGCAGGACGGCTATCTCAGGATTACCGCGGCGTAATGGGGCCATGACTCTACTCGTTACACAAAAGCCGTGCCGAGCCTAATCGCCCGGCGTTAATAAGACCCTATGACGCAGGCAAAATCGGTCGCGCCGGCAGCCGGCTTTACACTTTCTTGATCGGCGACGGCTAGGGTCGGCCATCCGGAAACGAACCGCTAACCACGATGAACGCCGTACAGCCGATCACCAACGCATCATCCGCGACCGATATCCCGAGCGGCGGCATCCGCGGCCTGCTGATGCGTCTGTGGCCGACCGTCATCGCCTATAGCGTCATTCTCGCCGCCGTCATCGTCGTCACCAAGCTCTATGGCGCTACCGATTACGTCGGCCCCGACAATGACGATGGCATGCGCCTCGTCGAGGTGCGCGATTTTCTCGCCGGCCAGGGCTGGTTCGACCTGATGCAATATCGTCTCGGCCTCAATGGCGGCACGCTGATGCACTGGTCGCGGTTGATCGACCTGCCGATCGCCTCGCTGATCTGGTTCTTCGGCCTGTTTGTGCCGCGTGAGACGGCCGAGGCGCTGGCGCTCGGCGTCTGGCCCGTATCGCTCATCCTGCCCGCCATGCTCGCCATGGGGGTTGCGGGCCGGCGCATCGGCGGCGTTGCCGGCATGCATATCAGCCTCGGACTGACCGCGCTTGCGATCTACACGGGCAACCGGTTCGCGCCGGGCGCCATCGATCATCACAACGCGCAGCTGGCGCTGGTCGCGACGATGACGGCGATGCTGCTGGATCCGAAGCGCGGCGGCTGGAGCTATGCGGTTGCCGGCATTGCGGCCGCCATCGCCATCGCCATCGGCGCCGAGACGACGCCCTTCGTTGCCGCCGTCTGCCTGACGGTCGCCGTTCTATGGGCATGGGAGGGCAAGGATTTCGCCGTCGCCGCCCAGTCCTTCGGGCTTGCGCTGGCGATTGCAATCAGCATCCTCTTTTTCGCAACGGTCCCGCCGCGGCTCTATTCGATGGTTACCTGCGACAATCTCTCGCTCGGTTTCTACAGCCTTGCGGCGATCGGCGGCGGGCTTCTGCTGTTTTGCGCGGTGTTTGCGAGCGGACTGACCAGGCCGCTGCGCTTTGCGGCGCTGGTCGTCGTCGGCGCCGGCGTCCTCGGTTCGGCTGTCGTGATTGCGCCGCAGTGCCTGAGCGATCCGCTGGCCGGTCTCGATCCCATGCTGGTCGAACTCTGGCTGCGCAATGTCTCCGAGGCGAAGTCGATCTTCGCTTTGGCGCGCAACGAACCTTTCGATATCGGCGCTTTCTATGCGGCCGGTCTTTTCGGCATCGCCGTCTGCACCTTCCGCATCGTTCAGCGCGACCGCGTGCAGATTCACCTTGTTCTGCTGTTTCTGCTTGCAATCAGCTGGGCGATCGCGCTCGTCCAGGTGCGCGGCTCGACCTTCTCGAACCTCATCTCCATCCTGCCGATTGCCCTGCTGATTATCGATATCAGGCGCATCTCCAACAGTGACAGCGAAAATGTCGCCGTCGCCTTCGTCTATGTGATGACGGTGCTGGCAGGCGTCCCCGCCACCTGGGCCGTCGGCGGTGGGCTGATCTCGCTGCAGATGAAGAATGAGGCGCAGGAGGAGGCGTCGGAACCGGCAAAGGAAAAGACCTGTGCATCGAGAGAGGCGCTGGCGCCGCTTGCCGGGCTTCCTGTCGGCCTCGTCTCCGCGCCATCGGAAATGGGTGTCGCAATCCTCCGCTTTACGCAAAACCGGGTTCTCTCGGCCCCCTATCACCGCAATCAGGGCGGCATGCTGACGGAGTTGCATATCGGCATGGCTGAGCCGCGGGAGGCGGAAGCTTTTCTGAAGGGGGCGGGCGTCACGACGCTTGCCTTCTGCCCTGGTGATCCGCAGACGCGTCAGCTCGCCAAACTGAAGCCGGACGGCCTCTATGCGCAGCTCGGCAAGGGAAATATTCCGCCCTATCTGGAGCCGCTCCCAAAAGCGGCGGACGCGGCCGTGCAGTTCTTTCGTTATCGGGCGGCGACGAATTGACGCCGGCGATCATCATGACGGCAAATCGTTAGAGCCTTTCCTGGTTAGATTGAAGCATTCTGCCGGAGCAGGTTTTCGTCGGGGCAGAGGCGATTGGCGACGGGCATACCCCAAGGTATGTCCGAGCCGATCGCCTCTGATCCTGGCGGAAAGATGCCCGGCCCTTCGGGTTGGCTGAAACGGGCCGGCTGATCGACCGGCCGGCTTGGCCGTAGAGCTGGGCTACGACGCGCGCCGGCCGGTCGACCATCCGACTCCGTTTGAGCCAACAGAATGCTTCAATCTAACCAGGAAAGGCTCTAATGGGAAACACGCGGCGCGCGAAAGCGTGCATGGGCGTAGAGCCCGAGCACGTAAAGGATCAGGCCGCCATTGTAGCCGAGAATGGCATAGAGTAGCGCCAAAAGCGACACCGGCCCGGGCGAGGTTATCGCCGCCAGCGCAAATGTGATGCCGATCAGCGCGGCGATCAATGCGATCGCTGCGGCCGAGCGCATTTGCGCGGCGCTGATGCCCAATGCTGCTGCTGTGAGAATTATCATTTCAGCACCTTCCCGAAGAGAACGAGGGGAAGCATAGGAAGCGCCAGCTAACAAAGATTTACCGGTCATACCGGCCGAAAAGCCTTTGCTTTGCGGTGGTTAGCAATCCCTTTCGACTGAAACGCATAGTCTAACTATACGTTCCCGTGCGAAACAGATTTACTCGATTTTGTTGCGTTTTTTTCGCGCTCAACGCACGCCTGTAGGAGAGACGGAGATAAGCGCCCGCCCTACGGAGCCTCTTGACCGTCCGCTCGCCTGCCGGGGAAACCGGCCCCAGCCACGATCGCGACCTTCCTGTTTGCCGCCGATCGACATAGAAAGAAGGGATGAGCAACCTCTTCGACAGCGATTCGCCGACCAACCTTGCCGAATATTCGGTTTCGGAGCTTTCCGGCTCGATCAAGCGCACCGTCGAGACGGCCTTCGACCAGGTTCGCGTGCGTGGCGAAATCTCAGGCTATCGTGGGCCGCACTCCTCGGGCCATGCCTATTTCGCGCTGAAGGACGATCGCGCCCGCATCGATGCCGTCATCTGGAAGACCACCTTTTCGCGGCTGAAATTCCGTCCGGAAGAGGGCATGGAAGTGATCGCCACCGGTAAGGTCACCACCTTTCCGGGCTCCTCCAAATATCAGATCGTCATCGAGACGCTGGAGCCGGCCGGCGCCGGCGCGCTGATGGCGCTGATCGAAGAGCGCAAACGCAAGCTCGGCGCCGAGGGCCTGTTCGATGCCGCCCGCAAGAAGCGGCTGCCCTTCATGCCCAAGGTGATCGGTGTCGTCACCTCGCCGACCGGCGCCGTGATCCGCGATATTCTGCACCGCATCTCCGATCGTTTTCCCGTGCATGTCCTCGTCTGGCCGGTCAAAGTCCAGGGGGAGGGGGCCGGCGAAGAGGTGGCGAACGCCATTCGTGGCTTCAATGCGCTGGAGCCGGGAGATGCGATTGCCCGTCCCGACGTGCTGATCGTCGCGCGTGGCGGCGGCAGCCTGGAAGATCTCTGGAGCTTCAACGATGAGATCGTCGTGCGCGCCGCGGCCGAAAGCCGGATTCCGCTGATCTCGGCGGTCGGTCACGAGACCGACTGGACGCTGATCGACTATGCCGCCGATATCCGCGCCCCGACGCCGACCGGGGCTGCGGAAATGGCGGTGCCTGTCAGGGCGGAGCTCGAGGCGCAGCTTGCGGCTCTTGCCGCCCGCCTGCAGGGCTGCATGAACCGGCAGATGGATCAGCGCCGCCAGTCCGTCCGTGCCCTGATGCGGGCATTGCCGTCGCTCGATCAGCTTCTCGCTTTGCCGCGCCGTCGCTTCGACGAGGCAGCCGCCGGGCTTGGCCGCGGACTGGCGCTCAACACCATCAACAAGCGGCGCGGTTTCGAGCGTGTCGCCTCGCATCTGCGCCCCGACGTGCTTTCCAACCGCATCGCCGAACGCCGCCAGACGCTGAACGAGCGCATGGCGCGGGCCGAACGCACCGTGGAGCGGCTGCTCGACCGCTCCAAATCGCGCATCGATCGCGCCGAAGCCATCCTCGCCTCACTGCCGGCGCGGTTGAAGACACAGACCGCTCGCGGCCGTGAGCGCCTGGGCAATTTGACCCGCCATGCCGATACGGCAATCCGCCATCAGCTGACGCGCGCCCGCGCCGAGCTTTCCGCGCAGGATCGGGTGCTGCAGTCGCTCTCCTATAAGAATGTGCTGAAGCGCGGCTATGCCGTCATCCGCGATGAGGATGACAGGCCGGTCTCGCAGGCCGCGACTCTCTCCGCCGGCACAGGCATCGCCATCGAATTCGCCGATGGCCGCGTCGGCGCGATGACCACGGAAGGCGGCGCTCCGCCTGCCGGCGCCAAGAAGCGCAGCGCCAAACTCGCAGAGCCGCCGAAGCAGGGAAGCCTGTTCTGACGATGCGAATCCTCCTGGTGCTTGCCCATCCGCTGCCGGAAAGTTTTGCCGCCTCGGTGGCGCGCACGGCTCGCGACGCCTTGGAAGCCTCCGGCCATGTCGTCGACCTGCTCGATCTCAACGCCGAGGACTTCGATCCGCGCCTGTCCGAGGCGGAACGCCGCGCTTATTTCGATGTGCCTTACGATACCACGGCGGTCGCCGATATCGTCGCCCGGCTGCGGTCGGCCGATGGTCTCGTCCTTGTCTTTCCGCAATGGTGGTTCAATTTCCCGGCCATCCTGAAGGGTTTCTTCGATCGCATCTTTGCGCCGGGTGTGGCCTTCACGCACGATGCCGCCGGCGGCCGCATCGTGCCTCAGCTCACTAATATCAGGCTGCTTTATGCGCTGACGACGACGGGCTCGTCCTGGTGGCTGGTGCATCTCTACATGGGCAATCCCGTTCGCCGCCTGCTGAAGCGCGGTATCGCCAAATTCTGCTCCAGGAAAGTCGTCTTTCGCATGCTGAGTCTGCACGACATGGATCGCGCGACCGAGGCCAGGCGCAAGGCGCATCTGGAGCGCGTCCGCAAGGCACTTTCCGCCGTTTGATTATTCGAAATCCGACAGGAATTTCTTGAGCAGCCGGTCGAACTCGGCCTTGTCCTCGGCTGTCAGATTGCGGGTCAAGCGCTGCTGGTTGGCGACATGGGCGCCGACCGCCTCTTCGACGGTCGCAAGCCCCTTTTCGGTCAGCGCGATCAGCACGCTGCGCCTGTCGTCCGGATTGAGGATGCGCTCGACGAAGCCGGCTTTCTCCAGCTGGTCGATTCGATTGGTCATAGTGCCGGAACTGACCATCGTCATCTTCAGAAGCTCGCCGGGCGAGAGCCGGTGAGGAGCGCCGGAGCGGCGAAGCGTGGCCAGCACATCGAAGGCTGAGGTCGAAAGCCCGTGCTGCATGAGCACGGTTTCCACTTCACGGCTGAGATGGGTGCCGAGACGCTTCAGGCGCCCGAGAATGCCCATCGGTTCGACATCGAGGTCCGGCCGCTCGCGTCGCCATTGCGCCAGGATCCTGTCGACATGATCTTGCTTCTCTTCACTCATGCCACATCGATATCAGCAAGTATCTTGACGTCAAGATAAATTGCGCTATCTTGAATTTTATCTTGGCGTAGAGATTCTTGATATGAAGACAAATTCGCGATATCTCGCCGATGTGCTGATCACCGCCATCGCTCCGGCCATCTGGGGCAGCACCTATTTCGTCACCACATTCTTCCTGCCGCATGGCTATCCGCTGACTGTTGCCATGCTGCGCGCCCTCCCCGCAGGCCTGCTTCTGCTTCTCATCGTCCGCAAGCTGCCGACGGGGGTGTGGTGGGGCCGCGCCTTCATTCTTGGCGCCCTCAACTTCTCGTTCTTCTGGGCGATGCTCTTCGTCTCGGCCTACCGTTTGCCGGGTGGCGTGGCCGCCACGGTCGGCGCCGTGCAGCCGCTGATCGTCATCGCCTTGTCGCGCCTTTTTCTCGGCAAGCCGATCCGCTTCCTCGCAGTCATCGCCGGCCTGATCGGCATGTCAGGCGTGGCGCTGTTGGTGCTGACGCCGAATGCGGCGCTCGATCCGGTCGGCATTGCCGCCGGTCTCGCCGGGGCGGTGTCCATGGCCTTCGGCACGGTCTTGAGCCGCCACTGGCAGCCGCCCGTTTCAAGCCTGACCTTCACTTCATGGCAATTGACCGCTGGCGGCATCCTGCTCGTGCCCGTTGCCTTCCTGTTGGAGCCGGCGCTTCCCGTGCCGACGCCAGCCAATATTCTTGGGATCGCCTATCTCGGCCTGATCGGCGCCGCCTTCACCTATCTGCTTTGGTTTCGCGGCTTATCGCGCATCGAGCCGTCGGCCGCGGCATCGCTCGGCTTCCTCAGTCCCGTTGTCGCGACCCTGCTCGGCTGGCTGGCGCTCGGCCAAAGCCTGACGCCAACCCAGCTTGCCGGGTTTGCCATGGTATTGATCAGCGTTTGGCTCAGTCAGCGGAGCCTGATGCCGAAGGCGGGTGTCGTTACGCCCACTCGCCCTGCCGCATCACCGCAACCCGCGATCCGTCAGGCTTGACGCCGTCGATATCGACCTTGTCGGAGCCGATCATCCAGTCGATATGGATGAGGCTGGAATTGCCGCCCTGCGCCTTGATCTGCTCCTGGCTCAATGTCGCGCCATCGAGGAAGCACTTGGAATAGCACTGGCCGAGTGCGATGTGGCAGGAGGCGTTTTCGTCGAACAGCGTGTTGTAGAACAGGATGCCGCTCGCCGAGATCGGCGAGGAATGCGGCACGAGCGCCACTTCGCCGAGGCGGCGCGCGCCTTCGTCGGTATCGAGCACCTTGTTCAGCACTTCTTCGCCGCGTGACGCCTTGGCCTCGACGATGCGCCCGCCCTCGAAGCGCACCTGGATATTGTCGATCAGCGTGCCCTGGTGTGAAAGCGGCTTGGTGCTCGAAACATGGCCTTCGACGCGCAGCGCATGCGGCGTGGTGAAGACCTCCTCGGTCGGGATATTCGGATTGCAGGTAATGCCGTTCTTGGCGGTGGAAGCGCCGCCATGCCATTCGTGCCCGTCGGCGAGACCGACGGTCAGGTCGGTGCCCGGCCCCTTGAAATGCAGCGAGGCGAAGCGCTCGCCGTTCAGCCAGGCGGAGCGCTTGGCGAGATTGGCATTGTGTTCGGCCCAGGCAGCGATGGGATCGTCCAAATCGACGCGCGAGGCGGCAAAGATCGCTTTGGCGAGCTTGGCGATCGCGATTGTTTCAGGATCGTCAGGGAAGACCACCTTGGCCCATGACGGATTGGGATAGGAAACGATGTTCCAATTGATGTCGAAATTGGCGATCTTCTCCAGCGCCGGCTTGTAGGCGGTGGAGTTGGCGCGATTGGCGCGGCCGACCTTGCCGGCGTCCTGCTCGGAGAGCAGCAAAGGATTGTCGCCGGCAACCGCAAGACGGGCCGCACCATTGGCATAGGCCTTGGCCATGCCCTCATAAAGCCAGTCGGAGGCGCGGTCGAAACTCTCGTCGCTGCCGTACTGATAGCGCGAAAGCGTGGTTTCCTCGTCGGAATAAAAGGTGCTCACCAGCCCGGCGCCGGCCTGATAGGCGTGCTTGGTGATGAGGCGCACGAGCGGCAGCGCCACGACCGGCGCGGTGATCACCAGATCCTGGCCCTTCTGCAGCTGAAGGCCGACCTTGACGGCAACTTCCGCAAGCTTCTCCAGCTTGGCGGGATCAACGGTGTTCTGGGTCTGGGGCATGAAATTCATGGTGCAACCTGCCTCTTGTCGTCGACGGTGGGTGGCTGGAAGACTTAGACCCGTTTGCGGCGAAATTGAAGCGTGCCACATCCGAATTGATGGCGGCCGGGTGCTTATCCGGCCGCCTGGCGCGCTTAAGCGGCAGCGGGCAGCCTGAGCAGGATCGAGTTATGTTTCTCGAGGAACTCCGTCAGCCGTTGCGGATAGTCCTCGCCGACTGCGTCCCGAACGCTTACCCGCGCCGACAGCGCCTTGCGCCAGCGCTTGACCCGGTCGAGTCCGTCGAAGATGCCGCCGTCGCCGAGCGCATCGAAGAGATCGAAATAGCGGAAGACCGGTGCGAAGACGGCGTCGACCAGGCTGAAGCTGCTGCCGGCGAAATAGGGTCCGTCCGCCAATGCGTCCTCGATCGTTGCGAATTTGGCGGCAAGCGCCTTGCGCTTGATCTCCAGCTGCGCCGCATCCTGCGCCGTCTCATAGCCCCAGAGATCGGAAAGCACCGACGAACCGAACTCCATCCAGCCGCGATGGCGGGCGCGGGTCAGCGGATCGGCCGGATGCAGGGCGGCGCCCGCCTGCGTTTCCTCCAGATATTCGCAGATGACGCTGCTCTCGAACAGGATGGCCTCACTGCCGTCTTCCTCCTCGATCCTCAGCAACGGCACCTTGCCGAGCGGCGAGATCTTCAGGAACCAATCCGGTTTATCGGCAAGATCGATGTTGATGCGTTCAAACTCCACGCTCTTTTCGACCAGCGTGATGGCCGCGCGCTGCACATAGGGGCAGAGGTGATGGCTGATGAGGGTAAGCCTGCTCATGAAAATCTCCTGGCGCTTTATGGAAGGGACCGTTGTCGCAAATTGCATGCAAATGCATCTAATATCGCTTGCAGCGAAATTCAAGATAGATGTAATTGCATTTATGTCCGAAAAGATGTTCAAGCCGAGCGAAGCCGTCATCTTAGCCTGGACGCGCATCATGCGCGCTCGCGAGCGCCTGCTCGGCGCAATCGAGGCCGATCTGAAAGCGACCGGCATGCCGCCGCTTGCCTGGTACGACGTGTTATGGGAACTGGCGCGCTCGCAATCCGGCAGGCTGCGTCCCTACGAGATAGAAGAGCGGACGCTGCTGACGCAGTATAATCTTTCCCGTCTGCTCGACCGGCTGGAAAGGGAGGACCTGATCCGACGCGAGGTCTTCGCCGAAGACGGGCGAGGTCGCTGGATCGTCATTACCGAAGCCGGGCGTCAGCTCCGCGAGCGCATGTGGGTTGTCTATGCCAGATCGATCGAGACCCATGTGGGCGGCAAGCTAGCCGAAAGCGAGGCGAGGTCGATCGCCAGCCTGCTCGACCGCTTTCTGTGATGTATCTCATCAGGAAGTATGCGGCGGTTCGGCGCCATGCCCTGATCAGGCGATCAGCGGCGCGGCAACGGCCTTCAGCGCCTTCAACGCCTCCTTCGGATCGAGCCGCAACTGCAGTCCGCGCTGACCGCCATTGATGTAGACGAGCGGTTCGGCCAAGGCAGCCTGCTCGATCGCGATCGGCACGGTCTTCTTCTGGCCGAAGGGGCTGATGCCGCCGACATGGTAGCCCGTCAGCCGCTCGGCATCGGCAGGCTTCATCATATTGGCCGACTTGCCGCGGAATGCGCCCGCAAGCTTCTTCATGCTGACCTCGCGATCCGACGGCACGACGACACAGACCGGTTTGCCGTCCACCTCCGCCATTAGCGTTTTCAACACCCGATGCGGGGCCTCGCCCAAAGCCTCCGCCGCCTGCAGTCCGACGCGCTCGGCGCCGGGGTCGTAGTCATAGGCATGCACGGTGAAGGCGACGCCCGCCTGGGAAAGAACTTGTGTGGCGCGGGTGGTCTTGGACATGGCTCAGCGCCCGAATGCGCCGGCGTAAATCTCCGGCTTGAAGCCGACGAGCAGCTTGCCCTTTGTCTCCAGCACCGGCCGCTTGATCATCGAAGGCTGGTCGAGCATCAGCGCGATCGCCTTTTCCCGCGTCAGATTCTGACGTTCGGCTTCGGGCAATTTACGGAACGTGGTGCCGGCGCGGTTGAGCACGGTATCGAGGCCGGCTTCGTCGATCCAGGCATCCAGATGGGCGCGGTCGATGCCTGACGCCTTGTAGTCGTGAAACGCATAGGCGACATCATGCGCTTCCAGCCAGCTGCGGGCCTTCTTCATCGTGTCGCAATTCTTGATCCCATAGATGGTGACGGTCATGCCCGCTCGATCTCCCTGTGATGACAGCGGGATAACATGCGTGACGGCCTGCGCAAACGTCGGCCGGCGCTCTATCCCCCAGTGCGTCGATAACCGCCCGGCTCAATTCTCCAGCGCGCCGGCCCTGCGTGACGCCTTGCTGGCGCCGCCGCAGGCGATCTTCATCAGGTCACCGCGCCGCCGCACCAGCCGGTCGGAGGTTCGGGTCAGGATCAGCCCGTCCTGCGGCGCATGCAGGTCGATGCTGCCATCAGGCTGACCCGGCCGGATGATGATCGTCGCGAGAAGTTCTCCTGCCGCAACGCGCTCGCCGATATTGCGATGGAAGAGCACGGCTCCGCCTTCGGGAGCGCGGATGATCTCGACATTGTCGAGCGGCACGGCCGGCCCGGAAAACGCGGCGGCCGTCGTCATCTCGCTCCGGACGATTCCCCGCGCCGAGAGAAACTGCCAGAGCCCGTCCGCATCCTTTCTTGCCAGCGCCGGATCGACATCGCGCTGGCCGCGCAGTTCGACGGTGACCGAAAGTTTGCCGGGCAGCCGCGGTCGGCGCTCCCCGGGAATTTCATATTTCCATGCGAAGCCGACGGCCTCCTCGAAGGCCGAGCTTTCGCCGTCCGAAAGCAGCACGGCTTCCATATCAAGCGCAGCGGCAAGATCGGCCGCCTCCGGCCAGAAGGCTTCGTCAATATAGGCATATTGCAGCGATTCGTCGTCGCAATGCAGGTCGAGGACGAGATCGGCGCCGAGCGCCATATGCAGGAGCTGTCGCTTCAGCCTGTTGGTAGCCGGGTAATCATCGAGGTCCTCGATCAGCGTCGACCGGTCGGCGATGGAGATCAGCGGAAAATCCCGGTTGAAATTGACGCGGGAGTCGAGGTCGAACCGACCCTGCAATTCGCCAAAATGTGATTGTGCCGCGCCGATCGGATTAGCCTGCGGTACGATGGTGATGTCGCCTGCGATCGCGCCTTGGCTTTCCGCCTGCCTCAGCCGTTCGCAGAGGAAATGCAGGAGCGCCGTTCCCGGCAGCTCGCCGGCATGGAGTGCCGCCTGGATATAGGTCTTCGGCGCCTTCGGATCGTGGCCCTTGAAGCGCAGCACCGGCAGCCGCCACTCCGTTCCCGGTGTATCGCCTGGAACGATGATCTCCGAAACGTCCATCTGTCCTTGCTCCGCCCTTGCTGAACCGAATTGATTTCCGAGGTTTACGCGCGGAAATCGCGGAAGCGCAAGGCTTGGTCTGCCGCGTCCTTTCCAAAACGCGACGGCGGATGCGCGGGCGAAGTCGAATATCTGGAACAAAAAAAGAACGCGACACGCAAGAATCGGGTTGAAACAGCGGCAATCCCGTAGGATTTTGGTCAGAATCGAAAACCCGGAGGCTCTGTCATGGCCGAGACGATCCACCACTATCTCATCTTCGAAACCGCAGGTGGTTTCTGCGGCATTGCCTGGAGCGACGCCGGCATCGTCCGTTTCCAGCTGCCGACGAAAACCGCGGAGGCAACCGAGCGGCTGTTGCTGCGCCGTCTGCCCGATGGCTTGCCCGGTGCGCCGACACCTCAAGTGCTTGAGACCGTGGCGGCAGTGAAGCGCTACTTCCAGGGTGAGGAGACGGATTTTTCCGGCGTCGAACTCGATCTTGCCGGCCAGGATGCTTTTTTCAGGCAGATTTATGCGGCGGCAAGGCGCGTCGGCTGGGGCCGCACGACCACCTACGGCGCACTGGCCAAAGAGCTGGGCGCCGGGCCGGAAGCGGCCCGCGACGTCGGCCAGGCGATGGCGAAGAACCCAGTCGCGCTGATCATTCCCTGCCACCGGGTGCTGGCGGCCGGCGGCAAGATCGGTGGCTTCTCCGCTCCCGGCGGTTCGACGTCGAAGACCCGCATGCTGGAGCTCGAAGGCGTCCATCTCGGCCCGCCGCCGCCCGCCCAGCAGTCGCTGGGGTTTTAGGCGGCGGCGTCCTGGAACAGGATGATTTTAGGCCCGGTCCGCCGAAAATCTGAATCCTGTTCTAAATTAAAGAGTTAGAGCATGATGTCGCCCGAAAACCGCTCACACTTTTCGGCATCATGCTCTAGTCGCAGAATCGATTGTTCAATGCGGGCTCGCCGTCGGCCGGATGATGATCTCGCTGACATCGACATCGTCAGGCTGGCTGACGGCATAGAGGATCGAATTGGCAACGGCCTCGGGGCTGATTGTGATCGCCCTGAAGGCTTTCATGGCGTCGCGCGCGGTCGTGTCGGTGATCGTGTCGGCCAGTTCCGATGTCGTCGTGCCGGGAGAGATGACGGTGACGCGGATGCGATCGGTCTCCTGCCGCAGCCCGTCCGAGATTGCACGGACTGCGAATTTGGTCGCGCAATAGACGGCCGCCGTTGGCGAGACGGCGTGGCCGCCGATCGAAGACAGGTTGATGATCTGCCCGGATCCCTGCGCTTTCATGATCGGCAGCGCGGCCGCGATGCCGTAGAGCACACCCTTGATGTTGACGTCGACCATCCGGTCCCATTCGTCGACTTTCAGGGCCTCGAGCGGCGAGAGCGGCATGACGCCGGCATTGTTGATCATCACATCAAGCCGGCCGAACTCGGATCTGGCAAAGCCTGCAAAGGCGGCAACTTCGGACCGGTCGGTGACGTCAAGCTTTCTGAGACGTATCGTCCCGCCCGTAGCTTCGATGTCGCCGGCGAGCCGCTCCAGGCGCTCGATGCGGCGGGCGCCGATTAGGATGTGGGCACCCGCCGCAGCCAGCACCTTTGCCGCGGCCTCGCCTATGCCGCTGCTGGCGCCGGTAATGGCAATGACGTTTCCTTCGATATCGGACATTTCAAGCTCCATTTTGTCTGTTGAAGTGTTTCTCGGGCGCGGCTCAGTCGGGGAAGTCGGCGCTGAGGGTCGTCTCCGCCCAGGCGTCGAAATTTGCCCGCAGCGCATCGAGCCGTTCGCGGGCGATCTTCAGGGCGGGCGCGCCGAGCAGCAGGCGCAATGGCGGCTCGTCGGCCTCGAACGCCGAGATGATGGCAGCGGCGGCCCGCGTGGGATCGCCGGGCTGTTTACCGGAGACCGAACGGGTGGCTTGGCGCCGCTTGCCTGACGTTTCGGCATAGTCATCGATAACAGTCTTGGATTCGATCATCGACCGGCCGGCCCAGTCGGTGCGGAAGGCGCCGGGTTCGAGGATCGTCACCCTGATGCCGAGCGGATTGACCTCATGGGACAGCGATTCCGACAGGGCTTCGACGGCGAATTTGCTGGCGTGGTAGTAGCCGGTCGCGGCGAAGGCGACGAGCCCGCCGAGCGACGAGACGTTGAAGATATGCCCGCGCCGGCGTGAGCGCATGCCCGGCAGGATATGCTTGGTGACGGCGACCAGGCCGAAGACATTGGTCTCGAACTGGGCGCGTATCTCTGCCTCCTCGCCCTCTTCGATCGCCGAGAGATAACCGTAGCCGGCATTGTTGACGGCGACGTCGATCGCGCCGAAATGCGCCTCGGCGTCGTGAACGGCGCGGGTGACGGAGCGGCTATCCGTGACATCGAGAGCGAGAGCAAGGGCGCGGTCGCCGTGTTCCGTTGCGAGATCCCGGAGGGTCTCGGGTCTGCGCGCCGTTATCGCGGCGCGCCAGCCACGGGCGAGAACCGCCTCGGCGAGCGCCCGGCCGAGACCAGACGATGCGCCAGTTATGAACCAGATGGGTGTGGTGGAAGACATGATCCTCATCCTTTCCGGCCGGATAGGGCCTTATTGAGCGAGCTTGTCATTTGCGGCGAAGCACCATGCCGCCGTGATGGAGGGTATTGTCGTCAACGAAATCACCATCGGCCGTGAAGCCGGTATCGTCCCAGTATTCGATGTGGCTTCCGGTGACTTCGTAACGGCCCCGATAGGCGCTCTCCCGCTTTCCTCGGGCCTCGTCGTAGCGACCGTTAGGCAGAAGCTGGTGGCGGACCCGGCCGTCGTCGGTGACCCACATGCCGACATAGGGATGTTGCTGCATTGTGTTCTCGCTTGCTTGTTGACGCGTGGATTGGCGGCCGCCGACACTGTCTGCGACCGCCGGGCTGATCGCCGTGCCGGCCAAGGCGGCGGCGGCGCAGAAATGCAGAGCGGATCTCAGGGCAATGTTTTGCATCCTTCTTCCTTTCCAGGTCAGGACCGCTGTTTCGGCGGGCTCGACAGAAAAGATAGGCGCACGAACTGAAGTGATTAAGTTGCCAATCCGCGATGGCTTGGTTAGATTTCTTAACCAATGGTCGACGATCTCGAAGGCATCTCAGTCTTTCTCGCCGTGGCGGAGGCGCGGAGCTTTCGCCTTGCGGGCGAGCGTCTCGGCGTCACCCGCTCCGCCGTCAGTCAGTCCCTGCAGCGTCTGGAGGATCGTCTTGGCGTCGCGCTCGTCCAGCGCACGACGCGCAGCGTCAGCCTGACTGAAGCCGGTGAGGTGTTCTTCGACGCGGTTCGCCCGTCGGTGCGGCAAGTCAGGGATGCGATGCAGACGGTGCGGGACATGCAGGCGCGTCCGAGCGGTCTGCTGAGGATCACGGTGTCCTCGATCGCCGAAAGCTTCCTGTCCGGCACGTTGCTCGCCGGTTTCATCGAAGCTTGTCCCGATGTTAAGGTCGATATCACCATCACCGACGAAGAATTCGATATCGTCGAGGCTGGTTTTGACGCCGGTGTCCGGCTCGGCGAGGTGATCGAACAGGACATGATCGCGATCCCCGTCTCCCAAGAGCAGCGCCAATGCCCGGCGGTTTCTCCTGCCTACATCAAGCGGCACAGCCGTCCGCGCCATCCCCGTGACTTGCAAAGCCATGCCTGCATCGGCTGGCGGCCTAGACCCGATACGGCGCCCTACCGCTGGGAGTTCACCGAAAACAATCGCGATTTCGACGTCGCCGTCGACCCTGCCGTCACAACGAACGATATGAGCATGATGATCCGCCTGGCCTGTGCCGGAGCCGGGATCACTTTCGGCATGGTCGAAACCTTCCAGCCCTATTTCGATCGCGGTGAGCTCGTGCCGCTGCTGGAAGATTTCTGCCCGCCCTTCCCCGGCTTTTATCTCTATTATCCCAGGCGCGAGCGGCAACCGCTGAAGCTGCGGGCGCTGGTTGAGCATATCAGGAAGTCCGCCAGGGGTTAGATACGGTCGAGCCCTGCCGAACTTGCGGTCGATCCAAGCGAACTGAAGTCAGTTTTTCCGGGCGAGGGATGCGACGGCTCGTGCCGGGCATACGCCCCGGCTCAAGGTTGCTCCTGGCACGCGGTTTTGCTATTTCCCATCGCCAAGGATCAGGGGCGAGGGGCGTCCTGTTGCCGGAGAAGCCATGCTGGACGACGTCTTTCGCATTCCAACCAGGGCCCTGATCCGCCAGGGTGGGCGGGCCTGCTTTTTTCGTCTCGTCAATACGAGCCCCCTGTTGATCCAGGTGCAGTCGGGAACCAAAATCGTCATGGCGGATGACAAGGTCTTGCGCCTTGAGGCGGGCGATTATGCGCTGCTGCCCGACTATCGACCGTTGACGATGGAGAACATTCCAAAGGCGCCGCGGAAGTATCAGACCCTGGCGCTTCCTGTTCCAAGACAGCTCTTCGAGGATGCCTATATCGCCATGGGTTCGATCGCCGTTCCCTCGCGGCCGCTCCCGGCAAGCGCCTCGAACCTGCCGGAGGAAGCGGCGGCATTGTTTGCCTATTGCTGTCAGCCAGGCAATCTGACGGGGCTCCCCGGCGCCATTGCCAAGGCTCGATTGATGGAACTGATCACCTGGTTCGCGCTCTGTGGAGCGGTGCTCGGCCGATGCGAAAGTCCTCGGCTCGAGGACCGGCTGAGGCAGATGATTGAAAGTGATACGGCTTTTGATTGGACGCTGGGGCACGCGGCGCGCGCCTTCAACATGAGCGAAGCGACGCTCCGGCGTAAGCTCGCCGCCGAAAAGACAAGTTTCAGCGAGATATTGAGCGATACAAGGATGAATCGCGCCCTCGCCCTCATTCAAACCACAACCCTGCCGATGGCACAGGTGGCGCTCGAGGTCGGTTACGATTCGCCGTCGCAATTTTCGGCGCGGTTCAAGGAGCGGTTCGGTGTCAATCCGCGCCATGTGCGGGGCGGTGCTGAGCGTTTTGAGCGGATCGGGGCAGAAGTTGAGCATAGCGGGGCAGATGCGCTGCCGTGATAGCGGTAGTTTTCCCGCATTATCAACCGCAGGAAAACAACATGCGTCTTATTACAACAGCACTTCTGGCCGCCTCCGTCTTTGGCGCCACGGCCGCCCAAGCCGAAATGAAGCTCACTTCGAAAGACCTGACTCCAGGTCAGACCATGGCCGATGCGCAGGTCTTCAACAGCTTCGGCTGTACGGGCAAGAACATCTCGCCGGAACTCAGCTGGTCGGGTGCTCCAGAGGGAACCAAGAGCTTCGCCGTCATGGTCTACGACCCGGATGCTCCGACCGGTTCGGGCTGGTGGCATTGGTCGGTGTTCAACATTCCGGCAGACGCCTCAAAGATTGCGACCGGTGCCAGCGGAGATAAGAAGCTTCCGGCAGGCGCCGTGGAAGGCCGTACGGATTTCGGTACATCGGGATATGGCGGCGCATGCCCGCCGGTCGGCGATGCGCCGCACCATTACCAGTTCACCGTCTACGCGCTGTCGGTCGACAAGCTGCCGCTTCCAGATACGGCGCCGGGCGCGATGGTTGGCTACTATGTCAGGGCAAATACGCTCGACAAGGCCTCAATCGAGGTCACTTACGGCCGCTGACCGTAGTCACGGCCATTGTCCCTATCGAACGCCGCCGGCTGAGGAAACCTTGGCCGGCTGCTGGGGATTGGGAAATCAAGCAGGAACGTAGACCAGCCGGATCACATTCTCGTCAATCCGGTCATTGGCCACAAGCCGTAGCGGCGGTCGGGGTCCGGCGAAATATGGCTTGCCGTGACCGAGCACGACGGGGTGCAGATAGATAATATACTCATCGATCAGGCCAAGACCGGTGAGGCTTTGCGCCAGGTCCGGGCCTGCCACTTCGATCTCCCCGTCGCCTTCGGCCTTCAGCTTGCGGATAGCAGTCTCAAGATCGCCCTCGACCAGCCTGGCGTTGGGACCGACCGATTTCAACGAGCGCGAGACGACCCATTTCGGCTGGTTTCGCCAGGCGGTCGCGAAGTCGCGTTCGTCTGCGTTCCACTCATGATGATCGTCATCCCAGTAACGCATGATCTCGTACATTTGACGACCGTACACGCTGCCCGCTTGCCTCCGCGTCGACTCGACGAAGTGACGGAAGAGCGTGGGGCTTGGCCCGAACGCCATATGATCGACGTAGCCGTCCAGGGACTGGTTCATTCCGAACACGAGCTTGGCCATGCTCACTTCCTTTCCTTCAAGGGTGCATCCGCATGGAGTCGGATTGCGCTGCGCGGTCGGTCAAAGCTTAGATGGACTGCTTGTGAATTGCAATCAGATTTTCCCAGGTGAACCACTCCTGGACGGCAAAACGGGCGCGAAGCGGCCGTGCCCATATGCGCCTTGGGGCTACGCGCCTATCGTGATGCAAAGCGGTTCTTTGCCGGATCGGTGAACGGCATGAACAGCGCGACAAGCGTGCCTTCCGGATCGCGGAACTGCATCGAACGATTTCCCCACGGCATCAGTTTGGGCGCATGAACAAGGTCGACTTGATCCTTCAACCGGGCGTATTCGGCGTCGACATCGTCCACCATGAACTCGATGATCGCCGTTCGGTTGGCACCGGCCTCGGCGCTGCCTTCCTTGAAGAGCGAAACGGTTTCCATGCTGCCGATGGCAAGTGTCGCCGAAGGGGTGACGATCTCGGCGAAGACCGGCGCCAGCCACTCGGCCGAGTGCAGGGTGACCATTTCGTAGAAGCCGACCATAGCCTTGATATCAGCGGCGATCAGTCGGATTGAGGTGAATTTCATAACTGTCTCCTTTCGACAAGACCGCAGAGCTACGCGCAGCATCGCTGAGGGCCTTGTCGCACAGGCCTGTTGCCAGCATTATGGCAACAGGAGTCAACAGCAATGCGCAAAGCCGATCGCCTGTTTCAGATCATTCAGATCCTGCGCCGTACGAACCGGCCGGTGACTGCCGCGGCAATAGCCGAGGAGATCGAAGTGTCCAGGCGCTCGGTGTATCGCGATATCACCGACCTGATCGGCCAAGGCGTTCCCATCGTCGGAGAGGCCGGCTTCGGCTATGTGCTCGATCCTGGCTATGACATGCCGCCCTTGATGCTGACGCCCGACGAGATCGAGGCGATCGTGCTGGGTACGCAATGGGTCGCAACACGCGGCGATAAGGCGTTATCCGCAGCGGCACAGGACGTACTCAGCAAGATCGCCGACGTTATACCCGAAAGGCTGCGTCCATACATCGCCGAGCCAAGCGTTGGAGCAAAGCCTGGCAGGATCGCTCCGACGGACATGGTCGACTCGAACGAACTGCGGCGGGCAATCCGCGAAGATCGAAAGCTTCGCCTGCGCTATCGATCCGATACTGGGGAGGGGACCGAGCGGATCGTGTGGCCGATCATCCTCGGTTACGGTGAAGCAACGCGTTTGATTGTTGCCTGGTGCGAGCTGAGGCAGGACTTCCGTCACTTCCGAACCGATCGCATGATCGAGATCGAGGTGCTGGAAGCGACCAACGGCCTGCGGAAGGGCGACCTGCGTCGCCGCTGGGAGCGATGGCGCCAGGAGCAGCGCTCTCGCTCCGACCACTGATCGCAACGCGGCGGCAACACTGACGAAAACGACGCTATTGCCGCCTTCGGTCCGTCACTCCCACTCGATCGTGCCGGGCGGCTTGGAGGTGACGTCGTAGACCACGCGGTTGATGCCGCGCACCTCGTTGATGATGCGCGTTGCGGCGCGGCCGAGGAATTCCATGTCGTAGTGGTAGAAATCCGCGGTCATGCCGTCGACGGAGGTGACGGCGCGCAGCGCGCAGACGAATTCATAGGTGCGCCCGTCGCCCATGACGCCGACGGTCTGGACGGGAAGCAGCACGGCAAAAGCCTGCCAGATGGCGTCGTAGAGGCCGGCCTTGCGGATTTCGTCGAGATAGATCGCATCGGCCTCGCGCAGGATCTCCAGCTTTTCGCGGGTGATGCCGCCGGGGCAGCGGATCGCAAGGCCGGGGCCGGGGAAGGGGTGTCGGCCGATGAAGCTGTCTGGCAGGCCGAGTTCGCGGCCGAGCGCGCGCACCTCGTCCTTGAAGAGTTCGCGCAACGGCTCGACGAGCTGCATCTTCATGCGCTCCGGCAGACCGCCGACATTGTGGTGCGACTTGATCGTCACCGAGGGGCCGCCGGTGAAGGAAACGCTCTCGATCACGTCGGGATAGAGCGTGCCCTGGCCGAGGAAATCGGCGCCGCCGAGTTTCTTTGCCTCTTCCTCGAAAGTTTCGATGAACAGCCGGCCGATGATCTTGCGCTTGGTTTCCGGATCGCTGACGCCTTCGAGTTCGCCGATGAAACGGTCGGAAGCGTCGACGTGTAAGAGATGCAGATTGTAGTGCTCGCGGAACATGGCGACGACGTTTGCCGCCTCGTCCTTGCGCATCAGCCCATGGTCGACCAGGATGCAAGTCAGCTGATCGCCGACCGCCTCATGGATCAAAAGTGCAGCGACCGAACTGTCGACGCCGCCGGAAAGCGCGCAGATTACGCGTTTGTCGCCCACCTGCTTGCGGATCTCGTCGACCGCCTTCTGGCGATAGGCCGACATCGACCAGTCGCCCTTGATGCCGGCTATATTGTGAATGAAGTTGCCGATCAGCTTGGCGCCGTCAGGCGTATGCACGACCTCGGGGTGGAACTGCACGCCGTAATATTTGCGCTTCTCGTCGGCGATGAAGGCATAGGGCGCGTTGGAGGAGGTGGCGACCACCTCGAAACCGTCGGGCAGCGCCGTCACGCGGTCGCCATGGCTCATCCACACCTGATGGCGCGAGCCGGACGACCAGAGGCCCTCGAACAGCTGGCAGTCCTTATCGACATCGAGGAAGGCGCGGCCGAATTCGCGGTGATGGCCGCTTTCGACCTTGCCGCCGAGCTGCATGCACATCGTCTGCTGGCCATAGCAGATGCCGAAGACCGGCAGGCCGCTGTCGAAGATGATCTGAGGCGCCCGCGGCGATCCCTCGTCCACCGTCGAGGCCGGGCTGCCGGACAAGATCACGGCTTTCGGCTGAAGGCGCTTGAAGCCCTCTTCGGCCGATTGGAAGGGAACGATTTCGCAATAGACGCCGGCCTCGCGCACGCGCCGTGCGATGAGCTGGGTCACCTGGCTGCCGAAATCGACGATGAGAACGGAGTCGGGATGTGCTGTCTGGGTCATGTCGAGGCTTTAATGAAATGCGCTTCGCCTGGCAATCCGGGAAATCGGCGGCATCCGGTTTTTATTGTTCCGATTGTCCCTCGCGCGTCTGCAATACGCGCGGCTTTCAGGGCCTAGAACCAGAAAACCCCGTCCTCCAGCGCCGTGAACAGGCTGTCGACGCCGTAGGAGAGCTTGCGGTCGACGATATGCAGATATTCGGTCCAGCCGGAGATGTGCTGCAGTTCGACGGCGCCGTCGGAAATGCCGCGCAGGCCGATCAGCGGCAGCTTGTAGCCCTGGCAGGCACGCAGCACCGCATAGGTCTCCATGTCGACCATGTCGGCGTCGATGTCGGTATAGGCAGCACCCGAGATGACATTGCCGCCCGTGGAAAGGCTTGCCTCCGCAATGCCGGGAATGCGCAGCGGCAGTTCGAGCGTCGCCGGCAGATCGAGGAAGGGTGTCCGGCCCTTTTCGAAGCCGAGCGGCGAGGCGTCCATGTCGCGGTAGGAAACCGAGGTTACCTGATAGATTTCGGTCTGCTCCAGTTTCGCCGAGCCGGCCGAGCCGAGCGAAACGACGAGATCCGGCAGGTCGTCGGCGGCATCGAGCCGCGCCAGCGTCTTGGTCAGCGCGACGGCTGCCTCGACCGGACCGACGCCGGTCATCAAGGGTTCGATGCGCGAACGCAGGAAGGGGCCGTATTCGGCCTCCGCCGCCATGACGAACAGCATGGATTTTCCCGCGACCGATTTCAGTTCGAACTTCATCCCGTAATTCCTTCTCTGCCGCGGATGACCATCATCGTTCCGGTCATGGAGGCGATGAGTTTCGCCGGGCCGTCGCTGATCGCGTAGCCTCGCCCGTCGGCGACGATGATGGTGGAGCCCGGCTTGGTGATTTCGCCTCGAAACAGGAAGCGCTCGCCGCGTCCCGGCGACATGAGATTGACCTTGAATTCGATCGTCAGGATCGAGGCTTCCGGGTCGATCACGCTGTAGGCGGCAAAGCCGCAGGCTGAATCGAGGGCGGCGGAAATGATGCCCGCATGCAGAATGCCGTGCTGCTGCGTCAGTTTGATGTCGAAGGGAAGCTCGATTTCGACGACGCCGTGCTCGACGCGCGTCAGCTCCGCGCCGATCGTCTGCATCGCCGCCTGGCGCGCAAAGTTGCGGCGGATTCGCGCGCGGAAATCGCCCCTGTCAGTCTCGCTCATGGCTGCCCCTCTCGAAGCCGGGAAAGTGGCATGGCGGGCCGGATTCGACAAGCTGGACATTGCTGAAATCGATCCGGACGGCGATTGAAACGTCAAGGCGTGTCGCCAGCGCAACCTTTCGCCGTGCTGTTGCCCCGTATGCCCCGCGAAGACGATTGCAGCTTCGCGCTCAGCGGGTATTCTCCGGCATTCTATCTCGAAATGAGGGAGCGCCGGCGCCATGACGACGATATCGCAATCGGTTCGGAATTTCGAGACCTGGCTGGCCGGCGAGCTCGGGGCCGGTCTCGTCAAGGACGATCTTAAGGAAAAGCACGGGTGGATGCGCAGCGACGATTTCGTCTTCCTGCGCGCCACCTATTGGCGCTGGTGCGAAATCATCCTCGATATCTGCCCGGAGCTCGGCCGCGCGCCCGCAGTGCTGGCGATTGGCGATGCGCATCTGGAGAATTTCGGCACCTGGCGCGATAGCGAGGGCCGGCTCGTCTGGGGCGTCAATGATTTCGACGATGCGGCGGTGATGCCCTATGCGCTGGATCTCGTTCGCCTTGCGGCAAGCGCCATCCTGGCGCGCAACGGCAAGGGTCCCTCGGTTCGGATGATCGGCGAGCTGATCCTCGGCGGTTATCGCAGAGGCCTTGAAAATCCGCTGCCCGTCATCCTCGAGCGCGACCACAAATGGCTGCGCAAGGCGCTGATGCTGCCGAATTCCGAACGCCGGGAATTCTGGGAAAAATGCGAGATGCTGCCTGCGGGCAAGAAGAAGGCGCCGGCAGCCTATAGCGAGGCGCTCGCCGGCGCATTGCCGCCCGGGGCAGGCTCCTTCACGGCCAAGCCGCGCAGCGCCGGCACCGGCAGCCTCGGCCGCCCGCGTTTCGTCGCCTATGCCGAATGGCAGGGCGGGCCGGTCTTGCGCGAGGCGAAGGCGCTGGTGCCGTCGGCCTGGTCGCTTCGCCACAGGCCGCTTGATGTGACGATCCGTGCGGGCGAAATCGCCGCCGGGCGGGCGCGCTCGGCCGATCCTCACTATCGCGTCTGCGGCCGCATCCTCGTGCGCCGGCTTTCGCCGAACAGCCGCAAGATCGAGATCGACAAGCATCCGGAGATCCTGCTTTCGCCGACAATGCTCGAATTGATGGGCTTCGAGATCGCCAATTGCCATTCCGATGATGCGGCTGCGGCCGCAGCGATCCTGCAGGATCTGCAGGCCCGGGGACCTGAATGGCTGCATGAGGCGGCAAGAGCCGCGGCATCGAGCGTCAGCGCCGAGCAGAAGGCCTATGCGCGCACCCGCTGAGAGACCCGGACGATGTGCTGATCCCAGGCGACATCGCTGCGCCTCGAAAGGAAATCGCCGTCATAGGAGGAGACGGCAAAGCCATCTCTCGCCGGCGCGATGCCGGCCGCCTCTGGAACGACGATCTCGGCCAGCACCTTGCCCGTTTTTGCGTCGATGGTCACCGAGGCGCCGCCCTTCGGCGAGGTGATGCCGACGAGACCTTCGCCGCGGTTGACGGCGATCGCGCCGACATAGTTGGCGAGCCTCCTCGTCGTCTCCTCCGGCAGCGCGACGAAGGAAAGATCCTCCCCCTTGGCGAAATGGCCGACGAGTGGCGGCAGATCCTTGCGGTGGCCTTCGTACTGGCAGGCGAACCAGATGCGGCCGTCGCCGTCGAGGTCGACATGGCGGGTCGACAGCTGCGACCATTCGGCCGGCAGCACGTGTTTTTCGATCAAGGCGCCGGTTGCCGCATCGATCAGCGCCAGCGACGGCTGCATCGCGGCGAGATTGAGCTTGGTGCGGCCGAAATCCGGATGTGTCTCGATGCCGCCATTGGCGACGATGAGAAGACGCCCGTCATCGGAAACCGTCATATCGTGCGGACCGATGCCATAGGTCTCGTATTCGCCGATGCGGGTGAAGCGATCGGTTGCGTCATAGAGACCGATCATGCCGCGATTGCCGTCGAAATCATTCTCGCTGGCGTAGAGGATCCGGCCATCGGGCGAGAAGGCGCCGTGCCCAAAGAAATGGCGGTCTTCCCGGGAGTTGATGACGATCGGCTCGCCCTTATCTCGTGGGTCGAAGATCATCGCATAGGTGCCCGGCCGGCGCGCGAAGGCGACCGTCTTGCCGGTGGCGGCGCTGAAGGCCAT
Organism: Rhizobium sophoriradicis; assembly: GCF_025200795.1. Lineage (NCBI taxonomy): Bacteria > Pseudomonadati > Pseudomonadota > Alphaproteobacteria > Hyphomicrobiales > Rhizobiaceae > Rhizobium > Rhizobium sophoriradicis. The sequence continues at coordinate 4,446,852 of NZ_CP104152.1, forward strand.
TCCGTGGGCGCGGGCGGGAAGCGCCACCTGATCGATGATCTCGCCACGCTCGGTCACGGTCGCGATGGCAAAGGAACCGTTTGCCGTGCGAATGCCCGAGGCATAGACCGCATCGGCCCGTTCAAGCGCCAGCAGCGACCTTGGCGCCAGGCTCGCCAGGAAGCCGATCCCTGCCGCCTTGACGAAACTGCGTCGGTTGATCGGGGCGCTTTGCATCATCGCTTCAGTCTCCGTCCGAAAAGGAAAAGCCGGCCGACAGCCCGATGGCCGCGCCATATTCGTCGCTGATCCTGGTGATCAGATCACGGCTTTCGGCCAAAAGCGTGTCGAGCTTGGCCTTTTCGGCATCGCTGGTGGCGGCGTCTATATCAGGATTGAGTTTCGGCACGCTGTCGAGCAGCGATTTGAAATCCTCGTCGATCAAAGCGGCAATCGACCGTTTGTCCGGCGGCAGAAGCTCGGCCATGCCGGCCTTCTGCCAGAACGTGCGCAGTCCTTCCAGATTGGCGGCCATCGACTTCCACGTATTTTTCGAACGCCAGTAGATCGCCATGCGCGGCCGCGGCGCGGTGTCCTTGCCCTTGTAGAACTGTTCCAGCCGCTGATCGCGGACATTCTCGGCGCCGTGCACGAGAATGCCGAGCAGCGCGGTCACCGCCTCCTTGTTGTCCATGAAATCATTGCTCTGCGGGCCGGGGTGCTTCCAGCTCGCCTGCACCCCGTCCGGCTTTTCCCAGGCGGCGACGACTTCGCCGGCCTCACGCTGGATATTGCCGGCGACGGCGGCGCCGTAAAGGCAGCGGAAGCCGCCCTTCTGCCCGACGAGATTTTCCGAGCCGTTGCCGTAAAGCACGTATTCCAGCGCCGTCAGGCCCTGCAGCGCCACGCTCTTGCCGGCGATCGCATCGACCGTCGCATCCTTCGGATCGGCTTTGGCGATCAGCGCCTGCACCTGTTTCAGGCCGACGCCCTTGCGATCCGGATAAAACAGGATGTGCTCGAAGAGATTGTCCTGGATGACGGGCCCGGTCTGGACGATCTCGATGATCGACCAGTAGCGGATCGTATCGTCGAATGCGGATTTCGCCTTGTCGAGCGTCTGCTGCGTGCCGCCGTCGCAGAGATCCTTCATCGCCGTCGTCAGCCGGGCGGCCGATTGCTGCATGTTGCGATAGCCCGGGCGGATCACTTCGTCGACGGCGCGCTGCATGACGGAGGGAACGGCATCCTCGTTCATCCCTGCCGGAGGAGCGGCGGTCTGGGCGGCCGCCGATGTGGCAAGACCGATCAGAGTGAGGCAGAGCAGGGGGTGCCAAGGGCGCATCAAAGTGACTCCAGGAATGTAATCAGGGCCGCCCTGTCGTCTCGCGACAGGGCGGAGAAAGCGTTGCGGGCCTTTTCGGCTTCGCCGCCGTGCCAGAGGATCGCCTCGGTGAGATCCCGCGCACGGCCGTCATGCAGGAAAAAGCTGTGCCCGCTGATAGTACGGGTCAGTCCTATACCCCATAGCGGTGGCGTGCGCCATTCACGTCCGCTTGCAAGCCCGACCTGCTGCCCGTCGGCAAGCCCGTCACCCATGTCGTGCAGCAGAAAATCGGAATAGGGCCAGATCAGCTGGAAGGATTGCGCCTTGTCAGGCGAATCCCTGCGCGTGACGAATTTCGGCACATGGCAGGAAATGCAGCCGGTTTCGTAGAAAATCCGCTTGCCCTTCAGCGTCTCAGGGAAGCTCGCCCGGCGGCGGGCCGGCACGGCAAGATTTTGCGAATAGAAGGTCACGAGATCGAGAATGGGCCCCGGCGCTTCTTCCTCGCCCAGTCGTTTCTGCACGCCGGTCGGCATATCGAGGCATTTCTCCTCCGCCTTGGTGCAATCGCCATGCGCGTCCGGATGGTCGGGCGTGGAGATGCCGATATCGTTGGCGAAGGCGTCGGCATTCTGGTCGCGCACCGTGGCGTTCTGCGCCTTCCAGCCGAAGCGGCCGAGCGCGATCTCACGGCTGCGATGATCGCGGACGATCGCCGCCTTGCCGGAGATGCCGTCGCCATCGGCATCGTCGGGATCGGCATGGCCAAGGATGTCGGCCTCAGGGATCGCCTCGATCAGCCCGAGGCCGATCATGGCGGGGGCGACACGCGCCGAGATCGTCGTTAATGCATCGAAAGGTCCATAGGCAAGATCCGTCACCGCATAATGCGGCCGGCGCAGCGAGACCGTCTCCCCGTCGCCAAGCCTTACCGTTTCCTCATCGTAGCGGATCGCCATCCGCCCTTCGGCGGCAAGGCCGGGCACGGCAAGATCCTGCAGCTGACGGCCATAGACCGGATCGGGGAAATTGAGAATGTCAGCGCTTGCGATCGCCCTTTCTTCTTCCGGCGTCCTGGCGGCGCGGGAAAGCCGCAGGAACATCGAGACGGCGCTCGGCCCCCCCTCCGGCGGTTTGCCGCGGCCGTCATTGACATGACAGCTCATGCAGGAGCGGGCGTTGAAAAGCGGCCCAAGCCCATCGGAGGCCTGCGTCGAGGAGGGCGAGGAAACCCAGAGCTTGCGGAAGAGCGCATTGCCGAGCTTGAAATCCTGCTCTTCCTCGAAGGGGATATTGGCCGAAATATGCGAGAAGCTGTCTTCGGTGACCGGATCGACCGAGGTCGTCGCACCCGCCTGCATTGCTTCGTATTGTTCGGCCATGGAAAAATCGGCTGTCGGCCGCGTCACATCGGCGACGCGTTTCAGATCGGCGTCGGAAAGGTCGGTGCGTTTCGTCGGCAGATCGAAACCGGCGGCAAAGGCGACGGGCGCGCCTGCAAGCGCAGCGAAAGCGGCGATGCGGAGGGGTAAGGGAAGTTTTCGAGCGGCAAGTTCGAGGGTGCTGGTCCGCGCTTCCCTTTCGACTCCCACATTCTTGTGCTTGTCACAGGAATCCAGTGCGCCCAAGTCCTTGGGCGCGGAAGACTCCCCCCTGACCGAGTCATTCACGGCGCGGACGCGCCGTGGCTGGATTCCTGTGACATCCCTCGGGCAAGGCCCTGAGGACACAGGAATGAGGGAGGCAATAGATGGCATTTCAGGGTTCGGGCCGCCTCGGCTTTCGAAGCGGCCCGCCTTTTTGCTTATTTGAAGACGGCGTTAGGATTATCCAAGCTGTCGGAACCTTCAAGCTGAACCGTGCCGAGATCGAGTGCGGCAATAACGCGCTGGATCGACTTCGTCTGGTCGATCAGCCCGTCGATGGCGGCCTGGACGACGGCGTTGCCTTCCTTGTTGCCTTCGGCGATCATCTGGTCGTACTTCTCGACCGTCTCGCCGCGCTTGGCCATGGCGTTCATCGCATCGAGCGTCTTGTTGAGCTTGCCTTCCATCTCGGCATCGAGCGCCTTGTCCTTGGCGGCCACGAGGTCGTGCAGCGACGGGCCGCTGAGCTTGGTGCCGTCGACGCGGGTATAGTTGCCGGTATAGGCGGCGGCGATGCCGATCGCGTCGTTGAGATGCGAGTTGTAGGTATTGTCGGAGAAGCAATCATGCTCTTCCTCCGGATCGTGCAGCAGCAGGCCGAGCTTCATGCGCTCGCCGGCAAGCTCACCGTAGGAGAGCGAACCCATGCCCGTCAGGATCGCGACGAGACCGGCCTTCGGATCGGCTTCGACGTTCTTCGTCGCAGCCCCGTCCGGCTTCCAGCTGTCGGTCATTTCCTGCAGGTCGGAAACGAGCAGCGTAGAGGCGGACTTCAGATACTCGGCGCGGCGATCGCAATTGCCGTGCGTGCAGTTCTTCAGATCGTAATCCGTTGCGGGGCGATTGCCGGCGCCGGGACCGGTGCCGTTGAGATCCTGGCCCCAGAGCAGGAATTCGATAGCGTGGTAGCCCGTTGCCACATTGGCTTCGATGCCGCCGGCTTCCTGCAGCGTGCCGGAGAGGAATTCCGGCGTCAGCTTCGAGGCGTCGACATCCTTGCCGTCGATCTTGATCGTCTTGTTGGCGATGACATTGGCCACATAGAGGGAGTTTTCGTCGCTCTCGCTGCCGTAGGAGGGATCGACATAGTCGATCAGGCCTTCATCGAGCGGCCATGCGTTGACCTTGCCTTCCCACTCGTCGACAACAGGATTGCCGAAGCGGTAGACTTCCGTCTGCTGGTAAGGCACGCGCGCCTTGATCCAGGCATCCCGGGCGGCCTTCAGCGTCGCGTCGGTCGGCGCCTTCAGAAAGGCGTTGATCGCGGCATCGAGCGCCTTTGCCGTCGTCAGCGAGTCCTCATATTTCGCATGCGCCACATCGGCATAATGTTTCACCACGGCGGCCGCATCGGTGGCGGCATGCGCGGGAAGGGCGAGCAGGGTGGCGGGGGCAATCGCCAGCACGGCTGCGCGGAATTTCTTGAGCTTCATGATCCTCTCCTGTGACGGATCTTCCGTCTAATCGGGGCTCCGTCTCTTCGCGCAAAAGCAAACTGGTGTCAAACGCTCTAGTTTGGAATGATTTTAAGGATGGATCGGTGCCGGCAAGTCGGCTCTTTCTGGACCTCATCTGCTTGAAAAACCGGCAGCAACTGCGCTGGCGCAGCGTCATTCCGCCGCGCCGTTACCATCGCTGCTAAGCGGCATCAGCCCTTCCGCTGCATGCGGCAGAAGAAGAAACCGTCCGTGTCGGTGGAAGCAGGCGTCAGCGTCACCGTCTGGGCGTCGGACGAGTGCGGCCGCGGGGCCTCTTTGCCGAAGAGCGCGTCCCAGGCGGGCAGGGCGCTGACGATCTGGAAATCAGCATTGCCGGCGGTAAAACGGCGCACCTGTTCCTCGTTTTCCTGAGGCAGAACCGAGCAGGTGACATAGATCAGCTCGCCGCCCGGTTTGACAAAGCCGCTCGCCTGCGCCAGCGCATCCTGCTGCTGGGCGGTGCGTTCGTCGAGGTTCTTTGCCGTTAGCCGCCATTTCGTATCGGGGCGGCGGCGCCATGTGCCGGTGCCGGTGCAGGGCGCATCGACCAGCACCTTGTCGCAGCGCCCGGCAAGGCCGGAAAGGCCCCTGGCGTCATCGTGCACCTGGACATTGCGCGTGCCCGCCCGCTTCAGCCGTTCGATGATCGGCGCCAGCCGCTTGCGGTCGGCGTCATAGGCGTGAACCTGTCCCTTGTTCTGCATGGCGGCCGCCATGGCGAGGGTCTTGCCGCCGCCGCCGGCGCAATAGTCGAGAATCTGTTCGCCGTCCTTGGCGAGCACCAGGTCGGCGACGATCTGCGAGCCCTCGTCCTGAACTTCGAACCAGCCTTTCTGGAACGAAAGCTCTGCCGTCACGTTGGGAAGGCGCGAGGCGCCTTCGCCGGCGGCAATCCGGATGCCGTAGCGGGCGATCTTCGCAGCATGTGCGCCGGCGCGTTCGAGCGCCTTGACGGCCTTGTCGCGGGAGGCCTTCAGGATGTTGGCGCGCAGATCGAGTGTTGGACGCGCCGCGAGCGCCTGTGCCTCTGTGAGCCAGCCGGTGCCGAAGGCCTGTTCGAAGGAGGGTTGGATCCATTCGGGAATATCGCCGCGTATATGCGGCGGCGCATCGTCGAGCGAGCGGCTCGCAAAGGCGGCGAGGGCATCAGCGGAAAGCGGCGGCGGCGCAAACTTGTCGTCCGCCAATTCGGTGGCGAGGCGATCGGGCGTGAAGCCCCATTGGCGGAACATCACGGCGTGGGCGATGGCCGCGGCGCTGTCGTCATTCATCAGCCACGCATGGGAAAGCCGCATGCGCAAGGCGTCGTAGACGATATTGCCGATCGCCGCACGATCGCCGGAACCCGCGAAGCGGTGCGCGAGGCCCCAGTCCTTGAGCGCGTCGGCGACGGGCCGCTTGCGGGCATCGATATCCGCGAGCACAGAAATCGCCCCTTCGAGGCGGCCGCCCAGACGCATTCACATATCTCCTATTGCCATGACCTGTGAACGATCCGCACACAGGCCGGGCGGACTGTTTACAAGTTTCAACCGCGTGGTAACCGCGATTGGCGGCAAGAGCAAGCGCCGGTCAGGGCGCAGCCGGTTGTGCGGCGCTGTACGCCTTAGCTGATCACCTGGTAGCAGACCTTCGCCGTGCCCGAGCTCACCATGCCGATATTCTGGGCGGCGGCGCGCGACAGATCGATGACGCGTCCACGAATGAACGGACCGCGATCATTGATGCGGACGACGACGGTGCGGCCATTGTTGCGGTTGGTGACCTTCACCTTGGTGCCGAACGCGAGCGAACGATGTGCGGCAGTCAAGATGGCGGGGTTCATACGTTCCCCGGAAGCAGTTTTGGAGCGAAGCGCGTACCATGAAGCACCGCCGCAGCCATTTCCAGCAAAACTCTCCGCCGGAAGCAGGAAAGAGCAGGCCGCAATAGTTACGGCAGCGATAATAGAACGACCTATTTTCTTCAAAACAGAGTATCCCTCAACTATTGAACTCACGCCCTTGCAGGCGGCGGGGCTTAAATCTGCTCAAAAGTGGCGAAAAAGTGCCGTTCTTGTTCACGGAGTGTTACAAACTGTAACATTTGTGAGCATATTGATATAATGACGGAAATAGGCAGCGACCCGTCAGAGTGGAAAAAACATAATGAAATCAGTAAAAAAGAGAATGAATTTTTCGGGGAGGAGCCTGCAGTGCCGCCATTCACAAAAACCGCGAAAATTCTTTTCTCGCTTTGCCATATTTATTGCCACATTTGGGCAAATTTAAAGGCCGTTAACTATAATAGAGAGCGAAATTTGTCCCTCTGATCGCGCAAAGTAGGAATTTCCTACTCCTTTTGGGTGAGCCCGCCAGCCGTGGTCGCTACCGCCTCTAGCCGCGCCAGCGTCCGTCCTGCCACAATTGTGCAAGCGACATCGGAAAGGTCGGGAAAGAGAATTCGAAGCCCGCCTTCTTGAGTTTCGCATTCGAAACGCGCTTGTTTTCGCCGTAGAAGGTGCGTGCCATCGGCGTCAGTTCTGCGGCTTCGAAAGCCTGCTCCGGCGGCGGTTCGACGCCCATCAGGCGGGCCGCCTCGACAATCACATCCTGCGGCGGGCCGGGCCGGTCGTCGGTGACATTATAGATGCCGCCGAGGCCGCGTTCGGACAGGAAGCGGGTCGCCGCACCGATATCTTCGACGCGGATGCGGTTGAAAACCTGGTCCTTCTTGATCAGGCGCCGTGCCGTGCCCTTGTCCAGATTGCAGAAGGCGTTGCGCCCCGGCCCATAAATGCCGGAAAGGCGCAGCACCGCCGCCGGCACACCGCGCTCCCGGCCCATCGCCAGCCAGCCCTGTTCGGCCTCGAGCCGCTCCTTTGATCGTCCGGAAACGGGCTCGCAGGGCGTTTCCTCGCTCACCCACGCCCCCTTGTGATCGCCATAGACGCCGACTGTGGAGAGATAGCCGATCCATTCGAGCCGGGGCAGGAAACGGGCGCTGTCTTCGCCCAACAGTCGCAGCAGCGGGTCGGCCTTTCCGGGCGCGATCGATTGCACGAGATGGGTGACGCTCTCCAGCGCGCGGCATAAGTCGTCGTCCATGGTCTCGCCGTCGAACAGGAACGCGTCGATGCCGCCATCGCGCAAGCCCTCCATCTTGTCGGCCGAACGCGTGGTGCCGGACACGCGCACATCCTGTCCCGCGAAGGCCTTTGCGATCGCCGTGCCGGAATAGCCGCAGCCAAAGATCATCACATGCATCAGTCCACTCCCGCCAACCGCCATTCGTTCAGCACATCGTCGTCGCTCTCATCGGTCCTTTGTGCGGCAAAGATGGAGAATTCGCCAGCCTCCATCAGCCGCGAAAGCGCCCACACCGCCATGCCGCGCACCGCCGGGGCGGCATCGCCGGCGAGCTCGCGACATTGTGCAATGAGTGCCGTCTCGCCGGAATTGCCGGCGGCGATCAGCACATTGCGGATGAAGCGGTCGCGGCCGATCCGCTTCACCGGCGAACCGCTGAAGAAGGCGCGGAAGGCGGCGTCGTCGAGCGTCAGCAGAAAAGCAAGAGACGGCTCCTTCAGATCTTCCCGCGCCTTCAGCTTCATTTCGAAGGCGGAGATCGCGAACTTGTTCCAGGGACAGACGGCAAGACAGTCGTCGCAGCCATAGATGCGATTGCCGATCAGCGGCCTGAGATCGGGATCGATCGGCCCCTTGTGCTCGATGGTCAGATAGGAGATGCAGCGGCGCGCATCGATCTGATAGGGCGCCGGGAAGGCAGCCGTCGGACAGATGCCGAGGCAGGCGCGGCACGATCCGCAATGGTCCGTTTCCGGCGCATCGACGGCAAGGTCGGCGGTGGTGAACATGCTGCCGAGAAACAGCCAGGACCCATGCGTACGGCTGACGAGATTGGTGTGTTTGCCCTGCCAGCCGAGGCCGGCGGCCGCCGCCAGCGGTTTTTCCATGACAGGCGCGGTATCGACGAACACTTTAACGTCGGCGCCGGCGCGTGCCGCAAAACGCGTGGCGATCTCCTTCAGCCGGCCCTTGATGATGTCGTGATAATCGCGGTTGCGGGCATAGACTGATATCGCTGCCTTGTCCGGCTTGTCGAGGATGCCGCGCGGATCCTCCTCCGGGGCATAGTTGAGGCCGAAGACGACGACGGACCGGACCTCGCTCCAGAGCGTCAGCGGATCGCCGCGCCGCTCGCGCGTCTCCGCCATCCACTCCATCGTCCCGTGGCGCCCGGCATCGATGAACTGGCCGAGGCGCTCTTTCGCTTCCGGGATCGCATCCGGGCGGGTGATGCGGCACAGATCGAATCCCTTGGCGGCGGATTCCGCCCGGACGAACTCGGTCAAATTGTCGCGGCGGCGGCGCTCTTTATCATCATTGTCGGGCATGAAGCGCCCTCGTCAGAAATCCAGATCGGCATAATGCGAAACCGGGGTCAGGCCGCGCACGCGCTCCGTCAGCATCGGCCGGAAGGAGGGGCGCGACTTCAGCCGCTGATACCATTCCTTGACGACAGGGGCCTCGGCCCACTCGATTTCGCCGAGATAATCGAGGATCGAGATCGAGGCGGCAGCGGCAAGATCGGCATAGCTCATCCGCTCGCCAGCCAGCCACTGACGCGAGCCGGCAAGCCAGGTAAGATAACGCATATGCTGGCGGATATTCGCGCGTGCCGTGCGCAAAACCTTGGAATCCGGCGCTCCGCCGCCCTGATCGGTGGTCATCTGCAACTTGTAGACACGCTCGCGGGCGAGCGGTTTCGTCACGTCGTTTTCCATCTTCTGCATGAACCATTCGCTCAGCCGGCGAATTTCCGCCCGCTGGAAAGGGTCCTCGGCGAGCAGCCTCCGGTCGCGCTTCAATACTCCGTGCGTCTCGTCGAGATATTCGGAAATGACGGTCGCGCCACAAAGCGCGCGCATGCTGTCGTCGACATAGACCGGCAGCGTGCCGGCTGGATTGAGCGCCAGGAAATCCCGGCGCTTCTCCCATGTCTGCTCCTCGATCAGATCCGCCTGATAGCCGTATTCGGCCAGGATCAGCCGGACGAAGCGAGATGCGGAGGACATGGGATGATGATAAAGCGTGGGCATCGATACTCGGGCTTTATGATTGCTGTTACAGGACTGTGTGGCAGCTCGTTTATAGCGCCTTAGTCGTGACTCATTGGTTGAAGCTATAGGAGCTTGGCCCGGCCAATACAAGCGAATCGGCTTTCACGCCATCTGACAAGGGACAAAACAACCGTCTTGCGATTGAGGATAGATGCAGCGCCTGATCGGCTCTAGCGCTGTTCAAGTCCGACTGACATTTAAACCGGAGACAATTTATGGACTATATCAATGCCGTCCTTCTCGGTGTCATCGAGGGGATCACCGAGTTTCTGCCGATCTCGAGCACCGGCCATCTCATCATTGCGGAGCAATGGCTCGGCCATCGGTCGGACATGTTCAACATTGTCATTCAAGCCGGCGCCATCCTGGCGGTGACCATCATCTACTGGCGTCGCCTGCTAGATCTGGTGCTCGGCTGGCGCGAGCCGGCGAACCGTGACTATGCCGCCAAGCTGATTGTCGCCTTTCTCATCACCGCAATCCTTGGGTTCGTCGTTAAGAGACTCGGCTTTGAACTGCCGGAGACTGCGACGCCGATTGCCTGGGCGCTGATCATCGGCGGCATCTGGATGATTTTTGCCGAATGGGCGGCCGCGCGTAAGGCGCCTCATAAGGAGATCACCTGGCTCGTCGCCATCCTGGTCGGCATTGCCCAGATCGTTGCCGGCGTCTTTCCGGGAACCTCGCGCTCCGGCGCCACGATCTTCGTCGCCATGCTCGCCGGCACCGGCAACCGCGCCGCGGCGACGGAATTCGCCTTCCTCGTAGGCATCCCCACAATGTATGCCGCAAGCGGCTATGAACTGCTGAAGACCTTCAAGGACGGCGGCGCGGCCGGCGAAGACTGGACGGCGCTCGCCATCGCCTTCGTCGTCTCCACCATCGTCGCCTTCATCGCGGTCAAATGGCTGCTCGCCTATATCAGGAGCAACCGCTTCACGCTGTTTGCCGTCTACCGCATCATTCTCGGCGTTTTGCTGCTCGGCATGGCCACAACAGGCCTGATCGCCTGAACCGTCTCCACCGCATTGCATTCGCGCATCTCCCAGGCGCGGATGCAATTGCCCGTCAGATGTCGCGAAGTGACTTGCAAGCGACAGGCGCAAACGGTCCAGCTGGTAATGTTTGAGAGAGTAAGTATCCGCTGCTTTGAAGCCGCCAAGACGAAGCGTTCATTTGGGAACGTCCTGATTCAGACGCTCCGGCCGCTATCTGTCTCTATGAGGCCGGCGTCGAGACCCGGCCTTTTCGTCAATGGCTGATCGAAGCCGTCGAGCAAGGATCGACGCCGTAGGCCGGCGAGCAGCCGCCCTTTACCGCTGCGACCGAACCGGACGCTACGAAGGAGCCTGCAAGGATAACCAGCGCCGCACACGCAAACAGGAGCGCGATTGACTTGCCCATCGAGAAATGCCTTTCACAGTGATTGCCGCACGCTTTCGCAGGCGTCGAGTCCGTTGGAGACGCGCGGGGTTTGGTAGTCAGTGGAATGGCAAATAGCAATAAACGTTCCTGCTAAATTTGGCGTTAATTCCACAAAATTTCCGCTGCGTCTTTTATGCAACTGCACTTGATATGACCGGCACGACAACATTTGGGACTTGCGCCGCCTTTGCTTCAGGCGAACACGCAAAAACGCCGTCCGCGCTATGCGCGAACGGCGCTGTGTCGAAGGCAGCAAGTTGTTCAGGCAGCCTTGCCGGAGCCGGTGTACTGGCCGTGCGGACGATACTGCACCAGGTAGGATTCGAGCACCGAGGCCACCATGGTCGGCGCAATGCCGAGGCCCTTCAGCGTGCGGCCTTCCGCTTCGGCTTCGGCGGAGACGACATTGTCGCGCTTGAGCAGGCGCACCTGGTCCGGGGTGATCGGCGGCGTCACGAACGGGATCAGCGAGGCGATGCTGCCGATCATCGACGCGATGCCGAAGGGCAGGGAGATGAACGGGTTCTTGCGGCTCGTCACCTTCAGCATCGTCTCGAGACATTCGCGGAAGCTCAGCACCTCGGGCCCGCCAAGTTCATAGACCTTGCCGGAGGGTACCTTGCCGTCGACGGCGCGGGCGACCGCCTCGGCGACGTCCTCGACATAAACAGGCTGGAACTTCGTCTTGCCGCCGCCGATGAGCGGCAGGACCGGCGACATGCGCGCCATGTCGGCAAATTTGTTGAAGAAGCTGTCTTCCGGCCCGAAGACGATCGAGGGGCGGAAGATCACCGCATCGGGCTTGATGGAGAGGATGGCCGTTTCGGCGCGGCCCTTGGTGCGGCAATAGTCCGAATCGGAATTGGCGTTGGCGCCGATCGCCGAAATATGGGCGAGGCTCGCGCCGGCATTGCGTGCCGCCTCGGCGACCGCGCGGGCGCCGAATTCCTGCACGGCGTCGAAAGTGTTGCGGCCGGTCTCGTGCAGAATGCCGACGCAGTTGACGACGTGGCTTGCACCCTCGACGGCGCGGTCGATCGAATTCCGGTAACGCAGGTTCGCCTGCACGAAGGAAATCTGGCCGACATTGCCGAGCGGCTGCAGGAAGCCGGCGAGATCGGGGCGTCGTACCGCGACGCGGATGCGATAGCCACGCTTGGCAAGCGCCCGGACCACGTGCCTGCCCACGAAGCCGGACCCTCCGAACACGGTGACGAGCGGCGGCAGGTTGGCAAGGGTCATGGCAGGCTCCTCGAAAGGCTGTGCGGGATGCTGTATCGGCTCCGTCTTAGCCCAATCCCAGCGCGACGGGAAGGCCCATCGCGCGCCGAGTTTTGCGCATGCGAGGGTGCTTCAGACGCCTTCGACGACGACCATTTCCGCATCCGCCGCTTCCTGGCGGATTTTGGCGGCGATCTGGTACTCCGGCGAGTTGTAGCAGTCGACCGCATGCTGCATCGACGCGAATTCGATCACGACGTTGCGGGCGCGGGACCTTCCTTCGAGCTCGGTGATCGCGCCGCCGCGCGCCAGGAAATTCGCGCCGTATCTTTCGAAGGCGGGCTTGGCCGCCGCCACATAGTCCTTGTAGCGCTCGGCATCGCGAACGTCGACGCGGGCAATCCAATATCCCTTGGCCATGATCTTCTCCCTTTGGTTCTCGTCAGCGGTTTGCCGGCCAGAGCGCGCCGACCATCTCATTGAGGACGGCGCGGGCGGCATGCCGGGGATCGGGCGCTTTGACGATCGGACGGGCGACGACGAGGTGGGTTGCCCCCGCCTTCAATGCGTCGAACGGCGTCATCACCCGCTTCTGGTCGCCATGGTCGCTGCCGGTCGGGCGAATGCCGGGTGTGACGATCGCCATGTCGGGTCCAAGGACCTCGCGCACTTCGGCCGCTTCCGCTGCCGAACAGACGATACCACCCATGCCGGCCGCACGCGCCTGAGCGGCGCGGCGCAGCACCAGGCTGTGTGGATCCTGGCTGTAGCCGGCGTCGATAAGATCATCGGCATCCATCGAGGTGAGCACGGTGACCCCGAGCAGACAGAGGCCGGAGCCGGCCGCCGCCTCAACCGCCGCCTTCATTGCTTTGGGATAGGCATGCAGCGTCAGCATCGACATTCCCATTTTGGCGATGTTCTCGACACCCGAAGCAACGGTGTTGTCGATGTCGAGCAGCTTCATGTCGAGAAAGATCTTCTTGCCGCTTGCGGCAAGATCGCGGGCGAATTCCAGACCGCCGGCAAAAACGAGCTGATAGCCGATCTTATAGAAGAGAATGTCGTCGCCGAGCGTGGAAACCAATCTTTCCGCCTCGCCGATCGTTGGAACATCCAGGCCGACGATCAACCGCTCGCGTGCGTCCATTTCAACTCACCCCCGCCAGTCTTCGATGGGTGTCCAGTCGCATGATAAATGGCGATCCGCAAGGCCGAAGGCGTAGAGATTGCCGCCGCCAGGCGGCTGATCGCGATCGCGGCCGATCGGCCTGCCCGCCAGATGGCATTTGAGCAGTGTGCCGACGCCGCCATGGCCGACGAAGGCAATGGGCGCAGTTGCATCATGCGTGGCGAGAACCGTATTCACCGCTTCGACGATTCGGGCCTGCGCATCGACGGCACGCTCCCAGCCTTTGAAGCTTTCTTCCGGATGCGCAAAAAACCAGTTGGCCGCCTCTTCGAATTGCGGCGGCGGCAGAAAGCCGGTGGCCGAGCGGTCGTTCTCGTGCATGCCATGGACGATCTCGATCGTCACACCGGAGGCTTCCGCCAATATCTCGGCCGTCTCGATCGCCTTTGTCTCGTCGCTGGAGACGATGCGTCGCAATAGCCTCGACCAGCCGCTCTCGGCCGCTTTGCGGGCACGTGCCGCGCCGACATCGGAAAGCCCCCATTTCGGCACCGGCACGTTGGCATCGATCCTGACTTGCGGATGGGTGATATAGATCCCGAACATCTCAGCCGCGCTTATAGATCCAGAGCTGCGCCGGCGGAATGTTGCGCATGACGAAGTCGAAATGCTGGATGTGGTAACGGTCGGGATTGGCGGCGATCGGCGAGATCGCGCCATAGGAGATTTGCACCACCGGCCGGCCGGTAGGCACGCGGTCGAGCAGGCTTTCCAGCAGCGCGATGCGCATCGCCATCGGGAAGTTCAGCAGCGGAATGCAGGAGATGACGCAATCGAATGTCTGGTCGCTGAACGCGCCAAGCGTGGTCTTGAGATCGAAGGCGTCGCCGTTGATGAAGTGCACGCCCGGATAGGTTCGCAGCAGGTGCTGGTGGAAGTCCGTCGAATATTCGATCGCCACCAGATTGTCCGGCTTCACGCCGCGGCCGAGGATCGCTTTGGTGATGGCGCCCGTGCCAGGGCCGAGTTCGAGGACCGGCAGCCCCGAATGCATGTCGATGACGCTGGCCATGCGCCTGGCGGTGATCGAGGAGGTCGGCACGATCGAGCCTACCGTCTTCGGCCCCTGCATCATGCCGCGGAAGAAGCGGATTTCCTCATCGAATCTCTTGCCGAAATGTTCCTTCACCTTGACCCGTAAGCGCATTCTCCACCCATCCGCACGTTGATCGACTGTGTTATTATGCTGCTTGTCGCTCTCGCGACAAGGATTTTCGCAACAAGGACATTTGCATCAACAGCTCATGCGGCGTTTCGATGGGAATGCGGCATGAGATCGGCAAGTCTTTCGGCCAGGTGACCGGCGTCGATCGGTGCGCGCAGTTTCTTGTCGGTATTGTCGAAATAGAGATAGACGTCGCGGCCCCTGGCGCGCCTCGGCAGGGGATCCAGAACGCGCGTCGCATTGTCAGGCTCTCCGCCGCCTGTCCAGGCGCGGATGCGCTCTGCCCATATATTGAGCGCTTCGTCTTCATAGCCGCTGACATAGAGTTGTTCGGAACCATGCAGCCGGCAATAGATGAAGTCGGCGGTAATATCCATCAGCAGCGGCCATTTTACCGTGTCGGCGCAGACGAGCGCGACCTTGTGTCGCCGGAGCATGTCGATGAACGCGGCGGAGCGGAAGCTATCGTTGCGGATTTCGAGCGCATGGCGGATCGGCTGGTGCCCGTCGCTTTTGAGCCAGGCCTGTTTAAGGCGCTCGTCATGCCGCTTCGAAAGCGCTATTGCCGCGTCGTGATCGTGCGGCAGCAGCGACAGGAAGGTGTCGAAGCGATCGGGATCGAAGGCCATGTTCGGCGGGAATTGCCAGAGGATCGGCCCGAGCTTGGGGCCGAGCCTGAGCAGCCCAGAGGCGAAGAAATTGGCAAGCGGCGCCTCGATCTCCTTCAGCCGCCGCAAATGGGTGATGAAGCGCGGCCCTTTGACCGCAAAGACGAAATCATCAGGCGTTTCGTCCCGCCAGCGGCCGAAGCTATCGGGCTTCTGCAATCCGTAGAAGGTGCCGTTGATCTCGATCGAACGGAAGTGACGTGCGGCGTAGGAAAGCTCCTGCTTCTGCGGCAGGTCTTCCGGATAGAATTGTCCGCGCCAAGGCGCATAAGTCCAGCCGGATATGCCGATGCGCACCACTCCCGTCTTTTTCATGCTGGGATCCTCCTGCTGGACAGGAGGAAAAACCGAAAGCGGCCGCCTTCGTTCCCGTCAGACGCGCATCGGCATCAGCACATAAAGCGCATCGTCGCCGGCCGTGTCACGGATTAGCGTCGGCGAGCCGGCATCGGCCAGCAGGAAAATCGCTTCCTCGCCGGAAAGCTGCGCGGTGATGTCGAGCAGGTACTTGGCATTGAAGCCGATTTCCATCGCATCGGTGTCGTAGCCGACGGCGACTTCTTCCGTTGCGCTGCCGGAATCGGGATTGTTGACGGTCAGCATCAGCTGCCCCTCGGAGAGCGCCAGCTTCACGGCGCGGCCGCGCTCGGAAGAGATGGTCGAGACGCGGTCGACGGCTTGGGCGAAGCTCGTGCAGTCGACGCGCATTTCCTTGTCGTTGCCGGTGGGGATGACGCGCTGATAGTCAGGGAAGGTGCCGTCGATCAGCTTCGAGGTCATGACGATCGAGCCGATCGTCATGCGGATTTTGGCGTCGGAAACCTCGACGGTGACGATCGTTTCCGGATTGTCGACCAGCTTCTGCAGCTCGCCGACCGTCTTGCGCGGAATAATGATGCCCGGCATGCCCTCGGAGCCGGAGGGCGCGTCGACATCGGCGCGCGCCAGCCGGTGGCCGTCGGTCGCGACTGCCCTGAGCTTCAGCTCGCCGTTGCTCTCGATCGTGTGGAAGAAGATGCCGTTGAGGTAATACCGCGTCTCCTCGGTCGAGATGGCGAACTGCGTGCGGTCGATCAGCATCTTCAGATCGGACGCCTTCAGCTTGAAGGAATGGGTGAAGGTGCCGGCGGTCAGGTCGGGAAAATCGGATTCCGGCAGGCACTGCAGCGAGAATTTCGAGCGGCCGGACTGCACGGTCATCGAGCCGCCGTCGGTGCTGGTCGCCAGCAGCACTTCCGAGCCGTCGGAAAGCTTGCGCACGATATCGTAGAGAAGATGGGCGGGAACGGTGGTGGCGCCGGCCTGTTCGACGCTGGCAGGCGTCGCCTCGGTGATCTCGAGGTCGAGGTCGGTCGCCTTCATGTCGAGGTTCTGGCCGTCGGCCTTGAGCAGTACGTTGGACAGGATCGGGATCGTATTGCGACGTTCGACCACGCGGTGGACGTGGTTCAGCGATTTCAACAGGTTTGACCGCTCAATAGTAATACGCATGGGATGCTACCGCTTTCGACCGTGACTGTCGGGCGCATCGAGCACCCGAAGAATGCTTTCCCGATTGAGGTCGGGGGAGTGGACGGGCAAAATGGCAGACTTCAGCACCGGTTTGCAAGAGGCATAGGCGGCCGGACGCCTGCATTTCCGGTTTTCCGGAGCAATCCTCACAGAAATCCGAACCCTTGCCGAAGCGCCGTGGCTCGCCCATAAATGTTCCCCCATAAGGCTCGACGACGGCGGGACGAAAGCAAAGGGCATGAACGAGGAAACGACGGCGGAGACGGCCACGCGGCGAAGTTTCCGCCTGCACAATATGGCGGTGCCGGCGCGGCCGCTGGAGCCGGCGCTCTATCTCGTCGCCACGCCGATCGGCAATCTCGGCGACATCACGCTGCGCGCGCTGGAAACGCTGGCCGGCGCCGACGTTCTCGCCTGCGAGGATACACGCGTCACCCGCGTGTTGCTTGACCGCTACGGCATCCAGAACCGTCCTTTCGCCTATCACGAGCACAATGCCGACGAGGCTGGTCCGCGGCTCCTCCAGGCGCTCGAAGCCGGCCGCTCGGTGGCGCTGGTGTCGGATGCCGGCACGCCGCTGGTTTCCGACCCCGGCTATCGGCTGGCACAGCAGGCGATCGCGGCCGGCTATCGTGTCGTCCCCATCCCCGGCGCCTCGGCGCCGCTTGCAGCGCTTGTCGGCTCCGGCCTGCCGAACGACGCCTTCCTCTTCGCCGGTTTTCTGCCGGCCAAGGATAAGGCCCGCCGCGACCGCCTCGGCGACCTTGCCGCTGCCCCCGCGACACTGATCTTCTTTGAATCGCCGCATCGCATCGGCGCCACGCTCCTCGCTGCCGCCGATGTGCTGGGCGGTACGCGGCCGGCCTCCGTCTGCCGCGAGCTGACCAAGACCTATGAGGAGTTTCGCCGCGGCACGTTGGCGGAGCTCGCTGCGCATTATCAAGAGGTGGACAACGTCAAGGGCGAGATCGTTCTTGTCGTCGGTCCGCCGCAGCCCGTGGAAACGCCGGAGGCCGATGTCGAGGCCGTGCTTGCCGATCTCTCCAAGTCGATGCCGACCGCAAAGGCCGCCACCGAGGCCGCCCGTCTCACCGGCCTGCCGCGCAAGGCGCTCTATCAGCGCCTCTTGGAGATGAAGGGCGCCGATGGGCGATAACGACCTCACTGCCGTCCGAAGAAAGGCGCTGCGCCGCGGCCTGATGTCGGAATATGTCGCCGCCATCTTCCTGATGCTGAAGGGCTACCGCATCCTGGCGCTGCGCCACCGCACCCGGCTCGGCGAGATCGATATTGTTGCCCGCAAGGGCGATCTCGCCGTCTTCGTCGAGGTCAAGGCCCGCCACGGCGAGGCCGCGGCCGTCGACGCCGTCTCCGCCGCCGCCCAGAAGCGGATAAGGGCGGCAAGCGATCTCTGGCTCGCCCGCCAGGCCGATCAGGCCCGTCTTTCCCAGCGCTATGATATCGTCGCGGTCACGCCCGGCCGGCTGCCGCGCCATTTTCCGGACGCGTTTTAATGCATGTCGCCCGGAAGTGTGCAGCGGTTCCGGGACAACGACATGCATAAAATCAAAGAGCTTTAGTCATTCCCCGCTTCGCCAAGCCTTCGGATCGCTAAAATTTTAGTTTCGATTTGAACCGGCTTCTTACGACTCTCCGCTATGGCAATCTCTGTAGGGGCAAGAATTGGGGGTTGTTTCATGGCTTGGAAGCTGATGTTTGCAAGTGCGGTCGCCATGGCCGCGCGTTCGGTGCCTTATGCCGTGGCGAAGCCGGCCGGCAAATCCTTCATCGCCCATGCGAGCGACCTGCTGCCGCTGAAATCGACGCCGATCAATCCCGACTGGATTATCAGCGGCAATCCTGAGGCGCGCACCGCCGAACATTCGCGCGGCCATGACGAGGCCTCGCTGACGGCGATCTGGGACTGCACTGCGGGCGAATTCCGATGGTTTTTCGGCTGGGACGAGACGGTAATGATCCTCGAAGGCGAGGTCCATATCACCGCCGAGGACGGCACCGAACGAACCTTGTGCACCGGCGACGTCGCCTTTTTCGCCGGCGGAACCTGGGCAAGCTGGCGGGTCGACAATTACGTCCGCAAGGTCGCCTTCTTGCGCAAGCCCTTCCCGAAGCCCTTGGCGATCGCCTATCGCCTGCGCAACCTGCTGCGCAATAGCGGCAACCAGGGCATTGCCGCCTGACCACCGGCGGCGGTCGCAAGCCTTGATTGACCGTTGCGTTTGATACCGGGCCGACCTACATCTGTCCGGCATTCAGCGAGGGACGGAAATGGCCAAGATCACCAATGTAGCGGTCCAGATGGATCATGTCGCCGGCATCAATATCGCAGGTGATTCCACCTTCGCCATGAGCCTGGAAGCCCAGGCGCGCGGCTACCGGCTGTTCCACTACACCCCCGACCGGCTGAGCTTCCGCGACGGCAAGCTTTTTGCCAGCGTCGAGCCGATGCTGCTGCGCGACGTCAAGGGCGATCACTTCGAACTCGGTACACCCGAGCGGATCGATCTTTCCACCATGGATGTGGTGCTGCTGCGCCAGGACCCGCCTTTCGACATGGCCTATATCACTTCGACGCACCTGCTCGAGCGCATTCACCCGAAGACGCTTGTCGTCAACGATCCGGCCTGGGTGCGCAATTCGCCGGAGAAGATCTTCGTCACCGAATTCTCCGACCTGATGCCGAAGACGCTGATCACCAAGGATCCGGCCGAAATCCGCCGCTTCCGCGACGAGATGGGCGATATCATCCTGAAGCCGCTCTACGGCAATGGCGGCGCCGGGGTCTTCCATTCGACCCGCGATGACCGCAATCTCTCCTCGCTGCTGGAAATGTTCGGCCAGATGTTCCGCGAGCCCTTCATCGCCCAGCAATATCTGCCCGACGTGCGCAAGGGCGACAAGCGCATCATCCTGGTCGACGGCGAATTCGCCGGCGCCATCAACCGCGTCCCGGCCGAGCATGACAGCCGCTCCAACATGCATGTCGGCGGCCGCGCCGAGGCGACCGAGCTGACGCCGCGCGAAAAGGAAATTTGCGAACGCATCGGCCCGGCGCTGAGGGAACGCGGCTTCCTGCTCGTCGGCATCGACGTGATCGGCGATTATATGACCGAGATCAACGTCACCTCGCCCACAGGCATCCGCGAGGTAAAAAAATTCTGCGGCGCCGATATTGCAGCCCTGCTATGGGATGCAATCGAGCGCAAGCGCGGCTGATCCTGCAGCGCCGCGACCCCGCGCCCCTGCTGTGATCGGCTACAACCCCGGTCACAGCCTATATCCAAATACGTTCCTTCATTGTTCTTGTTTTATTCACGCTTCTATGCCAGATTGCAACCGCTAGCCCTGAAGGGTTGCGGGCGGTACCAGAGTTTGGGGCAGGGGACGGGCATATGGTCGCGCGTGTCAGTACGGTGGCATTCCAGGGCATAGAAGGCGTGCCGGTCGAGGTCCAGGTCATGATCGCGCCCGGCAAGATCGGCATGCAGATCGTCGGCCTGCCCGACAAGGCGGTGGCCGAAAGCCGCGAGCGGGTGCAGGCCGCGCTTCATGCCTCCGGTCTGGCGCTGCCGGCAAAGCGGGTGACCGTCAATCTGGCGCCGGCCGATCTGCCGAAGGAAGGCTCGCATTTCGATCTGCCGATCGCGCTCGCCTTGATGGCGGCGCTTGGCGCCATTCCCGCCGATGCGCTGTCGGACTATGTCGTGGTCGGCGAGCTCAATCTCGACGGCACGATCGCCGCCATTGCAGGCGCGCTGCCGGCGGCGATCGGCGCCAATGCGCTCGGCAAGGGGCTGATCTGCCCGGCCGAAAGTGGCGCCGAGGCCGCCTGGGCCGGCGCCGAGGTCAATATCCTCGCACCCCGCAGCCTGATCGCCCTTGCCAATCATTTCCGCGGCACTCAGGTGCTGTCGCGGCCGGAGGCGTCGATCCGCGCCAATGCCGCCAACCTGCCGGATCTCGCCGAGATCAAGGGCCAGGAAAGTGCCAAGCGCGCCCTCGAGGTCGCAGCCGCCGGCGGCCATAATCTGTTGATGGTCGGCCCTCCCGGCTCCGGCAAGTCGATGCTGGCGGCAAGGCTGCCGTCGATCCTGCCGCCGCTTTCGGCTGCCGAACTGCTTGAGGTCTCGATGGTGCATTCGATCGCCGGTGAGCTCTCCGGCGGCAAGCTTTCCGACCGCCGGCCCTTCCGCACCCCGCATCATTCCGCCACCATGGCCGCCCTCGTCGGCGGCGGCCTGCGCGCCCGTCCCGGCGAAGCCTCGCTTGCCCATCACGGCGTGCTCTTTCTCGACGAATTTCCGGAATTCACGCCGCAGGCGCTGGACGCGCTACGCCAGCCGCTCGAAGGCGGCGAATGCGTCATTGCCCGCGCCAATCACCGCGTCTCCTATCCGGCGAAATTCCAGTTGATCGCCGCGATGAACCCCTGCCGCTGCGGCATGGCCGGCGAACCCGGCCATACCTGCGCCCGCGGCCCGCGTTGCATGAGCGATTACCAGGCCCGCATCTCCGGCCCGCTGATGGACCGCATCGATATCCGCATCGACGTGCCGGCCGTCTCTGCCGCCGATCTCATCCGGCCGATTGCGGCTGAGGCGAGCGCCGACGTCGCCCGCCGCGTCGCCCGCGCCCGCGAACTCCAGCAACAGCGCTTCGAAGCCGCCGGCGCCAAGGGCATCGGCACCAATGCCCGCTGCTCCACCGCGATGATCGAGAAACTCGCTGAGCCCGACGCCGGCGGCCTGCAGCTCTTGCGCGACGCCGCCGAAAAAATGAAATTCTCCGCCCGCGGCTACCACCGCGTCCTCAAGGTCGCCCGCACCCTTGCCGATCTCGACGGCAAGCCGGCGGTCGGACGGATGCATCTGGCCGAGGCAATTTCTTACCGGATCGCGGGGGAGAGGCTGACGGCGGCAGCGTGAGATAGAAGCGAATAGCGAGTAGCGAATGGTGAATAGTTATTGACTGGCCTGACACCAAACAGGCCGCTCCCTATTCCCTATTCCCTATTCCCTATTCCCTATTCCCTATTCCCTATTCCCTATTCCCTATTCCCTATTCCCTATTCCCTATTCCCTATTCGCTATTCGGTTCGCGCCTCAGCTCCCCAGCCCCTCGAACAACGCCGTCGAGAGATAACGCTCGGCAAACGACGGGATGATCACGACGATGTTCTTGCCGGCGTTCTCCGGACGGCTGCCGACCTTGATCGCCGCGGTCAGTGCCGCACCCGAGGAAATGCCGACCGGCACGCCTTCGAGCCGGGCGACGAGGCGGGCCTGTTCGAAGGCCTCGTCGTTGGTGACGGTGACGACTTCGTCATAGATGCCGGTGTCGAGGATCTTCGGCGCGAAGCCGGCGCCGATGCCCTGGATTTTGTGCGGGCCGGGATTGCCGCCGGAGAGAATGGGGGAATCGGCGGGCTCGACGGCGATGATCTGGATGTCGGGCTTGTGGCTTTTCAGCACCTGGCCGACGCCGGTGATGGTGCCGCCGGTGCCGATGCCGGAGACGAGGATGTCGACCGTGCCGTCGGTATCGTTCCAGATTTCCTCGGCGGTCGTCTTGCGGTGGATTTCCGGATTGGCGGGGTTTTCGAACTGCTGCGGAATGATGGCGTCGGGAAGCGATTCCGCCAGTTCCTCGGCCTTGGCGATCGCGCCCTTCATGCCCTTGGCGCCCTCGGTCAGCACCAGCTCGGCGCCGAGCAGCGCCAGCATCTTGCGGCGCTCGACCGACATGGTTTCCGGCATGGTGAGGATCAGCCGGTAGCCCTTGGCGGCGGCGGCAAAGGCGAGGGCGATGCCGGTGTTGCCGGAGGTCGGCTCGATCAGCACCGACTTGCCGGGAGTGATCCTGCCCTGCGCTTCCAGGCTTTCGATCATCGCCACGCCGATGCGGTCCTTGACCGAGGCGATCGGATTGAAGAATTCGAGCTTGCCGATCAGATTGGCCACCACGCCCTTTTCCCGCGCCAGCTTGTCGAAGCGCACGAGCGGCGTATTGCCGATGGTCTCGGTGATCGAGGAATAGATGCGGCCGCGGCCGGGCTTGTGCGACATGGGTGCCTCCCTTTGGACTTCGGTCCCTGAAATCGAAAGGAGAATAGGGGCAAAGGTCGAATGAGGCCAGCCCGCGTTGATGCCGGGAGAGCCGGAGGCGAAGAAAAAAAGCTTTGAAAACCGTTTCTTGGCGGATGTTTATTTCAGGCCGCCCGCGTGGCGATGAAGGCGGCCGTGCCGGCCAGGATGCCGGCCGCAACCCGGTTCAGCGCCTGCAGGGCGCGCGGCTGTTTCAGCATCGTGCGGGCCCGCGAGGCGAGCAGCATATAGGGCACGAGGACTGATATCAGCACGACGAAGGTGACCGCGAGCAGCATCGCATAGTCGCCGAGGCTGATATTGCCGATATCGATCAGCGTCGGCGCCAAAGCGACATAGAAGAGCATCGTCTTCGGATTGCCGAGCGTCACCAGCAAGCCGGAGAGGAAGGACAGGCCGATATTGCTGGATTTCTTCGCCGCGATGTCCTGCGGCAGCAGCCCCGCCGTCCAGAGTTTCCAGGCGATATAGGCGAGATAGAGGGCACCAGCGATCTTGATGATGAGGAAGACCTCGGTAAAGGTCTGCGCCACGAAGGCAAGGCCGAGAATGACGGCGGTGAGATAGGTCATGTCGCCGAGCACCAGGCCGAGACCCATGAAGAAGGTCTCGCGGAAGTTCGAGCCGAGCGCGCGGGCGACGATGGCGGTAATCCCGGGTCCGGGAATGGCGGCTGCGATGAACAGCGCTCCGGCATAGGCAAGCAAGGCGGCAAGGCTCATGGGTGGCTCCTTTTTCCCGGTGTTTTATATCCGGTCAGCCTTGCCATCAATCGGCCGGCGTTGATGGGTCCATCACCAGAAGAAATGCCTGCCGCCCTGTGCCTGCCCGCCTGTCGTCAGCCCTGAAGCGCCCGCAGCCGCAGCCAGCGCGGCGTCCAGCCGAGATTCATGCCGGCCGCAGCCAAGAGAATGATGGCGGCGCCCGCAATCTGCATCGGCTGCAGTGCGTGGCCGAAGGCCAGCCGGTCGACGAGGATGGCGGCGATCGGATAGAGGAAGGACAAGGCCCCGGTCAGATGGGTCGGCAGCCGCTGGATGGCGCCGTAGAGCAGCACATACATCAGCCCCGTATGGACGACGCCGATGGAAACGAGGATTGCCCAGCTTCCGGCATCCTGAGGTGGCTGCGAAAAATCGGTCATCGGCGCCAGCATCAGCATGCCGGTTGCGACCTGGATCAGCGCGATCAGATGCGGCGGCGTGCCCTTCAGCCACTTCGCGGCAAGCGCTGCGAGCGCGTAGAAGAAGGCCGCGCCCAGCGCCATCAGGATGCCGAGGCCGTAGCTCTCGAACGTATCGCCGCTTCCGCCCGGTTTTGCCTGGACGATCGCCATCATGCCGGCAAAGGCGAGCGTCAGCCAGAACAGCTTGGCGGCGGTGATCTTCTCGCCGAGAAACAGCGCGCCGAGCGCCAGCAGCATGAAGGGCTGGGTGTTGTAGACGGTGGTGGCGATCGAGATCGTCGCATGCGAGTAGGAGGCGAAGAGCAGCAGCCAGTTGACGACGATGGCGATGCCGCCGAGGACGGCGATGGCGAAGGCGCGCAGCGTGAGGATGCCCGGCCGCAGCAGCCCGAGCGCGCCGCAAATGACAAGCAGGGTCAGCGCGCCGAACAGGCAGCGCCAGAAGACGACGCCGCTGACCGGCTGGCCCGACATGACGACGAACCAGCCGATCGTCCCCGAGATCAGCATCGCTGCCGTCATTTCCGCCGTGCCTCTTTTGATGTCGCCGCTCATGATCGCCTCCGTTTTGGTGAAATGATAATATTGCGGCGGCAAGCAAAATTATATAAAGATAGGAATGAACTTCGGCGCCTTGGCCTAATAATAAAAGGAAATGTTAAGCTAATGCCTAACGATGCCCAGCCGCTTGATGAAATCGATCAGGCCATTCTCGAAGCGCTGGCCGGCAATGCCCGGATCTCGCTGAAGGAGCTGGCACAGCAGGTGGGGCTTTCCTCGCCAAGCGCTGCCGAGCGCCTGCGCCGGCTGGAGGAGCGCGGCGTCATCAAGGCCTTTACCATCGATCTCGATCCTGCCGCCGTCGGTTATCCCCTGCAGGCCATCGTCCGCGTGCGACCGCTGCCGGGGCAGTTGCATATCGTCGAGCGCCTTATTCAGGAAATTCCTGAAATCGTTGAATGCGACAAGGTGACCGGCGAGGATTGCTTCATCGCCCGCCTGGTCATCCGCTCGATGGCGGAACTCGACGGCCTCCTGGACAGGGTCGCCGAACGCGCCGAGACCAACACCGCGATGATCAAAGCCTCGCCGGTCAAGCGCCGCCTGCCGCCGCTGTCACGCGCCAAATAAGAGCGGCGAAACGGGCTAGAAATCCGCCATCGGCGACAGCATCGCAGGAAAATGCGGGTCATCGTCGCCGAGCCCGCGCAGCATCAGCACCGTTCCGCTTTCAAACGGCTGCGGCGCGCCCGTCCAGCCGAGCTTGTCCGGCCGGAAGAGCACCTCGACGGTCGCCGAGGCAATGTCGAGCCCGCAGAGGATCGCGGCAAGCGACGGGATCTCCGCTGCCACGACATCGAGAAGGCTGAAGCGGCCTGACCCATCCATCTTCCAGGCGATGACTGCCTGGCAGCCTTCCAGGAAGCCGATGCGGACATCGGGATCGAGATGCGTGTTGATGAGAAACATCGCCGCATTTGTAGTCACCGAGAGCGTCGTCGAAACCGGGCTGCGTGCTTTCAGCAGCAATTGCAGCAGGGCGAGGTCGTCCGCATTCGCCGGCAAAAGCGGCCGAGCGGGTGCGGCCCCAATCGCAGGGGCGGGTGCCGTTCCCTCATATCGGTTCAGTGGTATCGCGCGGAAACCGTACGCCTCATAAAGCGAAGGCTTGTCGGTATAGAGGAGAATGGCTTCGAAGCCCTGCCGCTCGCACCAGTCGAGCGCCTTCACCGTCAGATCGCGATAAAGCCCGCGGCCGCGCCACTGCGGCCGCACCGCGCCCGATTGCAGCCCGGCGGCATGGACGATCCGGCCGTTGAGGACGAAGGGCAATGCAAAGGCCGAGAGATTGGCCGCAAGCTCGCCGCCGGCGTCAAACCAGCCGAACGGCATGCTGGTGGGATCGGGGCCGCCAAGCTGTTGCAGCGGGCCGATATCGATGCCGAAAATATCCTGGAGCAGGCGGATAAGCGCAGCCCAGCCGGCGGGATCACCGAAATACGCCTGTCGGAAGGTGAGGCCCGCGCTGTCGAGGCGCTTTCTCATTACACGCCGGTGGAGCCGAAGCCGCCGGCGCCGCGGGCGGTTTCGCTTGCCGCTGATATCTCGGCCACCCGCGCCTGGGTCACCGGCGCGATCACCATCTGGGCGATGCGCATGCCGCGCTCGATGACGAAGGCTTCCTCGCCGAGATTGGCGAGCAGCACCTTCACTTCGCCGCGATAGTCGCTGTCGACGGTGCCGGGTGAGTTGAGGCAGGTGATGCCGTGCTTGAAGGCAAGGCCGGAGCGCGGCCGAATCTGACCTTCGAAACCCTCGGGGATCTCGAAAATGAAGCCGGTCGGCACCAGCGCCCGCTTGCCGGGCGCAAGCGTCAGCGGCGCATCCGCGTCGACGGCGGCGCGCAGGTCCATGCCGGCCGCCCCCTTGCTTTCATAGACGGGCAGGTCGAGGCCTTCGCCATTGGCCAGGCGGATCAGGTTCAGCGTCGGGCTGATATCGTGATGAACGGTCATGGCCCATTAGTTTGCGCCCGCAGCGCCGAGGTCAATTGCAATGCCGGGCTTTAATCGTTAGATACGCGGCAATTCCACAGGATTCATAATATGGCCGAAAGTCTCGCCGAGGCGGTCTCCCGCCGCCGCACATTCGCTATTATCGCCCACCCGGACGCGGGCAAGACGACGCTCACCGAAAAGCTGCTGCTGTTCGGCGGCGCCATTCAGCTTGCCGGCGAAGTCAAGGCGAAGAAGGACCGCATGCAGACGCGCTCCGACTGGATGAAGATCGAGCGCGAGCGCGGCATCTCCGTCGTTACCTCGGTGATGACCTTTGAATATAACGACAATGTCTTCAACATCCTCGACACGCCGGGCCACGAGGATTTCGCCGACGACACCTATCGCACGCTGACCGCCGTCGATGCCGCGGTCATGGTCATCGATGCCGCCAAGGGCATCGAGCCGCGCACGCTCAAACTCTTCGAAGTATGCCGCATGCGCGATATTCCGATCATCACCTTCATCAACAAGATGGACCGCGAAAGCCGCGATCCCTTCGAGATTCTCGATGAGGTGGAAGAGAAGCTGGCGCTGGATACGGCGCCGATCACCTGGCCGATCGGCCGCTCGAAAACCTTCTGCGGCTCCTATCATCTCGCCAACAGCACCGCCCGCGGTTCCGACACCGAAGTCGAGACGACGCCGGTCAACGGCCCGCAGGCCGTCGCCGGCAAGCTGCCGGAAAATGAGCGCCAGGCCTTCATCGACGAGACCGAGCTCGCCATCGAGGCCTGCCGCCCCTTCGACCGCGACTCCTTCCTCGAAGGGCATATGACGCCGGTCTTTTTCGGCTCGGCGCTGCGCAATTTCGGCGTTCGCGACCTCATCAACGCGCTCGGCGAATTTGCGCCGCCGCCGCGCGACCAGGTCGCCGACACCAGGACGGTGCATGCGACCGACGACAAGATGACGGCCTTCGTCTTCAAGATCCAGGCCAATATGGACCCCAACCATCGTGACCGCATCGCCTTTGCACGCATCTGCTCCGGCAAGCTCGAACGCGGCATGAAGGCGAGGCTCGCCCGCACCGGCAAGCAGCTCGGCCTGACGGCACCGCAATTCTTCTTCGCCTCGCAGCGCCAACTCGCCGACACCGCCTATGCCGGCGACGTCGTCGGCATTCCCAATCACGGGACGCTGCGCATCGGCGATACGTTGACCGAAGGCGAATCGCTGGTCTTCCAGGGCGTGCCGAACTTCTCGCCGGAGATCCTGCGCCGCGTGCGCCTCGAAGACGCGATGAAGGCAAAGAAGCTCAAGGAAGCCCTGCAGCAGATGGCGGAAGAGGGCGTCGTCCAGCTGTTCTCGCCGGAAGACGGCTCGCCGGCAATCGTCGGCGTCGTCGGCGCCCTGCAGCTCGACGTCCTGAAGGAGCGGCTGATGGCCGAATACGGCCTGCCGGTCTCCTTCGAAATGTCGCGCTTCTCCGTCTGCCGCTGGATCTCCGCCGATCAGCCGGCCGATCTGGAAAAATTCCTCACCGTCAAACGCGGCGATATCGCCCGCGATCTCGACGGCGATCCCGTCTTCCTCGCCCAGGATGCCTTCTCGCTGCGTTATGAGGCGGAGCGCTACCCGGCAATCAGGATGGTCGCCATCAAGGAATATCACGCCGCCAAGGCGGCGTGATCATCATCCGGTCAGCCGTTCCGCCAGGAAATCGACGACGGCGCGCACCGCCGGCAGCTGGCCGCGCCGATGCGGCATCAGGATCGTCGTCTCGATGCTGCCGGCCGTCCATTCCGGCAGCACCCGCACCAGCCGCCCTTCGGCCAGCGCCTTCCGGCAGACCGATGTCGGCAGGCAGGTTATGCCGAGCCCGGCCGCTGCCGCTTCCATAAGCACATAGGGCTCATCCGCCGCCATGACGGACTGCAGCGTGACCAGAGCCTCGTCGCCGCCGTCGGAGGTGAGCCGCCACTGGTCTTCCGTCAGGCTGGTCATGATCGTGGCATGCTCCGCCAGTTCCTCGGGCCGGCGCGGTTGCCCATGGGCGCTGAGATAGTCCGGCGAGGCGAGGATATAGAAAGGGTGGCTGGCGAGCCTACGCTGCACCAGCGCCGAATCCGGCAGCGGCGCGCGATGACTGCGCAGCGCGATATCGAAGCCTTCCTGCACGATGTCGACGAAACGGTCGGTCACATGCACCGAAAGCCGAAGCTTCGGATAGCGCGACGTCAGCGCCGGCAGATGCTCCGTCAAGGTAAACTGCGCCGTCGGCACCGAGGCCGTCAGGCGAACGCTGCCGGCAGG
The DNA here is from genome assembly GCF_025200795.1 of Rhizobium sophoriradicis. NCBI lineage: Bacteria > Pseudomonadati > Pseudomonadota > Alphaproteobacteria > Hyphomicrobiales > Rhizobiaceae > Rhizobium > Rhizobium sophoriradicis. The sequence goes on from NZ_CP104152.1 coordinate 4,475,712, forward strand.
TTCGGCCAGATGCCGCCGCACAATGCCCTCGGCCATTTCAGCCTCGATGATCGAGGCCTGGGCATGCTGAAAGAATTCGCGCCCGAGCTCGGTCAGCGCGAAGCTGCGTGACGTGCGCTGGATCAGCCGCACGCCGAGGCGCCGCTCCAGCTCCGCGACCCGCTTGCTGACCGTCGATTTCGGCACGCCGAGATGTCTCGCGGCGGCGGTAAAACTGCCGCTGTCGACGGCCTGGACGAAGAGATGCAGATCGTTGAGGTTGAAAAGCGCCATTGCCATCTTCCAGATGCGTGGACATTGCGATGCAATTATAGCCTCTACCGCGAGATCGTCCACGTCATCACATTGATCCTGTCCAAACGGGTTCAATTCTGAAAGGAACGACTGATGTCATCCATATTGTTTTACGGCGTGCCGGAGGGCTGCTCCTTCGGCTCGATCGTCGCGCTGGAATGGTCCGGCCTGCCTTATCGGCTCTGCCGCGTCGAGATGCCGGAGGTGGTCTCCACCGATGAATACAAGCAGATCAATACAGTCGGCGAGACGCCGTCGCTGCTGCTCGAGGATGGCAGGACGATCAGCGAAAGCATGGCGATCCTCAACCATATCGGCGCCCGTGCGATCGGCAGCGGTCTGGGCTTTGCGCAGGGGTCGGAGGATTTCGATCGTCAGAACCAGATGCTCGCCTTCCTCAACACCAGTTTCTTCGCAGCCTTCGGCCCGCTCTGGTATGCGTTGGAACATCCAATGGAGCCGCAGGACGAGCAGGCGCTGACGGCCTACGGCACCGCCGCGGTCGAAAAGGCGCATCACACGCTGGAGCATCTGCTTGCTGGCCGCGAATGGCTTCTCGGCAACGGCCCGAGCCTGGCCGATGCCTATTTCGTCGGCATCGCCCGCTGGAACGATTTTCACAAGGTGGTCGACCGACGCCAGTTTCCCAGCCTGCATCGCCTTTATGAGCGCATGCAGCAGGAGCCGGCCGTGCGCTTCGCCCATGCGATCGAGAACAGGCAGGAAGCGAAAAGCAGCGGCGCTTTCCTCGGCGAGGTCGATCTGACCGAGGCGCTCGGCCTGCTGAAACAAGCGGCCTGATCGCCGCGGGCCATTGCGTGCGATGGCCATTGCCGTCAGCCGGCAGCCATGATCTCGATCTCGACGAGCCAGTCGTCGCTGAGCGTTTCGACGATGATCGCGGTGGTCGGCACGGCGCGGCCGCCAAGCGCCCGGAGGCGAGCGTTCTGGTTTGCCTCCATAAAGGCGCCGTCGCGGAGATAACTCGTCAGCCGCACGATATTGTCCACTGTCATACCGGCGGAGGCGAGGATCGTGCGCAGATTGGCCCAGACAAGCGCCAACTGACCGTCCAGATCGGCCGCCGCCATTCCCGCTTTATCGAGACCCATCGTACCGCTGACGAAGAGCAGCCGGCTGGGCTGCTTGACCTCCAGCGCATGGATGTAGAGCGTTTCAGGTTTTCACGGAAGCATATCCGGCATTGGCGAAGTAGTTGCTGCATTCGCTGGGCTCGATGGTTGTGACGAGGTGTCCGATGTGGCGCCAGGTGTCATCGATGGTTCGCTTCTGAGCCAGGCGCATCCAGTGCTTGATTTTGGCGAAAGCCTGTTCGATCGGGTTAAGGTCGGGGGAGTATGGCGGCAGGTACCAGAGCCGAGCACCAGCGTTGCGGATCATCTGACGGATGGCGACCGACTTGTGGGAGCCGAGATTATCCATCACGACGATATCGCCGGGTTTGAGCACCGGTACGAGTTGCTGTTCGACATAAGCACGAAAGCACTCACCGTTGATCGGTCCATCGAAGACACAAGGCGCGGTGAGCCGATCGCAGCGCAACGCGCCGAGGAAAGTCAGGGTGCGCCAATGTCCGTGCGGGGCGAAGCTGCGCAGCCGTTTGCCCTTCGGCCCCCAGCCTCGAAGCGGCGCCATGTTGGTCTTGATCCAGGTTTCATCGATGAAGACCAGCCGGCTTGGATCAAGGCCAGCCTGCCAGGATCGCCAGCGCTGTCGCCGTCGCGCGACGTCAGCGCGCGCCTGCTCAAGGGCGAACAGTGTTTTTTTTGAACCGTAGTCCCTCGCGCCGCAGAAACTGCCATACGGTGTCGTGGGATACCTTCACCCCTCGCGCGGCCAGTTCTTCCTTCAACCTGTTCAGTGACACATGCGGCGTCTGGTTGATCCGCTCGGCGATAAACGCTCGGTACGGCTCAAGAACCCGCTTGCGGTGGCCGCCCATCTTCCCAGGCGCGACAGATCCGCTCGAACGGTAGCGCTGAGACCACTTCACCGCTGAAGACACGGCAATACCGAACCGCACCGCCACCGACCGGCAGCTCTCGCCGGCTTCGATTGCATCAACAACACGCTTGCGAAGATCATTTGAAAGAGGTCGAGTCATCCGATGCTGGCCTCCACTCCAGCCAGCATCTTGAATCACAAAACAGCCAAAAACGGAATCCCTTCCGATTCAACTAAATCCAGATACGCTCTAGTCAGGGCTTGCCGGATAGATCCCGGTCATCGGATTGCGCTCGATCATTTCCATGATCTCTATTCCTCCGAATAGTCTGTTGAAGAACGCCAGTATCGGTGATTATTCTTCGACAGAAAGGGGGATCTGCCGAATGAGGAAAAATACCGAGGATCTTCGGCAGAGGCGTGCTCAGCAGCCGGTCATCGACGTATTCGACCGAAGAATATTAGCCGCGCTCGCCGCCGACAGCAGCCAGAGCTTCGCCAGGCTTGGCGAAGCTGTCGGCCTGTCGGCGCCGGCCGTGCACGAGCGGGTGCGTCGCCTCAAACAATCCGGCGCCATCAAGGGTGTGCATGCTGCGCTGGATGGCGCAGCTTTGGGTAAGCCGTTGCTTGCCTTTGTGCATGTGGAGGCGGCCGGATGGGGCAAGAGCGAGCGCTTGATGCAGGTCCTGCGTTTTCCCGAGGTCGAGGAGATGCATTCGGTCGCCGGCGACGCCAGCGTTCTCTTCAAGGTCCGCACTGCCAGCCCGCAGGCATTGGAGGCTTTTCTCGCGCAGATCCATGCCGTTCCCGGCGTCACCGGCACTCGCAGTTATATTGCGCTCTCCACCTATCTGGAGCGTCCGGTCCAGGCCGGGGTGACGGAGAGCTGGCCGGACCTGCGGCCACAGGATTGACGTGCTCAGTCCTCTCCGTCGAACCGCGGCAGCGGCTCGATATTCCGCACCCAGGGCAGGGCCGATCGGCACCATATTTGTTTCTTGGGCGTCAGGTCCCACCGCTGGTCGATGCTGCCGAGGCGGATGCCGATCTTGCTGCCTTCGCCGTCGGTGCGGTAGAGCGGCGATCCGCAATTTGGACAGAAGAATTGCCGACTGAGACCGCCGCTATCGCCATATTTTATGTAGCCGCGAGGTTCGCCCGAAATCAGCGCGAAGCTTTCCGGCCGCGCCGGTGCCGTAACGCGATAGGCCGAGCCCGTCAGCCGTTGGCAATCGGTGCAATGGCAGATCGAAACCCGCTCCGGATCGATTTCCGCCTGATAGCGGATCGCTCGGCAATGGCATCCTCCTGATATATGCATCGGCATTCCTCAATCGGCCGGCGGGCCAGCCGGGCGGGTGGCATAGAAAGCTTTCGCATCCGCCGTGAAGGCGGCCCGCTGGTCGGCTTTCGTATAGAACATGTGGCCGCCGCGATAGAGTTCCAGCCCGACGCGGCCATTGGCCAGCGAAGGCGGCAGATGATCGACGACATAGCGGCTGACGCTGTAAGGCGTCACCAGGTCGCTGTAGCCGTGGGCGATCAGCAGATGGAAGGCCGAGTTGGCGGCGAGCAATTGCCTGATGTCGTCGGTGGCGCTCGCCTGCAGGCGCGATCCGCCGCCGCGCCCGCTGCCCCATCCCCAGCGCCGGCTGATATCGCTGTCGAGCAGCGTGTAGGTCAGCTCCGTTTTGAAGCCGAGCTCGTTGCGGGCATAGTCGGCAAAGGCCCCGCCATAGGCGCGGGTGAAACCGTCGAGAATGGCGTCGTCGCCGCGGTCGTAATCCGATTCCGGGTAGGGATCGGGTGCCGCAAAGGAAGCGTCGTAGGGGCTCATCACTGCGCTGATGCCCCCGTCGGAATGTTTGACGAAGGAATTGCCGAGGAAGCCGCGGTTGCGCGCGACGATATCTTCGGGAATGCCGGTCAGCTCGGCGATCCTGCCATAGAAGGCGGCCGCCTTGGCGCCTGTGGGCGGCGGCCCGGCCAGCGTCGTCAGGTAATCGCCGAGCGCGAAGGTCTCGGCGTCGCGCTGCTTCTGTTCGTCGAAGGCATTGTGGCGGTCGAGTTCGGCCGCCGCCAGCGACGGCAGTTCGAGTGCCGCGCCGAGCGCGAACTGATCGGCATCGAACATCAGCTGGCTTTCGAGGAGTGGTGAAAGCATCACCGCGCCGGCGACGACGATGCCCTGGCTTTCCTGCAGCACGGCGGCGACCTTGGCGGCGCGGAAGCCGCCATAGCTTTCGCCGAGAAGATATTTCGGCGAGTTCGAGCGGTTATTGTGGGCGATATAGAGCGCGATCGCCTTGGCGACGCTCTGGGCGTCGGAATTGACGTTGTAATAGTTGGAAGCGTCGTCGGCCTTGACGGTCCGGCTCCAGCCGGTGCCGATCGGATCGATCAGTACGAGATCGGTGAAATCGAGCCAGCTTTGAGGGTTGTCGATCAGCTTCGCATTGGCGCCGTCGCGGCCCTCAGGCCCGAAATCGAGCACCTTGGGTCCGACCAGCCCAAGATGCAGGAAGGCTGAGGCGGCACCCGGCCCGCCGTTGAAGGCAAAGGTGAGCGGCCGATCCGGTCCGCCATCCCTTGCGACATAGGCGGTGTAAAAGATCGCGCCGGTCGGCGCCCCGTCCTGGCCGAAGAGATCGAGCGTGCCGGCGGTCGCGGTATAGGCGATCTTCCGATCGCCGATCGTCAGCTCGTGTTCCGTGACCGAATCGGGCGGCAGCAGCTTCAGCACGCCGTCGCGCGCCTCGCTCTGGATATTGCCCCGGCCTTCACGGCTCTCCTGCGCCGGCGAAAGGCCAGGGGCGAGAAGCGCCGCAAGCGCGGCTAGCAGAAACAGGCTTCCTATGCGCACGGTCTCTCCTCCGCGTTGCCGAATGCAGGCTGAGAAATAGCGTAGCATCGGCGACCGGCGACCGGCATCAAGAGATGGTGATGGGCGAGTGAGTGAGCGGCCCGGCTCAGCCGGTATTCGCTACTGCGTGGACATTCACCTCGACTGATCGGCCGGCCATCCAGCCGTTGATTGCTGCCCCCAGGCCGAGCGCGACGAAAAGGACAGCGCACCAGGAAAAGCTGCCGGTCCAGCCGCGGATCAGGCCGACGATGAGCGGCCCGATGGCTGCGAGGAGATAGCCGACGCATTGCGCCATGCCGGAAAGATGGGCGGCGATATCGGGATCGCGCGAGCGCAACACGATCGTCGTCATCGCCGCGGCGATCAGCCCGCCCTGGCCGATGCCCTGCAGCACCGCCCAGAGCCAGACCGTCGAAAGCGGTGCGAAGAGCAGGCCGAGCAGGGCGGTGACGGCAACGCCGCAGAGGCTGGCATTGATCAGCCGCTGGTCTTTGCCGCGCACGGCGATATGCGGCACAACAAGGCAGGATGCGGCCTGCACCATCACCGAGAGCGAAACGATCGCCCCGGCAGTGACGCCGTCAAGCCCGCGTTCACGTAAGATGGGAACCAGCCAGCCGAAGACGCAATAGGCAAGCGCCGATTGCAGGCCCATGAACAGCGTCACCTGCCAGGCAAGCTGGTCCCGCCAGAGGCCTTCGACGCGAAAGCCGTTTCGCCTTGCCTGGCGGCTGCTGCGCAGCACCTGCGGCAGCCAGATCAGCCCGACGGCGAGCGCCGGCAGCGCCCAGACCGCGAGCGCGCCGGCAAGCGAGCCGCCGAGAGCGTGCTCGACCGGCAGCGTCAGCCCGGCGGCACCTGCCGCACCTGCGCAGAGCGCCATTGTATAGAAGCCGGTCATCAGCGCGGCGCGCCCGGCGAAATCCCGTTTCACCAAGCCCGGCAGCAGCACGTTGCCGACGGCGATGCAGGCGCCGGCCAGCGCCGTGCCGATGAAGAGCAGCGGCACGGAGGAAAGCCCGCGCAATGCGGTGCCAAGAGCCAGAAGCAGCACAACGCCGAGCAGCGTACGCTCCGAGCCGAAGCGCTGGGCAAGGCGCGGCGCCAGCGGCGAGAAGGCCCCGAGGCAGACGACCGGCAGCGTCGTCAGCAGGCTGGCGCCGAGCGCTGTGAGACCAAGTTCCGAGCGGATTTCGGGCAGAAGCGCCGAGGCGCTTGAGAAGACCGGCCGCAGGTTGAAGGCGATCAGCACGAGGCTGGCGCCGAGCAGGAAACGATCTGCGGCACCGCCCACCGGTGTCGCCTGCGGCGGCGGCAGGCTGCCGGCTTCGGCGTCTACGAGCAGTTCGTCGGCCGGGTCGAGCGTGGCGGCGAGATCGTTGGAAGGCGCATTCATGACAGGATCATCCGGTCGAGGGCGGCAAGAACCGGCGCCATGAAGCGGCGGACCGCTGCGTCCGCCGTGTCGGGATTGCCGGTTTCGATGGCGTCGACGATATCGGCATGCGCCTGCATATCCGGTTCGGGAATATCCGTCCCCAGCGTCGCCGCGATGGTTTCGGCGATCGAGGCCGAGAAGAAATCATAGATCTCGACCATCGCCCGGTTGCCCGACGCGGCAATGACAGCCTTATGGAAGGCGAGGTCGCGCTCGATGAAGCCAGCCTTGTCGCCGCCGTCGTAGGTGCCGCGCTCGGAAAGCAGCCGGCGAAGCTCCGTTACCGTCTCCGGCGTCTTGCGGATCGCCGTCAGCCGGGCCGCCTCGACGTCGAGCGCCAGGCGCGCCTCGAACTGGTCTCGCAGGCTGGCGCGCCGGGCCATCGTCAGCGGCCGGCCGGCATCGCGGGTCGAGCGGACATAGGTGCCCGAACCCTGCCGCGTTTCGAGATAACCCTGGGAGACGAGAACGCGTACCGCTTCGCGCACCGTGCCACGGCTGACGGAGAGCATGGCCGACAGTGTGGCTTCATTCGGCAATTTGTCGCCGACTGCCCAGCGTTTGCCGAGGATGTCACTGCGGATCGCCTCGATCGCCTCATCGGCGAGATTTGTCCTGCTGATCGCACGCATAATGTTATTCATTAAGTCATCGGATGACTTTATGAGTAGCAACATTTATCCATATCGTCAAAGCGATCCGGCAATAAAAAAGGGCCGCCTCAGCGACCCTTTCCATGAGTTTGGCCTCGAACTGGCCTGGACTGTCAAAGCAGCCCCAGGAAGGCGGGTTTTAGAGCGAGGGCTGCCTCGCTTTCATCACCTCTTCCATGCCCGTTACGAGGTCCGAAATCTCATTAGACATTGGATCACCTTCCTTTCGTTCTGTTGCTGATAGACCCAAGGTAGGCCGATTCTTTCGAGATGCAAGCAGAAATCCCCGTCTGTGCCCGGCCTCGGCGGATCCGACCGTTCACAAAAGAACACAGAGCTTTGCCGAATTTGAACGCGCCTGATGCCACGAAACCGTCATCTTGCGCTTGCAAACCGGCTGCGCGTTAAGCTGTTATTAGCCTTGACGTTCGACAATTTCAGCATTCCCGCCGAAGCGGCGGCGGGTCCCGGAGCAAAAGCCATGTGTCGCTGGGCAGCCTATCGCGGAGACCCTCTATATCTCGAGGAGCTGGTGTCCTCGCCCGCCCATTCGCTGATCGAGCAGTCCCATTGCGCCACCCGCGCCAAGACGGCGACCAATGGCGACGGTTTCGGCATTGCCTGGTACGGTGACAGGCCCGAGCCCGGCCGCTACCGCGACATCCTGCCGGCCTGGTCGGACTGCAATCTGAAGAGCCTGGCGCGGCAGATCCGTTCGCCGCTCTTCCTCGCCCATGTCCGCGCCGCCACCGGCGGCGGCACGCGCCGCGACAACTGCCACCCCTTCACCCATGACAACTGGTCCTTCATGCACAATGGCCAGATTTCCGGTTTCGAGCGCCTGCGCCGGCCGATGGAGGCGATGCTCGACGACGAGCTGTTCAATGCCCGCGGCGGCACGACCGATTCCGAGCTGATGTTCCTGCTGGCGCTGCAATTTGGCCTGCGCGAGGCGCCGATCGCCGCGATGGCCAACATGATAGGCTTCGTCGAAGACCTGGCCGAGAACATCATCGGCTCGATCCTGTTGCGCTTCACCGCCGCTTTTTCCGACGGCAAGACGCTCTATGCGATACGCTATGCCACCGATCGCAGGGCCCCGACGCTTTATGCCTCGCCTGCCAGCGCCGGCTATTGCCTCGTCTCCGAGCCGTTGAACGACGATGTCGACGCCTGGGCGGAAATTCCCAATGGCAGCGCCGTCACCATCGGCGAAAACGGCATCGATGTCGCAAACTTCCAGCCGGAAAAGCGGAGCGCCGCCAATCCGCAACGGGTGGCTATTCCTGCATAAAGCGCGCGGCGATCAGCGACGCGAGCCTTTCGGCAACCTCTTCCTTCGCCAGGTCGGGCCATCGCTCGACGCCGTCGTGACGGACTAGTTTGACGCTGTTGCGGCTGCCGCCCATGATGCCGCTCGCTGGAGAAACATCGTTGGCGACGATCATGTCGGCGCCCTTCCTCTCGAGTTTCGCCCTGGCATTGCTCTCCACGTCCTGCGTCTCGGCGGCAAAGCCGATCACCAGTTTCGGCCGCATCGTGTGATGGCCGACGGTTTTGAGAATGTCGGGGTTTTCGGTCAGCGCCAGCGTCGGAATGGATTCGCCCGGATGTTTCTTCAGCTTCTGGTCGGCGGCCGAGGCGACGCGCCAGTCCGCCACCGCCGCGACCATCACGGCGATATCGGCCGGCAGCGCGGCCAGCACCGCATCACGCATTTCTTCGGCCCGCTCGACATGAATGGTGTGGACACCGACGGGGTCGGCGATCGTCACTGGCCCCGATACGAGCGTCACCTCCGCCCCGAGCTTGGCAAGAGCCGCAGCGATCGCATGTCCCTGCCGTCCGGAAGATCGGTTGGCGATGTAGCGTACCGGATCGATCGGCTCATGCGTCGGTCCAGACGTGACGATCGCTTTGCGCCCCTTCAGCGGTTTTTCCCCGTCGTCGAGCATGGTTTCGGCGGCAGTGACGATGTCAAGCGGCTCCGCCATCCGGCCGAGTCCGGCCTCGTGGCTTTCCGCCATCTCGCCGGCCATCGGCCCGACAAAGCGGACACCGTCTTCCCTCAGCCTTGCCGCATTGCGTCGGGTGGCCGGATGCGCCCACATTCTGGGGTTCATCGCCGGAGCCGCAAGCACCGGCCTCGCCGTTGCCAGGAGCACCGTCGAGGCGAGATCGTCGGCAAGGCCGTTCGCCATCTTCGCCATCAGGTCGGCGCTGGCGGGCGCAATCAGCACAAGATCGCAGTCGCGCGCCAGACTGATATGGCCGACATCCTGTTCGTCCTGCCGTGAAAACAGATCGATGAAGACATGATCCGCGACCAGGGCACCGACGGCAAGCGGCGTGACGAATTCCTGCGCGCCCTTGGTCATGATGGGGCGGACGCTCGCACCGCGCTCACGCAGCCGGCGGATCAGATCCAGGCTCTTATAGGCGGCGATGCCGCCGGAGATGATGAGGAGGATGCGTTTGCCGCTGAGAGCCATGGCTTTCTACCCGTCGCCTTTTTTGCCCGACCCCGACCCTAAGCCTTTGGCGCAGAACATGCAATCGAGTACGGACGTTCCTGTTCTGCCTTGCGAAATCATTCATCACTGAGCAGGCTCATCAGGTTCTCTGTAACCGGCGAGCGATGCGTCCTCAGCATCGCCAGCGCCAGGCGCGCGATGGCCGGCGGCCCCTCGATCGGCGTGTAGACAACACCCTGAAGTTTGATCTGCGAGATCGACGCCGGCACGATCGACACGCCGAGATCGGCCGCCACCAGATTGACGACGGAGGAAATCTGCGGCGCCTCCTGCGCCATGGCGAGCTCGAATCCCGCCTTGCGGCAGGCAAGCACGACATCGTCGTAAAGGCTCAATCCGACGAGCCTGGGAAAGAGGATGAAAGGTTCGTCGGCCAGGGCCGCAAGCGGCAGGCTGCGATGCCGTGCCAGCCGGTGGCTGGCGGGGAGGGCGATCACCATCGGCTCATCTTCAAGCCGCCGCAGCCGGATGCCGGCGGGGTCTTCGAGGCTCGGGCGCATGAAGGCGGCGTCCAACTCGCCGCGTTCCAGCTTCTGCATCAGCGCCAGCGTGTTCATCTCCGTCAGCGACAGCTGCACCTCCGGCCAGCGCGCTCGGAAGCGGCGGATCGTGGTGCTGACCACGGGATTGAAGGCGGAGGATGCGGTGAAGCCGAGCGACAGCCGACCGGTCTCGCCGCGATTGGCGCTTTGCGCGGCAAGCTTCGCCTTCTCCGCTGCCGCGAGCGCCGCTTTTGCCTCACCCAGAAATGCTGCACCTGCCGCCGTCAGCTCTGCGCCATGCGGCACGCGGTGGAACAGCGCCGCACCCACTTCCCTTTCCAGGTCGCGGATTTGTTGGCTGAGCGGTGGCTGCCCGATGCCAAGTTTGCCTGCGGCGCGGGTGAAATTGCTTTCCTCCGCCACCGCAAGGAAATATCTCAGGTGCCGCAGCTCCATGACCATCCATATTGAAATCGTCGTTTCCATATATTGGACAAATGAAAGGGCGCTGACTAGATCGGAGGCTGGAAGGATGGATCCATGCCGAAACCAGCCTATGGAGCAAAGCGCCCTGAGGAAACCGCGATCGAGGGACAGAGGTCCTATCTGACCCGCGGCAGCGGCGCCTATCGCCGCGCCAGCCTTGCCCTTTTCCTCTCCGGTTTTTCCACCTTCTCGCTGCTTTATTGCGTGCAGCCGCTGCTGCCGATCTTTTCCCAGGAATTTTCCGTCAGCCCGGCCGAAAGCTCACTGTCGCTCTCGCTCTCTACCGGTTTCCTCGCACTCGCCATCGTCTGCGCCGCCGCCGTCTCGGAAGGGCTTGGCCGCCGCAGCCTGATGTCGATATCGCTTGTCGGGGCGGCCTTGTTGACGGTGGCCACCGCTTTTGCGCCGAACTGGCAGCTGCTGCTCGTCATCCGCGCCCTGCAGGGCTTCGTTCTCGGCGGCGTGCCCGCCGTCGCCATGGCCTATCTCGCCGAGGAAATCGATCCGCGCGGCCTTGGCGCCACCATGGGACTCTATGTTGGCGGCACCGCCTTCGGCGGCATGTCCGGCCGCGTTCTCACCGGCGTCTTCGCCGAATATCTCAGCTGGCGCCCGGCGCTTTTCCTGATCGGCGCCATCGGCCTTGCCGCCGCGCTCGGCTTCATCGCCCTGCTGCCGCCGTCGAAGAATTTCGTTCGCCGGCCGGGCTTCGACCCGAGTTTCCATGCCAGGGCCTGGTTCGGCCATCTCGCCAATCCGGCGCTGCCCTTCGTCTTCGCCATCGCCTTCCTGGCGATGGGCGCCTTCGTGACCATATACAATTATGCCGGCTTCCGTCTCGTGGCGCCGCCATATAGCCTCAACCAGACCGAACTCGGCCTGATCTTCACCGTCTATCTTTTCGGCATCGGCGCCGCCTCGATCGGCGGCCTCATCGGAGACCGGATCGGGCACTTCTCTGTGCTGCTCTTCGGTCTGGCGCTGACCGCCGCCGGCAGCGCGCTGACGCTCTCCGCCGCGCTGCCATCGATCATCCTCGGCATTATCGTGTTGACGGCCGGCTTCTTCATGAGCCATTCCATCGCCAGCGGCCTCGTCGGCAGGCTGGCGCATGGCACCAAGGGCCACGCCTCGTCGCTCTATATGCTGGCCTATTATGTCGGCTCCAGCCTCATGGGCTCGGCGGGTGGCTGGTTCTTCGCAATCGACGGCTGGGCCGCCGTCGTCGCCTTCACCCTTGTCCTGCTGACGCTCGCCTTTATCTCCGCCTGTGCCGCGCAGCGTCTCGCAAGGAAAAAAACATGATCCGCATCGACCGTCTCGATCATCTCGTGCTGACCGTCGCCGATATCACAGCCACCTGCGATTTCTATTCCCGCATCCTCGGCATGTCGGTCGAAACCTTCGCGGAGGGCCGCAAGGCACTGAAATTCGGCCGCCAGAAGATCAATTTGCATCAGGCCGGCCACGAATTCGAACCCAAGGCCAGACATCCAATCCCCGGCTCCGGCGATCTCTGCTTCATCGCCGAAACGCCGATTGCCGATGTCATCGCCCATCTGCAGGCGTCGGGCATTGTGATTGAGGAAGGGCCGGTCGACCGCACCGGCGCAACCGGGCGCCTACACTCGGTTTATTTCCGAGACCCAGACGGCAACCTCATCGAAGTTTCGAATCTGATCGATTGATGCACCGCCGCGATAAACCGATCAAGGCGAGCCTTCCCAATTCTCTACCTGCAGGTCCGCCACGCGCTCGAATTCCCTCAGATTGCGGGTGATCAGGACGAGGCCGCGCGCAGCGGCCTGCCCGGCAATCAGGACGTCATAGGGGCCGATGGGCGTTCCCGATGCTCGCAGCGCTGCGCGAACTTCTCCGGCCCTGCGCGCGTCGTTCCGGTCAAATTCCAGTATGGCGAATTGTAGCGCATCGATCCGCGCCAGATTCTCATCGATATGCAAACTTTTGTAAGAGCCGTAAAAGAGTTCATGCGCAACGATCGCCGGCATGGCGAAATCCGTCGGTGTGTGCTTGCGCAGTTCGGCGATGAGGCGGTCATTGCCCTTCATCAAGGCAATGACGGCATTTGTATCGAGCAGGTACTTCATTTGAAGAAGTCGAGCTCGGGTCGTTCTTGCTGCGCAGGCTGCTCTTCTGCCGCTGTCGCGAAGTCGGGATCGACCGGACCGATCACGTCAGCCAGCCAATCCCAATTGTCGGAAATCGGTTCGAGAACGATCGCACGCCCTTGGCGCCGGATGGTGACACTATCGCCATCAAAGCGGAATTCCTTCGGCAAGCGGACGGCTTGCGACCGCCCTGACCAGAAGATTTTTGCGGTTTCCATGTCACGGCCCTCGGTGAGATATGACAATGATATATAGCAGCTCGACTTACATTTCAACCAAGCCGGATATAGGGCACGTCCTTCTTCATCACCTCATCCAGCGCCTCTTCGTAGCCCGCGTCAGCATACCGCATGACGCCCAAGGCGGTGTCGTTGGTCAGCGCGTGGTCGAGCCGCTCGTCGGCGGCTTCGGTGCCGTCGGCGATGACGGTGACGCCGCAGCTTGTCATATAGCCGGCATAGCCGCCGCCGCCGGAATGGACAACGACGAGATCGGCCATCGACGAGCAGAGCATCATCGCGTCGATCAGCGGCCAGTCGGCGATCGCGTCGGAGCCGTCCTTCATCCGCTCGGTCATGATATTGGGATGCGCCATGGCGCCGGCATCGAGATGGTCGCGCGAAAAGGCGACCGGGCCTTTCAGTTCGCCGCCTGCGACCAGCGCATTGACGCGCAGCGCCAGCATCGTGCGTTCGCCGTGGCCGAGCCAGGCGATGCGGGCCGGCAGCCCCTCGAAGGGAACGTGCTCGCGCGCCAGCCGGATCCAGTTGGTGATGATCTTGTTGTCGGGGAAGAGTTCGAGCAGCAGATCGTCGATGCGGGCGATATCGCTCTCCTCGCCCGACAGCGCCATCCAGCGGAAGGGGCCGATCGCCCGAGCAAAGAGCGGCCTCAGATAGGCTTCGGTGAAGATCGGAATGTCGAAGGCATTGCTGACGCCGCCTTCTTTCGCCTGGGTGCGGATCAGGTTGCCGTTGTCGAAGACCTCGGAGCCGCGTTTCTGGAAATCCAGCATCGCCGTGACATGATCGACGATCGAAGCGCGGCTTGCCGCCATCAACTGCCCCTGGCCATCGTCGCGCAGTTCTCTCACCTGATCGAGGCTCATGCCCTTCGGCACATAGCCATAGACGAGGTCATGCGCCGAGGTCTGGTCGGTGACGATGTCGGGCACGATGCCGCGCCTTGCGATTTCGGGATAGACTTCCGCCGCATTGCCGACGAGCCCGACGGAGAGCGCCCGCTTGTCCTTCACCGCCGCATCGATCATCTCAAGGGCGGTATCGAGATCGGGCGCGATCTCCTGGAGATAACCGATCTGCTGGCGCTTGCGGGCGCGCTCCGGATCGATGTCGACGCAGAGGATGGCAGCCCCCGCCATGCGGCCGGCGAGCGGCTGCGCCCCGCCCATGCCGCCGAGGCCGGCCGTCAGCACGAATCGGCCGGCGAGATCGCCGCCGAAGCGCCGCTCGGCAATGCGCATGAAGATCTCGTAAGTGCCCTGGATGACGCCCTGGCTGCCGATATATTGCCAGGCGCCTGCCGTCAGTCCGCCCCAGCAGATCAGTCCCTTGCGCTGCAGCTCGTAGAATATCTCGGCTTTCGCCCATTGCCCGACGATATTGCAGTTCGCCATGATGACGAGCGGCGCCTTGGCGTGCGTCTTCACCAACCCGATCGGCTTGCCGGACTGGATCAGCAGCGTCTGATCCTCTTCCATCTCGGTCAGCGCTTTGACGATGCCCTTATGCGCCGCCCAGCTGCGGGCCGCCTTGCCGAGCGCGGCATAGACGATCAGGTTTTCGGGATCCTCGCCGACCGACAGCACGTTTTCGAGCAGGCGCAACAGCGCTTCCTGCCGCCAGCCCTTAGCACGCAGCTCCGGCCCGCCGGGGATGGGAAATTTCGGATGACGTGGATTGGCCTTCGGCATGGTTGTTCCTCGCTTGGTCTCTGGTTTCCCTTCTCCCCAACGGGGGTCCGAAGGACGGGTCGAGACCTGTGGCTCGACCCCGGTCGGTGGCCCGAAGGGTCGGATGAGGGGGCCACACGGTGCAACATTCATTGCCCTTCGCTTGCGCTCCAGGCACTCGCGGCTTTGCCGCTCGCCCCCTCATCTGTCCTTCGGACATCTTCTCCCCGCTGGGGAGAAGGGGGAATAGCTGCGTCACTTCCCTGGCAGCGATTTCAGGTAGGCGAGCGCGCTGTCCAGTAAACGCCGTCTCAGTCCATCGTCGCCATAAACCTCGGCCGTGGCCCGCACCCAGCCCTGCATTACCCGCTCGCCGGACAGCATCTGGATCACGCCGGGCAGGGCCAGCGCCCAGCCGTCATTGCCCTTGCCGAGGCGGATCAGCATGCCGTCGCTGCGCGCGCCGCAAAGCAGATTGCCGTTCAGCAGGAAGGCCCGGCCGCCGAACATGGATTTTTCCGTAAGCCCCGGCCGGTCGCCGAGTTCCTCGCGCAGCAGTTCTTCGAGCCCGGGATCGCGCGTCATGGTTCAGGCCTTCGTTTCCAGCGCATAGCGGGCGATCTCGATCCCCATCGCCTTTTCGACGACGGGATAGACGGTGGGATCAAGCACGCTTGCCGATAGCGGGATGATATCCTTCGGCACATGCAGGATGAAGACCCGCATGCCTTCCCTAAGCTGGCCGACGCTGAGCGGCTCGCCCTCCTGAGACAGCGTGGTGATGACTGCGGGGAAGGTGGCAAGTCGGCCGCCATCGGCGTCGTCGACGGCCATATACTCGTTCATCACATGCAGCGTCACCGATTTTGCCCCCGAACCGACGATAACCGTGCCGATGTCGAAGGCTTCCCTGGTGTAGACGACGTCCTTTCTAGATATCACGCCCTCGGCGAGGATATGCCCGCCCGTCGTTTTGCAGATCGCATGGATAACAGCGGGCCCGCCGCGTTTCTCTGCCGCGATGATCGCCTCTCCGAGCGTAAGCGCCATCGAGATGCCGCCGAGTGCCGCATGGCTGCGGACATAGGAAGCGCGCAGCGGATTGCGGCAGCTGGCGATGAAGCCGCCGGATTGATCGGCGGCGGCACGCAGCACCGGCGAGATTTTCGCCGTCGCCCCCTTCACCACCAGTTCGATATAACGGTTTTCGGCGCGATTGCCGCCGACGGCGGTCTGGATCATCGGCTCAGGCGAGCCGGCCATGCCGATCGAGCCCATGTCGCCGGTGGGATGGGCGCGGATATCGCCGACGGCGTCGACCACCTTGGTGCCGAGGATCGCCGACGGCAGCCAACCGTTTAGCGTCGAGGATTTGCCGTTCTGGCCGATAATCAGCCCGGAAAGCTTTTCGCCCAGCGCCTCCTGCAGGAGTTGCACGGCTTTGACGTAATCGATGCCCTGCATTTCCCAGGGGGTGGTGGAGGCCGGCGCGCCGATGGCGGCGGCCGTCGCGATCCAGTCATCGTCCCGCAGTTCGTCGATCGACACCAGCTCCGGCTTGCCTGCATTGACTGCCGCAAGCCCGAGCATGCGCCCGTGATCGGCCCAACCGCCACCGCCGGCGGCATAGACGGAGCCGCCCTTGACGGCGGCTTCGACGTCCTTCTCAACCAGTATGCGTCCCATCCGCCTTATCCCGCTTCGAATCCGTGTCCATCTCGCGCACCGCCTCGAACAGCACGGCGGCGCCGATCGCGATATCGTCATTGTCGGCCCACTCGTCCTCGCAATGGCTGCGGCCTCCCCGGCAGGGCACGAAGATCATGGCCGCCGGCGCCACCTTGGCGATCCAGGCCGTGTCGTGCCCGGCGCCCGAGGCCATGCGCCGATATTTCGCGCCGACACGTTCGCAGGCGGCCTCGAGCGCCGAAAGCAGCCTGGCATCGCCCGGCGTCGGCAGATTGTCGGATACCCGGGTCGGCGCTTCGATCCTCACGCCATAGGCGGTCGCCAGCTTTTCGACATGGCCTTCGAGCCAGCGGCAGAAGGCCTCCATATCGGCGCGAATTTCAGCGCGGCCGTCGATCAGCAGCGCGACTTTCGACGGCACGACATTGGCGGCATTCGGCTCGACTCTGAATTCGCCGACCGTCGCGGCAAAATGCCCCGGCGTCTTGGCCAGCTCGGCGGCGGCGTTACGGATGTCGAGCACCAGCTGGGATGCCGCCACCAGCGCATCGGCCCGCCGGTCCATCGGCGTCGTGCCGGCATGGTCAGCCCGTCCTTCGACAGTGATTTCGATGCGGGTAATACCTGCAATCGCGGTGACGATCCCGACATCCTCCCGTTCGGCTTCGAGCACCGGTCCCTGCTCGATATGCAGCTCGAGAAAGCCGGCAATATCCGGCCTCTTCTGCTGCGCCAGGACGCCAGGCTCGCCGCCCACCTGGGCAATGCCTCCGGCAAGATCGAGACCGCCGCTGACGCGCGAAAGCCAGGACTCCGGCAGTTGCCCGGTCATGCCGCGGCTGCCGATGCAGGAGACGCCGAAGATGCTGACTTCTTCGGCGAGGAAATCGACAATCTCCAGATCGTGGTCGAGCTCGATGCTCTGGTCGCTGAGCGCGCGTGCCACCTCAAGCGCCGCGATCACGCCGGCAATGCCATCAAAGCGGCCGCCGTCCGGCACCGTGTCGGAATGCGAACCG
This sequence comes from Rhizobium sophoriradicis, assembly GCF_025200795.1. Lineage (NCBI taxonomy): Bacteria > Pseudomonadati > Pseudomonadota > Alphaproteobacteria > Hyphomicrobiales > Rhizobiaceae > Rhizobium > Rhizobium sophoriradicis. The sequence goes on from NZ_CP104152.1 coordinate 4,493,179, forward strand.
AGCATGATCGTGCCTAGCCATGGTTTGCGGCCGGTGCGCCGGCCGATCAGATTGCCGGCCGCGTCGATCCGCGTTTCCAATCCGGCCGCCTTCATCCGGGCTTCGAGATAGCTCCGGCCTTCGCGAAAGAGCGGCGAGAAGGCCCGCCGCGTCCAGGGATGTCCCGGCTCGGTAATTTCGGCCAGCGCCTCGATATCCTCAGCGATCCTGTTGGCATTGACGGGAGGATTGCGGCTCATGCACCAGCTCCCGCAATGACGTGGCGCGGCGGCGGCCGGACGAACCGGCCGGTGCCGGGTTTGGCCAGCACCTTGCCCCCCTCAGCGATCTTTTCGCCGCGCAGGTAGGTGGCCGCCACCGTCCAGGGCAGGGCAATGCCGTTATAGGGGCTCCAGCCGACGACATTGTTGCCGCTTGCCGATGCATCATAGATCGTGTCCCGCGGTTCCAGCACGGCGATATCGGCATCTTTGCCCGGCCTCAGCGCCCCTTTGATATGGTCGAGCCGGAAATGCTTGGCCGGATTCTCCGCCATCAGCCTGGCTGCCCATGTCAGCGGAATGCCGCGCTCGATGGCGCCTTTGACGAAAAGCGGCACCATCACCTCGAGTCCGGGCACGCCGGATGCGTTGGCGAGCATGTCGGAATTGGTCTTGCGGTTTTCCGACCAGCTGACGTGATCGGTCGAAACCAGCCAGACATCGCCCTCGGCCACCTTCCGCCAGAGCTTCTCCACCTCGGCGCGCGGCCGCAGCGGCGGATTGATCTTCGCCTTGCCGCCGAGGCGCTTGACGTCGTTCTCTTCGTCGAGCGTCAAATAATGGATGCAGCATTCGACCGTCGCCGCAAAACCGTCACGCCGATAGGCGCGGGCGATATCGTAGCCGCGCCCGAGCGAGCAATGCACCACATGGGCGGGGCAGCCGGTCGCGGCACCCGTTTCGAAGATCGTGTGCATGGCCAGGAGTTCGGTGATTGGTGGCCGCGACAGGCCGTGCGCCCGCCAGTCGGTGATGCCGCGCGCCTTCACCTGCTCGATATAGCTGCGCACCGCCTCGTCGTCTTCGTTGTGCACGCCTGCCGTCAGTCCGGTCGGAGCGATCGCCGCAAAGCAGGCGTCGAGCAGGGCCGGCGGGATACGCGGAAAACGCTTGGGATCGGTGCCGAAGGTCGAGAATTTGAAGGCCGCGACGCCCGCCTCGACCATCTCGCCGATCCGCGCCGGGCCTTCTTCCGGATCGACGGTGCCGTAAAGCGCGAAGTCGACACGCGCCTGCTGCCCGGCATGGTCGATCTTGCGTTTCACCGCCGCCGCCGAGCAGACGAGATCGCCCTCGTCATAGGGCATGTCGACGATTGTTGTCACGCCTCCGGCCGCCGCCGACCGCGTCGACCAGATGAAATCCTCCTGATCCTTCTGGGAAAGCGAGTGCACCTGGGCGTCGATCGCGCCGGGCAGGATCAGTGCTTTGCCGAGCAGATGCCGTTCGCGCGCCGCAGGCGGCACGCCGAGGCCGATCTCGGCGATCTTGCCGTCGCGGGCGGCGACATAGCCCTCTTCGAGGATGCGGTCCGGCAGCACCACCGTGCCCTGCAGAACGAGATCGAAGTCCATGTCGCTTCCTCCCTGGGCTGAAATCAGACCGTTGCCGGCTGGAGCGTGATGCCAAAAGCGTGACGTCTGTCGGATGGCATCATCTGGTTAATGTAGAACAGGATCCAGATTTTCAGTCCTTGGCCCGGCATCATCCTGTTCGGCTCGCCAGCCGCTCCTCGATGGGCTCCGGCGAGCCGAGTGCGAAGAAATCGTCGAAGGAGGCGATCGGCACCTGTTCGGTCAGTTTTGTCAGAAAGTCGTCCGATCCGAGCTCTTCCTCGATCGCCTCCACCTCGGCCGAAAGCGGCCGGTCGACGGTATAAAACGCCGCATGTTTGCGCACGACCTGATAAAGCATGCCGGCAACACCCTTCGGTTCGTCTCCGAGAATGTCGATTGCCTGGGCCGAGAGCAGCGCCTCGAGTGCGGCAAGCCGCTTCAGCGCCTGCATCTGCCGCTCGAAGCGCTCGATGACGAGCGGCAGGAAGGCCGCCTCGTCCTCGAGGCCGGCCGCAACGACCAGCGACTGCGCCGAAACGGGGCCGGACATCGACAAGACGCGCGAGAAGATCTCGCCGGCGAGCTTGATGATCGGCCCGAAGCCGGTGGCGATCCGACCCGGCGGTACCAGATTGACCGGCAGGTCGCGCCGCTGGCCGTTGCCGAGAATGACGCAGCGGTTGAAGGCGTTGCGCGCCGCATGCGCCATGCACAGCGCCGCCGATTCGAGCAGGATCGTCACATCGAGCGGCAGCGATCCACCCGAGGTCATCACCCTGCCTTCCACCACCACGGGATTGTCGTCCGAGCGGCCGGTGGCGGCAAGGATCTTATGGCCTGTTGACAGCAGGTTTTCGATGACCGCACCGAACACCTGGGCGATCATGCGCAGGCTGAGGGGATCCTGCACATGCGTTGCAACCGGCCAGTTCCATTCCTCCGACGCATTGCAGAGCCAGGCGCCGATCAGCGCCTCGCGCGCCGTGCCGACATGGCGGACGGCCTTCCAGGGGTCGCGGGAGGCGCCGAGCGCGCCAGCCGCCATCATCGCCGTCGCCAGCAGGACGCGGATCGAGGCCGCCGCATTGCGTGTCGTTTCCGCCGCCGCAGCAAAGCTCACCGCATTGACGCTCAGCGAGGCGAGGCTGTCGCGGGGCGCCATTCGCACCGGTTGCAGTCTCGCGGCCCGGAAGGCGTCGGCTGCCTGCATCCGATTGCCGCGGTAGACCGCTTCGCCGACGCCGGTCAGCACCGCGCCGATCTGCCCCATCAGGCCGATATCGGCGCAGCCGATCGAGCCGGTGCGGCGCACGACCGGAATGAGATCGGCTTCCAGCATCGTGATATAGGCCTGGATCAGCTCGGGCGTGCAGCCGACCTGGCCGGTCAGCGCCGTATTGACGCGGATCGCCATGGCATTGCGCACGACGTTGCAGGAAAACGGCGTGCCGGTGCCGAAATGATGGGCGCGCACCAGGCCGAGATTGAAGGTGTCGAGTTCGTCGGCCGACCACTCCACATCCTTCATGGCCCCGACACCTGTTGTCGAGCCGTAGACCGGCATGCCTGAGGCGATCGCATCCTCGACAATCTCGCGGGCGATGGCGATGCGGGCCATGCCGGTCGGCGAAGCAGAAATCGTCGCCTTGCCCGCACCGATAGTCACCATCTCGGCAAAACCAAGCGGTCGTCCGGAAAGTTCGATGCCGGGGCGTTCGTGCTGCATGTGCCAGATCTCCTAAACGGTGAGACTAAGCGAGCCCTCCGTTACATGGGATATCCTAAATGCCGAACACAGCATGTTATCGGGAGGCGGTCAGCTCAGCATCCAGGCAATATAGAGAAGCGTCAATGCGATGACCCACAGCGCGATCCTGGCCGAGCGGTTGTGCCGTGCTTCCGCCTTGCCGATCGCCTCGGCTGTCTCCTCGTCGAAACGCAGGCCGTGCTCGCTCATATGCAGGAGCTGATGGTGGAATTTTTCGGTCTTTGCGGCAATTTCCGGCACTGCTTCGGCAAGCTTGACCGCCGCCTTCAGCCCGTCCTTGAGATCAGTCGCGATCCGCTTAGGCCCGAGATTGGTGCGAATCCAGTCGCCGACGACGGGCTCGGAGGCTTTCCACATGTTGAAACGCGGGTTGAGCATGCGCGACACGCCCTCGACGACGACCATGGTCTTCTGCAGCATCACCAGTTCCGGCCGTGTCGCCATGTCGAAGAGTTCGGTCACTTCGAACAGCAGCGTCAGCAGCTTGCCCATCGAGATCGTCTCGGCCGGCTGTCCATGGATCGGCTCGCCGATCGCCCGGATTGCCTGGGCGAAGCTCTCGACATTGTGGTGGCCGGGTACATAGCCCGCCTCGAAATGCACCTCGGCGACGCGGACGTAATCGCGGGTGATGAAGCCGTAGAGGATTTCGGCGAGGAACCGCCGCTCCTTCTTGCCGAGCCGCCCGACAATGCCCATGTCGACGGCGACGATCATGCCACCGGCATCGACGAAGAGATTGCCCGGGTGCATGTCGGCATGGAAGAAGCCGTCGCGCAGCGTATGGCGCAGGAACGACTGGATCAGCGTGTCGGCGAGCAGGTTGAGATCGTGGCCGGCCGCGCGCAGCCCTTCGACGTCAGACATTCTCGTGCCGTCGATCCACTCCATGGTGATGACGTCGCGGCCCGTGCGCTCCCAGTCTACCTTCGGTACGCGGAAGCCGGGATCGCTGTCGGTATTTTCGGCGATCTCCGAAAGCGCTGCCGCCTCCAGGCGAAGATCCATCTCCACCTTCGTCGTCTGTTCGAGCGTCTTCGTCACCTCGACCGGCCGCAACCGCCGGCTCGACGGCATGAAACGCTCCTGCATATGGGCGACGAGGTACATGGCCTCGATGTCGTGCGCAAAACGCTGGCGCACGCCGGGTCGCACGATCTTGACGGCGACCTTCTTTCGGCCTTGCGGTGTCTCCACTTCGGCCGGGTGCACCTGTGCGATCGAGGCGGCGGCGATCGGCTCGCCGAAGCTCGCATAGAGTTCGCCGATCGGCCGCCCGAGCGAGCCTTCGATATTCGCCTTGGCGGCAGCCGAGGGAAAGAAGGCCATGCGGTCCTGCAGCTGCGACAGGTCGTTGGCGAATTCGACGCCGACCACGTCAGGCCGCGTCGCCAGGAACTGCCCGATCTTCACATAGGAGGGACCAAGCCGCTCGACGGCTTGCGCCAGCCGGTCGCTGCGCTTCTGATGCTTTGCCTTGCTTCGCTCGAAAATCGTGACGACGGATTTGGCGAGCGCGACCGAAGGCGGCAGGCCTTCGGAAGGAAGCGCCGAGACGACGCCCTCACGCACGAGCACCCAGCCGACGCGCCAAAGGCGGAAATAGGCTCCGAAAGTGCTCATGCCGAAATGCTCCGCCGAGGGAGGTTTGTCTTTATTTCCCTCATTCCCTCAGAGCTTCCAGCCGGAATGCAGTGCGGCGATGCCGCCGGTATAATTGGTGTAGCTGACGCGCGAAAAGCCGGCTTGGCGGATCATCGCCGCGAAATTCTCTTGGTTCGGGAATTTGCGGATCGATTCCACCAGATACTGGTAGGGTTCGGCATCGCCGGTGATCGCCTTGCCGAATTGCGGAATGGCGTTGAACGACCAGGCGTCATAGATCTTGTCGAGCAGCGGCATGTCGACTTCGGAAAATTCCAGCACCAGCAGCCGGCCGCCGCGCTTCAGCACACGATAGGCCTCAGAGAGCGCGATATCGATCCGCGGCACGTTGCGGATGCCGAAGGCGATCGTATAGGCGTCGAAGCTGGCGGGCTCGAAAGGCAGCGTTTCGGCATTCGCCTCGATGAAGGTCAGATTGCCGGAAAGCTTCTTCTTTTCCGCCCGTTCGGCGCCGACGCCGAGCATCGAGCCGTTGATGTCGAGCACGGTCGCATGCGCCTGCCGGCCCGAAGCCTCGACGATGCGGAAGGCGATGTCGCCGGTGCCGCCGGCAACGTCGAGCACCTTGTAGCCCGGTTCCTTGCGCGGATTGAGCGCGGCGATCATCGCATCCTTCCAAGCGCGGTGCATGCCCATCGACATGACGTCGTTCATGATGTCGTAGCGTTTGGCGACCTTGTGGAACACCTGGTTGACCATGCCCTGCTTCTCGCCGCCGGGCACTTCGCGAAAGCCGTAGGAGGTCTCCATGCCGCCATCGGCGGAAGTGCGGCTTTCTGACATCAGGCTGCTCCGTTCCTTCAAGATTCGGGCACGCGGCCATAGCGAAAGACCGCGCGCGACGTTATCACTGGGCCGCGCTCTCCGCGGCTCACTGGCGCTATAGCGCACATCGTCCTCGGTTGAAACACGTTCGATATAGATGGGTTAAGATGCCGGAATTGCCAGAAGTCGAAACGGTCAAACGCGGGCTGGCGCCGGCGATGGAAGGGGCTCGCGTCGCAAGGCTGGAGCTGCGCCGCAGGGACCTGCGCTTCCCCTTTCCCGATGCCCTGGTGGACAGGGTTTCCGGCCGCACCATTATCGGGCTTGGCCGCCGCGCCAAATATCTGCTGGTCGATCTCGACGACGGCAATACGCTGATTTCCCATCTCGGCATGTCGGGTTCCTTCCGCATCGAGGAGGGGGCCGTTTCCGAAACACCGGGCGAATTCCACCATGCCCGCACCAAGGACGAGAAGCACGATCACGTCGTCTTTCATCTCGAGGGCTCGGGCGGCCCGCGCCGCGTCGTCTATAACGACCCGCGCCGTTTCGGCTTCATGGATATGGTAAGACGAGCCGATCTTGCCGCCCACCCTTTCTTCCGCGATCTAGGCCCGGAGCCGACGGGAAACGATCTCGGCGCCGCCTATCTCGCCGACCGTTTCCGCGACAAGGCGCAGCCCTTGAAGAGCGCGCTTCTCGACCAGAAGAACATCGCCGGTCTCGGCAATATATATGTCTGCGAAGCGCTATGGCGTTCGCAACTTTCGCCCATCCGCGCCGCCGGCACCCTGGTGACACCGGGCGGCAAGCCGAAGGAAAAGCTCGGCCTGCTCGTCGCCTCGATCCGCGACGTCATCGCCGATGCCATCGCCGCCGGCGGATCGTCGCTGCGCGACCATATCCAGACGGACGGATCGCTCGGCTATTTCCAGCATTCCTTCTCCGTCTATGATCGCGAAGGCCAGGCTTGCGGCACGCCCGGCTGCGGCGGTACGGTCGCCCGTATCGTGCAGGCGGGTCGCTCCACCTTCTATTGCGCCGCCTGCCAGAAATGAGAGAAAACGGGAGACCAGCATGGCTTACGAGACCCTGATCGTCGAAACCCGAGGCAATGTCGGCCTCGTCACGCTGAACCGCCCGCAGGCGCTGAATGCGTTGAACTCCACCGTCCTCAAGGAGTTGAAGGCGGCCTACGCCTCCTTCCATGCCGACGAGGCGATCGGCGCGATCGTCATCACCGGCTCCGAACGCGCCTTTGCCGCCGGCGCCGACATCAAGGAAATGCAGTCGCTCCAGTTCGCCGACATCTATAAGAGTGATTTCATCAGCGGCTGGGACGACGTCGCCAAGGCCCGCAAGCCTGTCATCGCCGCCGTCAGCGGTTTTGCCCTCGGCGGCGGTTGCGAGCTCGCCATGATGTGCGATTTCATCATCGCCTCGGAGACGGCGAAATTCGGCCAGCCGGAAATCACCCTCGGCGTCATCCCCGGCATGGGCGGCTCGCAGCGGCTGACGCGCGCCGTCGGCAAGGCGAAGGCGATGGATCTTGTCCTGACCGGCCGGATGATGGATGCGGCGGAAGCCGAACGATCGGGACTCGTTTCGCGTGTGGTGGCGCCCGAGCGTCTGCTCGACGAGGCGCTTACCGCGGCGGAAAAGATCGCCTCCCTTTCGCAGCCCTCGGTGATGATGGCCAAGGAGGCGGTCAACCGTGCCTTCGAAACGACGCTGGAGGAGGGGCTCCGCTTCGAGCGCCGCCTGTTCCACAGTCTCTTTGCCACCGATGATCAGAAAGAAGGCATGGCGGCCTTTGTCGAGAAGCGCAAACCTGCCTTTAAGCACCGTTGAATGCTTTTCGGCGCTTCCGGCTGGAAAGCTTGAAAATCCGCGTTGACGTGGGCAGGCTTTAGGGTTATATGCCCGCCCACGGTTCGGAAAGCCGCTCTGGTTTTCCGCGATTGCTCCCGCATTGCTGGATTTGGTGGCCGCAGGGCCCGCGGTAATGGCGGAGTTTGTTCGATTTCTTGAGAGAGGCATCCATGGCCAATACAACTTCGGCGAAAAAAGCGACCCGCAAGATCGCCCGCCGTACCGACGTCAATAAGGCTCGTCGCTCGCGCGTTCGTACTTTCGTTCGCCAGGTCGAAGAGGCTATCGCATCCGGTGACGCCGACAAGGCGAAGGCCGCTTTCCTGGCCGCTCAGCCGGAGCTTGCCCGCGCCGCCAGCAAGGGCGTGCTGCACTCCAACACGGCATCCCGCAAGGTCTCGCGCCTGGCCGCTCGTGTGAAGGCTCTTTCGGTCTCCGCGACCGCGTAATCTTCCATTAACGACCTCCTCGTTATGATTAGCCCGGTAATTTTACCGGGCTTTTTCGATTCCGCTGTTTGGCCTCTTCATGGTTAATCGCACGACTGTTTCGTGTCACTGCCATGACAGGAAAAGTCCATAAAAAACAATGACTTGCGATAGGATGCTTCGGCGCCGCGCGACTCTGGCCTGCGCTCCGGTGACCCTGGGCGAGTCAAGAAGATTTTTATTTTTTTTCTTTCATTGCGTGTCAAAATAGCCCGAACGGGGAATCTCCTTGATTCAAAAGCGATTCTTTTTTGACGGTGGTGTGACGCCCGAAAAGGGCGGGCGGAGTCAATGGCCGCATCTTAATTTTGCGTAAAATTCATCGTTGATCTTGCCATTTGATCCTGCCTAAATGGCTTTCAACAAAGGGCGCGGACATCACCTGCAGAGGCTCGGTCTTAACTGCCACGTCGGCAGGGCGATAGGTTTGTACCATTTGTTACGGAGCCTTGCGCTTCCGTTTTTTCAAGCACTCGACGGATTTGAGCCGTAACGTGGCTGTTACGGGGCAGGGATGTTTTGTGCCTATGGCAACCCCACGTTTAACGTGAGGCTGCGGGATAGGGGATAGTAATATTGCGTTCGGGCTGGTCGGCCGAAAACGAGGTTTGACCGCCAGCCTGGCATGGAAAGCCGATGAAGGTACCGCATGAACGCGGTCCCTGCACCGGAGTTCTGTGCCGTGTTTGAGTGAACCGGCAGGCGAGCGGCTTCATGAGGATGCCGCCAGCCCGTCAAAGGCGGGGAATGCTCGGGCGGCTGTTTTAGCGGAGGCCGGCCGGTGGAATTGAAAGGCGGCACT